>JBGSUQ010000001.1:0-310234 GCA_041753395.1 Spirochaetota bacterium
TAGCCCGTCGCGGCGACTGAGTGACCGGGGTGATGGGGATCGAAAGGGGAAGAGGGAAGTCACCCTCTTCCCCTTTCAAAATTGCTGACCGTCTCACGGTCAAAATGCCCCCCGCTCCGGGGGAAGCAAAAAAAAAGCTGCCCGCAAGGGCAGCTTTTTTGTTTCTATGCAATTGAGTCTTAGAGTTTCTCTTTTATCTGCGGAATGACCTCGAAGAGATCGCCCACGATCCCGTACATCGCTATGTTGAAGATAGGGGCTTCCGGGTCTTTGTTGACGGCCACGATGCACTTGGAGCCTTTCATACCGGCCACGTGCTGGATGGCACCGGAGATACCGCAGGCCAGGTAGAGGTCCGGAGCAACGGTCTTGCCGGACTGCCCGACCTGACGGGCTGCATCGGTCCAGCCTGAGTCAACCACCGGCCGTGAAGCCGCGTACTCGCCGCCAAGCTTCTGGGCAAGGCTGACGATGAATTCTTTGTACTTGTCAGCGTCTTTGCATCCCCGTCCGCCGGATACAATGATCTTGGCCTGGGAAATGTCGACGGCCCCCGCCATCATTTCGATGATGCCTTTAGACTTGGTCCGTACATTGGCGATGTTCGCCGTAACGGCGGTAACCGCGCCGGCTCCGCCGGCCGCTTCCATGTCATAGGCTCCTTTTTCGAAAGTAGCAACGAATTTTTCGGTTTTTACTGACTTCTCTTCCTGGATCTTACCATTGTAGGTGTTCCGGGTGAATATAACTTTACCACCGTCCACGCGGACCTTGTTGCAGTTCGACACAATGCCGGCACCGATCGCCATGGCGACCTTAGCGGCATAGTCGACACCGTCATATGAGTGAGCTATAAGGACGCCTTTGACGTCCTGCGCATCCACAACAGCCTTGATCGCCTGGGTGTAACCGTCGGCGGTATAACCCTCAAGGGCAGCGTTGGCGACGCAAAAAACTGTCGGGATATATTTCGCGACTTCTTTTGCCAGTGAATCATCTTTACTCATGATAGCCACTGCCGGCTCGGCGCCCAGGGCAGATGCCAGCGCTTTCACTGCCTTGCAGAGCTCAAGGGTGGCATCAGTTAATTTTCCATTTCTATGTTCAGCTATAGCTACTATCTTTGCCATTGTACCGTCCTCCTTATATCACCTTGGCTTCATTCTTTAATTTTTCAACGAGTTTTGCTGCTACAGTCGCCGCATCTCCCTGAAGAATTTCCGCCTTGTGTTCTGATACAGGGAAGAACATCTTGATGAAATCGGTTTTTGATGCAGCTGAGGCGCCGAGATCAGCGGCTTTTTTAACATCGAGCCGTTTCTTCTTGGCTTTCATGATGCCCGGAAGGGTCGGGTACCGGGGCTCATTGATACCTGATTGAACTGTGAGGACCGCCGGAGCGCTCATTTCGATAATTTCGTTCAGTCCGCCTTCAAGCTCCCGGTTGACCGTGAGAGCAGTACCGTTAACTTCCAGTTTCTTGACGTTGGTGCAGTGAGGCCAGCCCATCAGGTCGGCCAGCGTTACGCCGGTAACGGCGGCCTGGTCGTCTTCGGCCTGCACGCCGGTGAGGATGAGATCAACGCCGCCAATGGTTTCAATGGCTTTCTGCAGCGTCGATGCTACGACAAAATTATCACCCGCTTCAACTTCGGGGTCCATCACATGGATGCCCCAATCCGCGCCCATCGCGAAGGCCTGACGGATGTCTTTGGCCGCGCGCTCGGGACCGCAGGTAACGATCACGACTTCCCCGCCGAACTTCTCTTTCAGTTGCAGAGCAGCTTCAACGGCGTAGTTATCGAAATCATTGATTTTGAAAGCGATCTGTGATTCATCGATTTTTTTGTCTTCAACGATTTTGAACTTGGATTCCATGTCTGGAACCTGTTTTAGACAGACAGCTATCTTCATCTCCTTACTCCCTTTTTTAAAATTTTACGAACCTTCGATTTATATATAACACCTGTATGTGTAGTTCGATCCGCACCGTACGCATATGTAGTATAATTATAGTCCGCCAACACGCAAAGCTGGGTATGGCTATTGTCGAACATTCTTGAAAACATATATTTACTTGTCAATATTAATAGGTTTCATTGGATGAATTTTAACGGTTTTTGGGGATGAATGCGATTGCTAGCCCCGGGTTTAAACCCGGGGCCAGCAGATGTTAACGAAGCAGTTCCTTGACCTTATCTACCAGTGCATCCTTTTTGACCTTGATCATTTCCCCACCCTTGCGGAGCTTTACCTCGGCATCCCCGGTCTGGAAATATGTTTTCCCTATGGTTATTCGTACCGGCAGACCGATGAGGTCTGCATCGGCAAACTTTACGCCGGGACTCGCCTTCCGGTCGTCATAGAGTACTTCGAACCCATTTCCCGTCAGCAGATCATATATATCGTCGGTTGCCTTGACGTCATCATCGCCCTTCCCCAGGCCCACCAGGTGTACGTCAAAGGGCGCCAGGGATACGGGCCAGATAATCCCCTTGTCATCATTATGCTGCTCCACCACGGCCGCCATGGTGCGGTTTATCCCGATTCCGTAGCAGCCCATGATGGGAGTCACTTCGGCGCCCTGCTCGTTGGTCACCCTGACATTCATGGTTTTTGTATATTTATAACCGAGCTTGAAGATATGTCCAACCTCTATGCCTTTCTTCACGTACATGGCTGAGTTGCACCTCGGACAGGAATCCCCCTCATCAGCGCTGGTGATATCGGCTTCTTCCTTAATGGTAAAGTCGCGGCCAGGGTTCACACCATCGAAGTGAACGTCCTTCTTGTTCGCTCCGGTTATGCCATTCACAACGCTTTTCACGGATATGTCGAATATGATCCTGATGTTCTTCTTTGTCACAGGGCCGGCGAATCCTACCGGGGCGCCGGTTACCTCCACCACAACGGAGTCGGGTGCCAGTTCAAGCTGCACGGCGCCGGCGGCGCGGGCCAGCTTCAGCTCATTGATCTCACGGTTTCCCGGCACTACCGCCATGATCGGTTTGCCGTCCGCCACGTAGATAATGCTCTTCAGAAATCGGTCAGCAGTGCATTTGAAAAATACAGCCAGGTCGTCGATGGTCTTCACGTCCGGCGTGGCAACTTCTGCCAGCTCCTTCGGCTTATCAGACGCAGCGGCTGCCAGACGGGCGTACTCCGCCTTCTCGCGGTTGGCCCGGTATCCGCACTTGTCGCACAGAAGCAGGGACTCCTCGCCCACCTCGGAGGCCACCATGAACTCTTCCGAATCGCTGCCGCCCATGGAACCGGTGTCCGCCTGGACGGGGATCGTGTCAAGGCCGCATCGCTCGAACACGCGGCGGTATGCGGCCCGCATCCCCTGGTACGATGTCTCGAGGCCCTTCTCATCCATGTCGAAGGAATAGGCGTCCTTCATGATAAATTCCTTGCTCCGGATCACCCCGAAGCGGGGGCGGATCTCGTCGCGGAACTTGGTGTTGATCTGGTACACGTTAACCGGAAGGTCGCGGTACGATGATATGAGGCCGCGCACCGCCGCGGTAAAGGCCTCCTCGTGGGTCGGGGCCAGGGCGTACTCCATGGCGTTTCGATCACGGATGCGGAACATCTCTGGTCCCATGGTGTCCCACCGGCCTGACTCTTTCCAGAGGTCGGCGTTGGTGAGCTCCGGCATGAGGAACTCCAGGGCGCCGGCCCGGTCCATCTCCTCGCGCACAATGGCTATGATCTTGCGGAGGACCCGCCAGCCCAGGGGCAGATACAGGTACATACCCGCCGATTCCTTGCGGATGAGGCCGGCCCGCATCATCAGGCGGTGGCTCAGGACCACCGCGTCGGAGGGGTCTTCTTTTAATGTAGGGAGAATATATCGGGATAATCTCATTGTCGTACCTTATATTCATTAATATTCCCCTCCCCCTTGATGGGGGAGGCCGGGTGGGGGTGATATCAATCTTTCACCCTCCCCTCAACCCCTCCCATCAAGGGAGGGGAAATCGCCAAATAGGACATCCTGGCTGCCTGTTCGCTGAAAGGCGACGCCGCTCTTGATGTCAATATCTTCAAACAACATAATGGCAGCGATATATCACAACGAGTAGGCAGCAGGGAGGCCGCCGGCAGCCTCGTTATACATGGATGTATATACGAGGCGGAACGAGTGTGATATGTCGCTGCCGCTATCAATCGAAAAACTGCTTGCATCCATAATCAATGCAACTGAAAATCCATGTCAATACTTTTTGGAAACATTATACATGAATAGAATCGCCATCATCAATCCCGACTCTCCGGGAGAAATCATCGACAATCTGAAGAAGCTGGATATTGAACCGGTCCTTATTCCTAAAACCGATCGTGTTGACGCACCGCTGGCAGGGCATCCTGATATACAACTATTCGTCCATGGAAACCGGGTCTTCTGCCATCCCGACCTGTCCGCATCATTCATATCAACAATCGAAAAGCAGGCGGAAGTTACCATCTGCCCCACCCGACTCATTAAGGATTACCCGGGAGATGTTCCGTATAATATAGCCTGTGCCGGTCCATTGGCCTTCCGCCATTCCTCGGGGGCCGATCCGGTCATAGAGGAATATCTAAAGTCACGGAAGGTCGCCGCCGTCGGCGTGAGCCAGGGCTACGCAAAGTGCTCCTCCCTGATTGTTGACGATGAATCGATTATCACGGCTGACGTGTCGATCCACAGGGCAGCTACATCGCGGGGTGTTGCGTCGCTGCTGATCAGTGCCGGTCATATTGACCTGCCCGGATACGGCTACGGTTTTGTAGGCGGCGCGACAGGGCTTTGCGAGGACATGGTACTCTGCGCCGGATCCCTGTTGCATCATCCCGATTACGTATCGATTGTGGATTTTATTGAGGAACGAGGAAAAAAAATCGTCCCCCTCGGCCGTATGCCGGCCGTTGATCTGGGGACGTTTTTCGTGCTGTAAGGCACTGTGCCTCCGGGGCACGCTTTATCGTAAAGAGCAGAAATTATTTATTCAGCTTAAAGGTCGTGCTGTATTCTACAAAGGTTTTGGCCACCATGTCGCGGACGATAATTTTTACAAAGCAGGTACCGCCTTTTTGCACTGATCCGATGGGAATCTGGAAATACATCGGCACTACTTCTTCAGCGCCGGTTGAGCCGTCTATCAGGTTCTTCTTGTCAAGGCTGAGTTGGGGCACGTTAATATCAGCCTGTACAACCACCTGGCCCTGGTCATTGGCCTGGAGCCCCTTCAGTTCAAGGTTGATGAACACTGTCTCTCCCGCCTTGAATGTCTTGTCCTCTTTCGCAGGACCGTACTTTTCCAGGGAAACGCTGGTCAGGGTGACCTGGATTTTATCGGATTTGGCTAATTTTTCCTTCGGCGCATCCTGCGCATAGGCCGATACCGCAAAGACAACGACAAAAAGAAGGGCTAGTTTTTTCATTGAATTCTCCATAGATTTATTTTATCTTTCATCCGGATCATATTACCGTATAAAGATATATCATCGTATCGTCTATTCATTACCATATAAATAATATTCGTATTTTTCAACTTTTTTTTATAGTACCGTGATAATATTATAATAGTAAAAATGATTGACTTGATTCGAAAATATTATTACGACTAGTATCTTAACCAGATGGGCCACCATGATAGCTCTTATTACTGATTTCGGTTATTCCGACCACTTCGTCGGCGTTGTTAAAGGCGTTATAAAGAGCCTCAGCCCCGGCGTAGAGATCATCGATATCAGCCATTCCGTTCAATCCTATTCGATACTCAACGCGCAATTCATACTTTACTCTTCGTACCGGTACTTCCCGCAGGGAACGGTTTTTTGCGTTATCGTTGATCCGGGGGTAGGCACCGACCGGAAATGCATCGTCGCGACGGACGGCCGGTACTTCTTTGTTATGCCGGATAACGGCATCCTATCAGCTGTTATGACCGATAATTTGAAGGTTTATCATATCGATATGGCTTCATTTAAAAACGCATCCTGCACCTTTCACGGCAGGGACGTCTTCGCCCCAGTCGCTGCCGGGCTTTCCCTGGGGCAGCCGCCTGAGCAATACGGCAAACCCGCCGGGTCCATCGTCACGGCCCCCTTCCCCCGGTACTCATCATCCCCGGATGCAATAAAATGCGGGATAATCCATATCGACAAATTCGGGAACGCCATAACTTCACTTCCCGTAAATACAATTGACTTTGAAGCCTGCTCATTATATTCGGTTTCATCAGGACGATATCGGTTCAAATCCATCTGCATCCGCAGTTATGGGGATTTGTTTAAGGGCCAGTGCGGCATCATTCGGGGCAGCTCCGGCTTTATCGAGCTGGCCCTGTGCACAAAGTCAATCGCGGAGAAATTCAGGATGAGCATCGGGGATCAAATGACGATCATTCCGTTGACCTCACCACCGGCCCCTCTCCATAAAATGGAGAGGGGAGGAATGGTTTGAAGGCGAATACTACGGGAGCCCTCTCCTTTTAAAGGAGAGGGCGCGCAGAGCGCGGGTGAGGTCATATTAGGCAGGAGAATCAGCGCATTACAATGAACAATAACGTACCGGTCCCGACCATAGACGAATGCTACGAGCTCATGAAGCGGTATGACATGCTGGATAATATAGTCAGGCATTCGGAGCAGGTGATGAACGTCGCCATGGCCCTGGTTGCCCATCTCAGGGACCCGGACATCATACAGAGCGGGCTGGTGCGGACCGCGGCCCTCCTCCACGACATCGCCAAGACCAGGACCATCGGGTCCAGGGAGATGCGCCATGACCTGATAGGCGGCGAGATGATGCGGGAACTGGGTTATGACGCCATCGCGGAGATCGTCGATTCCCACGTGATCTTCGAGGGCTTTAAGTCGGAGAGCGACCTTGAAGCCCGGGAAATCGTCTTCTATGCCGACAAGCGGGTCATGCACGACCGGATTGTGTCCATCGACGACCGCGTCGACGACCTGGTCAGCCGGTACGGGATCAACGAGCATATCGTCGCCCTTATCACCGAGAATAAGAATTTCGTTCTGCAGGTGGAACAAAAGATACAGTCCTTTCTCACCCGCGACATCGAGGAGATCGTGGCGGGACTATGTTGAACTGCTGCATCCTTGACTGCTATGTCGATGAGCCTGCCTGCTTCGGCGTCCCCCCCTTCGTTTCGCCATATCCCCGGTATATCTACGGTGCCCTGGCTGAAGCCGGCGTTGATGAAGCATGCATCGACTACCTCACCATTGACGCGCTCCGGAAAAGCGAGTTCCGCCTCGACCGGGCCTACGACATGGTTTTTCTCATCGGCGGCGCCGTGGTGCCGGGCCGCTACCTGGGAAGTAAAATCGGCACTGCCGCGGAGATACGGCGCATCGCCGATCACAACCGTAACCAGCGCTTCGCCATCGGCGGACTCATAAGCCATGTCCTTCCCGCGGATCGCAACGTGATCCTAGTCCGTAACGATATCGAGAAATTCGCCTTTACCAGCGTCCGCGGCGATGCTGCCGACGAGCGGCGATCCGCCGATGAAATTGCCCGCTGGTCCGTCAAAGGGGCCGGTGTGGTCCGCCTCCACCCCCGCTACCCCGACATCATCTGCGAAATCGAGACTTCCCGCGGCTGCCCCCGGGAAAGCCATTGCTCCTTCTGCTCCGAGGGTCTCTACGGATCGGTGGAGTTCCGGGAAGCAGAAGATATCATCGCGGAGATCGATGCGCTGATAGCCGTGGGCGTATCCCGGTTCAGGCTGGGACGCCAAGCTGACATTTTACAGTACCGATCGGACTGCACTGTCTTCACCAGGGGGTTCCCAAAACCGGCGGTGGCCCCTATACGGGAGCTCCTGTCAGAGCTGCGGAACAGGAAAGAGCGGGGCCTCATTTCGGTCCTGAACATCGACAATGCCAATCCCGGGACCATCGCCAATTTTCCCGAAGAGTCGTCGCGGATACTGGAGGAGCTGGCCGCCACCATTACGCCGGGAGACACTATGGCCCTGGGGGTCGAATCCTTTGACGAAGAGGTGGTACGCAGGAATAATCTGAAAGTTACCCCGGAGGATGCGGTCCGCGCCATCGAGATCATCAACGGCTTCGGCGGTAAACGAGTAGACTCGATACCGGTGCTTCTTCCCGGCGTGAACCTGCTTCACGGCCTCGAAGGCGAGACCATGGAGACCTTTGAGACCAATTTCCGGTATCTATCCGACATCCTGGAGCGCGGACTCCTTATCAAGCGGATCAACATCCGCCAGATCCTGCCCTTTCCCGGAACGCCGGCGCACATGAAAAAATTCGTTCCGGGGAGAAGCGTCGATAACCGCTTCACCTATTACCGCGACAGGATACGCTCCGAGATTGAGCACGCCATGCTGGGCAGTATATACCCCCCGGGCACCATAATCCGCCGATGCCAGGTCCTTGAAACACAGGCGGGTTATTCCTACGGCAAGCAGATTGCCAGCTATGCCATAACATTGAAATTTCCCGTCGAGCTGCCGCTGATGAGTTTCCATGACGCGGTTATCATTTCCCACCGGGAGAGGTCCCTGATCGCGCTGCCCTGCCCCATCACTATCAACACTCTGTCCCAGAAGGCCCTGGAACTGATCCCGGGAATCGGGAAAAAAGGCGCATCGGAAATTATTATCCGCCGGCCATTTAAAAACTTGGAGGAAACCCGGGGACTTCTTCAGAATGTTTCAAGTGATATCATTAAATCTGTAATTGTATAACCAATTATTAGACTTGTTGCGAAACTCAATAATGAACTATATTTGCCTTCGCCGTCGAAGGCGGAGGTGGCAAATATATGTAATTATAAGTAGTTCTGCAACAAGTCTATTATAAAACTTTCACAATTTAAATCATTGAATACGCTCTTAACAGATGACACCCTGGCCTATTTAAAATATTTTACCAGATTATTCATGAGAACCGGAAGAACAGCATTAACATCTCCAACAATGCCATAGTCTGCCACAGCGAAGATGGGCGCCTGCCAATCTTTATTCACTGCTACAATACACTTTGATTCCACCATACCGGAAATATGCAGAATAGATCCGGAAATGCCAAGAGCGATATAAAGGTCAGGACTGACTTTTCGTCCTGTCTGGCCTACCTGCAGGTTATAAGGAAGAAGACCGGCATCAATGACAGGTCGGGTTGCCCCAATTGCCGCGCCTATTGAATCGGCAAGTTTATTGACATCATCAACATTCTTCAGTGCGCCTCTGCCGATTGAGATAACTATCTTCGCATCTTCAAGATCAACTCTTTCAGTTTTTTTTAATACTATTCCTTTAAGAATATTTTTTGGATCAGGAGCAGGTGCCGCAATATCAATTCTGGCGGCGGCTTTTGGTCGCGCACTGGTATCCATGTCCGCAAGTCCCGGTTTGACCGATATGACCTTAATGGGAGACTTGAATCTCAATATTTCCCGGACTTTTGTGGCAATTGCCGGTCTCGTTACTGTAACGGCTTCACCGTCAATCGCAACGGTACTACAATCATTGGCAATACCGGCATGTAATTTTCCCGCGACTTTTGGAGCCAGGGCTTTTCCAAGTTCAGAAGCTTTTATTAAAATTATATCGGCCCCGCTTTGTTTCTGAGCTTCCACAATCACGGCGGACCATGAAGCATTTAAGAAGTTTTCAACATTTGAATTATCACAAATAAAAACTTTTTCCGCACCATGGCCGGCACAAATGTCAGCCAGCGATCCCACGCCTTTCCCGATAAGGACCACATCTGCCGGAACCCCGGTCTTTTGTGCGAAAGCAAGCTGTTCCAGGGTGGATTTACCTATACTGCCCTTTTCAACATCTGCAACAACAAGTATCCTTGCCATAATGCACCCCCATTACCCAATAACCTTGGCTTCATTTGCAAGAAGCTCAATGACTTTATTTGTGATTTCAACGGCATCGCCTTCGAATAGTTTGCCTGCCGCTCTTGCCTGAGGCTTTTCGAATGCTACTCTTTCAATCAATGACCCTGCTTTGCCGATCTGATCAACACCAGGACCAAAATCAGTCGGCTTTTTTATATCAATAGGCTTGATCCTGGCGGTTAAAATGCTTTTAAGGCTTGGATATCTTGGATTGTTGAGGTCATTGTTGACGCTGATAATGCAGGGCTTTCCAAGTTCAATAACCTCCAGGTGCCTGTCAGCCTGGCGATGTACAACTGTTTTATCAGCCTGAATATCTACTTTTATGCAGTTAGAAGCCATGGGCAATCCCAGCATTTCAGAAAGAATTTCAGCCGTTGCCTGCATGTCTGAGTCCTGGGCCTGTTTTCCGAGGAACACTACATCAAAAGGAATGGTTTTTAATACACTGGCAAATATTCTGGCATTTACCGTGGCATCATTGGAATTATAAGCATCATTCAGAAGGTGAATGGCTTTATCCGCTCCAAGAGACAGTCCTTTGCGAATTGCTTTTTTTGCTCTTGCCGGTCCCATGCTGACCAGGGTTACTTCTACGTCTTTGTTTTTCTCCTTAATCCGGATGGCTTCTTCAATAGCACACTCATCACAGGCGCTTATAACATATTCCAGGCCGGATTTCTGAATATATCCATCTTCATTCAATTTTATTTTCTGATCAACATTGATTACCTGTTTAATAAAAACCACAATATTCATGGCAGCCTCCTCCTACATTTCCTTCATTATCAATCTATAGACATCCCTCCCGTTCATGATACCGCCGGAATAGGAGCCTGCATTGTTTCCCCAACCGCTTGATAGGTACAGGCCCTCTATGGGAGTAGAGTTTTTAATCCTGTTCATGTAAGCGTTATCCATGGAGGTCGGATAGCCGTATATCGCACCCTCCGGGTTCCGGGTAAACCTCATGTTTGTCAGCGGCGTTGCCGCCTCCATGACCTGTATCTTCGAGGATAGTCCGGGAATGGCTTTTTCCTCAACCCGTTTGATCAGCTTGTTGGCGATCCGCTCCTTTTCACGGTTATATGCGTCTTTATTGCCTGCGAAATAATCTTTCTCGAAGCGTCGCCACGGCTCATACCCGCTCAATATCATGATAGTGAGAGTGGATGTTCCCGGCTTTGAATAGCCCTTGTAGTAGTTGTCATAGAGTGCTACGAATACCGGGCATTTTTCCGCGTCGCACTTGAGATAATACTCAAAGTCTTTTTCCGTGTCCGATCCGGTATAAATGCTTATGGCGTGATCGCGGACTTTCCCGCGCAGATCGCCCTTCAACCCCAGCCAGACTATGAAGGACGAGATGCTCGGTTTATACGCCGAAAGTTTTTCCATGTACTTTTTTGCTTCACTGTTGTGGGACAGGAACTTTCCAAATGTGTCGGGCGCGTTGGCGTTGCTCACCACTATTTTCGCTGGATAGGTTTCGCCGTCTTCGGTCTGGACACCGGACACGCTGTTTCCCTTGGTAAGAATTTTATTTACACTCTTGTTGAATATCAGTGTTCCCTTGTTCTCTTTTATGACTGCGGCAAGGGAATTGCTCAAATCCTGCGACCGCGACTTGAAGTAATAGAATTCATTTTTCATGAAGTATCCGACAAGCAATGTGGCCATAAAGCCCGACGCCTGGGATGGCGGCAGCCCGATAACGCCGGTGTTACCGCCCAGGGAGCTCTGTACTACCGGGTCTTTGACGAATTTAGAAATCACATCTGCGCAGGACATCTTCCGCACTTCCCACATCTTCGGATACCGGAACGGCATGAAGGGCAGGAACACGGAGCCGGTCTCCATCTTCTTGGCGAACTTCATCAACTCGTCATAGAGGGCAAGGGAATATTCAAAATAGCCGCGTATCCCCTCTTTTTCCCCGGGGAAAAAATCGCAGATAAATTGAATGTATTTCTCCGTGCTCATTTTGGGAATGGTGATTTCTTTTTCTTTATTGATCACCCTGCGCGTCATGTTGATTGGGATGCGCTCGACCTTGCCGTTAAGTCCCAGCTCCCTGTAAAGCTCTTCCTGCAAGCTGAAAAAGTGAAGGGACACATCGAAATTAAAATCGCCCCGCTGAAAGGCGGTGGCATAGCCGCCCGGTATACTATGCTGTTCCAGTACCGTAACGGGAAAACCGGCTTTTGAAAGATATAAGGCGCTTGCAAGCCCTCCCATGCCAGAGCCAATAACGACCACCGGGTAGTCCCCGGGTTTCTTTCCCTTTTCCGCCAGCTTATTCACAAATTCGTTGGAAATACAGCCTGTGGTAAAGGCGGCTGCCGCTGTTGAAGCTATCTGGATGAATTCACGTCTTGTTTGTTTTCCTGGACCCATATCAATTCCCCCCTAAGAAATTAATTTATTTAAAAAGCTTTTCAGCCTTAAACTGGTCGGTCACATGATATCTGTTTTTATTTTTTCAGAGCAGCATCAATGAGTTCTGTATAATTAAATATCTATTTTACTGTTTAAACCGCTTTTAGAAATTGTCGGATTTGTATCATATTCTTCACCCCAATACTCTCTGCCTTCTTTTTCCCATAAGTCTATTAAGTCATTATGCTTTTTAAAGTATTCACGCGCTTCGTTCCTTATGGTTTCATGCCATTTCTCTATCATGGAAATGAAGTCATTATATTTTTGCCTGTCATCTTTTATTGTGGTCAGAAATTTTTCTATGAATAGAATTTCATCTTTGATTTTTAGCATATATTCCATATTATCCGTAGTTGTCTCTTTGCCGAATCGTTCAACCGCGTTCTTTATTCTAAAAACAGCGGAGTCATGGAGAGTGCTTATCAGGAGTAATGATCTACAGTAAGAAGAAATGTCGGTTTTTAAATCGTTCTCCACGATTTTTTTTATGGCGCGATATGTTTCTTCATCGAGACGGATATTGATCCGTCTATCTTTTGTATCATCTTTTGTCATAGTATTGCCTATTAATTGTACGACAGTTACTATATGCACCCGTCTTCAAGTATGACGCTTTTGTTATATTTTTGTCATACATTTTGTCAAGAAAAAAATATATATTTATATTACTGATGGTTATTTTTAAATTCTTCACGATACCATCTAGTTGAAAACAAGATTTTAATATTCACTATAATTATTATGTACATATATTTTTCATATTTTTTCTAAAATGTATACAAAAAACACTTATAAAGCCCATGCGGGTGGGTTTTTTTGTTGACAATTATTGCCAATTTTATTATTATGTTCTTATTACAACTTGAGAATATTTATCCACTTTGGAGGCCTTTAAATGAAAAAACTATTTGTGCTCGCCGTTGTGGTTGTATCAGCAACCATGATTGCCTGCAAGGATTCTAAAAAGGATCTTTTCCCGCTTCTCGGTGCTGAACTGGCAAATGTAGAATCAACCACCGTAACCGAGAAAGGTTCCTCGGGAACTACCGAGATCACTACCCCTGCTGTAACAGAGGAAACCGGGTCAACGGTAAATACAGAAACATCTACTGAAACTACCACAGAAAACACCGGGTCATCAAACCAGGAAAGCGGCTCCACCGGCGGAACACAGCCTCCGGCTGATGAAAATAAAGACACGAATTCAACTTCCGAATTCGAGTATGCCACGGTCAAGAACATTGACTTCGACCTTGCCATTATGGCCGATGCAAGTACTTCCGTAGCCATGGCCAGCATCAATGTCTCCACCCTGGGGGAATCAGTCTCCTCTTCCGTTTCGGATAGTGCTGGAAAAGCAGCTTTCAATGCCACGGTAAACCAGACCTGCTCCACACTGGAAATCATCATCGAGCATCCGGACTATGTGACCAAAACCATAACAGTCGACAATGTCCAGGACCTCGCTGTAATTTCGCGTGTCATCTATCTTGAAAAGAAGAAGACCGTAGATGCAGTTGTCGACACTGATAAAGACGGCGTTGCAGACAACGCTGACCAGTTCCCCGAAGATCCGACACTCATCGCGGCTGTTTCCAATGAATATACCATTGCCTTCGAAGACCTGTACCCGAATAAAGGCGACGCGGACTTCAACGACCTGGTTGTGAAATTCGGCATCGTTGAGTACATCAACCCCGAGAACAAGATCAGCAAGATCAACATCCGGAGCAAGACGCTTGCCGCCGGCGCCGGCTACAAGAACAAGTTCTATATAAATGTACTCGGAAATGATTATCTCCTCATCTCCGACCCGAAGGGTGACCTGAACCAGAAATGGAACGCCAAGGAAAACGAAACCTATGTCGACGCCAAGGTCCATTCCCTCGACATCGTTTTCGAAAACCCGGTTGCCAGGACCGAGATCGCCCCGATGCCGTACGATCCCTACATCATGGCAAACAGCGATAAGAACAACCAGGTGCACCTGCCCTTCGTGACCACCAAGTTCGTGGGCAAGACCCTTGATACCGACAAGTTCCCCTGGGCGGTACTGGTTCCCGACGAGTGGATGTGGCCGTATGAAAGTTCCGGCAAGAAAGGCAGCAACATATTCAAGGCCTATCCAGAATTTGAAAAATGGTATCAATCGGACGGCAAGGAGAGCCAGGACTGGTATCTCAAGCCTGACTCCACCTATACCTTCCCGGTTCCGGACGGCTCGGCACTGACAGCGTATCTCATCAAGAACCGCCATGTCACCAGCATAGCTGCTATCGGCGCCCTCATCGGTGTGATGATAACAGCGGTCGTTCTCATCAACATCCGGAGAAAAAAGCTGAACCAGAAAAGCGCGTAAGTCCGGATAGAGCGGATAGAATCAGAGAGCAATAACGTAAAGAGGGCTGACATTGAATGTCAGCCCTCTTTGTATATACCCCACTATCCCCTGAGGGGGCACAATTATTCAGGAATGTTATTATCGATTAATACTTTTTTCGTTCCCGGTTATGGTTCAGCCGGTTCATGATATACAGGGCCGCGTAGGCGCCGATAAATCCGGCTATGACATTGACGCCGATCCCGCGGGAAAGAAACTCGAGGATGGTCACGGCTATATTATAAAACAGGTAGTCCAAAATATAACCGCCTATTATGGCGCCGATAAATCCGACCACCAGGCCGCCGATATATCCGCCGAAGAGGTCCCGTTTCCTGATATTATAATATATAAACGATACAATCGCTCCTAGTCCTAGGAAAATAGTGATGGCTATCACAACTTTCAAGAAATCCCTCAATCCTTCCATATAATACCTCTCTATAGTAGTCACTCCAGCATTTCAGGGAATACCGATTATCGAATCAAGATTCAATCCGTGACTATAATTAATATGCTCCACAAGATGTCCATCTAAAAAAAAATTTCTCCCTTTCCCTCCCTTATGACAACAGGGTTCCCGTCCGTCAGGTCAATTACCGTGGATACTTCTGATACCTTTGGGCCCGCGTCAATGACCAGTTCCACTTCGTTCCGGTAAATCTTTTCGAGGTCCTTCGGTTCGACAATATATTCTCCGCTGGACGTGCTGACGCTGGCCGACAGGATGGGACGCCCCAGGGTGCGCACCAGCTCCATGGCTATGTTGTTATCCGGAATCCTGACACCGATCGTCTTCTGGTTGGTGATGGCTACCTTCGGCACAAGCTTGGTGGCGTTGAAAATAAGCGTATATGGTCCGGGAAAGGCTTTTTTCATGATCTTGAATGCCCTGTCGGATATATTGCGGACATACTCGCTTATTTCCGATATATCGCTGAAAATAAAGCTCAGGGGTTTGTTGCGGCCGATATGCTTTATCCAATGGATTTTCTCTATGGCCCTTTTATCGTGGATATCGCAGCCATAGGCATACACAGTATCGGTCGGATACACGATCACCCCCCCCTGCTTCAGCACTTCAACAGCCTTGTCAATAAGCCGTTTCTGAGGGTTCTGTTCATTAATAACGAATATCATGCTTCCTGATCTTTCAAGGACTCCCGTTGAAATCATGAGAGGAGATCCTTCCTTAATTGAATTATATGATACTTAAAATTCCATATTTTTATTCATAATCTCTGCAGCTGTTCACTAAGAAATGATTCACCACTGAGATACTGAGACACAGAGAATTTAAATTTATTATAAAATATCATTAGAAATACTTTATATTTTTTATCTTGAATCTCTGTGACTCTGTGCCTCCATGACAGACTTTTTTAGACAGCCCCTTTCATAGATTATTAAACTTTATAACAAGTCTATTGTATATATTATCGTAAAAGGGGCGCTAAAATATTATTAAACAAATTAAGCCGCAAGCTGGATGGGGTAAGAAAATAAAAGGCTTTTGCAGGAGTGCGAGCTGCAAAAGCCTTCAACCTGGTAAATTTTGATAGGAGTGTATCAATAATAATCATTAATATGGTCGGTAGAGATTCAAAAATACTTAATACTTTTTTAAAAAAAATTTAAAAACTTTAACACCTCACCCACTGAATCCCCCTCTCCTTAGAAAAGAGAGGGGAAATAGATTCATTTTACTAAATTGACAAACCCTCTCCATTTAATGGAGAGGGTGCCCAGAGCGCGGGTGAGGTCTTAGAAGGAGAACGTGAAAGTGCCTAAAAAAATGCTTGCTAAATTAAAATCCCGGCTATATCTAACCATGTACATCAAGGAGGCATTTTCTTATGAAAAAATTACTATTGCTGCTCCTGCTGCCGGCGGTGCTCTACTGCAACGGAAAGCCGAAAATCCAGTTCGATAAAATCACCCATGACTTCGGCAAACAGGAACAGAGTATTGAAGTTAAGCATGTATTCACCTTTAAAAACATCGGCGACGGGACGCTCCTGATCGATAAAATATCGGCCGGTTGAGGCTGCACCGGCGTCCTTCTTTCCAAGAAGGACATCCCTGCCGGAGGCAGTGGAGAAATTGAAGTAACGCTTAAAACCGGGTCCCATACTGGAAAAATGACCAAGTCGATCATGGTCTACACCAATGACCCTGAGCAGAACACCATCAAGCTGATACTTACAGTTGAGGTAAAATAAGCCGGATGGAGCCATGCGAAACCTGAAAACGATGCCTGGATCTCCCCTTCCCCTTGGGGCGCATGTCACCAAAAACGGCATACAGTTTTCCATATTCAGCAGGCACGGCTCTTCCGTTACCCTCCTCCTGTTTGAATCTGATAATCCGGGCTCGCCCTTCATCGAGGTGCCCCTGGACCCGGAACTCCACCGCACCGGGGACATCTGGCACATCCTGGTGGAAGGCCTGCCGGAGCAGCAGATCTACGGCTATTCCATAGACGGCCCTTATGAACCGGAAAAGGGACACCGCTTCAATAAAAATAAGCTTCTTATAGACCCGTGCGCCCGGGCGATAACGGGAAACCGGCAGTGGAACCTCACCATTGCGCAGGGATACGACGCCGATTCACCAGACCTGGACCTTTCCTTTTCCACGGTTAGCAGCATACCCTACATGCCCCGCTGCATCGCACTTGACAGGCCGCAGATATTGCACGGCATGCCCCTCAGGATTCCCGAGCACGATTACATCATCTACGAGCTACACGTAAAAGGATTCACCTGCCATGAATCGTCCGGCGTAACCCACGGCGGCACATATCAGGGCCTCACGGAAAAGATCCCCTATCTTAAAGAGCTGGGCATAAACGCCGTTGAGCTGATGCCGGTGCAGGAATTCGACGGGGACGACAACACGAATGTGAATCCCCTCACCGGGAAACGCCTGAAGAACTTCTGGGGCTACAATACCATCGCCTTTTTCGCACCAAAGGGCTCCTACTCGTCGGCCGGAAGCATGGGTGAACAGGTGGCTGAGTTCAGGAACATGGTCCAAGCCTTCCATGATGCCGGCATCGAGGTGATCCTCGACGTTGTGTTCAACCACACCGCCGAGGGGGACGAAATCGGACCGACCCTTTCCTTTCGAGGCATCGATAATACCATATATTACATATTAAAGGACGACCGTCGCTACTACACAAACTTCTCCGGATGCGGCAACACCTTTAACTGCAATCATCCCCTGGTGCGCGAATTCATCCTTGAAGTGCTCCGCTACTGGGTCATCGACATGAACATCGACGGTTTCCGCTTTGACCTGGCGTCGATCCTGGGGCGCGACCAGAACGGCACCATCATGAGCAATCCGCCCCTGATAGAAGTCATTCATGAAGACCCGATACTGCGGAACACCAAGATCATCGCCGAGGCGTGGGACGCCGCCGGGGCCTACCAGGTAGGCGAGTTCCCCGGCCGTTGGGCGGAATGGAACGGGAAGTACCGCGACGACATCAGGAGATTCTGGCGCGGCGACAAAAGCAGTGTCGGATATTTCGCGACCCGCATCACCGGCAGCTCCGACCTGTACGGCGTGTCAGGCAAAGGACCCCTGCAGAGCATCAACTTCATCACATGCCATGACGGTTTCACCCTGAACGACCTGGTGAGCTACCGTACAAAGCTGAACATCGAAAACGGCGAGGACAACCTTGATGGGGAGGACTACAACCTGAGCTGCGGCTTCGGCGTCGAGGGCCCGGACAGTTCCAGGCTTATAACGAAAATGCGGAAGCGGCAGATCAGGAACTTTATCGCCACACTCTACCTATCCCAGGGAATCCCGATGCTCCTGGGAGGCGACGAGTTCAGGAGGACCCAGAAAGGGAACAACAACGCCTACTGCCAGGACAACGAGATATCCTGGGTCGACTGGCGGCTGATGGACAGCAACATGGACCTCTTCCGTTTTACGAAGGAAATGATCCGCTTCAGGAAAAATCACCCCCTCCTCAGGAAAGTGAGCTTCTTCACCGGAGAAGCCCATAACGGCAAGGCCCATCCGGACATTGCCTGGCACGGCTTCAAAGCCGGAGAGCCCGACTGGGGACCAGAGAGCCGCTCCATTGCCATGCTGATCTGCGGAGACTATGCCGAATCTCTCGATGGAAAGCCAGACAAAGACGTGTATATCATTTTCCACAGCGGCAGGATCAGCCGGAAATTCGAAATTCCGCCTTCCCCGTCCGGGAGCGCATGGAAAGTAGCCATAGATACCGCCAATAATTCACCTGATGACATATTCGAAGCGGGCAAGGAGCCGTATCTGGAGGGAAACAACTATTACGTGAAGAAAATGTCAACGGTGGTGCTGATAGCGTAGTACTATACAATAACGACAAGACCTCTCGCAGAGACGCAGGGGCGCAGAGAAAAAATAGAGAATTAATACACGCTGTAAATCAACTTCTATCCGGTTTTAGTTATTGAATATCGGGAGTAAACTATCAAACCTCTGCGTCTCAGCGCCTCTGCGAGAGATCCATAAAATAAAGCCCCCGGTGGTCAACAGGCCCTTTTTCTCTGCATAACTTTTATTTTATGAAAGAGCAGCAATAATCGGAAATGCCTTTTACCTTCAGGTTGAATTTTGATTTGGCAGGTACTTCAAAGCTTTCACCGCCATTAATGGTTTTCCAGGACTGCGCTCCCGGTAATAACACATCCAGTTCGCCTGCAAAGATTTCCATGATCTCCTTATCCGATGTATTGAATTCATATTCTCCGGGAAGCATGATGCCGAGAGTCTTTTTCGAGCCGTCCGGGAAGATTACCGTCCGGCTGGTGACTCCTCCGTTAAAATAAATATTAGCCTTTTTAATTACTGAAACGTTTTTAAATTCTGACATAATGGGCTCCAGATGATATAAAAAGCCCCCGATGGTCAATCGGGGGCTTTTTGAAAGTACTAGTTTGCGGCTTTCAGATTGAGATCCTGCATCATTTTCTGGATCATAGTATCATCCATGCCGTGGGCCCGGGCGCCCTGCTCGATGGTCTCGGTTACGGCTATATGGCATCCTATACAGTGCATGCCGTATCCCATCAGGATTGGCCCGGCCTTGGGAAACTGCTGTAAAAGGTCTCCAAAGGTCATATCCTTATTTATTTTATCTTGTGCCATGATTTCATCCTCGTTACTTTTTTGATATTTGGAACTTATAAAAGTTACTGTTTGGTACTGTCCACCTTTTTTTTATAAATATAGCATTTTGTCAATCAAAGTCAAATCTTTTTACCGAAAATATAGATAGGGCGGTTTATCGGGTTTGTCGGAATGACAGTTTTGCAGTAAGTTTAATCTTTATATGTTTACAAATTATATATAGTTATATACTTTATCAGTATAACAGCAAGAAACTGAAAACATGAATATTATTTTAATCATCATTCTCCTGGTAATAATCCTCCTCCTCATATGGGCGCTCATGGGCGGCAAAGGTGACGTCATGGACCGGAGAGAAGGCGACGCCGGCAGCGCCGGTGAGGAGGACAAGACCTTCAGGAGAAGGGCCAGCGACAAAAAGATCGAGAAGGATTTTCCGGAAAGCGCCATCCCGCACCGGAGGAGGAAAGCCGATCTCGCGACCGACGAGGCCGAGGCGTCCGAAGATGAGCAGCCTGCCCCCTTCAAGCTCCCCTACCTCGCCGACGAGATCATCCCCGAAACGTCCCGCTTCAGGATTTACCGGAGGACGCTGATCAACGCAGAGATCTACGCCAGCAAGAGCGATTTTTCGACCGCCATATCCCTGTATGAAGGGGTGAGGTCACGTATACAGGACATCGAAACCAGATTCAAGATAGACGCCGATATAGAGTACCTGAAGCAATTTAAGAAGAAAAAAGAGGAAGCAGCCAGACGCAAGGAGGAACAGGCGAAGCGCGGCGTCTCCGGCGAAGAAGGCGGCCTCGGCGGGGGAAACGAGATCAAGATCAAGCTTGGCGGCATGCCCTCCAACGCCATAAAAATCGATTCGCTGCCGGAAACCATACACATCGGTTTCGTCGATACCTCCAGGAACGTCGATGTTGATTCCATTGTCCAGAACGTTACGCAGAAGCTGAAGAGCGAGCTGAGCGACGTCCGGGAGGAGCTGAACAGGATCAAGGGCGCATCGGGCGACGAGGCGGCAACGGCGCAGACACAGCTCGTCGAGGCCCTTTCGGGCCTGACCGACCGGCTGGACAGAGTAGATCCGGCCCGTGACATGGGAGGCGCCGCAAGTTCCGATGAGCTCTCTGACCTCCGGAGGGAATTCAAGGGCCTGAGTAAGGCTGTCAGGGATATGGCCGCGGCCAGCATCCCCGAATCGGACGCCGAGCCTTCCCTCACGGCAGCGAGAGAGTCCCGCTCTTTGAAAGATATGATTGACCGCATCCCCAGGCATAAAGCGCCGGGGTCCTCCTCGATAAACAAGCCGGGATCTTCGACTTCAGACCATATGTCGCAGACATCCGAAGACGCCGAGGAAAAGGATGATTTCGAGCTCCTGAGCGAGTACGGCAAGGATAAGGCCGGCGACGAGCTGACAGATGATGAGATATTCGAGAAGATCCTCCGTGAAGACAAGAAGGAGCGCGACAAGGGCGACTTCGAGATACTGGGGGAAAAGAAGGTGGACCACGGCGAAGACGTCACCACCACGGACGAGATCGACCTGAAGAAGCGGGAGGACGAGTCCTTCTACCGCCGGTTACTTTCAACCACGAAACGCAAAACGAAAGAGCTTCCCATTCTGAAGGTAAGCTACGACTTCTCCAAGCTCCCTGACGAGATCGGGCTCTCCCGTGAAAAGAACATCATCGAGTATGCCTTTTATAAGTACAAGCCAATGCTGGAAAAGGCCGACGAATATATCAAGAAGAGAAAAGTGCGGGACGCCATCAACTATTACAAGGTGGTCATGTCCCAGAACATTCCGCCTGAGTTCAAGTCGATGATCCGCAAGAACCTGAGCGACCTCACGGAGTATCTGGAGAAGTATTTAACCGGGGACTGATTATATCCCACGCAAATATCCGGCTATAGCGCCCCGCTCCCATTGCCGGCAATAAAGAATCAATCCTTAGCGAAGACGTCCCAAGCTGCAGCTTCGGTGGTCACACCGGTTGGAAGATCGGCAGCTATCCCATTGGTCCACACACACGCGGTTGGACCATTTGTGCCGTCTGTATAATAACCGGTGATGAATATATCCGAATTTATTTCCGCGATCCCATATGCATATGAGGGACCATCCCCCTCCAGGTTGTAAATCACGTTATTGAGCCAGAAGCATGCTATGCCGGTTCGCTGCCCGATAAAATAACGGTTGCCGGCCGAATTCAGCGAAGCAGAAACCATAGAGAAGCTGGATGATCCACTGGTAAATACGGGCGGTAATTCTATTGCCGGAACCTGCGTCAAGCTGTATGTCCATGTTAAAGCCTGCTTGTAATGATTAACACTATCATACTCAAACCATCCGCCGATGATTCTACTGGACCCCGAAATCATAACAGACCTGCCATGGGCAATGCCGTTATAAACAAGGTGCCGGGAATCTCCGCCGGATTCTATTTTCCAGTAACAGGGAGTATAGTAGCCCGTTACCATTAACGCTGTCCCGGCTATGTAAATAATTTCTTCCGATTTAATAATCTCATAAGCTGATCCCCCTGCCCCGCTGGTCAGAGGGACCATCGCAGGCGTATTGACATTGGTGAGATCAATTTTCCAATAGCACGCTTCACTGTTTACATTCATATCATTGGTGCCGGAAATATATAGATCGGAGCCGAGTATCACAGAGTCAACGACCATAATCTCACCGGTGCTGTCAAGCTCAGTTGGAGTCGGCGCTGTGATGTCACCATCGCTTATTTTCCAGTAACATGCATTACCGTTATAAATGCCAGCCACATACACTGTATCACCCGAAACCGAGACACTGGCCGCCTTTGAGCTGACAGCATTGTTCGCCAGGTCAATTTTTTTCCGGGCGGGATCAGTCAAATCCCACAGGCACGCAATGTTATTTGTTCCGTCATGGTAATAACCGGCCGCATAGGTGCCGGCCATGATGAAGTCTGTTGAATTGGTCACAGTGACCCTGTATACTTTTTCCGATCCATCGGCAGCGGTTACCGTGTATTCAATGTCCGGATCAGTAAAGTTATTCGATGAACCCGAAACGGGGCTTATGCTCGCCCCGGGATCGACCGTGATCGTTGGCGTAAGGCTCGATCGTGCCGTCCCGGACGGTACGATAAGCGTTACTGTATTCTCTCCTATAGTTCCGTCTCTACCGAGTATCGTGAACCTGGTGATATCCTTGTCGCTGCTGCATACTACCCGTACTGAAACAGTATAACTCTTCGGCGTACCATCACATGCTTCAACCCTATAGGTTACGTCGCCTGTGAAATCATTTTCAGTTGATCCGCTATCCTGTTCTGTTGTCGCCACATAGACTGTGCGGCCTTCGGTTGCGAACGTGGCGACAAGACCATCACGTTCTGTTCCGCAGGGAACCTCGATATCAATGGTTCCTGCCGTTTGATTAATGGCAACCACCTCGCCTGATACGGCAGCAAAAGAAAACGAGGTGATATTATTGTTGCTGTCGGTGGAAAGGTTCACCGTGACGGTATAGTTTACAGTCGAACCATCCGCTGCCGTAACAGTGTATACTTTCGGTGAGCTAAAGTCGTTCTCGGTTTCTCCGCTCTTCTGTAACGCACCGTTAACCTGACGTTTGGGCTGTCAGCTGCAAATGTTGCAATCAAATGGGATCGATCAGTACCACAATGCAATGTCAGGGATATAGTTGCTCCATCAATGGAAGCCGGGATCCCAATAGCGGGGATTCCATTGATGGCAAAGGCCGTGATAGCCTTGGCATCGCTGGATGCAACCGTAACGGTAACAGAATAATCTTGAGTCGATCCATCGCACGCTTCAACGGTATACGTTAACTGATGGGAAAAATCGTTTTGCGTTTCACCACTTATCTGCGCCACACTCTCGACTGTCACCTCGCGCCCGGTAGTGTTAAATGTGGCCGTCAGGGGTGAAAGCTCGGAGCCATAGGGAAGAATAAGGCTGATACTGTTACCGATAAAAGTTGCGCTCACGCCATTAATAGAAAAATGGGTGATGGCTTTTTCCGTGAAATTAGCGACAGCAACATAAACGCTATAGCTCTTCGAAGAGCCTTTTTTTGAGAACACCGTATACACGACAGGATTTGAAAAATCGTTATGGGTCACTCCATTGACCTGTTTGACACCTCTTACCTCGACCCTTTCGCCGGTTGTGCTAAAACTCGCCACCAGGTCTGTCAGTATTCCATCGCAGGGAAGGGTCAGGTTGATAGTAGTGCCATTAATAGTGGCAGGTACGCCATTTATCGCAAAGGAGGTTATATCCCTCGCGCCACCGCCGAAAAGGGAAAAGAATGGCATATTTAAAATCGTTCCTCTATCGTTTTTACATGATACCGGCAATAGAGAAATTGAAATAATTGTTATAAGAATAAAACGTTTCATTGTATTTATTATTGGATTAATATTTTTTTGGGCATTAGACATCATAAAACATGTAGTCTAATCTATAGAATATACATGTTAAATAATTCCAGCACACCTTTGCCCCTTTCCACACAAGCAGAATGGAAAACATGCAAAAAATACGTCTGCAATTAATTATTAAACGCGCAAATGAATATTATTACCCGAAATTATACATAGAAAACATGACATCTAGTGTCAAGTATTAAAAGTATACTTTTTATTATATATTTGGGTGATAGCTATATGCGATATATAATTGACAGAAGACCCTTATCTTCATTCAATTAAATATCAATAATTATTCAACACAATAAGCAATATGAGAAATACGAAGATTTTTATTATGTCGGCAAGTATGTTACTGTTTATCTGTTGCAATAAACACCATATGGGTCATTACACAATTAATAACTATAAAATCGATAGCCCGATCCCCTTCTCCTTTACCATATATGAAAATCAGAAAAACTCTGATAATAATACAGTGCTTTATTTTTTGCATGGACGGGGCGGAGATGATGGCACATGGCTGCGTTCACATGGCGATTTGATACGTTACTGGGAGAAACTCAAAAAACCGATTCCGATTGTTATCGGAGTTACATTGGGTGAAAAATGGGTGCTGGTGCCTAAAAATAAAAGCGATAAAAGCGGGCACCTGGAATATTTTCTTGATACGATAATTCCGCATATAGAAAAAAAGATACATTCAGCTATTAAAAAGCGTTATATTCTTGGAATATCTATGGGCGGACACAACGCGGCACAACTTGTCTTCCGTCATCCCGAACTATTTAATAAGGCAGCAATAATATCGCCTTCAATTTATCCATTTTCAATTCATTCAAATGACGAAAAAATCAATCAATTCTGTATAAAAGTAAGAGAGCATAATTCAGGATTCCGGAATTTGATCAATTATCACATATTTAAAAAAGACACAATTTGCAATAATATAAAAACAATGATCAACGCGCAGCGGGTACATACACCCGATCAAACCAGCTGGGAAATAAATAATATCATTGATAATATGAAAAAGCCGTCCGGAGCTACAATTCCATCAATTTATATCTCGTGTGGGGACAAGGACGAGTTTGGTTTTTATTATGGATCCCTCGAGCTTGCCAGGAAAGCCCTTTCGCTTTCTTATCCTGTAAAAATGAGTATTATTAAAGGCTGCCACACGGTCATGGATGATAAAGAAATCGCTGTTTTTTTTATCAACAACTAAATCCGCCTCAAAGAATCCCACTTATAATAATGATAATTGATATTATGCCCCTTCACTGCTACGGCCCCTGCATATTCCTGCGAATAAATGATTTCATTCAAGGACCAGCATGAAATATCATCATTATCATCATGAAGTAGCGAGACAGTATCACGGGGATCAACGGTAACGCTGAAACCATCAAGAGGATATGACAATCCTTTCCCATGGGCCTTGATATATGCTTCCTTCCGTGTCCAGCAGGTGAAAAAAGCCTCCTTTTTTTTCTCAGGGGACAGCGGCTTAAAATACATCTGTTCAGTTTCAGAAAAATACTGCCGGATTAAATCATCTAAAGATTCCATTTCTGTTATTTTCTCAATATCAATTCCAATCTCTCTGTTTTTTGTAATTCCGTACACAATTAGATCACCTGCATGAGAAAGATTAAATGTTATATTCTCGGCATTATCTTTATTATCAACAAACGGCTTGCCGTATTCATTGTTTATAAATGATATCGCTTCAGGATCAACCGGCAAATAGCGGCTTAAAATATCCCTGAGCACTACCCTGGATACAACAAATCTATCATGATCTTTCTCGAAAACAAACCGCATTGCCTGCGAAGATTCATTATACTTCAATAATGACGTAAACAGAGGAATATCATCTTTCAGCGTGGCAACTGAAGTCATCCAGATGTGCACTGCATTATCATTACATGACAGGTTTACAGGTGGGTTATTCCAGATATTAGAATCCATTAAAATCTTTACTGTCGAATAATATTTTCACTTTTTTCTATCAGGGTTTATTGATGGTGGCAATGTGATTAAAATACGCAACCATCATTTAGTGCTGCTATCGCTCCAATCACGTATTTATTTTTACTCTTTAACATGGGACATGGCCTTCTCGATGCATTCAGCGAGGGTTTTTCCGCACACTTCGCCATGATCGGTCAACCTGGTTGTATGATCTCCGGGAATCACTTTTATAGTGACATTTCTGAGATATTTTGTGCTCCATCCCAGGTTCGGTTTTTGCCTGTTCCATGATTCATTAATAATTAATGCCACTTCACCATCATATGATCGCGGCCTGTATTTGATCAATTTGCCCGCATAAATAGTGCTGCCGCGATGGACCCTGCGCAGATTTCTATCATCCCTCGTCAGGGGTAGAAACACCTTCCGATAAAGTTTGAATAATTCAGGTAATCCCTTTAATCTTTCCCGTATAAAGGACAGTTTCTTTTCTTTAAATCCTATTATCGTATTCCTGATGTGCGTATATAATCGATGCCTTATATCCAGTATTTTATACATTTCCTCAAAGTACTTATCGGTTTTAAATGTGTCCATAAGGACCAACAAGGCCACATCGTCCCCGTTGGCAAGTAATTGCTGCGCCAGCTCATAGGCCACAATTCCGCCAAGACACTCGCCTCCGACAATATACGGCCCTTTCGGCTGTATCCTTTTTATCTCGGCAATGTATTCTTTCGCCATGTCGTCGACATCACTATGAAATTGTTCATTTAAGAATATTCCTCTGGGCCGGAAACCATATACCGGTCTGTTATCCCGGAAATAAACAATCAGGTTATTGAAATAATGCAAAAAATCTTCTTCATATGTAGTCTCGAGTTTATCCAGCTTATAATAAAACTGATCATAAACACCGGCAATCAGGAACAGCGGGGTTTTCTCGCCGATCGGCTGCGCCGGGAACAGTAAGGGAATCTGATCATAACTATCCGAATTAATTGTCCTGGCCAAACCTGCGACTGTCGGGTTTGAAAATAAATCACGCAGCTTAAAAACAAAATCCAGATTCTCATTCAACCGGTGGATAAGTTTCGTCGCCAGCAGTGAGTGGCCGCCCAATTCGAAAAAATTATCATATATCCCTATCCTTTCCTTTCCCAAGATTTGCTGCCAGATCGCGACAATTTTTTTCTGCTTTTCATTTTCCGGGGGGCAATAGTTGTCGAATATATCAATCGACTGAATAATAATTTGAGGCAGCGCTTTCCTGTCAATTTTACCATTGGGTGTCAAGGGAAACCGCTCCATAACATGAAAATGGTTCGGTATCATGTAATCGGGCAGTTTTCCCCCGATATAGTTCTTTACATCGGATTCATGGTAGTTGTCATCAACCCTGACATAGGCAACAATTCTTTTATCTGTTTCGCTGAATTCTATTATTTTACATACGACCTGTTTTATTGATGGATGTCCCCCAATAACTGTTTCAATATCCTCCAGTTCTATCCTGTATCCCCGCAGTTTGACCTGAAAATCCATTCGTCCAAGATACTCGATGTTGCCATCGTCTAAATAGCGGACCATGTCCCCGGTTTTATATATCCGTGATCCCGAAAAGCTCGTGAATGGATTGGGAATAAACCGCTTTTTTGTCAATTCATCCCTGTTGATATATCCTTCAGCAAGACCATCACCACCGATATAGAGTTCTCCTGCTATTCCGGGAGGGACAAGGTCCAGATTTTTATCAAGAACATAGAACTGAGTGTTGGCGATAGGCTTTCCAATCAACGGTTTCAGATTTTCCATTGTTAACGGATATATTGAAGACCATATGGTCGTCTCGGTCGGCCCATACATGTTCCAGACACTGGCCCCTGTTGCGATCAGCCTGCCGGCGAGGTCCAGAGACATCGCCTCACCGCCGCACAGGACCTTCAGGTCCCCCCCTTCGACCCAGCCGGTTTCAAAGAGAATCTGGTATGTTGCGGGGGTAGCCTGCATTATGGTAATTTTTTTCTCTTTAATTATTCTCTGCAGTTCAATACCGTCAACTGCCTGATCACGGGTGATCAATTCTATACTGGCACCGCATATCAAAGGCAGGAATAATTCCAGACCGGCAATATCAAAGGATAGTGTCGTTAATGCCAGCATGTTGTCATCAGACCCGATGCCGGGATTTTTCTTCATGGACAGCAGGAAATTCAGCAGTGCTTTATGCGATATCTGCACACCATTGGGAAAACCGGTCGAACCCGAAGTATATAGTATATAAGCCGGACTGTTTTTATTTGTAGCTAATGGTATATTCTGATGGTCCTCCTTCCCTATCAGATCCCATTCCGTATCAAGAATAATTTTTGTGACAGTATCACCTATCGCGATACTGTCTTTCAGATCTGAATGAGTAATGATATACCGCAGTTGTGAATCCGAAATCACAAGCTCCAGACGGGAAACCGGGAAACCCGGATCAAGGGGAATGTAGGCGGCGCCGGCCTTTAATATACCGATGAGGCTTACAAGCATGCCCGGGTTCCTCTCCAAAAAAATCCCGACAAATGATCCGGGCTCCACTCCTTTCTTCATGAGATATCGGGCCAGGCGGTTGCTTTGTTCATTGAGCAATTGATATGTCAGGGATTCATTTCCTGACCGGACGGCAATTTTATTTTTATATGAACCGGCAACATTGTAAAAGAGATCAGGCAGCGCCGGGATGCGCGAATAATCTTCATAGGTATTATTCCATACATTTAACACCCTTTCTTTTTCTTCACGAGTAATGATAGAAACCCGGCTTACGGGAATCTCCGGGTCTTTTATAGCCGTTTCAATGATTATTTTTAAATGTTCCAGGATTCCGGCAATGGTCGATTTTTTAAACAATTCCGTGGAATACTCCACGGCGCCGACTATGCTGCTGTTTTCTTCCCATATATAAAAAGCCATGTCATATTCGCTGATGCCGCGGTTGATAAATATCTGCCTGAACAGCAGAGGCCGGCCAGCATCCGTGGTGTCCATGTAATTCTGGTAGGCCACCATGACCTGAAAAACAGGGTGTATGTTCTGGTGACGCTCTACCTGCAGGGTCTCAACCAGCTGCTCAAAATGAATATCATTGTTGGCCACTGCTTCCAGTAAATCAGCCATTGTTTTTTGTAAAAGCCGGGAGAAAGTCCGCTCTTCGGAAAAATCAGTCTTTATGGGGAGCATGTTAAGGAAAAAGCCCATGATTTTTTCCAGTTGCTCATTTTCACGGCCAGCATAAGGTACTCCCAGGATAACTGCTTCCTGGGCTGAATACTTATGGAAAAGAATGCTCAGGGCGGTCAAGATAAACGAGAAGTTGGTGACATTGCGCTTCATCCCGATATCCTGTATGGATGCAAAAGCCTCAGGCCCGGCAAGTCTGTAATAGAGGGTATCACCCCGGCCCTTCATGTCCGCGGGCCGGGTATAGTCAAAAGGAAGCTGAAGGATCGGCGGGGACTCATGAAGATAGTTTTTCCAGAAATCGATCTGCCCGGAATAATCTTTTTTATCATGCTCACTTTTCTGCCAAGCCGCATAATCGGAATAATGAATGCTTAATGCCGGCAGCCGGTTTTCCTTATTCTCGATCATGTTATAATACAGCCATTCCAGTTCACGCTGAAAGATATCAAAAGACCATCCATCACTGATGATATGCGGGATAAAAAGGACCAGCATGCATTCATCCGGCGCAAGTATATATATAATAATTTTATACAGCGGGCATTTCTCAAAATCAAATGGGATTCTAACATTATTTTTTATATGTTCCAGCACCCCTTCTTCTTTTTTCTTATCATGAATCCGGGAAAAATCCTTTATCTGAATTTTTATGTCAGGCTTATCGCTGATGATTAGCTGTGGCTCTCCATCAATGGTTTTAAAAGATGTCTTGAAAATTTCATGGCGATTGACCAGTTCCGTCAGGGATTTCATCAATATGTCTATGGATACCTTTCCAGTTATGCGGATTGATTGGGCCAGATTATAGGCAGGATTATCCGCATCGTATTCATGAAAAAACCAGAGGCGCTTTTGAGCAAAGGAAAGGACCGACGGCAATCCTGACACGCGCGGTGCAATGATTACCGGTTTATCCACCCGCAATGCGCCTGCATGGTCATTCAGATATTTTGCTAATTTTTCAATAGTGGGATTATTGAATAACTGCGATACGGGCATTGAAACTGACAACTGTTTGTTTATCCGGCTGATAATCTGCGCTGCAATAAGAGAATTGCCGCCGAGGTCGAAAAAATTATCATCAGGCAGTATTGCATCATATCCCAGCGATTCTTTCCATGCATGCAAAACCATCTCATCGACAGCAGTGCCGGATTTCACCCCTTCTTGCGACAGCATGCGAGATTCGCGATCGAGGCGGTTTTCTTCCAGGGCGCAGTCCCGATTTATACTCTCAACAAACTCCCTTCGGGCCGGTTCGATCCAGTATCTCTTTTTAATAAAAACATATGACGGCAGAGATATACGATACCGTTTCTCTTCTTTATAGAATCCCCGCCAGTCAAGCGATATCCCGTATTCATGCAGCTTACCCACTGTTTTGTAAAAGAAACCCAGGTCGGAAAGCTTCTGACTATGGTGAGGAAGTGTCGCAAGTATTCTATGATCACCGGAGAACAGGCGGCTTTTTCTGATTAAAGATGAAAGAACATTACCGGGCCCGATTTCAACGAAAAGAGAATCGGGAAGCTCCAGTAATTTTTCGCTTCCTGATCTGAATTGTACCGGGTTCAGTACATGGCGCTCCCAGTAATCCGGATTACTCATCTCGCGGTCACCGACCCAGTCGCCGCTTACATTGGATATTATTTTTATAACAGGTTCATGATAGGTGATCGTATCCAGCGCCTTCCTGAACCCGGTAAGGGCCGGCTTCATGAAAGGGGTATGAAACGGTTTTTGTGTTTTGAGGAGACTTGTTACCACGCCCGACTGGTCCAGGATTTTCCCCAATTCCGAGATTGCGCCGGACTCTCCGGAAAAGACGCATTGTTTGTCGGAATTTACATTTGAAATATAAACTTTATCGCTGACGTATTTCTTCGCTTCTTCCTCATTGATGAGCGCTGCCATCATTGATCCTTCAGGAGCACCCTGCAGGGCCTTACCCCGCGCCAGTACCAGCTGGATGGCATCTTCCAGGCTGAATAATCCAGCCACACAGGCGGCGGTTATTTCACCCAGGCTGTGGCCTATCAATGCCGCTGGCTTAACTCCCAGCTGCAGTAAATATGCGGCCAGGGAATATTCAATAGCAAATAAAGCCGCTTGAGCGTATTGCGTTTGATGTAAAAGGTTATCCGAATCAGAATCTGATCCAAATATAATTTTCAGAATATCATTCCCGGAATGTTTTTTGATCAATCCGGCGCATGAATCTACCAGGCTTTTAAACAAGCCATCATTGTGATAAAGATCATATCCCATTTTTTGATATTCCGAGCCCTGCCCCGGGAATAAAAAGACCACATTCTTAATGGCTTTCTCACGCACATCAGAAATGGATGATTCAATCTTATCCGCTCTGATATTTTCTTCAATATCTTGAAAAGATTCACCGGTGATAGAATACCTGACCGGAAATTGTTTTCTGCCGGTGTTGAGCGTATAAGCAATATCAGCAAGATTCACCCCTTGGTTCCGGGTGAGAAATGTGCCGAAATTCTGCACCATGGGTAATAATGATTCTTTTTTCACGGCTGAAAAATTAAATATAAAGGCCCTGCATGATGCGGTTGAATCCGCCTGACCGGGAGCCTCTTCAAGCACTGCATGGGCATTGGTTCCTCCCATGCCGAAGGAGCTTACTCCGGCGCGTCTCGGGTTTTCGCCGATACCAGGCCAATCGGACAGGGCCGTGTTGATGAAAAACGGAGATTCATCAAGGTGGAGCTCCGGATTGGGATCCTGGAAATTTATCTGCGGCGGTATCTTTTTGTATGTTAAACAGAGGGCTGCTTTGATCAATCCCGCGATTCCCGCAGCTACATCAAGGTGGCCGATATTCGCCTTCACTGAACCCAGGGCGCAGAAATTTTTTCCTGAACCGGTCTCCCTGAACACCTGCGTGAGCGCGGTGACTTCAATTGGATCTCCCATGGGAGTGCCGGTGCCATGGGCCTCGATATACGCTATGTCTTCCGCGTTAATTCCGGCAATGTTCTGGGCCAGCTTGACAACTTCCGCCTGGCCGGAAACGCTGGGCGCAGTATAACCCACTTTTTGAGAGCCGTCATTATTAACGGCAGTGCTTTTAATAACCGCGTAGATGTGATCGCGGTCACGGACAGCTTCAGACAGACGTTTTAATAATACGACACCTGCCCCTTCACCGAAGAGCGTGCCATTGGCATTCCTGTCAAAGACCCTGACCTGGCCATCGGGAGAAAATATTTCCCCTTCCGAGTAGAGGTAGCCATACATGCGGGGCGTCTGCAGGGACACGCCGCCGCAGAGCGCCAGGTCGCATTCAAAAGAGAGGAGGCTCTGACAGCCCAGATGGACGGCAACCATAGATGTCGAACAGGCGCTTTGAACGCTGTAGCTGGGGCCTTTAAGGTTCAGCTTGTATGATACCCTGGTCGACAAAAAATCCTTCTCGTTCCCGATGAACGTAAGCACATTGACGACGTCTTCAAGGCGTGGCGAGGTGTTGATCACGTTTTTCAGCAGATAATAATTGAGGCCGCTTCCCGCAAATACACCGACACTGCCGTCAACATTATCCGGGACATACCCGGCATCCTCCATGGCTTCCCAGGCGCATTCCAAAAAAATACGCTGCTGCGGGTCGATTTTTTCCGCTTCTTTTGGAGAGTACCCGAAAAATTCAGCATCAAAAAGGTCCGCATCATCCAGCTGGCCGAGCCTTCGGACATATCTCGGGTCATCCAGCCATTCTTCAGGAACTCCGGAGGCCAGGCACTCTTCCCTGGTAAATGTTTTTATTGAACAGACGCCGTTGATGATATTATGCCAGTATTCGGATTTATTCCGTGCCCCGGGAAAACGGCACGCGATACCGATAATGGCTATCTCTTCAATTTGCTGCATGGAATCATCCAGGTCAGCTTCAGGTGCCTTCATATCTTCATTTGCCACAATCTACTCCTGGTGCGCCATGCCCCTGGCTTTTTTAATCTGCATTCTCCGGGCATTCTGCGCCTGTCGCTGCCTGGTGATATCATTATCAGATTTCTGCTCATCACGCCGCGGCCCGTTCCCTACTATGCGGTCGGACAGGGATTTTATAGTCGGAAACGTAAAAACATCGATGATGGATATCGTGATGCCATGTTCCTTATTCAATCGTATGACAATGGAGGGAATTAGTATCGATTTACCACCAATTTCAAAAAAATTATCATCAATGGTAAAATTATCATGGTACAGCAGATCTTTCCAGATTGCTGTTAAAGCTTTCTCCATATCGGACAGGGTGATAGAGGACGGTGCCGTCCTCTTTTCAATTGATGCACGCGTTCTGGACTTCTCCCGCATGACAACTTCATTTTCAATCATTTTAATATCGGAATAGTTCAGCGCGATATCAAGTATCCGGCTGTTGTCTGAATACACCACCGGCAGTACGCCGCTTTTTGCTTTTTCTTTTCCTGCTTCGTCTGCCTTTTCTATTTTTTCATCAGTATTGAAGGTGATCCCGCTCGCGACACCCGCGGGAAGAACATACAGGGTATTATCGCCAGCCTGGCTCCCGTATTCCTTCAGATTTTTTTGTAAAAAATTCGCGATGGGTGTATTTCTTTCCGACGGTATATATTCGATTTCAATATCGCGGATATTATTATCAATGCCGAACCGTCCGACCAGGGCCAGCATGGCGTGTTCCACCCCCTTGCCCAGGGCGCGGCAGCTCAGTAAAAACGTATCCACAATAATCCTGCTCTTCCTGATTTCAAAAGCAAGGGAACCAACCAGGCCATAATCGGCAAAACGGTCGCTCACATTCACGGAATACGCATGGAAGGAAGGGTTCTGCATGAGCTTCATCACGGTGCCCTCGTCCCTGCGGATCGTTTTCAGGTTGAACTGATTGACACGCTGGGTCATCTGGCTTGCCCTGCCGATCTCATCATTGCGCAGTTCACTGATTGTTATCTTCAATCCCAGCTTTTCAATAAAATCCTTGAAGCTATACGTTTCGCTCTGGAGCCGGCTGCGCTTAATGTCGCTCCGGTAAAAATCGGCCCTGATCTGGTCGTCACGGGTCACCTTTAATTTATCGAATATCCACACATGGTCAAGAAGCCGCATGATATTGTTTTCAGGCTGACTGATGGCCAGTACCCCGGGGCAGCGGCTTTCGACTTCGGAACACTCGACCGGATTGTCATCGATAAAGATGAAGCTGTCCAGTCCGAGATTCAGCTCATGTGCCAGCTCAATGATATTTTCCGATTTAAGAGACCAGTTGATCCTGCTTGCAGTGATGTGATCTTTTCTTAAAAGCATATCGGGGTGTTTTTCTAAAACTTCAAACACGTCACGGGGATTGTTCTTGCTGCAGAGGCACAGAACCATGCCCGCGTCATGCTGCCTGATTAAAAATTCCTGGAAAGCCCTTTTCTCGCTGTCAATTGTCAGGCCGGTTACGCCATCCTCCCCGACAATCCCGTTCCAGAGGGTATTATCGCAGTCAAGGACGATCACCTTGCAGGGCTTATGATGCAGGACAAACAACTTGCGCATCAGGAAGGTCCCAAGGGCCGTGAAATAGGAGCGCGTATAGGGGATATGGCCGATAGACTCACCCATCTTCTCATAATAGTCAGCCACGGGATACAAGGAAGCAACATCCCCGGACTTCCATACATATACCGCGTTTGCGGCATTCAATATATTGAATAATTCTTCTTCGGCTTTATCCAGTAAACCTGATATCGCGGGGTTGTTGATTATACCGGGGGAAGAAGGAGAAAAGACGACCAATGTCGTTATGGGACTGGCGCTGTTATAGTGCCTGAAAGCATCGATAAACTCTTTTTGTAATCCTCTGAACTTTTCAATTTCGCCATCATCCGGACGCGTTTCTCCATTATTCAGAGGAAGCCATTCTTCAAGCCGCAGGCAAATAATATTTACGCCTGACGTGTTCCGGTGAAACATTGAAGCAGTATCCAGCAGCTGCTGGAATACCTGGTTGTACGGGGCAAATTGAAGCCTGTAATTCAGACAAAGCTTGTCCATCCAGAAATTAATGGGATCGGAAACCAGTTCTATAGTATAATTAGCCGAGATAACGATATCAGGTAGCGGCTGCTTCTTCTTTTCTTCACTGAAGTTCAATCTGCCGCTTTCCACGAGATTATCCAGAGTGACGCGGGGGTCCGCCAGCACGCCGTCAAGCAGGATCTGGAAGCAGGAACATATACGCTCTGCAGTGTCCCTGGTGAACAGGTCAGTATTGTGCTTTAAATTGCAGAACAACAGTTTGCCGTTATCGATGATCTCAAAGGTCAGCTCGAACTGCCCTTCCTGCTGCTGTATCGGATACGGTACTATCGGCAATCCGCCCAGCAGTATGGGGCCATTCTCTGATGACGGTATCAGCAGATCCGCAATCATTCCCAGCGACTGGGCGTTTAAATAATTGAACAGCACCTGGAAAACAGGAGATTTGCCGCTGTCCCGTTTTTTTTCAAACTCTTCCACCAGGACAGGGAAAGGGTACTCCCGGCGCTCCAGCAATTCCAATACAGTTTCATATACCTGGGGCACATATTCAATAAATGACATGCCCTGCGGGCTTAGCGTACGAACCACCAGGGGATTAATATAATAACCGCATGTATCCTGATCTTCCTCCGACGATCGTCCGGTTGAGAGCATCCCGAAGACAATATCATCCTGTCCGGTGACGGCAAATAACAGCACCTGGAACAGAGCTACCAGTACAGCGTTCAGGCTGGCATGGCTGGCACGTGATAATGCAACAAGGTCGTTGTACCGAGAACCGCTGATGTAGAAATAATAGGATGATCCATTCAATTGCATCATCGGCGGATGCTGAAAGTCCCTCGGGAGATTAATCGACTGCGGCATGTCCTTCAGCTGCTTTTTCCAGAACAAGAGGAAGTCATCTCTTCTCTCCTGGTCGTACAAAAGCCCCTGCTGCCTTTCTACAAATTCGACATAAGACCCATTCAGCGGCGCCGTAAAATCCGTGACTGATTTGTTATCACCATATGAGCTGTAATGGCTGGAAAAGGATTCCATAAGAATTTTCAGGGAGTAAGCATCGCACGCCACGTGGTGCAGTACAAAAATAAAAATGAATTCATTATTCCTGATCCTGAAAACAGCCAGGCGGATTACCGGGCCGGTCTCCAGATTAAACGGCTTTTCATAATACGCCCGTATCCTCCGCTCGAGTTCCCTGTCGGATATAGTTCCGGTTTCTATATGCTCAACGGGGATTTCATTAAAAGCATTTATCCTCTGCACCGGCCCGGTCCCGCCGGCTTGGACATGATACGTGGTCCGCAACGCTTCATGTTCATGAATTATTTGATTGAATGCAAATTGCACGGCATTGCGATTTATATCAGACAACACCCGGAAGGCCACAGAAACATTATACGCGGGCGAGTCAGGATAAAGGGTATGCAGAAACCATAATGATTGCTGGTTGTATGAAAGTGGGAACTCTTTCGTTTCACGCTCGTTTTTTTTCAACAGTGCGATCAGCGCCTGTTTGTTCTCAGCCAGTATACTTTTAAGCTCCGCGTTCATCGCGCCTTTGGGAGCCCTGTATCTCAACTGTTTATCTTCAACCCAAACATGGATATCCAGCACATGCAGATCGGACAACAGCTTGCCGAGGTTCATATTTCGCCCTCTTCATAATCATCGGTCCAGGCAGAGGGCTGGCTACCAATCTGCTTCACCAGCAGCCCGGATATTTGAGATATTGAATCGGCCTTGAGCAGTTGCGCAATTCCTAATGTAATTTTAAGCTGGGTTTTAATTTTTTCCCTTATTACCACGCCCCTCAGGGAATCCAGGCCGAGGCCGATGAGGGACTCATTATCATCTATGGCGGTATCACCGGGCAATTCCAGCGTCCTGCTTATCAGTTCATGCAGATAATTCCGGATAAATTCGGTACGATCTTCCGGACTCAACTTGCTTACGCCATCCGCTTCAACCTGCTGTTCCGCCGGACCGGTGGCTGCAGCCCGGTCATCGTCAGTAGCTTCACGGACTTCCTCTTTACCCTTAATCCCAGAACAAATAAACAATTGACGGATGAAGAGATGGTTTTTCGATACAATCATCCTGCTCCAATTAACAGTAAGGTTATCGAAGTCTTCTTCCGACAGATAACCTTTTTTCATCAATACGGTCGATATGCTCGCGCTTTCCGATTTCAAAAACAACGTATCGCCATCAAAGGCGCTGTGGGCCGCAAATAACCCGAAGCGAAGATCGGCGAAACCGGCATTTTTAAATAAAACCGGCAACTCCCTGCCGATTCGGGGATTCCCGCCTTCATCCACCCTCAATCGGCAATAGGCCTTATACATGGTCTCCAGTTCGGGGATATTCGGAAATGTCCTCAGATGAAAATCAAAATCATTATCGACTATAATTAGCCTGCCGTCATCGTTAAGGAGGCCGCGCATATTCTTGAGGGCTTTAATTGGGTCCGGCAGGTGCTCCAGTACAAGCCTGGATATGATAATATCAAAAAATTTTTCAGGTAAAGAATTACCGTATATTGAGCCTTCATGCAACTCAACATTCTTTATTCCATTCTTCTTCAGGTATTCCCGCTGGTGCCGCATCAGAACAGGGTCGATTTCCAATGAATGAATGTTGCTGCCGGGATAATTTTGTGACAGCTTAAGGATCAGGCACCCGGGTCCGCTGCCGCATTCCAGGACCCTCAATCCATCCCTGAGCCCGTGGTTCTCATAATTCTTTTTTTCTTCATTCCAGAATAAATCGACCTGGGCTTTGAGACGCTCGATTTCAACATCTACATTGGTTGAGAATTCATCAATTTTGTATGATCGCTTTTCAGTCATTTATCTATCCGATCTGATTCTGAATTAATTAATCAATAATATAACTCATCCTTCACGGTTAAGGAGTAAACTCACTATATAAATCCCCAGGCTAAACTAAGCTGCAAGTTTACAGTTCCCTTTTTGCAGTAAATCTATATATGAATGAGAATATAGAGATTTAAGTTATTCATCCTGTGAAAATTATACATTTTGTAAAGTTATAAACATAAAAATGCATAGAAAAAATAGCGTTTTAATTTTCCAGAGGTGCCTTTATGATTGTTGTAAATGGAGGTGATTATAATACTGAGGATAGCGGTATATATTTAATTAAAAAGAGTAAAAACTTACTGGTGAATATATATGATTGCCATTATTTAGATGTAGATAGTATGTTCGCCTTTTTATCAGTGTCAATCAATTCAATATTAAGTCCCTGCTGGGCAAAGACGAAGGCGATCCGCTCATTATCAAAAGCTTCACCCGGCTGCGGCTGGGTGATGATCCGTAATCCCAAATCCTTGAAATGTTCAATTTCCTTATCAATGTTATCGCACTTGAAACAAAGGTGATGCAACCCGCCCCCCTTTTGAGAAAAAGCATATATCGGCGAGGTCTCATCGGAAGGTTCAATAAGCTTAACCATGAGGGAATTTTCCTTGCTCAAAAATACCACTTTGACCTTTTGTCTCGTGTTCACTACAATATCAGTCATTTGCTTATAGCCGAATATTCTTTCCCAATGTTCAATCCCTTTTTCAATGGACTTAACGGCTATACCGATATGGTCTATATTCATATCAAACTCCATTCAATCAATTAATCATCTCCCCGCACTTTCCCCGGTCTATCTTCCCGCTTGCCTTCTTTGGAAGGGCGCGGGTAAACTTGATCTCATCGGGAAGCTTGAATCTGGGGAGCTTTGCCGAGCAGTATTCAGTGACCCGGTCCGCCGTGCAGCTGCTCTCTATGGGAACCGCCACGGCTACAAGCTTGTTACCCTTGAGTTCATCCGGCTTTCCAATAACGGCCGCCTCAACCAGGAGCCCGCTTTCCATCATCACGTCCTCGATCTCCTGCGGATTGATCCGGTGCCCGCTCACCTTGAGGAGATTGTCTTTCCGGCCCACCAGGTAAAAGTACCCATCGTCATCCATATAAGCCAGGTCACCGGTATGGTAGCCATTTTTGTCAAGCACCCGCTTCGTGGTTTCCTGGTCCTTCCAGTACCCCTGCATAATGTTGGGCCCCGACGCGGTGAGCTCTCCTGTCTGTCCCGATGGAACCTCGTTCCCTGTTTCATCCAGCACCCGGAGTGTAACTCCCGGAATCGCCCTGCCTATGGAATCGATTTTACCTTCGAACTCGGCCGGCTCAAGGTAGCTCAGGCGCGCCGATGCCTCGGTTGCGCCGTACATGATGACGATCTCAGTGTGGTCCGGAAGGGCCTTCCTGAGATCCTGCTTAATCTGCTTGGACATATGTCCGCCAGCCTGAGAGCAGTACCTGAGATGGACAAGCTTATCCCTGCTTGCCGCCAGGGGCGACCGGTGCAGAAGGTACGCATAGGTCGAGGGCACGCCGGAAAACCCGGTCACCTCCTCGTCGATCATCTGCTTGATGACCGCGCCGGTGTAGGCGAACTTGTTGTTGATGACCACGGAACCGCCCACGGCGAAATGGGTGTTCAGAAGCGATTTCCCCATCACATAAAAAAACGGCAGTACCGCCATCTGGCGGTCACTGTCGGTAAGATGAAGATATGTGCAGATAGAGTTCGTATTATTCACAATATTAAAGTGTGTGAGCATGGCGCCTTTCGGCACGCCGGTGGAACCTGACGTATAGATGAGACACGCCAGGTCTGAGGGATCGATGACAAGACCCTGATTCGACCCATCGCCGCCGGCAAAGACCTCCTCGAGCTTAATCACCGGAAAGGGCATGCCGCTCCACTCCATATTCGGCTGTGACAGCATCAACACCTTCAGGGGAAATGATGATACCGGAGCGTCTGTGAGAAGCTCTTCGAACCGTGTCGACGATATAACAGCTGCGGGCTCTATTTCAGCAATGAGAGAAGCCAGTTTTTCGGCTTTGATGTCAGTGCCAAGGGACACAAAGGCCGCACCGGTCTTGAGCACGCCGTAATAGCTGGCCACGTATTCAAGGCTGTTATGGAGAATGACGGCGACGCGGGCACCCGCCCCCACTCCCATCCCGGAAAGGGCCCATGCTATCCTGTTGGCCTTCATGTTGATATCGCCATAGGTGGCGCGGGTCTGTTCATGTATAAGCGCCACTTTATCGGGAAACCGCTCGGCGCTCTTTTCCAGAAAGTGATGTATAAGGGTTGGAAAAATGGTCATATGATACCGTCCGACCTCCTACACCTTGATCCCGATCTTCTCAGCGCCGTACCGCACCATGTTAACATCTTCTGGCTGATTGGTCTTTTCGATCCCCTCGTGTCTGTCCATGGAGCCGGAACGGACTATGCCGGCTATCTCCCATGCGTAAGGATGAAATCCGAATTTCTCGCGGTGGATATGGTTTGCCAAGGCATTGAGGGTGCAGTTCGAAGAATTGGGATCCGTGTCCGCCGGCATGACCCATCCCAGGGTCTGTATCAGCTTCACTATGTCATTCTCATTATACTTCATGAACGCCAGTGGATGGATATTGATGGGCCATCGGTCGGCTTCGTATTTCAGGTCTTCGTCCGACATGAAGAACGGCTTGAGCTCTTCAGGAAAACGCTTAAAGAGCAGATCCCGCACGGTCTTGTTTGTCATTGCCTGCATGCGCGCGCTTGTCTGCATGATGGCCGAGGTTATGGGCGCCTGTCCGGGGGACCACCCGTACGCGGCAAGGGGTATGCGCATCTGGAGGGCAGTCTTCAGGACCAACGACTTGACGTGGCCGATGCAGGTGGTGCAGATCGAGCTTGCGCGGTCCAGTGTCTTGGGGCTATAAAAGTCCTCCTTCGCCGCTACAGCAAAGACCTTTTTCATTATCTCGAATGAAGGCCGCACCACCATGCTCGTGGCGCCGCACACATCCGTCATGTGGAGTATGTTTTCCATGGCCCGCGGTGAAATGAATCCGTTGTCGAAGGTCAGGGCCAGTATCTTCATTTTGTATTTTGTGGCCAGTACATGCAGCGTATAGGTGGAGTCCTTGCCGCCGCTGAAGGCCATGATCACGTCAAAGTCCTGCTTGCCCCTGACGCTGTCGAGGAGGTCCTCGAATTTCTTTGTATATTCATTCTTCTTGTCTGCATCAGGCAGATTGGCGTTCTGGCAATAATTGCATACGCCTTTTTCATCGAATTGTATGCCGGGAAATGTTTCCGGTAACACGCACTGGGAGCAAAATTTCATATAAATAACCTTCCAATTATTAATTAGAATAATCCCCGACCCTGCTGAACTCGTTGTCAAGTATTCACTTCACCACCGCAAAGAAGCAGGTTTGTTCAGGTATAATTTCATGTGAAAATGGATTTTTATCTCATAGTTAACCGGTGTCAGTTTTGTCAATCTTCTTTTATAATTGTTAAACGTGCTTGATTAATTCCTTTTATTTTGGAATCTGTCCCCGTATCCCCAGGCTTCAGGAACTATAATCATAGAATATTGAGTTTTGCAGCAATACCAGTATTTAAACATGGTTATAACAAAAAGTATTGACAAGTATATAATTTTTTCAATAATCGATCAGCTTAATAAAATAATATGGTGAAAAACATGAACGTATCAAGTCGTTTACAATATTCCATTATATGGATTATTACATTAATAGTTTTTATCACAGCATGCGGAGAAAAATCCATGAACACACCAGACAATAAATTACTGTCCAAATCCGTTTCCGAGTTGGAGTGGAAAAAACTTTCAACTAAGAAGATATATTTCGGCCACATGTCAGTGGGTTATAATATAATCGAGGGCATGAAAGATATAATGAAAAGCAACCCCGCCATCAAGTTGAACCTTCAGGAAACAACTGATCTTAATAATCTTAACAACGGCGTATTTGCCCATTCACGGAACGGTGAAAACATGAAACCGAAAACCAAGGTCGATGCTTTTGTTAAAGCCATGGACGACGGCCTGGCAAAACAGGTCAACATCGCCTTTTTTAAGTTCTGTTATGTTGATTTCAATAAAGATACCGATGTCAGGGAGTTATTTGAATACTATAAAACAACAATGTCATCATTGAGCAAACGATATCCTCAGGTAACTTTTATTCACGCAACAACGCCGATAACCACCGAAGGAGAACTCCTCAACATAAAAACCCGGATCAAAGATATCATAAAAACGATGCTGGGCAGGGAATCCACAAAACAGCATTTTGTTGCCGGCAATATTAAGAGACATGAATTCAATACATTGCTCAGAAAAGAGTTTGCAAGCACGTCAATCATTGACATCGAGAGGATGGAATCTGCAAAAGCCGATGGCACATCCTATTCTAGTAAGAACGGAGGGACCCTGCATAATTCAATGGTACCGGCATATACCTATGACGGCGGGCACTTGAATGAAAACGGACGGGTATGGGTGGCAGACAAGGTGCTTAAACGGCTTACTGAACTACAATAAAAGACGCCGTTATACTATTTCTTGGAAGCAACCTGCTTTTTACTCAAGAATGCTGCAATGTTATTAATTGAATCCAGGTTCTCCGGAACTATTTCCTCATCCTCGATTTTTATTGAGAATTGTTCTTCAAGGAACAATACCAATTCAAGTATACCGGTGGAGTCCATGATACCGCTTTCCAGTAGAGAAACATCAGGGGTGAGATTAACTTTACTGCTTCTTCCCGCGATAAAATTCTCGTTAATATAATTCATTATCAATTCTTGTGTATTTTGCATGACGCTTCTCGCTGATATAATTATAGTTTGATATCTTAGAAAACAATTGTCTGTTACATTCAATAGTATTAGCCAAAACAAATACAGGTGGTATTATAAATCAATAAATTTTTTATATATAAAAATTTAATATATAAAAGGATGATGTTCGTCAAGTCAATTTCGTACAACAAATATCGTCTTGATATCATAATTCTCACCGCCCCACCAGACTCAGTACCTCGATAGTATGCCATGCAAGGGGCAGGACTGAGCAAATCCCGGCATCTCATGATTCTTTTCCTGCAGGTAACGCTCTTTTTCAAAAAAACGGCTTACTACTATTTACACAATTGACATAAAACATATGAATTAATAGATTGCAGAAACGATTACATCAATTCATTTATAATAAACAAAAAGGGAAAGCAGGCTCACGATCGGAATTGAAAAACTTCTTGATTATTATCATTTGTGCAATATAATTACGGTTCCAATAATTTTACAACATGGGAAATGCAATGAAATTTAACAATGATATTTTAAAAATTGACGCGGCAGTTGAAACAAAACGGGTTGCCGATTTTATTGCCGATCAGACTAAAACTGTATTACGCCGGAGCGGCGTGGTGGTAGGCCTGAGCGGCGGCATCGATTCCGCCGTCATGGCGGCTATAGCCGTTCGTGCCGTCGGTAAAGAGAATGTCTCAGGACTCATTCTTCCGGAAAAGGAATCCAACCCGATAAGCAGTTCTTTCGCCGCCAAGCATGCCAAAGAACTGGGCATAACATTTCGCGAGGTGGATATAACCCCCACCGTGGACAGCGTTGGCGGATACAAGACAAGAGACGCCTATATCAAGTCCCTGGTACCCGAATATGAGCCCGGTTATAAATACAATATAAGCCTTCCAGCCGATCTGCTGGAGCGCGACTCCTTCAACTTTTATGTGCTTCAGGTACAGCTGCCTGACGGATCCATTACCAGGAAGCGTCTAGGAATTGATGCTTTCCGCGCTATAACATCCTTTGCCAATATTAAAATCCGATCCCGCATGCTGCATCTCTATTACGAGGCAGAGCGCCATAACATGATCGTTGCGGGCACTACAAACCGCACTGAGATGATATTAGGAGATTTTTGCAAGTACGGTGACGGCGGCACCGACCTGGAAGCAATAGCATACCTGTACAAGAACCAGATTTATCAGATAGCTGATTACGTTAAGGTTATACCTGAAATCATCAAGCGTTCCCCCAGCCCGGACACGTTCAGCCTTCCGGTTACAGACCAGGAATTTTTCTTCCGGATACCCTTCGAGAAACTGGACCATCTCCTCTATGCCTGGGAAAACAAGGTCCCCGAAGAGGAGGCTGCGGGCGTACTCGGCATTCCCGTTGAAGCGGTTAAGAGGTCATTCAAAGACTTTACCACCAAAAACCGCGCAACGGCGCACCTTCGTGAAATGCCGCATGCATTGTGGTAATAATTCCCGATCGCGCCCGGTCCGTTCTTTCATTCAGTGTATTCAGACCCACAAAGCTGTTCGTGCTTTATTAATCCGTCCTGTGTGCAATCACATCAGAATGATGTGATTGAGGAGTATTTGCATAATATTAAAATTAAACAACTGTATACAATAAACAAACTTACCCATTGAATTTAAAAAATTAATAAAATTTATTACTTTTTGTTGCCGATGAATATTTTTTTTATTAGCTTCATAAGGTTTAACAAAAAAGTGCATGGATTATATTTTCTTACATAAATTTTTCTTGCAGTCCAATCCATCCTTATAAAGTTTAACCAATAAATATAAAGCTATAGTTATCATTTAAGATACAACAATGCTTCATTTTGTTCTCAGCCTTTTAATCTGGGGAGAGAGCATTTTGACTCTCATTGTCTTCAGCCAATAAATGATATTTTAGCAGTGGATATGGGGTAACACATATGAAGAAATTTCTTTTTATCTTTCTTATATTAATTCCACCGACAATTTTTACAACTTGTGGAAATATTGATTTCACAACAAGTTCGGGTTCAAATTTACTTTCCTTATTGGGCATTAAGCTTAGCATTAGCGGGACAGCACCAAACGCGCCCGCCAATCTGCAGACAACTCCAATAGCGACAGATAGAATAGACCTCGTGTGGGAAAATAATTCCAATAATATCACGGGATACAGGATCGAACGAAGCGCCGGGAATAATACAAACTTCATCGAAATCGCAAGCAGCTTCCAGGGAAGCGTTACATCATATAATGACGCGGCCGGCTTAAATCCGGGCACCGCTTACTATTACCGGATGCGGGCGTACAATACCGCGGGAAACTCGGATTATTCGAACATTTCCAGCGCGTCCACCTACAGCTCAACGCCTCTTGTTCCGGCCAATCCCAGCATTTTACAGGCATCCGCCTTGTCAAGCAGCCAGATCAACCTCACGTGGCATGACAATTCGGACAATGAAGAGGGTTTTAATATTGAAGGTCGGACTGAAGGTATGGCTGATTTTACGGAAATCGCGAGCGGCCTCCCGGCTGGATCAACAACATACACCCGCACAGGCCTGGATCCGACCACTACCTATTATTTCCGGGTCAGAGCATACAACAGTTCGGGAAACTCCGGTTATTCCAACGAAGCAATAATCACCATCTGTCCTGAAGCCCCGGGATCCGCAGCAGCATCCGCGGTTTCAAGTACCCAGATCAATATTTCCTGGACAGATAACTCGTCAAATGAAACCGGATTCAGGATTGAACGAAGCACGGACAATAATACAAATTATACTGAAATCGCGGGTAATCTTCCCGCAGGCACCACATCATACAGCAGTACCGGTTTGACTTTCAATAAAACATACTATTACCGCGTCAGAGCCTATAATGGTTATGGGAATTCCGCTTACTCAAACGAGGCATCGGCAACAACCAACAATATTGCTCCCTATGCCCCGACAGGCCTGGCAGCGACTGCCCTATCAAGTTCACAGATAAATCTTACATGGACTGATAATTCAAGCAATGAAACCGGATTCAGGATTGAACAGAGCAGCAATAATGTCACCTTCACTTCAATTGCTACGGTTAGCGCCGGTGTAACATCTTACAGCAATACCGGGCTTTCGCCCAACTCGACATACTATTATCGGGTAAGGGCCTATAACGGTGTGGGAAATTCCGGATATTCCAACGTGTCCTCTGCGGTGACTGATAATATTGCGCCAGCTGCCCCGAGCGGTCTTACGGCGTCAGCGGTGTCCAGTTCCCGGATCAATATTTCCTGGACCGATAATTCATCCAATGAATCGGGTTTCAGAATAGAGCGCAGCACAAACAACAATTCCAATTACACAGAAATCTCTGGCAGTCTTCCAGCAGGAACAACATCATTTAGCAATACAGGCCTGAACCCGAATACTACATACTTTTACCGCGTCAGGGCCTATAATGGCGCAGGCAATTCAGGGTACTCAAATGAAACAAGCGCCACCACGAACGCTGCCCCGACAACATCCCAGATCATAGCCGATCATACCGTCGTTGATGATTATGACAAGATCCCCGCATTTTATATGGCGGAAGTGAAAAAAATGTGGTGCAGCATTCCCGGAGAGTCGCACTCATCGGGTTATCGTATTGGGGCGAATTTACTTGAAGCTTCAAATTCCAACTTTGCGGTTAATGTCTCTGAGTCAGGAACGCCGGAAGGTTATACTGCATCGTATCTCCGGTTAAGCCGCGCGAGCTGGGGTACCGTTAACTCAACGAGCGGATGGTTTTACACCTACGGTGAGGAGGACTGGTTTACTTCTGCAACGGCGATTAATCATACCAAAGCGTTTCTGCAATATACTAAAGATACCGGCCCTGCCCTGGCGGCCCTGGGGTTCGGCTGGTGTTGGGATATGACCTGGACAAATGGCGTCACTGCCGCCAAAGACCAGATATATGGTTGCGGATGGGCGGGATCTTCGGTTAATGGCCCTGAAGGCGATCTGCCCTGGGGATTGGACGCCGCTGACCAATCAATAACCGGCAACAGTGTGTGCCTCGATACCTACCTCAATGCCACCCAGCAGTATATCGATTACTGCGCTGCCAATGGCATAGCAACCAAGGTGTTCTTTACTACAGGGCCGGTCGATAATCTCGCTGGTGACGAGCGGGCCTATCAGCGGCACCTGAAGCAACAGCGCATCAGGGATTACGTCGCCGCTGATTCAACACGGATACTATTTGATTATGCTGACATCCTCTGCTGGAGTAATGGCGGCGTCCAGAACACAACATCATGGGGAGGCCATACGTTCGGGCATATTCATCCAGATAACATGCTCGACCTCAACGGCTCCTATACTGAGGACGGCGATCATATCGGCCAGCGGGGGTCCGTACGGCTGGCCAAGGCCATGTGGTGGATGCTGGCGAGAATTGCCGGATGGGACGGAATATAAAATTTATTAAATTATAGCCCACTCTGCACTGATATAGATATTCAATACTATCAAATGTCAATATAGTTAGCACCAATTCTTTAAGTATATTACTGGTATAGTAAATGGCAATTATTCCATTTACTATACCGGATAGTACCGCTATATCTTGTTGCCCTATTACAATTTAATTCGCATATCCCCATGATAATCAATTTGAAGAATCATTTAAATTCATTGATAATCCTCCAAGCAACCAGCATTAGATTTCTGATCGCAAAAAACATGGATTTTTTATACTTTTTGTTGACTAATTATTACAAGTTTTTAAAAAATGAGTGCTGTTGAATTAAAAAGACAATCAAGGTGAAATCAATGCTCGGAAACATGTTATATTATCTCTACGCGATTCAGAATGGTAGATTGAGAAAATTAATCATTAAAATAATTAGACGCCTTGAAAAAGGTAATATCTATTCGATAAATCTGCGTAAAATTTACTCAAAATATTACAATGTTGAAATTGGCATGTATACTATAGGCGGTTGTTTTAACATTTCCCAATTCGATAGATACACAAAAATAGGAAGGTATTGTTCAATTGCCATGACTGCATCCGTCATGAACAGAAATCACCCCTTGAATTATAAATCAACTCATCCATTTTTTTTTAATCCACAATTAAATTACTGTGAAAAGGACACCATCGAATATATTCCACTGGAAATCGGCAATGATGTATGGCTTGGGCATCTTTCGATCATAATGCCTAATGTACGAAGTATAGGCGATGGCGCTGTGGTCGCGGCCGGTGCGGTTGTCAACAAAGATGTGCCGCCTTACGCCGTTGTTGTTGGTAACCCGGCGCGTGTTGTTCGATATAGATTTTCAAAAGAAACAATTGAAAAATTGTTACTCGAAAAATGGTGGGATAAAGACATAAGTGAATTGAAAAACAATAAAGAATATTATAATATATACGAAGCCGATCCCGAACCAGCAATGTAATGCTGAAATATAACCTGTTCCTTACCGCGGAATACCGGTAATTCAGAATAGCCCTGACATTAATATTATACTTTTATTGAATTCTCAAGATTATTGATAAATGTACTGCTTATTTTAACTATTCTTTTCAAAGCGTCTTCTTTGCGATACATTGGAAGATGAAGATACGGCATATTAATACTTTTTATTTGCCCGACAATCTCTTTTATATATGGAGGCAATGGCGCATATCTGAATTCCATGGATCTGATAAAAAGCACCGGGCAGGCTAATGAACCGGGTTTATATTCAATACATGCAGGCATATAGTATTCATCATAAAATGTCCTATCCCTTTGTATATTGAACTCTGTAATCTCACCAATAAACTTATAGTATACTTTGTGCATCATTATTCTGATTTGTGTATGCAAATAACGCAGGCCAAATTTTTTAAATCCTTCCCCGAATGAATATTCATACCCCAAACGTGCAAAATCGATAAAAATCAGTGCTCCAATTTTTTTCCCTCGTCTGGATAGTTCCTGACAAACTTCATAGGCAACAATTTGATCCAGACAATATGCCCATATATAGAAAGGTCCGTCGGAATTAATGGCGAGAATTTCATCAACATATTTCGCGGCCAATATTACAATTGAGAAGCCATCGTAAGTTTGAAATAAAGCATTACTCGCAAGAATATTGATTGCGTAAACCGGCCTCTGGTGTTGCCAGAATTGACTGCATTTCCTGGCTACCAAGGTAGAGCCAATATAAAAAATAGGGGACTGGTCACCGCTGCTTTTAATTGCTTCTACAACACTATTCTGAACCGTATTCTCACCAGTACAAATTGCTGCAAGGGCAATAACAGTTGGATTCTGGAATAAGGCTATTAAAGGGATTTCTTTTCCGAATTTTTTTTCGATTTTTTGTATTAATTGAACAGCAAGTAATGAATTGCCGCCACGGTCAAAAAAATTATCGAAGACACCAACCTTTTCAATTTTCAGTATTTCTTTAAACAGTTCTGCAACTTGCAATTCAGCATCCGATTGTGGTTCAAGATAAGAATCTTCATTAGCAGTTCTCTCTGGTTTCGGTAAAGCATTCCTGTTTATCTTGCCATTAGGGGTTAACGGAATATCGCTCAATTCAACATAAAATGCCGGCAGCATATAATCCGGTAAAATATTTTTCATGTAATTCTGGAGCTTTTGTATTTTAATGTCTGCACTTCTTTGGGGTACAAAATACGCCACCAGCATCGCATTACCTGGATTATCTTCCCTTAAAATAACAATAACGTCTTTTAATTCTTTATTCCTGAGTAATACGGCTTCAATTTCACCTAATTCAACCCTGAAGCCCCTTATCTTTACCTGGAAATCTCTCCTCCCTAAAAACTCGACCATTCCATTAGGCAGGAATCTTCCTAAATCGCCTGTCCTATATATCTTATCATTTGGATTATTTGCGAAAGGATTAGAAATAAATTTTTTTTCAGTCAATCCTTGATCATTTAAGTACCCTTTTGATAAATGGGGAGATCGAATATATATTTCCCCCAGCTCGCCGATACCCGCCATTTTCCGGCCATCGTTTAAAACCAATATCTGGCTGTTATTAATTCCTTTCCCAACCGGGACTTTCAAACCGGTGACATTCTCGTCAACGACACAATAGCCCATTGCCTGGGGCGTTTCCGTGGCTCCATAAAAATTAACACATTTGCAATTGGGGAATATTCTTTTCATCTTTTTCGTCAAAGAAGTGCTAAGAATATCCCCTCCGGAGAAAGCATAGCGCAAGCAGGGGACCTGTTTGTTTTCATTAATCTCACTAGTAAGAATCTCACCCATGGCCGGAGTATAATGAATGATACTGATCTCATTCATCAATAACCACTCTAGAAAGTCTTTGGGTTTAAAGAACAATTCCGGTCCTGGAATATGTAATGTTGCGCCTATGGATAATGGCAGAAATATATCCCGCAACAGCGGGTCATGTGCCAGCCCCGATAGCATTGATACATTTTCATGTTGATCTAAATTAAATTCTTTAATCTGCCACTCGATAAAATTCACAACGGGCGAATGTATGCCCGTTATGCCTTTGGGCAAACCGGTACTCCCGGATGTATATATCGCATACAACATGCTATTGGCATCAATCGTTATACCGGGAAGGGACTCCTGGTATTGGTTAAGCAACTGGCTGATTTCCTTAAAGTAGTTTGGCAATACAATGGACTCAAAACTTTGTTGAATGTAATCTTGTATATCTTTCTTTACATCAATTCCATCAATTAGCATGCATAATTTGGGTTTGGCATCCTTAAAATAATGAAAAATACGGGATGGAGGATATGATGGATCAACAATTAGAAATGCCGCGCCCGATTTGATTATTCCCAGCATCGAGCAAACCAGAGCAGCGCTTTTTCTGGCAACAATTGCAACGATATCGCCGCTGCCGATTTGTTTATCATGCAAATAATTCGCTATTCTATTACTTACGCATGACAACTGCACATATGTCCAGGTTTCTTGTAAGTCGGCAATTGCTATCTTGTCGGGATGCAGACCGGCTTGTTTATTAAAGTCATCAATTATTGTTTTTCCCACTCTTTCCTTGAGAACAGCATTGGGATCGGGGAGCACATGCGTCATACGTTCTGTTACAAGAGAGTACTCTCCGATTGTTAGACCAGGATTTTCCATGATCTGTACAATTAAATATTCCAGTTGTTCGAATAAAAACTCTATTCTATTTTCATTAAACAGAAGTTTGTTAAATATCAATTCAAATCTAATCTGGTCTAAAGGTCTGACAAATAATTCCAGGTCAAAATTTGTACCGCGCGAAATCAATTTAGATGATATATCTTCACTTTGAACATCTTTCAAAGAAAGATATTGGTCACCCGTCACAAATGAATTAATAAATACCTGGAAAATTGGATTTCTGCTTAAATCCCTTTTTACATTCAGCATTTCCACAATTTTTTGAAATGGGTAGTCTTCATTAGCCACAGAACCTTTAACATCCGCATTCACCAGCTCTAAAAGATTTCTTAAATGCATATCTTTATTAATTTCTACGCGATGAATCATAGTAGTGACAAACATACCGACCATGTTCTGAAGCTCGATACTTTTTCGTCTTCCTGATCCCGGAAAACCGATGAATTGATCTTCCTGATTTGTGATTCTGTATAATAAAATATCAAAAACAGCCAGGACAAATTTAAAAATGCTGGTGTTCTCTTTTTGGGTAAAATATCGTATTTTATTTGATAAAGAAGTTGATAATGATTTGCCAAGACAACAAGCCTGATAATTAGCTTTTTCGGATCGAGGATAATCAGTGGGTAATTTTAATATTTCTCTTGGCTCAGCAAGCTTTTTCAGCCAGTAATTCTTCTGTTCCTCTGCTTCCAGGGAATTAATGTTATTTCGTTGTTTAGTAGAAAATTGTATATACGTGCTCGATAGTTCGGTAATCTGTTGTTCGGAATTTTCAATAAGGGCATTATATAAAGATGACCATTCCTTGAATAAAAGCGCATAGGAAGATCCATCGGAAATTATATGATGCGTTAGAAGAAATAAATAGTATTCGTCTCCTTTAGATTTAACAAGGAAGAATCTAAATAATGGATCAGTTTTTAAATTAAATGTTTTCCCGGATTCCTTCTTCAAGAACATTTCTATGTCCTCATTTGTGGAATCAACCATATCCTTTATTTCCAATCTGCTCCAACTATAATCAGATACAACTTGAATCGGTTCTCCATTTTCACTAACAATAAAATTTGTCCTTAGGGAATCATGTCTCTGCAGTGAAATATTAATGCATTTTTCCAATATATCAGTGTTTAAATTGCCATTTAATCTGAAAATATCCGGTATTGTATAAAAAGCACTATTTGGCTCAAGTATATCAAGTAACCACAAGCGTTCCTGATTAAATGAGAGTGGTCCATATTGTTTCATAATTTACTTTATATGCAAAATATAATGTTTTTTTCAAATAGATAATGTACAAGAGAAATATTAATAATTTCCCGAATCCAGTTCAATTCCTGGAATCTTTTAAAAGAGAAGTGGATAATTATCGCAACAACTTCCGCAAATATATCATGAAAATCAAGAAAAATATTTGTTAAATAAGCAAGGTTATATTTTTGAGTAACTATCAGACTGGTTTTAAAATTTTTCTATATGATATGTAATAACCGCCTACCGTTCTGAATCCTTGCGAAATAGTAGCAGCCAACAAGAAACCCACCAAGCCATACGCAGAGAAAACAAAAATGAAAATAACTTTAATTACAATTGATATAATATTTATCGCCGTCATTTTCCGTATTTCAAGCTGCATACCCTGTCCCAGAAAATAGCATGATGGAATTACATACAAAAAATTAAGGATATTAATTACACAGAATAAAAATACTAGCAGCAGGGATGCGCTATATTTCCCATCGAAGAGTATCTGTAAAATTAAGTTTGTGCTCAACATATAGAAGAGACTCAATGCCAGGGATATAATAATGATTATCATAATAACTTTTTTCGAATTAAAGCTTTTTATTTTTGCAAACTTTTGAGAGTATACGCTGAAAATCGCATCACGGGCAAAATCGAATATAATCATTATGGAGGCGATAATTGTGTATAATGCCAATTCTTTATAATCAAGAATTTTCACAATGAAAAAAGCATTAATTTTAATAAGCACTATTACAGATACGCTCATCTCCCATAATGTCAGCCCCTGCATGACATCATTCTTTTTTATTTGACGTGGCCCCTCTTTCCATTTCACTAATATGTATAACAACAACGGAAGGATTATTATAAATGATCCAATCTTTAGCAGAGTGGCGGTTGTGAGGTCATTATGATTCAATACAAAATATGTATAGAGTAAAAAGATGAAAAATATGGCCGCATGGGCACGTTCTATAAATACGGCTGTATTAAACCTCCCCTGAGATCTGAATATTCCGGCAAGCATATTCATGCAACAAGACAAAAAAGCGCCGACCAATAATATCACTGACAATGTAATGCTCAATTGGTAGTAATACGCGACTATCCAGGTCCCCGCCGCAAGTGGAATGAATATGATTGCAAGGAATGAAGAAAATATTTTTTTCCACTGATATTCATATATTGATCGGGATGAAAATAATCGCAATATTGTCGATGTTTGTCCAAAAACAAACAGTACGGAAAAAACAGGGATAATATTATTAATGATGAAACTGAATTTCCCAAAATCATCCTTGGACAAGCCACGGCCCAATAGCACATTGCTTACTATCTGCATTACAGAAATAAGTCCGATGATTATGAAGTTCTGTGTTGCTTTATGCTTAATAATATTATGAGATAAATTTTTTATTTTGGCAAAAGTCATAGTGTTAATATTTTTCCATAAAATTTTTCAATAGACTTGTTGCATAACTACTTATAATTACATGTATTTGCCCCCGCCGCCTTCGACGGCGGGGGCAAATATCGTTGATTATTGAGTTTCGCAACATGCCCAATCTATATTGTACAAGGTTAAACTTATTAGACACCTGCATATGTCAAGGTTTTTTATCAAGGGGCTATATGAAATTTATATTGATAATATATAATAAACCGATTCTACATATAGGCATTGGAATTACAGTATAATAAATCGATACGGCAGAAACGGCGGATTATTTTGAAACACAAATATTTAAATGAAGTATTTAAATTTATCTGGAATTTTTCATTACGCCTTTTACCATGCCAATGGTCCAAAAAAGAATCCCCACTGTAACTATCGGTAATACCTTGCAAAACCGGACTATATGGCCCCCGCCGGCCATGCCTACCCGCGACATCACCAGGAAACACTTATAAACAAAAAAAATAGGCATAAGAAACGCTGGAACAATTCCCTTGTATATACAACTCCCGGACATATTTGAACGCATTATGCCGACATAGGTCCCCAACAGTTTCTGGTTATCCAGATAACCGCTTTTATCTTCTCTAAAAATGTGGCGTACCGTGGCAGCCGGAATAAACCATGTGTTCGTTATTTTATTGATATTCAAGCCTAATATGACATCTTCTGAAGCTCGAATATCGGGAAATTTACCTGCCCTGAAAAAGATGTCCCTATCGCAGTATAAATTACAGCCGGCTAAAATTTTTTTAGGTCTGGTCTTTCCGATGGGAATATATTCGCTCAACTGCAAATAATATTGCGCCAGCACCACATAGTTGTCTTTTTGAAAATCAGGTATGCCGATTCCTCCGCAACCCACCAGCATTCCTTGTTCATAGGCGTCCAGTATACAGCTTATATAGTTTTTTTCAAGTATCACATCGGAATCAAGAAAAAGTAATATATTCCCCCTCGCCTTATCTGCGCCAATGTTCCTGCCAAGGGCAGGCTTGACGCGAATACCGGCATTGATAAATATCAGATCATCTGATTCATGCCTGGCTATGATTTCTCGCATATCCGGACTGTCCGATGAATCGACCACAATCGTTTCTTTCACACGGTCACAATCCTGATTCCTCAAGCTATCCAGGGTATGAATAATTGTTCCGGCAGAATTGTAGGATGGGATAATTACAGATATATTTTTTTCTAAACTCTTATTTATCATTTTACAATAATCTTATGTATATAATCAACATATGCCTGCGGTTCAATCTTTAAGTTTGATTGAATACAGACAGCTTTATGCTCCGGGCGCAATTGTTTTAAAAATTCCTGGAGATCGTTAAAATTATTTATAGTGTATGTAAATGAAGTATGACATATGTCTGTATCATCCCAATAATGACCGGATTCATCTTTCAGGACAAATTCAGTGAATATACCATAGAGAATATATTCGGAGAAATCAAATGTATTACAGAGTGTTTCCTGCCAGCTATTTTTCCCGGTTTTTTCTTTTATATACTTATTAAGCTTCAGCAGAGTATCCTTTTCCCATGTGACAAGAGGTCCTATATAATCGCTCTTTAAAAATTCATCACCGGAAAGTTCGAACAAACTCCCCGCGTATTTATACCAAGCCTTGTGTCGCGGTTCACGATAATCCTGCTCCTTACGTGAATACCGGTAAAGCCGAACTTTGCGATTATTAACAAAACTTGACATATCCAGTGGCCGGATCATCATTATATCCGAATCTGCAAATAAATACAGGTCAGCGTCAAAACATTCGGCGACAGATAACTTGGTGATTTGCTGCAGTATCCATCCCCTGACCGGCAGTGTTTTATAACTCAGCCACCATTTTCTTTGAAAAGGAATTTTTTTCAGCCATCCCGGTAAAATCGATTCTTTCGTTATTATTTCAATTTTAGGACCTTTGATAGTTTGAAATAATGCCAGATCTTCCGCATCAACGATAATTACATGTTTCTCATATGATGTAACATGGTTTTCTATGCTTCTGCATAAGATCTTACAGCGCTCAAAATCAGGGGCATAGCTTGGTGTGATAATTACTGATCTCATATTATCTCGTTATATAATAATTTCATATTATTTAAACTATCTACTGCCAGGCATTATACAAACATTAATTATTTGCCTGCTATTTATCAATCGCTCATTACTCTTTGAAAGAATTATTAAAATTAGAGGTATTTAAATGATTATGCACCAATTATATCTTGGACTTTAATTCATTTTTCCTGTTTTCGATCATTCGTGCAATTATTCCAATATAAATCCATACTATAAAAAGAAAGGACCATAAAGCGACTACAATATTTATTATCATTATTGCAAAAACTGCTATGAGGGATAACAGTAATAATTTATTATTTAGGATCTTTACTTTGAATATCAGTACTGATTTCACGAATAATGAAAAATGAAAAACTAAATAAGTAAATAATCCCGCAAAACCCCAGTGGAAGGTATAGAGAAGATAATAATTGTCGATAGTGCTGGCATATTCACGGGAAAAGCCCCATGTATCCATTCTTAATAATGCCGGTACGGGAGCCGCACCATAACCAAAAACAGGGTTCTCTATAATATACTCACTAAGAAAATTAAACTGTCTCATTCTTTCTGATTGGAAATATTCGGAATCCAACGCCTGATCCATGCCCCAATAATGCTCAATTATTGACGGGAGATTAGGAGCTAATATTAATAACCCAATAATTATGCTGGGTATCATATTCTTCCAACTTATCAATGCGAAATATAAAAAGTATACTATAATCAACCCTATAAGACCGGCACGCGATTGTGTTAAAATAATTGTCGCACCTATGAGACCCAATGAAACATTAAACAACAATATATTGTTTCTGAACCTGTATAGCGCGGCAGGAAGAGCACCCACCAGATATCCCGCGAAAGCAATTGAATGATCGAAGGGGCCTTGAATTCGTATTTCCCCGTATCTTATTTGAAATGTTGTAACACCAGCGTATCTTTCAGGGTCGAAAACACCAAACCAAAAAAAGACATTATGCTGAAAGAAACGTTCATAAAGTCCCAGGCAGGATAGTATCAATGCCGAGTAACACATAACACCGATCAGAGAATCAAAATCTTTTTCCGTGATGAATATATTAAAAACAATTACCGACAGTATTACGGACTCAATCAATAAAGACAATACAATGAAAATAGAACCAATTTTATTATCCGATAACAATGATGTGATACTCATGGTCAAAAAAAGAAAAAGTAAATAATACGAAAAAATATTGCTTTTAAAAAACTTTTTGAAATACTCCCAAAAAAGACCCCTGCTCAGTAGAAAAAGTATTATGATAATTGTCGCTATCCTGTGCGCCCTGAAAACCGGAATACCTCCTCCAACCTGGAAACCTGCCATACAGGGCAACAGGGGATAAATAAAAAAGAACACTAACATTACTTTTTTTACATCAACCCGATGCGCATGATACCAGGCGACACTAATAACCAACAAAGCAAGTGAGACCAATAAGGCTGCTTTTATTTTTTCCAATGAAAGTATGGCAATAAGCACACAAAGTGATATTGCAATTAGCAAAAAAAATATATTGGATTTTGTTGATGTCGATTTATAATCTTTCATGTCCGGCAACAATATGCACAGTGCAATTCAGCAACTATCAGTTCATCAGCACTATTTTTTCATAATTTATTTATTATATTACCACATTCGCCATTCTTACATCGCATTTATAGATGGTTTACAATTGTTGATGCATTGGACCGAGAATGATGACTTAACAATCTCAGTAAGATATGGAAAATGGATTAAAATATAATAAAACAACAACCTTCGATAGATAATATCCCCAAACCATCCTAATGGGCTCAACTATTTGTGTTGTCAATCATATTTTCCACAATACCACAGCACCTGATTTTATTCAAACATTATAACATTAACATTTACAATTACTGTTGTTATTTGTGGTAGAAACAGGTTTCTTCATTAATTTACTTGACATACATCCATAATCTGAATCATTCAGTGAACCACAAACACATTCAATAATAATCCTGATAAAATATGAAAAAAAATAATATATCCTTTGTTGTTTCCAACAATCTTTGTGCTAAATGCGGTCTTTGCTACAGTATTTGCCCGGAAAATGCTATTGATATAAAAGGTTCTATCGATAAGATACCCGTGGTAAATGAAGCATGTAATAATTGCAAACTATGCCTTACTACCTGTCCCGGATTAAAACCTTTTTCAAATAAAAATGAACTTCTTCTGGGTGAATATAAATCTTCCTATATCGGATACTCATCCGACGAAAAAATAAGATATTCATCTTCGTCCGGTGGTATAATTACTTCATTAAATTTAGCATTATTATCTGAATTTCATTTTGATGGAATAATCTGCATCAAACAGGCTGAAAATAATATTTTTGAGAACGAAGTCATCCTTGCAATAACAAAAGATGATATCATATCAGCCCAGGGGTCAAGATATTCCCCTGCTTATGTGTGTAGAGGCTTAAAAGATCTACCATTAAAGAAGGGAGGAAGGTATGTCTTCATCGGAAAACCATGTGACATCCAGGCTTTGTTAAAATTCACAAAAATAAAGAAGCACTATAGCTTTTTTACTATAGCCATATTTTGCGCCCAGACTCCATCGATGTATGGGACTAAAGAAGTATTGATGCGTAATAAAATAATTGATGGTCAAGTATCAAAGTTTGATTACAGAGGTATGGGATGGCCGGGCTATTTTACTATATATTCAAAGAATAATGAAATATTGCTGCGACTTGACTATCACAAGGTGTGGAACGAGGTATTGTGTAATATAAAATATATCAACAAAAGATGTCTGCTATGCCACGATTGCACAGGAGAATATGCCGACATGTCGGTGGGAGACGCATGGCTGGGTGAGTATATCGGAAAGAGTAGTGGTCATTCCATCGTTATCAGTCGTTCTGACGAAGCAGAAAGAATACTCAACCTGAGCAGGGAAATGAAGGTTTTACATCTTGAAAAAATCGATGAGAGCATAGTGGCGCAGTCGCAAGTGAGTCTGCTCAGTAAAAAGAATAATTTATATATAAAAAAAATAGTTTCCCGGTTGATCTTTGAAAATGTTCCGGAAGAAAATATCTCTTTTAATAAAAAGACTAATAAATTAAGAAATATTCCAGGTTTATTAAAATATTTACTTTTAAGAAAACTATCGCAATGATTTATTATTTATCTATTATAATGAAGAAATATAAACTTATTATAAATACGCATTAAATATTTGTTGATTTTTTTCTGCTATTTTTTTGTTTAGCACAAGATGTATCTGTCTGACACAAATATAAAAAAAGCATTAAACCTCAGAATAATAAAAACAGTGGTACATTTCGCCGCAATATGCCATTGGCAATTCGCTACAAATTGTTTTAGGAGATTATCATGAATATCAGCATTTTCGGTCTTGGTTATGTAGGAGTAGTATCAGCCGGGTGCCTAGCATCAATGGGGAATAAAATAATTGGCGTTGATGTCAATCAAACGAAAGTTGACATGTTGAATCAGGGCATATCTCCGATCGTAGAAAATGAATTGCCCGAGTTACTTGCCCATGCGAAAAATAAAGGGCTACTCTCAGCCACAAATGATACAGATACCGCGATAAATAATTCAGAATTATCCATCATATGTGTCGGTACTCCGAGCAGAGCGAATGGCAGCTTGAACACCATGTATCTTGAAAAGGTTTGTGAACAAATCGGAAATTGTTTGAAAACAAAATCCACGCCCCACATACTGGTTTGCAGAAGCACCATGATACCCGGCACAAATAAGGATGTTATAATCCCGATTCTCGAAAAAGCTTCAGAAAAAAAAGAAGGAAAAGACTTTTTTGTTGCTTTCAACCCGGAATTTTTACGTGAAGCGACAGCCGTCTATGATTTCAGAAATCCGCCTAAAACGGTTGTAGGCTGTGATAATCCGGAAATAGCCGAAAAAATCATAAGCATCTACAAGGGATTGCCGGGGCCGATGATAATAACCGACCTGAGAGTCGCGGAAATGGTCAAATACGCAGATAATAATTTCCATGCTGTCAAGATAACCTTTGCAAATGAAATTGGACATATATGCAAAAAGCTTGGTATTGACAGCCATGCGGTTATGAACATATTCATGCAGGATACAAAACTTAATATTTCAACATATTATTTCAAGCCAGGTTTTGCTTTCGGCGGATCTTGTCTTCCCAAAGACCTGAGGGCCATGAACTACATCGTAAAAATGAATGACCTGGAAACACCCCTGCTTAATTCCTTAATATCCAGCAATAACATTCAAATACTCCATGTAATAAAACAAATTATATCTTATGGGAAAAAGAAAGTCGGTATTGCCGGATTCAGCTTTAAAGCCGGCACTGACGACCTGAGAGAAAGTCCCCTGGTTGAAGTAATAGAAACATTGCTAGGAAAAGGTTATGACTTGAAGCTTTACGATAAAAGTGTTTCAATTGCGAAGCTAATGGGAGCGAATAAAGAATATATCACGAATCACATCCCTCATATATCTTCTTTAATGGTTGAAAATCTGGATGATCTCATGAAGCATAGCGAAGTGATAGTTATAGGCAATAGCGATGAGGAATTTAAAAAGATACCATCAATGGCCAAAGATAACCAGCTGGTATATGATCTTGTGAGGATTTGTGATTTAAAAAATACAAGAGACAACTATGAAGGAATTTGCTGGTAAAAAAATATTAATAATCGTGGAAAACCTCCCCAGCCCTTTTGATAGAAGGGTATGGCAGGAAGCTAACGCTCTCAAGGATAACGGGGCAACCGTTTCCATTATTTGCCCGATCGGAAAGGGTTATGAAAAACGATTCGAAATAATCGATGATATCGCCATCTACCGGCATCCCCTCCCCCTCGAAGCTGACGGCGCCCTAGGATATCTTCTTGAATATGGATCCGCATTATTCTGGGAATTCACGCTCGCATTAAAGGTATTATTTACCCGGGGTTTTAACGTAATCCATGCCTGCAATCCGCCTGACCTGATATATCTTGTTGCCAAACCATTCAAACTTATAGGTAAAATATTTTTATTCGATCATCATGATATCAATCCCGAGCTCTATATTGCAAAATTCAACCGAAAAGATTTCTTTTACAAGCTGATGTTATATCTTGAACGGCGCACCTTTAAGAATGCCAGAGTAATAATATCGACAAATCAATCATATAAAGACATTGCAATTACCCGGGGCGGGAAAAAACCTGACGATGTGTTTGTTGTCAGAAGCGGACCCTCCCTTGACAGATTAAAAAAAGTACCCCCGGTTCCGGCATTAAAAAAAGGGAAAAAATATCTGGTCGGTTATGTGGGCGTCATCGGCAAACAGGAAGGTTTAACCTATCTGGTCGATTCATGCGAATACATTGTGCGCCACCTCAAGCGGAACGATACGCATTTTATTTGTGTTGGCGGGGGTACAGAACTGGAATCAATAATTAATTACACACAAGAGAAAGGGGTCTCTGACTATTTCACCTTTACGGGACGAGTACCCGATTCTGACCTTCTGAACGCCTTGAATACCGCTGATATTTGCGTCAACCCTGATGAATATAACGAAATGAATGACAAATCAACCATGAACAAAATCATGGAATACATGGCGCTGGGTAAGCCGATTGTACAATTTGACCTGGCTGAAGGAAGATACTCCGCCCAGGAGGCATCTCTGTATGCGAAAAGAAATGATCCGGTAGACCTGGCATTGAAAATCATTGAGCTATTAGATAATCCAGAGAAACGAAAGAAAATGGGCTCATATGGTTACAACCGGGTCAAGAATGAATTAGAATGGGAATATGAAAAAGAAAACTTGTATAAAGCCTATAGAAAAATATTTAACAATTAGTTAAAATTCAATATTATACGTAATTGCCAGGTTATTAATTACCAATCATATACTCTCGATGCCATAACTCCAGGTTGAGCAGACTCCAGAGAAGTTTTTCATGATTCTGTCTTCCGGACGTATGCTCGCCAAGAATCCTCATCAACACTGGTTTATTGTAATATCTCTTTGTTATAGATCCGGTGCCGGTCAGATGATCATAGAGATAATCTTTCATTGTGGTCTGAAACCACTCATTGACAGGAACCCTGAACCCAATTTTCGGACGATCAATGATGATTCCGGGTAGAATTGGCCTCATGGCCTGTCGCAGGATCCACTTTGTACTGTGCCCGCGAACGCGAAAATTGTCGGGTAACGATGAAACAAATTCTGCCAGTGTATGGTCCATAAACGGCATGCGACCCTCCAGGGAAGCAGCCATTGTCATGCGGTCGCCTCTTTCGAGCAGATTATCCGGAAGCCAGCTGGTTTGATCAAAAAAAAGAATTTTACGCAAATAGCTATCCTGATGGCCAAATTTAAACTGGAAACCTTCCTTCGGGGTGAACTCTTCACTATTCATCAGCAGTTCTTTCATTTCTTTTCTTGTAAGAGCGCCAAACCAGCGCGGAAATCGCTCTTCGTAGCCGGTGATCCCCAGGTTTATTATTGCTGTTTTTGCCCGGTATAAACCATATGGAAGTGCACGAATCATCGGTTCAAGCACTCTCGATCGAATCACGGCCGGGATATATTGATACATTGTAACATATTTCTCATAAACATGTTTTGGATAACCGCCAAGCATTTCATCACTACCCTCGCCTGTAAGAACCATCTTAACGGACTGGCGGGCAAATTTGCTCAGCAAGTAGATGGGAATATCCGAAGTTTCTGAAACCGGCGCGTCACGGTATCTGATCAGTCCGGGAAGTTCTTCCATAAGATGATCGGCGCTGATGGTCAGTTCATGATGATCGGTTTTAAATTTTTCCGCGATAATACGGGCATAGGACGCCTCGTTATATTTTTCCTCTTCAAAACCGACAGAAAATGTCTTAATTGCAAAGGGACTATGACGGGTCATGAGAGCTACTATGGCTGACGAGTCAATGCCCCCCGAAAGAAAGGCTCCGAAAGGAACATCGCTGATCATCCGGACTTCCACAGATTGATCAAGTAGTTCAAGGAATGATGTTACCGGATCTTCCATCAGCGCTTTTTCCTTTCGTTCCATACCATCAGGAGGATTATAATAGCGCTGTTGATTAAAATTGCCGTTTTCCCAGGTAGCCCAAGTCCCCGGCATAAGTTTATATATCCCGGAAAAAAGGGTATCCGGAGCAGGCACATAGCGGTATATAAGATAATTCATGACCGCATTTTCATCCACCTTGCGAAAATCAGCAGGAAATTGAAGGAGTGACTTAATTTCGGATGAGAATACCAATGCATCATTATTTTTATAATAGAACAGCGGCTTTTTACCGAATCGGTCCCGGGCAATAAAAACCCGCTCACGTTTTGAATCCCAAATTGCGAAGGCGAACATGCCTCTCATCCTTTCGACACAGGATTCTCCATATTCTTCGTATGCATGGATTACCGCTTCAGTATCTGAAGATGTTATAAAGCGATGCCCTTTCTGTATTAATTCCTTTTGCAAATCCTTAAAATTATATATCTCTCCATTGAAAACAATGACAACAGTGCCGTCTTCGTTAAACATAGGCTGATGGCCGGTTGATAAATCTATAATAGACAAACGTCTGTGGGCCAGACCAATGTAATAGCGGCCATTGGCAGCTGCGGATTCGTATATACCTTCATCATCCGGTCCGCGATGCGCCTGGAGGTCATTCATCATCTTGAGAATTTTTCCAGGGTTGGAAATATTCCCGGCAATTATTCCTGAAATTCCACACATAATATTTTTCCGTTAAGTATATTAATACTGGTTTATTGTTTACTAAATTCAGATTTACATTTAAAAATTAATACTTATTCCGCAACCGCAATCATATTTGTTTTTTTCATTATAGCATTAAAGATAAAGGGGATTTTCACTTTATGCAGCTATGCAAGAATTTTATCTATCTGTATCACACATTCGTCTAGTATACCTGGACTAAACTCCAACATCATGTTTGACGTCGCATGATATTGGAGTTTACCAGCCAATATCGTATTACAATTAACTCTAATATGATTCTTTATTTGCCCTGCGAGGAATTAAATTGATAGGCGCCTCGCGACCAATTGCCATTTATTCCTCTTGTGGTCTTATACCTGTCCATTTTGAATTCTGATTCCAATTGTTTTCCCGGATCTGTATTCTTTTTTAGACGGTAATCATGTCCGGCTGAATTAACAAATGGATCCTCTTTAAATCTCTGGAGATGCAGCTCTTTATAACCCCCATCTCCGGAATAATATATTGAATTATAATCAGCAGTCGGCACAGTAATTCTAACCCTTCTGCAGTTTGCCCATATATTGTTAACGACAACATTCCCTTCGCCAGGCAGATATATACCAAGGTTGCCGCCTTCTTTGATGGTCGTATTATTGCCTACAATCGTGTTGTTGTACACTTGGCAGTTGGTACGTTTACCACCGCCGGTTGTTGTAAAAAAACCCATGCCTACATAATTCGAGCACAGCACCCCCGGCGCATGTCTGCCCGTCTGGGGAGCGTTCACATAGGAAGGAGTATAAAAGGCCAGGTTCCCATAAACCTTCCAGCCTGTGTCTCCAACGATAACGGCTGTCCCTTCGATATCCTCAAATTTGTTATAACGGATTGTATTGTCGGGATTAACTCCACCGGTTTGAATTGCCTCCGAATGAGATACTGTATCACTGTGATTCCGTGCCACATGACTGTACTCAATGATAGAATCTTTAGTATTGACAAAATAAATTGGTATCCCGGGGATATCATGGATATAAACATGATGCAATAAACCATTCTCGAGGCCGGCCATTGAATGGACCATGAATCCTCTTCCTCCACCCTTGCTATTATCGCACCCTCTATGCTGGATCTCGCAGTGCTTGATCCTGATGTTGCTGAATACCTTTTTTTTCCAGGTCTCATCAATAATTATCACAATACAATCAACTTTCCCCCCGGGAAGGGCCTGAAATTTGAAACCATATGTTGAATCGCTTACATCACTGTTGCCGTCAATTTCCCAATAACTTGATTGAATCTTCGCGACAAATTTTTCCGAAGTTTGGATTATAGCCTGCCCCTTGCCGAATGTATCATTCCATCCCGCACCGGTGCCATGATCGGCAGTAGTTGCTTTTTTTATATAAATAAAATCTCTGCCCTTTTCGGGTGTCTTTAAAGCCCACGAGCCGTACTTGCCTGAAGCAATGTAATACGTGTGTCCCCGCTGCAGCGTATCCGGCAGAGATTTCCATGCGTTATTCCAATCCGATCCGTCATTTTTGCCCTTTGCATCAGTACGAATATAATGGGAGGCCCCCTTACCTGCCTGCGCGTATAATCCAGATAAAATACCACATGATATTACAATGAAAGAAATAATAATTAGATATTTAAAGGAACCACGAACATGTATCATTTTTACACACCTCTGGGATAATATCTTTTTTTAACCTTCATAACCATTAATTGATGTCCAGCAAATTATATATTTAATGCCATTTTTTTATCATGTATTCTGCACACTCAGATCAGGATATGCTTAATTGAAAAATTTTCATTTCAATTAAGTTAATATATAATACGCCAGGTCTATATAGTTTTATTATTGACTAGTTAATGAATAATAAATTCTCTTGTTTTATTCATTCAAATTTGAATTATTTTGCTTTTTTAACTTTTAAACCCAATAATAAATAGTTAAAATAGTATTGAAAATAATTATATAATATCTTATTATGTGTTATAATAGACATTGTTAAATTATACAACAAACACATATACACTAATTCAAAGGAATTATAGCAGCTAGGTTAATGTTATACTTATATAAATCTGTTATAACTATTGAACAATAATTTCATAAAATCATTATACAGTTTAAAAACTAATTAAACAGGAAATAATAAATGGATAATACTATTTTATCAAATCTAACCTTCCGCGACTTTTTACGGCCTATATTCAGAAAAAAACTCCTGGTAATATTATCATGTGCTATAATAATTCCACTTACCTATATAGGATTGAAGTTTCAAACTCCCCTTTATGAAGCGAGAGTCCTGATTCATATAAAAGGGATAACCCAAATCGAGTCGTCCACCTATGGAAACATCGGGCCCTTCCGTATACATTTAACTCAGATGACTATAGTAAAATCGAATCCCGTAATAAAACGCGCCGTTAAGGCGCTCAATCTCGAAAAGCAACCATTGAATTATGAAGCCAGCTTTTGCCACCCCTTAAAAAAAATCTACATCGACTATAAAGCAAAAAAAGAAGAAGAATACATTGCGAGTCTAAAACCCGAAATAAAAGATAAGTATTTACTTTGGAGGACGATGACCCTTTTAAAAAGTAATATCAAAACGGCCCTGCAGCCTGGAGCGGACGTTTTCCAAATAGTCGTGCAGGACTTTGATTCCCAAAAAACCGTTGAAATTGCCAATGTTGTAAGTCGTTCTTATGTAATATATGATCTTCAACAACAGCTGGCGGAACAAACACTCAAATACGGCGACCTGCACCCTACCGTACAACAACTGTATGATAACATCACCAAGATGGAAGCGAACCTCAACGGCAAAGAAGTATCCGATCTCGAATCAATCGGGACAGCCAGTGTTAAAATCATCGAACAGGCATCGACAGATTATCAACCGGTCGGGAAGCCTAAATCACTCATAATGTTGATAGGATTACTTATAAGTGGTTTCATTGGTCTGGCACTCGCTTTTATTTTTGACATGCTGGATAATACATTGAAAACTCCCGATGGCATGGTGCGTGATCTTAATTTACCGCACATCGGTTCTATCCCCAAGAAAGGCATGTTTTCAAAACAATTGTTGATCGATGCCTCCTCAAAGTCATTATACATGGATTTTTTTGATGATCTTACAGATCAATTATACATATTCATGAAAGTGAAAAAATTAAAAACACTTCTTTTTATATCGATTTCCAACCAGAGCGCCAATATCCCGGTTGTTGCCAATATCGGTTTCTGTTTATCAAGAAATTCGGACGTATCAACACTGATGATTGAAGGCAATAGCACCAAGCCTGCACTGCATAAATTATTGGGACTTGACGAAAAACCGGGATTAGCCGAGATACTGGAAGACAATACTATTAATGCTGAAGGTTTAATCCACAACGTTGAAAAAAATCTCAACCTGTTGCCAATGGGTACTATTAAAGAAAACACGGCGGCATTATTAAATGGATCAAGTATTACACCTCTGATTAAAAAAATTAAGTCAAAATACGAGGGAATCCTCATCGATTGCGCCAATGTAAAAAAACTTTCCGATATCACGGTATTATTGTCTAGTGTCGATGGAGTTGTGGTAATAATCAATGAAGGCAAAGATCACATTCAGGCGACAAGAAACATATTGCATTCACTCAAGAGCAACAAAGTGAATATCATCGGTGGAATATTTAACAGCAGGACATTCCCTATTCCCCAATGGTTGTATAAAAGGGTATAGCCCGGAGGTGGATTATTATCAAAAACAATCGGCACTATCACAGGATGAACGCTGGGAAATGATATCGTGTTACAGATTTGAAAAAACAGTTGAATCGTTAACTGCCGTGCGCCTGCCGTTTATCAAAATCTTCGTATAAACCCAGTATGCCAAACAATGCATTACAACTCGTTTAATCGACTATATAAGACAGGAAATCATGATTTCAATAATAGTAGTAAATTACAAATCATCAAAAGATATTTATACATGTCTTGCATCTATTGTTAAATATGAGACAAATTATAAGAAGTATGAAATAATAATTGTTGATAACGACTCCAATGATCCCGATCTTCAGAGACTGAAGAATTCTTTTCCTCAGATAAAGATACTATATGCCCCAAAAAATGGCGGATTTGCATACGGCAATAATCTGGGTATTGCTGTTGCCACTTTCGATTATATAATGCTATTAAATCCTGATACGTATCTGGAAGATAATAGCATCGAAAAATTATATAACAGGCTGGCATGCGGCTCCGATGCCGACCTCATCGGGCCCATGCTGTTATATCCCGATAAAAGGAACCAGTCGTATTATCTGCCTAAATCATATCTGACATTATGGAAGTTATTCTGCGCCCAGTTTAATCTGTATAAATTATTCCCAAACAGCAGACTATTTAATTCATACTATAGAACATATATGGATTATGAAAAAGAGGTATATGTTGAGCAGATTTCCGGTGCCGCACTTATGTTTAAAAAAAATATACTGGGAAAAACCGGGCTCATGGATGATAACTATTTCATGTATTACGAAGAATCCGATTTCTGTTACCAGGCTGTAAAAAACAATTGCCGCTTATTGTACTATCCGCAAAGTAAAATTATTCACATAGGGGGGTACAGTAATACATCAAAATGGCATAGTAATGTTGCAACGCAATCTTTGAAATACTATTTTAAAAAAAATTTCAGTACCGTATCATCATTAATCGCATTATTACTTTTTAATCTTGGAGAAACAATACGGCGATCTGTTCCCAAGAAAAAGCAGATTGTATAGTTTCATGCCCCCCCTCCCTTGTCACGTTAATATTTTTTTCAAAAAATCCTCTACTTTTTATTGACGATGCCTCATTTTTATATTAGTTTCAACAGGTTGAACATAAATTGATGATTCTCTAGATCACTTCAAGCGCGCTTCTTTCTTACAAGAATCCATCCCCCATTGTTAACCATCCAGGTAATTATTAATTATTCAGGGATAGCTATGCTTTCAATAAATCAAGGAGAGGTATGAAAATATTTAATTAAATTCTTCTATTCTTAATAAACACAAAGAGGGGAAAAGGATATGAAAAACAGATACAAAATAGTAACAATTCTTATTTTTCAACTAACCCTGGTCGGCTGTTATAACGATTTATTTAATACATTTCAGGAAAAGAACAGCCTCATCAACTCTACGCTTTTATTACTTGCCACACCTTCCCTTACAGAAGTAGCTCCATCAGACGATTATCAAAATCAACAGGTTGACAGTATAACAGAATATATCACTCCAGAGCATAGTATAGCCGCCGTCGGTACTACTGTGCATCTTGCCTGTGTTCCTGCCATCACCAATCCCCCTTATACCTATAACTGGCAGCTTCTCGTAAGACCGGCAGCATCGACAGCATCTCTCACGGAAACTACGACTTCCATTACATCCCTATTGCTGGACAGTAACGGCTACTACATAATACAGCTTACATTATACAGAAATGGTCTGCCAGTCGGGACTCATTATGCTTATGTCGGGACACCATCGGTGGTGCATTATGTGAACGATAATGCGGCGGCGGGGGGAAATGGGGCGGGCTGGGCAACAGCCTGGCGCTCCTTACCGGCAACCCTTTCGCGGGGCCATACTTATTATATCGCGGACGGCACCTACCCCGGATATTACTGCAATACGCCTCAAGATGGCGTAACCCCTATTTATATTAAAAAGGCCGTCGGCGCAGACCATGGCAGCGGCACCGGCTGGGATACGCCCAGCATGGGGAGCGGACAGGCGGTTTTTCAAACACAGGATCCTTATGACGATAACGTGCCGACCACGCGCACACCATTCACTCTCAATGCGAACTATATCGTTATTGACGGCCAGGTCGGACGGGGCAATGGAAGCGTCGAACAGCATGGTTTTAAATTTTATAATGCCATCGGCGCCACCACAGGGACATGGCAATCCTCTTTTTTAATTGGAAGTATTATAGGGGCCCCTTCAACATCTCACCATATCAGCATCAAGCATTGCGAAATCGCGAAACCGGGATGCGACAACTCCCGCTGGCGTGGACGCGGATTATATGTGAGCTCTATGATGGAATCACTCACATATTTACTGCTTCACAGCTGTCATATCCATGATATACCGGGGATATCGATCTATTTCAACAATACCCGGAATAGCACGGTCGAATACTGCCATGTAGCGAGGAACCATTCTGATGCCGTTAGCCACGGGGAAGGAATTCAAACCGGCGGTAATTGCTCATATAATGTTGTGCGTTATAGCATATGGGAAGATATCGAGGGAACCGCCATTATAGTCGGTGACACGGGATGGGAGGTTTATGGCAATCTGGCTTATTATACTCCCGCCTATGTCAATTCCAACCCGCTTGGAAGACATGCACCGGGGGTTCTTTGCTCGAATTTTGTAGGCATGGGCTTTTTCACAACTACCGGCGGCGGCAGCCGTGCCTACTGCAAAATATACAACAACACGATTTCAGGGAACAACCTGACTGCGGCAGATGGCGGCACGCTCGGTATATATCTGACCGGCGTTGGAAATATTGCCTATAACAATATCTTCGCAAATTGCAGAAGATTGAGAATCACGATCCCTGATGCCGACTATAATTTATTGTACAACAATGCAAGTGACGACAGCTATACCGAGGCGCATATCCAGAGACCGGCCGCCAATCCATTTGTGGATGCCGCTTCCCACAACTATCATCTTGCCGCCGATACAAATGCCGGGTTACTACTTGATGATATCTTCAGCTATGATATGGAGGGCAATAAGCGCGGCTCCACAGGAAACTGGTCGCGCGGCGCATTCCAATATTAGCAATCCGCATTTGCTCTTTACGGCTGTAAAAGCCATGTATCCGCTTTTGCAGCCGCTTCATTTATTATAAATTCAATTATAATCCATCAAAGCAGATATTATTAAAAATTATATATCCGCCCTTCACCATAAGCAATAAATAGGTAATTTAACTATTCCCGATTTTGTTAATAATAAAATAGTTAACACGTTTATTCAATACTTGCACACTTTTTGTTGACAATATAATTTTTTGCTTTTAATTATTTGGACTAATTAATGTTATGTGCTATTAGTAAAATTTTGGTAATCTTATATATATACAATTTCCGGTTATCAAATTCTGTTTTTATATATAAAAAAATCATCGGGATATGGACATGAAGAAAGCATTTCTATTAATATTAATATATTCACACCTGCTTTTTTCCCTGGGGTGTGGAAGTGATTTACTGGATTTCATCGGCAATAAGAATGAAAACAAAGTAAAACAATATCTTGTGCTGGCGCAATTTTTATCGTATTTTGATAATTGGGTACACTTTTCAGAATATATCACCCCGGAGCATACTATTACCACTGTTGGTACTACTGTGAATCTTTCTTGTGTTCCCGCCATCACCAGCCCGCTTTATACCTACAACTGGCAGCTTCTCGTCAGACCGGCGGGATCGGCGGCATCTCTCACGGGAATTACGACATCCACAACATCTCTGACACCTGATGTTGATGGCTACTACGTTATACAGCTTACATTCTACAGAAATGGCAAGGTAGTCGGCACTCATTATGCCTATATCGGGACGCCATCGGTGGTGCATTATATTTACGATAGTGCGGCGGGAGCCAATACCGGCGCGGACTGGACAAACGCATGGACATCCCTGCCCGCAACCCTTATACGGGGTCATACCTATTATATCGCGGACGGCATTTACCCCGGGTATTACTGTAATACGCCTCAAAATGGCGTGGTTCCAATTTATATTAAAAAGGCGATCGGCGCGGACCATGGCATCGGCACCGGCTGGGTCGCGGCCATGGGGGACGGACAGGCGGTTTTTTATACGCAGGACGCTACCTACGTCCCTGGCAATCTGTCCACGCAAACACCCTTCACCCTCAATGCGAACTATATCGTTATTGACGGCCAGGTCGGACGGGGCGATGGAAGTGTCGAACAGCATGGTTTTAGGTTTTATAATGCCATTACCGCCGCCACTGGCTCGTGGCCCTCATTTTTAATTGGAAATATTATAGGCGCCAGTTCAACTTGTCATCATATCAGCATCAAGCATAGCGAAATCGAAAAACCAGGATGTGACAACTCCCAATGGCGTGGACGCGGACTTTATGTGAGCTCGATGATGGACTCATTGACATATTTACTGCTTCACAGCTGCCATATCCATGACATACCGGGAATATCGATTTATTTTATCAATACCCGTTATAGCACGATCGAATACTGTTATATAGCGAGGAACCATTCTGATGCTGTCAGCCACGGGGAAGGAATTCAAACCGGCGGCGATTGCTCACATAATGCCGTGCGTTATAACACATGGGAGGATATAGAGGGAACCGCCATTATAGTCGGAGACACGGGATGGGAGGTTTATGGCAACCTGGCTTTTTATACTGCCGCCTATGTGGGTTCTGCCCCGCTCGGAAGACATGCCCCGGGCGTAACGTGCTCCCAGTTTGTCGGTATGGGCTTTATCACAACTATCGGCGGCGGAAGCCGTCCCAACTGTAAAATATACAACAACACGATTTCAGGCAACAACACGGCTGTTACAGATGGCGGCACACTCGGTATATATCTGCCGGGGTCCGGGAATGCCGCCTATAACAACATCTTCGCGAATTGCAGAAGATTGAGAATCACGGTCCCTGAGGCTGATTATAATCTATTGTATAACAATGTTGATGAGGGCGCCTATAATGAATTACATATCCAGAGACCGGGCGGTAATCCATTTGTGAATGTGGCCACCGACGACTACCATCTTACTGCCGCCGATACTGATGCCGGATTGATACTTGATGACATCTTCAGCTATGATATGGATGATGTTAAACGCGGCTCGAGCGGGACCTGGTCAAGAGGTGCTTTCCAATTACCTTAAACAACACCGCTATGCAAGGTTATTAAATAGATTAAAAACTTTTTGCTTGATCTCAGGCATTATCTGTTTCAAGTTTTGCGAATAAACCTTTCGTTCATCATATGCCCTTGAGATCATCATTACTATTTCCTTCTGGTCATCAAAGCGCATATCCGCAACATACTTTTCAGCGCCGACTGTTTCAAATACTCCCTTGAATTTTTTGCTATAGGCAAGCCCGATTGCCGGAATGCCCTGTGATAGAGCGGCTATACAGGAATGCATCCGTGTTCCAATAAAATAATTCGTCTTCCCAATAACGTATTTGATCTCCTTATGGTCATATTTCCCCCTGGCGAGAAAAAGTCTTTTTTTGTATTTACCGACAAGTTCAGTATAAACCTCCAGACAGGCCGCCGTGTCATCTTCGACATGGCCCGTTACATCCGGAAAAATATGGGGAATTAGAAGGACAAGAACATTCTTTTTCATCAATAATGATTCTATAATATCATGAATTAATTCTTTATAATTCACTTTAAGATCAAACATATTATCCCTTGAATATCCTCCATAATAAATCAGTCCGCTTATGTTTAATCCGACCAGAATGCTTTTATCATTTACAGCATCAAACAAAGAATCAACATCGATCTTTTCCGGCTTTCTGGGCTCTAAAGTGAAAGCAACATCAGGCATAAATGCTATTTTATCAATAATCCTCGCAGATTTGAATGTCTGCCGCAAGAAATCAATTCCATCTCTGTCTCTTGAATATATAGCAAGCGCCTTTTTTAAAATATATCCGGCCATACTCTTTATTAATCTTTTCTTGAAGGGGCCATACGTCTGCGGTAAAAAAATTAAAGGTTTTTTATATAGTACTACTAGAAGTTTCTCAAGAAAACTCTTGATAAATCTTATCATGCCATAGATATCACTAAAACTATCGCCGCCCGTGATATCCACGACAATATCAGCTTCTACGATCTCTCTTATACATGGATTTTTAATCCTGGACGATTGTTCGGGCTTATGGAAATGCAGTAGCGAGCGCATCACGCCATACAAATAATATCTAATAATATGAGCTTCGAGGAAAATATTTTTTGAAAACCGTATGGGTATGTTTTTTACTACGACTTCACGTCCCCGTATTACCCGCTTTTCTTCATAAAGCTCAAGAGTGCCGCCGAAGATTGTAATATTTGCATTTGGCCAGCTGTGAAGAATACACTGGATGGTTGATTCCGCCAGTGCTGACACGCCTAAATTGCCGGTATTAAAACTGGCCCCCAGTATTAATACATTCTTTTTTTCTGATGAATTATTATTTTGAATCATTTTGAACCAAATAGAAAGAACAATGAATAAAATCAATCTAAAAAATTTTATAGCGTGGAATTATTCAAATAAAAAATGATGCAATAGACTTGTTGCATAACTACTTATAATTACATATTTTTTCCTCCGCCGCCTTCAGCGGCTGGGGAAAAAATAGTTGATTATTGAGTTTCGCAACAAGTCTAATAAATACAGTATGCAATCTATTTTAGAAATAAAACTTATAATTAATTCCCTCAATATTTATTATAATTATGACCTGTCCCCATGAAAAAAATAATTCCTCATAATTTGTGCGTATTGAATATAATTCATTATTTTTCCATGACCCGGATATCACCCGAGATAGGTTTGATAAACATGCCATTGGGGAATTGCGTATGTACTTCCAATATTTTTTTATTGACTAAAAATTATTAAATAGTCCTAGATGTCCTAAAAATAGAAGAACGTTTTAACTTGAATTGCTTCAAAATTGTTCCTGATTAGAAGCATACCGGTCAATAGAAATAGCCGGCATTACATAGAAAAATACAAATAAATATAGCATAATACTCATTTAGTTTATGATTAACAAATCAATAAATTCTTATAAAATAAGTTGAGCTGGAAGGAAGATTTTTTTTGATTATTAAGTATATTCTAAAATACTGATGATTTTAAGTAACAGGGAATTATCTTGCTCATAGATAAATTACAAAAGCGACAATTGATCACCCAATTAAACAGGTTTCTGGACGTTGGTCTCAGTCTCCTTGCATACATTGGGGCATATCACATCAAAGCATCGTATCTGCCATTCAACTATGCGGGTATCGATGATACGCCCGACTATGTCATCATAGCCCTATTTGTAATAATAATCTGGTTTATAATTCTGGTTTTTATTAATATTGATGCACATCATTCGCAAAAAATATCAATACTGTACGGCAATATCATAAAAGTAGTATCAGTGGGAATAATTATTCTTGTATTGCTTTTATTCTTACTAAAAATAAGGGATGTCAGCCGGTTATTTCTCGGTCTTTTTTATATATTAGATATTGCCGTTCTTGCCATCAGCAAATCACTGATATTCTGGTCACACAAAAAATCCGAGCAATCAGATTATAACAAATGCAATCTCCTGATCATAGGCAGCAAAGAAAGGGCCGTCGGCGCCATTAATCTCATCAATTCCATGAAAGGGCAGTATACTATCATCGGGTGCCTGGACATCAAGAAAGAGAGAGTAGGCAAACGCGTCAAAGATGACGTGAAAGTGGTCGGGAGCGTTGACGATATTCAGAACATGATAATAACCAATGTTGTTGATGAAGTCATTTTCGCCATGCCCATGTACCAGATTGAGAACATCGAAGCATATATTCAGCTCATAGAACTAATGGGTATCAAGGTTCGGATTTTTCCGGACTGGCATATCCATTCGCTGTTTTATGAACCTAAAGTAGCACAGGTTTATTTTGACGAATTAAACGGCATTCCATCAATGGTGCTGAGCTCAACGAGCAACAGGCATCGAGACTTATTAATAAAATTATTCGCGGATTACTTGGTATCCGGCATAATGCTCTTATTATTATCCCCGGTATTATTATTCATATCCTTGATGATTAAACTCGTATCAAAAGGACCCGTGCTATTCAAGCAGGAACGTGTTGGACTGAACGGGAGAAAATTCTACGTTTACAAATTCCGTACCATGGTAAAGGACGCCGAGAAAAAGCTTGCCGATTTAAAGGCTCTCAATGAAGCGGACGGCCCCGCATTTAAAATAAAAAATGATCCCCGCATCATACCGGTCATAGGAAAAATTCTGCGTAAAACAAGCCTTGACGAGCTGCCCCAGTTATTGAACATCTTCAAAGGGGAGATGAGTCTCATCGGACCGCGGCCTCCCCTCTACTCTGAGGTGGCGCAATATAATATCTGGCACAGAAGAAGGCTTTCGATGAAGCCCGGCATAACATGCATATGGCAAATACAGCCCAACCGCAATGACCTCAGCTTTGATCAATGGATGGATCTTGACCTTGAATATATAGATAATTGGTCATTAAAATTAGATATAAAAGTTTTCTTTAAGACAATTTTTGTTATGCTATTGGGTCATGGGCGATAATTTGATACAGGAACAGTAATTCTCGCCATGTGGTCATAATAAACCATTAAGAGTATTCACCTGCCGAATGTCCTTGTTACTTAAAACATCCAAATGTGATTATAACCGGGACATTTTAACCATCTGGCGCTTATACAAAATATTGCGATCTTGTAATATCAAATATCGGGTTTCTTGACCAAGTATCAATTTATCTGTTGGAATCAAATTAATATGACTATTATGTTCCCATTATGATAATTATTCGTTTTTTCTCGTATTTAATTTATTTAATGTTGAAAAAACGATAATATTTTAAAATTTTTGTATTTTTTATTATATATTTATTATAATATAGTATATAAAATTGTCTAATTCTTATGAATGTTTGGTTTATTTGCTTAATATAGTAACAATAAGATTATCAGTTTGAAGAAATCAACAAACTCTAATGATCAATATCCAGGAGAAATGGAGGCCTGAAAGTGAATAAATATTTTTTATTTACTATTCTAATACCTTTTTTATTTATATCACCACTATCCGCTGATTTAGAATCATACCGGGTTGGTATAGGTGATATAATTGAAGTTAGAATTTTAAAACCTGACGTCATTGCCGACAGGTCGACAGTTACTCCCGGAGGTGAAATATCTGTTGCATACATAGGCAGTGTCCTTGTTAGAGGGAAAACTCTCACTGAAATACAAAAAAACATTCAGAATAGACTTGCCAGCGGATATTTAAAATATCCCGTTGTTGTGGTCTCATTAATTGAATCCCACAGTCAGAATTTTACCGTATCCGGCGAGGTAATCCGGCCTGGAACATATCAGCTTCAAGAGAATACCACTGTTTTAAAAGCAATATCAATAGCAGGAGGGTTTACCCGTTTCGGATCTAAAAGCCGTGTCAAACTCCTCAGGCCGAATACTGATAAAGCAGGGTATCAAAGTATAAAAATCAATCTCAAAAAAGCGATGGATGGAGATGCTAAAGAAGATATAATTCTGCTGCCGGGAGATATCGTAATAGTATCGGAAGGTTTCTTTTAAATAATATTATAGCACAATTCAACTACTAATCACCATACTAATTCTTTATTCTCTATGTCACGAAACTATAAAACTATTATTATTATAATACTATTCTTATGTATATCTGATTATTTATATGCCTGGGACTTCAATATAATTGGAAGTATAAGAGAAATATTTGACGACAACATTACCTCGATTGTTGAGTCTCCCCTTGAGAAAAAAAAATATGACTTTATTACTGAAATAAGGGTCGGATTGGGAGTCCGTCAGGAAGGGAAAACCTATACTCTTGATCTCATGGGCCATGTAAACCAGCAAATATACAGCATGTATTTCGGTTTAACAAACAACAATCAGGATGTCACATTAAATCTTAGTAAGTCATTTTCAGAATTAATCACTTTCCAGATAACCGATATTTTTACTAATTATCCGGAACCGGATACTTTCGCGGCATTATTCGGAAATACCTACGGCAGAATGCGTTACTGGAGAAACGGATTCAACCTTACCGGAACATTTGAGGCAAATAAGCACTATATGATACGTATAGTATATTCGAACCAATTCAGCAAATATTTCTATACGCACACGAGACAATGGTATATCAATAATTATATTTCCATGAATTATTCAAATCAAGAACTGAAATATTCATTAAACCAGGGAGCACGCATACAACATGAAGTCCACTGGGATTCGTCAAACTACTCCTATTTATTTTATGAATATCAATGGACAAAATCATTTCCCGGGGGCGTTTTACAGGTCCATAGACCTGGTATAGGTTATCGGCACGATTTTACAAAACAACTCTATATTGAAGGCAGGGTCGCACCGGACATTGTCTTTCCTCCCACTATCCGCCGGACCAGCATAACCGCATTTGGCACACAAATATATTTATCTTCCGGCACTCCTTATGATGTAAGCCTCTATGCCTATATCATGCTAGGCCACAATATAGATCAAAGAACCAATGCCGCTTTAAGTTTTACCTATCAGAATTCAGTATTGGCCAATAATGCCGATCCCACCACAAACTGGCAAATCCAGGGAACCCTTTCACGAAACATAATTGATAAGTTAATGCTGACTTCATCAATTTTTTATGGTCAGGCTTATTTATTTACAAGTAAAACAACAATCAGGTTGTTTGGATTCTCCATATCGCCAGCCTTTGAATTTACTGAAAATATATCCATGAGTGTATCTTACAGCTTCACATTGAATTATTCACATATATCCGGTCAACGAATTCCCGGTGGTTACGTTTTAAGTAATACTACCTTTCTAAAACAAGATACCGGTTACTATAGAAACAGGGCATCAATTGGTGTTAATGCTTCCTGGTGAGTTACGAATAAAACCGCCCTCATCACACAGATTCGGAATATACAAAAATTATGTAATGAAACTGAGAATACCAATAATTATTACCGCTATTTTAATTTTTTTTATTATTCTAATAGCCGGCCTGTGGCCCTTTGAATTCAAGCCGTTAAATAGTATCCGGAGATTACAGAACAATGATGGAATCCTGCTTGCCGGGAATAATCTTATAATCGAGGAGAATACTATTTTTAACCCGGTCCTGCTGTCATATCACAACGGTGCCGGCATACTGACCCTTGAAATCAAATTAAGACCCTCCTCCGCGACAAACAACAGGTTTTCATCCATCCTCTGTTTCTATGACAATAAAGACCCGTTGCTTTTCATGCTTGCAAAGTGGAAGTCCGGGCTGATCCTCCGGCGGCGGTTGCTGAATACCTCCGGTTCATATGTTTACCATGAAACGGGCATATCGAATGTACTTTTCCAGGATCTGACCCGTTTCATAACGGTAACAATGGATGAGACAGGGGCAACAGTCTATTTTGATGGTAAAAAATCAGCGGTATTTCCCGGCTTTATATTTAACCCGAAGCGGGAGGATTTATCCAACACCCGCATCATGGTCGGCAACGACCCGAGAGTCAGTGTTCCCTGGGAAGGTGAAATCAACGGTCTTGCTATTTACCAATCAGCATTAAACGCACGGGATATATCCGTTCATTATTTGAAATGGTCAAGTAATGACTATACATACCTTTCACAAGAAAATGGCATAATCGCTTTATATCCGATGAATGAGGAATCCGGTCAAATTATCCGAAATATCATTACTAACCGCAATAATCTGATAATACCGAAACACCTTGTTGCACTAAAAAAATCAATTCTTTCCAAACCATGGGTAAACTTCTGGAAAGATCATAATTTTTATTATGATCTGATTCTTAATATAATTGGATTCATTCCTCTGGGTTTCTTTCTTCAGGCTCTTTTTATATCAAATTTTAGAAAAACAAAATTGAAGTATTCGATATTTTCAATCCTCATAGGCTCCTGTGTCAGCCTTTCAATCGAGCTCATACAGGTCTACATGCCGGCACGGACATCCTCGTTGACCGACCTTATCTGCAATATACTCGGTACTATTCTGGGAGTCGTCATTTTTCATAAGGTATATAACCTATACCTCCTAAAAACGAAAAAACCGGACGGATCCGGTTTCTCGACTGCGTGATCTGCGGCTGTATAAAGATACCCTCTACAGCCTGATTTACCGCATGTACCCTACACCACCTTCGCCTCCTGGAACCCGGTGAACCACTGCATCTCTGCATCGGTAAAATTGTTTACAAGGCCGAGGTTCGTGAAATAGTCCTTTAATATCTTGAGGTGCAGGATCTCCTCTTCCTCTTCGGTATAGCCGGATTCCTTGGCCTCTTTGATGGTATCGTGGGTTGTATCCACCCATTCGAAAAAGTCATCGCCCTTTTCGCAGAATATGAACCAGCTAGCAACCATGTCGAACTTCAACGTGTCTACCGCTTTTTCAAACTCATCCTCTGAAATGACCGCAAGGGAGGTCGCTATTTCGGTCTGGAAATAATCTCCCCAGGTGATAATATTTGGCCGTACGCCATACTTCCTCTCGAGTTCCTGGGCCGATGATTCCTCTATAAAATTCTTTGTAGAAATGCGGTCAATGAAGCTTTTTATATAAATAAGACTTTTCACGCGCTCGATGCTCAATGTGCCGTCATTCACCATGGTCATGATAGATTCATTGATTAATTCCGTCATATCCGTCTCCTTGTCCATTTATTATGGCTCCCTCTCGCTATTTATAATCGGCAATAAATGTACAGTTGCATGAACTATTTTCTATAAATATACCAAAACCAAGAATTCTTACTTGCTTTTTAGATTACCAGTTTTAATGATATTAGTACAGCCCCTGCTTCTGGCAGGCGGCCCTTTACAGTAATACATCATCATTGTCAGAAGCATGCTGATATACAGTGTAATATATTTATTTTTATATACAAATTAACAGTATAGCAATCATGGAATCGAATCCGGATATAATAAGCAGAATAAAAGCCTATCAGCAGAAATTCCAGAAATACAATGAGCTTAAGATCGGCAGCCTTCAGCGTTCGCTGTCAGACCCACAGCTGGTCAACCTCCTGGAATTCATCACATACCTGCTTCATGTGAACATACCCGGCCTGCCGGGATATGTGCCGGCGGCGCACCTCCCCCACGGGGTCTGTGACTTCACACCTTCATCACGGCTCATCGATTTTATTACAAAGCGCTTCCCCGAAGCCGGGCTGGTCCGCGGCAAGAATGAAAACCCCTTTCTACTGATGATAGCCCTGATCGGCAGCTGCGGCACCATCGCCTACACCAAGCAGTCAGATTTTGACTTCTGGCTCTGCTATCAGGACGGTCATTATGACCGGGAAATAATTAACCTATACAAGACCAAGCTCCGGACCATTGAAAGCTGGATTTTCGACAAGTTCACTATTGAAGTCCACTTCTACCTGAACGAAATCACCCGTATCAGAAAAAACATTTTCGCCGACGAGGAGCAGTTTTCCGGTTCCTCCATCGGCGAGATGCTAAAGGAGGAATTTCTCCGGAGCTCCATCGTTCTGAACGGCAGGATCCCCTTCTGGTGGCTCGTACCGGTAAACGCGGACAACGAGACGTACCAGGGATGGCTCGCGGCTGCCAGCAAATCCGAGCTCGCGAATCAGTTTATTGACATCGGCAATATCTACAGCATCAAGAAGGAGGACTTCCTCGCCGCCGGTCTGTTCCAGATCCTCAAGTCCCTGGGCAACCCTTTCAAGTCGATCATCAAGCTGGGTTTGCTCGCGCGTTACATCAACAACTACATGGACAACCCGTTTATCTGCAATATCATCAAGAAGAACATCCACGAGGGAAACCTGTCACCCGACCATATCGATGCCTATATCATCATGTTCAATTACGTGTACGATTATTACAGCACCGTGGTCAAGGACAGGGAAACCCTTGATGTACTGAAAACTTCCTTCTATCTCAAGGTCGAGCCGATGCTTTCCCGGTTCAGCTCCAGTAAAAACGACGAGGGATACAACCCGGACAAAGCGCGCGTCATGATCGAATACGTCAAGAAATGGGGCTGGGCCGCTGTCAAGATCCGGGAGATGGACAACTTTCACAACTGGAGCATCGAGCCAGTCAGCAAGCTCCTGAACAACGCGAAGAAGTTCGTCCTCCAGGAGTACCGCCGGATCCTGGGGAGCATGGAAACGCACCAGGTCAAGCACAGCTTCACCGACGAGGAAATAAAGGCCATCAGCCGGAAGATATACTCGCACTTCCAGGTGGCGGACAACAAGATTGACAACACCCTGAGTTTCAAAAACTATCCGCCTGAAAAACTTCTCAAGATAGAATACATGAGGGACCAGAAGGGGAACGAAACATGGTTCCTGTCAAAACGCTTCATTGTGGACAACAGCCCGCAAATCGTCATCCTCCACAAGGACAAGACGCTGCTGGGACTGTCGGTGTGGATCAGCCTGAACGGCCTGTTCAAGAAGGACTACACCCGCCTCGAGATTGATACGGGACTCCACAGCCTGGAAACCAGCTTTCTCCGCGACCTGATATCCGATATTTCATCCAATTTCATGTTCAAGAAAATGAACGCCTTCCAGGAAGATTACATTAGGGACCCGTTCCCGGTCATGAGCTACATCATCTTCAACATCTATTCGAAGTATTCCCGCAAGATAGACGAGTTTTTCTTCCTTTATCACGACAGCTGGGGATCAACCAAGTTCGAGGTGTTCAAAAACGAGATGGACCTCATCCCGATACTATCAAGGATATTGAATGGAGGCCTCACCACCAGGAGCGATTTCGAAAGCGCCTTGAACGTGGTATCATCCCTCCCCTACGGCGCTACCAAGGAATTCATGAGGCTGAAAACCTTCATCAAAGACCTGTATATCTTTTTCACCAGTGGGGACCCGGAGGCAAAAAAAAGCTTCATCACCATGATGGGCAACCAGTACCTCATATTCTACACCAAGAAGGCGGGGGGCTCCGCCGTTATTGACACCCTCCTCTGCGAATCGGAAATGAAAATGATGCTCAGCCTCTCCTTTAACTACGGGCTGAAAAACATAGTCAAAGTCGACCCATCCATCAAGGAGCTGAACTTTCTCCGAACCATGGTGGAAAACTTCAGGCCCGAAACCATACAGATATATTTCGACAGCGACAGGAAATACAGCTACTTCTATCTCTTTGACGAGAGCGGGTCCTTCTTCTATTACCGCAAGCCGGCGGACCTCCTTTTCGATTATCTGACCAGGCTCTACCTGTTCTCAAAAAATGTTGCCACCCAGATCATCAGCAGCAACCCGGGATCCCCCCTGGCAAAAACGGATAACCCTCTGGAGATATTCCAGATGAAGAAAGACCTGTACGCAAACTACACGGTGAGTAAAATCGACCCAGAGCATTCCATCAGGATAGACGATATCCAGAAAAAAATTCAACCCTGCACTCTGTCAGTCTCATTCGGCCAGAGTCGGGAGATATTCTACAGTATAACCCTTTCTGACGGGCACAAGTCCGCCGCCTTCACAAAAAACTCGATGGCCGATCTGGTAAAAATCCTCGGCGCTGCTGCCGCGGAGGGGAAAGAATACCGCCCCTTTATAACCGCTATCGACCTGTCGAGCCTGCAGCACAAGTATTTCAGGTTCTACACCACCTACTCTTTTTACGAAAAGATGCGTGCTGAGCTGATGCTGGAAAACGCACAAAAGCAGATGGGAAAGTAGGAGCCCTGTCCCACTCTTTGACGCGACCTCACCCCCCTGCCCCTCTCCCTTGTTAGACCTCACCCGCGCTCAACGCGCCCTCTCCTTGAAATGGAGAGGGCATCAGTGTTAATTATAAACACTCTCCGCTCCCCTTCTCCTTTTCAAGGAGAAGGGGTCGGGGGATGAGGTTAAAAAGCGGGACAGTGGGGTCTACAGCCGGTACACGGATGAGTTTTTAAGGGAAAGGAAGCCTACCTGTAATACCCCTTCTGTTCCTTGACGGTCGAGGTGGGATACCGCCCGTAGTGGTGGCCCGGCCAGATAACGGTATTGTCCGGCAGTGAAAGGATCTTGTTCCGGATGGATTCCATAATTTTTTTCATGGAGCCGTCAGGCAGATCGGTGCGGCCCATACCCTCGGTGAAGAGAGTGTCGCCGGTAAAAATGTGTCCCGGCATGTACAGGCAGATGCTTCCGGCTGAATGGCCCGGCGTCTCGATGACCCGGAGCTGGCCGGAGCCGATGTGTACCACGTCCCCGTCCTTCAGAATCATCTGCGGCGGTGGTGACGTTTTCCCTCCTATGGTCCGGGAAAAGAACCTGCTGGTCAGGCTCCCCAGCTTGCGCGCGTCCGCCTCGTGGATCAGCAGCGAAGCGCCGGTCTTTTTCATCCAGTAATCGTTCCCCGAAGTGTGGTCGAAATGGCCATGGGTATTGATGATATACTTTATGGTAATACCGTGTTTTGCAACAACGCTCTCGATAGCCTGATGGTCGCCTGCCGGATCTATGAGGATCCCTTCTTTCGTTTTTTCATCCGCGACCAGGTAGCAGAACACCGCCATCTGGGTCACTAAAATTTGTTCGATAATCATATTGTCCTTCCTTCCAATAAGATTAATAACACTGAAACATATTACAAGCTTAGAATAATACCCTTTCTGTTTACCCCCCTGTCCCCCTGAGGGGGCATGATTTCATCGACTTGTAGACATTGCAATTACTTATCAATTGTATGATCATAATAAGATACCATGTTATTATCTTGAGTAATTCCAATATTCAATAAAAAATAATTTTATCACACGCCCCCGCCGGGGGTCGGGGGGCTAAACAACTGTGCGGGATAGTGGGTCCTTGCATGGATGCAAATACGAGGCGGAGTAAGCGGGATCAGGTGCCGATGCGATATATCCACATCCAGTCATCAATGCCGGGCCAGGACCAGAGCTTGACCGACCTGACCGGCTCCATCGTTCCAAGCATTTGGAAAAATTCATCATCCGCGGAAGAACCGCGGCTCCCGATGAAAATCATCATTTTACCCCCGGCCTCCCGGTAGAGACGCAGTGCATTGGCCGCCATGGGGTCAAAAATCGGCGGCCAGCAGAGAAGCAGCGACCGCTCGGGATATAGCCCGGCCATTGACTCGTCACCCTCCTGGACGAGGAACCATGTGTCATCAAACCACTGGTTCCCCTCGCGCCAATCCCACGGTGCTTCCTCGCCGGGAGGCCTCCTATCGTAGGCGATGATATCGGCCCCGGCCTCGCGGAGGCACCGTGCCCAGTATCCGCCGCCGGCGCCGATTTCGACCAGTGGCGAACGGGTCGCAATTTCATCAATTACGCCGATGGTCGGTATAGAAAAGGCAAAACGGCTTATGAAATCGGGCCGCGCTTCACACAGCAGGGCCAGAAGATCTTCGCGTTTCGATTTTCTGTGCTCCGACAGCAGGGACAGAACCTCTTCAAGATAGGGGTTGCTAATTCTTCTTTCCCCGTCATGGTCGGTAAATCTGGTTATATCCCGCTCGGGTTCCGGGACTTCGTCCTGCGCTTCAAGATGATACAGGGCAATATCGTAATCATTTTCATAGGCACCGATAACTATCTGCCGGAGCAGGGCCGGGTCGGCTATGACATCCATCTTGGCCTTTCTGCTCATTCCCTGGATGAGACTTTCTACCCTGAGGGCGTCCCCCCGTGACCCGGTCAGGGACCAGCTTCGGGCTATGCGCACCGGCCTGAAGCTCCGGGTGTACTTCGACTTTGTCGTGCCCTTCCGGTGCTCCCCGTACCGTCGCTCCAGGTCATCTGTATAACCGGTGTAGTAGGACCCGTTTTCGCATTCCAGCATGTATACGAACCATTGTGAAGTATCTTTCATAGCAGTATAGGGGGCCATTACAAAGCTCGCTCAATCTCCCGGCAGGGTCCCGGTAAAAGAACGTTTTCAAAACCCTGCTTCCCGACTCACATCAAGGAAGTTGGTTTATTATTTGCAAGGATTTTTTATAACGCAACCCGGTTGTAGCAGCTATGCGGAAAGCCGCTCGGTTATTAAATACTGGACAAAACAGGTATACTTATTATTACATACCTAAATACTTAATTAAACGAAAAATATTCCCGCCCAAAATTTTTTATGTTTTTTATCCATGTGTATATTTTTTTGAAGAAATAATAAGAAATTATTGTATAATATATATTGAGTAGACGGAAATGAAAAGAATAATTAAATCTGCAACTGCATCATTCATCATATCAGCTTTGTTTCTTGCATTTTCATGTACCCAATCTCCTTTATTTTTGGATTCAGATAATGATCTATTGAGCCTGTTGGGATTATTGAATTTTACGAAATCCGTTACAAATCCACCGGCTCCATGGGTGACCGACGGGATCGTCTATGCCTCCGAAGTATCAGGCAGCACGCTCTATATCGGCGGGAGATTTTCGTACTTGTTTCCCAATGTTCAATATGGCGCACCCCTTGAAGCCGGAACCGGGCTGTATATAACAGGCATCAAGCGGACCTTGATAAACGGCCCGGTATATTCATGCGCCCCGGACGGACAGGGGGGATGGTATATCGGCGGTATTTTTACAACTATCAATGGAATTACCCGAAACGGCGTCGCACGCATCAACGCAAACGGGACATTGAATAACTGGGACCCTATTTTAGGTGCCGGTTCTAATATATATGCAATTGCTGTTTCCGGAAACAGGGTTTACCTGGGCGGGACGTTTTCTCAGATCAATTCTGGTCTGACTATGCGAAATCTTGCCGCAGTGGATACCACTGCCGGAACGATCATTCCCGGCTGGATTACCCAGGTGACCAGCGCCGGCTCCACGGTTCAAACTATTGCTGTATCCAACGGCACTATTATTGTCGGAGGGACATTTACAATCATTGATGACGGTGCGGTCAACAATCGAATTAACCTGGCAGGAATCAGCGAAACCGGAGCTGTCTTAACCTGGACCGCCGATACCAATGGTACTGTAGATGCTCTTGCCGCATCAGGCGACAGACTTTTTGTTGGAGGATTATTTACATCTATAGGCGGTCAACTTCGCACAAACCTCGCCGAGATTGACATTACCGACGGCAGCGTAGCATCGGGAATACTCGATACAGACGATACAGTCAGATCATTAGCACTATATGGTACCATGCTCTATGCGGCCGGAGATTTTGATGTCATCGGGGGTGCAACCCGCCATTACTGCGCCGCCATTGACATTACCTCTAACACCGTGGACCCCAACTGGCATCCCTTCCCCAGCGGATCCGTGTTCAAGATTGCCGTGTCTGCCCAGGCGGTATATGCAGCTGGCGGTTTCATGTGGGTCAACATGGGGGGTACCGCAGTTGAGCGTCATAGTATGGCAGCCTTCGAACCGGCCAACGGTTCCAATATCGGAGTGGCCTCTTCCTTTGACACTAATGCTGACGATACGGTATTTGCCATTGCAGTTTCCGGCACGACCGTGTACGCCGGTGGCACTTTCACCGCAATAAGCCGTCGTGCCCGCATGAACTGCGCTGCCATAAATCTGACAACCGGCCGGCCCACGGCATGGGATCCATCAGCCGGCACCACAGCCAATACTGTATTCGCGATTAAAGTCGCCGGCAGCAGGATATACATAGGCGGGAATTTTACCACAGTGAATGCTCTGGCTCATAATTACCTGGCTGTCGTTGCCCCGGTTACCGGAATTCCCGATCCCGGCTGGAATCTTTCTCCTTCAACATCCCCGATACGCGCCATCGAGGCAACGTCCACCACCGTTTTCGCTGGCGGTGATTTCGGCGGCGCCGTAAACATGGTGGCGCTGAGTGCCAGTGACGGTTTTTTTGCACCGTCTCCCTGGATCCAGCCGGCGACAGCCTATCCGGTAAATGCCCTCCTCCTTTCAGGAAATATCCTCTACATCGGAGATGGGAACGGCACCGTCGGAAATGTTTATGCCGTCAATGCCACGACCGGCAGCACCGTGGGGTTCACGCCATCAATATTCGGCAACTCTGTCTACTCTCTGGCCCTGTCAGGGGGCCGTCTCTTTGCAGGAGGGGCCTTTTCTGCAGGTGGCGGTAACGGTTTAGCTGCCCTTAACGCCTCGAATGGCAATTACATATCATCATGGAATCCTTATACCGACTCTGGAGTGTATGCCCTTGCGCCTTACGAAAGCACGCTATACATCGGCGGCCCATTTAACTCCATCAATAGCTTTGGGCAGGCATATCTCGGCGCCCTATCTGTCTCAGATCCGGGCGGATTAATAGCGGGCTTTACCCCTGTATTTCCCGGGGGCAGCCAGATCCTTACTATCACAATCAGCAACGGCGCAGTATATGCGGGGGGCAACTATCTTGTAGGCGGGTCATCCTCAGCCCGGGGATTTGCTGCTTTTGACTCCACGACGGGAGAAATGCTGTAACGGCCGGAACCGCCCTCTTCCCAATTGAGCGGGAGAGAGATCCGAAACTGCGCGAAATCTTTTTCCGGGGTCCTGCATGTTAATCCTGGCCGGGTATCACCCGGTATTTTTTACTGCCTTATCAACGCTGCAATGAGTGTTGATTGCTTCTTTCATGTTAAGCAATTCAAGGATTTTCAATATATGATCATTGGTGCATACCACGGCAATATTGACACCCTGCTGCCGGGCCGCGTCCCTGAACCTGGCCAGGAGACCGACCCCCACGGAATCCACAGCATTGACCTGGTTAAGATCAAGGACGATTTGTTTCATTCCTGAATTCGAAATTATTTTTAGAAGTTCCCGGAAGATAACTGAGTAATTATAAATATCAATAGCATCCTTCCGAATTTCGACTACAGACGTCTTTCCTGCCTCATAGGTAATAACCAATCGATCCACGATAACCCCCTATTACAAGCTGTTTTGTGGCCCACTGTAATACCAGTGTTAAAACAGAAGAATAAATGACATTTTTTTTCGTGAACTTCAAAAAATTTTAAATTGGACGATGTCTAACAGTTTACGGTGTTGACGATCAGTGCTGCCGGCGATATATTGAAATAAAATGTCGGATACCGTGAGTGAAATAAATGAAAAAACTTACTTACATAGCAATTGCGGTTTCTCTTCTGGCGGTCCCGCTGCAGGCGGGACCCTTTCTGGACCTGGAAACAGGCCCTGTATTTACCGGATTGAACGATGCGCGGATACCCGGCAAGTACGGCACCCGGTTATCATTGCCCGGGGTGCTGGGTAACGAGCCGTGGTATTTCATCCGGGCCAGGGCAGGCTGGACCATAAAGGAGCGGCATTCCCTCTATGTCCTGGCGGCTCCTCTCAAAATAGACTATGAGGGCCGGTCTACCCGGTTGATACTGTTCAAGAACAGGCTCTTTTTCCCCTTTACACCGATACGGGCCTCCTTCAAGTTCAACTCCTGGCGGTTCACCTACCGCTATGACATCGTGAAGAACGACAAGATAGAATTCGGGCTGGGCCTTACCGGGAAGATCAGGGACGCCTATATCAGGCTCGACAGCCTGAACACAAAGACCACGCGGCCTGATCTGGGTTTCGTGCCCCTTATTACGGTCAGGCTGCAATGGATGTTCGTCCCCAATTTCAGCTTCCTCATCGACGCAGACTGGCTGGTGGGCCCCGTGGGTCGTGCCGAGGACATCCTCTTCGCCCTGCAGTACCATATCAACAAGAACGTGCTGATCAAGGCCGGGTATCGTATCCTGGAGGGGGGCGCGGCCAACTCGAAGGTGTACACCTTCTCGCTATTCCACTACGCCGTGTTCGGGACCACTGTCAGGTTTTAACCGATGGGGTAAATCGGGGCGTTCCGTAACACCGGGGGCGGCGCCGGATCACCCGCGGTGGTACTGCGCCTCGATAATTTTCCGCGCCTCTTCGTACAGATCCTTACCGTCCATCTCGATGGCCCGTGTTATGCAAATAAGTGCGTTTTTAAAATCACCATTCTTGTAGGCATACTTGGCCATCAGGTAATGAAGGCGGTCAAAGGCGGGGTCCAGGTGCGAGGCCTTTTTCAGCATGTGAATGGCATCGGCATAATTCTGCTGCGTGGCATAGGTCCGGGCCAGGGCGATGTAGGCATAGATGAAATACTCGTTCAGCTCAATGGCACGGGTGAAATAGCTTACTGCCTTGTCGTAATTCCCGTGGCGGATCCATTCCACCGCCATGTCGTAGCAGTCATCCGCCTCAATGTCTTCGTAATGCTTCATACATATACTCCTGCAGGATTCATACATAATACGCGGTGGGTTCATCAGCGAGAAGGCGACACGGATGTCGCCGATTCCGCCGAGTCAACAGGAGGTTATACGAGGCGGACGAGCGATGAACCCCCGCGTATGGATAGCAAGATAGAGTAATGATCACATGTTATCGCTACTGGTCAATACATTTCCTTAATCATGATAATACAAATTTATATTATGAAGGCCCGATTTTCATTGACCGCGCACCGCTCCATGTACACAATGATATTGAATCATACCAATCGACCCGGAGGAACACCGTGCCATTGACCATGAAGACCGCCGCCGCTCTCGCCATTGCCCTGCTTTTACTGCTTATCGCGCCATCGTGCGGATTCAAGCCTGTTGACGTCGATGTTTTTTTTGGCATGGAGAAGAAGGCGTCCGATGGCGAACGCGCCCTCATGAACGGCATCCCGCCGGAGAATATCGGATACATGCTCTACGACCTGGACAGGAAGACCGTGGTCCGGTCCCACAACCGCGCCCGTCCCTTCATTCCGGCATCAACGACGAAGGTCCCCGCCACGGTGTTCGCCCTGAACGTCCTCGGCCCGGAATACCGTTTTAAGACATATCTTAAATACAGAGGCTCCATCACCAACGGCGTCCTCAATGGTGACCTGTTCCTGAAAGGGACCGGCGATCCCCTCCTCACCGTGAGCGACCTGATGGGCATGATCGACCGCATGAAAGAAAAAGGGATCACCGCAGTCACGGGGCACCTTTATTACGACGAAAGCGCGCTTTCGAGCTCCTCCAGCATCGACCCGGACATGGAGCCGGACGTTTCCTTCAACTCGGGGGTGAGCGCCCTGTCCCTTGATTACAACACCATCATGGCTGAATGGAAGCGGGACAGGAAATCTAACGCCATGGAAATATACCTGACGCCGAGTCTTCCCATGAACAGGACCGGCATCTCCCGGGAAAAGCTGCGGGAGAACATCAAATTCACCTACCAGGACCTGGGAGGCTCGGAGTCGTGGCTCCTGTCGCCCGATGAAAACAGGGACGGAAACGAGCGGCTCCCGGTCAAGAAGCCCGCCCTGTATACCGCGCAGATGTTCGCCAAACTCTGCGCCATGCGCGGAATAAGCATCCAGGGGCGGTCCGAATCGGGCGTAATGCCCGGCGGCGCGAGCGACATCGTCACGCATCGCGGACAGCGGCTGGCCGATATCGTTGACCTCACCCTCACCTATAGCATAAACCTCATGACCGAGCTCATGGTGCTCACTGCCGCCAGGGAACGTTCCGGCAAGGCGCTGAAGCTGGACGGGGCAGCGCAGGAGCTTTCAGCATATTTTGCCGGCAGGTTTGATAAAATAAAATGGAAGGATTGCAGGCTGGTCAATAGCTCCGGCCTGACGCCAAAAAACAGGATAACCCCGGAGCAGATGATGGCGATCCTTATTTACGCCGACGCCCAGGACTATCAGGGTAAAAAATACAGGTCCTTTCTTCCCACGTCCGGGTGGGAATGGTCCCTCATGAACCGATTCGGCGACCCGAAAACTGCGTTCCATGTGTGGGCAAAGACCGGCACCATAAATTATGCCCTCGCCTTGGCCGGATACCTCTACACAAAGGCGCACCGGAACATGGCCTTTGTCATCTACATCAGCGACATCACGGCCCGCCAGCTCTACGATTCGAACCCGGACCAAAGAAGCAAGGAATCTATGGCCAGGGTCCATGCGTGGCTCAACAGCAATAAAAAGGTCATGGACAGCATCGTCAGGGGATGGATTGAAGAACTGTAAAATCCTTCGATCGCTTTCTTTAAGGCCGGACCGGCCTCAGCGTGAAGGCTTTCAACCGCCTCCGGAGTGGGCATGGGCGCAGCTGGACACCGATGGGCACCCGGGAGAAGAACTGCTTGATATTGAAGAAAAGGTTGATATCATCTTCTTTGTATTGATCGATTTGCATTTTTGACAGGGAACACCCTGGTCTTCCCCCATGCGGCGTATTTCCGAAAAGTGTTCACCGCAATCGCTGCATTTATATTCGTATATAGGCATGTACAAACCTCAAATATTTAGTTATATCTAAAATACTGAAAATCCTTCTTATCGTCAATAAATTATTCCCCCCACACCTGCCCCTCCGGGGCACGCCGAGCACTTTTTGGCCTTCCTTGCCGCGTTCGGCCTCACCCCTCCCCCTCTCCATCAAATGGAGAGGGGGAACAGTATAAATTATTTATTGCGACAACCCTCTCCTTTTCAAGGAGAGGGCGCGCAGAGCGCGGGTGAGGTCTAAATAAGGAGAGGGGCAGGGGGTGAGGTTTTTTAAGGAGTGTGCGGGCCCTGAGGGGGGGTAGGCCCTTATTTCCCAAACACCACCAGGGCATCCACAGCCACCGGCTCCGACCCTTCGATAATTATGGGATTGATGTCTATTTCCCCCACTTCCGGGTGGGCAAGGGGTATAAGGCTCAGCCGGTGAAGGATCCGGGCCAGGGACATCATGTTCACCGCCGGCATGCCCCGGAAGGGGCCGAGGAGTTTCCGCGAACGGATATCAGTGATCATTTCCTCAGCATCGCTCTCACTCAGGGGGGCCGGCCGGAATACCATATCGCCGAGGGCCTCGGTAAAGATGCCCCCGATGCCGAACATTACCGACGGAACAAAGCCTTCGGCGCGGACCACGCCGGCCACCAGCTCGCGGTCGCCCTTCACCATGCGGTAGGCAATGACCGGCACCGACACGCCCGCCGCATCCCGTATATTCCGGAAGGAGGCGACCGCCTCGTCCCTCGATTTAAGGTTGAGGTAGATGAGCCCCTTCCCGGTCTTGTGGAGAATGTCCGCTGCTGTCGCCTTGAGGACCAGGGGATAGCCTGCCTTATCGGCCGCTATTGCAGCCTCTTCTTCGGAATTAACAATGATCTCCTCCGTGATGGGTATACCCCATGATTTGAGGAACAGCTTTGACCCGTGCTCGTCGAGGTTGCCCTGACCCGCCCTGCGGCTTTCGCTGATTATCCTCGACGCTTCCGCCGGCGGCGCCGGGACCTTCACCGGCCCATAGGGCTTCCGCTCCTTAATCTCCTTGTGGCGAAGCATCGCCACCATGGCACCGGCTGTCTTTTCCGGCGAGTCAAAGACCGGCATGCCGTTGTCCTCATAGGCAGTCATGTAATCGTCGTCCCGGTCGAAAAAGCTGGAAAGGGCGATTGGCTTCCCGTAGCGCTTGAGGGAGATGTTTTTATCGGTGCAGTCGGGCATGCCTGCCAGCAGGTTTTCCACCGGCGCCCCGTTCAGGAAATCCCTAAGATGGTCATAGGAGTACTTTACATATCCGGATCGCATAACTCCGTGGATAACGATACCGTCCACCTCGCCGCTCTCGAACACTATCTCCGGTATCTTGCGGGAGAGTATTTCAATGTCCATACTGAAGGTCATGTCGACAGGGTTGCCGCTCGGAGCGTGGAGCGGCATCAGGGGCCGCATGGCCTCCTGAAGCTTCTTCGAGAATTCCGGGACCTCCAGGCCGCCCCGCTCCAGTGCATCGGCCATGGCGGAGCCGGGTCCGCCCGAATTGGTAAAGACCCCGATCCGTCTGCCCGTCAGGGGCGGCTGGACCGCGAGCATGTTCCCGTAATGATAGAGCTCCTCGATGGAATGGACCCTGATGATGCCCGCCTGCCTGAAGAGCCCTTCGTACAAATGGTCCGGCGCGGCCATGGATCCGGTATGGCTCAGGCTCGACCGGGCTCCGGCGCCGGAGCCTCCCACATACTGGGCCAGCACCGGCTTGCGCGGGGTTATCTTCCGCGCCACGTCGATAAAGCGCGCCACGTCCCGGATTCCCTCGATATAGAGGGAAATCGCTTTTGTCTGTTCGTCTCCGCCCAGGTACTCCAGGGCGTCAATGATGTCGATGTTGGCGCTGTTGCCCACGCTGATGGCCTTGCTGAAGCGGATCCCCTTCTTCCCCAGATAGGGGATCGTCTGGGTCACGTACGTGCCGCTCTGTGAAGCGAACCCCAGGGATCCCGGGAGAGAGGTATAGGGCATGACGGTGGTATTCAGTGCTATTTCGGAATTGATGATCCCCATGCAGTTGGGGCCGAGAAAGCGTATGCCGTATTCAGCGGAGATATCATTAAGCCGCTTCTGCATCCGCCTGCCTTCTTCTCCCAGCTCGCCGAAGCCCGCTGTTATGATGATGGCGCTCTTTGTACCTCTTTTCCCGAAATCCTCCAGGAGCCGGGCGATCTCCGGGGCCGGGACGACCATGAAGGCCAGGTCTGGAGCCTCGGGCAGATCGGCCACTGATGGATATGCCCGGTGGCCCAGGATCGTCTCTTCCCTGGGATGGATGGGATAAAACGTTCCCCCATATCCGTCTTTCAACATGCTCAGGGCATGCATGGTTCCCATTTTCATGGGGTTGTTGCCGGAGCCCACAGTGGCAATCGAGGCAGGATTCATCAAATGAACAAGTGGATTAACTGACATAGGATCATCTCCTGAAGTCAAGCCGCGACGAGCTGACCTTTTTAAAAATCATTTTTTAACACACGTAACGAAAGTCAAGAGGAAAGAAAAAATAATTAAACAAAACCCATCAATTTAAACACAAATGAATTAATGTCATAATTGCGATCGACACGTAACGCCATATTTTTTCATTTGACTTTTCCAGCGATCGGCTGTTGCCTTTTTAAAACGTCTTTATATATCTGTTCCCTCGATACAAGAATAATAAATAATTGGAGGTTCCGCATGGAAAAGTTTCTGCTGCTCAAGCCTGTCCTGACGCTGATATCCCAGGGTAAATTTTTTGCGAAAGTATTCACCTGGTTCCTTAGGCTCCTTGCATGCCTCATACTTATCGGCTTCCTCTTCGGCTCCTACAAGCTCTGGTACCCGCTATCCTTCGGTTTTGATGCAAAGATATTTTTTGCGAACCTGTTTCTGCAGATACTATTGATTGCCCTTGTCTACGCGGTCATCAACATCCTCTGGTACAGGTCGGTGGACATCGACAACCTCCCCCAATCGCCCGACTATGCTGTCATCCCGCTAGGTGTAATTTTCATTAAAATGATCGGAGAGATCATGGCGGTTTTCTATGCCCTGGGCGGTCTTGCTGCTGGCATCGGCATATGGATCGTCGGGAACGTTCCCATGGGTATTCCCGGCCTGACGATCCTTGCGGGAGGGGGCGGTTTCATGGGCGGTCTGACGACGATCATCGGCGGACCGATACTCGGCTTCCTGCTTCTCAGCCTTTTTTATTTTATCGCCGAACAGATCGGCGTATTCGTTGATATAGCCAGAAACACCAAGCGGTAATGCCGCATCGGGCGCCTGCCTCCTCCCGGGGAGGCGCCGCTCTGTCGCGGTTACTGGATACCGGCGTCAAATCTCCCGTCCTGGATCGTAATTATCGAATTTGACCCTTCCACTTTCAATTCACCAGAAAAGCTGCCCCGGGCCCTTCCGCCGGGACCGCCCCACTCGTCGATGGTGAGGGTAAAGGGATAGTTAACATCAATGCTGTACATAACGCCGCTTTCGGCCCCAAAAAACTGAAACATGAAATTGTTTGATTTTTCCGAATAGGTCCCGGGCATCACGTCCGCCGGGATCATCATTGACAGCACACGGCTATATGTTGACTGGTCAGCAACCCTGATGCCGGTCATGTCGCCGGCAAAGTTTGCGACATAACCGGTCAGATCCGATGTTCTTGCAATCTTGATAAAAGGATTGACCGACTTGTACGTGCTGGTGCCGCTTTCGCCCCGCACTGAAAAGGTGACCGTGTTTTCAGGTGCTTTCCTCACCTCTTCCTGCCCATCCTTCTCTTCATCCCCTTCAGGAGCCGATTCTTCGTCAGCAATATCAGAGGAACTGCGGCCCATTGTATCGGCCGTGCTTGTCATCAACGTGGTCTTTGAATCACCGGGTTTATCGGAATCGCTGCATATAAAATAGATAAGAACGAATAATCCGATTATTGCTACAGGGATAATTGCTTTCTTCATTAAAATGCTCCGTGAGGAATTTTTCAAATAGTGAGAAACAATAATCTTTATTGAGTTACTAAAATACTCAAAATTCATAATTTATTGAATCCTCCTCCCTCGATGGGAGGGGACAGGGGCCTGCCCTCCCCCGTCAAGGGGGAGGGTATAGATAAATATAATTATTCTAAATTATATCAAGCAATTATTAAACCCGCTTATTATTTAGCAATAAAAAAATTTGTAGACTTCTTTCATGAATGACGTTATAATCACACGTCCTGTCAGATGACGGCGAAAGAACATACGTTACATACTAATATTACATGCAGGCTATCTGGAGGTGACACTCGTGAAGATATTCATTACAGGGGGACTTGGGTTCGTCGGAACCAGACTCACGGCGATGCTGCTTCAGAAAGGCCACCGGGTGACCGTCATTGAGCGCAATCCCGGGAACAAACCGGCGCCCCCGGAAGGTGTTTCGGTCATCGCCGCTGACGCGTCACGGCCGGGTCCCTGGCAGGACGATCTGGCAGGTCATGAAGCCGTAATCAACCTGGCGGGCGTTTCTATATTCAGCCGATGGAGCAAACAAAAAAAAGAGGAAATATACAACAGCCGCATCCTCATTACCCGGAACGTTGTTGACGCGATACAAAAAGGCGGGAAAGGGAAGATCGACCTAATCAGCGCCTCCGCCGTGGGCTACTATGGTTTCCACGAAGATGAGAAGCTGGCTGAAGGCGATGCCCCCGGAGAAGATTTCCTTGCCTGCGTTTGCCATGACTGGGAATCGGAAGCCCTCAGGGCGGCCAATTATGGGGCCCGTGTTGTTTTAACCCGCTTTGGCGTAATCCTGGGGCGCAACGGCGGGGCCATGGATATACTCTCAAAGATTTTCAGGCTTCGCATGGGCAACCGTCTCGGTCCGGGGCGGCAATGGTTCTCATGGATCCATGAGGATGACCTTGCGTCAGCGCTCTGCTTCGTGCTGGAACATGGCTCGATCAGCGGCCCGGTAAACTGCACCGCGCCGGAGCCGGTGACCAACCGCGAATTGACAAAAGCCCTGAACCGCGCCCTGGGCACATTCCCCCTTGTGCCTCCGGCGCCCGGTTTTTTATTAAAAACCGTCCTCGGAGAATTCGGCAGCTTTCTACTGAAAGGCCAGCGGGCAATCCCGGCGCGTCTGGAGGAGACAGGATTCAGATTTCACTACTCCCGCATACAGGACGCCCTTGCCGCGATTGTTAGTTCTGCGGCACGGGGCTGACCGCTGGAACAAAAACAGCCATGACAGAACCACAACGGCACACGCTGTTCATCAAGCGCACCCGCTTCCCCGTTTCAGCGGAAGCGCTTTACGAATGGCATGCAAGCCCGGGGGCCCTGCAGCGCCTGACGCCTCCCTGGGAAAAGGTCGATGTCATCGAGGAGAGCCCGGCAGTAGCAGACGGCTCAACCACGGCCTTCCGGCTAAAAATCGGCGCGTTGAAAATAGTATGGACGGCCCGGCACTGCGATATCATTCCCGGCAGGCAGTTTACCGATGTCCAGACACGGGGGCCCTTTTCTTCATGGCGGCACACGCACCTCTTCACGCCTGACACCGACGGGTCCAGTTACCTGGAAGACCGGATACATTACCGCTTCAAATTTCATTCCATAAGCAAACATATCATAGGCCGTTATGTACGCAGAAAGATCGAGAAGATGTTCGAATACCGGCACCGTACAACCCTCGATGATGTAATCCTCCGGCAGGGGCGGAGACCATTGAGCATTGTCATGACCGGGTCGAGCGGCCTCATCGGCAGAAGCCTTGTCCCCTTTCTACGCACCCAGGGACACCGGGTCACCCGGCTGGTCCGTGGCAATAATCCCGGCGTGGGAGACGCCTCGTGGGACCCGGACCACGGCATCATCAATTATGACTTCAACGGCGCCGACGCGGTCATTCATCTTGCCGGGGAGCCGATCGGCGAAGGGGCCTGGACAAAAAAGAAAATGAAGATCATCATGGATAGCCGCGTTGCAGGGACCCGCCTCATCGCGGAGCAGCTGGCGGCGATGGACACTCCGCCCTCGACCCTTATCTGCGCTTCCGCCGTGGGATTTTATGGAGACCGGGGCGGCGTCCTCATAACGGAGGATGACGGTCCGGGAACGGACTTCATATCGGACGTCTGCCGGGCATGGGAGGCGGCAGCCCGGCCCGCTATGGACCGCGGCATCCGCCTGGTTTTCCTCCGGATCGGCGTGGCGCTCCACCCGGGGGGAGGCGCCCTGAAACGCTACCTGCCGGTGTCGCGCCTCGGCCTCGGCGGAATCTTGGGCTCCGGCAGGCAGTACATCAGCTGGATATCCATGGAGGACGTAATCGGCGCGGTCGAGCACCTTCTCTTCGCAGGGAATGCCCGGGGGCCAGTCAATATCGCTGCGCCGATACCGGTCACGAACGCCGATTTCGCGCGAACCCTTGCCCGAACTATGGGAAGGCCTGCCCTCGTAACGATCCCCGCTACCCTCATCCGCCTCCTCTTTGGCAGCATGGGTCGTGAAGTGATCCTCTCAAGCACCCGCGTTTCTTCGCAAAAGCTGGCGGAATCGGGATACAGCTTCAGGCATGAAAAGCTCGGGAATGCCCTTCATTTTTTACTTGGTTTATAAGCGTCGCAGGATTATACTGTTCATCAGTCCCACGGAGCCATGGGACCGGCAGGGGATACCATGAACCTTTTGACAAAAATAGTCCTTATCATTACCATGACCTCAGCCCTGGTATTCGGGTTTCTACACCTCTTTGTACCCGATTATAATTTCGAGCGCCTCCATATTTTCCAGTTCAATCTCTGCAGCGGCGGCACATTCATTCTTATCTATACAGAAGGGAAAAAATCATTTTCCCTGAAAACAGCGTCTTTCTATATACTGTCCCTTCTCTACGCCCTGTTTGCGTTTTTCCAGCAGTACATCTACGCTATAGTCATAGCCATCATCCTTGCGCTACTGGTTGAAACGATCCGTTCCGATAGGTTTTCCTTCTTTCCGGCGGATTTTTTCAGTGGAACGGCAAACGTCACAGCGAAGTTCCATCAGGCGTCCCTCCTCTGCCTCTCGCTGGGACTCATCATCTCCTCCCTGGTGATGGGCAATCATGAATACTGGCGGATATTCTCTTCTCCGAAACTCACCCTGGACATCTTTTTCCTCGGCTTCTCCTTTCCCGTGTCCCTCATCACCATGTCGGTGATGTTCGGCATGATGGAAAAGAGCGGGGGGAGATGGACTCGTTTCCTCAAGGAGTACAGCTTCTGGACGGTCAATCTCGGCGTGATAATCTTTTTCCTTTTCATAATCCTGGGGCTCTTCACAGCCCAGCTCACTATCGCGCTGGTCCTTTTTTTTACGGTCATCATCATCTTCTTTTTGTTCATGAAGCTGGGAGCGCACAGACAAGCCAAGTCCTTCCTCACGTCGGGAGCCGTGTTCCTGATCATGACGGCCGTCACCGGGATCGCCTACATCATTTTGTATACCGTCATCCCGCAGCCGCCGGGGGGCAAGCTGCTCCTGAAGATGCACGCCCTTATCTCTCTCTACGGCTGGAACCTTAATGGTCTGGCGGTCATCAGCCGGTATGACGATTTCCCCCTAAAACTCAACTCGGGTAAGATAATCCTATTACACTGGCTTATTGTCACAGTCATTGCGCCGCTTGGCTTTTATTTCAGACCTCTGTCGATAGTTGCGATAGCAAGCTATTTGGTTTTTTTGTATATAATCTTTTTTACCAGCGGGGCGTCAAACCCTCCTGTCAGTTGACAGCAAGCGTCCATGCATCCAACGACAGTGTCCCTGTTTTCATAACCTTTAGTCATATCAATATCAAAACGCACGGAAGCATTCAGTCTATTTATTATTTAGCATTGTATAAGGTATTTTGCTTGACGAATGTTGATTTATATTCATATTATTAATAGTTATTATTAGAATAATTTCTGAATAAAGCATTGTTCAAAACAATTCTTCTCGCATACTATTGATATTGATAATACGCTCAATGATTACCAGAGATATATATCATTAATTATCCACACCACTTATAAATTAAGGCTCAAATGTGTCCAACATGGACCTGGTTTTTATAATTAAAAGGAGGATTCAATATGGTAGGAGAAAATGGTGATTCCTTTACCGAGGTAACATCACAGGGACTGGGTTCGCGGCTCATGGAATCCATCAAGGGCGTACTTGTCGGCATTGTTATGTTTATCGCCGCCTTTCCGGTTTTATTTACGAATGAAGGCTGCGCGGTCAAAACCGCAAAAGGACTCGAGGAAGGAGTCAAAGCGGTAGTATCCATAAAAGCAGATACTGTTGATACCGCTAATAATGCGAGACTGGTGCACTTGTCCGGTCAGGCGGTTACTGATGAAGTACTGGTAGACAACACCTTCGGTATCAGTGAGAAAGGTATCAAACTCATCCGCACCGTCGAGATGTTCCAGTGGAAAGAAGAAGCCAAATCTGAAAAAAGAAAGAAAATGGGAGGGAGTGAAGAAACCACAACCACCTATACATATAAGAAAGATTGGTCAAACGATCGGATTGATTCAAGCAGGTTCAAAAAACCCGGATACAACAATCCGGCCCTGGCATATAAAAGCCAGACAGAAACAGCCAAACTTGTCAAACTTGGTGCTTTCAGGCTCAGCCCCGCTTTGATCGGCCAGATTTCAACATCTGAATCCCTCCCGCTTCAGCAGGGGAATTTGAATAAGCTCCCGGCTGATATTAAAGGAAAATCAAAAATTAATAATGGCGGTATATATGTAGGCGGCAATCCTTCCGATCCCCAGATCGGAGATTTAAGAATCAATTATTCAATAGTAAAACCACAGATGGTATCCGTTGTATCCAAACAGCTGGGCGACACCTTCGAACCATATAAAACCAAAACCGATACTGAGATAAACCGGCTCGAATCGGGTGAAAAATCCGCCTCTGCAATGTTCGCCCAGATGCAGAAGGAAAATGTGATGCGGACATGGATAGTGCGGCTCCTGGGTTTTCTCCTCATGGCTATGGGTATCGGCATGGTATTCAAGCCTATATCGACCCTGGGTGATGTAATACCTGTCGTGGGCAGTATTCTTGGCATGGGCACTGGCATATTAGCGTTTATAATAGCCTTGGTCCTTTCACTGGTTACCATAGCCATTGCCTGGATTGCATATCGACCACTGCTGGGGATTATATTGCTTGTCGTGGGCATCGGCGCATTTGTAGGTGTATGGTTCATAGCAAAACAGAAGAAAGCAAAAGCTGCGGCTTAGAATTTCACAAGAAACAGACTGACGAAAACTCCCTCTCCTTGAAAGAGGGAGTTTTTTTGTATAGTATTATTCTTGCAAAAAAACCACAATCTGGGTGGAATAGTTTACATATCATTTTTATTAAAATTAAACTAGAAGGCGACCCCCATGAATTGAGCTATTCATGGTCGTTTAAAAATACATTTATGACCGATCGGGCCCGACATACATCCTTCATCTTCCTTTCCCAGATAATCAATCTGCCGGTCGTTGATGCAAACAGTAATAAAATCGGCAGTCTCTATGATATCATCGCCGACGTTCACGGCATGTACCCGAAGATCAACGCCCTCATCGTGCGAAGGGGATTCAGGAAAAAGCTCACCTATTACCCGTGGAAATGCATCCAGAAAATCCTTGAGGACAGGCTCGTCGTCATTGAAGATACCGACCGCGCGAAGGAGCCCTTAAAGCTTTCGGCCAACGAACTGCGGTTGCGGGAAACTTTCTGGGACAAGCAGATCGTTGACATAGCCGGTTCAAAGGTGGTGAGGGTGAACGATCTGCATATCCTGAAGGACGGCATCAAGCTCTGGATCGTCCATGTCGACGTCGGATTCAAGGGCCTCCTCAGGAGGCTCGGGTGGCTCCGGTTTTTCAATTCTGCCGTCAAATGGCTCTTTGCCTACGAGCTGAAAGACAAATTCATATCGTGGAAATTCGTTCAGCCCATTACCGCGGTGGATGACTTCAAGTCGCTTTCCCTCAGGGTCCCATCCTCAAAGCTGTCGCAGCTCCACCCGGCAGACCTGGCCGACATCCTCATAGACCTGGGTGCCGAGGAGCGGATGCTCATATTTAATTCCTTTGACGACGCCACCGCATCGGACATTCTCCAGGAGCTGCCGCTGAAAATGCGGCTCGTGATGGCCAAGTCCCTCGAGCACGAGCGCCTGGCGCGGATACTGGATGAAACACCCATGGACGAGGTCGTTGACCTTCTCGATGAAATGCCATACGAGACCGTGGCTGTACTGTATAAAATCCTCCCGGAGGAAAAGGTCGGCCAGATCAAGACTCTTCTCAAGCATTCCGACCGTGTCGCCGGCAGCCTTATGAACACCGAGTTCGTATCGGCCCGGGAGAACGAAACAGCGGCCAGGATAATCAGGAGGATCAAAAAAGTCGCCGATGACATCGAATCGATTTATTACATCTACGTCCTGAACGACCTGGATGTTCCCATCGGCGTACTTACCCTTAAACAGCTCCTTAAAGCAGGGTCCCAAACGCCGATCGGGGAAATAATGCGGAAAAACGTTGTCAGGGTCAAGGTCGACACGCACATAAAACTGGTCGCCCAGATATTCTACAAATACAATTTCACGGTGGTCCCCGTCGTGGATGAATTTGACCGCATACAGGGCATCATTACCATCAAAGACGCCCTCGAGCCCGTGTTCCCCGAAATCCGCGAGGAGACTGAAGAAGTATAATGAGAATAATCGAATCGATAAAATCAAACCACAAGGTGCAGCGCATTATCCTTTTCCTCTCGGTGATGGGACCCGGGATCATCACCGCCAACGTGGACAATGACGCGGGGGGCATTACCACCTACTCCCTGGCGGGGGCCAACTTCAAATACGCCCTCCTCTGGACCCTCATCCCCATAACCATTGCGCTGGTCCTCATTCAGGAAATGTGCAACCGCATGGGCGTCATCACCGGCAAGGGCCTTTCAGACCTGATCAGGGAAAAGTTCGGCGTTAAAATCACCTTTTACCTGATGATCATGATCCTCCTGACCAATTTCGGCAACATCATCTCGGAATTCGCCGGCATCGCTGCGAGCCTGGAGCTCTTCGGCATCAGCAAATACGTATCGGTACCTGCCGGGGCCTGCATCGTCTGGTATATCGTCGTCAAGGGATCGTACAAATCCGTGGAAAAGGTGTTCCTCATCGCATGCGTATTCTATATCAGCTACATCATATCTGGGTACATGGTGGAGCAGCCATGGCCCGAAATCATGGGCGAGGTAATACGGCCGCGCATACATTTCCAGTACGATTATCTTCTCGCCTGCGTCGGCGTAATAGGCACCACCATCGCGCCGTGGATGCAGTTCTACCAGCAGGCCTCGGTGGCGGAAAAGGGAATACAGGTAGAGAACTACCGCTACTCGAAAATAGACACCATCATCGGCTGCATCGTTGTCAACATCGTTGCCTTCTTTATCATCGTCGTGTGCGGCACGGTGCTCTTCAGCGGCCACGGGCAGCAGCCGATCAAGACCGCCGCTGACGCGGCCAGCGCCCTGCGTCCCCTCGCCGGCGATTACTGTTATTATCTCTTCGCCTTTGGTCTCCTCAACGCATCTCTCTTCGCGGCTTCCATCCTCCCCCTGTCCACCGCCTACAGCGTGTGCGAGAGCTTCGGATGGGAGACCGGGGTGGATAAAAATTTCACCGAGGCGCCCCAGTTCTACATACTCTATACGCTTCTTATCTTCATCGGGGCCGGGGTAATCCTGCTCCCCGATATTCCACTCATCAAGATCATGATGATCTCCCAGGTTATCAACGGTCTTGCCCTCCCCTTTGTGCTGGTCTGCATGCTCATTATCATCAATGACCGGAAGATCATGCGGGAATATGCCAATTCGAAGTTTAATAACATAATCGTGATCATTTTCACAATTGCAATATCCGTGCTTTCGCTGATGCTGGTGATCAGTTCCGTATGGTAGCCGCAACGGCAATTCTATGACCCCGGCCGGCCAAGGCGGCGGTCCTGTGTCATAAATTATTATCTTGACATTTTATAAGTTTCCGTTTAGGAATTATTAATTGGGAACCTCGATCGCAATAACATGTCATGGGGGTAGTCCCGTTTCACCCGGGATGGCGAAACATTTTAATAATTGTTATTATATAAAAATATATGCGGCTACATTCGTTGCGAACAATATCAGATTTTTTTCTGCACAACTACGAAAATAAAGATTTCATACTGCAGCAGAAATCAAGAATTGTATTTACCTTCTGCGGTATTATTCTAGTTTGTATTATGCCGGTATACCTGGGTTTTTCCTTCTACCTGGGTTGGAATATCTATTTACAGCTGCCGATACTGATTCTCACGGCGGCAATAATCTTCATATTATTCGTACTCCGGTCCGGCAGGTTCCTCCTCGCAACCCACTCATTTCTCATCATCACCTTCATCACCCTCTGGTGGTATTTTTTCTTTAATCTTGGCGAAGGCGATTATTTTATACGGATGCTGTCAGTGGTGCTCGTTTTGGGCCTGCTCTCGTTTACACCCCTTATCGTGGTCCGGATGACCCATGTCATAGTTTTCTATTATACCATTAATATAGCGGTTCTTTGCGTTTTCATACTAATAATCCAGCGCAGGGTCGACATTCCCGGGTCAATACTGATTTCTTACAGCGTGGATACCATGACGGCCTTTATCTTGAGCGGGGCCATATCCTATCACATATACAAGATAAACCGCCTGGCCCTCGACAGGGCAAAGTCGGCAGAAGATGCGATCAGGAAAAGCGAGGAACTCTTCCGCGGCATCATCGAGGAGTCTCCCCAGATAATGGCTATTATCAACGGGGACAGCTCCCTTGACTTCATGGGAAGGTCGCACGATACCGTTTTCGGTTATACGAAGGATGACCTGCCCACAATTGACCTGTGGTGGGAACTGGCCTATCCGGATGAAGAATACCGTATCCTCATCAAGAACGAATGGAGCCTTATCGTCGATGAAACTGAAGACAGCAATCCTATGAAAACCATAGAGACGAAGGTACATGCAAAATCCGGCATCATGCAGGACGCCATGATACGGTATGCCCGGCTGGGCCAGAGCGGGAGGGGGCTTATGCTCCTTGACAACATCACGAACAGGAAAATCATCGAGCGATCCCTCCTGGCCTCAGAGCGGCGGTACCGCAAGCTCTACGACAGCATGCTCGATGGATTCGTGAGCCTCGATATGAACGGCAGGGTCATTGAATTCAACTCTGCCTACCAGCAGATTACGGGGTATCCCCTCGAAGAGCTTTACTCCCTGACGGTCTGGAACCTGACCCCGACCAGGTGGCATGATACCCAGAAGAAGATCATACAGGAGCAGGTATTAACCAGGGGCCACTCCGATTTATTCGAAAAAGAATACAAGAGAAAAGACGGGACCCTGGTGCCATTGGAACTCAGGATATACCTCATCCAGGACGAAAACGGCAATAATACGGGAATGTGGTCCATCGTTCACGACATCACCAAGCGGAAACAGACGGAAAACGAGCTTCTCAAGACGAGTAAAATCGAGTCCCTGGGAATATTTGCCGGCGGTATAGCCCACGACTTCAACAACCTGCTGACCGCCATCATGGGGAACATATCAATAGCCAAGCTCGATTGTCCCCCCGAATCAAAGAATTACGAGATACTCACCGAGGCGGAAAAGGCTTCAGAGCGGGCAAAAGACCTCACGATGCAGCTGCTGACCTTTTCCAAAGGAGGCGCACCTATAAAGAAGATCGCCTCCATCCGCGATCTGCTGGTGGACACGGCCGATTTTGTCCTCCGCGGATCGCAGATCAAGAGCACCTTCGACATCCCGGGGAGCCTCTGGAATGCCGAGGTCGATGAGGGCCAGATCAGCCAGGTGATTCACAATCTGGTGCTGAACTGCCGGGAGGCCATGCCGGGAGGCGGCATAGTTACCATTTCAGCAGAAAATCGCGTTATCACATCCAAGGACAACCTTCCCTTCACGCTGGGCAATTACCTCGCCATAAAAATCTCCGACACGGGATACGGCATTCCTAAAAAGCACCTGCATAAAATATTCGACCCCTTTTTCACAACGAAAGAAAAAGGCAGCGGTCTGGGGCTTTCGGTCACCTATTCCATCATTCGCAAGCACAATGGCTACATAAACGTCGAATCGACGGAACAAAACGGTACCTGTTTTACGATTTATCTTCCGGCGACAGAGCATACAATTGCTGCTGCGATAAGCCATCCGGACCGGAAGGACCTAAACGGCGGCAGGGTGCTCGTCATGGACGACGATGACATGGTGCTTGATGTTGGCATGAAAATATTGGGACGCCTGGGTTTCGAAACCGTGGGAGCCCATGACGGCAAAGAGGCAATAGAATTGTACAAAACGGCCAGGCAAACTGGAAGACCCTTCGATTTCGTCATCATGGACCTGACGGTCCCCGGCGGCATGGGCGGCAAGGAGACTATCACCATACTCAGGGAATTTGATCCGACCGTCAAGGCCATTGTCTCAAGCGGCTATTCCATTGACCCGGTCATGGCCGATTACCGGGCCTTCGGCTTCTCCGGCGTGGTGGCCAAGCCCTACGCGGTCGAGGACCTGAAAGAAGTCATCCAGAGCATAATGGAATGAACGACACCGAACGCCGGCGCTGGGCCATCTTCTCCGACACCCACGGGAACCTCGACACAATGCGCGACGCCCTTATGAATGCCGGGCCCTTCGACGCCATGATACATCTCGGCGACGGGGTCCTTGACGCCATAGCCGTTTCCCGGGAACGCTCGATCCCGCTGACCGCGGTGGCGGGAAACGAGGACGGCTCTTCGGAATATCCCGAACGTCTCAGCATACCCATAGGAACCTTCACTGCGATCCTGATCCACGGACACAGGATGGACATCAATCCGTACCAGTCTGCAAGCCTCCGGGAACAGCAGTACGCCGCCATGGACGCGCTTATTGCCGTTTCCGGGGCGCAGGTTCTTCTCTTCGGGCACACGCACCTGCCGGTGCTCAAGCACACCGGTCATGGCATCATCTGCAATCCCGGCAATCACTATGCAGGTTCACAGACGCCACACACCTTCGCGATCGCGGAAACTGCCGGAAGCGGCCTGAATATATATCTTGCCAGGAAAAACAACGAAGAATGGGTAATGACGGACCGGGCATCAATACCCGCCGCCGGCTGACCGGACACCCGCAGCGGATATCGTGGAGGAAGGTTGTCACTTCAGCGGGAATGTCTTTTTGAAGTCATCTTCCGACATTATTTCAAAGATGCTGTCAAGTTTCGACACATCAAACAGTGTCGAGATATGGTCGGTTATATCCAGAAACACCAGCCTGACACCGGACTTCTTCGCTTCCTTCGAAAATTTTATGAAAAGCCCCAGCCCGGAGGAATCAAGGCTGTGGAGTTTTTTGCAGTTCATGGCCATGACCTTTGGCTTGCTGACGATCTTCTCCATGATGACTCTATCGGCTTCTTCCATTTCGTTGAAAATCAGCTCGCCGTTTAGCGATATGATGCATACGTCCTTTTGTTCGGAGCAATCAATGTTAAGCACAGTCTCACACCCCCTTTGATTCTTTCACTTTTTCAATGGAAATTCTTGGTCCGGTAATTCCTCAATCCGGGTAAGATCGATTTTCAACGAAAGGCCGTCCAGCGTCATGGGTATCTTTCTTTTCCTGCCGTTGATGACAGCATACACCCACACGGTCGTGTCCCCTTTCTGGTACAGGGGGATTTTCTCGATCCGGTATGATTTCAGGATCTTGTCCGGATTCATTCTCTGGGCCTTCTTGAATTCATGCACGAAGAGCTCCTCGTCGCTCATACGCTGCTGCTCCGGGGAAAGCTTTTGTGTGCGCAATTTCTGCATGAAGCTGGAATCTGTCATCTTATACAGGGCCTTCCAGTCCTGCTTCTTCCAGGTTTCAAAAAACTGCTGGGATATTGACCACGCATCAAGATCCTGAAGCTTATCCTGCATTTTGCCGCAGAAGCAGCAAAACGCAAGCGTGGCAATCATGAAAATCACTGCCATCTTCTTTACCATGTTTCGGACCCCATCCAGCATGTGCCGCATTAAAATGTTATCCTCCTGGCATCGCCCCACAGCTTCTCCAGCTGGTAATACTCGCGCATTTCCTGGGTGAATATATGAACTATCAGCTCACCGCAATCGAGAATGATCCATCCGGATTCGTAATCCGGCCTGTTGCGGGCTCGGAGCCCCTGGCTTTGCATGAATTTCTCCAGCTCCCGCGCCAGGGAACGGCAATGGATCCTTGAGTTGCCGGTGGTTATGATGAAATAATCAAGATAGCTGTTTACATCCCTGAGGTCAATGAAGACTATTTCCGTCCCTTTCTTGTCAGACAGGACCCGGGCACATTCACGGAAGATTTCCACCATTTCCCCTTCTGTTTTCTTTTTCAGTTCCGTCACTTTGTAAGGTCCTCGCCGAGAATGATCAGTATATTATGCAGCTGCGTGTTGTCAATGACATGATATACATTCTGTATGCCGGTCAATTCAGCCACCCGGTTTACGGCGGCCACGTTGCCCCGCCTGTTGATAATGATGGACTTGTTCATCTTCCGGTACGGCGAGGTGCCGAACTCGACAACGTTCAGCCCCTCCCTGATCAGGCTTTCCCGCATCTTTCTCGCCAGGCCGGGCACGTCGGTGCCGTTCAATATCTTCACCTTGATCGACGCATCGATCTCTTTTTCGCTCTTGTCGACGATGAGGAGCGCCAGGAACTCTTTTTCGTATATCCGGAACGTGATGTCATCCATGGCGTAGTAGCCGTCCTTGAAGAAACCCGGCAATATCGTCGCCATCACGTCTCCGTTTTTGAACATGAGGTCGCAAATTCCCATGACCTCCTGAGGAAGCAGGTTTGTCTTTACCGACTTCATCATCTCGCTGATAAACTCGAGTTTATTGAAGCGCTCCAGCCGGTCCCGGTCCTTGTAAAGCGTCATGAGCACATCCAGGATCCGGTCATACTTCAGGTATATTGAATTTTCATCCACGGAATTGATGTACCGCATCACTTTCTGCCCGTCCAGATAATTCACTCCGAAAGCCATCCCCTGTGCGTCTTTGGGCTGCTCGAGGACGAACAGCTCTATCCCCTCCATCAGGTTAACCAGTCGCTCCACGTCCGGCGCGTAAATTTCAGCATAAAAGGGAATGTTGAGCCTGAGGTCTTTCTGGAGCGAATAGCGCAGGCGGTTGAAATTGAACACCACCACATCATCGATCTTGGCGATGTGGTCGCCGTCGTCATCGAGACGTATTTTGAAAGAGGGCGGGATAAAGGTTATACCGACCCGGTTGTTCTCGGGATTAATGCTCACAATGGCAAAGAACTTGTGCTTATGGTCGTTGTCCCTGTTGCTCCCGGCAACCAGTATGTTGATAATTTTTTTCTTCTGGATAAGCTTCTCAACCGCGTTCCTGGTCTGCACGCCGTGACAGTAATACACAAGGAGCGAAACGAGCACCAAGAGGAGGATCGCCGAGACAATAAGTACTTTGCGTTTCAATTTCTGTATAACCCCTTTCTGGCAATATAATCAATGACAGCATCAGGCAGGAGAAAGCGCACCGATTTCCCCGTACGGAGACGTTCCCTGATGACGGTGGAGCTGATGTCAATCAGCGGATTTTCCCCGAATCTGACGCTGCACCCTCTCAGGTCGATGTCCGGAGCGGGCTTCTCCCCGGGACGGCGCATAACGATAAGTGACACGTGATTCAGCAGGTGTTCCGTCTCCCGCCAAGTGTCGATGGTATTCAGGGAATCCATCCCGACAATGAGATTGAGCTCGCTGTCTGGATACTGTTTCTGAAGTTCATGGACGGTGGTTATGGTATAGGACGGCTCTTTTCTGTCAATTTCAATACGGGAAACTTCATATTCACCGGCCTCAGCTACGGCCAGGACCGCCATGGCATACCTCTCATCAGCCGGCACCTCCCCCGCCAGGGATTTGTGCACCGGATACCTGGCCGGCACCAGTATGATCCTGTCGAGACTTAAATCCGACCTGATGATTTCAGCATTGATGAGATGGCCGTAATGGATCGGGTTGAAGGTCCCGCCGAAAATGCCCAGTTTCAAAGTCTACCGCACCTCTCCTTTCCCGTATACGACATACTTCAGTGTCGTCAGCCCCTCCACGCCCATAGCCCCCCGGGCGTGTAGCTTCTGCGTTGATATCCCGACCTCGGCGCCGAGGCCGAATTCACCGCCATCGTGAAAACGCGTCGATGCGTTGACGAAGACCGCCGCCGAATCAACCTCTTTCAGGAAACGCTCCGAGTTAAGGTAATCGGAGGTGACGATCGCCTCCGAGTGCCCCGAACCGAACCGGGTGATGTGATCCATGGCCTCATCGAGGGAATCAACAACTTTAACCGCGAGCACCAGGTCGAGGAATTCGAACCCGTAATCACCGGGGTCGGCGGGCTTGATGACGCCGGGTAACAGCGCAACCGTCCTCTCGCATCCCCTGATGGCAACCGTGCTGTCCAGCAGGCTTTTCAGGAGCGATTCCTTGTGCGGATAGTCCGCATGGATGAGGAGCGTCTCCATGGCATTGCAGACGCCGGGACGCTGCACCTTGGCGTTCACAGCAATACGGTTGGCCATATCTTCGTCGGCGCTCTTATCGACGAAGATGTGACACACGCCCTTGTCATGCTTGATGACCGGTATCGTCGATTCCTCGCTGACGGCCCTGATCAGGGCCTCCCCCCCGCGGGGTATCACTATGTCGATGTACTGGTTCATCTTCAATAAAACGGGCACCAGTTCCCGGTCAGTCCTGTTTATGAAGGTCACAGCGCTCTCAGGGCACCCCGATTCTGCAAGCACCCCGCAAACCACCGCGTGGAGAGCGCTGTTCGAGTTGATCGCCTCCTTGCCGCCCCTGAGGATGGCGGAGTTTCCCGACTTGATGCAGAGGGCAGCGATATCGGTGGTGACATTGGGCCGCGCCTCGTAGATAACGGCGACAACGCCCAGGGGGATACGCATCTGCCCCACCCGTATGCCCGAGGGGCGCACTGTCATTTTTTCAATTCTCCCTATCGGGTCCGGCAGCAGTGCTATTTCTTCAATGGAAACCGCCATGCCTTCGATACGCTCCGTATTCAGGAGGAGACGGTCATAGAGCGCCTTGCTGACGCCCGCCTCTTCCGCGGCCGCGAGATCCTTCTTGTTCTCCGCTATGATGACGCCAGTTTTTTTACGAAGGCCGGCCGCCATCTTCAGGAGCAGGTTGTTCTTCTGAACGGTGGTATAGTTGGCGATCAGCCGGGAGGCGGCCCTGGCGTCCCGGCACAACTGTTCAATATATTGTTTATTATCCATTACATTACTCCAAGAAAGTAGTTCCGTTATGTAGCAGGCGGTTTTCTTTGACAAGAATAAAATGACTCGGTGGGCGAAACTGCTATCTTCCGGTCATACCGGGAGGTTAATCTGGAATGAGAGCGCCTTCTACCTTGTTCTCTTTAACAAAACCATTGTAATATTTCTCATCAAGTCTTTTCATGTAACGCAGGATGTCTTTCCTCAACGAGTCATCGCTGGTTTTATATATCGATGTATAGAATTTAACCGCCTTATCCCTGTCTTTTCCATGGCTGAACACCCAGAGGAGTGTCCTCTGGATGACAATGAACGGTTCCCGGCCATACCGGTCGGCAATGAACTGCTCATTTACCATATTGTTATCCACAAGGGAATAATAGCCGCTCAGCCGGCTGAAGGGATTGCTGCTGTTGATCAGGGAATAAACATTATAAAACTGGTTCACCGGCCGCGACAGCAGAAGGGGGAACCTCCACTCTTTCAGTATAATGCTTTCCATGAACCTGCTTCCGATCAGCAGCCCGGCCCCGTAACCGATCCCTGCCAAGGCTACGCAAAGGGCGGCAATACCCCCGGCTGTTTTAAGTTTATGTATAATTATAGAATTCATGTTTTATCAATGAGAATACGATGGAGTTAAAAGGATACATCCAATCCTGTCAATTTCTTATTTATTCCCTCCCCATCAAGGCATTTCCCAATATATTATTACTGTTAATCAATATTGCGTCATAAAAGAATCCGGACGGCCAAGGATGTCTTTTCTCTCCCACACAAGAGCACTTTCCAAAAAATAAAATATGGCGGTATGGGATGCTCCCGCTAACAGGGAACAGGATGCTCCCGCTAACAGGGAACAGGATGTACTACTTTGGCGGGTGAGCGGGAGCATCCCATACCGCCCTTTCATAATAAAACCATTGGAAAATGCCAAATAGGAATCATTTTTGTTGACAAAATACTATACTATACGACATAAAATAATCAGGACGCTATGCATCATTTACCTATTGGGGAGCTCTATATGAAACCACTGGTCAGCATAAAGATACCGGGTGTTAAAAAGAAATACACCGGAAAAGTACGTGACCTTTACACTGTTGACAAGGAGCACCTTCTCATTGTTTCAACTGACCGCATATCCGCTTTTGACCATGTGTTCCCCTCCGGGATCCCCGGCAAGGGCATAATCCTGAACAAGATATCGAACCTCTGGTTCAAGAACATCAAGGTCATCAAGAACCATATCGTCGAGGATGATGTAGCCCGGTTCCCGAAGCCCTTCTGCGATTATCCAGAGCTCCTGAAAGACCGTTCAGTCATCGTGCGTAAAACGGAACGCATCGATTTTGAATGCATCGCCCGGGGATACCTCATCGGAACCGGATGGAAAGACTACCGGGAAAAAGGGTCGGTCTGCGGCATAACCCTGCCGGCAGGACTCCAGCTCGCGGAAAAGCTCGAAGCGCCACTCTTCACACCGGCGACTAAGGAAGACTCGGGGCATGATATGAACGTGCCCGTCGACGTGATGCGCGCCAAACTCGGCGAAGAGCTGGCGTACCGCCTTGGTGAAGTGACCCTGCGGATCTATGAATTCGCACGTGACCTCATGCTGCAGCAGGGGATCATCCTTGCCGATACCAAACTGGAATTCGGCTTTGCCGATAACGAGATAATACTCATCGACGAGGTGCTGACGCCGGATAGTTCACGTTTCTGGGATGAAACGTCCTATCAGGTAGGAACATCCCCGGTGAGCTTTGACAAACAGTATATACGGGATTATCTGGAAACAACCACCTGGGATAAGAACTCCCCGCCGCCGCCCCTGCCGGATGAAATCGTTTCCAAAACCCTGGAAAAATACCAGGAAATCCTCAACAGGATCGAGGCAATTTTCAGTCGGTAGTCCGTGCTTTTACACCGGTCCCTCAAATCCGACCCCGGTTGTTCTAAAAGCGCGGTTGAACAATCACTCCTGCTGACCGATCCGCATTTTTCTATAATTTATTTTTTATGATGAATAACAATATATTTGTCCAGCAACGAAATTTTCTGTATATTATTTACCAGTAGATCCTGCTCCATTGGATTTAATGATTCAGATTGAGTATTATTAATACGATAATAGAATAGGATCAGCTGCTTAAAGGCGAAACACCCGCCCTAGAGGGTGAGGGAGAGGCGTCAGCGGCGCCCGTAATCATAGCAGACCGGGGGAATCAATGGCCTTGCCTGAAAAGAATCCTTTCGATGAGTATAAAAAAACCCAGATCGCCACGGCCAATCAGGGGAAATTAATCGTTATGCTCTATGATGGGGCGATCAAGTTCCTGAACATTGCCATCGACAACATGAACCCCAAGACGTATGATATCGTCAACACCAACATCATTAAGGCCCAGGATATCATAACTGAGCTGCTGCTCTCCCTGAACATGAAGGATGGAGGGGAGATTTCCCAAAACCTGTTCAATCTGTACCTTTACTTCAAAAAAGCCCTGCTGGAAGCGAACATAAAGAAAGATCCGGAAATGATAAAAAACGTATTAAAGCTCATCAAAGATCTCCGGGACGCATGGGACAAGATCTCCGCCAACGAAACCACCTCGGACAAAACCAATATCGGAGCGAAAGGAAGCTTCAGCATTGAGGGATGACGCAGCGTCAATCGTCGCCGGCCTTATACATTTATACGGGATAAAGCTTCAATTGCTTGACAAGCTCCTCCTGAGCGAATCCGATAAATTACATTACTGCAGATCAGGGAACCAGGAAAAGGTAATTGAGCTTATCAACACCGATTCCGGCGTAATTGACGATATCGACGCCGCAGATTTTGATATAGCGGAATTAGAAACTTCGCTTGCATCGCTAATCGGGGTCCGGCTGCGGATGCTCTATGAGGTGCTCGGGGAAAACGGGGATGCGGGCAAGCTCATATCGGTACGAAACCAGGCGCTGGGGGATATTAAAAGTCTCCTAACTGAACGCGCCAAACTGGGGGGCATGCTGGCGGCCGCATCACGGGAAATCCGGGAAAGCATCGATGATTTATCGCGGCTCAGCAGGCTGAAAGATGCTGATGCCGGAGACATCGATACACACGGGCGTTAATCCTAGAGGTCCACAATGCTTTTCTTCTTGAGCATGACATCCCTGCGCTTCACCATCTCATCATACTCAAACCTGTAATGCTTCCGCCTGAAATACTTGTTATATACAGACGTGTATTTTTTCGAGTGAAAGTAATCCCTCATCCGTTCAGAAACATAGTACACCTGCTCGGAGGGTGCATAGGCCTGGGGCTCGTTCTTGTATTCTTCGATTATAGTTTGTGTGATGATGCCCCACGATATGTCTGCAAGGGAATATGTACCAAGGTCCCTCATGATGGCCCGGAGGATCCCCTCGTGTATGGGGTTGAAAAACTTGAACTTCTTCGAATACATAATCGCGCCGTGCATATGGTCGGGGATGTCCAGAAATCCGTCCTTGATCACCTCCCGCGCCACTACATACATCATTTCAAAACAATAATTCAGAATCCCCAGGCCCGGAGCCCTCTGGCCGGGAAGCTGAGGCTTGGTCGCATCAAATTTATACAGGGGATTTTGCGCTGAAAGCCACTCGATAACGATCATATCGTAGGTGTGAATCAACTCGTCATCGAAAAACTTCTTTTCCGGTACAAAGCGTGATTCGCTCACCCGAAGATCCAGGAGGAGCATATCCGGTTCAATAGTCTTATAGTAAAGCTTCAAATAGTGCACGTAGGCATCATCGACATCAATATGCACCTTCATGTCCGAAAAGCCCTTTTCCTCGAGGTGGACGATCAGCTTTACGTCAGTCATTATCTTATACAGGTCAGCAGCCGTAAAGGACCGGAGAAATAGCTTTTCCCTTTTCCGTGATGCGTCGGGGAGCACCATCCCGAAATCGATGGATCCCATTTCCTTTTCAATGGATGTGCTGAAATCCATCGGCTGCAGATATTTTGAAAATTTATTCTTCAATACAGTACTCCTCCGGTTTTTTTCACCTGCCGGGCGGATGAACGGGCCGCCCCCTCCTCTACTGCCACCGGTCGTTGTTATAGACCAGCTTCACCTGATGGAAAAAATCGTGACTGTTATTGTGATCGATGGACGGCACCACAAGGAGGCGCACGAATTTATCATAATTGCGCACCTGAAGGAGGGCCCGCTTGTAAAAATCATCAAGCTTTTCCCCTATGATGATGAGCCGGGCGTTTGACCTGATATACTCTTCGAGAAGCACCCCCGGCTCGGTGACGGAGATGACGTCCTCTGTGGCGATGAAATCCGGGGCGATCACGTTGCCCGGCTCCTGGCTGCGCGACACGATCAGGGATATCAGATCGGTGTTTATCTTGAAGCGCTCTATGTATTCTTTCTGGCGGGCCACCTTGAGATCGACAAAGATGATGATGGCCACCTCGGAATTGCGGTATTGAAAATGCTGGTTCCGGTCAACGTCCCGCTTCAGATTGTTCCATTTCCTGAAGTCGACCGGCTCGTTGTTACGCAGAAGAAGTATGCGCTTGCCGAGGGTCTTGTCAACGCCGTAGATCTCGCCGATCATGCGGATGTAGCGCTTACGCTTCGACTGGGCATTGGCATCGCGCAGGTCTTCGAGAATCTTGTCCATCTCGCTCATGCCGCATCGACCGTAGGGTTTCCTGAATTCGGCCGGGAATTCCCTGGTCAGATGCTCGTACAGGACCGGCGTGAAAAACACCTCGATTTCGATAATGCCGTTTTCGGTAAGGCGCGGCAGGTGAGCCGGCAGGACCAGGTCAGTGGACAGATAACAGCTATCTTTGATGAGGATGTCATCGAAATACTTGATCTCTGTAATGTCGCCGTACTTGTCAAACAGATGGGATAGTTGTTCTATGGTTAGCTTCATGGTCGCTGTTCATGCCTGTAGTATCATTCCGGTGAAATCCCCTGATCGGCCGTACGCTTGCCCCGCAGGTACGCGTAAATAAAACGATCTATGTCCCCGTCAAACACGTAGTCGATGCTTCCCGTTTCCTCGCCGGTCCGGTGGTCCTTGACCAGGGTATAGGGCTGGAACACGTAGGAACGGATCTGGTGCCCCCATGAAATGTCCTTCTTCTGGCCGATTTTTTCCTGCTGCTTTTCATCGAACTCCCGTTTTCTCAACTCGTAGAGGCGCGCCTTGAGGACCTTCATGGCAAAGGCCTTGTTCTTGTGCTGCGACCGCTCGTTCTGGCATTGCGTCACGATACCCGTCGGGAGGTGGGTTATCCGGACCGCTGAATCCGTCTTGTTAACGTGCTGTCCCCCGGCGCCTGACGAGCGGTAGGTATCGATCCTGAGATCGGTCTCCTTGATCTCGATATCGATGTCCTCGTCGACCTCAGGAATGACCTCCACGGAAGCGAAAGACGTGTGCCGCCTCTTGTTCGCGTCAAAGGGTGATATCCTGACGAGGCGGTGGATCCCCCGCTCGCATTTCAGGAGACCGAAAGCATAGTCTCCCTTGACGAGCATGGTGGCGCTCTTGATTCCCGCTTCCTCGCCCGGTGTGTAATCGATAAATTCTACCGCAAAGCCTTTCTGCTCGCCCCACCGGTAATACATGCGGAAGAGCATGTTCGCCCAGTCCTGGGACTCGGTGCCCCCCGCTCCGGGATGGATCATCACGAAGGCATTGTTTGCGTCGTCTTCCCCCGACAGGAGTTCAAGCGTTTCAAGTTCATCGAACTTCTTATGGTATCCCTCTATCTTGCCGGATAATTCGTTCAGGACGTCGATGTCCTTGTCCTGGAGCGCCATCTCGAACAGCTCGGCGGCTTCCTTCACCTCATTCATGAGGTTCACGAAGGGGTCCACCCGCTTTTTAAGGCCGGTGATCTCCCTGTTGATTTTGGTGAAGAGCTCCTTGTTCTGCCAGAAATCCTCCCGGTGGGTCTGCTCCTGCAACTCTGCTGATCTTTTCTTTAACGAATCAATATTGACGGACGCGTAGAGTTGATCGAGCATATCTGATACATGCTTCAGCTCCCTCTGACTCTCGCGGTAATCTTTCTCTTCCAAGATCTCAAACTCCCTGATTTCGGTGGGCATAGTATTCTTCTTATCGTAAATAGATGACATGAACTTGAAGAATTGGTCAACAAAATAACAGATTTTTATAAATAATTTTTCATATGTTTCGACCGAGAGTCGGTCGGGACATTATGAAAGGGGAAGAGGGGGGCATCCCTCTTCCCCTTTCGATCCCCATCACCCCGCGACTGCGGCGGGCTGGGCTTTATCTAAGAAACAATTCATACTGTTCGGCGATCGTATGCAGCTTAAGACAAAGAGAGCCGCCCGCGACATCCCTGTCGCGGGGATAAAATATGAATTTTCCATTATAAAGAAAACCGGGCAGGAGGCCCGGATTCAAAAATAAACGCGCCAAGGATGGCGCCAGAATCCACTAGAAGCTGTTAAACAATACTAAATCGCCCGGTAAAACAGTGTCAAAATAAAACAATATTAAAGAAACTCAGCGATATCAATACTTTAAGCAGCAATAACCTTTAGGCCGTCGCGCCGATTGAGCGACCGCGGGAATTGGGGAGCGCGAGGGGAAAAGGGCAAGGAGCCCGTTTCCCCTCGCAATCATGTAGACTGGCTCCCAGTCATCCTCTGCTCTGGTCAGGGTAATTTAATAAAACTTTTCTTTAAGATGATTGCTAAAGGCTTTTTCAAGATCTTCCGAAGTTTTATATTCAACATCGAAAACATCCCTCCACACGTTTTCCGTTTCCATGCACAGATAGACAAAGGGCACATCACTGTATGACCGTATTTTCTCCAGCATAGACCGGTAAGCCTCTATCCTGGTATGTTTCAGATAGCGGAACTTCCCATCCGGGCCGGGAAAGAGTTCTGCCGAGGTCAGGCCCTGGCCGGGAAAAGCTTCCCGTATTATTTCCTTGAAGCCCTGGCTATAGCGGAAGCAACCCAGGGATATCCATGCGACCCGTGCAGGATCCACTTTCTTGAAAAGAAGGTCCGCCACTGCCAGGTACTGTTCGGTCCATCCACCACCTGCGATCATGGGATCAAAATGAAAAGCGGTCAGGTATCCGGCGCGGCAGGCCTCAGCCGCGGCTTCAATGCGTTCTTCCAGCGACGCTGAACCGGCTTCATACAGACCGATATTCACCGGCGTATTCAGTGTCCAGGCGAGAACCGCATTCCCCTTCTCTTTTATTCCCAGAAGGTGCCGGACATTGTCTGATTTCGTTTTTAATTCCACAAAGATGTTCCCATAGGACGCGGCCTCCTGTATCAACGACGCCCCGATGCCGGTTATCTCATCAAGCATCAGGGAATCGGTGTATTCTCCGGAACCGATACGATACATGGTGCCACGATCCGCCGCGGCAGTCTGCCCGATCTCCCGCAAATAATCGTTTACATTTAAAAACAGGGCAAGGCCGTAGGAATTAAGATAATAATTCAGGTAGCAGTAGGTGCAGTTATAGAGGCAGTTAAAGCCGATATTGACCAGGAGGTAGTTACAGCAGATCATCCCGGGCGATCCCGGGCATTTCTGGAACATGCGGCCCGGGAATTTTTTCAATATGACCGCTTCTTTTGATGCAATTCCTCTCGTTTTAATGTCCTCGACGAACGAATTCAAAGCGGTTTCATCGGCGCATTCGATGATTTTCTTTCCCGCAAGTGCCCGGAAGCTTTCGACAATGGGATTGTCTTTATCCTCATGGAGATAGAGAATTACCTTGATATCTTCGATGGTTTTCATCGATACAATTGTATTGATCTGTTACTATTGATGTCAATACTTATCCATCTATGCAATGTTTCTCCCTATTGACCCGGAAGCGGGTCTGCATTTTCGAAAGGGGAAGAGGGTGGCTTCACTGAGCAAACAGGATGTTTGCCTGCCGCCGCCGGCAGGATGCCGAAAAAGCGGCGGCCTTCCCCTTTCGATCCCCATCACCCCGCGCCTGCGGCGGGCTGATCTATATCTAAGAAACAATTCATACTGTTGGCGATCGCATGCAGCATCCTGCTGACGATCGCCTCCCGCGTCATCCTTGACGCGGGTATTAATAGAAATATTTGATCTCTGCCGTTAATCAATCAATTCATCCACCCGCAGGGCGGATACTGATAGGCGATTGTTGTCCGAGCCCTCACCGAACGAAGCGCAGAAATAAATGTGGCGCTGGACAGGATGTCAGAGTGTCGCGGAGGCCACGGATGGCCGAGAACGACCGAGGTAATCGCCTAGCCTGTCGCGGCACCTGAGCGATCGGGGTGATGAAGAGCGCGAGAGGAAGAGGGAAGTCGCCCTCTTTCTCTCGCAATAATTGCAGACCGGCTCCCGGTCAAAATTATATCCAGGAAGACTTATTTTTCTCGACGATCCTTTCGATTACCACGAAGGCCACGGCGTGATCGAAATTATGGCTTATGCTCAGGTGAAATGTATACGACTCGCGGTGGTCCTTATTCCTTATCAGCACACCGCCGTCCTTGATGAAGGGCCTGCCGTTGCCGTCGTTCAGGATGGTGATCGTGGTGAAGCTGAAGTCCCGGAAGCCCAGCGCCTTGGCGAGGGCCTCCTTTGCCGCGTACCGGCCGGCTATAAAGGTCTCAGGGTTTGTGTCGGATAAAAGGGACACTTCCTCGGATGAAAGGTTTTTCCGGGTGAAGCGGTCCCGTTCTTCGGCGTTCATGCGCCGCAGACGCCACACGTCCACGATGTCGGTCCCGATGCCGACGATAACGCCTTGGTCCATTCGTTAATCCTCCCGCTATCCTTCCAATAATATCGATCTGGCAGTGTCCGGTTTTTCTTTATTGTTAGATCAGAAGTCGCAGACGCGGTATCCTGTCAATAATTTTCAGACACCAGGCCAGTATTTCCTGCATTGAAAAGCACCTAATCTGAGAAAAAATTAGTTCAGATAACGACCATTGTGTACCCTCGGCCGCTTTTAAGAGAGAGCCCTTTACTATACAATACTGAAGTAAGTCAGATCCCGGCATGGCGGGGGCAGGAAGGTCAGCTAGAGAGGACCTCTCGGATTTTTTTCATAAGTTCACTCGGCAGAAAGGGCTTGGGGATGAAAAATACGCCCTCCCTCAACACATCGATGTTTATGACATTCTGTTCCGTGTATCCGGACATATAGAGCACATGAATACCGGACCGTGTCGATCGAATCTTCTCAACAAGTTTTGGGCCTGGAATGTCCGGCAAAACAACATCGGACAAGATTAGATCGATCGGCCCCTGTTCATGAAAACAGATCATGATGGCATCATTGCTGTTAGAAGCGTCCAGCACTCGGTATCCCTCATCGGCTAGATTTTTCACCAGAAGTTTCCGGACATTATCCTCATCTTCAACAACTAATATGGTTTCCCCTAATGAGACCGGCACATGATCCTTATTGTCCCCCGGGATCGGCAATTCACCTGGAGAACCATCGGAACTGTTCGGTAAAAAAACGGAAAATGTCGATCCTTTCCCCATCTCGCTCTCTACCATGATAAAACCATCGTTCTGCCGCACGATACCATAAACAGTCGACAATCCGAGGCCCGTCCCCATCTCTCCCTTTGTTGAATAGAAGGGTTCGAAAATACTTTCCATTGTCTCTTTCTCCATGCCGGAGCCGGTGTCCGTTACATCGATACGGACATAGAGGCCGGGAAGGATCGTTTCGTTTTTCATTGAAAACACATCGGTCACGATATCGTTCGCTGATACAATAGTGATTGTGCCTCCACTTGGCATGGCGTCTCTTGCGTTCACCACCAGATTGACGATTAACTGTTCTATCTGTGATGGATCTGCTTTCACGAGGGCCAACGCCGGATCCCTGCGTATGTGCAGTATGATGGTCTCACCGATAATACGGTGCAGCATTTTCTCGAGATTTACGAGAAACATGTTGATATCGATAACAATGGGCTTTATCACCTGTTTTCTGCTGAAGGCCAGAAGTTGCCTGGTAAGATTAGCGGCACGTTTTGACGTAACCAATATATCATTGATGTTTTCACCAATCGCGGTGCCTTCACTTGCCGTTTTCAAGGCTATTTCCGCGTTACCCATAATCGCTGTCAGCAGGTTGTTGAAGTCATGGGCTATCCCGCCTGCAAGACGCCCTATGGCCTCCATCTTCTGGGCCTGGATCAGCTGTTTCTCGAGCTGTGCCTTTTCCTCTTCTGCCTGTTTCTGGGCGGTAATATCCTGGATGTATCCTTCCAAATATTCATCGCATCCGTCTGCACTGCGACGCAGGTTCGCATTAATAGAAACCCAGATGAGATCGCCTTTTTTATTGCGAAATCTGGTCTCATACCCCTTAACAAAGCCTCTGCTGCGTACCTTGTCAAGCAGCCGGTTACGGACATCGAGATCCGTATAATAACTTCTAATGTTATCTTCAAAAGTGGTGACATCACCCGCGTTTGCATAACCGAGTATCCGCGCCATTTCATTATTGGCAGTTATGAAATCGCCTTCCAGCTTGGTCTGAAAAATGCCGACGGGAAAGTTGTTGAATATGTCCCGAAAGCGGTATTCGCTCTGCTCTAGTTCTATCTGCGACGTGATGAGCTCTTGATTTGTGGCATGGAGTTTCACATTCATAGACTCAAGTTCATGCATTGTGAACTGAAGCTCTTTGTTTTTCTGGTTGAGCTGAATGTTCTTGTGAGCCAGCTCCTCCTGTATCTTCTTTATCTCCGTTATATCAATGACATTGAGCAGACCAGCGGGTTTGCCCCTGAAATGCGTCGATGTGCCGTTAATCAGCACCCATTTATCTTCGCCCGACTTGGTGCAGATCTTTAACTCGTAGCTCGAGATCGCCTCCTGTCCCAACTGCCGTTTCTTCCCCCTCTCCTTGCCTATTTGGACGAAATCAGGGTGAACCATGTCCCAAAAATTCATCTTGAACAGCTCGTTACTGGAGTAGCCGGTAATTTTTTCCGCCGCCGAATTGGCAAAAACCCATTTGTCATCCTGGTAGAGAAGAATCGCCATCGGTGTTGATTCAGCCAGGTTTCGAAAATGCTCCTCGCTCTCAATGAGTTCATTCAAATCGTCCTGGCCGGCAATAGGCGCCGATAGAACGATGATAAAAGCCTGCCCTCCCCGGCTTAGGCATTGGGTGCTGATACTAACGACAAGCTGTACGATTCCGCCGCCAGCCTGGATGAAGCGCATATATAAGGATATTTGAGGTGTACAGCCGGACTTAATGGTTTTGAGTGAATCTTCAAAACGCGCGCGGTCCTCTTCCAGAATGAGATCCCTTTGTGATTTCCCCAATAAAGAGGCCACGGGAAACCCAAATAAGTGGCCGGCAGAATCGTTAGCAGAGAGAATTATATTTTCATGAACAACCAATATGGGCACCTGGATAGCTTGTATCAATGTGTCCAGCACATCATGCATTTGGTCTGGCTTAGTTTTCATGTCTGAATTTCCCGTGACATCAGCAAGCAAAGATCAATAAATAATTGGTGCCTATTATTTTTTATCAGGAATTGAACATGATGTCAATTATTTATTTAAATGACCCCAATCCCGGTCATGATCACGTCCTGGTCCAGTGCAGAAAGCCCAATTTCTCCTTGACTAAAATTAATTTTTAATTATATCTATGATAGGGTGCCGTCGCACCCATGCATGATACAGTGCAAAGGAGAAAACCATGGGCTGTTTATTCTGCAACATCATCAACGGCATAACGCCGTCAACCAAAGTGTACGAAAACGATAAAGTATACGCCTTTGCCGACATCAGCCCCCAGGCTCCGGTTCATGTCCTGGTGATCCACAAGCAGCATATTGAAAGGATCGATGACCTTGAACAGGGCAACAGTTCCATCATGGGCGATCTTTTTCTCGCGGTAAAGGAAGTGGCACGGATCAAAGGAATTGACCGGAACGGCTACCGGGTGATCATCAACAACGGCACGGCCGGGGGACAGGTCATCTGGCACCTCCATGTCCACGTCATGGGCGGTAAAGACGACATGGGACCTATGGTTGTCCGCTGACTCTATTCTTTTTCTTTAACGTCTGCACTATTACTTTTTCTATGGAACGGTCCGTCGCCTCGTCAATGATGAAGGTGTATTTTTCATGATCGAGGCGGTCCCCCTTTTTCGGGATCCTTCCCACGCGGTATTCGAGAAAGCCGGCAAGGGTCTCAAAACCCTTCTTGTCGATATGGATGTTGAAGCTCCTCATGAAATACTCGATGTCCATTTTCCCGCTCAGCAGAAACTTCCCCCTACCCAGCTCGACGATCAGTTCCTCCTCGGACTGGTCCCGCGTCTGTATTTCACCGACGACCTCTTCGGCAATGTCCTCATGGGTCACCATTCCCACCACTGCTCCATGCTCGTCGACGACGAAGACCATGGGGATAAGGTTTTCCACCATCTCTGCGTAGAGGGCAACGATCCGCTTGGTCGTGGGGACGTAGTGGACCTTGTTCATTATCTCGGTTATTTTTTTCATACTCCGGTGCTTCAGGATATCCCGGTAAAACACATATCCGATAAGATTGTCCACCCTGCCGCTGTACACAGGTATCCTGGAGTATCTGGTCCGGACGATGAGATCGGCAAGCTCCCGCATGCCGGCTTCCAGATCGATGGAAACAATATCAATGGTGGGCGTCATTATTTCCCTCGCTGTCATTCCTCTGAAAGACAGAATCTCGGAAACATACTCGTGGTGCTCTACATTGATAACACCCTCTTCCTCACCGATTTTAAAGAGGATATCGATTTCATCACGGGACCTGATGCTTCTTCGGTCCGATTCAGTAATCCCGAGCATCGACTTCAGGAACCCGGAAAACAGAAGCGAGAACCTGACTGCCGGTTTCATGATTACAAGGAGTATCTTAATGGGATAGGCGAACATCATGAGAAATGCATCAGCCCGGGCCCGGGCCACAACTTTCGGCGTCACCTCGCAGATTATCAGGAAGAATATCGTCTGTACCGCCGTGACTATCAGCAGTGCCAGATCGTCGAGCATGAAGGCCGTGGTGGCGATATAGGTGATGAAGGCAGCGGAGGAGATGTTGACTATATTGTTTCCGATGAGAGTCATGCCCATGGAATCTTCGATATGATCAATAATTGTCAACGACAGTTTGGCCCGGCGGTTCCCGGTCTTGGATAAAGATTCAAGGTAAAACCTGTTGGAGGTAAGCAGGGCCGTTTCCGTTCCTGAAAAGAAGAAGGAGAGGAACATCATGATCCCAATCATGGTTATATACGCCTGGTATTGAGCTAGAATGAGCATCATGACAGCAAGTCACCTCCCTCTGTGGGCCGTATGACTTCAACGGTTTCTATCTTGTTCTTTCTGATATAACGAATCCTGAGAACATAAGCGCCGATCCTGAGGATATCCCCCCTCTTCGGAATATATGAAAGCTTTTCGATTATATACCCGCCGATGGTGTCAGCATTCTGGCTTTCCAGCGCCTCGCCGAAGGTGGTGTTAAAGTCGTCAATCTGCAGCTCTCCCGAAATGACGGACGTGCTTTCGTCGATCTTTCTTATCCCGTGACTGGCGTAGTCCTCCCACTTGGTCATGTCGCGGCCCATCAGCTCTGAAAGAAGCTTGTTCAGGGTCACCACGCCGGCGGTGCCCCCGTATTCGTCGACCACGACGGCTATCTGGATGCCGCCTGCGAGAAAATCATTCAGCAGGTCATGAAGGTCCCGTGAAGCGGGGAAGAACTTGATCTCCTGGATGAAGCGGTTGATGTTCCGGGCCTTTTTGTGGCCCAGGTGATACGGGATAAGCTCCCGTGAATCGACCATGCCGATGACGTGGTCAATGTCATTTTTATAAACCGGGATCCGTATCACCCCGGACTCCAGAAAGGCCTTCATGGCATCCTTGATCGACGTGCCGTACGGGATAAAGACCGCACTGCTGCGGGGAAACATTATATTGGCGGCGTCCTTTTTCGCAAACCGCAGCACATTCTGGATGAAGGCGCCTTCATCCTTGCCGATGACCCCCTGCTGTTCGCCCAGCTTTACCGCCAGCTTCAATTCATCCTGTGTGATCGTTTTATGGGTGAGTTTCAGGTTGAACATCTTTATCATTGCGTTGGTAAACAGGAGCAGCAGGGCCCGTACCGGCGTGAGCACGAAATGAAAAAACCGGAGGAGCGGCAGTATTTTTTTTGAAGTCTTTTCATAGGAGTTTATGGCGATAATCTTCGGGGAAATCTCGCAGAAAATGATTATCAGCGGCGTTATTATGACAATGGAGATTACATCCCCCCAGTGACGCCAGACTTGTAAAAGCAGGTTCGTCGTCAGCATCGATACGACAAGGTTCACGAACAGATTTCCCGTCAGGAGCGTGATCAGGATCTTCTGGGGGTCCTTCATGAAGGTGTAAATGGCCTTTTCTTTTTTCACATGGGAATGTGAAAAGCGGTGAAGGTCTGATTTTTTAAGTGAAAACAGCGCGCTCTCCGATCCTGAAAAAAACGCGGACAGGACCAGACAGACAACGAGTGTGCTGACTTCTATATAGATCTGGTTCATCACTCTTGGCTGATATCAAGCTTCACGTTAAAGGTGTATTCCCGCTCTGCAGTGTTTCCGGCAAAGTCCGATGCCGTGACCACGACTACATTTTCACCTTCGGTGTAGGTCAGGCCTTCAATCTTGTAATAGCCCTTACTATCAAAGAGACTTTCAAATTTCTTACCGTCCACGGTCAGGCGTCCCTTTGCAATGGATATGGCTCCGAATTCCTTTTCTAAAACTTTTTTACCGTTGAAGACAACGTTCAGGCGGTAAATGCCCAGGTTCTCTCGCCCCATCATCGAGTCATTGATTTTTACCAGTAAAGGATAATGCCTGGTAAGCCTGATGTTGGCTTTGTCCCGCACTAATATGATCTTCTCGCCGATGTGAAAGGCGATATCCGACAGTACCGGCGCTTTCGTGTCTTCGCGTACGGGAAGCATCTTCAGGGGATTGACCGAGACACGCGTGAGATACTTCATGATTGAAAAATGGATGTGCTTGGCCAACGAGTGTCCGGTGCTCCCCATCAATCCCACGGTGTCTTTTTCGGTATACATTTTTTTTGTCGAGACGCCGTTTTCAAGGTGCATGTAGATGGAATAGATGCCGTTACGGTGTTCCAGTATCTTGTAATTGCCGCCTCCGGGATAATTATCAAGGGGGAACAGGGCCTTGTCCCAGTAGAAGACGAGCGTACCGGTTTCCACCGGATACACCTTGTCTTCGATAGATGTCATATCAATGCCATCATGAAAGTGGTCCCACCGTGACTCGCAGAAGGTTGACGTGACGGTCCCGTTATTGACCGGCCACCGGAACGAAACGAATGACATGGCCATGATGACAAGCAGAACGCACACTACCGGACGCGGTTTCATTTATCTCCATCCTTTTGTTCAGTTTCTTTTTCGTCTTCCTTAGTCTTATCTTTACCGGTATGAAGGTGGCAGAACTTGCCCGGCTCGGTCCCGGAATAGAAGAGGACATCCCGGGCCACACGGGTGCATTCACCGTCTCTGCCGGCCACCTCTCCCGAATCGAGGCAGATCGTTTCCATGGAGAGCCCTTGCTCCGGCTTTTTAAAATCGGCCGGCTGGTTGCCCCGGTATATTGAAGATATGTATTCTACCCAGACCGGCGCCGCCACGACTCCGCCGGCCCGGCCCCACCCGAGGGATATGGCCCCCTCCTTGTTGCCGATCCAGACTGCCGTAACATTGTTTGATGTGTATCCTGCGAACCATGCATCATTGTAATTGGTGCTGGTCCCCGTTTTCCCGGCCACCGGAAAATCTATCTTGCTTCCCCTGATCGCACCGGCCCCGGTGCCACCTTCCTCGAAAATGCTTTTCAGCATGGCAATGGTAATGGCGCAGGCCTCAGGGTCGATTATCGCCCCGTTCTCCTTCTTCCGTTCATCCGCCAGCTTCCGGGTCTCTTCTTCATTGTTCCAGACGACATTGTCGTTATAGTCCCTGACCTGGCGTATGCCGTAGGGGAGAACATATTCCCCGCCGTTGACGATGACGGAATGGAGCACGCAGTTCTCCAGCGGCGATATTTCGTAGGTCCCCAGGGCAAGCGACAGTGTTCTGCCGAATCGCTCCTTCAGGTCAGCATCGGTCAGGTACAGGCTTTTTTTCAGGATGGTGAACACGCCGTCATATCCGGTCTTGTCAAGGACCTTTACAGCGATCACGTTAATCGACTTTTTCAGTGCTTCGCGCACTATTATTTCGCCAAGATACTTCCCGTCATAGTTGCGCGGCTCATATCCCCCGGAAAATCGCGTCTTCTCGTCGACAAGGACTGTTGAAGGTGTTATATCCTTGCCCTCGACGGCCGATACGTAGACCACCGGCTTGAACGATGAACCAGGCTGCCGCCTGATCTGCGAAACATGGTCATTCTGATTTTTTGATGAAAATTCATAACCGCCGACATACGCCAGCAGCTCCCCGGTAACGGGGTCCATGGAGACCAGCGCCCCCTCAATGTTCTGGGCTTTTCTCATCTCCGCGTCGGCCTTCAGCTTGTTCTTCACGCGTCCCGCCAGCTTCAGGTGGTACTCCCGCTGGCGCAGGATTCCCGCTTTCAGCGCCGCAGTGGCTATATCCTGCTTTTCCGCGTCGATGGTGGTATAGACCTTCAACCCGCCCCGCTTGACCGCTTCCTCCCCGAACTTTTCCACCAGGACCCGCCGGATATTTTCATTGAAGAAGGGGGCCCGGTTCACGCGGTAGGAGCTGAAGATGAAGTTCCCGATGAGGGACGACGCGGCAATCCCCTTCTCATCGTATACAACCTCCCACTTCCGGAGGAACTGCTCATACATCCGCCTGGTGTTTTTGTTCTTTAGATAGCCGGCGTCGGAAAGTGATTCCAGTATCCGCTTTGTCTTCCGGAGTGACGTGTCCAGGTTGGATATGGGAGAATAGACCTTCGGGTTGGATATGGTCGCAACAATCATGGCGCATTCAACGGTGGAAAGCTCCTGCACCGGAGTGCCGAAAAACATCTTTGCCGCCGATTCAACGCCGTAGGCCCCATTCCCGAAATATATCAGGTTCAGGTACATGGAAAGGATGTCCTGCTTGTCGTAGCGCTTCTCGATTTCGCGGGCGCAGAATGCCTCGTATATCTTGCGCTTCAGGTTCCGCTCCATGTCGGTGAAGAGGACCTTGGCCAGCTGCTGGGTTATGGTGCTGCCCCCCTGGACGACCCGGAAATGGACCATGTTCACCAGGATCGCCCGGAAAATCCCCCGGTAATTTATCCCCCGGTGGGAGTAAAAGTCCCGGTCCTCGCTGGCAATAACCGCCTTGATGAGCCATTCAGGGATGTGACTATAGGGTACGATCTCCCGCTTCTGCTCAAAAAATTCGCCGATAATTTCATTGTTACGGTCATAGATGCGGGTGGGGATATCGACCACCTTGACCTTCAGGTCAACATCGCTGTAGTTATAGGTATATCCTTTTTTAAGCTCTTCGGTGCGATCGATAAGCTGCTTGTACTTGGTCAGCTTCTTGAGGGCAGCATCGCGATCGCTCTGCCACATGAAAAAAATCACCGTCACATATGCCGTTAACAGGAGCGCCAGGCCCGCCGGCACATAGATGAATACGATTTTTTTGTGCGTCATGATCCAGCTGAATAACTTTTTCACGAATTCCATGACTGACGCCACAACATTTTTCCAGTTAAATCCGCCCATATATCATGTCCTCATTAAATCGAATCCCGGAATCCGCCAATAATAGACCCCCCTTTCCCGCAAGGATTCAGGGGGGTCCTGCAGTTATTGTATAAAATCATACTTATAAAAGTCAAATACATTCCTATGGGAGCTCACCAATCTCACAGCCGCTTGCCGCTGCATAGCGCTTCCCGGAGAGCTGGCCGCATGCGCCGCTGATGTCCCGTCCGTAGCTTTTCCGGACCGTTATGGGAACATTCATTATCTCAAGCTCCTTGATGAAGCGCCGCACCTCGGCTTCCTTCGGCGGAATGCAGCCCTGCCCCCCCTCGTTAAGGGGTATCAGATTGAGCCTGATCCTGTTATTGCGGAACATTTTCTTCAACCGCTTCGCGTCTTCAGGCGATATGTTATCGGAACGCATGACATACACGACGGTTAGCCTGTTCCGGGAAGCGGGGAACTTCTCGTTCAGCATGCGGGATATCTCACTGAAGGGATTTGACCGCTCCACCGGCATGATCCGTTCCCGCTTTTCCGGTTCGGTATCGTTCAGGGAGATAGCGAGGTTATAGGGCCTTTCTTCATCTATGAACCGCTCGATGCCCGCGATGACTCCCGAGGTCGATATGGTAATCTTTCTCACCGACACATGAAAGCCAAAGCTGTAATTCATTATTTCAGCTGCGCGGATCACGTTATCATAATTCAGGAAGGGTTCGCCCATGCCCATGAACACGACATTGTTGTTTCGCTGTTCAGAGATCCTCCTCACGTGGCAGAGCTGGTCAATGATTTCTCCCGCCTCCAGGTTCCGTATGAATCCCAGCTTTGCGGTTTCACAGAAGCGGCACCCCAAGGCGCACCCGACCTGGCTCGAGATGCATACCGTGATCCTGCCCTCTTCCATGCCTTCATTCCTGATCAGCACGCTTTCAATGAAATTGCCGTCATGGGTCTTAAAAAGATATTTTTCTGATCTGTCAACTTTAGAGACCAGGTGATCCTCAAGAGAGAGTACATTTACCGAAAAAATTTCATCAAGGTGTTGCCGCAGCTCCTTTGAAACGTTTGTCATCGCGTCAAAGGAATCCACGTTCTTTTCATAGAGCCATATCATGAGCTGTTTCGCCCGGTACGCTTTTTCGCCGATAGAGCGGAAAAACTCTTCGAGGTCTTCGAGAGTGTAGCTCTTTATGAATTTCTTTTTCATCGTATACAAGATAGGCACAGATGGCTGTAGTGTGCAAAAATATTTTCTACATTGACACAGGACCAATAATTATCATATAAACAGAATTGACGATGCTATTACGAACTGCGCCGAATAGTATAACCCGTGGTTTATCAAAACATATGACGTCGTGTTTTTGCCCTCGCCGAAATACGTTCCTGACAGCATAAGGTCGGACAGTAAGAACAAAACGCCACCGATTGACATGACGATCCATACCGTTTCGCCGGTCGTGACGGCCGCAACGATTGATGAAGAGGCCAGCATCATTAGAATAAAGCCGTAAATAAAGCAGGTTGGCCTGAACCTGCCGTAGTCCAGTTTCATCGGCTTTTCCATTGCCATTGTGGCTATCGCGCCGATAAGCGCGGGGACCATGGAAAGCAAAATCGTCACCAGTGTCCATTTATAGTTCATGAAAATTGCCGTGATGAAGAACAAATGACCTGCCAGGAATGAATAAAAGCCGGTATAAAGATATGCATCCTTATCCTGAGCATAGACATATTTGAGGTCGAGCCAGATATCCCCCAGCAGTCCGCAGACAAGGCCGATTACGATCAGAAGACCATAAGAGAGCTCCATCGTGTTCGCGGCAAGAGCCGCACACGCTGTTGAGATGAAGAATATACTTGCGATCGACTTGGCAACAAGCCCGGGTACACCACCTTTTTTTACTCTTACCGCGAGAAAAATAATCGTCGTCACTATACCGAGAATAATCACAATCCAATAAATTACAATGGCATTCATCTTGTTCCTCCTCGAAAATGTTTATGACTTTGAGCGGTCGGCATGTGATCTCTTCGGGTTACCTGACAAAACAGCTTTACATTCATCTCCTTCCTATCATAGACAAACTAACGTAAAACCAATGTCATCTACAAGGGATTTTTCAAGCTGTTGCCCTGGCCCGTTGCCGGGGGAGGTGTGATCCGGCGGCGGGTCGCGAAAATATGAAAGGTTGCAATAAAAACGCGCGGCATAATACCGCGCGTTTCTAAAACCACAGAAGGGAGTACTGTCATCAAAAAATTATTTCTTGATGCCATCCTTGACATCTTTTGCCGCTTCTTCAATTTTTTTACCCGATTCTTCTACCTTCTCACCGGCTTTTTTAATATCATCCTTTACTACTTCGCCAGCTTTATCAATTTCTTCGCCGACTTTTTCAGCGTTATCCGCTTTCTTGCAGCTGGATACGCCAATAACCATAGCGCTGATCGCCAGCGCCACAACAGCTAACTTTGCAATCTTAAACATGTTCGTCTCCTTAAATTTTAAATAATGATTTGCCTATATGCCATATAGGCGGCATATTGTAAAGCACTATTTTAATAAAAGCGGGTCACTTTTTCTCGGTCAGGCTCTTGATCTCAAACATGGCCATCTTGTTGTCCGGGTCTATGTTGATTACTTTCTCGAAGGACCGTACCGCGCCCTCTTCATCTCCCCTCTTCTTGTAAGCCATGCCCATCGCGAAGAGTGCATTAACGAAACTGGGATCAATTTCAAGGCTCTTTTCAAAGTACATAATGGCGTTGTCAAAATCGCCCAGCTGGTAATAGGAAGCGCCTCCGATATAATAGGCGTTCTTGTTCATCTTGTCATTCTCGATATAGGCCTGGATCCTGTCGATGGTCTTGCGGAAGCTGTTTACCCTGAAGTAGTTCTTGGCGAGGTTGTAGAGTATTTTCTGATTATCCGGATATTTTTTATAGCCCTTTTCAAGGAGTTCGCTCGCCTCCTGGTATTCGTGCGCATTGATAAGCCGCTTCGAATTCTTGATGATATCAACGGCCTCATCCCGCGCAAGCTCCAGGACAAGAAATGTTATATCGTCAACGAGCTGTGCGCTTCCAATGAATCGCCGCACGTCGCTTATGATCGCTTCGGCAAACTCCTCGGCGGGAAGGGTCCTGAATCTTCTGATTGCTTCTTCCAGACGGCGGTTTGAATACTCCATCCGTTCCTCGTTGATGGCCTCTGGGATTCCATCAGTATAGAGAACGATGCGGTCCCCGTATTCGAGCTTGGTCTTCATTTCATCATATGATTCGCGGGCCTCTTCAATGGCACCGATAAACAGGCCGTTGGTGTCAAGGAGCTCGATATCCCCTTTATGACGCAGGAGTATCGCTTTCTGATGGCTGGCGTTGGAATAAACCACGTTATAATCGTCATCTACCGCCAGCATGAAGCAGGTCATGTAGTCCTGGGTCTTGACGTGATCGAGAATGCTCTGGTTCATTTCCTGGAATATTTTTTTTGGAGAGTCATACTTTGATCCCGCATTTCCAAAGGACATCTTTGCCATGGTTGTCACCAAAGCGGCGGGGATTCCATGGCCCGATACGTCAGCTATCATAACGCCGATCTTGTCGTCTTTCAGTAGGTGGACGTCGTAAAAGTCGCCGCCGATCTTTTCCATGGCAAGGTAGCGGACCGCGAATTTCAGCTCGTTCCAGTCATCGATCTTTCCGGGGAGGATGCTCCGCTGTATGACGCTGGCCATGTCCAGCTGCTTCTGGATCTGCTCGTCCCTGCTCCTCAGGTTCGACAGGGCGTCCTCGAGCTCCTCGGTCCGCTTGGCGACCTTTCCCTCAATGTCCCGTCTGAAATCATCGATCTCACGGGCCGTTTCCATCAGGGCAAACTCGATGGCAGTGAACTCACGTTCCAGCGAAAGGACCTCGTAGCCCGCCGTTCCTCCCGAGGCTATGGCCCGGGTAATCCGTATGAGGTCGTTCAAATTCCGCATGATGGACCGGGTGGTGATCTGCATCAGCATAAAGCTGGCCAGAACTGAAATGCCAAAATACACGAAAATGACCGTTACACTGAACTCCTCGAAAAACCGCACCTTTTCCATCAGGGCGGCAAAGGTCAGCAGGGTAATGACCATGAGCCACACGAAAAAAAGGAACTTGAGCCTGATACCGATGAGGGCCCGCGGTTTCACGCTTGCGCCGGTGCTCACGATTTTATTATACATGGCACTTCGCTCAGCGTTGGTCAGCGCCTCGGTGAACAGGTAGGTGGACATGCCGTACAGTATTATAATAATGATTGTTGTCAGGGATGATGCCTTTATCATGGCCATGAATTCCGGCGTGGTGTAGTTTCCCAGGAACCGGTATTCATAAAAGGCCAGGGCCAGAATGATGAGCCCCGCAAAGGCGGTCAGAAGTGTCGCTGCAATGAGGTTATACATAGGGAGATCGGAAAAGTTAGAATACACTTTTTTCAGATCTTCATCCGGCATCTCAAGTTTATTTTTATAGGCCGTATTGACAGCCCTGAGCTGTTCCATGAATGCCGGGACCTTGAGGGGAGTCAACATGCCAAACATGACCCAGTGCATCAAGGTTGGGATTGCCACTGCCACGGGAAGCCATCTTATATAAAAAAAGGACAGTTTATCATAGGAAATCATGATAAATGATGTGCCAAGAAAAAAAGCGAATACGCTCAGGAGCCAGCTCGACGCTACCGTTATAGCGACAAGAGCGAAGGTATAGCTTATATTTTTCGCCAGAAATTGAAAAAACTTCATGGTATCCCCTTTAGTATATCTATCGGAACAAATCCGGCATTATTGTATGATATAATCAGCATAATTGCTGTAAAATCAAGCTTATTTATTTGATGGAGCTGTCTAAAAAGTCTGCCACGGAGACACAGAGGCACGGAGATTTTAGAATTATATCTTGGAAAGTATGAAATAGCAGCTGTTTCTAACAAAAATGATGTTTTTAAAATACTATTCCTCTGTGTCTCAGTGCCTCTGTGGCAAATCTTTTCTTATTGGAGAGCCCCATCAATATACTGGTGTTATTCCTTCTCTAAGTCTATGACATCAACATCCTTGATGCATCGGAAACCGGCAAGATTGTCCGAGTAGAGGTTCGGCATGCCCCCGATTTCCCTGCTCGTTGAGCGAAGCCGGTACCGCTGGCTGTACCAGGAGCCGCCCCGGACAACCTTGAACTGCTTCCCGTACCGCCGGTATTCCTTTCCCTGCCTGGAGCGGTTTCCTTCATACGGCATGTACCAGCTTGATGTCCATTCCCTGGCATTGCCGGCCATGTTAAGGGCGCCACAGGGAGAGGCACCTTCCAGGTCGAAGGAGTTCACCGGCATTAACCCCCGTGAAGCTATGCTGTAGCGGATCTTTAGATGCGCCCCTGTCTTAACATCAGCCCAGAAATCAGCGCAGTTGGCCCGATCGGCGCCGAAATCCCTTCCCCATGGATATATAGAATTCTTTGATTCGCCGCTCCCGCCGGCACGCCCGGGACCGCGGGCGGCTTTTTCCCATTCCTTCTCGGTCGGAAGCCGCTTGCCTGTCCAGCGGGCATAGGCCTCCGCCTCATAATAGGTGACCATGACCGGGAGGCTGCCCTCTCCTTCCCGGTATCTGCCGCCTTCCCATGACAGGGGCGGCTTCACATTTCTGGCCTCCACGAATTTAAGAAAATCGTCATTGGAAACTTCATGGGCATCGATATAATAATCATCAAGGTGATCCGTCTGTTCGGGCGATTCGTCGCGGTCGCCATTATTCGAGCCGAAAACAAATTTCCCTTCCGGGACCAGGACCATCCGCCTCCCGTCCTTTTCGGAGACAATGGCACGGCGGTAACCCCGTTCCTGCTCAGGTGCTTCGTCAGTGTATTCACGGTCAGAGCGATGCCGTGATGCCACGAGGGCGATGTCGACACCGGCCCGTATCTGACGGGCATAGCGCCTGTTTGACAGGGTATACCGCGCGGTCGTCCGGTATTTATACCGTCCGGTCCTGTTGAACACCAGCGACTCGATTTCGATGGATCCATATACCGTCTTTTCCTGTATCATGTAATAGGATGTTTCAGCTGGGCGTTCACTGAAGAGAATGACGATATTGTTTTCCTTAGCAACAGACTCGATCCTGCCCATGATATCGAAATCCGTGGCAGCGGAAAGATCAAACAGAAGGCACTGTGCCGCGACCGTCAGTACCAGCAGCAGATGATATTTTGTTTTACCTTTAGTCATTTTAATTACCTTTCTTGTTCATCTAATCCTATACCATTGGTGGCAATTGTTCATGGGGGTCGGCGGTTATCCCGGCGAGCAGGCGACAAGGATGTCGCCGATTCCGCCGAAAGAACAGGTGCGCTGGCCAGGAGGGCCGAGTGCAGAGCCGCGACAGGATGTCGCATTAGGCTCTGCTTATACGAGGCGGACTAGCGGGATAGCTGCCGATTCCCATTTTAATCTGCTACCTTGCCATTTCACTATCCCCTGATAAGCTCCCGTGTCGGCCAGACAAGGCAGGTCAGCTGGTTACCCATTATCACGCCTGAATCTATGCCGATAATGTTGCGCTTTACGTCATTATATATCGGGGCCTCCCGGGAAATGTAACTCACCGGCGTATGGCCGAAGATCACCGTTTTCTCCCATCGTCTGTCCTTCGTGAAAAATTGATCCCTGATCCAGAGAAGGTCATGTTCTTCCTGCGCTTCGAGGCTGTCCGTTCCAGGGTTAAGTCCCGCATGGACCGCAATAAAATCCTCCCCCTCGTAATACAGCTTGAGACTGCTGAAAAATTCGTGGTGGTGCTTCGGCAGTTCAAAGACGCCCTTGTGGGCTATATAGCTCCGTATAGTGGTGTCCCCCCCGTTAATGATATAGGCGCCGATCTGGTCCTCGCCCCGGAGATAGGACATGAACATGTCTTCATGGTTCCCCTTTAAAAATACGGTGTTCAGGGTCTCTGTCCTTGAAAGCTGTATAAGAAAATCGACCACTTCGTATGATTGAGGGCCCCGGTCAATATAATCCCCCAGGAATATTATGGTATCAGGCGGATGTATCCGGGCCGTCACCTGGTCGAAGATATTGACAAGCCTTTTAAAATAGCCGTGAATATCGCCTATAATATAATACACTGCTAAACCCCTGGTGCCAAGCCCCGTGGCCGCCGGAGTCCGTTATGATCCGTCCCCGCCGGATGCTTATTTTTCCGCCCTGTTTTTAATCTCCGTTAAAAGGTATCCGATAATCAGATTACCCTCGTTCATAGTATCGGCATTGAGGACGCCAAAAATCCATTGTTTATACTGGCATATAAAGAGATATTCCTTATCGCTGATGATCCTGATGGCCGGCTGCAGTTTACCGATTTTACTCAGTATGTAATCATTGCCGCCCGCTTTCAATATACCGAGGTATTGCTGCTCGGCGTCAAAGACCGTCGAGTATGTTGTACAGACCAAGTCATGTTTTTTCCCGGCCAGGGTGCGCCGCGCGACAGAGGCATTTTCCAGGCCGGGGATCGCTTCCATGTTCCGCTTATAGTACACAATTTCTCTGGTGGAGCGGTTTTTGGAAAAGAGGAACAGCTGGTCCGGCAGGTGATCATCACCCGCCAGGCTTTTCAGGTTTTCACGCACAACACCGAGGAACTGGTCGATAGTGCTCCCTTCCTGATCACCCAGGTTTTCAAAGCTTATTTTGATGTAATACCTTCCGATCCGGGCATAGAGACAGCTAGCCGAAGCATAGATGTTGTCGTCGATGAAGCGGTATGATCCCCCCAATCCCCGTTCACGGCTGAAAAAACCGAATGAATCCAGCGAAGATCCGAGCTTGATCATTTCAACCCTCACGGTCCTGGTTTTATCCGAAAGGTGGGCGTATTCCGTAATGGCCAGTTCGTCAGGATCGTGCTCCCCATAAAGGGGACTGAACTGCGTCATCTTCCTGGTACTCCTGGTGCGGTACTGGCGCTCCACCACCCAGCCGGGCACATCGGTCTCCCGGGGCATGATATCCTGAATGGTGGGAGTCCTGGGGAACAGGCTGCAGGAGACAGCCAGTGAGGAAAGTGAAGCAACCAGGATTAATGTAAGAAAATTTTTCATAGGGAACCGGTATCTTGAATTTTAAAGCCTCCTAAATCCCCCGAAGGGGGACTCCGAGAATCTTTCAAATCAACAATGGATGCCATATATGGTATTCATTGTAGTAAGCCCCCCTCAGGGTTTTTTTGGGGGGGGTGATAGAAAAATTATTAGTCAGCTGATTCGACAATTACAATAAAATGATCCCGTTTAAAATATTTTCCTCCGTGCCCACTCAGGGGGACAGGGGGGTCAAATTTATATGACCGATGCTCGTCCATATTGTTTCAATTATTTGCTTATCGCCTTCGGGTCGATGGCATCCTGAAGCCCCTCACCCACCAGGTTATAGGCCGTTATGGTCAGGAATATGGCGAACCCGGGGATCAGTGTGAGCCACCAGGCGAAATCCATGAAGTCCCGCGACTGCGAGAGTATATCGCCCCAGCTGGGAGTTGGGGGCTGCACGCCGAATCCGAGAAAGCTAAGGGACGATTCAATCAATATGGTCGATGCGATGCCGAAGGTGGCCGAAACCAGGACCGGGGCCAGGGAATTGGGGAGGATATGGCGAATGATGATCCAGGCATCCCGCGCCCCGATGGCCCGGGAAGCCACGACGAAATCCGTTTCCCGCAGTTTCATGAACTCGCCCCGGACAATCCGCGCGATTCCCGGCCAGCTGGTTATGCCGATAACAACCATGACGTTCACCAGGTTGGGGCCCACCAGGGCCAGTATCGTGAGTATCAGGAAGAACGTCGGAAAGCACATGATGATCTCGATCAAGCGCGAGATGACGATATCAATCCAGCCACCGTAATAGCCGGCGATGGAGCCTATGATGATGCCGATGGTCACATAGATGGCCACAGCGATAAAGCCGATGAATATGGACACCCTGCTCCCGTGGATCATGCGCGCCGTCAGGTCCCTTCCCTGCTCGTCCGTACCCATGAGGTGCTTCGCCCCGGGGGCGATGACAATGCTGTTCAGGTCATACTCCGAATATGAATAGGATATCGGCGGGAAAATTTTAAATCCCTTGTAAGAATCCTTGCGCAGATCGGCGTCCTTGATTTCCGGGTAATTAAAGAATATCGGGAAATAAACGCGCCCCTTTTCCGCATATACATAGGGCTTGCTGTTGGCCAGGAGCGGGGCGAATATGGCTATGATAAACAGTATGATGACGAAGACCAGCCCGGCAAAGGCGAGGCGGTTCTTCCTGAATTCCCTCCAGACTCTGGCCCAGTATCCGCGCCTCATATTTTTGCCTCCAGCCTGATCCGGGGATCCGCCAGCGCGTAGGCCAGGTCGGCTATCAGTATGCCCGCAAGGGTGAGAAGCGCGGCGATGGTCTCGATGGCCATGATGACCGGGATGTCCCGGGAGAGTATCGCCTCGAAGGCAAGCATCCCCATGCCGGGGACTGAAAAGATTGATTCCACGATGACGCTCCCGCCGAGGAGGCCCGGCAGAAGCGTCGCCATCAGGGTTATAAGCGGTATGAGGGAATTCCTGAAGGCATGGACAAAGATCACTTTCTTTTCTGTGAGTCCCTTGGCGCGGGCGGTCATGATGTACTGCTGGTTGATGACCTCCAACATGTTCGCCCTGGTGTACCGCGCCAGGAAGGCGAACCCGCCGTAGGTCAGGGTCACCACCGGCAGCACCAGGTGCCATCCCACGTCAAGGAACCGGGTGAAGAAGCCGGCTTCCGCCGACCAGTCGGAGCGGAACCCGCCGAGGGGAAACAGGTTGAGGTACTCGCCGCTCCCCAGATAAAGGAGAAGCAGGAGCCCCACCCAGAAGGTCGGCAGGGAATAGAGGATGAACAGGGCAAGACTGGACCCGCGGTCGAAGGCAGTGTCTTTTTTCACCGCGGAAAGAACGCCCATCGGGATCGAAATGATATATATGATAATCATTGAAATGATGTTCAGCGTCAATGTTATCGGAAGGGCCTCGGCTATGCGCTTTGACACGGGCCTCCCGTCCTTGCGGGACGTGCCGAAGTCAAGACGCACCGATTTTGCGAGCCAGTCGACATAGCCGACAATGATCGGCTTGTCAAGACCGTAGAGTTTTTTTTCCTGCTCGAGGATCTCCCTCGAAATGGAGCCGCTCTTGAGGGCGCCTTCCATCCCCATTTTAAGTTTCGTGTAGTCGCCGGGAGCCAGGCGTATCATCATATACGTTATGAAGGTTATCCCCAGGAGGGTGGGAATGATGAGAAGGATCCTTTTAAACAGGTATTTCTTCATTGCTGTTTTCTCACCTTCCATTCGAGATAATTCATGCCCCGCGTGTGGACTTTCACATTGGTGAAGCGCTTACTCACCACCGCCAGGGCGGGATTGGTATACATGAACGTATAGGGCTGCTCTTCATGGAGTATTTCGTGAAACCGGTGATACATTTTATTGCGCTTGTTTTCGTCGAACTCCTTGCGCGCCGTTTCTATTATCCGGTCCGCTTCCCTGTTGCTGAACCCGATATAGTTTGACCCGCCGTTGATCTGCGAAGAATGCCAGATCTGGTATGGATCATCCTGGAAATCAGGATCTGACCATCCCAGCGATGTCGCGTCGAAATTTTTGCTCTGTATTTTATCAAGATACACGGCCCATTCATACCGGTTGATGTCCATTTCAATGCCGGCCTTTGAGAAATCCTCTTTAAGGATGCTTACCAAACGCTCCGCGAACTTGCTTCCCGAAGATATCGTAAACGTAAAGGAGAACTTCATCCCGTCCTTATCAAGAATGCCGTCTCCGTCCCGGTCAATCCATCCGGCTTCTTTCAGCAGCTGTCTCGCCCGTTCCGGGTCATAGGGCCACGGTTTAAGATTCGGATTATTTGCCTTCCCGAAAATATAAAAGGGCCCGGTGACGACCTCGCCCAGGCCGAAGAGGAGCTTGTCCAGTATCTCTTTCCGGTTTATGAGATGCGTCATGGCACGGCGCACCCGGCGGTCCTTAAAGAAGGGCCTCTGCGAGTTCCATCCTATGTAGCTGAACGTGGGTAAATAATATTTTAATTTGTAAAAGTTATCGGTAAACTTTTTTGAATTGGTCTGGCGCACCCATTCAATGTCACGGACGCCCATTATATCGATCTCACCCTTCTTAAGCATCTGGAGTGCGACACTTCCTTCGCCAATGATCTTGTAAATCACCCTGCGAATATCCGGCTTTGCTCCTTGATAACGCTCGTTCCGGACGAGGATGATGTTTTTGCCCGTATCCCACCGTTCGAACTTATATGGCCCTGTTCCCACGGGAAAACGGTTATTCTTGTGCGTGTTGAAGTCCGTGCCGTTATCGTAGATGTGCTTGGGCACGATGGGCATGCTGGCGAAAAAAATAAGTGTCAGGTAGTAGGGCCGTGAATAGACGAACTCCACGGCATACCTGTTTATCTTTTTACAGCTTTTTATGTCTATGTAATATACCTTGAGCTGAGCGCTGGAGACTTTTGGGTCCATGATCCTGTTGTACGAATAGACCACATCATCAGCGGAAAATTCGACCCCATCGCTCCAGACAATGCCTTTTTTCAAATAGAAGCGGAACTTCAACCCGTCCGGTGATATTTCCCACCGTTTTGCCAGCATCGGTTTCACTTCCAGGGTATCGTAATCCCGGTCCACAAGGGTTTCATAAATTTTAATGTTTATGGCATGGGCAGCTGAGTCCGTGGCGGTGATCGGGTTCAGGGTCCCCGGCTCCGCGCCCAAATGGACGGTAAGCGTGTACGGGTCCTTCGCCGGGGCAAGATTGGAACAGCCGGCAAGGAACATCACGATAATCACAGAGGCAATGGTCAATATCGGCCAGTGGGTTCTCAATCCGGTCACCATTTTTGCAATTATTCGACTGGTATTATGCAACTGATACCGCTCGATGAGCAGGTTGACATACTATACAGGCAGTTATTGACTGTCAAGGAATATGCAAACCTCATCCCCTAACCCCTTCTCCTTGAAAAGGAGAAGAGGAATAATAGGTAAAGTCTATTAATTGAAACCCCCTCTCCATTTCATGGAGAGGGGGCCGGGGGGTGAGGATTGTAAAATTAATTAGGATTAGTCAGAACCACCAGCGCATCAACAACCACCGGCTTGCTGCCGGAAATAATGAGCGGGTTGATATCTATTTCCGCTATCTCGCTGTTTTTGTATCCGAGATCACCGATGCCCACCAGGGCCTTAACCAGCTGTTTTTTATCCACAGCGGGACTGCCGCGGAATTCGTCCAGGAGCTTTTTCATCCGTATCTCGTCGATCATTTCTTCGGCATCCATTTCGGTGAGGGGCGCCACACGGAAGCTTACATCCTTGATGACCTCGGTGAAAATGCCGCCGATGCCGAACATGACGCAGGGCCCGAACTGAGGATCACGGCTCATGCCGATGACGAATTCGCGGTCTCCCTTTATCATTTCCTGCACCAGGACACCGTCGAGATCAAGGCCTTTCCCGGTGATCTCGTCATAGGCCGCTCTGACCTCATCAGCAGCGGCGAGTTTGAGCTTCACCAGGCCCATCTCGGTCTTGTGGGCCGCCTTGTCGGAGCAGCCCTTCAGCACCACTGGATAGCCGATCTCCTCTGCAAAATTGACCGCCTCGTCCTTCGACCGGGCCAGCTTTTCCCTGGTGATAGGGATACCGACAGACTGGATGACCTGCTTCGAATCATATTCCGACAGGGTCTTCTGGCCCCGCTCAAGCGCTTTCTTTATTATCTGCTCCATAGGGATTCTCCTTTTTCTTAAGATATCTGTATTGCTCATGCGAAACGACCAACGCCCTGACCGCCTCCTCCATACTGTCGAACAGGGGAAGCCTGTATTCTCTGCGTACTGAAATAATGCGGCCCACGGAATTGGGCGTATAGATCGCCGCGGGCTTATCGTACTGCCTGCACATTTTTACAAGCTCTTTCATGGCGTCAATGACAAATTCCCGCCAGATACTGGACATTAAAAGCAGGCCGTCCACCTCATCAGCCGAGAGCAGAATCTGGAAAATATCAAGGTATACCTGCGGCGGTGCCGGCCCGATATCCACCGGGTTGTTCACGTTGAAGACCCCTCCCACTTTTCTGAGCCGTTCCCGCGTTTCCGGCGCCAGGCGCGGCATTTTCAGGCCGGCCTCCACCATGAGGTCCGCGGAAATGCTGCCGAAAGCCCCGGAATTGGTGAAGGCCGCTATCCGGTCCCCTCTTAAAAGGGGCATTTCGGTCAGCATCTTGGGCATAGAATGGATCTCGCTTATCGACTTGAGCCTGATGATTCCCGCCTGCCGGCAGGCGCATTCAAAAACGGTGTCGTTGTTGGCCATACCCGCGGTGTGTGACAGTGCTGCAGCGGTGCCCTCCGCGGTCCTTCCTGACTTGAAGACCAGGATCGGCTTGGTGACACGCCGGGCTACGTTCATCAGCTTCTCCCCCTGCATGATATTTTCCAGGTACATGGCTATGACCTTGGTGTTGTCATGGTTGAAATATTCAATCAGGTCCGCCTCATCGACGTCCGACTTGTTGCCGATGCTGACCATCTTGTTGATCCCTTCCACATCGTCCATGAGAGACTCTATGATAAGGACCCCCACGCCGCCGCTCTGAATAATGTAAGAAACACCGCCCGGCTTCTTGAAGACATCCATGATTTCCTTGTAAGCTCCGTAAAAGCAGCAGAAGTGCGAATGGTTGTCCAGGACTCCCAGGCAGTTGGGCCCGAGAACACGGATACCGTACTTATTAACAGCTTCATCTATCTCACGCTGGAGCCGCTGCCCCTCCTCGCCCTGCTCATTAAAGCCTGCACTTTCGATGACTACATGATGGATTCCTTTCTCGCCGCATTCCCGCATGAATTGCGGAACTACTACGGCAGGTGTAATTATTATGGCAAGGTCAACCTGGTGCGGAATATCCATTACTGATGTATAACCAGGCCAGCCATGGACTGATTCACCCTTTCTATTAACAGCATAAACGGAGCCAGTAAAAGGGATAAACTCCTTGAGACAGTTGCAGATGGTAGCGCCCAGATTAAAGGGTGCATTAGAGGCCCCAATTACAACTACTGATGACGGATTGAAGAATTTATCAAAGGTTGAATCCTGCAGTTTTACATTCATGATCATTCACCTAACAAAATATCGTAAACAATGTTTACTGTCACAAACGACGTTTATAGTGTCAAGTAGATTTACAAAAAAATTACGAATGTATAAAAAAACATACATACTAATTCAGCATCAGGATGTTTCTAAAACTTATTTGTAGAGAGTAAACCAGAATGGGGTCAGAGTCCCGATTATCGCGGCATCCTTGCCGCAATCGGGATTTCGGCCTCATGCCTCAATCTTTGGCTTAACCGGTGTCAGAGTAAAAACAATAATGATAAATTGAGAACTATCCACAAGGACGCTCATTAAATATTAAACATTATAATTTTTTTGTTTACTTCAACGAGAAGCCAGGGCAATGAATAGGCGTGCAAGGTTTTCAGCAACGAGCTTGCGGTGCTTTAGTATCTCATCATCGCTTTTAGCGGGATGGTTTCGGAAAGTGGCCACTATCCCGGTCAATGCCGCAAACATGGTGTGGGAATGAAGACGAATGTTGTCCTTAAATTTCATCTTCCGGAAAATGATGTCAAAATTATCCAGCATCTGCCGCTCAAGGACATTGAGCTTATCGAAGAGGTCCCTGTCGACGGAACCCTGCATGAAAAAGTTCATCAGCATCCTGAAATACTGGTCATGCATGGTGAAGTATTCGATGAAAACGCGGGCTATCTCCTCAATGGAGCCGTCGGGCGACTCATCGATGGTATGATAGAGACCCTGAAAAATATCCTGCACACCGCGGGAAAATGTTTCTACGAAAAGGGACTGCTGGTCGGGGAAATGCCGGTAGATCAACGCCGGCGAGATGCCCGCCCGTTTCGCGATGTCGCGCATAGTGACCCTGTTGAAAGGCTTGGTGGCGAATTCCTTTTCTGCGGCATCAACGATGATCTTCCGCCGGGCGTCCTTTTCCTTCTCTTTCAGGTCTGACAGTGTATTATTTTTTTTCATGACAGAAAGCGCTTATTGAGGGATGATACTATGCAGGGATTATCAATATGTCAAGAATTATCAGTGGCGGATCCGCCGGATGGTAAAAAAAGCATTACCGGTCCATGACCCTTGCTGAATCCCGCTCACTATTGTCAGTTATGCAGGCTTGAATATCATGCCTTTTCAACATCCTTAAACATATCCAGCTGCAGATCGTCAGATTTCGATTTCTTCCCCGGTTCCCGCTTCCCTTTTTTGAGCAGCTTTTCCTCAAGGCGGTCGAGGAAAGGACTCCGTTCCTGCTTCAGTATCCGGCCCTTGAAAGCGCGTTTTTTCGCGTAGGTGAGAAACAGGTTCCGCACGGTCCTGGTCACTCCCACGTAGAAGAGGCGCTCCTCCTCCGCCAGTTCGCTGTCATCCTTTGCTCCGAAAAGCTCGAAGGGAATGATCCCCTTTTCGCAGGCGGGGATGAACACCGTGTCGAACTCAAGCCCCTTGGACGCGTGGATAGTCATAAGTGATACGGCTTCGGCCCGGTCATCCCGGTCATCAGCGCCCTGACGGAGTGAACAGGCCCTGAAGAAATCATGATAGGCGCTTCCGTAAGGCTCGGCAAAAGAGGCCATGCGCCGGATTGAGTCCTCCGGCGCCTCGGAGATGACCATCAGGAATTTCAGAACATCGGCGACACGGTCGCCCTTTTTTATCATGCCCCAGATATCGCTGGTCACCGCCAGCGACACCGAGGTGTCGGACCCTGCGTAGAATATCTTTTTCAGCGAGCGCACCGCATGGCGGTACGGCTCCCGCCGGACCAGCGATTCACTGCCGGCCACCTGGTAGGGGACCGCATGGTTATTGAACGCCTCAATGATAGCGTCAAAAAGGAAGGATGACCGGCACAGGACCGCAAAATCGCCTAGACTCACTTCCTCGTCGTCGGAGTCTCCCTCGGTTATGCCGCTGTCCATGGAAAAGCTCCTGAGGCCGCCCATGTTTTTCTCGATGGTGGATGCGATCCAGTCAGCTTCGCTCAGGTCAGTGCCCATCTCCTGGATATGCACCTTCATGTCTATGTCGCGGCCGGCAACCGGTTTTTCCCTCCCCAGGACCTGGGCCGCGGCGCGCATGACCGGATCGGGGCAACGGAAGCTTCGGTCAAGGCGCAGCACCCTGATGCCTGGGTATTCCTCCATCACCCTGGCAAGGAACCGCGCATCGGAACCCCGGAACCCGTAGATAGCCTGGTCCGGGTCCCCTATCATGAACAGGTTGGGGCTTCCATCCCCCGCCAGGAGTTTAAGGAACTCGTACTGGGCGGCGTTGATGTCCTGGAATTCGTCCACCAGGATCCAGCGGTACCGCCGTCGGTATTCATCCAGGATAGCGGGATCATTTTTAAAAATCGCCACCGGCATCGCGATAAGGTCGGCCAGGTCAACCGCATTGAGCTTTTTCAGCTCTTCATTGTACTTCTCAAGGGCTTTTTTTGTTTCTCCATCGGCATCCGATCCCTGCTTAGCAGCTTCGATAGCGCGGGCCATCCTGATTATCTTTTTCTCATCCTTTATAATGCCGGCCATGATATCCGGGACATCATCTTCATCGATGATTGCAAAATCCTCTTTTCTGCCTGCGGCAGCGCACTGCTCCCTGAGAACCTTGAGGCCGAAGGCGTGGAATGTCGATATGGTCAGGTCCCGAGACGGCATGATCGCCTCGACCCGTTCGCGCATTTCCCGGACCGCCCGGTTCGAGAAAGTGACCGCAAGGATCTCCGATGGCGGCACGTTTATATTCTTCACCAGGTGGAGGATCCTCCTGGTGAGAATGGCAGTTTTCCCGGTACCGGGCCCGGCTATGACCATGCAGGGCCCTTCGCCATGCTCGATGCCGGTGCGCTGGTCATCCGTCAGGCCCTGCACCAGGGCCTGTCCGGCCGCGCCTTCCGGCAGTTCGAAGAGAACGCGGGGCGCCCCCTGCTGAAGCCCCATCTTTTGATGCAGGTCCTTGAACCCGGCAATGTCGAATTTCATGGAGGATGAGGTGGCCGTTGCAGCGGGAATAGCCGTACCGGGGCCGAAGAGGCCCTCGCCCGTGAATGACCGGGCCTCGCCGGGTTTGAATACTTTCACGCGGCCGAATTCCCCGTCGTAGCCCTCCTCTATTACGACATCGCCGCTCCTGAGACGGCGTATCCCTTCCGCGAGGATCTCGCCGCCCGCCTCAGATAGAACACTCAAGGACGCATCCAGGAGGATGTAGAATTCCGATCCCAGGGCATTGATCAGGCGATGATACTCCTTAGTCACTCTCCCTGACTTCGAACTCTTCTGGCCCAGGAGCTCCGCCAGGAGGTCCGGGAGCTGGGTGATGGAATTGAAGGCTGCCGTTGACGTTCCCCCTGCCGGCTTCTGCCGGTCGGCCAGCTCCGCCACGCGATAGAGCACGCCCCGGGTAACCGGCTTCCCGCAGACGGTGCAGATACCCCGGTTCCGCATTGTTTCAAGGGGGTCCCATCTGATGCCGCACTTCCGGTGTCCGTCGTAGTGATATTTCCCCTCCTGGGGAAAAAATTCTATTGTGCCAAGGAACCCGCCGCCGCCACGCAGGGCGCCGAGCATGGCGCCGTAACTCAGCTCAGCATCGAAGATATTGGCTTCCCTACCTAGTTTTTCCGGTGAGTGCGCGTCGGAGTTCGAGACCAGGGTATAGCGGTCGAGGAACCCGCAGACGCGGTTCATCGGCGGATCACTCGACAGGCCTGTTTCCAGGGCAAAGATCTGATTCGTCAGGTCGTCATAGCATTCCTCGATGCTGTCAAAACCCGACTTTGACCCGAGTACGGAAAACCAGGGGGTCCAGATATGGCAGGGTATGAGAAAGGATTGCTCAGATGATTCGAGCACCATTTCAAGGATGATCTTCGAGTCAAGGCCGAGGATGGGCCGCCCGTCGGATCTGATGTTCCCCATCCTGTCGAGCCTGGACTGGACTTTTTCCGCAGCAGCGATATCAGGAAACACGCAGAGGTTGTGCACCTTGCGTACCCTGCCATTCTTCTTGTATATGCTGCTGATTTCGCCGGTCAGGACGAAATAGACTTCCCGCGGCATGTTATTCCCCGGGAGAAAGCGCGATTCCTCCAGACGGTAATTGTTTTTGAGCCGGTAGAGGCCGTTGCCGGCAGGCTCCAGCTTTTCCCTGATCTCGTCAAGCCAGCCGGGATGGATACAATCGCCAGTGCCAACCACGTCGATCCCCTTCAGCCGCGCCCAGTACTCCATGTGCTCCGGCACCAGGTTCCCGCTTGTTGCCACTGAAAAATGCGAATGTATGTGAAAATCTGTGATGTATTTCAACAGTTTCTCTCCAGGCTGGTGATTGCACCAGCCTGGTAAACCAATAAACACTCAACAGAAATCAGTAAAGTAAAAAATTGCGTCAGATGCTCTAAAATGAGATGACCGCAAAAAAAGACCCGCTTCCGCGGGTTTAGAGGTAAACACTTTTAGTTAGTAGGATTGAGTATGCTGCCGGGCGGTCATTTATGCCTGCGCCCATGCCCCGCCCAGAGGGGTGTTCCGTCATCGTTCCTCAGCCGCACCTTGACGCCTCCCTTTTCTATTTCACGGGCAATTATGGCTGCAGCTCCATTATAGGTTACACGCGATCCCGTTACCGAAATGGCATCGCCTTTGGCAATTTTCATTTTGTTATCAAGAAATGACGCCGGCCCCAGGTGAACATCTATTGTCTCTTTTTCTGTTTTGAGGGTTATATGGACACCACCCCGGTCATATGTTTTGAGATCAGTCACTGTTCCTTTTTTAGTTTCAACACTGGCTTTGTTGTAGTCCTTCCAGGCCCGTCCATCTCCCGAGCCTCCACAGCACTGTCGCGCGTATACTTCAGGATTTGAAAAGATGGCAACCATTCCAAGAATAGTAAATGATAATATTATTAATTTCATCGCTTTCCTCACACTGTTATTTTAATATTTTATAATATACTTAATTATTTTATAAACGTCAAGTAGTTAAGAGAAAAATAACAGAATCTATGTTGGAAAATAATAATGGTACAATTTGTTATTGAGAGGAGTCTTTCGGCAAGCTCAGGATAAAATCCATGACGATGCGATCTTAATAAACCCCCTGTCCCCCTGAGGGGGCATGTATCAGAGAAGTTGCAGAGAATCATATATTGTACGTTGAAAAAACTATTAGAATTCACATATAAAGAATTTCCCTCGTGCCCCCTCAGGGGGACAGGGGGGATAGGAAGAATATCGTCACCTAACCTACGATGACAATAATCATACACCATAGCCCTGCATTCTGCCCATGAGGCCTTTTACCTTCCATGCTGCATCGGGACAGAGCTCCTGACAGCAGAGGCACCTGATGCATTTTTCCTGGTCGATCCAGGGATAATCGTCCATCTCCATGGCCCCGGTCGGGCACTCCTTGTGGCAGATTCCGCATTTCTTACACTTCCCGATATCGAGGACAAGCTTGCTTCTGACAAGGTTGGCAAAAAAACCGCGGTTCACCAGCCGACTGAGCCTGAACCTGCTAACCGTCACCGGAAGTCTGAATTGCAGATTACCGGGCATGGCGCCGATCACATCGATTGATTCATCGTCGATAGGACCATGGCCGAGGGACGAGGCTTCCCTGACATGATGGACCAACTCCGGCCTGATTCCCATGATGCGGCACATGACCGCGTCAAGGGCAACAGCGTTCTCGGACGCGAGGACCCTGCCCACGAACTTCGGCTTCCCCGCCGAGGGTCCGTTCCCCTCCATGGCCATGACCGCGTCCATGACGGTCAGGTCCGGGGGACGGATGGAAAAAATTTCCGCGAGTATCCTGCCGAATTCTTCAGCTGCGGGCGCTGCCGCGTGGGATTTCCCCTTGCCCGCGCCGGATATAAGGCCGAACATGTTCTTGACCGCGCCGGTGACTATAGTCAGGGAATGGGTCTTCATCTTGGGAAGGTTTATCAGAACATCGGCGTCAAGCATGTCCTTCGACACCGCGAGGGAGTCCAGGTAGCGGGAATTGAGCTTCACGAGCTTCGTCGTCTGGGCCACGTTTTTATAGGTCCCCATGGCCGCATCGAAAACGCCGGTATGGTGCGCCACACGCAGGTTAAGGCCGTAGCCGCCGACGCCGCAATTGTCTCCCACGGTCACCTTTGCCCCAACCTTCTGAAGGAGTTTGACCATGGCTGAAACCAGTGCCGGGTTTGTGGTGGCACCATTTTCCAGGGGAAAGATACCGAGGAGGTTCGGCTTGAGGAAGACTTTCTTACTCTTGAGCTTTTTCAGCCATGCACTCCTGCCGAGGAGGTCCATGAGGGTCTGCACAGCGGTATCCATCGTTTCATAGTTCGTCTCTGCAATGGCGACCCTGGTTTTTGTTTTCTGTTCCTGATTTTTCATGATGTTTTCTGCCTGATACAATTTTTTATACACCCCCGTACCCCCAAGGGTGCGAAGTTGAAAGTTGATAGTGATTACACTTGTCATTGCGAGGAACGCAGTGACGAAACAATCCGGCCAATGATTTATTTTTTTCTTTATGAAACAGTTTTATTATATCATACCCTGTATAGCATCAATATTAAGATCACTTCGCACGTGATGACAAATGATTTATAATAATAATCCACATGGCATTTCTCCCATGCGCCCCCTCCAGGGGACAGGTGGGTCAATTAAAATCGCTGTCAACTCATTAACAGGTAATTATATGAGGCGGACAAGCGGGATAGCCCCCGACCTCCCTGTATAAAAACCCTCCCTTAAGCGATAGACAATAATAATTAAAAATTCCTTTACAAAATTGACCATTCAAATAAATGCTCTTTTCTAATAAAGGACGGCATATGGCGTCGTTCGTTAATGATTGCATCACTGGGGGGTAGCTGCCATGAAAAACGCATCCATCATCGGGGCCACCGGTTTCGGCGGCCTCGGGCTTATCGAGATCCTCCTCCGCCACCCGGAATTGAAGATCAGGCAGCTCGTCGCCCGCAAGGATGCCGGCAAGCCGATAAGCGAGGTCTACCCGCACCTGAAGGGCTTCTGCGACATGCCGGTGCAGACGCCGGAAGAAATTGAGTACGATGGTGTTGATATTGCCTTCTTCTCCACGCCGGACCGGGCCGGCATGGCCATGATAAATGAATTCTACAATCGCGGCATCCGCGTCATTGACTTCAGCGGCGATTTTCGATTTCACAGCGTTGAGGACTATTCCGTTTACGCGAGAAACCGCGGCATGGAAGACAAGCACCTCGCACCGGAGAGGCTGCCGGATACCGTGTATGGTCTGCCAGAAAAGTACGGCGATAAAATCAGGGATGCCAGGATCGTCGGCAATAGCGGGTGCTTCGCCATCTGCATGACCCTGGGGCTCCTCCCCGCGGTGGAATCGGGCATTATTGCGTCCGGCACCATTATCTGCGACGGCAAGAGCGGTGTGTCCGGTGCGGGGAAAAGCTCCGGCGAAGCGAACCTCTATCCCCAGCGCCACGAGAACGTCAATACCTACCGCGAGGGAAAACACCAGCACCTGGTGGAAGTGGAAAATGTTCTGAAGGACAGCCGCAAGTCCGGCATCAAGATACTCTTTGTACCCCAGGTGGTCCCCCTCAACCGGGGCATACTTGTCACCAGCTACCTTGACATACAGAAAGGCCATGACACAGTATCAGTGCTGAAATTATTCCGGGACTATTACCGGGACAAGCCCTTCATCCTTATCACCGACAAGTCGCCCAATACGGCCGATGTCCGGGGATCGAACCGTTGCCTCATCCGGCCCCTCGTCGATGAACGCACGGGAAAACTGCTGGTCGTGTCAGTCATAGACAACCTGGTAAAGGGACAGGCCGGCAATGCCGTCCAGTGCGCCAATCTCATGCTCGGGTTTGAAGAAACCGCCGGCCTCAACGTACCGGCATTTTATCCGTAATGCGGTCCATTGGCCGATCAGAGGAAAAGTCTAAAACGCTTGACAGGAGAAAAAACGTGTATTATGTAAAATCCCACCTGCCCGTCCAGGGGGATTTAACACTTACAGAATAATTATGTCAAAGAAAATAGAAAAAGGTATTATCGCATCACCGGGGATACGCATCGGCAAGGCCTATGTGTATCATGGAGACACGATACTCATCCAGAAATATACCATCCGGGAGCAGGATGTCACCTATGAGATAGCCCGTCTTGAAAGCGCCATCGAGAAAACGAAAGGCGAACTGAAAGCCATCCAGGAGCAGATCGCCCAGAGCCTCTCACGGGACATGGCGGACATCTTCACCAGCCACATCATGGTGCTGGAAGACCCAATACTGGAGGAAAAGTACCGGAAGACGATTATCGAACAGCATCGCAACGCCGAATGGGCCATCAATGACATCTCTCTGGAGCTGATCAACAGCCTTTCCACGATAAAAGACGATTACCTGCGCGAGCGGATCATCGATATTTCGGATATCAACAAGCGTATAATCTCTAACCTCCAGAAAACCGAAACTTCGTCACTTAAGGACATCACCGAGGAAGTCATCGTCTTCGCCCAGGACCTCACGCCGTCGGAAACGGCACTGATGAACAAGGAACGGATTCTCGCCTTTGTGACAGACCGCGGCGGCCGCACCTCCCACACTGCGATCATGGCGCGGGCCCTGGAGATCCCCGCAATCGTGGGGACGATAAACGCCACCTCCATGGTAAAAAACGGCGACACGATAATCCTGGATGCGGTCCACGGCAGCATCATCATCAATCCGACGCCGGATGAAATAGCCGAATTCCGCCAGTACGAGGAGGAATTCGAAGAGCTTGAACTGGAGCTGGCCAAGCTGACCACCCTGCCATCTAAGACCCTCGATTCCAAGGAAATATTCATCTACGGCAATATCGAGATACCGGAAGAGATGAAGATCATCAAGGACCACGGCGCCCAGGGCATCGGCCTGTTCCGTTCGGAATTTCTCTTCATGGACCAGTCGCTGCCGGACGAAGAGAAGCAGTTCCAGGAGTACAAACGCGTTGTCGAGTTCTTCAAGCCCCTGCCGGTGACGATCCGCACCATTGACGTGGGGGCCGACAAGGTCTATGCCTCAACGAACCATTACAAGGAGCGGAACCCCTTTCTGGGCTGCCGCGCGATACGCTTCAGCCTGGAGAACGAAGAGCTGTTTCGAATCCAGCTGCGGGCCATTCTCAGGGCAAGCGCTTTCGGCAACCTGAAGCTCATGTTTCCGATGATAACGGCCATCGAGGAATTCAAGCGGGCAAAGAAAATCACCGCGGACATCATGGAGGAGCTCCGCCGGGACAAAATACCCTTCGACGAGAAGATCAAGATCGGCATCATGATAGAGGTTCCCTCGGCGGTGATCTACGCCGATATCCTGGCCAAATACGCCGATTTCTTTTCTGTGGGGACCAATGATCTTGTCCAGTACCTCCTCGCGGTGGACCGCATCAGCGAGAAAATCGCATACCTGTACAACCCCCTCAATCTTTCCGTGCTCCGCTTCCTGAAACAGGTGGCTGAAACGGCAAAGAAGAAATCGACGCAGCTTTCGATCTGCGGCGAGATGGCCGGAGAGCCACAGTACACTATGGTGCTCCTGGGGCTCGGTTTCCGCCACCTTTCCATGAGCCCCGTGTACATGCACCAGGTGAAAAAGATCATACGCTCGGTCTCAATCCGCGAATGCGAAGAGATGGTCAAATCCCTCCTGGCCCTCGAGGATACCGAGGATATCGAAAAACTGGTCCGTAAGAAATTCAAGGAAAAGTTCGACCATTCCCAATGAAGCTCTACCACGAACTGGCGGAACATTATTTCGCCATAGAAAACAACCACCGCGATATCCGGAACGACGTATTGTTCATCACCGACCTTCTTAAGAAAAAAAAGAGCCCGGCGCTCCTCGATCTGGGCTGCGGCTCGGGCGAGCACCTGGGCCTCATTGCAAAACAGGGTATCCGGTGCACGGGGGTGGATATCAGCGTGGACATGCTTGCCCAGGCGCGGGAACGGTTCCCGGAGGGCATCGAATTCATCCGCTCCAGCATGTCCGATATCGATTATAAAAACGCCTTCGACATCGTCATTTCCCTCTTCGGCTCCTTCAATTACCTGATCCATGACGCCGAAATCGAATCGATGCTCCTGAAAATCCACCGGGCTCTCAGGCCGGGCGGCCTGGGCATCCTCGAGATATGGAACTCGCCTCCTATCCTGAAAATACGCGAGAAGGAGATCGGCCCGGTATCGACGACCAGCCACGACGGCTCATCGATCAGACGCGAGCGCGGATTCAAGCTGAGGGACGACGCGTTCAAAACCGTTGTGGAGGTCAACTACCGGTACACTATTGACGGTCCTGACGGCATGAAGAATGTGCGCGACCGCCATGTCATGAGATGCTTCACCACCGGGGAAATCACCGGCTTCCTCACCGCGGCAGGCTTCAGGTTAAAAAATATTTTCGCGAATTTCAATTCAGAGCCCTACGAGGAGAATTCGGGCAGGATGGTTGTCCTGTTTGAGCGCACATGACCTCACCCGCGCTCCGCGCACGAAATCCTCAAAACATCCGCCCGAAGGGCGGATACAGATAGGCGCTTGTTGTCTGAGGCCTCACCGAATGAAGCGAAGCTGAGAGAATGAGGCCGAGTTAAGCGCCAAGGCAGTCGCGCCGTTTGAGCGGTCTTAACCTCACCCGCGCTCCGCGCACCCTCTCCTTCAAAAGGAGAGGGTTTTTGTATTAATTATGCGCTTCTTCTTCCCCCTCTCCATTTGATGGAGTGGGGGTTTGGGGGTGAGGTCACTTCATCAAATAACTCTTATTGATCCACTGCCCTTTGTTGTCGGCGTCCCGCGTTTCGTAATAGAGCCTGTCGTCGGCTTCCTTTTCAACGATCTTCGTACGACGATTGACGTCCCGGGCAGCCACGGTCCCCGCCTTTTCCGAATCATTGATGAACTTCTTCACATCAGCAGCTTTCTTCGGCTTGTATGTCCCTCCGGCTTCTGACGCGGCCACAGCTTCGACGATACTCGATTTCAGTAGCTTGGGCCATAGTTTGTTAAAAAGGACGCCTGACGCGAATACCTCGGCGCTGTTTATCTTCCCATTAATCACGCATGAATAACCAATCACATCCTTCTTATCCTTCATAATCTTATCCAGCGCCTTTGCATAGTCCTGCTGTGCCTCCTTAACCTTTCCATGCTCAAGGGTAAGCTGCAGGCTTGATTCCGACCCTCCCTTCACCGGCGCCCCAAGTTTTTTCTCAAGGTCGGTCTGCATTTCAGCAACTTTTGACCACACCTGCGACTGGGACTTGTCTTTTTTCACGCTCTTTTTCAGTTCTTTGGAGGCAATCATCTCGCGGGACGAGCTGAAGCGATCGGAGTTTTCATCCCCCCGTTTCTGCCACCGCCCGCTCTCGACGCAAAACGATGATACGGGCATCCGCTTTATACCCGGCGGCACGATATAATTGTACTGAATCACCCGGTCCTGCTTTCCGCCCTTCACAATATCACCGGACATTATGAAGATATTGAAGTTGGAGCTGTTGGTGATGGTCAGCTGGTTCACGTTTTCCGTCTCATGGACCGTGGCTTTTTTCATGTCCATGGCCTCTTCCAGGGTAAGAAACTTATCAGCGTCTATGGCATTCTTTCCATGGACAAGGAAAATAGAAATGTTCTTGTGCGTATAGGGGCCTGAGACAGTTTGCTTGTCATCCGGTTCACCGGCTGCCCGGACTCCGCTCACTGCGATAACGCAGGCCAGCGCTGCGAATAATGAGATTATCTTTTTCATAAGGGCGACTCCTTGTTTCTGTTTGTCTGTGAGACAGGGAGATGGGTGAAAAAGATCTCAAATTTTTTATTTGCCCCGTACCGGGGCATGTTTTCACCGAGAGTCGGTGGGCAATTTGAAAGGGGAAGAGGGTGGCCTCCCTCTTCCCCTTTCGATCCCCATCACCCCGCTCGCTCAGGCGCCGCGAGGGGCTTGGCGATTAACTCGGCTGCATTCGCTTCGCTCAGTGCAGCCTCAGACAACAATCGCCTATCAGTATCCGCCCTTCGGGCGGATGTTTTGAGTAATTATAGCTATGATTGAGAATTACAGATTACACCTGCGGCAAGGATGCCGCAGGAGGCGCGAGTCTGCAGGAGACTGCATACGATTGCCCCCCGTGGCCTCCATGACGCGGGTCTTATATGATATATTGTGATTAAGAAATTGTTGAATAAGCATTTGTCCTTCGGGCGGATGTTTTGAGGGTTTACTGTATATAAAAAAAAGCCGGGCAGGAGGCCCGGCTACAAATAAAAACGCGCCCAGGATGGCGCCAGAATCCACGATAACTTGTGAAGAAATATTGAATTGCCCGATAAAACAGCGCCAAAACGTGTACAATCTGAAATCAGCGGAATAACAACGAATTGTTTTAAAATTCAAACCTCAAGCCCGTCGCGGCGCCTGAGCGACCCGGAGGGGGAAGCGCGAAGGGGGGAGGCCGGGAAGGCCTTCCCCCTCGCACATACCCGCCCGGGGAACCCGGGCATCCCACGCCCTGGTTTAGGGCATATAAATATAAGATTGCGGGGTGCGAGCCACCCCTGAAAACAAAAAACGCCGCTTTTTTAGCGGCGTTTTTTTTATTTTCTATGTTGATGTTGTCTACATCTTCACGGTCGGCTCGGCATCAGTACCGCTTATCTCTATCTTCCATTCATCAAGGGTCCCTTTCCAGCGATCATACAGTATCCTGGTCTTCTTTTCGTCCTTGAAGAACTTTTCCGGGCTCTCAAGGGCCAGAAACAGCACCTCTTCCATCGTGCTGACGGGATGGAATATCATTTTTTCCATCACGTATTCCGGTATCTTCTCCAGGTCTTTCTCGTTTTCATGGGGAATAATGACATGCTTGATATCGGCCCGATGCGCTGCCAGGATCTTCTCCTTGAGGCCGCCGATGGGGAGCACCTTGCCCCGCAGGGTGATCTCGCCGGTCATGGCCACATCGCAGTGCACCGGTATTCCCGACAGGAGGGAGGCCATCACGACCGCCATGGTGATGCCGGCGGACGGGCCGTCCTTGGGGATGGCCCCTTCCGGCACATGGAGGTGAATATCCCTGTTGCGGATATATTCATCATTTACATTGAAAAACTGCTGGTTCGCCTTGACATAGGTAAAGGCCGCCTGCGCCGATTCCTGCATGACCTCGCCCAGTTTTCCAGTGAGAGTGAGCTTTCCCTTTCCCTTGATAAGTGACGCCTCTATATTGAGGATGTCCCCTCCGACTTCGGTCCATGCGAGGCCGTTTGCCAGGCCGATCTCGCTCTTGATTTCCTTGATGCCGTAATTGAACTTGATGGGGCCCAGGTATTGGCGGAGGATCTCCTCGTTGACGATCCGTTTGTACTCGTTCCCGTGGAGTACTACCTCCCGGGCTATCTTACGGCACACTTTGGCGATGACCCGCTCGAGGCTCCGTACACCCGCCTCCCGGGTGTAATGCCGGATGGTGTAGAGCATCGAATCATCTGAATATTCAATATTTTCCCTCTGGAGGCCGTTCTCCTCGATCTGCTTGGCGAGAAGAAAATTGATCGCGATATTAAGCTTCTCCGGCTCGGTGTAGCTGGATATCTCGATGATCTCCATCCTGTCCATGAGCGGGGCAGGTATCTTGTGCTGCGCGTTGGCCGTGGTTATGAACATGACCTGGCTCAGGTCGTAGTTCACTTCCATGTAATGATCAACGAAGGAATTGTTCTGCTCGGGATCGAGGACCTCCAGCAGGGCCGATGATGGGTCGCCGCGGAAATCCATCGACATCTTGTCCACCTCGTCCAGCAGGATGAGAGGATTGACCGTTCCGGACTTTTTCATAAGCTGGATGATCCTGCCGGGAAGCGCGCCCACATAAGTGCGGCGGTGGCCCCGTATTTCTGCCTCGTCGCGCACGCCGCCGAGTGACATCCGCACGAAATTCCTGCCCAGGGCCCGCGCCACCGATTTTCCCAGCGACGTCTTGCCGACTCCCGGAGGGCCCACGAAACAGAGAATCGGCCCCTTCAGCTTTTTCGACAGCTGCCGCACGGCGATGTATTCTATGATACGCTCCTTCACGTCCTCGAGACCGTAGTGGTCCTCGTTAAGGATCTGCATGGCCAGCTCGATGTCGCGGTTATCTTTCGTCTTCTTGTGCCAGGGAACGTCCCTCAGCCACTCTATATAATTACGCACGACGGCCGACTCGGCGGACATGGGCGGCATCTTCTCCAGCCGCTTGACCTCCTGTATGGCCTTGGTCCGCGCCTCTTCGCTCATCTTGGTTTCTTCTATCGATTTCTTCAGCTCCTCGATTTCATCGACCTCGCCGTCCCCCTGACCGAGCTCCTTCTTGATGACCTTCATCTGCTCGTTCAGGTAGTATTCCTTCTGGGTCTTTTCCATCTGCTTGCGGACCTGGCCCTGGATCTTCTTCTCGATATACATGACCTCGATCTCGCCGTTGATGAACTCGATCAACTTATGGATCCGGTCCGCCGGGTTGCCGATGTCGAGGATCGACTGCTTGTAGGCGATCTTCATTTCCACATGGGAAGCGATCACATCGGAGAGGTGCGAGAGGTCGTCGATGCCCTCGGCCGAGGTAAAGGCCTCCTTGGGAACTTTTTTGTTGAGCTTGATATATTTCTCGAATGCTTCCAGGAGCGTCTTCTTGAGCGCCTGCGCATCGGCTCCCCCTTCCACTTCCCGCTCGATGTCCCGGATGGTTACCGCGATGGTATCATCGCTCGTAATATAGTCGGCAAGGTAGACCCTGGCTATGCCTTCCACCAGTACCTTGATGGTCCCGTCCGGTAGCTTCAGGAGCTGCAGTATCTCGGCTATGGTGCCTACTTCATAGAGGTCGTCCTTTCCCGGCACGGAAACGTGGGCGTCCCGCTGCGTAGCGAGAACAATAAGGCGGTCGCTTTTCATGGCGTTATCGAGAGCCTTGACCGATTTTTCTCTCCCGACGAAGAGAGGGATGACCATATGTGGAAACACAACTACGTCTCGAAGGGGAAGCAGCGGGTAATTGGTTGTGAAATCTATCGTCTTTCTCATGATGACCTTCATGGGTGCGTTGGGATTGTCTAAAAGCCCCCTAAATCCCCTGGAGGGGGACTTTTCTGGCTTTAATCGAGTTAAAAAATCCCCCCTCTGGGGGGTTTGGGGGGATCGAATAGACGGCCCCAATGACACGTTAGTAAATTAAATACATTCGCGATTAATAAGATACAAAAACAAACTGTTCGTTACAACAGCATCACCCATTTTTCAGGCGGTTTTCTCCTCCTCGCGGTAAACTATTTCCGGGCCCTTGGTCCCGGTAACCATTTCACGAGTGATGATGATTTTCGCGATATTATTCATCGACGGTATGTCGAACATCAGGTCTAGCATAAGCTTTTCGAGCACGGCCCTGAGCCCCCGCGCACCGGACTCGCGGACCATTGACTGGATGGCTATCTCTTCAATGGCGCCCTCGGAGAATTCAAGCTCCACTTCCTCAAAAGAGAAAATCTTCTTGTACTGCTTGGTGAAGGCGTTCATCGGCTCCGTGAGGATCCTGATCAGGGCGTTCCGCGAAAGCTCGTCCAGGACGGCGATGACCGGAAGACGGCCGACAAATTCGGGTATGAGGCCGTACTTGATAAGGTCCTCGGGTATAAGGTGCCGCAGTTCGTTCTCGCCGGCCTCTTCTTTCCGCGATTTTATATCCGCGCCGAAGCCGAGGAGCTTGTTCCCGATCCTCCGCTCCACAAGCTTGTCGAGGCCCACGAAGGCTCCGCCACAGATGAAGAGGATATTAGTCGTGTTGATCGATATGAACTCCTGGTGGGGATGCTTCCGCCCGCCCTGGGGCGGCACATTGGCGATGGTGCCCTCAATTATCTTCAGGAGCGCCTGCTGCACGCCCTCGCCTGACACGTCCCGGGTGATGGATGGATTGTCGGACTTCTTCGATATCTTGTCGATTTCGTCTATATAGACTATGCCTATCTCGGCCTTTTTCACGTCGCCGTCGGCGTTCTGGATAAGCCTGAGAAGTATGTTCTCAACGTCCTCGCCGACGTAGCCGGCTTCAGTCAGGGACGTGGCGTCGGCTATAGCGAAAGGCACCTGGAGAATGCGGGCCAGGGTCTGCGCCAGGAGCGTCTTGCCCGAACCGGTGGGCCCGGCCAGGAGGATGTTGCTCTTGTCAAGCTCGACGTCGTTTTTTTTCAGATTCTTATTGGAATAGATCCGCTTGTAGTGGTTGTACACCGCGACGGAAAGTATTTTCTTGGCCTCGTCCTGGTCAATGACGTACTTATCAAGTATATCCTTGATTTCCTTCGGCTTCGGCAGGTTATGAAAATCCTCCTCGAAGGACTTGCTGCGGTCCTCGGCGACGATCTCATTGCACAGCTCAATACACTCGTCACAAATGTACACATCGGGACCGGCAACCAGCTTTTTAACGATGTCCTGGCTCTTGCCGCAGAAGGAACAATTGAGTCGCGCCGATTCTTCTTTCTTTTTAGAGGACATAGGCTCTCCTTGCTATTTACTTCTTTCGATCACTTTGTCGATGAGGCCGTATTCCAACGCCTCCTGGGGAGACATGAAGTTATCACGGTCAACGTCTTTCTCAACTTTCTCAACGGTTTGTCCCGTGTGTTTGGAATATATCTCGTTCAGCTTTTTCTTGGTCTTGATTATTTCTTTCGCCTGGATCTCGATATCCGACGCCTGGCCCTGGAAGCCGCCCGCCGGCTGGTGAATCATGATCCTCGAGTTGGGCAGCGCGGAGCGCTTTCCCTTCGCGCCTGCGGCAAGCAGCAGTGAACCCATGGAGGCCGCCTGGCCAATGCAGATGGTGGCCACGTCCGGCTTGATGTACTGCATGGTGTCATAAATTGCCAACCCGGAGGTGACAATCCCGCCGGGGGAGTTGATATAGATGTAAATGTCCTTATCCGGATCTTCCGCTTCCAGGAACAGCATCTGCGCTATGACCAGACTCGACATGTGGTCGTCGATGCTTTCGCCGAGAAATATGATCCTGTCTTTCAACAGCCGGGAATATATATCATAGGACCGTTCGCCGCGGCTCGTTTGCTCTATTACAAAGGGAACCAGACTCATGTTGTTAACACCTCAAAATTTTTTCTCAGGCCCGTACTCATGATCCGGGCATGATGGCTTATAAGAATATATACACTTAATGATTTAGAATCCACTAAATCGTTACAACTTTTCTCTATTTAATTATTAATAGTTTCGGCAGAACAATCGGATTCCAACTACCCATTTTTATTTATTAGTATACATTCAGTTAATTAAGATATATTAAAATGAGACATATATCAAGTAATTAATCTCCTGCTTATTTTAAAAACACCGTCCAATCAGTTTTTATATGATTTTTCCGTTCAAATTGTCATTACGAGGAGTCTCCCCAATAATTTCAGGATAAACTCTTCACCAGGCAATCCCATTGCCCCCCTGTACCCCCGGGGGTCATCAAGATCGCAACGCTCAGTTCCTTAATAAACATCTTGAGAACTATATTATCTCCTGCCCCTTGTCCGGGTGAATTCCTCAAAGGTTATTGATTTCAGCTTTTTCACCTTGGCATTATCATAGATGAATTCCATCGCCCCATCCAGGAGCAGCTCCGTCTCGATGTTCTCCCTGGTATCGTTTTCGGTAATGATTTTCTCGATCTCCTCAACGGTCTTGTTATTCCGCTTGGCGATGTTCTCCACCACCTCCTTGTAGCGGTTTTCATCTACCTTCATCTCTTCCTTTTTTGCTATTTCAGACAGGGCAAGTGTCGTTTTAATCGTCTGGGTCGCTTCGTCATGGAGCTTGTTCCTGAAAGCGTCCGGCTCGATGCCCATGATGGATGCGAATTCATCAAGGTTCTCGGAATAGTAGCCCACGCTTTCGCAGGTTCTCTTGAAGAGCCGGCTCATCTCGCTCTCTATCATCGATTCGGGAATATCGTATTTGCTGTCCTCGACGATCTGCTTGAGTATCTGGGCTTTGGCGTCACCTTTCGTTTTTTCAATTATGTATTTATCGAGGTATTCCCTGGTCTTGGTCCGGTACTGCTCAATTGTTTCGTAGCCGGTTTTCTTCGCGAATTCCTCGTCAAGGGCAGGCAGTTCCATCATGCTTATTTCAATGACAACGACCAGGTACTTGACCTTCTGCCCCGCCAGGTCCGTGAGGTAATAGTCCTTGGGATACTTAACATCGACTTCTTTCTCCTCGTTGACCTTCATGCCGGTGATATGCTTGTCGAGGGCTGATTCGTCCTTGCTCCTTCCTACAACGATCTGGTATTCCTTGAAATCCACACTCTCGCGCTCTGACGCAACAACATCATCGACCCGCTTCACCTTTATCTTGACCAGATCGCCGTTCTGTACCTGGGCGGCCTCTTCCTTTTTATCTATCTTCGCCATGCGCTCCCGCATGGCGGTAATCTCGGCTTCGACATCTTGATCAACAATCTCGCAGACCTGCTCATCAGCGGACAATCCTTTGTATTTACCGAGCTCAACCGTGGGAGGGACCTCGAAGGTGGCTTTGAAGGAAAAAGGCTCCTGCCGGGATATCCTGTCAAATTCATACCGGGGATAGGCTATCGGCGTATACTGCTTTTCCTGAACGGCCTCGAGGAACATCGATTTCAATAAATTTTCCGCCACTTCCTGGTCGGCTTCTTTCTGGTACCTAGCCTCCACCATTTGCAGTGGCGCCTTTCCTTTCCTGAAGCCGTCGATCTTGGCATAATTCTTAAACTTGTCAAAAACTGCCTTGTATTCCAGCTCCACTTTTTCTATCGGAACGCTGATTTGCAGTTCCATTCTTGCGTTTTCAAGTTTTTTCTCGGTAATATTCAGCATGAGGTTCCTCTTGCATATATCATTTTAATATCATGTCCATCAGATAAAAGCCGCACGATCCGGCAGGAATGTATCAAATATTTTACCGTTGACTCATGAGTCAAACATTTTTTTACACTTTGTCCAGATTGTATACTCTGATAAGATTGGGGATAGTTACACCGGTTCTAATAATAAAAAAAGCCACCCATAATTCTTAATCTTACGGGTGGCTTCACTGAGCGGGAAACGGGATTTGAACCCGCGACCTCAACCTTGGCAAGGTTGCACTCTACCACTGAGTTATTCCCGCATAATTGCGAGCGAAGGGAATCGAACCCCCACGCCTTTCGGCACTAGATCCTAAGTCTAGCGTGTCTGCCAGTTCCACCACGCTCGCGCAGAATCTTCGGCAACTATGGTTCGACCCCTGAAAATTTCAAGTTTTTTTTATTGGTGGCAGCCGGCTCCGAGACAGGCCGGTTTTTTCTCAAGGGCCTTTACATTCTGTCCCTTTCTCTTCTCTATTTTATTCGCGGTGTGGCAAAATCCGCAATTAACAGCTTTGCCGTCTTTTTTCTTGCCAGCGTGCTGCTGATTGATCTTCGGGTTCGCTATGACGTTGGAAACAGCAAACGCCATAACCAGGGCCATTACCGCTGAGAACATATAAAATTTTCTCATTGAAATCTCCTTGAAAAAATAATATCAAATAATCTAGTGTAAAATACTGACAACGCCTTACAGCGTCAATAATATTTTTGATATTATATCTAATAAATTTATCCCCCCGTCCCCCGGAGGGGGCGCGGGGGAGCCACAGGATGCCGGCTGGAACTCAACGCTTATTGATGCGGGGAGACTGGGGTTACCGGGGGTTAAACAATGAAATTGCATATATTATATGAAGATAACCATCTCATTGCGGTGGAAAAGGAAGCCGGCATCCTTTCCCAGGGAGACAGCAGCGGCGACCATTCCCTCCTTGAACTGGTTAAAGATTATATCAAAGAAAAATATAGTAAGCCGGGCAAAGTCTTTATTGGTCTGGTGCACCGCCTGGATAAACCTGTTTCCGGCATCATGGTCTTCGCCAGGACCTCCAAGGCTGCTGAGCGGCTCCACCGGGAGTTTGCCGGCCGCGAAGTGGTTAAAATATATGTTGCCCTGGTGGAGAAAAAGAAGCAGTTAGATGAAAGTGCGTGGGTCGAATGTGAAGATCTATTGGTTGAAAAACGGGGTTACTCGGAAAAGGCCGCGAGCGGCAGCAGGAACGTTAAAACCGCAAAATTGAGATACCGGGCAGTGGCGTCCAACGACCGCTATACACTCCTTCTGGTCCACCTCCTGACCGGCAGGAAACACCAGATCAGGGCCCAGCTATCCATGCAGGGGCTCTCCATTGCTGGAGATGAAACCTACGGATCAGCCGAAAAGCTTTCGGACGGGTCTATTTGCCTCCATGCGGTCTTTATGAGCTTCAAGCATCCGACGAAAGAGGAACGGTTGGAACTATTTTCCCCGGTTCCGGCGAGAATAGCCGAAAGGATTGATGTTGATGACGCTGCGCGGGAAAGAATAATGTCGATATGCAAAGGCGTTGTCCCTACCTCACACCACACGCCTCCGCTTCAATAATGGCTTTCTTCCTTGATTCTTCACCATCATAATCTGCTTCATGACTATCACGATATGAGAAACGCTTTATCCCCGCTATACAGGTATCGTTGTATTTATTTCCTTTATAAACGGAAACAACGGCAAACCTGAAGCCGCGGAGGCAGAGGGGCCTGTCAAAGGCGATATGTTCGCCGCCTACATTGTATTCCAGGTAGCAGCTGCCGCTCTTGTTCGGCACCGCGGGGTGCTCATCATTGCACGCCTTCGGCGAAAGGGTGCCTTTTTTTACGATCTTGTCCCCGTTCTTCAGATACAGCGTCAGTACATATTCCTTTATCCTGTTGTTGTCATGATACAGTTTTTTTGTGGTGCCGCAGCCGTTCAGGACCGCCAGGCCGGAAAAGGCCCTCGCCTCGAAAGCAGCCTCCAGGTATTCGCCCCCTGATTTCCCCGAAGCGGCGCACCACGCCGTGGCCGAGGAATTATCGAGGGCCCTGTCCGATGAATAATAATCTTCAGGCTTCCCCTTTTCAACAAGACTGGATGTCGCGGCCGTCTTCAGAACAGTGATGGGATAATATTCCATGTCAAAATACTGGGCTGCCGTCCTGTTGATTAATACCATCAAACAGGCCGGAAGGGCCGCGACGCAGATGATAAATCTTATTTTTTTTATCATTATACTTAGCTTCGTGCCGGCACGGCATGCCGTGTCCCCTACTTAGAATGCTCCGGCTTCATCACCAGCACATCCTCATACTGCGCTTTCACCGCCTTCCTCCCGAAAGGCAGCGGATGGTTTTTCCCGCTCAGCCAGTAGGGAAGCATGTCGTCATAGTGCCCGCTCGAGGGATTGCCTGACTGCCCGTGTGTGCAGATGAGGCGCGCCGGTTCTTTCAGGCCGAAATCCACCACAAGGCGCATTGCCGGTATAATGGTGACATTAAAATCGGAGCCCCATGCCGGCGTCGCCACGTTCACCGTGTGGCCGTCCCCTCCGGCAGGATAGGGACCGCGATTGAAGAACCCGTGGAAGAGGGGTATCTTTTTCGTGAAATCGTGCTCCCAGTGATAGGTGTGGAGCTTTCCCCACTGCCATTTTCTCCTGGCGCTGCCCATCCGGTCCTCGCATAGGACGATGGCATCGCTCAGCGCCTCGGCCATCACCATCCACTTGGTTTCTTTCCTTTTTGTCCTGACGTTATCCCAGAAGGGGGAATCCTCACGGCCCAGGAGATGGTCCTGAAGGGCCGAATACGATATCTCAGACGCGTCCTGGAACGATTCCCAGGCGATGCTCCCCTCCGGTCCCAGCTCGTCAAGAAAGACGCAGCGTGTCGCGGTATGCATGAATGCGCCCATCACCGCTGCCGGGGCCGAGTCTTCCTCCATGACGACGTTGAACCGTTCCGGCTTCAGGAATTCCAGGGCCTCCCTGACGTTCCCGGCCCTTTCTTCGCCGAGGGTGCCGATGGCAGCGCGCAATTTTTTTGCCGATTCGCCCCTGAAGAGAAGGTCCTGGATCTTTTTAGCCATGAGGGAATAGCGGTCGTACTGGAGCTTCATCATCTCCTCCGCGGTGGCGTTCTTTATCTGGCCCAGCACATGGTGGAGGCGCTCCGCCCGCTCCGGGTTATACCAGCTGGCGCTCATCTGGAGGGGGAACTTTTTATCCACGGTCCTGTTGTTCGCCGTGGCGATATATCCCTGCGCCGGGTTTTCCGCGTGCGGATTCGCGTCCGAAGTCGTAAAGCCGTTCCAGTCGTAATCACCGGTCCAGCCGGGGGACGGGAGCTGGCCGGTCCCCTTCTTCCTCTTCGGGTACCTGCCCGAAACCTGCCAGCCGATATTTACCGCGTCGCCATAGACAATGTTCAGGTACGTGCTGTCCATTTCGAGCACCGCTTTCCGCGCCCCGGCCGCGTCCTGCGCCCTGCAGAGGCCCAGGAAGGCGTTGATGGTGCGTGCCCCGTCACCGATACCCCAGGAAAGGGCCAGGCCGTAATCGCTCTTAACCGGGAGGGGCTGCACCGGCATTTCAGGCGGCATGGTGATGATGGAAAGGGCATCATTCAGGACTGGGCCATGGGCCGTATACCTGATCTTCCTGGTAACGGTCTGCCCGTCTCTTATCCTGAAGGTTTCTGTTTTTATCCGCGCCGGGATCCATAACCCTTTATACAGGTAGTGGGGCGCTCCGTCCACGTCCTTAAACTGCTCCACGAAGATGTCCTGGTTGTCCGCCATGACCATGGTGGCGCCCCATGCGACCCTGCCGTTGAAGCCGAGACTGACGATGGGAAGGCCGGGGGCGGCAACACCCGCCACGTCAAAGCCGGGGCATTTCTGGTGCACCATGAGCCACACGTTGGGCATCATAAGGGCCAGGTGCGTGTCATTGCAGATGATGGGCCGGCCGCTCTTCGTCCTGGTCCCGGCCAGGGCCCAGTTGTTCGATGCGGGGACGCCAAGAGAGAGGATCTCACGCAGACTGTCCCGCACGCCATCCCAGCCGAAGGCGATTTTGTTCAGGGCGCGATGGTTTATCTCGGAAAGTTTTTTCGCCTCCTCGAAGGGAAGGTCATCGCCCGGATATACCGGGAGCAGGTACGCGGCCTTTTCGTAGCCCATTCGCGCGGCAAGGTTGATAAAATCAAGCTCCTCGATAAAATTGAAGGAGAGATTAAGACTCATCATGGCGAAGACATAGAGGGAGTCCCGCGGCGCCCACGGCTCGGGCCGGTAGCGGGTGAGGTAAAATTCAGCGGGCAGGCTCGGGTGTGAATCGACATAGGCATTAACGCCCCGGGAATAGCTTTCCAGTATCTTCATCATAACGGGGTCCATGCTCTTCAATATCCCGTCGATGGCGTCCTCCGTGCCCAGGGACCTCATAAAGAGGTCGGTCTTAAGCCCTTCCGCGCCGATGATCTCGGAAAGCCTCCCTTCCATGGCCATTTTCATTACCGTCATCTGCCACAGGCGGTCAGAAGCGGTGACGTAGCCGGTAGCAAAAAACAGGTCATCCTCATTTTTCGCTTCTATATACGGCACGCCCAGTTCGTCCCGGCGTATTGTGACATTGCCGGTGAGCCCTTTCACCGTGACGGTCCCGCCAGGATCGTCAACGGACTTTTCAAACTGCCGTTTCAGATGAAACTGGAAGGAAAATATGGCGGTAATGGCAATGATCAGAGTGATGATTACGGCCTTGACGATTTTCATGAGGTTGCTCCGGCAATTGATTAAAAGAAAATATTTACAGACGGCAAAATGTCGCACAGGCACCGGAATTAATCAAGATAATTATTGGTACGGTCTTCCAGGGGCGCAGCCCGGCGGAGCCCGTAAAACAGGCTTGACAAAATGGAATTGCCATGTATTGAAATAAAGCGCTTGAGGGGCGACCCGGTCAGCATGGATGGCGGACATGCACCGCTGTCACGGCTTCCCGCCCCATTCGACAGGGATGGAGACAGGGCACAATGGCTATAGACGAATTTGACTCATTGTTCGAAGATGAACCGGTAGACAATAAAAAAAGTAAAGAGATCGACGATCTTTTTACTTTTGACGAACCCACGCAGCAAAAACCGGCGGGGAAGGCCCCGCACCAGACACGGAAGGAGATCCCGGACGAGAAACTTGAGTCAAAGCGCCTCCCCCCTCCTCAGAGGAGGCGCTCCTCTGAGGACTTCCAGCCCGACATGGATGCCTTGGTTATAACAGCACAGTCACCCCTTATAATAGAAGGCATGAAGTGCCTCACTATGAGGGATTTCACCGCCAACACGCCGCAGGTCTACGCCGAGGCGATGAAGGGGGTTGAGGTCTTCATCAAGATACTTGAGCGGAATCCCAACAACTACAACAAGCTTTCGGCGGTCATCAATTCCGACCCGGACTGCAAGGAGATCGAGACAGTCGCGTTCAAGCTCTACAAGACCAAGAACCGCGTCATGCCCGAATCTGACAACCAGAGGCTCAACGCGTACGAGATGCTCCGGAACCGCCTGAAGATCGGCTATAACAAGGCCCTCCTCAGCACATCGATGCTTTCCATAAAAAAGTATTTTCTTCTCTCAGGGACCCTGGACCAGGAAAAGATCACCCAGATGGTGCTGAACAACAACAAGGAGCTCAAAAGCGATGTCGTCAAATACATCCAGCACCTGAATATAGCAGTTCAGCTCATGAAAATCGGAGATTACGAGATCACCAAGGGCCTGCGAGGGAGGGACCTCAACACCTTCGTCATCAGGGCGAGCCAGCTCCTCGCCTACTATTACCTCGCCGTCGGCGACGGGAATGCCGAGGAATATTACCGCCGTATGCACGAAAACTACAAAAAGTATTTCGTCATCCGCGACCCTGATTAGACCTGAAGTCTCAAGAATTTAAAAGAAGCTGTTCTCGCAGAGGCGCAGAGGCGCGGAGAGTTTGTTAATTAATAATCATATTATATGATATTTCAGTTGTGTTTGCTTGATATTATACTTCTAACTTCAAAATCGATTTCATTTTTGATAAATTATTGGAATATTTAAACAGCCAAAGAAAAGGCTTCATGTTCATAATCGTCACATTCCTTTCAAATTATTGCAGGGAATGATCAAATCTTTTCCTCTGCGCTTCTCCGCGTCTCTGCGCCTCTGCGAGATCATTCTTCCGGCTTTCGATGGAATTTTGTAATTACAATAGTGCTTCAACGATGTTATAGATGACCGTGTCAGCGATCATGATGCCCGGATCCGTGAGGCGTATCGTCCGCACCCCGTTATTTTCGATCACCGTTACCAGCCCGTCCGATTCCGCCTTCCTGATCCTTTCCATGACTGCGGCGGGAAGGCGGAAGTCAAGGCGTTCCTCCATTTCCTCGAGGGACATCCCTTTTAACAGGCGAAGGCCCGTCATAATATATTCGACCGCCGCAGAGCCGGCAGATCTCGCGTCATGGGTCAGGATCGCTCGCGCAGAACGGACATACTCATCAACGGTCATGGCGTTGATGTAACGCTCGCCGCTAATGAAGGAATGGGCGCCCGGCCCGAACCCGATGTACGGCTCAAAACCCCAGTACTTCATGTTGTGCCTCGATTCGAAACCCGGCAGTGCATAGTTGGATATCTCGTAATGGTCGTACCCGTGTCCTTTCATCCTCTCCATGGTCAGTTCAAAGAGCCGGGCCTGTTTAATTTCATCCGCCTCGTCCAGATATAACCTCCACGACAGGGGAGTGTTTTTTTCGATCGACAGGATATAGGCTGATATGTGCCGCGGGCGGTAACCTGCCACCTTGTCAATGTCACTGGTCAGTTCAGCCGCGCTCTGGCTAGGAATGCCGGTAATGATGTCGACGCACTGCGCGATGCCGGGCACGCTGAAAAAAATATCCAGATCGCGGGCCGTGCAGGGAGAGGCCGACCTTCCGATCAGGCGGTGGAGCCGCACGGACAGCGTCTGCACGCCCAGGACCGCGCGGTTCACTCCGGCGTCCCTGAAGCCCGCAAGGGCGTCAGCCGAAACATCACCGGGATTTATTTCCATGGTTATCTCCGCGCCCGGGTCCAACTCCATGCGGTCCCGCACGCGGTCCAGCACCTCTTTCACCTGAGCGGCCGCAAGGAGAGACGGCGTGCCGCCCCCGAAGTAGACCGTGTCGGACGATGAAAAGCCGGCAACCGGAAGCCTGTCGGTTATTTCACCGCAGAGCCTGCGGATATAGACATCCGGAATGACATCGTACCGGGAGAAGAGGTCCGCGGGTATGGAATAAAAATTACAGTAGTCGCATTTCCTTCTGCAGAATGGAACATGGATATAAATGCCGCCGGTCATTTCCCCTTCTCAATCCCCAGAAGAAGGGAACCGCTTTCGGCCGGCCTGAATTCCCCGTTGAGGCAACGGCCCAGCTGGCGGACCGATTCCCCGGTATCAGAAAAGGAGAGAAGCCCCGCCGGGGCGGCACCCGTCACCGTGAGGGGAAAGGGGTTGCCGCTCGACACCAGCACGAAGCCCATGCCTGTTTTTTTGCAGAAATCGGCTGCGTTCCGGACCAGTCCGTGGTCCGGTGAAGAGAGGTGGAGATAGAAAACGGTCTTCTTCTCCCCGGTCGGCCTGTAGCGGCCAAGCTCGCCCAGGCTGTTGATAAGAACATTATTGCTCTTTCGCGACAGCTCGTTTTGTAAAATGCGGTTCCGGGTCATGAAGACGCGGGTCACGCCCGCGGGCGGACAAACCCTGTCCCTGCCGCCGAAGCGGAGAATGCCCCCGCGCGACAGCTCGACGTTCACCCTTCCCGCATCATCGAGAGCCTTCAGGTCCTTTTCGTTAGGTACGAAACGTCCCGGCCGGATCGTATTGTTTTCCATCGCCATGATGCCATACCTGATTTTCGCCTCCAGTATCCTATTCACCGAATCGTCGATCCTGGCAGCGGATAATCTCTTCTCGCGCACCGCCTTCTTGATTGCATTGGTGATCGCCGGCATGCTCCCCTCCCACGAGCTAATAAGGACGATATCGGCGCCGGCAATGATTGACCGCACCGCTGCCTCGCCCATCTCCTGCCTCCTCGATATGGCGTGCATCTCCATATCGTCGGTAATGACCAGGCCGCGAAAGCCGAGGTCATCCCTCAGGATGCCGGTTAAAAACTTTTTCGACACCGTGGCGGGATCGTTGTTCCCCAGGATCTCCGGATAAGCGATATGGGCCGTCATGATGCACTCGACGCCGGCTCCGATCGCCTTCCTGAAGGGCGCCAGCTCGACGCGCTCCAGACGCTGCATATCATAGCGTATCACCGGCAGGGTAAGATGGGAGTCCCTGTTGGTGTCACCATGGCCGGGGAAATGCTTTCCCACGGCGATGCAGCGGGACTCTTGAAGACCCTTTATGTATGCCACTCCCATGCCGGCCACCAGTCGGGGATCGCTTCCGAATGAGCGGGTGTTGATGACGGGATTGTCAGGATTATTATTAACATCCAGCACCGGCGCCAGGTTCATGTTGACACCGGTGAGGCGCAGCTGCAGGCCAAGGGCCCGCCCCCATCGGTACGCCAGGTCCCGATCGCCGCAAACACCGGCCGCCATGTTACCGGGAAACTGGGTCACGCCGTCGACAACGCGTACCACCCTGCCCCCTTCCTGGTCGATGGACACGAAGAGGGGGACGCCGCCATGCCTGAATGATGCCGCCTGCATATCCTCAATAAATTTCTTATTGTTATTAAAAGTAGAAAGATTGTATCCGAATAAAATCACACCGCCCGGACGGTATTGTTTCAGTATCATCTCCACGTCCCGGTTCATGGTGGAACCGGGCACCGCTACCATTATCATCTGGCCGATTTTCCACTCAAGCTTCATGTCTCGGGAAAGGGCTGCCGCCTCATCGGTATACTTCTTCTGTATGCAGCCGGAAGTTATTATAATAGCAAGGATAACAGGTATGAGTTTTTTCATTATATCCACGAGTCCTCATGTACAGATTTATAAAAATGACGAACAATGAAGATAAAAGCTTTTATCGGGTTTCATGGCAACAAAAAAAATTGTCACAGCCGGCGGTCCCTGTACACTATTGTAGTGGGGTCCCAATAGTAATGATGCTAATAGTATATTATATCCCTGTCCAATATATCGTTACCATAAATAATATAGCCCGGACCGCCAGCAGGGGGTTAAGACTAATCAGGTTATGGAACAAATCCTATTAAAATTTGCTTTATTATATAAAAATTGTTATTATCCATTAGAGTGGTAAATTAATAATTGATTTTTTTCTATAAAAATTTAATTGTGTAGCAGATTGGTTAAAAACAGATTTTTCATGGCATGAGCACTCGCAATCCTGACATAGATTTCCTTAACAGCTATTCGGCCAATACCGCCGTGATTCCGGAGGTTATAGAGCGGCTGATAGTCGACCTGCGGAAAGTCCGGTATACCCAGGACGACATTGATGAAATAGTGCTGTCCATGGACGAGGCTATCACCAATGCCGTACAAGAAACCATGAAAACCAACCAGAACCTCCACCGCAGGGTCGAGGCTGACGATGACCGCCGCGACATTACCATCCGGTACACCATATCCCGGGACATTTTTGACGCCACCATTATTGACCACGGAAAGGGCCTTGACATATTCAATATCCTTCACTCAACCCCCCAGGCCGGAACGACGACTTACATGAACCAGATAATCAGCTACGCCACCGAGTCGGAAAAAAGCAAGATCAAGGTACGGTTAAACGGCCAGGAAATCCCCCTCCGCGGCATAGGCGCGGGCCTTAAAGTCATACTGCACTTCATGGACGCCATAACTATCGACCTCATCGACAAGGAAAAAATTCTGTCCCAATGCGTCTCTGAGCACACCGACGGCACCATCTTCAACATGAAGCGTAAACGCAGATATAAATGAAAGAGAAAAAGCTGGAAACAGCCTTCGACGATCCTGACTTCATGCACTCGCGGGAGGCCAGGTCCATCCGCATTTTAAGCGAATACCTGGAGCCGGAAAAACGTTTCCGTGAGAAGAATATCCAGCATACGGTAGTTTTTTTTGGATCAGCCCGTACTCGCCCTGACGGCGCCAGCGATGCCAGTGAAAAGCGGTATTACAACATGGCAGCCGATTTCGCCTTTGCCCTGGCAAACCTCAGCAGGGAAATCGAAAGAGAAACGGGTCATCCCTTCTATATCTGCACCGGAGGAGGTCCCGGCATCATGGAGGCCGCCAATCTGGGAGCAACCCGGGCCGGCTCTCAGAGCATCGGACTTAATATCGATCTTCCCTTTGAACAAGCGCCCAACAAGTATATCACCCCGGAACTGATGTTTAAATTTCACTATTTTTTCATGAGAAAGCTCTGGTTCCTCTACCATGCAAAGGCGATCATCATATTTCCCGGCGGTTACGGGACCATGGACGAGCTCTTCGAGACGCTGACCATGGTGCAGACGCGCAAAATGGAGAAAATCAATATCCCCATACTCCTCTATGACCGGGAATTCTGGAGCGACATCATCAATTTTGACCGCCTTGTCAGGGACGGCCTCATTTCACCGGAGGATCTGGGGCTGTTTAACTATTTTTCGGATGTACAGGAAGGAATTGATATTCTGCGGCCGAAGCTTATTACCCTGATGAAGAATATTGATTATTACCTAAAAATGAGGTTCCCTATTTAAAGCCCTAAAAATTTAAAGCCCTAAAAGCCCTCGCGCCATTGCCCAGGGAGGGACTTGAACCCTCACGAACAAAAAGTTCAAGGGATTTTAAGTCCCTTGTGTCTACCAATTCCACCACCTGGGCGGGATATGAGGCGCCGAGCGGATTCGAACCGCTGCATAAAGGTTTTGCAGACCTCTCCCTTAGCCACTTGGGTACGGCGCCGGATTTCTCTTATCCATTTTTGAACTTACTGTCATGTTGTCAACTTAAAATAAAGACCGCTTTTTAAAATTTCGAGCACAAGTAGGTTATTAATCGCCCTGACCGGACATCATCGCCAGAATCAGAACCATGATCTTACTTTTTTACGATTATCCCTGCTAATTTTCTCTTCAACACACCCTTAACCGCATCAATAGACACATCATTATATGCATCTCATAGAAACGATATAAATTTTTTTTGCGAATTGGAAATACAATTTTTTTATAAGCATTAGATACCTGAGTGCTTATAACTATTGACATTTTGTACAACCAAATAATGATTGACCTATAAGAATCATAATTTTATTTAGTTTACTGTGGACTGGAAATGGAGAAAAACTTAATCATTGTTAAATAGCAATAGCTTCACTATAGCTTTTCTCCCAAAAAAAATATATTCAAAAATATCAGACTTAAACAGGAGGTCTCTATGGTTAGAAGGATCCAAAAAGTAGCCGTTATAGGCTCTGGCATAATGGGTGGAGGTATAGCCGCTCTTTGTGCCAGCGCGGGCATTCCAACTCTGCTACTGGATATCGTTCCATTCGATCTAAAAGACGATGAGAAGAAAGATCCGAAAGCGAGGAACAGGATTGTCAACGCCGGATTCGAGGGCGTTATGAAAGCAAAACCAGGGCTTTTCATGGATAAAGCAGAGGATTCAAAACTTATTTCCCTTGGAAACCTGGAAGATGATTTTAAAAAGCTCGCCGACTGCGACTGGATCGTCGAAGTGGTCGTTGAGAACCTGAAGGTTAAGCAGGATCTCTTTGCGAAGATTGAAAAAATCATGAAGAAAGGCACGATCATAACTACCAATACATCCGGTCTTCCCCTGAACAAGATATCCCAGGGCCGGAGCAAGGCTTTCAAAGAGAATTTCTTTGGAACGCACTTCTTCAACCCGGTGCGATACATGCACCTTTTCGAAGTTATTCCCGGCAAGGAAACCAAGAAGGACTTACTCAAGTTCATGGCGGAATTCGCTGAAAAACAACTCGGCAAAGGAATTGTATGGGCGAAGGACACCCCGAACTTTATCGGAAACCGGATCGGCGTTTATTCAATGGTCAACAGCATGAAAATCATGCAGGAAATGGGACTGACGATACCGGAAGTCGACGCGATGTCCGGCCCCGTTCTCGGAAGGCCGAAAACCGCGGCATTCAAGACCGCTGATATGGTCGGTCTTGACACGTTCCAGCACGTGGCGAACAACTGCTATGAACTCTGCCCGAAAGATGAGTCCCGCGACGGCCTCAAGCTGCCGGATTTCGTGGCCAAGATGGTCGCGAACAAGTGGCTCGGCAACAAAACAAAAGGCGGTTTCTACAAAAAAGAAATCACCCCCGACTGGAAAAAAATCAACAAAGTGCTCGACTACAAGACCATGGATTATGTGACCTTCGACAAGGCCGATTTCCCATGCCTTGCAGCAGCTAAAAAAGCGGCCACCCTTCCCGAAAAGATGCAGACAGTTGTCTACGGAACGGATAAAGGCGCCAAGTTCGCGTGGGAAGCCACCGCCAGCGCCCTGATATACTCCGCGAACCGGATCCCTGAAATATCCGACACCATCGTCGAGATCGACAACGCGATGAAATGGGGATATAACTGGGAACTGGGCCCCTTCGAAACATGGGATGCCATAGGCTTCAAAAAATCAGTCGATAAGATGAAGAAAGAAGGGAAGAAGATTCCGAAGAAAATCCAGGCCATGGTCACCAAGAAAGTCAATTCTTTCTACAAGATCGAGAAAGGCAAGAAGATGTTCTACGATCTGAAGACCATGAAGTATAAAGAAGTTCCGACCAGCGACCTGGCGATCAACCTCGTCAATCTCCGCGCGAACAAAAAGTTCGTCAAGGGGAACGACTCGGCTTCACTCATCGACCTGGGCGACGGCATCTTCGACATAGAATTCCACACCAAGATGAACGCCGTGAACAAGAACATGGTTGACTTCATGCAGGTAGCAGCAGAATACGTAGTCGAGAACGGCCGCGGTATTGTTTTCGGCAACCAGGCACCGGGATTCCCGGGAGCATTCTCGGCAGGCGGCGACCTCGGCTTCATGCTCAGTCTTGCCAAAGCCAAGAAATTCAGCGAAATCGACAGCTTCATCAAAAACGTGCACACCGGCATCATGGGCATGAAATACGCTCCTATTCCCATCGTTGCAGCCCCCTACGGCATGACGCTGGGCGGCGGATGTGAGCTCTGCCTTGCTGCTGATAAGATCGTCGCGCACGCTGAACTGTACATGGGTCTTGTTGAAATCGGCGCCGGTCTCGTTCCGGGCGGATGCGGAATGATCCACCTCTGGCAGCGCATGATGGAAAGCGTTCCGGGCAACGTGAAGCTCGCTGATTACGCGGCCTACTTCATCCCGGCCTTCATGAACGTGGCACAGGCAAAAGTCGGCATGTCAGCCGCCGAAGCCCGCAAAAACGGCTTCCTGCGGCCCACCGACAGAATCGTGTTCAATAAAGACAACCTCATCGGCGAAGCGAAGAAAGAGTGCTTGAAACTCCTTGATGACGGATATGCTCCTCCCGCAAAGAAAAAATACCCGGCCATGGGACAGGAAGCCCAGGGTATGATTTGGGCCGAAATGCTCAACATGCGGTCCGGCGGCTACATACCGAAACACATGGAATTCATAGCGAAGAAGATCGCCTACTGTATGTCCGGCGGCGAAGCCAGACAGGGTCAGCTCGTATCTGAAGATTATCTCTGCACACTCGAGCGGGAAGCTTTTGTCGACCTATGGAAGACCGAAGAGACCCAGAAAATGGCCGAGCATATACTTAATACCGGCAAGCCGTTGATGATATAACAATAATTTGAATACAGGAGGAAACATATGAGAGATGCTTATATAGTCAGTGCAGTAAGAACACCCGGTTGCCGCCGCGGCAAGGGTGCCCTGGCACAAACAAGACCCGAAAAGCTCATCGTCCAGGCGATGAATGCCGCCGTTGACAGAATCAAGCTCGACAGGAGCGCCATCGACGATTTCATGCTGGGATGTGCTTTCCCCGAAGCCGAGCAGGGACTGAACCTGGGCCGTGTTGCCCTTCAGATTGCCAAATTCCCTGATTCAGTTTCCGGCGCAACGGTAAACCGTTTCTGCTCATCCGGACTTGAGTCTATAGCCATATCCTGCCTGAAAGTAATGGCAGGCTGGTCCGAAGTCAACATGGCGGGCGGCGTTGAGTCGATGTCGATTGTCCCCATGGGCGGCAATATGCCGAGGCCTCTGGCCGACTGGGCTAAAGAAAAACCGGATGTCTACATGTCCATGGGTATCACCGCCGAGAACGTTGCGAACAGGTATAAAATCACCCGGGAAATGCAGGATGAATTCGCCTATCATTCAAACATGAAGGCTGCTGCAGCTCAGAAGAACAAAACATTCACGGAAATAGTTCCCACCACGGCAGACAAGTTCGTCGAAAAGCAGGACGGCACCATCGTTCGTGAGACTTTTGTGCAGGATTTTGACGACGGTGTCCGCGCGGAAACGACGATAGACGGCCTGAAAAAGCTGAAACCGGCCTTCTCGTCAACCGGATCCGTCACCGCCGGCAACTCCTCACAGACCACCGACGGTGCAGGCGCATCGATTATCATGAGCGAAGATGCGGTTAAGAAATACGGCATGAAGCCTCTTGTCAAGCTTGTGGGTTACACCGTGGCCGGCTGCAAGGCCGACGAAATGGGCGTAGGCCCCGCGTACGCGATTCCGAAACTCTGCAAACTGGTTGGATGGGACCTGAAGAAGCTCCAGACCGAAAGCCTCATTTTCGAACTCAACGAAGCCTTCGCGTCACAGGCCATCTACTGCGCGCAGCAGCTCGGCATCGCTGACAAGAAGTACTGGCTTTCCGATTCACCGGATTGCAGAATCAATATCAGCGGCGGCGCTATCGCACTGGGCCACCCGCTGGGATGCACCGGCTCTAAAATTTTTGCCACCCTCGTGGCCAACATGGTCAGAAAGGGCGTCAAGTATGGTATCGAGTCTATGTGTATCGGCGGCGGCATGGGCGCAGCGGCTATGTTCGAGCTCTGCGACTAATATCGCTTATATCACGAATTACGCGAAAGGCGGTCCCGACTAGTCGGGACCGCCTTTTTTTATGCACGCAGGGTTCCCATGCATTGACCCGGAATCGTGTCGGGTAAATTTGCGAGAGGAAGAGGGGTGGCTCCCCCTTTTCCTCTCGTGCTCTTCATCACCCCGCGCCTGCGGCGGTCTGGTCTTAATCTATGAAATAATTATCACTGTTGGGCAATCGTATGCAGACTCCTACAGACGATTGCCCCCCGCGGCTTCCCTGCCGCAGGAATTTTTTAACATTAATTGACAAACATCTCTTTCAAGCAAATAATGGTAGGCGATTGTTGGGAATAATATCCAACACAACATCAAGATATTGCCACCCTGCGTGCGGACGTTTTGAAGGCCTGGTCTCTATAATTGACCTCTTCATGACCCGAAAATCTGGTAATATATACCGATAGTTATCGGTAAGATACAGCAGCTGTTATCTGGATATTGAAAAAGAATTGCGCCACCCGCATTGTGATGAATATATGACAAGTATATAAATTGGAGGATCGCATGGACCACGACATATACCGGCAGCTCAGGACGCACGTTGCTCGCCACAGCGCGTATTTCCCCGCCTCGAAGACAGGCGTCGAGATGAAATTCCTGAAAAAACTCTTCACCGAGGGAGAGGCCTGCATGTACCTTGCCCTGACTCCGGACCTTGAGACCGTTGAAGAAATTGCCGCGCGGAGCGGCCATGGATCGGATGAAGCGGCGCGCATACTCGCGCAGATGGCAAATAAGGGGCTGGTCTTCCCAAAAAGGACCATTGGCGGATATCTCTTTGCCGCGGCCCCCTTTGCGCACGGCCTGGTGGAGCACCAGGCCGGCAGGGTGGACCGCGAGCTTGCGGAACTATATGAAGAGTATATCTGGGCGGAAAAGGTCCCCGAAGCCAGGCGTCCAGAGGACATCAATGAGCCACTGGTACCGCTCAGGTCCATCCCTATCGACAGCCCGGTCCGTATCGACCGGCCCGTTGCCCCGTACGAAGACGTACGGGACATCATCATGAAACAGGACCGTATCGCTCTGGCCCCCTGCTTCTGCGCCGAGCAGCAGCGTAAACTCGGAAGCAAATGCAATCATCCCCTGGATGTCTGCCTGATTCTTGGCTTCTACGCAGACTACTATATCGAACAGGGGTTCGGCCGCAGGATCAGCAGAGATGAGGCGCTCCGGGTACTCGACACCGCCGAAGAATCGGGACTGGTGCACCAGATCCCCAACAGCATCGACCCGGGTGCAATATGCAACTGCTGTCCCGATTGCTGCGGCGGACTCAGGGTGCTGAAAAAATTACCAAACCCGGCGCACCTGATTACAACAAACCATTACTGCTCGGTCGACAGCGGCCCCTGCTCGGGCTGCGGCGCATGCATCGAGCGCTGTCCCATGGATGCCATTACCATCGGCCCTGGAGGCACCGCTGAAATAAATACAGGACGGTGTATCGGGTGCGGTCTCTGTATGGCATCATGTGCGGATAAGGCTCTCTCGCTGAAATCAAAGCCGGAGGAAAAGCGGAGCGATCCCCCCCGTACTCTTAAATTCATGCGCTCCTCGGCTGACATCGAGGGTGCGATGAAGATAAAGTGAAACCGGCACCGGTTAATAAATCCATGGCAGACCGGAAGCCCATCGATTTCAAGATTCCAGAACCGCGCTGCCACCCAGTGTAAATAATCATGCGTCCATTGTCCCTTCCGTAACCGGAGTTGACTCACATCTCCCCATGAATCAATTTAAACCCTGCCCGGTACCCTGAATGAGCTTGAGTCTGTTTTTCGACTTGATGCTATTATCTTGTATATCCGTGCTTTTCTCTTTAATAATTCATGAATTGTAGGTAAAAAAACATTATAAAGATATACTCAATTTCAAGGAGTTAAAAATAACCTGAATCAGATAATTGCCAACATGGTACTTTTTTTTTATACTTCAATTGATGTCGCAATAATCTACAGGAGGATTTTTATGAAAAAAATATGCATGCTCGTGGTAGCTTTAGTATTAGCCGGCGTTATGGGTTCCTGCACTAAATTTCAAACCATTCAACAATGCAAGAGTGATTGTGACAGTAGATTTCGGGATAACTTTCTTAATGAAGAATTTCTTAATGGTACATTTGTTTATAGCTTATATGAAAAAAACAGATGTTATAACAAGTGTGATCGCAAATATTAATTGAAGAAATACGCCTTCATTCCCGGTTAAGGTATACAAATCCCTTAACCGGCGTGCCGTCTGGCATGTGTCCGGAAAGCACGACATGGACGCTGCAATTGGTGTCAGGCACCGCGGAGGGCGGCAGGTTAATTGATTCTTCCCTGACTGACCCTCCGGTGAAACGTGTATCTTTCAAAAGGGATGCAGCACTTACTTCCGTTGTTTTTGATACGTTTTTATTGTTGCAGTCCCTGGCCGTGATGACTGCAGATTCCATCGTTATCTCTTCATTATAAACATTTCTGACGGTGATGTCGAGGGAATATTTGCTCTCGCGGAGATCGGGGTATATTTCGTACACCATGGGAAGAGGTGCGTACCCGACCTCTTTTTCAATCCAGTACGCATTCCCAAATGAGACAGTGGCACGGCCAATACCATTCCTGTTTTTCAAGCCGGCCGCCTTCACCGATACGATAAATGTGGATGTAAAGGCCTCCTGGCTCCGCCCTCCGTAATCATGGGTCTGGCTTTCGTTACCGCTCACGGGAGGGGTCCCGTCGCCGAAGTCCCATTCATACGTGCAGGGGCACTCGATGTTTTTCTTCTCTGTGATTGTAAAGTCGACTGCCTCAGCGCGTATATTACTATAGGCGTAACTGATGGTAAGAGACGGCTTATCCGGACATTCTGTAATCTGTACGGATACCTTCTTCCAGTCAACATTCCCTTCCTTGTCACGGACGATAATCAACAAATCCTCTTGACCCGGATCAGTAAAACGGACGGCAGACTTCGGCCCGATCTGGCCGCCGATCAGGCAGAGCAGGTCTGATGTCGATCCATCCGGATTTTCCAATATGACATTCACGTCAATGTCCTCATCGGTGCATACCACACTTTTTTCCAGGATCACATCCGAGATGAAGTGTTTTTTCGGGTATGAATCTAATTTTTTTTCGATCAAAGAAACATCCAGGGGCGGCTCTTCATCGACCTGCCCATAATCCATAGCCATCTGCATGGAATCAAACTCGTTAGATATATGTTTTTTTTTATCATGTACCGGTTTTTCATCCGGTCCCGAGGTAAACTGCTTTACCATGTAAATGACAAATATGAGCAATGGCAGTGCCAGTATGAGGATTAATGATTTTTTTCGTTCCATTGAAACATCATCCTTTTCGATATGATATTATATCGGTTAATTATCAGATACAAAAAAATCACATTTCGCATAATCAATAATTATACTACTTCATAAAACCCCTGTCCAGTACTTTGTGCATTGATGGGGAGATAACCGGGAGGTATCAGGTTCAAACAATGGATTTTTGGGAAATTATTATACGTATATGGCAAACTGAATTATTTCCCATTAAGGATCGTGTCTGGATTTAAAAAAAACATTTTCAGAAAACCCATGTTTTTTATTTCAAACAGCCAGAAATTCGGAAGTATGCTGAATATCGTATAATGCAGATGCGGGAGGTCAGATTCTCCCGTATTGCCGACATGGCCTATTTCAGAACCGCGAAATACAAACGGGGAATAATATTTATTCACACTATTCAAATGACCGTACAAATGAAGGCGAAGTTTAGGGCTTAACATGATAATCGCCCTGCCGTAAATTCCAAATCGGCCTGAATATAGTATTACCCCCGGTGTTGCTGATATTACAGGTGTGTTGAAATCCATTATAATATCTATTCCTTTATGCTTGTCATATTCTGTACACCACGGGCAGTCCCAGAAATAATCCGGATTCCAATTTCCTTCATGGGCACCGAGAACCGGTATTATTGTTTTTTCAGGGCAGGCATAGAACCAGGATAATGATAAAAGAACCAGAACGGGAATAAGAATTTTATTATTTTTTGTGAAAGCTTTAAAAATTGTTTTTATTTTTAGTGCTAATTGCTTTGGTTGCATAGAATTTGCCATGGGATGCCCTCCTTATAACAAATAAACTATACAGAAAACAAGCATAAAGCGATACGAAAAACAATTATCCATATCATGATTCTTATTATTTACCCCTCCCCTTTTTCTGACCCTGCCCCTTACGAAAAGTGAGGAGACGCATAACCCGGAAAGTGTCCATCTTCACTTTTCCCGAAAATCCGATCTCTGCTCAGTTCGACGAATTCCCGTCGCAAGCGCGGGGTAAGGAGGGGAGGGGCGCAAAGCCCTCTTCTCCTCGCAAAAATACACCAAAATCTCCTAAAGATTATGCCTCATAATACCGATATTTTTACATAACTATTGCCCCAGAGGAGTCCCACAATGATGATAAACAGTCATGATGCCAATAAATGGAAGCGGGAACAACTTGAATACTTCAAACAGTATCTGGATGCCTTTCATATCGATTCGCGGGAATACAAGATAATCCTTAAAGGTATCGAGGACCTGGAAAAGAGCCTGTAGACCCTCCCCGGAACGCCGGGTATTAATAAATTGTTGACACTGATACAAAGCGTATGCACTGATAGGTCATACGTTTTTTTTTGATACCACATTAACAACCGGATCCATGACCGAACAACAACCACAACATGAATCGCCGGCCGAACAGACCTTAAAAAGATACCGGTCGCCCGAAAGCCTCCAGCGCACTGAAAAGCGGAAAAAGTTCTCCGCTATCATATTCGTTGTCAATATAATCATGATCATGGTCCTGTATATGTTTTACGCCGGTGAGACAACCAAGGACGAATACCACTCGACCTCATTCAACTACAAGGACCTGCAGTTCAGGTTTTCAGTTATGAAGGAACGTTCAACGAAGAATTACATCTTTTCACTGACGACGAGGAGCGCATCAGGCAAACAGACGGTGTCGTACTTCAGCAACGGCATCGCCGACCTGGTTATTGCGCATGGTTCCACAGTCCTCGTGAAAATGCCGATCGGGAAGGAGGTCGCCACCCTGGCGCTGAAACCCGGGGACATGGACCTGCAGAAGCTGGTCATTGATCATATCGAGATGAAAGTTTACACTGACGGGCATCCGGAATACGTTGTTACGCCGCGCAAGTCGCTGTTCAATTCCGAACGGGCATACATTCCCCTAACGGCGGAGGTCAGGATACACGCGGACCAGCCTTTTTCGACAGCGTTAAAATTCAAGTACGAGGTGGACCAGTAATGGGCAGACCGGGCTGGGACGATTATTTCATGAAACTGGCGGAGGACGTGTCGACACGTTCAACCTGCATACGGCGCAGCGTCGGTGCCATTATCGTCAAGGACAAGCGCATACTTTCGACCGGATATAACGGCGCCCCGACAGACATAACCCACTGCACCGAGGAGACCTGCCTCAGGACGAAATTCAACGTGCCCTCGGGAGAGCGGCACGAGCTGTGCCGGGGACTCCACGCGGAGCAGAACGCCATCATCCAGGCGGCATACCACGGCGTATCGATTAAAGATGCGACTATATACATAACCCATCAGCCCTGTTCAATTTGCACGAAAATGCTCATCAATGCCGGTATTAAAACAATAATCTGCAAATCACCTTATAATGACCCTCTGGCGGAGGAAATGATCAGGGAATCGGCAATGGAACTGATAATAATGTCCGGCGCCCAAAAAAAATGAAGTAAATCCCTTGCGGATCCGGATCTATGGCTGATCTTACGAAATAAAAAAGAATGTAAAAATAAAATAATTTGTGCTATTTCAGACAAAACCGTGTCTAACTAATCAGCGATCGAAAAGTATGGATAACCTTCATTGCTAGGATAACCATGCACGTTACAGTGACCGATGCACAGGGGCACAAAACAATATGTCAATGAAAAACATCCTCCTCAACATTCTCCTGATTTCACTCATGGCGCTCCCCTCCTCTTCATTCTCCCAGGAGGAAGGAGAAGAAGAACTGCTCCGGAAAGCGACCGGCTATTTCTTCCAAAAAAAATTCGACATGGCCGAATCTCTTTTACAGCAGATTATCGATAAAAATCCGGATAACGCCCAGGCCAGCGCTTACCTCGGCGATATTTTTCTCATTAAGAAGCGTTACGATGGGGCACTGGAGCTGTACCAGAAAAGCGTGCAGCTCAATCCCGAAGCCGGGGAAAATTATTTTCGCATAGGCCAGATCTATTATTACCGGAAGGACGGGAAACAGGCGGTTGGGTATTTCAAGAAGGCGATCGAGATTGACACCCAGCTGCGGTTTGCCTACTATCATGTCGGGCTCACCTACCTGATGATCCTTCGCGATAAAAATAACACCATAACCAACTGGGAAGCCTACATCCAGATCGCGCCTGATGATCCTCAGTACGACAGGATCAAGCGCGCCATCGAGCTCCTGAGGGATCCCAACTTCGTGATACCACCGCCCGGGAGCGACATGACGATCGAGGAAGCCCTCATGCTGGGGGGCGTGAGCATAGACAAGACGATACACAAAACGACCGACAAGGAAGCCGGCCACGAGTCAAAGAAAACAAAGCGCAAGCTTGAAGGTATATATTTAGACGACGAGCTCTGAGAGGACAACATGCGGTATTACAATGACAAGCGAAAATATATAATTGGCGGCGCCCTGCTGCTGCTCCTTATAACAGCGGTGATCCTCATGGTGACCCTGATCCCGGGAAAACGGTCCGGAGGAGATATAGAGGACCAGCGGCTGAAACAGATCGAGGCCTATTCCCGGGTGCTGGAAGCCAACCCGACCGACGTCAATGCCATGATCCAGATCGGGACCCTGTATAAGTCCCTCGGCGATCTTGACAAGGCAATCGAGTATTACAAAAAAGCGTTGAAGGTTGATCCGGTCAATTACGACGCGCTGAACGAGCTCGGCCACGCCTACGCCCTCAAGGGCGATTACGACCGGGCCATAGAAGTGTTCAACCTGGCGAAAAAAAACCGTCCCGCCTATCCCTCCGCCTACAACCGGCTGGGCAATGTATACGACGAACAGGAAAAAATCAAAAAGGCCCTTGAAGAATACCAGAAGGCAAGGAAGGTCGCCCCGAAAGACCAGGAGAGCTACCGGAACATGGCACGCCAGCGCCTACGCAAGGGCGACATCAACGGCGCCATAAAGATCCTCAAGGACGGCATAAAGGCAAATCCGGACGACGCGGAAGGATATTACAATCTGGGGAACCTCTATTTCGAGATAAAAAAATACGATGACGCCCTTAATAACTACAAAAAGGCCATAGATAAAAATCCGAAAAAATCGAAGTACCACCGGGGAGAGGCCGAAGCACTGCTAAAGCTCGGTAAAACGGACGATGCCATCGCTTCCTTTGAAAAGGCACTGTCCGTGGATAAATCAGATGCCCTCGCAGCAGAACGCCTCGGCGACGTCTACAGCGTGAAAGCTGACTGGCCAAAGGCGGTTGCGTACTTCCGCAAGGCCCTCGAGTACAACAGCAGAGACAGGAACCTCAAGAAAAAGTATGAGGACGCGCTGAAAAAGCTTAACAAGGGGAAAACCCCGGCCCGTAAAACCGGTTCAGCCGAAGACAACGCAGGGGATGGATCAACTGCAAAGAAAAAAAATGACATTATAGAATCGGATTCATTGAGCGATGTATCAAAAAAAGAACCGTCTGCTTCGGATAAGATAAAGAAACCGGGCACCGACTGGAGGTCCATCGGCGACCAGCGCCGCAAGGAAAAGGATTACGACGGCGCCGTTGAAGCATACCTGAAGGCCGTGGAAGCGGACAACCGGGATGATCATTCCTGGTACTGGCTCGGGAGGATCTATTACAGCAAGAAGAAAAACGACAAAGCCGCTGACGCCTTCGAGAGGGCCGCGGCTGCTAATCCGAGGCACGCGGACGCTCACTATCACCTGGGACTGATTTATTACATCCAGAAAAAATACAGGGCGGCGTCCGGCGCTTTTGACCGGGCCATCGGCGCCCGGCCGAATTTCCCCAAGGCTTATTACTCCAGGGGACTTGCCCGCTTTCAGCTGCAGAACAAGGCCGGCGCCATCAGCGACTTCAAGACCTCCCTTGAACAGGACCCCACCCTTGATCGGGCCTATTTCAATCTCGGCGATGTCTATTTTGAAAGCAAGGATTACCGTAAGGCACTGGAATACTTCTCCAAGGACCTAGAGCGACGGCCCAATAATCCGGACACGAATTTCAAGGTAGGCGAGACCTATCATGAAATGAAAGACTATGCCAGCGCGATACGCTACTACGAACGTACCACCGAACTTGACCCGGAGTATAACCAGGCCTTCTTCAACCTCGGCCTGGTATATTATCTGAAGAACAATTATTCAAAGTCGATAGAGATGTACACCAAGGCGCTGCAGGTGAAAAAAAATGATTATGCCTCGTATTACGAGATGGGTAAAGCGTACGATGCGATGAAGAATGAAGAAAAGGCGCTGGAATGCTATAATCAGGCCATTGAATCGAACCCCAGGGACCCGAAGGCATACATCAATCTCGGCAAAATATACTCGAAGAACAGGCAGTATGACAAGGCCATTGAGCTGAACAAAAAAGCCGTTGAGCAGAACCCCGATTCCTTTACCGCGCACCACAACCTTGCCAACACCTACCGGGAATCGAAGCTGTACGGCCAGGCGATCGATGAGTACAAGAAGGCTCTGCAAATCAAGCCGCTGGACGCGCAAACCCACTTCTTCCTCGGGATATCATACCGCGACGCCGGCAACTATACCGAAGCGGCCCAGTCCTTCGAGAAGGCCCTGTCCCTCGATGGCTCTCTCTATAACGCCCACGAGGAACTGGGGATGATCTATTACCGCAAGATAAAAAATAAAGAAAAAGCTTTACAGCATTTTGAAAAATTGCTTTCTGTCAAACCGGGGCATCCACGGGCTCAGGAAATCCAGAGAATCATCGATGCCCTGAAAAACAACTGACCGCATGGTACAACATGAAACAGATTCGCAAACATGAAATCCTGCTGTTCCTGACAATCATATTGCTCGCATTCCCGTCCTGCGGGCTAAATGTCAGGGATTCGTATGAGATTAAAACTAACGGCTTCATAACCGATAACTGCTACCAGGCCATCCTGGAAATTGAGCCCGAGGACGGTTCCCGGGGTCTCGTGTCCAAGCGGGAAAGCGCATACCTGAAGGCAAAAAACGTCAATGTGAAAGAGATGGCCATTCAAAACCTGGCTGATTATTGCGTTGACAGCCAAGGAAAAACCATTATAAAGGATAAAAACAGGAAAGACGCCCAGCAGGCGGAAAATAAAATCGAACTGGTAAAAAGACTGAAGGCTTATCTTATCGGCGGCAGCATAGCCTTTGTCTACTATAATGAAAAGGGATCAATGATAATCGGCTACCGTTTTTCCAAGCCTGGCTTCAGGAAAAAGCTGGCCACCATCATCAATCCCCCGGTTGAGCAGAAGCAGGAAGCCGCAATCACAACGCCAGGAGCCAAATCATGAAGAAATCATTGTTTCCGGGTTTATTTCTGATAATACCGGTCATTGCCCTATCATCGCTATCCTGCTCAAAGGGGACCACGAAGAATAACGAGATAAAAAACGACACCGAGATATCCCTGGACAGCGTCGATATTGAAAGGAAATACCTTGACGAGGGCTTTATTACAAGCGACCTTTACCGGGTGGTGATCATTTCACCGAAAGAGGCCGGCATGGCGGATGACATTGAAACCGTTACAAAAAAGGCGAAAAAAAAAGCCCGACTGGCAATCGAATATGACCTGTCGGGAAGTAATATTCAATGTGACCGCAACACCAGGGCCGAAATCATCAATCTTATCAATCAGAACGGGCAGTTGAGCAAAAAGGATATAGAACACCGGCGCTACAATGTCTTCTACTATGATATCATAAGGAAGAACATGAAAAACTACCTGAAAAGTATCGCTTCCCAGAGGTAGGCAGCGGGGCCGGTATCTGTTTATTCAGAATAAATATAATATGAAAGATTTTTCAGGATAAAGAGATCAAGACGCTCCTTGTTGGGCTCATAGATACTGCTGAACATGATGCCGATCCCGTAATCATCCTCAGGGAGCTTATCGCTCCGAATGACCATCGCAAGGGCCTCGACCTCGTTCAGATCCTTGTCAACCTCGGAAAAATCGATGACAACCTTTATTATAGAGGAAATCTCTATCGGCTTTGACGATTTGAAATAAAGGCCCCCCCTGCTGATGTTGATTATCTTGCCGATAAATTCCATCGCATGCTTATCATCGCGGGACGATTCTATAAGGGTGTCGATTATCCGGATGGGTATTTCTACTTCAAGCCTGAAAAACTTTCTCCTCCCCGGCTGTTCGGCGCTGCTGTACCGATGTAAAAGCCATTCATCAAACCTGTTCTCGAACCATTCAGCCATTGATTCGTCAAAATTGGCCTCGCTTTTAACAGCAACAACCGATTTATGAAAACTATTGACTTCCTCTTTGATTTCACTGGACAGTTTTTCATATTTAATGAATGAATGTTTCATGCATGCACGCTCCATAATGACTGGCGGATGTAAACCTTGTTACTGAAGCCTTTATAGCATAACATATATTTTTTTCAATTAAAACAAATAAAAATCAAATAATTTCTTGAAATAATTCGATATTATTAGTAAGATTTATTATTTCATGAACAATAATCTTAAATCTGTTGGTTTTTAACAACAAAAAGATTATGAATGCAGAGCTTCAAGGCAATCGTATTCTTTTAATAACTGTATAAGAGATAGATAATGAGCCCCAGACATATTGTTACAGCCATCCTTTCATTTTTTATTTTCATCAGCACATATGCTTATTCCGCACCGGAACAGCAAAATCAGATTCAGCAGCCCCAATCCATCATGAACATCCTTAATAGTGAAAAAGACAGGGGACAGCGTGAGAAGATCAATGAAATCGTTAACCGTATAGACACTACATACGCAAACCTGTATGACAACCTGAAGCAGGGAAAAAAGATCGTGATATTTATCGATCCCGCCCATGGCAAGCTTCCCAACGGTATGTGGCAGGGAGGAGACGCGACCAGGAGAACCAGCTGCACGGGACTGCCCGAGGAATACTACTCGATACTGCTCTCGAGAAAAATGTACGAACTGCTCAGCAAAAACAAGCATATTGAAGTTAAAAGCACTGATGAATTCATGTCGGTCCTCAAGGGCAACAGCGACACGTACAACGACATCTCGTTTACCAGGACCGTCGAGCTTGCTGAAAAGGCCGGCGCCTTCATTATTATCTCTGAGCACCTGAACAACATATCCGTGCTCTACAAGGCTGATGGCAGGGTCAACCTGCCCGGTATCCACGTCACCCGCAATGGTCACGGCTGGAAGGTACTGCAAATCGTCAGGGACACCTATGACGGTTTTCTCACCCTGTACAACAAGGTTGACGCCAGCGGTTTTTCCCTGAACTACGCCCTGAAGCTTAAAAAGATGCTCGTAGCCCAGGGCATGAAGCCGAACAGCTGGAATTTCGGCGCAGTCGGCGACACCAGGTTCAGCTACTTCATAGACTTCCCCATGTCCGTGATATACGAATCCGGTTTTATATCGAATCCGGAGGAAGAAAAAAAGCTGAGGGACCCCCAGCATATCAATAAACTCGTGGAATGCCAGTACAACGCCCTCATTGAAACGATAAAAGAGGTTTTTTCCATTGATATTTCAGGATCCACGGTCCAGAAGTCAGGTGATACGTCGCCTGAACGGATCGAACTCCTCAAGCTGGCCCGGGTGGCCATCTATTATATCCAGTCAGTCGACTCGAATAAAGCCGTGCGGGTCATCAGGGAGATGGAAAAGAAATATTCCGGCTCAAGGTATGCAGAATACACCTACTTCTTTTCCAATATGAAAAATAACCTGGTGAATTCCTCCCGGTATTACCGGCTTGCCGCCAAGTACAAGCGTCAGAAGAAGAACAAGCTGGCCCGCAAATACTTCTGGACCGCGAGAAGGTACCTCCTGCGCGCGCCTATCTTCGCCAGGATGCGGGAGCGCTACCGCACCGAGTTCGACGCAACGAGACACGCTTCCGACAGCAAGCCGGCCAGCACCATCGAGATCTCACCGGTTAAAAACTATAATTTCTCCACCTTTATCGCTAAAGCACCGGCGGAGAGGAGCATCATTTTCCCCATCGAACACAAACAGAGCCTCGAGAAAGCCATCGAGCTGGCCCTGTCTCCCGACCCGGAAACGATGAAGAAGCTTGTCAAATCCTTTAAGAACGCCAAAAACGTTTCCAGAGTGAAAACAGGGGTTTATAAAAACAAAAAAAATAAAAAAATAGCCCGCTGGAAAGAAGTTGCGCACAAAGTCAGATTCTCTACCGGCATATACGTCGTCAAACTCGACAGGAATCATAATGTCGTCAGCGCACGGTTCGTGAACAGCGTGGCCCTCAATCCGAATCTGTACCAGAACCAGCAGTACCTGAAAAATTCATATTTTGCTAATGACACAAGAGAGAGATCCCTGTAAAGCCGGGAGCTGGTTCGGCAAACCATACTATTCATTCAGCGACTACCTCTGGAACAAGTACAACTGCCGTGTCCTGAAAATCCCGATCAATGCCGGCCTATCCTGCCCCATCAGGGACGGGACGGCAGGCGTTGACGGCTGCGTCTTTTGCTCTGAGGACGGTTCCGCCTCTCCCGGCATGACCGCCGGTACGCCGATCAGCGGACAGATAGATCTTGCGAAAAAGAACTTCAAGCGGTCCGACGCGGATACGAAATATATTGCCTACTTCCAGGCCTTCACCAATACCTACGGGCCCCTTCTTCTCCTGAAAAGCCTCTATGACCAGGCCGTGGAACGGGAAGAGGTCACCGGCCTCATGATCGGGACAAGGCCGGACTGCCTTCAAGATGAAACACTGGACCTTGTCGCGTCATACCGGAAACCCGGGTTCGAGCTGTGGCTTGAAATCGGAATGCAATCCTGCCATGATAAAAGCCTTGAATTTTTACGCCGTGGCCATACCAATGACGTTACTGTTGACGCGGTCCACAGGGCGTCGATGAGGGATATACCGGTTTGCGTTCATCTCATCCTCGGCATCCCCGGCGAATCATGGCATGACATGATGGCAACCGCCATTTTGCTCCGCACCATGCCGGTGCGGGGCATCAAGTTTCACCACCTGCATGTCATTCGGGGCACGGCCCTTGAAGAACCGTTCAGGACGGGGCTCCTGAAGACGTTGACGATGAGCGAGTATGTGTCCACGCTCTGCGATTTCATCGAGCGTGTATCGCCGGAGATCCTCATACACCGCCTTTCCGGGGACCGCGAGGAGAACACACTGGTAGCCCCCCGGTGGGGCCTTCACAAGGGAACCGTCATAAAGGCGGTGGAGGATGAATTTCGCCGCCGGGGAACTTTTCAGGGATTTCTATTTGATTCGAGCTGGCAGGGAACATGAAAATTGCAGTAGCCATGAGCGGAGGCGTGGATTCCTCGATGGCGGCGCTCCTCCTGAAAGAAGCGGGCCATGACATTACCGGCATCACCGCCGAACTGTCAGCCGGGATCATCGCCCGTCACTACGGGGCCTCTGCTGCTTTAAGCGCCGTTGCATCGGCGATGTCTCTGGCTGAGTCCCACGGCTTCCCCCTGCGTGTGGTCAACCTTGAGGATGACTTTCTCTCAATGATCGTGGAGCCCTTCTGCGCCGAGTACCTCCGCGGCGTTACCCCCAATCCCTGCGTCAACTGCAATGCCATGATAAAATTCGGACGCCTGCTGCACTACGCGAAGTCCCTCGGCTGTGAAGCCATCGCCACCGGCCATTACGCGCTGATCAGGCAATCCGGGGCCGGGCATTTTTACGTGGCCAGGGGCAGGGAAACAGCCAAGGACCAGTCATATTTTCTCTTCAAACTCTCGCAGGAAAGCATGAAGAACATCATCTTCCCCCTGGGCGGCCTCACCAAGGAGGAGGTGCGGCAGATGGCGGTAGAGCGCTGCCTCCCCGTTGCGGAACGGCCGGAGAGCCAGGAGATCTGCTTTATCCCGGATAACCGCTACGACGAGTTCATCGGGCGGGTAGTGGGACAGGCGCCCGGGCCGGGCGATATCATCGATACCGGAGGCACCGTGATCGGACGACACCGGGGTATCCACCGCTATACCATCGGCCAGCGGCGGGGCCTGGGCATAGCGGCGCCGCGCCCCCTCTATGTCGTCAGGATCGACGCGGCCCGCAACGTCATCGTCGCCGGTTACCGGGAGGACCTCGAGGTCAGCTCCCTCTTCGCCGATACGATCCATTACATGAAGGAAAGCAGCTTCAATGGCAGGCGGGTCCTGGTAAAAACGCGCTCAACCCAGGATCCGGTTACAGCGCTCCTTGTTGAAGAGGAAGGAGGCGTCACGGTCCATTTCGACGAGGCGCAGATCGGGATATCACCTGGCCAGGCGGCCGTTTTCTACAATGATGAATTTGAAGTCCTCGGCGGGGGCACCATCGTGAGAGGAATTAATATGTCTTCGCGAATATAGCGAATGTCATACCCCCCTGTCCCCCGCAGGGGGAATCAAGAAAGTGCCTCACCGGTGATGTTCTATATATTTCTCAACACAAAGCAATGTTATGATCTTTTAGTATTTTAATTCATGCCCCCTCTGGGGGTCAGGGGGCCGATAATATAAGGTATTGGAGAAATAATATTGAAAAAATTCAATTTCTTATCACTTGTATTAATCATACTTCTCTGGCCATTCTGCACTGCCTGCAACACTAATATGAATCTGTATAATTCAATGCTCATTAGCGAAGAAGCATCCAGCGGAGACGCGCTAACAGTGACCTGGCTAGGTACAGCCGGAGTTCTTATTTCAGACGGTCAGACAGCACTGCTCATCGACCCCTATGTGAGCAGGTTTGGCATTACAAAGGTTTTCTTCCAGAGACCCCTGGCGCCTGATAAAGAGCTGATCCGAAAGTGGGCGGAAAAACTGGGAAAGAAAAACATCCGGGCGGTTATCGTGAGCCATTCCCACTTCGACCATTCCCTGGATGCCCCCTATTTCGCCAGAGAAGCCGGGGCTCCCCTCCTGGGTACGGAGAGCACTCTTAATGTCGGCCGCGGAGCCGGCCTCCGCGAAGATGAGTTAATGCTGGTCAAACCGGGGCAACCGATAACAATCGGCCGGTTCACAGTCCGGTTCATCGAAAGCGTTCACGGGCCTGTCTTCGGCAGGATACCCTACTCCGGCGTCATAGAAAAACCCCTGGTTCCGCCGGCAAAGGCAAAGGATTACATGCTGGGCGGCGTCTTCGGAATACTGATCTCGCACCCTTCCGGATCGATCCTTCATCATGGCAGCGCCGGATTCATCCCGGGGATGTATGACGGGGTCCGGGCGGACGTAGTATTCCTTGGAATCGCCGGCAGCGGCGGCACCGGGGAATATTTAAAGGAAGTGCCGGTACGTGTTAAGGCAAAAATAGTGATACCGTTGCACTTCGATAATTTTTTTAAACCTCTGGAGGACGGCATGTCATTTCTGCCGGCATCCATTCACTTCGAAGAATTCTGCGTAGCTGCGGGGTGCTACAAATCGTCATTCACCCTCAGGACAATGCCCCTCGGAAAACCCGTACAGGTATTGCCCGATAAACGGCATTAGCCACGAGGGAAAAATTATTCTTTGTTCTTTGGCCCGCCTGAATGGGGATGAAACTTCTCGAAAACCTTCCGGAGTCGCTCCTTCGTGGTATGGGTATACACCTGCGTGGTGGAAAGGTGCTTGTGTCCCAGCATTTCCTGCACCGCTCGGATATCGGCACCACGGTCCATGAGCTCCGTGGCGAAACTGTGGCGCAGGGTATGAGGCGAGACACGCTCCAGGAGTCCCGCTGCGCGGGCCCGCTTTACCACAATGTCATAGACACCGCGGACGGTTATCCTGCCCCCGCGGTTGTTGACGAAAAGAGGATATCCCAGGGAGCCGAATTTTCGTTTTCGTTCCGCGAAATATCGGCGCATAAGGACCGCGGTGCCGTCAGTGATAAAAACGATGCGCTCTTCAGAGCCCTTGCCGGTAACCTTAAGCCGTCCGGCATCAAAGTCGATATCGGTAATATCGGCAGAACAGAGCTCCGCCACCCGGGCCCCAGTCGAGTAAAAGGCCTCCAGGACCGCACGGTCGCGATAATCAATGAATGTCACGAGATCGAAATCGAGCAGTTTTTCTATCTGGTTGAGGTGAAGAAATTTCGGAAGGCGCGACTCCTTCTTGGGATAGCCGATTTTAACCGCTGGATTTTTCTCTATATAGCCTTTGTTGAAGAGGAAGGAAAAAAAAGACCTTATTGCCGCTATCCTGCGCTCGATGCTGGAACGCTTCAAGCCTCGGTCATAGGAATATTCTATGAAGGCCGTTATATCATCGCTGCCGATCGACGCGATGGGAATATCATCATCAATTACCGGCGCCTGAACCTCGTACCGAACCCGGACATCGGCGTCGGGATCGCCACACAGGAACAGGTAAAACTGCTGCAGGTCCCTGTTGTACGCTTCAAGCGTCTTGCCGGATGAGTTCTTCTCGGTGCCGAGATAACTCATGAATTGTTCAATTTCGGCTGTCATGCCTCCTGCTGCTCGGTGCCGTTAGTGTTCTGTCCGTTGCCGGTTCCGCTTGAAGACTGTGATTCGTCGAGAAGCTCCACCTGGTAGTTGCACGATTCATTAAGACAGATGAGCTTTTCCCCCTTGTGCTTGATGATTTTTTTAAACAGGACCCTGCCGCAGCGGGGGCAGGCCTTTTCGGCCGGGTTGTCGCGGGTAAAAAATTCACAGGTCGGGTAGTTGGTGCAGGCGTAAAATGTGCCGCCCCTTCCCTTCTTTGACGAGCGCTTGACGACATCGCCGTTTTCACACCGGGGGCATTTCCCCAGGGGAAGAGGCTTTGAGTTCCTGCATTCCGGGAAACCGGGGCATGCCAGAAAAAACCCGTACTTACCCAGCTTCTTCACCATCTTCCGGCCGCACAGTTCACAAACGATATCGGTTTCCACGTCAAGGATGCCCTTCATCTCCTCTATATTAACCTCCGCCTTGTCGACGGTATCCTTGAAGGGTGCGTAGAATTCCTGGAGCATCATCTTCCAGTCCGTTTTAGCGTCTTCAATTTGGTCCAGGCTGTCTTCCATGTTGGCGGTAAAATCGATCGATACCAGGGAGGCAAAATGTTTGCTCATGATATCATTGACCAGCTTCCCCAGGATGGTCGGTACCAGCTGTTTTCCCGATCTGGTCACGTAATAGCGCTTCACCAGAGTACTGATCGTCGGTGCATAGGTCGACGGACGCCCTATACCGGATTCCTCCAGAAACTTGACCAGGGACGCGTCATTGTACCGCGGCGGCGGAGACGTGAAATGCTGCTCGGGGAAGAATTCATTGATCTGGACCTCATCGTCGACGGCAAGGTGCGGCAGCGTGGTCCGCTCGGACTTGTCGGTCTTGTCCACTGCGGTGAATCCTTTGAAGAGGACCCTGCTCCCGTTCGCCCTGAAGAGATATTCGCCCGCCTCAAGGTTCACGGTGGTGACCTCCGAGACCTCGGGGGTCATCTGGGACGAGACGAAACGCCTCCAAATAAGATCGTAGATTTTATACTGATCACGGCTCAAATCACCCTTCAGCATTTCCGGGGTCCTTAACACGTCAGTGGGCCGTATCGCTTCGTGTGCGTCCTGGGCCCCTTTCTTATTGGTATAATAGTTAATGTTTTCCGGTATGTATTCTTTGTCGAAGGTATCGAGAATATATTTTCTCACGGTCTGGATGGCCGAATCGGCAACCCGTGTGGAGTCGGTTCTCATGTAGGTTATGAGGCCAGTGGGCCCCTCGCCGGTGATATCAATTCCTTCATATAACTGCTGGGCTATGATCATCGTCTTCTGTGATGTAAAGCCGAGCCTGTTGGCCGCATCCTGTTGAAGCTTACTGGTTATGTAGGGCGCCACGGGCTTACGCCTGCGCTCCTGAACCTTCACGTCCCGTACCGTCATTGTTTTGCCCTTCAGGTATTCCAGGACAGTGTCAACCTCGCTTTTTGACTTTATCTTGATCTTTTCGTTACGGAACGCAGCCAGCTGCGCCTTGAATGTTTTCGCCTTATGCGTCAGCTCCAGATCGAGGGACCAGTATTCCTCGGGAATGAAATTATCAATCTCACGCTCGCGGTCACTGATTACCTTGAGGGCAACCGACTGTACCCTGCCGGCCGACAGGCCCTTCTTCACTTTTTTCCAGAGAATGGGGCTTATGTTGTAACCGACTATGCGGTCGAGGACACGCCGCGCCTGCTGCGCGTTCACCAGGTCCATGTTGATCTCCCGCGGATGCGACACGGCTTCCTTTACCGCGTGTTCTGTTATCTCGTTGAACTCGATGCGTTTGATGTCGCTGTTTTTGCCGGCCAGGGCATTGGAGAGGTGCCAGGATATGGCCTCACCCTCGCGGTCAGGGTCAGTCGCCAGGAGCACGCGCGTCACGGAAGCCGCCTGCTTCTTCAGTTCGTTGAGAATCTTCGCCTTGCCGCGTATCGTTATGTATTCCGGGTTGAAATTGTTTTCTATGTCAATAGCGAGCCTCGACTTGGGCAGGTCAATGATATGACCGACAGAGGATGATATGATGAAGTCATCGCCCAGGTATTTATGAATGGTTTTCGCTTTTGAGGGTGACTCGACGATAACCAGCGTGCCCGCCTTGCGGCTGTTCTTTTTATTCATTACGCATCCCCGTATTTCTTCCGGCCTTCATGTCACGTTTCCATTGCTTTATAACAACTGGAAATATATGGTCTTATTTGTCAAATAATTCTTTTATATTCTTCCCGGGATCCCACCGAACCACCGAATAGAGGAGAACACCCAGAAGTATCGTGATAAGTATGAAGATTATTATCCGTTCCGATGAATAATACACGGTCGCATCGTAGGGCCTATCGAAGCTCAGGGCGCCGATTATTTCCCGTCTGTTCCATCGGGTATGACAGAACCTGCATTCGTCCCTCGCCGCAAGCGGTATGACTGAAAAATATCTGCGCCCGTGTATTTCCGAATATGCCGAGGGTTTGATCTGATTTATCACTTTGAATATTTTTTTATCCTGCCTGCTGCCCTTCTCTCCGGGGGCAGGAACGGCATACCCGCGGTAATCATACACCCGTATGGTCATATCATGGGCAATACCCGTATCGGCGAGGAAAATCCATGCGTATTCAGGCTTTGCCATCGACTTTATCCCGATAAACGAATCGGTGATAACGCCGAACCCCCGGTCAAGCTCCTTGAAGTAGCCGGACTTGTACACCGGAAAGATGTCCCCGGCGTAGGGCGGTATTGAAAAAATCTGGGAGATAGATATCGCCATGAGGAGCGATATCAGTATTACAAATATTATTTTAACTTTCATTACCGTATCCTGAGCATAAATAACGCGCAGCAGCCCGTCAGCTTCGGTGCAGGCGTGTCAGGTGCTGTTCCTCACAAGAGTGAAATAGTATTGCCACTTCGGATGATCCTTCCATCCAGTTCAAGAATTACAATAGCCTCATTGACCTCTCCGGCGCTTGCGGCCAGTTCCCGGATAATTGAATCAATATCGCGTTCTCCCGAAGAAAGATGCACGAGAATCTTTCCTTGCATCGTGTCAGGCAGCGGTCCTTCATCGGCTTCCTCCCCTGGCGCCCCGCAGGAAGGCTCACATGACTCCGCAACGGGATTGGACATTTCATCAGCCGTTAGCGGGAGACGCGACAATTCGGCGACTATGTCTTCGGTGCGCGAAACAAGGACAGCTCCGTCCCTGACAAGCCGGTGGCATCCTGCATATTCCTCGTCGAAGGAATTACCGGCGCAGGCGAAGACCTCACGGTTCTGCTCAACAGCGTGGCGCGCGGTAATGAGAGCGCCGCTCCTCTCACCGGCCTTGACCACCACGGTGCCGGCGCTGAGTCCGCTGATGATCCGGTTCCTCCGGACAAAGGTCCAGCGCCCGGCGTAGATGCCCGGGGGATATTCCGAAACCAGGGCGGAGTCCTTCGCCTCATCAATTAGCCGGTATAGGTCCCTGTTGGGCCATGGATATATGATATCGATACCGTTGGCAAGGACGCCAACGGTCCTCCCTCCGCCGTCCAGGGCGCCTAGGTGGGCCTCCCGGTCAACGCCGACAGCCATGCCGCTCACTATGACGCAGCCCAGGGCTGACAGCTCCTGCGAAATCCGTCGCGCAACAACCGACGACCGGGCATCCGATTTCCTTGTTCCCACAACGGCCACGGCAGTCCCGGCTGGCAGGATTCCCTTCAGGTAAAGCACCAGCGGCGGGTACTGTATCTCCCTCAGCAGTGAGGGATAATCCCGGTCCCAGTAGGTGAGAATCCTTATTGAACTCTTTTCAGTTTTCCTTACGATGATCTCAGCAGCATCGAGTGGATTCTCCGGATACAATTCGGTGAAAAAACTCTGGGTAGCGGGCACAGAGCTGCTGCAGACCATCCGGTATATTTCCCCCGGTGCATGGGTCGCGATCATCGACCATACCCTGTGTGTTCCGGGCGATGACAACAGTGATACGGCAACGGCTTTGATCCTGTCTTCATCCGTCAGGGGCGCCCGGCAGATAAATGGATCATCCGGTACAAATAATCTTCCCTGCATTGTGATCGGCTTTCTCCTGTTCAGTGTCACTTCATGCCTGGTAACGAAGAGGCGCCGCTGGGTGTGAAAATAATTTTTCATTTTCGGTTAATAATGGTTTTTAATTCTAATGTGACATAAATATGTATAGTATGCAGATTTTATCAATATATATTTTATTTTTTTTACTATTAATAAAATTAAAAATTTTATCACATCCCCCGTTTCTAGCCCATTGTTCTATAATATCATCCCCCCTCACTCCCCCGACAATATAAAATAAAAAATCTCTCGCAGAGGCGCTGAGTCGCAGAGTTTCTAATAATATACATCTGAAATTCTATGACTAACAATATCAGAAAATTTATTTTCAATGTGTTTCCAATTTCTTTTTTCTCTGCGTCTCTGCGTCTCCGCGAGAAACATTCTTGCGAGGGATAATCAACTGATCATCGGCAAAAAAAAGGCCGCCCATGATATGGACGGCCTTTTTACAAATTTTCGATACGAGTCTTTCGTTATTGCTCCAGCGCCCCGGTGAAAATCGGATCTGATGCCTTGATGACGGCTGATTCGCCGAACAGCAATGCTTCAATTTTACCGAAGTATTTGGGGAACTCTGAACCAAGATAGAACTGTGACGACAGGACCTTGCCGGTATAGTACGCGGCTTCGGCATTGTCTTTGAGCAGCTTTTCGCGCTCTTCGCCTTTCTTGTCGCCGACAAGCTGCTTCATCTTGGGCTGGGAGATGGTCAGGGATGAAATGTGGCCCCATGCCATGCAGAGCATGAACATCGCCTGCTGCAGCGGCGTCGCATTCATGAACAGGTGCAGGAACTGGCCTTTCGCCATCTGGTCTTTCATCATCTGGATGACTTCGTCGAGCTTCTGTACGCCGCGCTCTACCAGGGCGACATACTTGTCGTCGACGACGCCCTTGGCCTTGTTAACGGCTTCCTGTATCCGCTTCTTGAGGATCGTATAGTTGTACTGTTCAGGGTTCATCAGGATCTTCCGCATGGTCAGGTCCATAGACTGGATGCCGTTGGTCCCTTCATAGATACAGGTGATCTTGGCATCCCGCATCATCTGCTCGACCGGGTACTCCTGGCAGAATCCGTATCCGCCGTATACCTGCATCGCTTCGGAAGTTACTTCAACGCTCTTGTCGGTGTTGCCGGCCTTGTTTATCGGGACCATGATCTCGGCTATCGCCATGGCCTCCTTGGCCTCTTCGCCTTCGGCAACCGCAGCCACGTTCAGCGCATGGGTGAGGTAGTAGGTGATGAAGCGCATCCCCTCGATATGAGACTTCATCCAGAGGAGCATCCGCTTGACGTCGGGGTGCTGGCTGATGGTGACGCTCTTGGCTTCGGGGTTCAGCATCTGGGTCACATGGGCCCCCTGGAACCTGTTCTTCGCATAGGTAATTGAATGCATGTACGCGGCGCTGGCACAAGCCAGGCCCTGCATGCCGACGCCCAGACGGGCCTCGTTCATCATCTGGAACATGATCTTCATACCTTTCCGCTCTTCGCCGAGGAGGTAACCTTTGCAGGTCCCGTTGTCGCCGAAGCTGAGGGTACAGGTCGCTGAGCCTTTGATGCCCATCTTGTGCTCTATACCGGCGCAGTTCACATCATTGTGAGCTCCGAGGGAACCGTCTTTGTTAACCAGGAATTTGGGAACGACGAAAATAGAGATGCCCTTGGTACCCGCCGGGTCGCCTTCGATCCGAGCAAGGACAGGGTGAATCATGTTTTTATAGTAATCGTTGTCTCCGGAGGAGATGAATATTTTCTGGCCGGTGATCTTGTAACTGCCGTCGGGCTGTTTGACCGCTTTTGTCTTCAGGGCGCCGACATCGGAACCGGCATCGGGTTCAGTTAAGCACATGGTGCCGCCCCACTCTCCTGACATTATCTTCGGGATATAGGCGTCCTTCTGCTCCTGGGTACCATAGGTATGGATCATACCCATCGAGCCGTGAGATAGGCCGGGATACATCATGATGTTATAGTTGCCGGCGCAGAGGAATTCGTTCACAGACATGTACATAACAGCAGGCATTCCCATGCCGCCGATCTCAGGATCTTCCATGGTGCCGATGAAGCCTGTTTCATAATAAGCGTCCAGGGCCGGTTTGTAGCATTTCGGGATTTTAACTTCTTTTTTATCAGGTACGAAGGTACATCCTTCCCTGTCGCCGTCTTTGTAGGTCGGATAGATTTTCTCGACAGCCAGCTTTTCAGCGAGATCGAGGGTGCTTTCCAGCGTGTCCTTGTCAAAATCAGCGTAGCGGGGATACTTGGTGCAGAATTTGTCAAGTTCTAGCTGCTCGAAGAGAATGAAGCGGACGTCTCTGGAATCGATTAAGTTATTTAATGCCATTAGGAACCTCCTCGTATTTTTGTGTTTTAATTAATTTACTGCCCGATAAGATAGAATCAATCTGGTTGAACAGGTCTCAGGGGCCGATTGCGCGTATACCGCTGAAACTGATTGCTAACCTGATCTAAAAATCTATGTGCTGTCTACCAGGTCAAGCCTTAAATTGTATTGATATGCAAATTTTACTCTCTTTTCAAAATAAAATCTGAGAATTATCTGTCAACGGAATTAATTGGATTTTAACTAAAATTTATCGGGATTATCCAAATAAGTGCACCGGAACAAAAACATCATCCCGGCAGGACCATAGAGTACATAGCGTATTATATAGCTACATACCATCCAGCTGCAATTACGAAGCGTAAATCAAGCGGGTATTTTTTCACACATCCGGCAAACTGTCTAAATAATCAGCGGCTTTTTCCCTGTCCCCAAAAACACGTAATATTTGCGTCAACTTGAGCATTTTCATTACCAGTAGTACTTCGTGGTCATCGCACACAATGGTTATATCATTACCCGTTTTTTTAACCGTATTCCGTACTTCCAGGAGAAAGCCGAAGACACTGGAATCAATAAGCCTGACCCTGTTGAAATCGAAGATAATCGATGGATACTGCCGATCATCCAGCAACCCCCGCAATTGAACGGAATTTTCCGAAATCAGGAAGAAATCGAACTTTTCCACCATCACTTCGATAAGCAGATATCCCCGATAATTAATTATGTTGAAATCGCCATCCATTAAATCTATATTACAGATTATCCCTCTTTTTTCAAGGACTTTTAAACAGATTGCGAGGGGAGGCGGGTTGCGCACCCTCCTCCCCTCGCGCTCCCCGCTTCCCCGGTCGCTCAATCGGCGCGACAGCCTAAAGATTAAAGCTGTTTAAAGATTTAATATTAGTGAGTTTTTTTAGTTGAAGATTTATTTTTATGCTTTTTTATCGGACAATTTAATATTGTTTAACCGCTTATCGTGGATTCTGGCGCCATCCTAGGCGCATTTTTTTGTAGCCGGGCGTCCTGCCCGGCTTTATTTTACAAACTAAACTCATAACATACGCTCTTTAAATGGACACTTTAAGAATATGATAGTGTATATTTTCTATACTTACCCGCGTCATGGAGGACGCGGGAGGCGCGAGCCTGCAGGATGCTGCATACGAGCGCCCAGCAGTAAATGTATATTCCAAGATAAAGACCAGCCCGCCGCAGGCGCGGGGTGAGGAGGAGCGCGAGGAGGAGAGGGAAGTCTCCCTCTTCTCCTCGCATCACCCAGCTTTTAATTGACTTTTTAATGATAATCCTGCTATTGTCTCATACTAAACCTGTAAAGCAGGCAGAAATTCCGGTAATAATAACAAAATGAACAGCACCAAGTACTGGATAGCCCTTGAGCAGACCCATGGTATCGGGCCGGCCCACCTGATTGAAATACATGACGCGCTGAAAGAGCAGAGCCTTTCCGTGGCTGACCTGTGCGACCTGTCAAGCGATGACATCAGGAAAGAATTCCGGTTCCAGGAAAAAATCGCCGAAGCCATTGCTGGCATGCAGTCTACCCTGCCGAAAATAGAGGAAGATTACTTCAAATTGCTTGAATCTGGCATCGACGTGGTCCCGTTTTTCTCGGACCTCTATCCCGTCCGGCTGCGCGATGTATTGGGAAACGCGATCCCTCCTTTCCTGTATGTCTACGGCAATAGCCGGCTTGTGAAACAGAAGGGCGTTGCAGTACTCGGTGACAAGGATGTGAGCGACAAGGGCGAGATGATAGCCTTCGAGGCGGCGCGGGTGCTGTCGAAGCACCGGATTCCGGTCATCAGCGGGTATGCCCGAGGCGCCGACCTGATCGCACACCGCTCCGCCCTTATAAACGGCGGCGCCACCATCGCCCTGGTACCGTATGGCATTTTCCATCTCTCGGTCCCGAATATCCTGAGTGACGTCATGAACCCGGACACCATGGCGGTTGTTTCCCCCTTTTATCCGAACCGTGAACCGAACAAGTTCAACGCTTTCATAAGAAACAAAATCATATGCGCGCTCTCGTGCGCCGTGTACATCGTCGAAGCGCCGCTGGACGGCGGCATTTTCGAGGCGGCCAAATCAGCCAACAATCTGAAGGTTCCCCTCTTCGTTACGGAATACGGCGAATATCCTAAAAACGCCGGCGGCAACAGGAAAATCATAGATGAACTGGGCGGAATTCCGGTGCTCGGCAGGATGGAAAGCGGCATGCTTGTCCCCAACATGGACAAGATCATAGGAATGGAAAAGTTCGGATAGCATTATGAAAAAATTTACCGTCATCGCACTGATTTTTTTTATGGGGGGGCTGTCGCTTCTCCTCTACCTGAACTCATCACCGCCGCGGATGAAGGAGCAGGCCTTTACCGTGTCCTACGGCGATTCAGTGCGCCGGATAGCAGCCAACCTGAAGAAAAGCAACCTGATACGAAGCAGCGACTTATTCGTATACTCGTCCTATATCCTCAACCGGCGTCATATACGCGCCGGCACCTACAAGATCTTTGCCGGCATGAGTTCCTTCGAGATCCTGAGAAAGCTGACCCGGGGTGACATCCTGTCCAGGAAGGTCACCATCCCCGAGGGATTCAACATCTACCAGATCGCGGACCGCATGGAGGCCAATAATATATGCGGTTCAAGCGTCTTTCTCTATTACGCGTCGGACGGAACATTCCTTAAAGCGCTTGGAATCGATGCGCCAACCGCCGAGGGCTATCTCTTCCCCGACACCTTTGTCTTACCGGAAGGCTCCGATCCGCGCGACATCATCGGCGTCATGCATAAAAAGATGAAAAGCGTCCTCGGTGACAGGCCTGCCTACGGCCCCGGCATGAGCGCACATGAACTGCTGACCATGGCTTCCCTGGTCGAAAAAGAGGCCAGGGTGTACAACGAGCGTGAGCTCATATCCTCCGTGTTTCACAACCGCCTCCGGAAAAACATGAGGCTCGACTGCGACCCCACGGTGCGGTACGCGGTTAAAAAATTCACCGGTCCCATTACCGTGAGCGACCTCAAGTCCGACTCGCCCTACAACACCTACCGGAGGACCGGCCTGCCCCCGACGCCCATATGCTCCCCTGGCCGCGAATCGATCCTGGCGGCCATGTACCCGATGAAGTCGCAGTACCTCTACTTTGTCGCGAAGAACGACGGCTCGCACCATTTCTCGAAAACGCTGAAGGAGCATAACGAGGCGGTGCAAAAGTATCAGAGGAGATAGCCTTCTGATAGGGTGGGATTTAAACCCCACCCTATCAGGTAAAATTAATAGTAAATAATATTTGATTTTTTATATTGCATCCCGCTGTTTCTCTGTATTAGTGTTCTTTCAATGGAAGACCAGGATATGTACTCCGGCAGACTCCAGTAGGCCATATCGTCAATCGATCCATTGAAAATATTGTTTTCACCGCCTACTGAATTCCATTCAAATCCAAAATTAAGTTGCATGGAAGAATTCACAAATGGAAAGTCAGATTCCGGTATATCCACGCTCTCATAATTGCCATCAACATAGAAATATATTTTTTTACTTGAAGAAGCATTCTCCTGTTGGCCGAACACAAAGGCGATGTAATGCCAGCTGGAGTCATCTGGCACACTCAAAGAGCTTGTGACTTGCTTCACTGTTGGAACTACACCGATCTCATACACATACCAGATCTGCGGTATTCCACCTGAAAGACGGCACGACCAGCCATCGGGCACATTCGTATCACAATAACTGAGAACCGTCAGTGTTCCTGCTACATTTGCCGATCGGATCCAGGCCTCGACAAGAAACCTTTTCGAGTCATATATAAGGGTATTTCCAGCAGGTAAATACACATAGTTGCCGATTGATGGTTGATAAGCCTCTTTAAATTTACCAAAATAATCAACAGGCCACCCAACTGTAGACATCGCATAGTTGGTGTGTCCAATTTTTGAATCATAATTAAAACTGGGTTGTGCGTCAAATTTCCAGTATGACTCTACATTCGGGTTGTAGGATGATACGGGAGGAATGATCTTCAATTCTGTCTGGTCAGCCACGTCAATCCGATCACATCCGGATATCATCATGCTTAACGCGAACAATATAACTGATAACTTTTTTATTTTCATGGACATTACCATTAAATTAATCTATATGTAACAGGATTATTACAGATCAAACTGGTACCCGATACCGCCGCCGAGATGGACTTCTGAAAGATCTTCTCCTTTATAGAAAACCCGGGAATAGGCCGGCATGATCGACACCAATACCCCGGGGACCATGCCGAACCTGATATCCAGGGCGGCCATGAAGGCCGGGTCGTTGGACACGGGTTTGGTGGTAAAGAGGCTGTTCCGCACCATTTCCGTGCGGGCATAGCCGACCAGGACCTTGACGCCTATGCTGAAAAAGCGCGCAGGGCGCAAACCCAGATTGATTCCGCCCCACAAGCCCCAGACCGTCATCTCGAGTGAGGATTTTTTTTCAAGCCCTTTGCCGAACGGAATGGCCCCTCTGGTCATAAAAATGAGAGTGGCCAGCGGAATGGTCTCACTGCTTTTCTGCAGCAGGTAGCTTCCGCCCAGGGTGGCCCCCAGGTAAAATGGGCCCGCAGTGTAGAAATCGCATTCCGTCAGCAGCTTAAACGATAAAAACGGCTTCACCTTTCCGTCAAAAAACTCGAGGGGCATGGCGTAGTAGCCGGCCGCCAGAATGGCAAACCGCTTTTTTTGTTTTGCAATGTCATAGGGCGATTCGGCGCCGTTGTCGTCCACGGAACGGACAATCAGGTTATATTTCTTTTTAGGGTCCAGTCCGGTTACCGTGTATTCCAGCTTTTCCGTGTCGCCTACTTTTTTAAATTCGACCTCTTTCAGGATGTAGACGTTGTATTTTACTATTATGCCGTCCCTGTCGCGGGCCGCGCTCCACGTAAGCTTCGCCATCATCTCCTTTCCGTCCTTTGACAAGCTGTTAACGCGCCGCACCTTCGGCGGCGCGGGGAGTATATTGGTAAAAAGCGTTATATCGTTGCTGGGAAGGGATTCATTGTCTTCCTTATCGATGGCCGTAACCTTGATCCTATATTTCGTTTTGGTCTTGAGGCCCGTGAACCGGTGCGTGGTGCCCCTCATCTTGACCGGCTCGCCGTAGCGGGGCTGCGCCTCCTGTTTCAGGTATACCTTGTAATACTTCGGCGTCTTGTAAGGAGGATCCCACTTGAGGGATATGGAATCCGTATCGGGAGTCCCGTCAAGGTTCGTCGGGTTGGAGCGCGCAAAGAAGAGCACCTTCGACCGCGGCACGGTGAATTCCTCGGTGTTAAATAATTCATTCCTGAAGGTGTAGCTGTCCTGATCTTCATCCACCAGGTAGGATTCTATGACCCTGCCGTCGGTGAGACGGACATACTGCCGTCCCAGGTAGATGTTGGCGTACTGGATCCGCATGATATCCGCACGCTCGACGGTGACGGTCTTCCCATCCTCGGTCCGCACCGTGAAACGGGCCGCGTTTTCGTTGACGATTTTCCCGGTGATGATTTTACCGTTTTTCAGGAACAGGTGTTCCGCACCTGCCGGCGAGGTGAAGAAAATAAGACAGAAGGCTCCCGCAATGATCAGGATGCTCCTTCGGGTAATCCGGATGGGTCTGTGCATGCAATATATCTCCATATCGTGCTCCGGGCGCCCCTGCGGCGCCCGATCGGTTATTTCATAAGTCCGGTGTATCTCACCTTGACTGCGGGAACAGCAATCCTGCCACCAGGCGTTATCATGATGATCACCGCGCCCCGCTCCCGTATCAGGCCGTGGATGACCGTGCCGTTAAAGAGCCGCACCTCGTCCACGCGGCCGTAACGCCTCCGGATCTCAGCCAGACTCATGGGCAGGAACTCGTCTATCTTGAGATCTATCTCCGCGTCCTTCGGTTTAATCTTTTCCCTGAGCCCTTCAAGGCCGTCCTTCCCCTGCTTCCCCGCGTCGGGAATGAATTCCTCCAACCGGATTTTCTCGATGCGTAGCAATTCAAGCTGTGACATGGGACGCAGGGCAATGGCCGCTTCAGCATCGGCGGATATACCTTCGGTCACGTCTTTCTGCTCCCCGCTCTTCAGGTGTTTTACGGCCACCGTACCCTCTCCCACCGCGACCGTGGTCACCTTCGAATCGTATGATACCAGGAACGTGGTGCCCCGCACCGACGCGACGGAGGTACGCGTCACCACCCGGTATTCAGAGTTCTTCAGGAGCTTCCTGATCTTCGACAGTATGACACCCTGCCGGAGGCTGATCTCGTTGTTTCCCTTTTCCGCCAGGGCGATGACGTTGATGCTGCTTTCGGGAAGCACTTTAATTATAATGTCGGGTCCGGCTTCGATGGTAGCCTGTGACCGGTTTCCCGTCTTGATGATATCGCCTTTCCGGATCACGTCGGTCAATTCCGCCGGACGGGCGGAACCGCCCTTCCCTTCAATGGTCACGGTGCCCTCAAGACCGGTTATGACGCCGCTGGTGGGGGCCGGTTTCAGGCAGGATGCCGTAAAAAAGACCAGAGTAATGATAACTGAATACGCGAGGCCCGATGATAGTTTCTTATTAATTGACATGATATTTTCCTTGTAGTTATACATGGTGTCAGTATATATTTTTTCCATGCTCAAACAGTCAAGAATTATTCATTATTTTTAAAGATAAACTAAGGCGATAGACAAACATGGCCAAGCTGGAAGAAATTGAAGGCATCGCCTCCGGGTCAGAGTAAAATATCCTTAATCTTTACCGACAGCTCCCGCGCCATATACGGCTTGTTGGCAAAATCCTTGAACCCAATGGCGAGGGCCTGTTCCTTTGAGTCATTGTCAAGCATACCTGATGAAAGGATCGCCCGCACCCCGGGATTGAACGCTTTTAAAGCCTTGAAGACTTCAAGACCGGACTTTCCGGGCATTGCCAGGTCGATAATTACCGCCGCGATAGACTTATGGCGTTCCCTGTATATTTCTATGCCCCTGTCTGGATTATCTGCGGTGACAACCGTAAAACCGCACTGTTCAAGAAAACCGCGCGCTACATTAAGGACCATCTGCTCGTCATCGATGACAAGTATTGTGCCTTCTCCCTTCACAAGATCATCTTTGACAGAACGGTAAGGGCTGCATTCCATTTCAGCGCCGCAGGCGGGAAATAAAATGGTAAAGCGCGATCCGACCCCCGGCTCAGAGTAAACGCGAATGAGTCCGCTGTGCTTCTGTATGATATTATACGAAATCGAAAGCCCGAGGCCGGTCCCTTCGCCGTGCTTCTTTCTGGTATAGAACGGCTCATAGATGCGCTTGACCGTTTCCCGGTCCATGCCGACCCCCGTATCGCTGATGCTGATTCTCACCCACTCATGGTCGGTAGGAGTATCCGGCTCACCCGGCCGATCGGCATAATGGTCCGGCCCGGTTACATCCACCGCGACCGAAAGCCTGCCGCCCTGACGCTCGCCTGGTCCCCTCATGATGGTCATGGCGTGAGAAGCGTTGATGCAGAAATTCAGGAGCACCTGGCCGATCTGGACCATATCGCCCATGATAACGGGCCGTTCCGGCGCGTAAGTGAATTCAAGCTCTATGGATTTCGGGAAACTGTTTGTGCAGAGTTCATGAATATGCTGGACAGCTTCGTTCATGTCAATCGGCTCAAGCTTGATCTCGTGCCGTTGTGATAGGGCCAGGAGCTCCTTTATGAGGTTGACTGACCGCCTGGCCGACTCCATGCCCATGTTCAGATACTTATCAACGGTTTCCCGGTTCTCAATCTTCTCCTTCTTGAGAGTGAGGCGCAGGAGATCATAACTTCCGAGAATTCCACTCAGGATATTGTTGAAATCATGGGCAAGCCCGCCCGCAAGGGTCCCGACCGCCTCCATCTTCTGCGCCTGCGCGAGCTGCTCCTGCATTCTTTCATTCTCATGCTGGGCCCTCACCCGCTCGGTAATATCGCGCGTTATGCCGACAATGCCGACCTGCTTTCCCGACTCGTCCCTGATAAAGGAGGCCCTGATCTCGGCGTCGAACAATGATCCGTCATTTCGTTTGTGTTTGAGTTGCAGAATAATATTCCGTTCAGGATCCGCATCATGACTTTTTTCGAGATCCAACTGTTCTGCAAAGACCTTCATGACCTTTTTAAACGACTCCGGTGTGTGAATGTCCTTCATTGACAGGGACAGCGCCTCCTGCGGAGTATATCCGTACATGGTAACAATGGAAGGGCTGATGTATAAAACCTTGAAGTTCATGTCCAGAGAAAAAATCAGGTCAGTCACATTGTCGGCAAGGAGGCGGTATCGTTTTTCACTTTCCTCGAGCTCGAGATTGTATCGTTGGAGCTCCCGGGTGCGCTCATCAACGATCTCTTCGAGGTTGTCGCGGTGCTTTCGTAGCTCATCCTCGGTGACGATACGCACGTCCATTTCTTCCCTGAGGCGCTCGTTTATGGAGTCAACCTCGAACTTTGCCGCTGCCAGGTGCTCCTTCTCCTGAAGAAGCAGGCCCTGTTCGTTTACGATGGCCTTTGTGGAGCGCTCCCTGGCCGATTCATAGGAATAGGTAAAAACTAATATGATGAACATGCTGATCAGGAGTCGTATTACAAAATCGGGCGGGTAAATCCAGACTTCCAAAAGAGAAAAGGGATTAATAAAAAAAATGACCGTTCCCGCTGTGATTATCGCGGTCCAGAAGAGACCCTCACGACGGCCGGTCAGAAAAAAAATGAATAGCGGTGTCGTGAGAATCCATATGCTTGCATAACCCTGGACGGCCCCTGTTTTAATCCAGTATAAAAAAAGGGTACCGATCATGATAATCGTTGCCCGGTAGAGGATGGCCCCGCTTTTCATCTTCCGGAGGATGATCACGAAACCGACCAGAATCAGGGTAGCACCATGATCCAGTACCCAGTAAGTGTACACGCCGTTAATAAGATGGATGGCGCCAAAAAAGACAAGGAAAACAATAAGAATGAAAACAAAGAGTAAAAAAAGCTTTTTCCTGCCAAGTTCAACGCTGCCGGCTGAATCAGCCGGCAGTAACCAATCGGATATGCCCTTTATCGTTTTCATCACTCTATTGAACATAGTACTGAATAAACCTGATATTCGCTATTATTACTACAGATTTGTTGCATCATTACTCATAATATTTATATTTGCCCCCGCCGCCTTCGGCGGCAGGGGCAAATATCATTGATTAACGAGTTATGCAATACGTCTGATATTAATAGACAGGCTATTAATATATTATCGTATAATAAGTAACTGAATAATATCTTTTTCTATAAATCATCATCTGGATCAAATGATTCACCGGGGTAAATTCAGGCATCCTGTACCCTGCAGGTTTATGGCATTGGTGGATAATGGTTGTTTCTCAGAAGAAAACATCGGCAGCGGTATTACTACTATGGATAATCATGAAGCAGATTCTATATCTGTTTCATGATTATCACATTTAGAACAGTTATTGATGCTGTTTTTATTTCATTGCTTCTTCAATAGCCACAGCAACAGCCACTGTTGCTCCAACCATTGGATTATTACCCATGCCGAGGAATCCCATCATTTCAACATGAGCCGGAACGGAAGAAGAACCTGCGAATTGAGCGTCTGAATGCATTCTTCCCATGGTGTCGGTCATTCCATACGATGCGGGACCTGCCGCCATATTATCCGGATGAAGTGTTCTTCCGGTTCCGCCGCCTGAAGCAACAGAAAAATACTTTTTACCTTGTTCATTGCATTCTTTTTTGTAGGTGCCCGCGACAGGATGCTGGAATCTTGTGGGATTGGTTGAATTTCCGGTAATTGATACGTCGACTCCTTCTTGATGCATGATGGCAACACCTTCCCGCACATCATCCGCGCCATAACATCTTACTTTTACCTTGTCACCTTTTGAATATTGCGTCTCTTTTATTATGGTTAATTTTCCGGAATAGTAGTCAAACTTGGTCTGCACATAAGTAAACCCGTTTATTCTTGAAATAATTTGCGCCGCATCTTTTCCAAGTCCGTTTAAAATTACTTTCAAGGGCTGTTTTCTTATTTTATTTGCCGACCTGGCAATTCCAATTGCTCCTTCCGCAGCAGCAAACGATTCATGACCGGCAAGGAAAGCAAAACATTTGGTTTCTTCACGCAGAAGCATTGCCGCTAGATTTCCATGTCCCAAACCGACTTTTCTGTCATCCGCAACCGAACCTGGTATGCAAAAAGCCTGAAGCCCCTCACCTATTGCTTCGGCAGCTTCAGCGGCTTTTTTGCACCCCTTCTTTATCGCTATTGCCGAACCTGCTATATATGCCCAGCAGACATTTTCAAAACATATCGGCTGAATGCCTTTTGCTAAATTATATGCATCCACACCTTTATCATCACAGATTTTTTTTGCCTGTTCTAAAGAATCTATTCCATATTTTTTAAGCGCCGCATTTACTTGATTTATTCTTCTTTCATAGCTTTCAAAAAGTGCCATCGTACTATTCCTCCTTATTATTCATGTCTTGGGTCAATGACCTTGGCCGCTTCATCAAAACGCCCGTATTGTCCTGAGGCCTTTTTCAATGCTTCATTGGCATCAGTGCCTTTTTTAATCATGTCCATCATTTTACCAAGATGCACAAATTCATAACCTATGATTTCATTATTATCATCAAGTCCGATACGTGTTACATACCCCTCTGCCATTTCCATATACCGGGGGCCTTTTGACAATGTGCCATACATTGTTCCGATGGTGCTTCGTAAACCTTTTCCAAGGTCTTCCAGCCCGGCTCCTATCGGCAATCCGCCTTCTGAAAATGCCGTCTGGGTCCTTCCATATACGATCTGAAGAAACAATTCCCTCATTGCCGTATTAATAGCATCACAAACCAGGTCGGTATTCAATGCCTCAAGGATTGTCTTCCCGATCAATATTTCCGATGCCATGGCTGCGGAATGGGTCATTCCGGAACAGCCTATTGTTTCAACCAGCGCCTCCTGGATTATTCCATCTTTTACGTTTAATGTAAGCTTGCACGCGCCCTGCTGCGGGGCGCACCATCCTATTCCATGGGTCAGGCCGGATATGTCCTTTACTTCCTTTGCCTGTGTCCACTTTCCCTCTTGCGGAATGGGTGCCGAGCCGTGATTTGCTCCTTTTGCAACAGCGCACATTGTTTCGATCTCATGACTGTAAATCATTTTAAAACCCCTTCCTATTGCTGATTTTAATTTTTAAAGTCTATCAGGATTTCTCTTGAATCATACACAATTGGCAAACTCCTGAATTAACAAATTTACTCTGCTATTGCAGGAGTCAATAACATTTCTGAAATTAATAATGAACTCAATCCTCTATGGGATGTAGATCCATCATACCATGTTGAATAAACTGCCTCGTCTTTTTTGATCCGGTCAACTGCAGTATTTTGTTGTATTAATTACTAATCAGAGGCGATGACGGTTAGCGCTCTCCCTTTTTTTTCAGATAATTATCGATATCACCGGTTTCCCAAACATCGGCTGCCATGTCGAGCTGGGGCACCTCCTCGTCAGCCATGGGGACCCCCAGCAGGTGCTCAGGAAGAAAGACCTTGTTGGCTATGATGGTGGGAATAACCGCGCTTCCTATGACTGCGGCGATCAGAAATGAATACTGGTCCCGGGTGACGATGCCGTGGGTCAGGCCGTAGAGCGCCGAAATCGAGCCGAAGGTGAGGCCCGTTGACATGAGCAGGGTATAGTACCAGCGTTCCTTTTTGCTCTCCCGGAACCTTCCGATGACCGGATAGAGGCCGAATATTTTTGATATCACCTTGCCGCCGAACAGCGCCAGGAACACAAGCGGAGCCCCCAGGACAGCCGGTATTGAAACAAGGAACCCGGCGCGGAGGAAATAAATGGGCGTAAGGAATCCGATGGTTAGAGTGCGCAGCCTGCGGATGAAGAACTCGTCTTTTGCAACGCTCCCGGCGAGCACCATTCCGGCAATGTATGCCGGGAGGACCGGTTCGCTTCCCGCCCAGAGCGCAAGTCCGCCGAGGCCGAAGAGAACGAATACGATCCACTTGGTGCGGATGGCGGCAGTACGGTTGCCATATATGCGCGTAAGCCGGGCTGTTATCGGCGGCAGCACGAATATGAGGGCGATGCACGCGGCAAAAAGAATAATGGTTTTATAGGAAAATGGTGCGAATATAAGGCCCAGGGCTATGACCGTGCCCAGGTCATTGACAAAACAGGCACCGAGTATGCCCTTGCCATATTCGGTCTTATTGAAACCGTATTCAAGCATGACCGCGTAGACAACCGCCATTGAGGTCGTGGACAGGGCGATGCCGCCGAGAAGGCTCGCCCGGGGATCCCATCCGAGGACGAAATACGCCAGGGCTGAACAACCGATAAAGGGCGCAAAAAAACCAATGAGGCCAACGACCGATACCTCTTTGATCTTCTTCCGAATGGAAACAGGATCCAGGTCAGCACCGGCCAGGAAGGTAAGAAGAACAGCTCCGGATCCGGCAATAAATCTCATCCATTCCGCATTCGGTTGTAAAATTTCAGGATCAAAAAAGCGTGTCGCAATATACCCGGCCAGCGCCCCGACGCAGATTTCCATCAGGGCCATGGATATTTTAACACGATTGGCAAGTATTGTTGAAAGCACCGCCAGGGCGAGCCAGACTGTAGCGATGGTGAACATTTCGAGCATGGGTTTCTCCTTACAATTAAAAATCCGCCGGGCGGCGGATTCGTTTTTCGGCACGTCCTACCGCACAGTAACGGTAGGAGTCATTAGCCGAAAAGGCAATTATAAGGGGGACTCCATCCCCTGAAACGAACAGCCTGTTCTAAAAAATTCCCGGTAAAATGCAACACTTTTTTTTTCGCCGGCCTGTTCGTTATCATTCCTTCCTATCAGATGCTGAGGCGCTGGTGGCCATGATAGAATTGGTCCCTGATCCCCCTGACCTCGTCACTGTTGATGTATTCCTCGAAGGTCATGACCCGGTCAATCACGCCGGACGGGGTTATCTCTATGATCCGGTTCGCGATGGAATCGATGAACTGGTAGTCATGCGACGCAAACAGGAGCACACCGGGATAGTTGATAAGACCGTTGTTCAGCGACGTTATCGACTCGAGGTCAAGGTGGTTGGTGGGGTCATCGAGGACCATCGCATTGGCGCCGGTGAGCATCATCCGGGAAAGCATGCAGCGGACCTTTTCGCCGCCGGAGAGTACGTTCACCTTCTTGAGGGACTCGTCGCCGGAAAAAAGCATCCTGCCGAGGAACCCGCGCACGTAGGTCTCGTCGTTGTTCGTGGTATACTGCCTGAGCCAGCTAACAAGATTGCGGTCACTGTCGAAATATGCGCTGTTTTCTTTTGGAAAGTAAGCGGTGGTGATGGTCTCCCCCCATTTATAACTTCCGGAATCAGACTTCATTTCACCCATTATTATCTGGAATAAAACTGTTTTTATGAGATTATTCGGTCCGACAAAAGCGATCTTGTCGTTCCTGTTCGCGACGAGGTTGAAATCGGTCAGAACCGCTTCGCCGTCGATGGCCTTGCACAGGTTCTCTATTTCGAGCACCATTTTCCCGGATTCCCGGTCCGGTTTGAAGGCAACGTAGGGGAAGCGGCGCGACGTTACGGGTATCTCGTCGAGGGTGAGCTTTTCCAGGAGTTTCTTCCTCGACGTGGCCTGCCGTGCCTTGGACGCATTCGAGCTGAAGCGTTCGATGAAGGACTGGAGGTCCCTAATCTTGTCTTCCTTCTTTTTGTTTTCATCTTTCTTCTGTTTCATGGCGAGCTCGATCGATTGCGCCCAGAAGTCATAGTTCCCGGCGTAGACCATGATCTTCCCGAAATCGATGTCAGCGATATGGGTGCAGACCTTGTTGATGAAATGCCGGTCGTGGGACACCACGATGACGGTATTGCTGAAATTATAGAGAAAATTCTCGAGCCAGGTGATGGACTCGATGTCGAGGTCGTTCGTGGGCTCGTCGAGGAGCAGGACATCCGGGTTACCGAAAAGGGCCTGGGCCAGTAGCACACGCACCTTCTCGCCTCCCTCCAGCTCCTTCATCTTTTTCCGGTGCAGATCGTCGCTCAGACCGAGTCCGCTCAGGAGAGTCGCGGCGTCGGCCTCCGCCTCGTACCCGTTCATCTCCTCGAGGAGTTCCTCCAGCTCCGCGGCGCGGTGCCCGTCCTCATCGGAAAAATCCTCCTTGGAATATATATCATCCCTCTCTTTTAAAACGTCATGCATCCGCCGGTGCCCCATGATGACCGTTTCAAGGACCGGTAATTCATCAAAGGCGTACTGGTCCTGCTGGAGCATGGCGATCCGCTCCCTGGGATTGCGGGCGACCTCACCGGTGTTCGGCTCGATCTCGCCGGACAGGATTTTCAGGAAGGTCGATTTCCCCGATCCGTTTGCCCCGATCAGGCCATAACAGTTCCCGGGTGAAAAATTAATATTTACATCTTTAAAAAGCACTCTCTTCCCGAAAGCGAGAGTCACATCAGTCACGTTGAGCATGTTATATGTACCTTATTCCTATTTTCATTGTCATCGCGGGTAAAACGAAATGATTGTAACGCCCCCTGTCCTTTCGACCTCACCCCCGGCCCCTCTCCATAAAATGGAGAGGGGAGAAAAGAAAAATTCCTTCTCGCGGAAACCCTCTCCTTTTCAAGGAGAGGGTGCGCAGAGCGCGGGTGAGGTCCGAGACAGGATGGGGAATCAAGATTGCTTCGTCGCTGCGCTCCTCACAATGACTTAATTAATAAAATTTCTTTTTGCGGATAATCAGGAAGCCCCTGCCCGTTTCACGGTAAAGCCTTCATTCTGCAGAAGCTGGACGATGGTATCCACCTTGTCGCCCTGGATAAGAATCACGCCATCCTTGACGGTCCCGCCGGTGCCGCACTTCTGCTTCAACCGCGCCGCCAGGTCCATCAGGGCAATCCCGGACAGCGGCAATCCATATATAGCAGAAACGGTCTTGCCGCCCCGTCCCTTGCTCTCCTTCTGGACCCGCACGGTGCCGTCCTTCTTGAAAGCCGGTCTTTTTTCAGGAAGTTGCTTTTCTCTATCCTTAGTATCCTTTTCTCTCGCGTCACCGAATTCGGTGGAATAGACGATTTTATCTGCCATATTGATATTCCTAAAGACCCCCCTGTCCTTTCGACCTCACCCCCGACCCCTCTCCATAAAATGGAGAGAGGAGAATAGAATAAATTCCTTATCGCGGAAGCCCTCTCCTTTTGAAGGAGAGGGCGCGCAGAGCGCGGGTGAGGTCCGAGAAAGGATGACAGAGGGGTCTATTTACTTTTTAATCTTCGTATTCCATTCCTTGATCTTGTCAGCCATCTTCGCGAAGAGCTCCGACGTATCACCCTCGATGGTGATCGACTCAATCGAGTCACCCTGCTTGATGCTGTTCACGACCTTCATGTCACCCTCGTCGACGATGGCACCGAAAACCGTGTGCTTTCCGTTGAGCCAGGGCGTGGCCACGTGGGTTATGAAGAACTGGCTCCCGTTGGTGCCGGGGCCGGCATTGGCCATTGAGAGGATGCCGGGCTTATCATGCTTCAATTCCGCGGTACATTCATCCTTGAAGGTATAGCCCGGGCCTCCGGTCCCGGTACCCTGCGGGCATCCACCCTGGATCATGAAGTCGGCGATGACCCGGTGGAATTTGAGACCATTATAAAACCCGTGCTGGGCCAGGTTCGCGAAACTGGCCACGGTCATCGGCGTTTTATCGGCAAAAAGCGTAAGCTTGATGTCGCCTTTGTTCGTTTTGATGGTAGCGGTAAGAGCCATGTATGTTCTCCTGAATTTATTTATTATTCGATTTGCTGATACTACGGTACTGTGCAATCTGCCTTGATATGACGACCAGGTTCCCTTCCTCGTCCCACATCTCCCCGTCCTCCTCGGCAAGGCCGCAGCTGACGAAGCGGGTGCGGAAGAAGCCCTTGAGCCACTTCGTCTGCGGGATATTCCTGACACTCACGCTGAGCTCTATTGTCGGGACCCAGGCCGCGAGGCCCTGGCTCACGAAGATGGGCGGTGGAAAAGCGTCGGCCATCAGAAGGAGCGAAAGCATATCAAAGGGACGGTCGTCCCTGAATTTGATCCACCCCTTGTGCTCGGATTTATCTGCCAGCTTTCCCTGCATCCAGCCGGCGCACGAAGGGTCCAGCCGGATATCGAGATTGTCCATGAGGGTGTACTTCGGTATCGCCGGGATGGCAACGCATGCTTCCAGCGGGGCCAGGTCAGGCGTCGATGTCTCGTACCGGTCCAGGATGCATTCTATCTTTTCATCCGCGAAGGTGCCCCATGCGCGGATCTTTTCGCTCCCCTCCTGGAGGAGCCGCGTCTGGAGGCGGTTAAACTGGCTGGACTGCGATATCACCTCAACATGCAGATCGGCGTCGCCGGGCATGCATCGCGAGATATAATTAACGGTCATTATGGGAATCGACTTCCTGGCGCTGCGCTGAAGCATCGCGTTGGCAGCCAGTGCCATCAGGTAACCGCCGTTGGGGTTGCCGTTGATGAGCCAGTTGGGGGACACAGTCCCCCTGAACAGCGACTCGCCCTGTTCCGTGACTGTTATATCCTGGTCAAAAATATTCATATACACCTGCTATTGCCTGGTAAAGGCCAGCTTGACGGCCAGGGCCGCGAAAACGGTGCCGGCCGTCATGTTTAAAATTTTTTCAAATTTTCCCGACTTCTGCAGCCAGGAACCGATGATGCCGGCAAGCTGGCTTATCAATCCAAACACAAGAATGGTTACAGCGATAAAAATCAGCCCGAGAAAGACCAGCTGAAGCGTCATGGATCCTCTCTCCGGACTGGCGAACTGCGGCAGAAAGGCCAGGAAGAATATCGACACCTTCGGGTTCGTCACGTTCATGATGATTCCCCGGCGGTAGAGGTGCCATGACGGTGTCTCATTTTTATTATTCAGCTCGATGCCGCCCGATGAGGCCCGGAAGGCTTTCCAGGACAGGTATAGTAAATACGCGGCTCCCAGGTATTTAAGAACATTAAAGGCGACAACCGATGTCTGGAAGAGCGCAGCAACCCCCAGGGCCACGACCGTTGTATGCACGACAAGACCGGTGCAGAGCCCCAAGGTTATCTTAAAGCCGGCCGACCTTCCGTACAGTATAGACTGGGTCAGAACGAAGATGTTGTCCGGTCCCGGCGCAAAGCCCAGGAGGACCGAGGCCGTGATGAACATGAAGAGGGTATTAAGATTGAACATCGGGGTTCCTTCTATATAAGAGTTCCAAATCGCACTGCAATGAACCGCCCGCATTACAAGGGAACAGATATCACCAGAACATTTAAAATACGTTCCTTGTCAATAAAATATTCATGCCCCTCTCCCATGTTCCACCTCACCCCCGGCCCCTCTCCATAAAATGGAGAGGGGGGAATAGAATAAATTCCTTATCGCGGAAACCCTCTCCTTTTCAAGGAGAGGGTGCGCGGAGCGCGGGTGAGGCGAAAATCGTGGTGTCGTGGGGGCTACTTCTTCTTTTTCTTACTTTTAAACTTATCCTTCTTTTTATTCTTTTCCACATCGGCCCTCTTCACAATGGCCTTGTGGGAGCCCTTCTTCTCCTTGAAGGCCTTCAGCAGCACCTCGGCTTCCTTAAAGGGCACCGAAAGAAAGGAGTAGCTGTCCATTACCTTTATATCACTTACCTTACCGGCCGGTATCCTGGTCTCATTATTGATCAGCTTGGTGAGCTTCTTCGGCGTGAGACCGTCTTTTGTCCCGAGAGAAATGAAAAGCCGCGCCCTGCCTTTTTCTTCAACCGACTCTTCCGAGTATTCCCTGATGTCCCGGTATTTCCCTTCGCTCAATTCGTCTTCGAGGGTATACTTGAGGAGGGCCGCGACTATTTCGGCGGGGTCTTGTTCATGGATCATCTGCATGGCCGTTGTCAGGTAGTCCCGATGCTCCCGCGCCTCTATGATCTCATTCAGCTCCGCCAGTATCCTCGTTTTTTTGACAGTTACGATATCGGAGGCCCGGGGGACCTTCTCTTTCCGTATCTCCTTCTTGGTGACCCGGGCGATATACATGAGCTTACGGTATTCATCGGGGGTGGTGAAGGTTATGGCGATCCCCTTCTTGCCGGCCCTGCCGGTACGGCCGATCCGGTGAATGTACGCTTCCGCGTCCTGGGGCAGCGAAAAATTTATAACGTGGGAAAGGTCCGCCACATCGATCCCCCGCGCCGCCACGTCCGTCGCGACGAGGATAGTTATCTGACGTTTCCTGAACCTTTCGAGGATGCGCTCCCGCTGGTGCTGCGACAGGTCGCCGTGGATACCCTCCGCTTCATAGCCCCTGTCGATGAGCTTGTTCGCAAGCTCGTCCACTGTCACCTTGGTGCGGCAGAATATCAGCCCGTAGAATTCCTTTTCGATGTCTATTATGCGGCAAAGGGACTCGAACCGGTCATTGGGCGCCACTTCGAAGTATATCTGGTCCGTCAGGTCAACGGTGAGCTGTCCCTTTTTTGTGCTCACGACCCTGTATTTATGCATGTAGCGGCGGGCGATGTCCATGATGCGGTCAGGCATGGTCGCCGAGAACAGAAGGGTACGCCGTTCAGGGTTCGTGTGATCCAGGATTTCCTTCACTTCATCGATGAAGCCCATGTTCAGCATTTCATCAGCCTCGTCGAGGACGACATGGGACACACGGTCAAAGACGATGGTCTTTCTCCTCATATGATCCAGGATTCTTCCGGGAGTGCCCACGACGATATCCGCGCCCTTCCTCAGGCGCTGGAGCTGATCGACAATCGACTGGCCGCCGTAAATCGGAATGATCTGGCACTTCCTGCTCCCCTTGAAGGAATTTATCTCCTCGGCGACCTGTATCGCCAGTTCCCTGGTCGGCACCAGCACCAGGGCCTGTATCCCGACCGCGCCCGGTTCAAGCTTATCAAGGATAGGCAGGCCGAAGGCCGCGGTCTTGCCGGTGCCGGTCTGCGCCTGACCGATAATGTCCGCGCCCCCCTCGAGGAGTATGGGGATGGTTTTTTCCTGGATCTCCGTCGGCTCTTCAAAGCCTTTTTTATGGAGTTCAGTCAATGTCTCTTCCGAGAGACCCAGTGCTCTGAATTTTTCAAGTTTCATTATTACTTCCTGCTGTATGATTGTGACCATAACGGAACAGGGGGCCTGAAACTACAATTGTTTTATTTTTTGTAAAAACCCCAGGCCATGATCGAAGCCGGGTTACCGTTCCAGAAAACCGACCGCCCCGGTCATGATCATCTGTGCGGCCAGGGCGGCCAAGATCAGCCCGGTTATCTTGCTGAGGATCGACAGGCCCTGCTTCTTCACGACTTTTTCGATCGAGCCGCTGATAAATAGAAAAATTCCCGTGCAGACCACTGCGGCCAGGATAGCCGTAATCCCGACGATTTTTTCGGATACAGCGCTCAACTCACCCCCCATGACGAGAAGCGCCCCGGTCGTCGCCGGGCCCACCGCCACTGGGATGGCCAGGGGCACGACGGCAATATCATCGGAATCATTCTGCTGCTGCTCCCCCTTCGGGCCCTGGACAAGGGTGATGGCGGAAAAGAATAACAGGATACCGGTGCCGATGCGGAAGGAGTTCAGCGTAATGCCGAAGACCGTGAAAATCTGGTTCCCGATGAGAAAGAGAATTATGCATATGATAACTATCGAGAGGGTCGACTTGACCGCTATCTTTCTCTTTTTCCCGCCGTCCATGTCCTTGGTCATGGAAAGGAACGTCGAAAGAAGAAAAAACGGCGTAAGAAGAAAGAAAAATTTTATGAAGGTATTTACAAACAGCCCGGGCATTGGTTGTTCCTGATCTAGTATAGAATGATCTTGTATAACAATTCAGACACCCCTGTCCCCCCGAGGGGGCACATTTTACATCAACCTATTTGACCTCACCCGCGCTCTGCGCACCCTCTCCTTAATAAAGGAGAGGGTTTCCGAATACCCCTTCTCCATCAAATGGAGAAGGGGTTAGGGGATGAGGTCAAAAGGAGCATCTGTTATCGCGAACGTTGCAACGAAGCAATTTTGATATTGATACTATTCATATACAGTTTTCCTTCGTGCCCCCTCAGGGGGTCAGGGGAGTCATAAAGATCGTGATGCTTCATTCTCAATGAAATCATTCTATTCTTGCATCATAATCTTTACAATAATTCCTGTCCACACTTTTACTTTTTGCATTCAGGCCGGAATTGTCCCGCTCGTCCGCCTCGTATGAGCAGAGCCAAATGCGACTTCCTGTCGCGGCTCTGCACTCGGACATCCTGTCCAGCGCACCTGTTATCTCTCGGCGGAATCGGCGACATCCGTGTCGCCTACTCGCCGGGACAATTACCGGCCTATATATCTACCAAAGGAATAACGCCAGCGTCTGAAATTCCCTTATGAGCGGATAGGCCCTGATGGAATAATACAAGGCCATGGCATGGAGGCCCGCGCCGGTGAGGATGAAGATGTGGAAGACGCCATGGAAACCGATAACTCCCGGTTTCGGATCGGGCCATTTTAACGCGTACACGATTCCCCCTGCGGCATACGTGACAAGACCGGCAACCAGGAGCCCCTTGAGGAATGAAATGGGGACCGCCCGGAGTGGTATGGAATCAACCGATGTCCAGAGAAGGGCCATGGGCACCAGGGATATCGCGCAGAGGGGCGCATAGATGGCAACATTGACCCAGTTGGGCGATATCAGGTGCCTGAGTTTGAGAGCAATGCCCAGCAGCGCGAAGAGCCACACGGCGCCCAGGACCGCCCATCGTATCCCGCCCGGCGCGTATATATAGAGGGGGCCCACGTAGGAGCCGGCTATCATGACAAAAATGGCGCAGTGGTCCAGCTTGAGCCAGAGGCTTTGTTCATCTTCATCGATTTTATTCGCATGGTATAGAGAACTTGAGGCGAAGAGGAACAGATAGGAAAGGGCTGTGAAGCATACCGCCAGGGCAAGGCTTCCGTCAAAGTCGATGGCAATGATATAGAACACAATTGCCAGGATAACGCTGGCGACAGCGCCGGCGCAATGGGTCAGGGAATTGAACAGCTCATTTTTTTGTATGGCCATGACCGGCATGATCCCGTTGACAGCATAGGAATGACCGGAAGAGAGTTTCCGGTAGAACTGGCACATTAGTTTTACAAGTGTTAAATTTTGTCAATTATTTTATCAGCAGCCTGAAACGACTTATCAGACGTGAAACAAACCGGTTTTATAGCAGAATGCAAGGGCAGAACATATCAGTAGTATGATCAATACCACAAATATGATGACCATGAAGTCCCTTCTCAGCACCAGGATGGTTGAATAATTTGAAACAATCCGGGAAGGCCGCACCGTGCCGGTTATATATACCTGCTCCATGAGCCGATTTATTTCCCCGGCCATGGCCGCTTTCCATGCCCTGCCGATCCCGGCCTTTGCCACGCTGGGGTCACCACTGTAGGTATAGCGCTCTTTCTTCTGGTCGTACATCCTATCCGCTGTCGCGAGTATCCTGAAACCCTCCACCAGGGGAAGCCCGAGGACCTTCATGACACTGCTCAGGACCGGGAGCTTCCGGGCAAAGGGCTCCAGTATCCGCGCCCATTTTTTTGAATTTTCGCTCATGGTGATCATGGATGACTTGTAATTACGGTAATCGCCCGAAACCAGGGACGGGCTTTCCGCCAGGACGATCGATGTTTCCCATCCGCCGGCATGCTCAAGGTCGGTAAGTCCCTCCCTTTCCCGGTCTGTCAGTTTCCTGCCCAGTTCCCGCTCCACGAGGGGGAACTTCTTCCCGAAGATGAAGTCCTGGAAAACGCGGACCCCCGGTGAAATCATCCTCATCTTATACTTCCGGTTGCATGTTCTGCACGCGTCATCAAGTGCCAGGTTGTGCTTCAGGCCTCCATGGCCGTTGGTCAGGACAAGGTTCTTAAAGCCGTACCGCCACAGGGACCAGGCGTATTCCTTGAGGGCGCGGTACACGGTTTTTCGAGAAAACTCGATGCTGCCCGGCAGGGGCAGCTCGTCAGTGCCGATATTCAGGAGCGGCATCAGAACAACCTTCCAGTCCTTATGGTTCCGCGCGAACATGGCGCCGGTCTCCTCGGCAATCACCACTGACGAGGTCATATCGGTGTCATTGGGCAGATGGTAGCCGTGGACCTCAAGGGAGCTGACCGGAAGGATAAATAGCGTCTTTTCACGGTCCAGCTTATCGAAATCCTCAAGCCTGCACCAGGCGGCCCGGATCAGGTTTTTCGGATTTTTATCAGCGGCTTTTCTTCTTTTATTAACCATTGTTCCTGCCTGGCAGTGAAATCTTTATAAATCAATCTCGAAATTATGAAAGGAGATTGCTGTAAAATGATATAATATGTCAAGTAATGTTGGGATAAACGATGGAGTATCCCACTGTTGGCATTTTCGGCAGGGAGTTACCCCTACAAAGCCGCTCACATGCCTCCTGCCCTACTCGGCACTCCTGCCGTTTAGGCAGCTTCAGTGACATGGATACAAGGCTGAGAAAGCATCAGAAAAACGAGCCGTGGTTCGACAGGCTCACCAACCGAACAGTCTTAAACGGTTACCGAGTGAAGTCGAGGCATCCACAGGCCATGAGGCTTTTTTCTGATGCGTCTACGAATCATCCAACGCTGATACCGTTGTCGCCCTTGACGAGACTGCAGTTCTGGGAGACAACCTTCCCTCCCAGGAAAACCAGCTTGATGTCCCTGAAAGCTTTTATATCAGCGAGGGGATTGTCCTTCATCACGATGATATCAGCCAGCTTGCCCGTGTCAATCGAGCCGATCTCCTGCTCCATGCCCATGATCTTCGCATTGTTCAGGGTTGCGCACCGCACGATCTCGGCGTTGGTAAAGCCGAGCCTGGAGTACATCTCCATCTCCCTCCAAAGGGTGCCATGGTAGTTCCACGGCACGCCGGAATCGGTACCGCAGCCGATCAGTATCCCCGCGCTCCTCATCTTCTGAACATTTTTTACACCGTAAATCATGTAATTAAAGAAGGGATAGGGATCGACGGCAAGTTTATTGATCCGAAACATGTGTTCATAATCATAATTATATTTCTTGAACCAGGCCTGCGCCTCAACATTGGTCTCATGGATACTCGGGACAACGTCTCTGGCGGTGATGGAATTCCAGTAGGCCTCCCGTATCTTTATTTCATTCATTATAAAGTCGGTCTTGTACTGCTGGGGGAACACGCCGAATGACGAAGTACAGGCATACAGGTTGCCTAGCACCACCGTGGGAATGATGGCCATATTTTTCTTTCCCATAGTGTTGATATCGGCATCGCTGATATATCCGTCGCACACAACATGCTCCAGGGAACGGAACGGATACTGCAGCGCCCTCTTGAAAGCCTGCAGCGTCATGTTATGCAGCGCCACCGGCAGGTTGTTCTTCTGGGCATAATCGAAGATATATTTCAGTTCTTCATCGCTGAAGACCGGCAGTTCAATTTTTTTCCCTGCGACAAGGGGCTTCATGTCCATGCTCGATACTTTTATCAATCCGGCATTCTTGATGTTCGCCCGGATTTTTTCCCGTAGATCGTTCATGCCGGTGACTTTAGTGGAAAGCTTTCCCGCTCCAAGAATCGAAGTGAAGAGCCCTCCGAGAGGGTGCAGGTCCTTCTCATCGATTTCGATGTACCCCCCCTTTACCGACAGGAATGCATTGCTGTACATGACCCTCGGCCCCGGAAAATTCCCCCGTTCGCTCTGGCCTATATAGTCCTTCAGAAGCCCGGGATATCCACCCATATCGCGCACGGTCGTTATTCCATGCTCGATGTTGAGGGAAAAATTCCGCTTCATCTGCGTCAGCAGATCCATGGCCCTGCTGATGCTTTTCAGAAAACTGCCGGCAGGTATGGTGAGATGACAATGCCCGTTGATAAGTCCCGGCATCACATACTGGTTCTTCAAATCAAAGACTTCCGCGTTTCTGTTTTCTGTCATGGCCGCGGAGCTCACTGCGGTGATTCTCCCGGTATTAATACGAATAGTTCCGTTGTTGATTGTCCTTCCGGTTTTAACATCAACTATCCGGCAATTGACGAGCCTGATCTCTTTCTTGTAATCAACCTTCGGCATGTCTTTGACAAGGGTAGTCGATGAGCAACCGGTAAGGCTGGTTATGACATAGGGACCAACAGCCGCTGCGGCCACAGCAGAGGCCGTTGTTCTGGCCGTCATCTTTAAGAAGTCTTTGCGAGATAAATCTTTCATCACTTAATCCCCCAATCCTAACAATTCTTATTTTTTATGATTCTGTTATGGAATATACCATCCAGACGGTTTGTATATACACCATTTGCTTATTCTTTGTCTGGCCAAGTTTAGATTCCATCTAATTTTGGCGTTAAAACTTACCGGATGTACAAAAAAATTTAACTGCTGAAATAAAACAACCGGGGGGGCAGAGTAAATTATCTAGAGTAAAAGGGAGGAGACAGAGCACCAAAGCTCATAACAAATTCCATTTAACCATTGGGAACACGGGTTCCTGGCCAAGTTCAGATATCATCCATTTTTGGCGTAACAACTAACAAATTGCGTAAACAATTTTTATCTTTCCAAGCAAAATGATTGGGGGCCAGAGCAACTGCTTCAGGTGGTACTATTGTATTATTATTCTCACTGAATGTCAAACATACAAACAATGATTTTGAAATGTATTGACAAAAACCCATCATTCGCAAATATTTTTAAATTCAGGGTATCCTCATAAGGAAAATAGCCGCATACTGCAGAAACGGAGGGTCTATGAAAAATATTTCTGTATTAACCATAATAATTTCCAGCCTGCTCATGATAGGATCTGCCTATGGCCAGACGGATTACAGCACGATTATCATCGGCAGCTGGAAATTTGACATGGGTGCCGGGATCATGGCTACGATAGAATATAAGAAAGATGGTTCCTTTCAGCAAAAGGTTGATGAGATGATAATTGGAGGCACCTACAGGATAAAAGGAACAAAACTGAAAACCGTCTCCCGGGGCCACACTACGTTGTTCACCATTGTTTCCCTCGTCGATAAGGAATTAACAATAAAAAGAGACAAAGACGGACGCACAATAGTCTACATCAGGCAGTGATTGAAAACGCATCATAACAATGCTTGACCAGATTATAATAAATATCATCAACACCGGAGAAGAAAATGAAGAGGAAGGCCAAATCCGGTATCATTCTCCTTCACTGGATTACATGCGGCAGCTATTCTCAATCGAGGAGTTGTCACCAGCCCTTCCGGTAATGCCCTTCTTCATCGATGATTCCCCTGAACTAAGCCCAATCGAAATTATCGAGAAAAATCCGCTGCACCCCAATGGCGCAAATGACCCATACCCCCTGACGGTTACCATAGATCCGGGCTACTCTTTTGGAGATGGCCGCCATGCCACCACATGGCTCTGTGTAAAATACCTTGTGGAATTTCTTGCAGAAATACCCGGAGTAACGCGTTCCAGGTTATCGCTGCTGGATGCCGGTACCGGAACCGGCGTTCTTTCAATTACCGCGGCCAGGCTCGGGATCCGCGACATCGACGCCATTGACATATACCACCACGCAGTACAGTGCGCGAGCAACAACTGCGCCATTAATGATTGCGGATGGATCAGGCTGCACGAGTCGGACATCTCTGCCTTCAATCGGCTACGGACCTATGATATCATCATGGCCAACCTTGTTTCTGATGTTATCATAGAAAACCTGAAAGCGCTGATACAACTTACCACACCGGGAGGAGTGATCATTGCAAGCGGTGTAAGCGGCGGAAAATATGAAATCATACTGAATCATTTCAGAACGGCAGGACTGGATCTTATTGATTACACCCACCGGGATGGCTGGTATGGTTTTCTCCTGAGGCGGCGCCCCTGATAGCCCGGACATGGCAATAAAAATATTGACACATCGTGATATGTTACATACATTTCCGGTTGATATCCGGTTTCATTATCCGGCATTTCATACAACCATCTGAGAAGGAGATACCATGAAAAAAACAGGCGTTCTTTTCGCATTAGCGGCCGGTATGCTGCTAGTCACCATTGCCTTTGCCAAGACCGATTTCAGTAAAACAATCATCGGGACATGGAGCTTCGACCTGGGCGGCGGCTTCATGTCAACCGTGGAATATAAAAGCGACGGGTCCCTGATCCAGAAAATGGGTGACCTCACCATGTCCGGGACGTACAAGGTGGAGGGGAACAAGATGACCACAACCGTTAACGGACAGATCACCGTGTTCACCATCATATCAGGGGACGAATCCGCTTTAACCGTGAAACGGGATAAAGACGGAAAAACTGTCGTTTACAAGAAACAATAGTTATTTATAACAAATCCTCCAAGGGTCAGAGTTAACTGCTCTTCCCCCGTTTTAATGCCGGAACGCAGGCTGCCGATGCCTTACATAATGGCTTGCGTCAAAGCGCGAGATGATGTCGTATAATGATACTTAAAAAAATCATGGAAAAACGATATAAACTATTATTAATAGCCGCAGGGTCGATAACAGCGGTCATTATCATCATTTTCCTGCTTACGAATAATCAGCTTCCTGATTCAGCCGGTATCATAGATAAAAAATACCGGATCACGCAGCAGCACTACTGGAGCTCGTTAACTACCGGATACAGATTCGACAACAGAGCCGTAGAAACCTACTTTAAAAATGATATCGCAAACAATCATACCCTTGACTTTTTCAGCTATTGCCAGAGCAGATTCAAGGATATGGAGTACAGCGAACACATGCAGGCCGTCCGTAAGTATCTGCATGATACTATCCAGCCTCCCGAAAAGGCCGAACAGATATATGAACTGTACGGAAAATACAACGAGTACCAGAAAGAGCTTTACCTCGACCAGAAACGCTGGGCTGGAAGCGGAACCCCCGAGGAAATGCTGGAGAACCTGCGCAAAATCCAGGATTTCAGGCGTCAGCACTTCGGAGAGAATACCGCTGACTCTATCTTCGGCGTTGAAGTAAAAAGCAATGAATACGCCCTGAGGAAGCAGATAATTATCGGCGACACCGGTATGACCGGAAGAGAGAAAGAAGAACGGCTCGCCTCGCTGCGCTGCAACATGTGGGGGGACCAGGCAGAAACCGTAGATGACCGCCAGGCTCTCCTGGACCGTTACAATGAAAAACTGAAAATCCACGAAGCGGACCTTGCCGGCATGAGTAAAGAAGACCGGGAACGTAAAATCAGTGAATTCCGACGCCGGATATTCACGCCTGAAGAAGCCGAGCGCATGGATAATGCCGATCGCCAGCTCAAATACATCCGGGAGAGGGACATCGAATACTCCAGGCTCAGCAGGGCCATTCTTGACAATAATGATCTTTCAGAACAGGAAAAAAACCGGAAAATCATGGAGCTCCACAACAAGCTATACGGTGGATCGGGAAAAACACCGTGAAAAACCGACTGACAGGCACAAACAGCCCTCCCCACATTGCCGTTGACGAAATAAAAAAGGCGCTTGCGGAACATGCGCCTGTAACTATCAGAAGTTGATAATCGGAAATTTACATGCCTTCATTCTCGAGGAGTCTTACTATATCCTTGTAAAATTTCTTGGTGTCAAATCCGGGATGAAAACCCATGAGCTGGTTAACCAGCGTCCAATGATCGACGCCGACAGTCCCTATGATCGGGATGTATCCCTGGAGGTGCTCCATAAAGCGCCATGATCCATATTGTTCGCCACTTCCCGGGACCCACTCGGCGCTCTGCCTCGGCACAACTCCGTCATTGGGGTTCTTTCCATTGTATTTCGGGTCACTGTTGACGATGGCCCACAACGGCAGTATGATCAGGGCATTCAGGTTGGGCGCCGCTCCGGGGACAGTAGCCGAATAAGTGTAGACCTTGATATGAGGCGTCTTGCGGCCGATTTTATCGATGAGGGGATTGAAGGTATCGCGCATATATGGCTCGCTGCAATCATTCGTGGCAGCGGTGAAATCATTGCCTACCTGGCCGGCAAGGAGTCCCGCCCAGATATTTTCAAACACCCATTTCGCAATCGCGTCAATCGGTTTTGTTTCAATGGCCCACTGGGCAATGTAGGTGCCGTTATTCGGCGTGCTTATCATTACTATGGATGCGACAAAACGGGAAGCGGGAATGAGGGGCGCCGTGCAGGCATCGTCATACCGCGGGTCCGCAATGCTGAGGACTTTCACCATATAGCGGGCATTGATGCCGCCCTGGGAATGGCACAGGAGGTTGAACTTCAGGTCTGACATATCCACATCCCGTGGAGCTATCCCCTTTGCCGTCGCTATTTCCCGGACCTTTTTGTACAGCAGCGTGTACAGCTCGTCCCTGAGTTCTGCCGCTCGGACATGGTGTGTTGTAAAACAATTAAGGTCGGCTACGTAGGTTTCCCGGCCGGCATCGGTCAGGGCGCTCTTGAGCTGCCAGAAGTAATCAATGACATTTATGAATTTTTCAGTGCCGGCCCAGCCGGGGACAAGGATTACCGGATAACGCATATCCTTAACCACGATATTCTCTGTTTCAGGAATAACAATAGCTCCGTCAAGAGGACTAACCGGCCAGTCGGTATTATCATTATCGCCAGAAGACCCATCGATAGATGGACCACCGGTATTTCCGGTATCAACTGTTTCAGCTGATCCGGCGGCAAACATATTCATAAGTGATGATTTTTCGTCATTAGAATCACAAGCGAGAAAAAAACAGAGGCAAATACAGTAAATTGAAAGGATAACCAGTTTGCGCATCATTGGATTTCTCCTACATCTAAGTATGATAATGGTAAAACCAACCAGACGGCTTTATTGTTTATAGGCTGAATATACACAAATTCAAGAATGATTGTCTCGCCATAATTAGATTAATACTGAAAATGGCTTTTACCGATTGGGGGAAAGAACTTCAGAACTACCATGCTTATCTGCCAAAAACAGATCGATCTTATTTTGGCAGATAAGCACGGGGAATGAATTTCCTGTCGGCAATATCGAGGGAGAAGAGCGGGAGAAATCTATTTTTGCAAGGAAACAAACTCCTTACTAAGCATTATTATATGCTTCTTTTCCTGATTGATGATGGTATCGATTTTATCTTTACCGAGTTTTTCCGGCACCAGGTCTTTCATGCCAATATAGAAAACGATTGAATCCTTTTCAGCCGTTATCGCCGATGTCAATATTCCTTCAATCGAGGACGTATCAATTCCTTTCTGATAGAAAACGCGCAGGTCCGCTAAAGACTTGAGATAAAGAACCGATTCCTCGTTCGGGTCAAAAACAGTCGGTTTCTTTTCTTTATCGGAAAGCGCCGCCCGCATATCTGCAAAGGTCTTTTTATGGAAGACTTCCATTGTGGACAGGTCCAGCAGGAATTTCTTATAATATGAATCGGTAATCATCTCAGCAGACTTCCGGTAAAATTCCGCTCCGTTTTCCTCGATCTGCTCCGCTATTTTGTATATATCATCAGCATTAAAATCAAACACCATGGCGACTGCCTCCTCGTCATTATGTAGTGTTTTCCAGCTTCATCAGGGCAACCCGGATCCTGTCATGGCGCACCCAGTTGTTTAAATGGTAAATACCTGAATTCATCCGTCAATAAAAAATTGATGGGATGGCAGCCGCAGGTCTGCTTTGCCTGGCGCGTGGTAATTGAGCATGATACAAAGGACACATCGGGATCTTTAAAGGCGTAATTCATGCAAGCGTTCATCTGGCCGTAAAAAATTCCTGACCGTATATACTCATCTGCGATTATATGCTGGCACATCACCAGCGTATTGCCCCTTTTCAGGTAGGTGGCAATCGCCACCGCCCTTCCCTCTTTTGAATACACATGCATGCGTACGGGGAGAAACAGAATTATAAAGTAATCCCTCATTACCAGATAGTGTCCGAAGATAAAGGCGAATCCGCGGTTTTTCCTGAAATTAGATTTACAGATAAGAATTAAGTATTTAAACGAAAAGAGCGTTTTGAAAAAAACCTTGTGGTCCGGTATTACCTCTTCAGTGATGCCGCACGAGCGATAGGTCTTCAGCTTTTTCTTGAACCTCCACCGGACCCTCGAATCGCGGTAGGAGGAGAGGAAATCAGCATGGTCCCTGTATTTCGTGGTGTCCAATCCATACCAGTGATCATCATAAGTATTGAAGCAGGACAGCCATAAACCTATATAGATGTAATACAGTTTATAGATGACGTAATGCGCCGGTGATACCGCACTGTTTTTCAGGTCCCAGATCCGCCCGACAACAGAGGCATTTGATAGTGACAGCAGCAGCATCATATATAATGGGGTATACAGTAGTAATTTTAATACCAGCAAAAGGAAGAACCCAATGTATCCGGCGGGTATGATGAAAAAAACAGTCGCCAGACCCATCATGAAATGCAATGGCTTTTTGGCGTGGGGATAGAGCTGCATCATGGTCAGGTCAGTTTCTACAGTGACATTCATGGCTTTACTCACATGTATCTCATTCAACTGCCTGCAGTCATTAACATCATCACGGCATGTATCATCGGCGGCAACCAGGGTATTGTTATATCTAGAAGTCAAGTTCCTTCTTCACCGGTTTCCGGTTCATCTCTTTATCGTACAGTTCCTTTTGCTTCTGCAGAAGAGTGTCGGTATACTGCACGTCAAACTTGTCCCATGATGAGATGTTATGAAAAAATATTTCATAACGGCCGTTGTCCGGATACCAGTGGGCTATAAGGTCCAGGGTGTTGGTTATCTTCCGTTTGGCCGGTGCGCCATATTTTTCCTCAATGACCTTCACCACCTCGTCAGGGGCCGGGTTCCCCGGTATCTTCCGTATTTTGACATTGATTTTATAAAGGATTGATTTATGGTCAAAAATCAATTCTATGAGAAGCACCGCTTTATCGACTGCCGTTTTTTTCAGGACCAGGGCATTGTCTCCCTCATTGATGACCTTGTATTCGCCCTCGAAATTGCTTTTAATAATCTCCCTGATCTTGTCGCGGCTGTCCCCCAGCATCAGCTTGCGGTAACCGACCTCGCTTATTCCGGCAGATCCCGCCAGCGGAAAACATATGCTTCCGGCCATGAAAAGACCGATAAAAATGTAAAGAAATGACGCTGTATGCTTTTTCATAATACCCCCTCACACATTTTCTTTTTTCTGTATAATCAAAAATTTGATTACATTGTAAAAAATGCAATCATTTTTAATGGGCAGATGGCATATCACACGCTATTAAGGGTCTATCCCCGTAGACTTGACATGCGTCAGAAAAAAGAGCTGAGATGCCGAGTATGTCTTAACATTCAAAAAATTAAACTCAGTTACGCAGGCATCGAATCTTTTTTCTGACGCATCATAATATGACTGCAGTATTCTGTCTTTCAATAACAGCTATGCAAATCCTTTACAAAATGAATCAACATTTTTCCCGATAACTTCGTGATTGTAGCCCCCCTCAAGGAGGGCGTACCTCCGGCCTCCGCAGAGCTTCTCCGAGTAATCCTTCATGAGGCTGCCCAGCTCGGTATAGTCTTCCGGGTAAAGGAGATTTCCCCAGTCGTCAATTCCCTGGTCGAAGCCCGCCGCTGCCACGAAGATATCGATGTTCTTGAGATCATCCATGTACGCTTTCACTTCTTGCAAGTATTCGCCCCGCTCATGGGCCATCGGGTTGAGGATCGAAACTTTGAAGCCGTCCCTTCTGTTTTCTAAAATATTTATATTGCCGTCGCCGGTGTGAAGATCGAAATCGAGCACGAAAGCTGACTTGATCTTCCCCTCGGCCCACAGGTGCAGCAGGCTGACGCTGATATTATTGAAATAGCAGAAGCCCCAGCAGGAATCGGCAGAAGCATGGTGTCCCGGCGGCCGTATCACCGCGAAGGACGGGTGTCCGGCATAAGCCCGCTCAGCGGCCAATATCGCCCCGCCAGCGGCCAGGGTGGCCAGTTCGTACAGCAGGTGATTGCTTTTAATACTCTGGAAGTGGGAACCTCCATGGGCCCGCAGGATATCCTCTGCGGCGGCCGGTTCCGGCCTTATGATCTCATACCGGTCTCTGTTGCCGGAAATGATTTCCATTATGCCGTCAAGGCGGCCCTGCGCAGCCGCGGGATCGCCGGCGTAATCGGAATTATAATACTTTTCATGGAAGATGATTTTCATGGCTTCACCTCTCATCAGGCAAACGTGCCTCAATTTTTCGGGATCTGCGACTCTTCCGCCTCGTTACATTCCTTTTCTTCGACATCATCATCAAGGTCATCCTCGAATTCTATCATATCCGCAGCGTCAGCAGCGGGGAGTTCTTCGACTTTCTTCAGTTTTTTCTCTATGGTGCGGGACTTCTTCGAAGCATCGCCGATGGTATTGCCGGCCTCATCTATTTTTTTCTTTGCCTTTTCAAGCAGCACGCCGAACCTGCCGAATTCCGTCTTGATGGCGCCCAGGAGCTTCCACACCTCGCTGGACCGCTTTTCAATCGCCAGGGTGCGAAAGCCCATCTGGAGGCTGTTCAGCAGGGCCGCCAGCGTTGTCGGGCCGGCAACCACGACGCGGCATTCCCTCTGTAAATATTCGCAGAGGCCGGCCCTACGGATGATCTCCGCGTAGAGCCCTTCCGTGGGCAGGTACATGATGGCGAAATCGGTCGTATCCGGAGGGTCGATATACTTTTCCCGTATGGTCTTCGCTTCATTCTTTATCACAGCTTCCAGCCGCTTCGTCGCATCTTCCGCAAGGGCTGGGTTGGCCTTTTCCTGCGCCTCGACCAGGCGCTGGTAGTCCTCCTGGGGAAATTTAGCATCGATGGGGAGCCATATCGTATCGTCCCGGTCCCCGGTCCTTCCCGGCAGCCTTATGGCGAACTCGACCCTGTCGGCGCTCCGCTTCTTAGTAGCCACGTTTTCAGCGTACTGCTCCGGCGCCAGGACCTGTTCCAGCAGGATGCCCAGCTGGACCTCGCCCCAGATCCCCCGCGGCTTGACCCTCGTGAGGACGTTTTTCAGATCTCCCACGCTTGCCGCAAGGGTCTGCATCTCACCCAGGCCCTTGTGGACCATCTCGAGACGCTCGCTCACGAGCTTGAAGGATTCACCGAGTCTCTTTTCCAGCGTGGACTGGAGCTTTTCGTCAACGGTAACCCGTATCTGGTCGAGTTTCTTCGAGTTCTCATCTTGAAGATGCTTGATGCGCTCCTCGATTGTCCGCCGCATCCCTTCCATTTTCTTGTCATTCGTTTCGGTAAGATTGACCAGCTGCTTTGAGAAGGAATCAAGCATATCCCGGTTGTTCCCAAAGGCATCGGCCATCCGCTTGACGAGGGTATCGCTGAACGTTCTAAATGAGTTCATCAGCTCCTCCCTGGCTTCCTTCGAGCTTTTTCCCGATTCAAGCCTGTTCTGGGAAACCTCGTTCTTGATGGATGTCTCGGTCCCCTTGATTATCTTCTCGAAATATTCCAGGGCGGACTGGAACTGGCCCAGCAGGTTCTCGTTGCTCGCCTTTGAAGCCTTGTACGACAGATAAGTATTGATCAGGAGCAGGAAAAGAACCGCCGCTGTCAGGATTAGTAGAATCGTCACGACATTCATTAAGGATCCTCCAGGATGGTATAAATGTATACGAATATCTGTATGATAATAATTCAATAAAAATATGATATGCTGATAAAATTTACCTGTTCGCCTAAACAAAAAAAGCACTATTGTGCACTATAGCACAGGTCCCATGACAAATAGCGTCATAGTCAGAATTTAATGATAAACTGCCCTGAAAAAATTCATGTGTAGTTTTACTCTGAAATATCTATAAGAAAATAATACTTGATTTTTATAATAATTCCAGCAGATACCAACACATTCAAGGATCTCTTTATCAAAGAACCATCTTTAAAAAAGGAGGCCACCATGCCAGCATATTTCGAGTTATATAAGGATAATAAGGGTGAATACCGGTTCCGACTGAAAGCCACGAACGGAGAAGTCATAGCCGTAAGCGAAGGATACTCGTCTAAGCAGAACTGCCTTAACGGTATAGATTCGGTAAAGTTTCACGCCTCGACCGCGACAATCGTTGAATTTAATCCGGACAAGGATCTCCTGAAAGCCTGCGACGACGGCAATCTTGAAGGGGCGAAAAAGGCCCTTGCCCAGGGAGCCAATCCCAACGCTGTTGATTCCGAGGGAGAGCCGGCACTGGTGGAGGCCGCGGAATCGGGCAACCTGGACCTGGTCAAACTGATGATAAAGAACAAGGCCAATGTCAATCTGGCCGATCTACATGGCGAGACACCCCTCCACGAAGCCAGCGAGGAAGGGCATGACGCTGTCGTTCATCTGCTTATTAAGGCCGGAGCCAAACTGGATGCGAAGGACAACAATGGGAATACCCCCCTGCTCAAGGCGCTGCTGCACAACAAGATAAAGGCGGCCCTTGTCCTTGTCAGGGCCGGGGCTAAACTGAACCTGATAAATAATGATGGCATAAACCCGCAGCTGCTGGCCAGGGATAAAGGGATTGATCTGGCGGTGAAAAGCGCTCCCGCAAAAAAAGCGGTAAAAAATATTGCAAAGAAAGCGGTAAAGAAAAAAAAGAAAAAATGAGCAGCCCCTTTGCGGTCAATCCGGGAAGAATCATTAAAATTTTAATCGGTGAAATTGAAGCAGTCTTTTCAGAACTGGAGACCTGGTTCTCGAAAAAAGGACTGGTGCGTACGTGTCGTCTCCCCACAGAAGAGTGGACCATAGACCAGGCACTGGAGCACATATCCCTGGTCAATCATTACCTCCTTATTCTCATCGACAAGGGGGCCCGAAAAGCCCTCAAGAAGTCTGACCCTGTGAAGATTATTCAAGAGCTGGAACATTACGAATTGACCACTCCCCTCCTGGAAGATATCGGCATCAACAATTCCTTTGAGTGGAAAAGTCCCCGCCACATGGTGCCCACCGGGACGCCCTCCCCCGACCAGATACACGATGATCTGTTAAAACAGAAATCCAGGCTGATGAACTGTCTTTTGATGCTGAAAAACGGCGAAGGCGTGTTATATAAAACCACCATGTCGGTCCACTCCCTGGGAAAGCTTGATGTTTACCAGTACATCTATTTCTTGTTGAAGCACATGAGGCGGCATATACAGCAGATGGAAGGGATAGAGAAAGAATATAATGAACGCCAATAGTGGATATTCTCGCAGAGACGCAGAGGCGCAGAGAAAAAAAAGAGAATTAAATCATTACGTTTTAAAACGATTTCCCCAATATATATAAAATTTTATATTATCATGAGCAAACCAATAAAAAACTCTGCGGCTCAGCGACTCTGCGAGAAATCTTCATTGCATATGCCTGGCGACATATGTTCGGATTCCCTTATAATAGGCCGCCGCAACTGTTTTAACCCGTTCCGGCACTATACCTTCACTTATCACTACCAGCTCGCGCGCTTCGCGTAAATTATTCTGCTGGAGGGGCTCCCCCAGGCAGAGGGTGCCGCGCACCAGCCGGGTCATACGAAAATTGCGGGCATAGACACCCTTCCGGCAGAAGCTGACTTTCTTACCGCCGGGCAGCGGCATATCAGCCGGCGGCAGATCAAGCATCTTCCTGAAGTTCTCAATAACATAAAACGAATACCTGATTGAGTTCTTCAGATCCGGCGAAATAACGAGGCGCAGAAACTCGACGCGAGACTCCATGTTGTCAAGCTCGCCGCGGACAAAGCAGCCCGGCACGAAAACCGTGGAGAAGTCCCGGTCAGTTTCCGCGATGGACTGCATGACCTCCCGGTAATCCGTCATCATGGCCCCGCGGGAGCCATAGTTTTTTGTTAGTATTTCCAGGACCCGTCCGTACTTCTCGCGGTATCCGCCGTACGCACCGCTCGCATCGTAGTGTACAAGCACCGTTATGTCAGGATGGAAGGCATTTATGAGCTTCGCCCGGTACGGCATGTCATATTCGCTGTTGAAAAATTTGTGGCGCCGCTTATCGCCGGCATACGAAAGGAGCATGGCCGCCTCGCTGTCGGTGATGAATTTCTCGCGCCGTTTTTCCAGCACCGAGCGCCGGAAATTTCGCGGCGCCCAGTTGTCGAAGGGGACCGGATACACCTGCCGATTGGCATTTCTGGTGAGCATAACCATGGCGCCGTCTTTTTCAAGCAGGTCCTTCAGGGTCATGGCCGTGGCCAGGTTGAGCCGCGATTCATGGAACTTGAGGCGCCGTCCGTCCTTGTCGAAAATCCACATGTACTTGCTCTCGCGGATAGCCTCATCCATGGACCCAGCGCTATGGCCAGGGTCAATGGCGACGCGCAGGCCCTCAAGAGGCAGTGGGGTTCCCGGTTTATAGCGGAACCTGTTTTCCTCCATGGCCCTGATGCTGTCGGCAAATTCAGCGGTAAATGGCGCCGCCCCCTTGGACCGGTATGCTTCCCGTATCTCGGCATCATCAAGGACCCGGAATATTTTGATAAAAACATCATATTCGTTTTTATAGACCCTGCATTCTATCTTACCTGACTGCTTGTCTTCCGGCGACGCGTACATGGTCACCGAATCAGATTCGATAGAATAATAGCCCTTAAGGGAATCATCACCGACGAGAAGGTTAACACGGTTCTTCATCGTATCGCAACCGCTTGCGAAGAACAGCGTCAATGTGAATAATAGCAACCTATGGTTTTTTATGTGCATTATAGCACCCCATTTCCATTCATATTATAATACTACTGTTGCATAACTAATAGACTTGTTGCGAAACTGCGTCTCGCGCTCGCAGGGAAGCCCCTGCGGGGGGCTTTTAAGGGGCTTAGCCTCTTAACCCCGACAAAAAGAAATAGATACGCAACAAGTTTAATGATAATTTCATATGATCCCGCCGCTTTCGGCTACGGTGGTGCATATCATTTATTATTGAGTAATGTATTAATGCTTACCACTTTTTTTAAATTACTTTTTTGCAATACTGACAAAATCTTCTTGATTTAATTATAAAACATGATCATATTTTAATAACGGTCTGCCTGTTGAGGCTGTAATCATCCATAATTGGAGAACTCTATAATGGAAAAAATATGGAATGTTATTTTACCGAATTTAATAGGCTTTTGCCTGATGATTGCTGGCTGGTATCTCAGCATCGTCGATGTCGGTGTGAGGACCCGCATTACAACGTACAAGGAAATCGAATATATTACTTTCCTGACCATCATAGGACTGGCAATGATCCTGATAGGGGCCTATCTCCCCCGCCTATGGCGCAAAATCCGCGGGAATAAATAGCTGCTCACTATTTCTCATTATCTACTATATTAAAATCCGCACTCATGCAGGTTCTTACCGGAATGATCAAGGGTTTGCCCAGGGAAGATATTCGTTTGATTATGCAATAACATTATTAATGGGAAAATTATTCCATGTGAATATGTTTTTTGTACACAATCGACAAATATTCGTAGATTGAAACAAATCATAGATAAATAATCACACCGATAGCAATCAGTAATAAATTTTACTCTGACCCCTCACAATTTAATCTTTATGATTATTCTATAAATCTATACAAAATCATGATTTACTGCATCTTTCAACTGGCCAGAAACAGATTAATCTGTTTTTGACCTGTCAAAAAACTGACTGGTCAGTATCCAACTTTATAGCATTTTTTTAAAATTTGGACAATTTTTGATATATCAGACTATGGCGAGACAATAAGAAATTATTAAGATATATATTCATTTAAAGAATCCAAACCACTTTATTCAAAGATAATTAACAATTACATAATGTTTTTCAAGAACTTGATAATGTTTATTTGTAAAAATATTACTACCGACCGGACGGTTTACTGTTTTAATTTATTAATAATTAAAACACATAAGAATCTTCATGGCTATGGATACAAAATATGATCAGATTTTTATTATATCTGTCAATTGCGGTCATACAAGTTCACCTGAATAATCTCATGTCAGGGGCAGCGCTACGCAAGCGCACTGAACAGAGAATTATCCGCATGATCCGGAAAGCGTACAAGAATGTGCCCTACTACAAGCAGCTGTATGATGATTGGGGGGTTAAGATAGACGAAATAAGGACACTAGATGATTTAAAAAAACTGCCCTTTATAACCAAGGACGAAATCCGCGAGCATTTCCCCGCGGACATTGTATCATCAAAATACAACGTTGAGGATTGCCATTATTCAGCCACGACCGGATCCACCGGCAGGTCGCTCCCCTTTGTTTTCAACAATTCCGCCTATGCTTTTTATATAGCAACCGGTATGCGCATGTATACCATGATCGGTTACCGGCCATGGCACAAGATGGTATACATCAAGTACACAGCTATCAGTTATCCGCGTATCGGTCCATTTTTCAGAACCGAGCACATACCATCCACCATCCCTGCCGCTGAACAGATAGCCAAGCTGCGGAGTATGAAACCCGATCTGCTCCTCGGTTACGCGTCCATTATTTTCGAAATCGCACAGAAAGCGACCTCTGACGACCTGAAGCATATCAGGCCGAAATTCATCGGCATCAACTCTGAGCTCTCAACAAAGGACCAGCGCGAATTCATATCATCGGTTTTCGGGTGCCCGGTATATGACGAATACTCAACCGAGGAAACCTGGATGATAGCTTCCCAGTGCAAGCACGGGAACTACCATCTGTTCATCGACAACGTTTGGGTCGAATTTCTCGATAAGAGCGGGAACAGCGTGAAGCCTGGTCAAGAAGGAGAAATCGTTCTAACAACATCGCGGAGTGATGCAATGCCCTTTATCCGTTACCGTATCGGCGATATCGGACGCTATAGCAACACAACGTGCGCCTGCGGTCTCGGCTATCCACTGCTCGAGGCCTTTGACGGAAGGGCCGATGATTCCTTCATACTGCCCAGCGGCAAATACATTTCATCCCTGAAAATTTTAAACACCTTCACCAGGTATATTAAGAAATACCTCCATCTGATGGAAGAATTCAAAATTATCCAGAAAGACAGAGGATATGTCGTCATCGAGCTCGTCAAGGGTAGGGAATACAGCGACCGCCATTTCAAGGAGCTGACAGATAGCCTGCACGAGATATTCGGCGAACCCGTGACCATCAGCGTGGTACCCGTAGATCATATATCCTTGAACAACAGCATAAAACGCAAAGCCATTGAGTCCCGGGTGACCGTTAAAGACAAAGAACCGGCCCTTACATCAGCCATGTAAAGGCATATATCATTGATCCAAGTTAAACGGAGGACAGAAAAATAATGTTTAAGTCAAGAGTGGTTTCATTAGCATTAGTGGCAATCATAATAGGTCTCGTTTATACCGATGGGTATCCCTGCGATGTAGCGGTCGTCTCGGCCCGCGTTTCCACGACGGGAAGGCCCTTTATATGGAAAAACAGGGACTGCTCTGCCAGCTGGCACCAGGAGATTAAATACTTCAATGCGGTCACCGAAAAGGCAGGCGCCTATATCATGGTTATCGGCTTTGACGATGTGGCTGAATTGAACAACGGCACCCCGGTCAATCCGTCAGGCGGAGTTAACGAGGCTGGCTTTGCCATATCGTGTACATCGGTTTATGAAGAGTTTAATCCGCTCCATGAGTTGTTCAACATCAATACCGACCTGATACGGCACGCTCTTCAAGAGTGCGCCACCCTTGAGGATTTCGATGCACTGCTCAAGCGCTTTAAATACGAGCATTTCGGCAAGATCATCAGCGGCAACTTCGTCGCCATTGACGCCAGGGGGGGAGCGGCTCTCTATGAATGCTTTACCGGAAACCTTTTCGGTATCCTCCGTCCGGTCATGTTCCGGAAATACAACGCAAACAACGGCAGGGTCACGGAATATAACGGTATTTACACCTACACCAGGAATCAGGGCAATGGAGACAAGTTCATAGGCTTTGTCAACCGGGCCAATGCGAACACATACATTCCATGGAATTACGGCGAAGAGCGCCGCTGGAGAGCCCAGGATATATTGACCCAGCTGGCATCCTCGGGAAGGCTTAATTACCGGAACTGCATGACGGAAGTGGCCAAGGACATCTACGGCAAGCAGGTTGACGGATACGGGAACGAGGTCGACCAGGCCAGCCGACAGGAGAACTACAGCTCAACCTACTGCATCAGCCGTGCAGCGACCCGGCTTGGCATGGTGGTTGACGGTGTTGCCCCCGGTGAAGATCCCCGCCTGAGCACCTTCTGGTGTGTCCTGGGTGAACCATCCACCGGCGTTTTCATCCCCTACTATGCGTACGCGGGAGAGGTCTCATGGCTCGCCTGGATCGACGGCATTGATATCGACGGAACCCAGTACGACATGACAGACGCATCAATGCTTGCACGGGCGGCCAACCGGCGCGAGATCTACGAGAACCTCATATACGATTCAAACAACGGCGACGCCCTGTGGGGAATGGAAGACAAAACCATGAACAAGACCGAGCTCATGAAGGTGCAGAATTGGACTGGTCCGATCGAGGATTTCATCTTCCAGAAAAACGAGGAACTGCTCGCCGACATGGCCATCAACCCTTCTTATCTAACACCGCAGAATTTGAGGGATTTTTCCCACTACTGTGCCGCATACGTGTACAGCAATTATAACGAGGAATCGGCTGAAAAATATGCCTGGACCTTTACCAAGCCATGGAACCCGGCCTGGGTCGGCTACACCAGGGGCGGATTCCAGAATGACGGGCTGACCTCCGTAGCTCCCGGATTGTAGGTGGGCAGCGGCCAGAATTTAAGCCTTGCAAGCGGCATTGTCAAATTCTTCGGCAGGTAAGAACGATTAATAGACAGGTACAGATGATTCCAGCATTAAAATTCAACCATGATGACCGTCCTGAAAACAGCGTGGCCGGCACAGTGAACCGGCAGGCGCCCGAATCGGGGACCATGCCATCGGGCGGCCCGGTGAAGCAGTTTGCGAAGAGGATGATCCCGTGGCTCGTCGGCGGCGCCATTCTGGCGTACCTGGTATGGCGGATAGAGGTCACGCCCCTGCTTGAGGCGCTTACCCACGCGGACGTGCCCCTGTACATGCCGGTTCTCACCGCCTTCATCCTGGTGAATTTTTTCGCCGATACGCAGAACCTGAACGCCCTCCTGAAATATGCAAGGAGCCCCATTCCTTTCCGCGACAGCATGATCATACGTGGCGCTTCATACCTGCTGATGATCATAGACTACACGCTGGGAATGGGCAGTATCGTCTATTACCTTAAGAAATACATGAATGTGCCAATTGCTCGCGGGACTGGATCAATGCTCTTCCTGAACTATATCACCCACGTGTCCCTTCTGATACTGGCGATCGCAGGATGCCTGATGGCTGCCGCTTCAGGAGCGCTTTCAATGCTGCTGGCAAACATCGCTCTTACCTTCACTGTGCTGCTGGCCCTTGCCATTATCGCCATACTACTCATGAAAATGCTCCCGGACTGGTCTTTCCTGAAGAAAATCAAGCATAGCGAGCTGATGCAAATCTTCATCGAAAGCCCGTTGAGCGTCTATCTCATGAACACGCTCTATCGGTGCGGCTTCTATTTCACCTTCATCCTGTTCTTTTATATCGCGGTCAAGGCCTTCAACATGGACATACCATTTTTCGAAATGACCGCCTATGTCCCGGTCATACTGCTGGTGATCAGCATTCCCATATCGGCCTTCGGCCTGGGAACGTCACAGGCGGCAATGCTTATCCTGTTTAAAGATTATGGTTCACCGGCCCAGATACTGGCCTTCAGCCTTACCTACTCGGCTTCCATAATCATTTTCAGGGGCATAATCGGCGCCTGTTATTATGGCATTATCACAAAACGAGTTACATATAAATACAAAGCAAATTTGTTGAGAGGAGAAGTCTCATGAAAAAAATCTGGTTAATGTCGATTGTCGCATGTATCCTTTCTCTCCTGGCTTTCGGATGCAACAAGGCCGAAACGGAAGATATAATCACGGAAATAGCAAAGAAAAATTCAAAAGCGCCGACCAACAACGGCGCCAACAATGAAGGTTACGGCACCATTATCCCCGGTGAAGAGAACGGTAACGGAAACGGCACTGGAACCGAACCTCCCGCTGCTGACAGCATACGGCTGGTATTTGCCGGCGACACCATACTGTCCGGCAAAGTCAAAGATGTCGTGATCAGCAACGGAAACGGTAACTACCAGTACCTATTCCAATATGCCGGTGATTATCTGCGGAACGCGGACCTTGCCTTTATAAACCTTGAAAGCATCATTACCAGCGAAGGAACCTCAGAGAACAACTCCGCCTTAAGGGCCGATCCGGCCGCGGTCAACGGATTGACATACGCCGGAATCGATGTTGTATCAGTCGCCAATGACCATGCCTTTGATTACGGCAGGACTGGTTTTGACAGCAGCCTGCAAAACATGAAAAATGCCGGGATTTCATGCATCGGCGGCGGGACCTTTGAGGAGTCCTATACCGCTAAAATAATCGATGTCAAGGGGACCAGGGTGGCCTTCCTCGCCTTTACCAACCTGGGGAATGAATATAGCGTCAGGGCCCAGCAGAATGACCCGTCCCAGGGTTTGAGCGCGAGAACGGGCGTTGCGTGGTACTACATGAAATATGTCGGCCCTGCCATCATCAGCGCTAAAAAACAGGCTGATATCGTTATCGTGTCTCTTCATATGGGCAAAGCGGGAGAGAAGCTTCCGAATCTGTCCCAGGATAAGCGTGCCCACTACTGCGTGGACCAAGGTGCAAGCCTTGTGATCGGCCATCATCCCCAGGTCATCCAGCCGGTAATGGTCTACATCAAGGGGCATATCGCGTATTCGCTAGGGAACTTCATCACCGACCAGGAGGGATTTGATGCGAAAAAGGGGATCATTCTGGAAGTCGTGGTCAGCAACAAACAGATCGCGAAAATCAACCGGAAATACGTTTATATCAACAGCAACTATCAGCCGGTGGTACAGTAGTAATCATGACAGGGTCCGGGATCAATAAGAGAATGAAAGAGAAAACAGCAGCGGGAAAACTCCAGGACAAGCTGGCTGATCTGATACCGCTCCGGCACTTTATTGTAACCGGATATACCCGAAACGGACTCTTTCTTCTAATCAAGGCCATGGGTTGGGAACGCAGCGCCGAGATCATCGTCCCGGCCTTTACCTGCCCGGTAATCAGGCACACCATCGCCGAAGCCGGGCCTGTCCCGGTCCCGGTTGATGCCGAAGACAACGGAATAAATATCGACCCTGACAAAATAAACCCTTCGATCACCGGCAACACAAAAGCCATATATGTGGTACACACCTATGGAATGATCGCACAAATTGAAAAGATATGCGCGATAGCGAAAAAGCATAACCTGATGGTCATCGAGGACCTTGCGCATGCCCCCTTCTCGCTCTACAGGGACAGACAGCTCGGGACTTATGGAGATATCGCGCTGTTAAGTTTTACGAAAAAATTGGTCAATTTCGAAGGCGGCGCCATCGGGACCAATGATGCGGCATTATACGCAAAAATGGTGATGCTGCAAAAGGAGTATGAACGCAAGCGTTCATACTCGCTCAATTCTTTCATCGAAATATTTGTCCGTCTGGTCGGTTCATGGTGGGAGAGCAGCTTTTCCTTTATAGCGCTGTTAATAATGAAACTGAATGATGCCATAAACACGCTTGTGTACAAAGGATCCTACGGCATGTCAATTGACAGCGCGGCTTTTACCGCAAGCGAGAAAGGATGCCGCATAACATTGCGCCAGATCGACCGTCTCTTCAATACATACCGCGGGTATAACGGCCATTACCTGGAACATGCCGCCGCGGCATCGGACATCCTTATCTGCAAGCCGTACCAGAACAGTAATGACACCCTGCCTTTCTATATCACGGGCATTCCGGCCGGCAGGAACAGGCTGTACCGGCTACTGTCATTTAGAACATGGCACAACAGCAACAAGCCGGGTTCGTACCCCCGCGCGGATTACCTGTATGAACATTACAGAATATTCTCAAGAGCAGTACGGCGGTTTCTTCCGGAGCGGAAGGGCGGCATAATCCGTTTAATACAGAAGCATGATTCCGTATCACAAAAAAAGAATATGAAACAACCAACCTTATCAAGCAAAAGAGGGATCATATGAAACTCGTACAAGAAGCTATTGCCAGAACAGTTGAAAGAGATGAAAATATCCAGGTGGCCATTACCTGCCGGGATAATTTCCTCGTTGAGCACCAAGGATTCAATTATTATCTGATTGACCTCAAGAACTCCGATTACTCGATTCTCGACGAGATCATCAGCGGGTGCGAGGCCGTTGAGAACGACACATGGAAAGCGCAAGAAGATTTTTTTGATTACATCAAGAAGAGCGATATCCTGGTCTATGCCGAAAAGAATGGGCGGATTGTCGGATTCAACCTTGTCTCCCTGCTCCTCATCAACGAATACTGCTTCTACACGGTGGATGAAGCAATGGTCCTCAGGGCGTTTCAGGGCAACAACATCGCCCGCAATATCGTTTCAGCCACGCTATGGTGGTTCCTGAAAATAATCGACCTGGACAAAGCGGTTAAAAAATGCGTCTTTGTATCAATTTCCAGCAATCCCAGGGTCGTAAATAATTATTTCAAGAATAAATATATCACGCGGACCATGGACAACTCCTTTTATCCATCCGAGAACCTGATAGCCGTGCACCGCGCCTATCTTGCCAAAAACAATTTTGAGCTTGTTGACACCAGTTACCCCTTCTGCGTGAAAAACCTCTTCCCCGGATCTCAGCAGCTTGACTGGACCAATAAGAAATATCAATTCCTTGATGAAGTGAAAAAACTGATGCCAGGTGAATTTGAGCATACAAAGCGCGGGGACGCCTGGGCATTCATGGTCGTTCCCAGCAAGCGTCTGTCTTATTTCGCGATACGGGCCACCGTGCTTGCCTTTTTCGGAACGAAGTCCCTGCTGCATAAAAAAATCGGCCTCCTCAGGAACAAGAAGAACCTGGAGACAAGGCCCGAGCTGACGAGAATCAGGCTCATTGACGGCAAGTTTTTTGACGTTCACAATAATGAAAGGCGGAGGACCGAACGCAGGGTTCTTAATAGCGGATGTGACGTGACGGGGATAGACCGGCGGATTACCGATAGGAGATTATCCCTTCAGGCAGATTGCGGGAAATGACGGTTGCCGTGTCAATCTTCACACGCGTATATTGCGCAGTAACTTTATCGATCACTGATTCCAGAGGTTGACTTTGACCGCCAGATTGCAGAACATTTGGGACAAACCCTATTCCCGGGTTCTTTCAGTAAATGAACGTCTGTGGCTTGCGGCCGATACTATGAACCCTCCTTTCGCGATACAGATGATTTGCGAGGGCTGCGGAACTATCGATACCCGGGAATGGCGGAAAGCCGTTGAACTGGCCAGCGCAGCAAATCCGGGAAGCCGCTTGAGGCTGAAGGGCCTGCTCACTTCATGCCGATGGGTTGATTCCGAAACAGCGCCACCGGTACTGGAAGTCGACGGTAGTGCATGGTCCGGTTACAGCCCCGAAGGCGCCCCCTTCCTGGAAAAACCATTTAATGTCGTCGACGGCCCCACCTGTGAAGTGCTCATCATCCACGGAAATCCCATCCGTATCGCCTTCCGGGCTCATCACGCCGTCATGGACAATCACGGCATCATATTCTGGGCCGAAGAGATATTCCGGGCCCTCCAGGGCAAGCCGCTGCGCGGGTCCTATTCCCGAGCGACGGACTGGGACGTGGCAAGATCGTTCCAGTCCGGATACCGCAAGCCCTTTCCGCACGATAACCTCTCCATCACCGGGAAGGCTGAAGGCATTGAGTCGGGAACCGTGTGGGGACGCAGGAGCGTCCCCGGGCATTTCCAGAAGCTGCTTGCCCAGGTGGCGTACCATACGGCACAGGAGGCCCGCCGCCATGGAGAGGGAAATGTGCGCTTTGCCATCCCCATCGACCTCAGGTCACGCATCCAGGGGCTGCAGTCAACGGGGAACCTCTCCATCGGCATCTATATTGATGTGAGGCCCGATACCACAATAGATGAAATCGGCTGGGACATCGCCTGGCAGCTCAGGGAAAAACGAGACTGTATGATCGACCGGTGGGATTTCCTTTACCGGTATATCCCGATCAGCATCCTCGGACAGGAAGGCACAAGAAGAATTATTGATCACCATAGCAAAGGCCTTTACAGCATGTCAGGCCTAATAAGCAACGCCGGCAGGCTCAATACAAAGCATTTCTCCGGCGGCGGCTTTGAATGCGGTTCCATATTCGCAATCCCGCCGTATTTCTCATATCTCCCGCTGCTGCTATGGCTTTACGGAACCGGTGATTCCGTTGAGCTGGTCTATGCCGCGCCGCGGGTCCTGGCGACACAGGGCAGGCTCGACGCCGCCATTGACCGAATTGTCTCGGCATTAATGCCCGCCAGCTACATGCCGGTCTATCGTGCCTGAAAAGGAATAATCATGCGCAGGCATAGCCCAGATGATCCCTCCCCGGTCAGGCCCCTCTCAATAGCTTCACGGTTATGGGTCGCCGCCAATACGATCACACCGCCCTTCGCGAACCAGGTCATAGTGGAAGGCACCGGGTACTTCAACGCCGATGAATGGCGTACGGCCGTCCGCATAGCGTCGGAAGCAAACCCGGGCGCCAGACTTGTCCTGAAGGGGTGTCTCGGATCAAGCCGATGGATCGATACAGGGACCACGCCGCCAATCAGGGAAGTTGACGGCTCCTCATGGGACGGGCTGGGATCGGATGGTGCGCCCTTCCTCAAGCAGGATTTCAATCCACGAAAAGGACCCAACAGCGAGGTACTGCTGATGCACGGAAACCCGGCCCGGGCCGCCTTCCGGAGCCACCACGCAGTCATGGATGGCAGGGGAACCATGACCTGGACGGAAGACATTTTCCGGGTCCTCCGCGGCGAGAAACCGCTCGGCTCTGAATACGCCATGATTGAAAACAACCTCCTGAATCTGAGCCGGGGGAAAAGGAGCAAGCCGCTGCCTCACCAGTATATCGGCCCGACAGGGAAAGCCGACGGAACCGAAATAGACCTTGCTTGGAAGAGGGTAACGCTCATCGGCAAATATCCCCGTCTTCTCGCGCGGGTGCTGTTCCTCACGGCCCGGGAGGCGTGGCGCCATGGCGACGGCAAGGTCAGGATCGGCATTCCCGTCGATCTCCGTTCCCGCCGCGAAGGCCTCCGTTCCACCAGCAATCTCACAAACGCTATTTATATAGACATTGACCGGAAAGCGACTGTTGACGGGATAGCAGATGATATCGCACGGCGTCTTTCAATTCGTGCGGACGGCGAAATCACCTGGGAGGACCTCATCATCAGCTATGTGCCGGTCAATATCCTTGCCAGGGCCATCAGGAACGAAGGGAGAGGCAACCAGAGATCGGGCCGTTTTCGCTTCTCCGGTTTCGTCTCAAACCTGGGCCGCCTGGACAGTGCCGCCTATTCATGCGGTAGCTTCTCCGCGAGCGCGTATTTCGGGGTCCCCGTGTGCGCTCCCATCCTTCCCTTCAGCATGACCCTGTCCGGCCTTGGCGGCAGGATAGAGATGCTCCTCATGATGCCCCGCAACATGGCAACCGGCGGCAGGCTTGATGCCGCCCTCGGCAGGATCGCGGACGGTCTCTCACAGACCGACATACGCCAATAAAAGCTTGACAATAGGTTTTTTGAATAATTATATATTTAGATATCAGACTCAACATGCAAAAACCATACACCAGAAAACTTTCATTCAATGAGCGTATTTTCGTCGTTGCGGACCGGCTCTATCCGCCCCTGGCGAATCAGTTTATTTTTGAGGGAACCGGTGTCATTGATAGTGACAGCTGGCACGCTGCCGTTGAAGCCGCATCCGAGGCAAACCCGGGAAGCCGCGCAGTCCTTAAAGGAGCGCTGAACACCTGCCGCTGGGTGGATACGGGCATAACTCCCCCCATCATCGAGGTTAAGCAGGACAGGCAGGAATGGGACAAACCGGAGACCGTGCCCTATTTCACCAAACCCCTGTCCCCGGAAAAAGGCCCGACATGCGAAGTGGTTCTCGTCAGCGGCGACCCGCTGCGTGCCATCTTCCGGACCCACCACGCCCTCATGGACGGCATGGGCACCTTTGTCTGGGTGACGGACATTTTCCGTGCGCTGCGGGACGAACCCTGCATCGGCTCTCAATCGACCATTACTGACACCGAACTGGCGTGGAGTTTTCAAAAGAAAATGAGGAAACCGTATCCCACCGAGCATATAGCGCCTACCGGCAAGGCCGAAGGGAGTGAAACCGGCATCATCACCCGCCGCATCCGCGTCAGTGGGCGGTTCCACAACCTCCTGGCACAGGTGGCTCTGCAGATAGCGCGGGAAGCGTGGAGCCAGGCCGACGGCGTTGTCAGGCTCGGTATCCCTGTTGATATGCGGCCCCGCATGCCGGGCCTGGTATCAACGGCCAATCTTACCTACGCCATCTATATAGAAATCAATAAGGACTCGACCGCGGATTCGATAGCCGGGGACGTGTCCCGCCAGCTCCAGGAAAAGCGGGAAGGTATGCTTTCCCGCGGCGATGACATGGCGCGGTACGTGCCGATGCGGGTCCTGGAAAAACTGGCCAGGAAAGTAATCGACAGGAGGCACGCGAACAGCATTTACAGCCTGTCCGGCATCATTTCCAACGTGGGAAGGATAAAACTCCAGCACTACCGTGGCGGCGGGTTCGAGCCGACTGCCTTCTGGGGCATACCGCCCGTCAACGACTATGTTCCCTTTTTCATAGGCCTTGGCGGATATGATGACATTGTCGAGCTGGTGCTTTCCCTGCCCCGGCGGCTTGCGACCCGCAACCGTATCGACGGATTGCTGGAACGAATAATCGCGTCGTTGAAATAGAACCTATCAGCCGCGGTATACATACAATTCCGACATGACACAACATTATATCCGCAAACTTTCATCCACCGAACGGGCATATCTGATACTCGGCGATATGTATCCTCCCATGGCGAACCAGTATTTCTGGGAGGGAACCGGCGTTCTTGATCCGGGGCTCTGGCGTACTGCGGTTAAGCAGGCGGCGGATTCGAATATCGGGTGCCGCCTGGCGCTGAAGGGCGTCCTCAACCGGGCCCGATGGGTCGATTCCGGCATACCGCCCCTGGTAAGAGAGATAGACGGAAGCCGCTGGTCCGGCATGAGCCCGGATAACGCCGATTTTCTGACTGCACCGCTCTCGCCCTGGACGGGACAGGGATGCGAGGTACTCCTTATCCACGGCAATCCGCTGCGGGTGGTTTTCCGCACCCATCATGCGATTATGGACGGTCGGGGAACCCAGACCCTGGCGGAGGACGTCTTCCGCGCCCTTCGGAGAGAACCGCTCATCGGATCGGAATGCAGGACGGTGGAACAGGAACTGGCGCGAAGCTTCCAGAAAACAAGCCGTTCCCCCTCCCCCCCTGTTCACATTGCCCCCACCGGAAAAGCGGACGGGTCCGGGAGGGACATGTACTGGAGGCGGTTCCAGGTCAGTGGCACCAACAAAAAAATAATTTCCCGGATAGCGGTGTTACTGGCACAGGAGGCCCGCACCTATTCATCCGGACCGGTGCGCATCGGCATTCCCGTCGATCTCCGTCCCCGGAAAAGCGGGCTCCGGTCGACCAGCAACCTGACGAACTTCATATATGTGGACGTTAATCCCGAAGACACCCATACTGATATCGATAACGATATCAAGCAGCAGCTTTTCGAGTGCCGCGACGGAATGCTGTACCCCGGGGACGAACTGATCCGCTACATGCCGCTCGGATTGGTTCGCAGATTAGCAGATCGAAGGATACGGAAAAGCAACACCCTGGGATTATACAACACGACAGCGCTGATTTCCAATCTCGGAAAAAAGGAATTAAAGGATTTTACCGGGGGCGGGTTCCATGCGACGGCCTTCTGGGCGATCCCTCCCGGCTCGGAGCTCTATCCCTATTCCGTGGTACTGGCGGGGCATGGAGATGTCATAGAAATAATCATCTCCATACCTAAAGTCATGGCGACACAGGGCCGTTTTGACAGAAGCATCGATGTCCTTGCCAGGGGCCTGGAAAAGCCTGAATGACGGCGGGGAACGCCGGGTCAGCTACCTGCCGGTTATCCTGCCTATCAACCCTATTATTGAGAGAAAAAACCGGGACCTGCCCGACGTGCAGAACTCATAGATGGCGCGCGCCACTTCAGGCGCCCGGAGGTATCCGTACAGCTTGTGGGGAGACCGTTCTCCGTTGATTTCATAATTATTATGTATGATGGTGTCCTTCGGCGCCACTCCATGTGAATTCGGCTGGTAATCATCGGCAAGGTTGTAATTAATAGCCACCGGATCAGAAAGATCAGAGTAATTATTCCAGCCTTTTTTGATGTTTTCAGGGGTTACCGGCATCTGCTCCTTTTTGTAATCCCTCCCCTGTTCTATCAGAATCTTCTTCAGTATCAGGGGCATTGACAGGGGCGACCCGATGGTGATAAAGGTGTTTATAGCAACATCCGGCGTGGTTTGGGTCAGCACATCATAAGAAATTATCGTGCCCATGGAATGGGCAATGAGGAGGATATCCCTCTCGTGATACTTGCGCAGCACCTCAGCCAGCCGCATGCGGATGGCATCCCGGGCCGATAGACCCCGGTACCTGGTCACAGGACAATCCTTGTAGTAATATATGTCGAGGTCCCTGAACAGGTTGCGCACCAGGAGATTGGCAATTTTTTCATAATTGATATATTTTCTATCCTCGAAGAACGCTGCATCGAGCTTCTTTTCAAGTTTATCCAGGATCTTCTGTTTGAATTTACTGTGCGTAAAGTTATTATAGCAGTCCGGGTTGCCGGGAAGATACGGATCGCCGAAATAGGTGTCGCTCTTCTTATTGGTCTCTTTCGGGTCCTGGGGCGATTCATGCATCAGGTCCGCCCAATAAACCAGTTTAAACGTAAAGGGGGTCCCTGTCTTCTGGATTGTCTTGAATCCTTCGCGGATGGAAGCCTTACACCATCTTTCCAGAACGTCTTTAGGCGGTTTATTGGCCAGACCATGGATGCAGATAATGATCTTTTTTCTAAACAATTTGTCAAATATGCCCATGCGCAAAGGCCCCCAGTAATTATACAAGATGATTATGACCGGATAATACTGCTATATCTATCACCCTTCACTTCCATCTGTCCAGAATTTTGTGATTGGAACATGTATTTTTTTCATTTGTTGTCCAGTAGTGTCAGAGTCCCGATTATCGCGGCCTCCTGCCGCAATCGGGATTTCGACCTCCATGTCTCAATCCGGCTTCCATGCCACAATCCATATCCAAACGCTGAGGCAGGAAGCCGAAGTCCCTCGGCACCATGGAGGCGCAATTACGCCGGGGATAACTATCGTGAAGCAGTAAATTAAAATCGTCCTTGTGTCAGAGTAAATGATGTAAATTACCCTTGACACTCCTCCCGGAACCGGCCATTATATAAGAAAGAAGTATATTAATAGAGGGAAATCCATGAAACATACACACCTTGTTCTGTCCCTTATACTTTTCACATTCATTATTTTCCCTGCAGCCCTCCGCCCGGAGGTTTCTTTCCCTGCCAAGGCAAAGATCAAGGTTTTCTGGCGTTACATCCCGGCTTATATGAATCCGCTGGACATCAGAGAAACCTTCAAGAACAGCGGCTCACTATCCGCGTCCAAATCACCCTTTGGTGGTGGAGGGATAACGGGAAAACAGATAGTTTCGCTCATTAAAAAGAAATCCACGAATAAAACGATTATTCGCTACCGGGCCCTTTCGCTGAAAAATGGCGAAGACCCGGCAAACAGGCCGACTCTGGCATCGATAGTTGTACGGGATGACAACAGCCTCTATGATAATTATGTGATAAAGACAATAAACGGCGACCTTGCGCTGTATGTTGACGTACTTCTGTCAAAATAATATATCTACAATACTATAATTCAGTCGGGTTCATTAAAAATGAAAAAGTTCATCATCAATCTCTTACTCTGTCACCTGGGACTTTTCCTGCTCCTGGCTGTGCCTGCCCTGTCACTGGACCAGGTCATCAAACTGTACATCTGCCAGACGGAGCACAACCTGGAAGAAATTACCTCCTGTGAATATTCAGACCCTGAAAAATATCGTCAGGCAACGAAAAACGGGAAACTTACGCCCCTGGACGCAGCGCGTGAAGCGGCTGACACCTTCGTTGCCATGGACAGGATACAATGTGATTCCGATAACAAAGTGGTTATTGAAAAATACCGGGTTGAAGGCAATTCCAAAAAATCGTACCTGCACCCGCTGGAAGGCTCCGAGCTTGAACAGTACTGCCCGAGAACGATAAAAAAACACGGCCATCCCTGCCGGTAGAGCAAAAAGAGGATGTTTCAAAAGACATGATGTTTCTTGTATAAAATCAAATAGAAGCTAAATATAAAAATGTTTCTTGCAGAGACGCAGAGGCGCAGAGAATAATAGAGAATCAATACACATTAAAAAAATATTTTCTAATATTTTTACTTATACATAATCATGAATTAATTATTACAACTCTGCGACTCAGCGCCTCTGCGAGAGATAATCCTTTTATATCTTTTGCTTCAGCTCATTGTAAAGCATCTTCGCCATGCCCAGGTTGGAATTGCGGGAGAGGCTCAGGGCATACTCATCATACAGCATGTCCTCGAAGATCTCCTCGGCAGAACCGCCGTTTATCCAGCCGCTTTTCTGCACGGTCTTGCGCATCTCCTTGAGCATCCTCCCCACCAGCAGCGATTCCATCTCGATACAGGCATCCCAGAGACGCTTCTCCTGCTTTACCTGTTTCGACTTGTCTGCCGCGGGGCCGGTGCCGCCGTCTTTGATCGCATTTGAGAGCGCATCCGCAAATGAGGCGCCTCCGGTTTCGCCGGATGTTGATGCCGCCTTCGCGGGGACCCTCACCAGTTTTGAGGCTATATCTTCGTCTTTGATCCGCAGACCCGCGAGGGGAGTTGTTCCCAGAGCCATCATTGATCACCTCACAATCAATTCAGCATGGAGAGCGCCGGAAGATTCCAGCGCTTTCAGTATGGATATGATATCAACCGTGGTGGCGCCGGTCGCGTTAAGCGAATCGACAAGCTCCTTCACGGTTGCTGAGTCCTTCATTTCCGCAGCGGAAACCTTCTTGCCGGTTTCCTTTATCTCAACCGTGAGACCTTCTCTGCTCACCATGGCGGCCGATATCTTAACCTCGCCGCCGGTAACGATGGTGCCGTCGCGCTCGTTGACCACGACCTTTGCCCGGTACGCCGGGGCGACCTCGATATTTTCTATGGTCGATATGAATTCAGGAATGCTGATATTTTTCAGCAGGGTGACCTGGATCTTGCCTCCGGGGGCCATCACCGGTTTCGATTCCGGATACTTGTTCGCCACAGCCTTGATGATGCTGTTCCCCACGGTATAATCCCATTCCTTGAGGACGATGAAAATCTTGTACACGTCTTCCTTGTCATCCTTGTCGCGGAACACGATCTCGGGATATATCTCCCGTTCCACCACGGCGCCGCCGTCGATCTGGGCGACGGTGCGGACGGTCCTGCGCTCATTTTTTATCCGCGGCACCGAGAGCGTTCCCTGGGCCACCGCGTATATAGCGCCGTCGCCGCCCTTCAGGGGCGACTGGATCAGGATGCCCCCCTCAAGTGACTTGGCGTCGCCGATGGAGGACACCGTCACATCGATCCGGTCCCCGATGCGCACAAAGGCCGGGAGCCTGCCCGTGACGAGTACCGCGGCCGTATTTGCCGAGGTTATATCGTCTCCCTCCATGCCGAGGTTTTTAAGGAGGTTTTTCAGGGACGATTTGGTAAGCGGCGACTTCCGGGTGTCGCCGGTGCCCGGGAGCCCCACGACCAGGCCATAGCCGAAGATCTGGTTCTCCTTGAGCCCGTCTATGTATGATATGTCCTTGACTTTGACCGACACTTCGGTATAGCCGGATATGGCGGCAAGGAAAATTAATACACTGATGAAAATGGCCCTCTGTATCATGGCGTTACCGCGTAAGCTCCCCTAGCATTTTCCTTAAATAATCTACAATTATAGTCTGTTTTTCCTGTTCAGTAAGGTTGCTGCTGGCCGCCTCATCCTTTTTGAGCGGAGGCCGCTGAATATTGATGCCCTGCTTTATGCCCCGTATCTCCAGGGTGAAATCAGCGACGCTACTGGAATCGACCGCCCGTCCCTTCATCATCACCGGGTCCACGAGGCCGGTTACGGTTATGATATTGGTGACTCCGTTCAGGGTGTAAGTGCGGCTCCCCGCCACGCTGATCATGGGCCCTACTTTGTTCAGGACCCGGGTGGCAATGGAAAAGGCGAGTTTACCCTTGGCCGCAAACTGGGTGCTGTCGTCATTGCTGATTTTCTTCTGCATCGCCACTTTCGGAAGGAAACCCGTGATGCTCATGTCCGGGTTTGACGATACGATGGAATTGCTCTTGTCATTCATGGAAAGGGTGAACTTCATGTCGGATACGTCGTACACGTTGACAACCACCACGGTGCCGACCCTGACGTCCCCTTCCGACGTGTAGGGATTCCGGTCTTTCCAGATGGTCCTGGCATTCAGGATGCAACCGAAGAGTATGATAACGATATACGCAATTAATGCCTTTTTCATAACGCCAGCTCAACCACCCGTTCATTTAATATCCTGCCGCGGGAAACGGCGGAGCCCTTGAGCTTCACCGGGATCTCCTCGCCGACAGCGCCGTCTTGTAGGGCGGTGCCGGTCTGCTCCACGTGGATGCGTGAATTAACGACCTGGAACCGCACGGAGTTTCCCTTGCGCACCACGATCCGGGGCTCTTCCCGGACACTATCTTTCTCAACCACATTCACTTTAACGCCGCTCCCGTAGATGTTGACGCGCCCCTCTACATTGGCCCTGACGAGATCTATCAGTTCCCTGCGGTCTACATATCCATCAGCAAAAAGTGCATCGTTAACGGGGATTGAAGCGGCGCCGGCCGCTTCAGTGTCGCCGTCTATCTTGCCCATGTCGGACAGTGTGAGGGGGTTCCTGCCGCGGTCAACCCGCGGAAACAGGTAGATATTCACCTCCGCGTTCAAGGCCGCGGCGGTGAGAAGCAGAAACAGGGTGAAGCAGAAGGTCTTCATTACCTCTTCAACCCTATCGCGGTTCCGAGCATCGAATCAGAGGTCTGGATAGCCTTGGAGTTCACCTCATAGGCCCGCTGGGCCACGATCATGTTCACCATCTCCTCGACGATCTTAACGTTGGACATTTCCAGAAATCCCTGGTGGGTCTTGGCCATGCCGTCTATGCCCGGCATGCCGGCTATCTCCTCGCCCGAGGCCGGCGTGGTCTTGAACAGGTTCCCGCCTATGCTCTGGAGGCCGGCGGGATTGATGAAGCGGTAAATCTCCATCTGCCCCACTTCAACCGGGTCCTCTTCGCCGATCACCTTCACCGTCACCTTGCCGGTCTGGCTGATGGCCAGGCTCTCGGCGATGAAGTTCTCCGGGAGCACCAGCGGGGGCTCGAGGAGGTAACCGTTCGCCGTTACTACCTGGCGGTTTGAATCTATCTTGAAAGAACCGTCGCGCGTGTAGGCAAAGGTCCCGTCATAGAGCTGAATCTTGAAAAAGCCCTCTCCCTCGAGGGCGATATCGAGCTTGTTTTCCGTGGACTGGAGACTTCCCTGGGAGAACATCTTCTGTGTTGCAGACACTTTCACACCGTGTCCTACCTGGATCCCCGTCGGCACTTCTGTTACTTCCGTTGCCGGCGTGCCCGCCATGAGCAGGGTCTGGTAAATGAGGTCCTCAAACTCGGCCCTCATCTTTTTAAAGCCGGTGGTATTCACGTTGGCAAGGTTGTTCGATATAGTGTCGATATGGAACTGCTGTCCCACCATGCCTGATGCCGCGGTCCACAATGATCTCATCATAGTTGTTCACCCCTGTGCGCAATTAGTATGCCGTTTCAGACCGGCCGATTGTCAAAAAAACATTTGACTTATAATTAATTCTTACAAACGATAGTCCATTCTAACTCTCTATTTATTTTCGGATAAAAAACTCCCGGAAAATACGATTTTTTGATTAAAAATCACTATTTTCGATGATGGCGGTTGCACTTGATTTGTGGTATAACTACTCATAATTATGTATATTTCCCCCTCCGCCAAAGGCAGCGGAGGAAATATCATTGATTATTAATGTTTTATTACGAATCTTGCTTTTTTTCCGGAATGATACAAATTATTAAAAAACAATCAGGAGACATGACATTATGTTAAACAAGGTAATCAGCGCATTATCATGCTGTATCGCTCTTATGATCGGATGCGCGGGGGCGAATCAACACCTGAAGCGCGAAACCATCGATCTGGCGAAAAGCATTACCATAACCGGCCCTGCCGGGAAAACATATAAGGCGTTCTGGCCCGACAAATCATTGATGGCGGAAGGACCGGTTGCGGGAAATAAAAAAAACGGACTCTGGAAAATCTATTTCAAGGGCACTGACGGCAAATCCGTAAAGGCGGAGATAAATTTCAACGACGACGTAATCGACGGTAAAATGAAGGAATTTTTCCCTTCCGGGAAACTGATGGTTGAGTCGGAATACAAAATAGGGATCCTTAACGGCAGATACATGTCGTATCACGAAACGGGGATCGGTAATATCGAGGCATACTTCAGGGACGGTAAAAAGAATGGAAAGTCCTTCGAGTATTACGATAACGGCAATACAAAGGAGAACGCCTATTACCAGAACGACATGCGCAACGGCATGTCAACGATCTTCTATTCCAACGGCAAGCGTGAGGCCATGGGCCGCTACATCGCCGGAAAGAAAAACGGACTCTGGGATCATTTTGACCAGGATGGAATGCTTGAGTCCCGGGGGATGTACACCAACGATACAAAGACCGGCAAGTGGACTTTTTACGACAAGACCGGCAAAGTGACCGAGAAAAAATTCGACTAGTCCCCCATGAAACTGGTGCTCATAGGACCGCCCGGTTCCGGCAAGGGAACCCAGGCGCTGAAGTTAAAGAAAAAATACGGAATACCTCACCTCTCTTCCGGGGATGTTCTGCGCGCCCAGGTGGCTGCGGGAACTGAATTCGGTAAAAAGATAAAGGTTTACATGGACCGGGGCGAAATCGGTCCGGCGGAACTGATCACCGAGGTGATCCTCTACCATCTGGAAGCCGAATGCCCCGGCGGCTTCATCCTTGACGGATTCCCCCGGACCGTGTACCAGGCGGAAAAGCTATCCGGACGGCACCGTATCGACGTGGCCCTGTTCATCGATGTGTCAGAGCGGGAAATCACGTCGCGAATTACCGGCCGCCGTATCTGCCGGAACTGCGGCGTCATCTATCACATCGCGACCAACCCGTCGAAAGCAGCAGACCAGTGTGACTCCTGCAGCGGTCCCCTCTACCACCGGCCAGACGACAACGAGGAAACAATCCTGAACCGGATACACGTTTACAACACTGAAACGCGGCCGGTCCTGGATTTCTACCATTACGCCGGCCTGCTTAATGCCATAAACGGCGAGCAGGATCCTGAGGTCATTTACAGGGAGATCATCGGGATTCTAGAGTAAGGTAATCCACCTCTATTTCCGTCTCACCCCCGGCCTCCCTGTTTGACCTCACCCGCGCTCCGCGCACCCTCTCCTTTAAAAGGAGAGGGCTTTAGTATTAATACTCTTTTTTTTCCTTCTCCCCTTCTCCATTTAATGGAGAAGGGGCCGGGGGATGAGGTAAAAAGACGTTTTGGGGTCTATGACCTACAGAATATCAGCAAGCTCCAGGATGAACCGTTCCGAATCCTCCCACCCGAGACAGGGGTCGGTGATCGACTTTCCGAACTCGTCACCTGCCGGGTCCTGGGACCCTTCAAGGAGATAACTCTCCACCATAAAGCCTTTCACCATTTTCCTTAAGATTTCGGAATATTTCACGCTCCGCATCACCTCCATGATGATGCGCGGCTGCTCCCGGTACTTCTTGCCCGAATTCGAATGGTTGGCATCGATGATTATCGACGGGTTTTCCAGCGACCGGTCCAGGTACATTTCGGTCAGGACAACCAGGTCCTCAAAATGATAATTGGGGAAATGGTTCCCGTACCGGTCCACGGATCCGCGTACCACGCCATGGGCAAGGGGGTTGCCGCTGGTGGCCACTTCCCAGCCGTTGTAGACAAAGGTATGGGGCTGCTGCGCCGCGTAGATTGAATCAATCATGACGCGCAAATCCCCCGACGTGGGGTTCTTCAGACCCACCGGGACGTCCAGGCCGCTAACGGTGAGGCGGTGCTCCTGGTTCTCAACGGAACGGGCCCCCACCGCCACATAGGAAAGGATATCGGCCAGATACGGATAGTTGCCCGGGTAGAGCATCTCGTCAGCGGCCGGCAAGTGTGAAATTGACAGGGCCTTGATGTGCATCTCCCGGATCGCCAGGAGCCCTTTGGTCATATCGGGCTTTTCCCGGTGGTCCGGCTGGTGCAGCATTCCCTTGTAGCCCTTTCCGGTTGTGCGGGGCTTGTTGGTGTAGATCCGGGGCATCAGCACCAGCTTCTCCTTCACGCGGTCCTGGAGCTTCGACAGCCTCGATACGTATTCATACACCGCCTCCGCATGGTGGGCCGAGCAGGGTCCGATGAGGACCAGCATGCGGCTGTCGTTGCCGGTAAAGACGTTTCGTATTATTTCGTCCCGCTTTTTCTTGACGTCCTGAAGCTGGACCGGGAGCGGGTTGCTTTCCAGAATTTCCCCCGGAGACGGATACTTTCGAATGTAATTCAGACTCATAATGTTCCCTCCTGATAATAAAGAACGGGGCCACCCTGAGCCTGTCAAAGGTGACCCCTGCCACGGGCCATGCTTCGACATGCTCAGCATGACCGCGTATGGTATTTCTTCTCACATGCCGAGCTTAACGGTTAACCTAACTAAAATATTCCACCGCGTTTTTAAATATGACAAAACCGTCAGTCTCCTCAGGCATATCCCTTCCCTCCCGTACGAGCTGTTCCCGTATATTTGTCCAGTCGTCGCGCTGTGTGAAAAACATCCCCCGCTCAGGATGCGGCATCATTCCCATGATCCTGCCGGTCTTATCGCATATTGACGCGATATCGTTCATTGATCCATTCGGGTTATAGGGGAATTCTCCCTCCGCAAGCACTCCCTCCGGCTTAATGTACCGCATGGTGACCAGGCCGCTTTTCTCGATGCGCTGCAGCATGTCAGCCCCGGCGAAGAAGTTGCCTTCACCGTGGGACACCGGGATATGGAGCCGCTGGATACCGCGCGTGAAAACCGACGGTGAAGCGGCTTCAACCGCCAGATCAACCCACCGGCACTGATACCGGAAGGTATTATTGTGTTCGAGGGCCGCCTCAGCTTCGCCGGTGAAGCCATCCAGGGCCGGGATGATCCCGATATTGATCATAACCTGGAACCCGTTGCATATGCCAAGGATCAATGTATCCCGGCTGGTAAAACGCCGCACTTCATCCATAAGGTTGTTTTTGATCCGGTTGGCCAGGGCTTTGCCGCTCCCCGTGTCATCACCATAGGCGAAACCGCCGGGAAAAGTAAATATCTGGTACCGGTCAAGGAGCGCCCGGTTTTCGATCAGGTCATTGATGTGGACGATGTCCGTGTCCGCGCCGGCCCTGCTGAAGGCGAAGGCGGTTTCGTCATCACTATTAATGCCGTATCCGGTCAGTACTATTGCTCTGGGTCGTGTCATAAGTTTTATGTTGCTTTCATGTCATCGCGAGTGAAATGAAGCGATCTTGTTTTTAATTATTGTATGGCTACTGGTTTCAATATTATTTTCTAAATCAAGATTGATTCTTCGCTTCGCTCCTCGCAATGAGATTCTGTATTAATTCTTGAGTTACTTTTTCACACAATTCATCTATACCCCCCTGCCCCCCTGTGGGGGGCATCTTATCACGCTCCCCCTCGGGGGGACGGGGGGGTTCAAAAATCTTTAAATAATCCCTTATATACCTTCATGAGTTCATCAATGCTTGTGCGGACAATTGTTTTTCCTTTTAATCCAATAATTTCAATGATGGATGATTCGGTAACTGCCCCGATGAGGCCTACCGGCACCCCGGCGAAGACCTTCTCGAATTCCTTCTTCTTTGAGGGATTGACGGAAACCAGGACCCTTCCCTGTGACTCCGAATAGAGGATCGAGTCGTTCCTGTCCGTTTCCGACTGCACTGCCGCGAGGTTAGCCGAAAGACCAAGCATCCCGGCCATGGCCGATTTTGCCAGGGCCACGCCGAGACCGCCGCGCTCCACGCTGAGACATGACGCCACGAGTCCCCGGTCAATGACCGTTTCCAGGGCCCGGTATGCAGCCACGAACCCTTCCGCCGGAACAGAGGGCGCCGCGTCGCCGATATAGCGCCGGCCAGAAATTGTTTCGCCCCGGTAGGCAAGGTATTCGCTGCCGCCCATCTCTTCCCTGGTCACACCGATTACATATACCAGGTCGCCGGGGAACTTGAAGTCGATGGTCTGGCATTTGCGGATGTCGTCAACCACACCGATGGAGGAAACCAGGAGCGTGGGCGGTATGGATATCATCTCCTCGCGGAAGTTCTCATCGTACCCGCGGAAATCGTTGAACATGCTGTCCTTGCCGGAGATGAAGGGCGTGCGGTAAGCGATCGCGTAATCCCGGCACGCCCGCGCCGCCTCGCGGAGCTGTCCGAGGCGCTCGGGATTGCTGGAATCGCACCAGCAGAAATTGTCAAGGATGGCCAACTTATCCAGGCGGCCGCCGGCGGAAATAGCGTTCCGCACAGCTGTGTCGATGGAGCAGGCCGCCATCCGGTAAGTGTCTATATCACTGTAGGAGGGATAAAGGCCCTGGGAAAGCACCACCCCACGGTATGAATCGAGGACAGGCCGAATCACCGTGGCATTGCCATTCACGCCGCCCTTTCCCTGCAGGGGCTTAATCACGGAATTACCCTGCACCAGGTGGTCATACTGGGTGGATATGAATTCGAAACTGGCGGTGTTAAGCCTCCCGGCCATGTCGCGGAATATATCCGACATCTCTTCCGGATCGAGAAAGACCGGATAGGGATGCTTCTCTTTCGTATAGCTGGTTTTGAGCTTTTTACGGGGAAGCCCATCATGGAGGAAACCCATGTCCAGGTCGAAAATGACTTTCCCGCCAAAGCGTACGATGCCCCTTTTACCGTCCCTGAATTTCCCGATCACCGTGGCCTCAACACCGCGTCGCTCCATGAGGCTGATGAACTCCTCCAGCCGGTCATCGGGGACGGCCGCGGTCATCCGTTCCTGGGACTCGCTGACCCATATCTGCCAGGGGGCCAGGCCCGGGTACTTCAGGGGGACCCGGTCGAGGTCCACTTCGAAGCCGCCGCACTCCCTGGCCATCTCGGCCACGGAGCAGGAGAGGCCGCCGGCGCCGTTGTCGGTTATGGAATGGTACAGGCCGCGGTCGCGGGCCTCCTTCACGATGGCGTCGGAGAGCTTCTTCTGGGTGATGGGATCGCCAATCTGCACCGCCGTGGCTGGGCTTCCTGAAGATAGGGCCTCGGATGAAAACGTGGCACCGTGTATGCCGTCGCGGCCCACACGGCCGCCGATCATGATGATATTGTCGCCGCTCATGGCCCGCTTCTCGCAGGACGGCTTCCCATTTACAAATTTCGGGATAAGACCCACGGTGCCGACGAAGACCAGGGGCTTCCCCTTATACCGTTCGTCGAAATAGACGAAGCCCTGGGGCGTCGGTATGCCCGAGGTGTTGCCGCCGGCATTCACGCCGTGCACCACCCCTTCAAGGATTCGTCGCGGGGACAGCATCCTGCTTGACGGGTCCTTGCTCTTGTATAACGGCCTGGTATCGAAGGGATCGGCGAAGCAAAAGCCGTAGCGGTTTGCCACGGGCCGTGACCCCATGCCGAAGCCAATGGTGTCCCGGTTGACCCCCACGATGCCGGTTATGGCCCCGCCGAAGGGGTCCAGGGCGCTCGGGCTGTTGTGCGTCTCAACTTTATCTGATATGATGTAGTTCTCATCGAACTCGATGCCGCCCGAATTGTCCTCGAACACGGACACGCAGAAGTCTTTATCGCCCAGCTCGCGGCGTATCCTGATGGTGGCTTCCCTTATGTAGCTGCGGAATATCCCTTCCGGGACGTCATCGTCGATCTGCGCGGCAAATATAGTATGTTTGCAGTGTTCACTCCAGGTCTGGGCAATAGACTCCAGTTCCACATCGGTGGGATTCCTTTTTTCGGACTCGGCGAAGTAATGTCGTATCGCGTGCATGGAAGCCATATCAAGGGCCAGGGGTCCCCGCCGGGGCCCTCCCCGCTCCTGGATGCCGTCCCTGGCTATCTTCATGAGTTCATCGTCGGGAACACCGAGATCAACCTCGTCAGCATCGGGCCGCTCATGGATACTCACCACGGGCAGTTCTATGCCCATGCCCGCCTTCCGCACATATTCACTGGAAGAGAGTATCTTACTCCGCTGTATCAGCGGGTTGTACAGCTCCGCGCTTATCTGTTCGACCTGGCTCTTCGAGAGTCCGCCGCTGAAAAAATATGTTATCGTGGTAAAGACCGATTTCTCGATATCGAGATGTATCTTCAACAAATCCTCTATAGATTCGCGCACCGTGTGAGCGATATTGTCGGTAACGCCGGGAAGAAACCCGATTTCAACGGCGTGATCGAATCCTTCCGGGGTGTAGGGCCGGTTTATGAGACAATCCTGGATAACCGGCTGTATTAGCAGGCGCGATACCGCTAGGGCCCTGTTATCATCGATATCGGCATTAATTAGATAGTTATCGGAGATATGGACAGCGCGGACGGGAAATCCAAGGCCCGCCAGTTTTTTCCGCACCACCTCGCAGCGGGGGTCGCTGGTCCTGTGAAACACTTCGATGCGGTATGTTGCGCTTATCATTCACAATCCTCGATTGTGGAACTGCTAAAGGATCCGCCCTGAATTGTCCAGAAATTTTTTTTTTGGCAGCTGTTCCGCCGCCTCCGGCGGCGGAACAGCTGCCAAAGATAAAATAAAAAAGGGGCCCGAGGGCCCCTTTTTCAAATATTGACAAAGTTTAACCAGCTTCTAGTCAGCGTCCGCAGGATACAGACTTTCTATCTCTTTCCCGTATTTTGATTCGATAATCCGCCGCTTGACCTTCTGGGTCGGGGTCAACTCGCCGGTCTCCTGGGTCCACTCAGCGTCGAGGAGCTGGAACTTCCTGATCTGCTCGACCCGGGCATACTGCTTGGTGTACTTCTCTATCTCGCCGGCGATAAGCTTCTTCACCTCGTCTCTCTTTATCAGGTCCTTGTGACCGGAAGCCTCGATACCGTTTTTCTTCGCCCATTTGGCGACCGCTTCAAAGGCCGGGATCACCAGCGCGGTAAGATATTTCCTCCGGTCGCCGATTACCGCCACCTGCTCAATGAACTGGGAGGTTTTCAGGCTGTTTTCGATATTCTGCGGGGAAATATTTTTCCCGCCCGCGGTAACGATAATATCCTTGATCCGTCCCGTGATTTTCAGGAAGCCCTCATCATCGATGGCAGCGATGTCGCCTGTTCTGAAGAAGCCGTCCCTGGTGAAGACTTCCTTCGTGGCCGCGGGGTTCTTATAGTAACCCTTCATGACCTGGGGCCCCTTGATCTGCAGCTCGCCGTCATCGGCGATCCTGACCTTGGTCCCCGGGATGGCATGACCGACGGTACCGGGTTTGATCTTACCAGCTCTGTTAAAATGAGTTACCGGTGTCGTTTCCGTCAGGCCGAAGCCCTCCAGCACCTTGATCCCCATGCCGATGAAGAACTCCGCGTCGGAAACTGAAAGGGGTCCGCCGCCCGATATGGCAAACTGCAGCTTGTCAAGACCGATCGCCTTCTTGAGATTTGAGAATACAAGTTTATCCGCCAGGTTGAACCTCTTTGCAAAAAGGCCGGTACGCGGGATGTCCCTGCATACGTAAGGAAGGTTCTTCGATGCGGTTGCCATGGCCCATTTGAATATGGCTTTTTTCGCGCCAGATCCGTCGGCGACCTTGGCCAGGATGCCGGCATGGACTTTTTCGTAGATCCGCGGCACGCTGATAATGATTGTTGGACGCACATCCTGGAAATTCTCCATCAGCTTTGATATGTCTTCCGCGAAGGCGACTTTTGCGCCGATAAGAATCGGGATGTAATATCCGCAGGTCATCTCAAGGGAATGGGACAGGGGCAGGAATGACAGCATTACATCTTTATCTGTCATGTACTGCTTGACCTCGCTGTGCACAGTCATCGCATTGGAAACGAAATTGCTGTGCATCAGCATAACGCCCTTGGGATTTCCCGTTGTCCCGGAGGTATAAATAAGCGTTGAAACATCATCGGGTTTAATTGATGCCAGTCGCTTGTCGAATTCTTTCTTGTTTTTATATCCCTGGCCTATCTTGAAGGCATCGTTGATGGTCACGACATCCTTTATCTTCTTGCTGATATCATCGAAGATGACAAGCTGCTTCAGCTTCTTGAGTTTCGGTTTGACTTTTAAAACCCTGTTCAGGTGATCTTCCGTACCGACGAAACAAACACGTGAATCGGAATTGTTTATAATGTACAGGCATTCTTCCGACGAGTTCGTTGCGTATATGGGAACGCTGATCGCTCCGATAGAAAGCGACGCCTGGCTTGCTACCCACCATTCCCACCGATTCGGTGAAAAGAGCGCTACCTTGTCGTTCTTTTTAACGCCGATTGAAAGCAGGTAAAACGCCATATCATGAACCATGCGGTTCATATCGGTCCATGATATGTCTACGTACTTGCCGCCCTTCTTGTACGCGACACAGGCCTTGTCGCCCAATTTTTCAGCCTGGTTCTGAAAAATTGCCGGCATACAGGTTTCTTTAAACTTTGCCATGAATACCCCCTTTTATTTCTTATGTTATTTATTGTATGTTATTCAGCATGCATCTAAATATGAACAGCAAAAAGAAACCGGTTCTTTCCGTCAGCGTTGCACTACGACTTTTTTCAATGTTTTCTGCAATGAAAAAGCAGTTACACAAAGCAGCTGCGATAATCTGTCCTGCAATTCCACCCCGCCGCAATGGGCACCGGCAAAATTATTTTACAGTATATTATCCGATGTTCATATTTTGACATGCGATTAAGAGTCATTGCTAAATAGTGACTCTTAATTGATTTTTATGGCAATCCTATTTTAAAATGTCAACTTATTAATTATAAAATCTAAATTTTACTGACACAATGTACAGCCTGCAGGCAAACAGACTGTATAATGCCTGAAAATGCCTCCAGCCGATCTAATGAATTCACGGCCCTGACGCACCCTCCTAAAGAATGCGGTCTGAAACCATAGTTTTATAACCGGGACCGTTTATAAAACCTGAATTGAACCGACCTGTCCTAAAATACTTGACAGTATATGTCTGACTAACCAACATACCTGAATTAACCATCATGAATGATTTCTTGCAGGAGCAAAACCCTTGGCCACATCCAAGAAACCCAAGCCGGTGAAGGCCGCTGGAAAAAAGAAAAAAACAGGCCCTAAAAAACCGGCTGTTAAAAAAAATTCCCCTAAAATTGCACCGGCACAACGTACGCCGGTCACTACTGATACCGCCAAGGCCCCTGAAACGCAACCAGGCCAGGTTGTCAATCCGCTGACGAAGATAAGCGAAGTAGTGAAAAACAATCCGATCATTACTCCAGAAACAGCCGGCATGTCACGCTATGAGCGCATTATCCATTTTTTCGCCAAACATGACGATTCGGACAGGCGGGTTCAAAAAACGGATAAAAAGGATGAACACGAAGAAACAGATCCCGAAGCCCTCGAACGCGGCGATGTACCCATGAGTTTCGTCGACCACCTGGGTGAATTCAGGTCCAGGATACTGATCAGCCTCATCACATTCTTCATCCTTACGGTGGCGGCTTTCGTTTTTTCCGATCAGCTTCTCTACGTTATCAACAAACCGTATACCGATACCGGATTAAAGCTCAATGTTTTCAAACTTTCAGAAGGCTTCATGATGCGCCTCAAGGTTTCGGCCATCACGGCGTTCATAGTGGGGCTTCCCTTCATCATCTTCCAGGTGTGGCGTTTCATCCTTCCCGCCATAACAAAGAAAGACCGCATGTTCTCACGCATAGCCCTCTTTTCGTCGATCCTGCTATTCTATGCCGGCGTCTCTTTCGTCTATTTTCTCCTGATGCCCTTCACGGTTAAAATGCTCCTCAGCTTTGTCGCCAAGGACATATCAAGCGTAATCGGCGCCAGCGAGTACATCAACTTTGTCTTTCTTTTCTGCTTCCTCATGGGGGTCCTTTTCGAGTTTCCCATACTCGTGATGATCCTCACCAGGATTGGCCTGATAACGCCCTATCTTCTTTCAAACAACAGGAAATGGGCCATTGTCATCATCTTTGTCATATCCGCCGTGATCACACCGACCACGGACCTGTTAACACAAAGCCTTGTCTCCATCCCGTTATATGTCCTTTTTGAAAGTTCGATAATTGTTTCAAAAATGACCGCCATTCGTAAAAAGAAAAAGGAACTTGATGATTAAATTAATCTTGACCTGATCACCTGATGATTGAGAATTATAATGGGCCCGCGGCGGTACCCTGACCGCGTCCCAGAAAAAATGTTACGAGGTGCAGCAATGACAATCAAGTATATCGACAAGTTGGATATCAAGGGAAAGCGCGTCATGGTCCGCGTGGACTACAACGTCCCCTACGACAAGAGCATGAATATCACCGATGACACCCGGATAACGGCGACCCTGCCGACCATCAACTACTGCCTCAAGGAAGGATGCAAAATTATTCTCGTTTCCCACATGGGCAGGCCAAAGGGAAAACCGGTCCCTGAAATGAGTCTGAAGCCGGCAGCGGAGCGCCTGAGCAAACTCCTGGGAAAAAAAGTACTCTTCATAGACAAACCCCTCGGCGACGAGGTGAAAAAAATTACCGACGGTCTGAACAATGGCGACATCGCCCTTCTTGAAAACATACGGTTCTATCCCGGCGAGGAGAAGAACGATCCCGAGCTGGGAAAACAGCTCGCCGCTCTTTGCGATGTCTATATCGACGACGCCTTCGCGGCCGCACACCGGGGCCATTCCTCAAACGATGCCATAACGAAATACGTAAAAGAGTGCGCCGCCGGTTTCCTGCTTGCAAAGGAGATTGATTATTACAAGAAGGCCATGGACAATCCGCAGCGCCCCCTGGGCGCCATTATCGGGGGCGCCAAGGTATCAACGAAGCTCGACGCGCTGAAAAACATACTCTCCAAAGTCAATTACATCATCATCGGCGGCGGCATGGCCTTTACATTCCTCAAGGCCAAGGGCTTCAATGTAGGCAAGTCCCTCCTTGAGGCCGACCTGGTGGGCTCGGCGAAAGAGATCATGGATGAAGCCGAAAAAAAAGGTGTGGAGATTCTCCTCCCGGTGGACATCATCGCCGCTCCCGAATTCGACAACAACTCGCCCAGCACCGTAGTGCCGGCGGATAAAATACCGGACAACATGATCGGCCTTGACGTCGGGCCGGAATCGGTCAGGCTATTCAATGAAAAGATCAAGACATCGAAGACGGTCATCTGGAACGGCCCCATGGGCGCCTTCGAGATGCCCAACTTCGCGGGCGGCACCAATGCCGTGGCTAAAGCCCTTGCAGATTCCGGGTGTCTGAGCATCGTCGGCGGCGGGGACAGTGTTTCGGCCGTCAACCAGTCCGGAGTGGCGGACAGAATATCGTACATATCCACCGGCGGCGGCGCCTGGCTGGAGCTCCTTGAGGGAAAAACGCTGCCGGGAATCGCAGCGCTGGATAAATAGAAATAGAAAAACGAGTTTGCCAGTATGCCCCCTAAATCCCCCGGAGGGGGACTTATGAAAGTGCGGCTTCGCAATCGTGCTCACTGAGGATAAGCCCCCCTCCAGGGGGTTGGGGGGGTGCTCAGGCACACCTATTATCGTATGCAAAATGGAAACAAAAACAAAAATCTTCGGGATGCCGCTTTTCGCTGTTGGCGTTAATATACGCGCCTTTATCTCTATCGGGGTACACGCGCGGGGCTTTATCGCCATAGGCTGGATAGGAAGAGGGGTTATCACCATCGCCCAGTTCGGCTACGGCATCATTGCCATAACCCAGTTCGGCTTCGGCATCATCTCACTGTCTCAGTTCGGTGTCGGCCTCGTATCCGTCGCACAGTTCGGCCTGGGCTTGGTCCTGGCCATCGGCCAGGGTGCCCTCGGCTTCATAGCCAACGGACTGGCCTCGAAGGGATACTATGCCATGTCCGGTCCCGGTGTCTGGAAGCGGCTACCGGAACTGCTGTTGAGCGTGGCAGCTGATCCGATACCCCTGGGCATCTGGATCACGGTGTGGGCCGCTGTCTTTGCCTTTCTCTGGAACCAGCGGGACAAGATTACCATCGGCATGTCGCTGCGCGACCTGTTCCGTTCGCGGCGTAGACACCAAGTAGACCGGATCAGGGCAAGGGCCGCATCCGGCGTAACCAACCAGAAGGAGCTCTTTGATATCGTCATGAACGACCCGTCGGATACGGTAAAAATGGCGGCTCTCAAGAATATCACTGATCCCGAATTGCTGGTGCTGATAGCGAAATCAACCATGAGCGAAGAGGTTGCCGGTTATGTTACCGGTACTATTAAAGACAGGGAAACGCTCTATGGCGTTGCGAGGTCCGCTGTGCTTCCGGCTGTAAAAATCGGCGCTGTCGCCAAGTTGGCCAAGTCAGATCCAGCGCGTCTCGTTGAGCTGGCCTGCGTTGAAGGAGACCACCAGGTTATCCAACAGATAATCAACGCCGTCAAAGACCAGACTTCACTGGAAAAGATTATCCGGGACGCAGCCGCTCCCCATGCGAAGATAGCGGCCATCTACACCCTTGAAAAACCGGACCAGGAGTTCCTTTTCGATATAATTAAAAAAGAAAAGGACAACACCGTGTGTGAAGCTGCAGTGTACCAGGTTACCGATACCCGGATCCTTGCCGGTATCGTGCGCGGTGACTACCATTCCGCGGTAAAAAAGGCGGCCGTGGACCAGATCAGCGATAAGAAGCTCCTCACGGAATTGGCTGCAGCTGACGTTCCGGAGATCATTTCAAAAGCCATAGCCAACCGCCTCAAGGATATACGGCCTCACTATTATTCACTTAAGATTGAATTCAGCTGCCCCTTCTGCAGCCAGCCGGTATTCGTCAACGGGCCCATCAAGAAAGCAAAATGCCAGTCATGCCTCCGCGAGTCGGCCATAAGCAACACACTGTGGGAAGGCATCGCCGGCGCAGGGTTAAACCTGACCAGGTTTACTTCCCCGCTAACCCTCATTTTGGAAAAAACCGGCAAATCCCCGGCGTGCAATTCATGTGGATCGCCCCTCGATGCGGACGATATACCGACCGGTGAGCGGTCCATGCGGCCCTGCCCTACATGCAAGTCTCCCCAGTCCACGTTCCCGCTTCCCAAATGGCTCAAATGGTCAGCCAACGCAGAACAGGTGTTCTGCGCGGAGGAGGAAGGGATCCGTTCGCCGGCCGAAATGGAGATCAAGCCCGTGGCAATATCATGCATCAAATGCGGAGCGCCGCTGGAAATAACAACGGAGACGCCACGCAATGCGACCTGCATCTATTGCAACACGGTGCAGTACCTGCCCGACCCCCTCTGGCTTTCACTGCACCCGGTGAAAATCAAGCAAGCCTGGTATATCCGCTCCAACTTTCATGAACGGGATAAATAAAGCCTTTTCCTTTTTCTTATACGACTTTCAGATTACATCAAGAACCACAAGGGTAATGTCGTCATCAAAGATGTCTGAGTCGGCGAAACGCCGGAGTTCCTCCAGGAGAAGGCCGCAGAACTCGGCAGGCGGCTGGCCGGGATGATCCAGGATAAAGTCCTTGAAGCGTGCGAGGCCGAACATTTGCCCCCTGGCGCTGAAGCATTCGGTAATCCCATCGGTATAGAGAACCAGACGGTCGCCCGGCGATAATTGAACGTTTATTTCCTCGATCCCGGGGTTGGCCAGCCAGCCGAGGGGCTTGCCATGCGGTATTATTTCCTCAATAACGCATGTACCGCGCCGGTAAAGGAGCGGCGGAAAATGACCAGCTCTGGCACAATGCATCAAGCGGTCATGGCAGTCTATCACGCAGTAAACGGCCGTGACAAAATTATTATTAACCGTCGACCGGAGTACCGCCTCGTTCAGCCTGGCTAGTATTTCGGCGGTAGTACCGCTTGACCGCTCATATTCAAAGGCCATTTTTGTGATGGTCGCAAGAAAGGCGCTCGACAGGCCGTGCCCGGTAACATCGGCTATGAAGAGGTCAACGGTGTCATCAGTTACGTGATAATCGTAAAAATCGCCTCCCACTTTTTCCATGGGACGATACACGGCGTGCAGGGAATATCCCGGGATCTCCGGCACTATCCCGGGAAGCAGTCGAAGCTGGAGCCGGCGCGCAACTTCGAGCTCGTCCTCGACCCTGGTCCGCTCCCTCCGGAAGTTGTCTACAATGATTTTAATCATAATACCTGAGGCGAGAAGCCATGCGGTACAGTTGATCAGAAAATCTATCCATCGCTCCCCCTGTCCCCGATAGGTTTTCAGGGGGAAAATAGAGAGGCTCTCAACCCACGTCAGGGCCATGATGACCGCCGGTACCAGCAGGAAAAAAACAATACGGCGGCGGCCCTCCAGGGACAGGAGCACAAACAGGGTGATGAACTGAAAGAAGAGATGTGCGTAACCAACTGATCCATAACCGGTGAACCAGATAATACACAGGCTGATAATCCCTGCCATGATAAGGAAGAGCACGGCGGTGATGTTGTGGAAGCGCGATAGATAATAGAGATAAAAACCCGTAACGGCGATGAATAGAATTGTGGCCACATGGAACAAGCGTATATCAAGAACGAAGGTAAGCGGCAGAACAATTATCGTCGTAAGGGAGGTAAAAAAAGTAAGGGCGTTATAAATCCTGTGTTCAAGTCTTGTCTTGTTTGGATCACCGATGATAGTCGCAAGAGAAAACTTCATAGCATAAAGTATATGAAATTATTTCATCCTGTCAACAGCAATTTCAGATTCTTTTATCTGATTCAACCTCCTGAAAGAACTACTATCATAAGCGGTGTATCACCCGGAATGGACGGTTGCACGCGTTTCGAAAAAGCTGAATATAGTAATTGATAAGAGAATAACAATACCACCGGCGATTGCCCACGCCCCCGGAAGCTCACCCATTGCGATGAAGACCCACAAGGGATTAAGGAGCGGCTCTATAACCGGGATGAGAATCGCGTCAAGAGCCGGCACATGCCTGATGGCGCGCGAGTAAAGCACGTATGACAGGCCGAGCTGGAATACTCCGAGGAGAGCCAGGGACGCCATGCCGGTCATCGACGGCAGGGGCCCTGACATGTGCGGCAAGCAGATGAGCACCGTAAGGACATTACCTAGGAGGATAGACTCCGTGGGGGATCCGTGCTTCTGCATTCGCAGGAAGATCACCATGAAGGCCATAGTGACCCCGCTTATAAGGGCAAGAACATTTCCGATGAAACCGCCCGGGGTAAGCCTGTCGAAGAAAAAGAGGACGACTCCAGCGAGGGTTGTGAGCACCATGAGCCCCGTCCGCTGCGAGACCCCTTCTTTAAGAAGCAGGGCCCCCAGCAGGGCGACATAGACGGGACAGGCATACTGGAGAACAATGGCGTTAGCAGCCGTTGTCATCTTGTTCGCCAGCACGAATAATATGACCGTGGCCGAGTAGGACACGGCGCCGCCGATCTGCGGCAGCGACCACACGAAGCGGGGACGGCGCAGAAATAACGCCACCACCAGGGCGGCGATGGCACTTCGGGTCCCGGCAATAGCAAAGGGATTCCAATCCACGGATTTGATCAGCAATCCGCCCATGCTCCAGAGGACCGCGGCGCCCGCCAGCATCAGAACTGCCCTGCCGCGGGAGCTGTCCGCGGGCCTTTCCTTCAACATATCATTTCACCTATACTGAAAACCTATCGTGTTCAATCCGGAGCGGCAATAATGGGTAATGTCCCCTTCAAGGGCAAGGAATTTTTAAGATTATTATAGTATGACTTTTTTCATCTGAAGGGAGCTGTCCCAGCGAGCAGGCGACATGGATGTCGCCGATTCCGCCGAGTTAATCCCGATTCCATATAAAGTAAAAAGGTATCGGGATTATACGAGGCGGACGACCGGGACATCTCCCTGCAGAAATATTTATTCCTTGATTATTTTCACCCATCAGACACAATGTGAAAAATCGTGTCCGGGTCCTCATTCATATTTACGCGAAATATCAATTTAAAGAAGCCTGCGCTGGTGAGGGCTTCAATACCCGGCAGATAATCACTTTGATCTGGAGAAAATCGATGCCTCCCAAAAAATCAGCCACCAAGCTCATAGTAGTGGTTCCAGCCTACAACGAAGCGGAGCGTATAAGCGACACGCTGAAGGCGCTGAGGGCCATACACGGGACATTAAAGAAACAGAATATTGATTTTTACGTCTATGTGGTTGATGACGGGTCAAAGGATGATACACGCGCCGTCGCCCAGGCCGCAGGGGCCGACCGCGTACTGCGGCACAAGATCAACCAGGGCCTCGGCGCAGCCATCCGCACCGGTCTTTCAGCGGCGGAAAAAGACGGCGCGGACATCGTGATTAAATTCGACGCCGACCTTCAGCATGACCCCAATGACATACTCGATCTGATCAAGCCAATCCTCGAGGATTCGGCGGACGTTGTCTACGGCAACCGCTTCAACCGCATCGAGTACCGGATGCCTTTTGTCCGCCACATCGGAAACAAGGTTTTTACCGGCCTCATGCGCTTTCTTACCGGATGGCCTCTTAAGGACAGCCAGCCGGGCATATTCGCCATCAACCGCGATTACCTGAACGTTTTCAATCTGCCCGGCGACTACAATTACACCCAGCAGATACTCCTTGACTCATATCACAAAGGGATGCGCTTCGCCCACGTAGACGTCAGTTTCAGGAAACGCGTTACGGGAAAATCATTTATTTCGCTCAAGTACCCTTTTAAAGTCGGGTTCCAGATCCTCATGGTGCTGGTAATTGTTGAGCCGATGAAGATTTTCGGCACCATTGGCCTGGTATTCCTGTCGTCCGGGCTCATTTTATTTCTCGTGGAATTGCTTCTTTACATCCTGGGGTACAACCCGAAGCCCGTGGTGCATGTCAACGCGGTGCTGGGCTGTCTTTTCATGGGCCTGCAGACCTTCTTCTTCGGCCTGCTTGCCGAGATCATCAAAAAAATTGGCCGCAACCGGTGACCGACAGCCCATCCGGAACAGGAACCGTAATATCATGGCAGAAGATACACCAAGGCCGGTCCCGCCGGCAACATCCGACGAGATAATCAGTGAGCGCAAGCGCAGGATTTTCAGCATAAAAACGCTGGTCTTCTTCGTCCTCTCTCTCTTTCTTATATGGTTTCTCCTGCAAAAAATCGATTATAAACGGACTTTTGACGCCTTTCTCCTCGCCAGGCTTGATATGCTAGTATATTCGTGTCTCGCCTACACGGCCGCCAACATATTCAAGACCCTGCGGTATTCCCTGCTGCTGAAAAACCTGGACCTCGGCTTCTTCGACCATTTTACCGTTTCAAGCTATCAGAATTTTTTCAACCAGATACTGCCCGCCCGTACCGGTGAGCTCACTTTCGTTTATTACCTGAAACAGTTCAGCAATGCACCTCTTTCCACGGGCCTCCATATCCTTCTCCTCACGCGAATCTTCGACTTCATCGTTGTTTCCGCATTCTTCGTCGGCTCCCTGCTTTTTTATTACGGCCGGCAGACGTCGGGCATGCTGCTTGCCGCCGGGGTGCTGTTTTTCATTGTTTCGGTGATTCTGTTATTCAATCTCAAGTGGCTGGTGTTTCTCGGGGCGAAGATATTTACCGTGACAGTGCGGGCGCTCCACCTCGGGTCCATCGGGTTCGTTAAAAAGATCGAATCAAAAATCGACCCCATCGTCAGCGAGTTTTCACGGTTTGAGACAATGCGCCATTTACCCGGACTGGCAATGTCGAGCCTTCTTGTCTGGACGGCTTTGTATCTGTTTTCGTATCTTACCCTCCGGGCTTTCGGCGTCGATATCGGCCTCCTGCTCTCCATTGCCGGGTCCACCGGCGGCGTGCTCGCCAATGTACTTCCCATAAACAGCTTCGGGAGTTTCGGCACCCTTGAAGCGGGATGGACGGCAGGATTCGTTCTCGTCGGCGTATCTGTTCAGGACGCAATCACAACCGGTTTCGGTTATCATATCATCAACTTTTCCGTAAGCGCCATTCTAGCCCTTTTCTGCTACATGGTCCAGAGATTCAAATAACACCCCCCTGTCCCCCTGAAAAGGATGGTAAATTTCCATATTGAGCATACGGATATATGCCATCACCCATCCTGATTGAGCCGCGTTAGACCTCACCCGCGCTCTGCGCGCCCTTATCTTTTAAACCTCACCCACTGACCCCCTCTCCATAATATGGAGAGGGGGGAATCATGATATGGATCTTAAATTCACTGGAGAGCATGAAACTGAATGTATTAAAATAATTATTACTTAAGCCCTCTCCCTTAGAAGGAGAGGGCGCGCAGAGCGCGGGTGAAATTTTAATGGACAGGGTGTCTACAATAAAAAAAGCCCCTGATTAATGCAGGGGCTTTGGGATTCTCGTTTGATGTAGTACTTATTCCGCCTTTTCCTGGGCCACTTTTATATTTATCTGGGCGATGCCCAGCTTCGCCAGTGGTATCGCGTAGGGCGAACAGGAAACATAGTTCAACCCCGCATCCATGCAAAACTGGATATTTTCCGGCGCTGCCCCATGCTCACCGCAGAGGCCCATCTTGATGTCCGGTCTTGACAGCCTTCCGCGAAGGGAGGCAATCCCGATTAGCTCCTTCACTTCGTCGCCGAGATACTTGAAAAGGTTTGATTTCATCAGGTCAAACAGCGAATAACTCGGGAAGAAAGAGTTCGAATCATCCCGGGACAGACCGTACGTGGTCTGGGTCAGGTCGTTCGTGCCAAAGCTGAAAAATTCCGCATACTGGGCGATCTCGCCGGCACCCAGGGCTGCGGCTGGAAGCTCGATCATCGTTCCAACCTTGTAGTCGAGATCCTCAATGCCGTATTCCTCAACCACCTCGTTCTTGATGTCACGTATCCCCTTGACTTCTTTCCCTTCGATCTTCTTGCCGTTCTTGATAAACTTGATCTCTTCCTTGCTCATGACGATAGGGATCATGATCTCGGGCTCTATCTTGTGCCCCTCTTTCCGCAGCATGCACGCCGCCTCGAATATGGCGCGGCACTGCATCTCATATATTTCAGGAAATGTTACCGCCACCCGGCACCCGCGGTGTCCCAGCATCGGGTTCATCTCGCCCAGTTCTTCGCACCGGGCTATGATATCGGAGGCCCTATTGCTCCGGTCCCTGCCCTGCATGTACTGGACGAATATCTTCATGCTGTCTTCGGTCCTCGGCAAAAATTCGTGTAGCGGCGCATCAAGGAGGCGGATGGTAACCGGGTGACCTTCCATAATTTTAAAAAGGTCATAGAAATCGGACCGCTGCATCGGGAGAAGCGCCTTCAGCACCTTGCGGCGCTCCTCTTCGGAGTCGGCTATGATCATCTCGCGGAACTTCATGATCCGCTTTTCGTTAAAGAACATGTGCTCTGTCCGGCACAGCCCGATTCCCTTTGCCTTGAAGTCCTTGGCCACCAGGGCGTCACGGGGCTGGTCAGCATTGGCCCGCACGTTAAATGCACCTATTTGCTTTTCCACGATGTCCAGGAACTCAAAAAGTCCGTTACTCTTCCAGTCGGGCTCTATCAGTTCGACCTTGCCCATGAATATGGTTGGCGCCTCATAATAGGGAACGCTCATAGACACGTAATCGCCTTCATAGACGGTTTTACCGCCAAGGGTGAAGCTGTTGCCCCTTATTTTCATCTCGGGCTGGACCATGGCAACCTTGCCCAGACTCCGCGCAACAACCGGTGCGTGGGATGAAAAACCACCTTCGCAGGTAATGACGCCCTGGGCAACTTCGATCGCCTTTACATCTTCGGCAAATGAGGCCGGCATGACCAGTATGAATTTCGAGTCGCCGCCTTTCATGATGGCACGCTTATGCTCCTCGAGTAGCTTCGGTGTCGAGAAAAATACCCGGCCTATAGCTGCTCCGGTTGATCCGGCTATACCACCCTTGATGAACTTTACCCCCTTAGTCGTCCTGGGATCGATGACCGGGTGCAGGAGCTCATTGAGCTGATTCGGTTTTATCTTCTCGATCGTATAGGAATCGGAAACAATTTTCCGCTTCGTGAGGTCAAGAAGCGCCTTTATCTGGGACTGCGTTGACTTGTCATCGACCTCTTTCTGCTCAACGAGCCAGAAATCACCCTCTTCAATGGTGAACTTGATCTCGCGTATTTCCTTGAAGTTGTCCTCTATCTTGTGGGCAATTTCGGTAAAATGAGTGAAGTGCTTTTTTTCTATTTTGCTTATATCCTTTGCTTTTCCGGCCTGGATGTCGAATTCGCTCTGGCCGAACTCTCCCTGAATCTCCGGATCACCGGTCACGATGTTCCTGGTGTAGTAATTGCCCGCGTAGGAATTGTCTCCCCAGTTGCCATACACCATTACCTGCACCATGATTGACAGCGAATTGTCCACGTCGATGGTTGAGTCGCAGTAGCGTGACGATGCACCCTTGATTATAAGGCTGAGCTGGTCATATACGTCTTCACTGAATTTATCGGCGAAAAGTGCACGGTAGGATTCGATGGCCCTTTTGAGATCGTCAATTCCGGCCTTCTTTGCAATTTTTCCTTCTATCTGCTTCAGCTCTTTTTCGTCAACCTCGTAGATTTTTCTCGCCATGTTCCTGAGTAAAAACAGGTATTCGCCATAGGCAAATTCCATGCCGGTATATTTTCCGAAGGCCTCAACTGTCATGCTATTCATGCCTATGTTGTGTATGGACGGGAAGTGCGGTACATTCAGATCAGAACTTAAGACGACTTTTAACATGAGCGGTTTGTCGACATCGCCGTATTTCTTTTTTGTGTCCTTTTCCAGCTGGCTGATATAGGTGCTTAATATTTCTTTTAAATTGATCTGTGGGAGTTTCTGCGTGAGGACTGAATCGATGATAAAACCAGGTACAATGGGAAGGCCCATCATTGCAAGATCAACGGCCCTTCTGCCGCGTATTCCCAGACGCTGCCGGACTTTATCATCAACATCTTTCAGGTTTTTATTAAAGTATACAATATTTTCCATTTCAAATCTCCTGTTAATTCCTAAATGGTTTCATGATCGCTAGAAAAGCCTCAGCACCTGGCCTACTCCAATTTTCAAAAATTGTTCGAAACGCGTGCTGGCTCCCTCAAAAAGGTATTTCTGGAGTTTCGATACTCCCTTGATATTCTCACCGGCAACCTGGAAAAAAATTGAATCGCCATGCTTTACTTTGCCCCATTTAAACAGGGAGTTAATGTCATTGACCAACTCGCCGCCGTGAAATATATAAACTTTCAGATTCGGATATGTTGTGGTGTAGCTTTCGACTATCTTTTTCCACGCCTCGACATTGCCGTTGTGAAAAAGCTCATTGGAAACCTCAACTGCATACTTTGGCGTGATGTTGGCTATCCCCTTGCCTGGCTCTTCGACCTTTTTATCTTTCTTCACCGGTTTTCTCTGGACCACGGTCTGATCGATAAAGGCCTTGTTAATAAAAACATCCTTGCCCGACAGCATCTCTTCCAGGGTGCTGATCGCCGCCTTCTCGATCTTCTTATTGTCCTCTTTAAGGAATTTCATAAAAATCACCATCAACTGGTCAGTGTGAAGCTCCCTGACGCGTTCCCAGTGATCGGGATTTTTTGGATTGATTAGAAATATTTTCCCCCCTGGATTGTAGTACACGCATACTATGTCAAGGGCGGTCCATTTCGATGTCTCTTCTGCAATTTTCTCAAACTCCGTAACCGGTTCAATTATATTGTACGAATCATAGCTGTAGCCGTATTTATCCCGAATGACAGAGCCAACGATCGGCAGTATCTGGTCTTCGGCGACTTCATTGGCATCAAGCTCGTCATTGATGACATCAGCCAGGTTTTTATTCATTTCAATTTCATCAACAACTTCAGTCACCTTGTAAAAGTGCCTGAGGGCCTTATTGAAATTTGATTTGGATGCCAATGCGAAATAAGTGCTCTCCATGGTTGTACTCCCTTTTAACGAGTTTTGGCAGGGGAAATAAAAGCTGATTTTGATGCAACGATCATACTCCATGGACACCCTTGCCGGATACAAAGGTCACGGTGTTTCAGGATTATTATATCCCCGTATGGTTGATAATATAAAAGTTCCTCCATTAATTGCAAGCATTTTGTACAAGGAAATGCAATAAATGGATCTCGTTCGGTCCGTTATCATCGGCAGGCATTTTTTAAATTAAGTATGAAAACAAAAGAGGCTGACTCATCAGAGCCAGCCTCCCGGTTGTTTCAATACTGTTCAGGATTATGTATCTATATTCTATAGTTCTTTCAATCCTGATTTTTTCATCGGCTGTTTTGATTTAGGCGACAGGCTTACCGTACCGCTGATCTCGCTGGGCTGCGCTGTCTTATATGCTTCTTCTATAATACTCGCGCTTGTATCTTCCGTGACAAATGACTGGTCGATATCTTCCCGTTGCGTCGATCTGCGCCTTGTGTACTGCGCGAAGGCGGCATCGGAGAATCCCTTCGATACGCCGTAGAGGAACTCGTTCAGCACGTTCGCCATACCTTTCAGCATGAACTGCTTTCTCTTGATAGTCGCAATATCGATATCGAGAATCAGTCCCGGCTGTATGTGGTGCGGATTCACACGATACGTAAACTCGTTGAATCTCTTGATCATAAAGTTGATCCTCTCGTCCAGGATAACGCGCTCCACCGGGTTCTGGTAGCCGTGCATCTTTTGCAGCATATCTTTCAGGTAATTCAGCTTGTTCTTCAGGTTGATTATCCTGTTTTCATAGGTCCTGTTATTCTTTTCCACGAAGGAATCTTCAGGATACATTTCGCCGATTTCGTTCCAGAGAATGTTTTCAGGATCCTCTTCGCGCTCTTTCTTGGCCCGCTTCCATTCTTTAGACATGATCCTGGAGGCCAGGTCATCGAAGTCTTTCAGTGAACGGAAACGTTTCTTGGACTCATAGTAGCCATGACAAACGTCCCAGCACATCTTGATCTCGGTAGAGAAAGAATCCATCTGCTTGTCGAACTCTTTCTTTTCCACCTTGAGCTGGTTCTGATCGTAGAAGGCCAGCCTCATGGCATACCGCTCATCCGGAAGAATCGAGGTGTCGGTTTCTTCATATTCACGGATATGGCATATCCGGGCATTCTTCATGTTATTGCACACCTGGTAGCCCAGTTTGCTGGTGTCGAGGATCGAGGTGATGTTGTTAATGGCCGTGTTGTAGCCGCGGTTCCGGACGTTCTCCTCGTCGATGATGAATTTGATGTTTTCCCTGATATTGAGGGGATCGAAGTCTTCAACATCGATCTCGGCCCTGAGGCCCTCGATCTTATCAAGGAACTTTTTGGCAAGGATTGTGTACCGTTTCGATTTCTCGTCGTCTTTTTCATCGTCGGTGAAATTTTCAATCCGTTTAATCTTCTCGAACATCTTCTCGCTGCCGGTAAGCTCGCGTTTTCCCTGGTCGACCAGTTCGTCGTTGAAAGCCTGTACCTGGCGGTCAATCAGATCCTGAACGTGCTTCTGGATAGCATCTTTAAGGAGGTTCTCCACCGTCACCTGATAGTGATACATCGGGCTGATGAGTTCACTCTCAAGTATATTGATCGAAAGCTTCACGTCATATACATACTTGGGCCGGTATTCATTGTCTTTGAAAACGCACTTTAATATAGCATATGCGTTCTGGCCACGGACGAAAGCACCGATGTCAGTTTTCTGGCGAAGTATCGAGTTGGTATCAGTTTCAAGGTCGTTAACGCCCCGCTGAATATGGCCCTGAAGGTGACCGTACATATTGATGATGGACTTCTCAATTTCACCGGTATGGAACTTGTCCGGGCCGGCAATCTTGTCCATGAGCTCGATGATTTCCCTCGGTGTATACCGTGCAAGACCGCGGAGCTCTTCCTTGTCGACGAAGTCCCGAATCTTTTTCATGAACTCGTCTTCCATGGTTACTGTATAGCGGTTGAACATGTTGACATAGGTCTGGTTTATGTAATTATACAATTTCTCTTTTAAACCGCCCATGACCTCCATCTTAACCAGAACTTCCTCGGGCAATTTTGTAATAATTTGATTCACAACCCGGTCGGTGGTTTCGTTAATAATCAGTCGCTGTTCAGCAATTTTATCACGTCCTTCCTGCGCGTATGATTCGTGTGAACCCACGGCATTGGGGATGGTCGGGTGAAACTTGTTTGGACTTTTAGGAAATTGTGTAAAAGCCATGTATTATTCCTCCTTAATTTCGCTACGCTTTTAAATTCATGTCTATATGCATCTATTCAAATGGAATTATATATATTTTATAAAATGTAGTATAATAGTAATGAAGAATATTCTGTCAAGATTATTTCTAAAAATTCTTCAATGTAACCGTCAAATAATATCGTCCTCTTCTATTATTCTTATAAATATTCAACTATTCACCGTACCCTCGTTATTAAGCAAAATATTTAAATGAATAATTACCAACTTTAAATATATCGCCATCCTGGAGGAGTCCGTCCGCCTGGCGGTTCACCATCTCAACCCTGGCGCTCTCATTATCCATCAGTTTCATCCTGATTGCCCCCTCATGCCTGATGGCCTTTATCATAATGGGCTTCTTAATGGTGATGTCCCGTACATTCACAACGCACCCGAGGCCCTTGCCGATCATGACTTCCCGGGCAGGTCTGCGGGCCAGGTCAAAATGCTGCATGTAAGGCTCGATAATCTCCGTGTTCCAGTACTCCAGCTTGCCGACTACCTTGAGGTCCGCGAGCCTCTTCACAAAGAAGAGTATGGCCAACACGAGAAGTATGCAGGCGCCTGCAATTATGATCGGGATGAGAATGCTTCTGCCTTCGGATTCCTTTCTTTTTTCGTCCTGGATCAGCTCCTGCTTGCCCTTTTCCGGATCGCCGGCCTGTATGACCTTGACATTATCAGAAATGAGGCCCAGCTCCTGCTCCATTTTTTTTGCTGCCTCGCTTTTCATTCCCGGGCTAAAGCTCAGCACATAAACCCAAAGTTTTGATTTCTTTCCATACTTCTTCGCAAAATCCACAAAATCAAATTTTTTATCTCCCGGAGGGGGATCGTCAATGGCATCGGTCATGATGACGATCTCGGTCTGCCGCCCATCTTTCTTGTCGAGGTTTTCCGCTGATTGCAGAACCTGCGTTATCATTTTATAAGTATAGGTCCAGAGGCCGGTCGCTTCGGTCATGGTTATGTATTTTTTTAGGATATCCCTGTCGTTATCATCGTCCACGATTACCGTCGGATATATTCTCACGTCCGTATCGAAGGTCACGAAGGTGACGCGATCGCCATCCTCGACCTGGTCGATATAATCGCTGATGCTGCGCTTGACATCGTTCAGGATATCCTTCCCGCCGGCACGCCCGATCATGCTCATTGAAGTATCGAGGACCATTATGAGATCCTTGCTCTGCCTGGCCATACAATCCATTGACGCCAGGGTAAACTGAGCCACCATCAACAGCACGAATAGTGGCAGTATAGCTTTACATAATTTCCTTCCCAAAATAGTTCTCCTCTTTTTATTTTTGGGTTCTTCCAGATTCATCGACTCCCCGGATATCCCAAAGGAATAAAAAAATTGGGTTACGATTACTAGTGCCTAGATATTTGATATTCCGGGTTAATGGACTGCCCCATCGAATTGATAAATAATAATATGAATATTTGAATATATGTCAAGAATATTAATCGAATTATACAAAATTATATTCCAATAATCGGTTGTTTTTATTCAATTTCTCCCGGCAGAAATTTAGGGTCTTTATCATTATCCAGTACCTATATTCCCTGATTTACAGATTAGATATTGTTATTTTCACAAACAATAGTCCTATGAATCAAAAAAGCCCTCCCGCGAGGGCTCAATTTGGGCGGCTGTATAATGAGGCGGCTCATCTAAAACTCATTATAGATAATTTCTTTTTTCACATAGTTCCTGAAATCGATGGCACGGTCCTTCTTCAGTTCCAAATATTCGTTCATAAGTATGAAAAACCACATAAAGGTGTCATCATTGGTTTCCAGGGCGATGAAGCTTCTTTTTTCCCGCCAGTTTTTTACTACTATTCCTTTGTGCATAACCATGAGAATATCCAGCTCATACTGGTACTCTATATTCTTGGAAAGATAGAAATTGACGATATCGTTCTTCAGCTCCTGGAACTCATATTTCGTTGACGACACCACCACGAAGGAAGGTATATGCACCCGTTCCTCCTCTTCGGCAGGGGCGGCATACATGTTCAATTTTTTCGCAGTGGCTATTTTGCTCAGTACCTCTATCAGCGAATCCTTGTTCAGTGTCGGGACCATGTGAATCAGTCCGTAGATAAGCTCATACGGAACATATCCGCCCATCAAATTGAGAATATCGCGGCAATACTCGTCATATATCACGAGGTCCGCCCCGTCGGGCGAAAAACCGGACGAATCGATAGGTTTGACCGGAGCTATTTTCAGATTCGATTGGATTATGCCGGAAAGGTTGTCCCTGAACAGGTCCAGGTCGATGGCGCCCCGGGAAGCACCCTTCCCTTTCTTGGGTGCCGCCGCATTATCGGTCTTCTTTGTATAAAGCTTCTTATCATAATCCTTGAAAAATTTTGATATCATTGTCGATACCCCTGTTTATTTACTGTATTTATGGCAGAGCCGCCGGATACGGCCGAACAATGTGCATGAAAAATAAACGCCACACCAAGGGGGATTTTTAAGGGGCTTCGCCCCTTAACCCCTAAAAATAATGCCTTTTTCACTACAACGTCAGTATTAATATCTTCCCCATGCCGTCTCGACGAAGGGAGATAGATCAATGAAAAAGTAAATATCCAATCAATATAATGATGTCAATGAATAATTTCGAGAAAAAATCAAATAGCTTCATGAAAAAATAACCGGCCTGTGGTTTTTTTCCGTGCCGTTTAACAAAAAATATCAGGAAAAACCGGTTTCCCTGTAATTATCATTGAAAAAGGCCGCCATAATAGGGCAACAGGAAGCATGGTTGTATGTTTTTTCTAAACTATAATAAAAAACTTGTTGATATATAAACCCTTGATTAACTTATAAGAAGCCGCCTGCGCTGTTGGTGATAGGAATTATATTTTTTTGAACCTAAAGCTTTTTAGGGATCCCAATATTTGGCTGCAATGGTCATGCCCCTCACGGGGAAGGCCTGATCTGCCGTGCGGGAACCCACCTGGTATCAGGTTCAAAAAGCTTTCCTACACGGCAGCGCGGGTTTTTTTATTGTCCCCCGTTCTGAATTATTATTGCCAATTGCCGCGCCCCTGTTCTATTGTCGTAATATGATAATCCAATCTGTGGCAGTGATGACCCATTGTTTTTTATGGACAGGATTAACAGGATAATCAGGTTTTGAAAGGAAGCAACAATAATCAAGTGACGGTATGTCGTAAAACCTGAACGGAACAATCCCGTTAATCCTCAAAATCCTGTCTTGAGATTTTATAATGCACAAGCTCCTCATTCCATGATGTTGTATACGAAGACAGCGATCGCCATTATTTCCGCGGCACTGGCGGCCCTCTCCTGCTCGGGCCTGATGACCCGGCATGACAGAAGCGTTTCAGACCTTGAATCGGAACTTGCCGTCTTAAAGAAGCGCATCACCATTATTGATAAAAAAAACGCCCTCCTCGAAGCTGAAAACAGCGACCATAAAGACGACATCAGGCGGATTAAAAACGACTACGCCGTGCTTAAGAACCAGTCCGACGCCCGGATCAGGGATCTCGCCGATATGAATGCGCGGCTGAAGGCTGATTATCTTGACACTTCGTCCCGGCTGAACGCCATCATAGCCGGGCTTGAAAAAAAGATCGCCGAAAAGAGCGAGGAGCTGTCCAGGATGGACACTGCCCTAGAGGACCTCCAGTCCGACGCCGATCTAATGAGAACCGAGCTGAAAAAAAAGGAAGCGGATATCGCCCTGGGCGAAAAAAAGAACAGGGACCTTGCTTCGGAAATAGAAAAGATGAAAGCCGGTCTTGAAAAATCGGATTCACTCCTGAAAGACCGGGAAACAGCCATACGGTCCCTCAAGGGAGAAATCGACTCATTGAACTCATCCCTTAAAGAGAAGAGTACCGAGATATCCGGCCTTAAAGTGAAAGTGGATTCCCTGGAATCGAACAAGACAAATCGAAAATAACCGGTGCCCATGGCGGAGTTATCCCACAGAACTGAAACGGCTTTCGCCGCACCTGTGATACGGGGCCGTCTTGCAATGCTCCTCCTGGGAGCGGTCATCTTTCTCGCCGTTCCCCTCCCGGCAGCTTCGGCCGAGCCGGTAACACTCCTTCTCACGTCAAACCTTGAGGGAAGGTTTATCCCTGATATCGACGGGCAGGAGACGCGGGACCCCATGCTCCTCCTGGGCCAGTCCATTGTCATGGAATCGCGCAGGGGGAAGGTCCTTTACATCGACCTGGGAAATTCCTTCTACCCCGGCGTACTTTCGAAGCAGAATTACGGCGGCGCAATGATGGATTTCTTTTCGCACTTCCAGTGCCGGTCAACCCTGGTCTCCTCCATGGACCTGCGGATCGGCGTTTCCAGTCTCGAGTTCCTCCAGCGGCGGAGCGGTACCGCTCTCCTTTCGGCGAACATCATGAGGGACACGAAGCCCCTCTTCACTCCCTACATCATCCAGGAGATCCAGGGGCACCGGGTAGCCTTCATCGGCCTTTCGTCTAAGAAGATCCTTTTCGATATAGCCGAAAAGAACGTGTACCGAATCGCCATCGAGAATGAGGTCAAAGTCCTCGAAGCCGTTATCGCGGAGCTTGACAAACAATCGGTTGACGACATCGTCCTCATCTCGGGCCTTGCCTACCGCGACAACATAAAGCTCCTCAACACCTTCCCCCGGGTGCGTCTCGTCCTCTCGGGAGGGGACCACCGGGGGGTCCTTACCGGCGGCCGTGTTGTTCGCCTGGAGCTGGCGGACGGGCGTTCGATCATCACCGTGCCGCCGGATATGGGGTACTGCCTTCTCACCCTGTCCTTTGACGGCGGCATGACCGTTTCGGGCTTCCAGTTCAAGAAGCCGGCCCGCCACGCCGTTGACGACGAGCGGTACAGCGATTTTATCGGAAGGATAACGCATTGGAAAAAACAGTTCGCCGCCGAGCAGGATATGGCCCTGACCAGGATCGGAAAGCCGGTGCTCCTCGACCAGAAGAGGATCGCATGCCTCCTTCAGGAGTACTCCGCAGCAGAGGTCGCCATCGTGAAGAACAACACGGTAAACCCGATGGACCTGGCGAACGACATCCGCCTCATCGACGTCCTTTCCGCGGTCAACGACAACTATGCAGTGTACACGTACCGCCTCACCGGCGAGGAGATCACTGCGATAAGAGGCATGCTGGGGAACTACACCCTGTCAGGATATGAGGACAGGCTCATCCAGGGATACATCGTAATGCCCCGGAGAGAATACAGGATAGTGTCGACCCAGACTGTCTTCGAAGAGATCGAAAAGGCGCTCCAGAAAAGAATTACTTTTAAAAACACATGGAAAACAATCCCCGACGTCATCATCGACGACCTGAAGGGCCGGAAGGCGGTCCTCGGGGATGATTTCCGCTACCTGGAGCGACGGTTCAGGTACATGATCGACATGTTTTTCTCCGCCTACTATGAGGCGTCGCGTATCATCGTGGACAGGGGCGTGAAGGTCCCCGTGGGGGAGACCTCAAAATCCTACACCAAGTGGGGCGTTGAAGGGAAGATAGACTTCATCTTCTACAACCGCTACCACATGATCATATTCACACCCTACATCAACTATCTGCGGCAGGACAAGGACTATCTGAAGAACCTGGTGCGGGGCACCGTCTCGTACCTGCCCAACCTCCACCCCGTCATCAATCCCTATGTCAAGAGCCAGATCGACACCGTGCTCCATCCGGTGCGCGGCGCCACAATGCCCGCGGAGGTATCGGATTATAACAGCATGAACCAGTTCATGCAGTACCGGAAGCACCTCCGGCCGGTCACCATACGGGAGACCCTGGGGATGAATATCCATACCAAGTTTCTGACCGGGACCTTCGGGTGCGGCATCGAAAAATACATCCATGACCCGGTGAGGCCGGTGGTGTTCGGTTTCGAAATGCAGGTGAACATGAAGTATGAGTTTTTAAAGAACCTTGTCTACAGCCTGAAGCTCGATTCGTTCCTGTCGCTGATCGGTGTAAAAGGGGGCAACACGGACAACAATTATTTCCGGAGTGAGCTTGAAAATGCCATAACCATCAGGATGAACGACATCATCGGCGTCTCCCTCAAGCACCGGTGGTACTATTTCCAGAACCTGAGCGACAACCGTCGCTACTCCAACTCGCAGATCATCACCTCCTGCGACATCAGGACGGATTTCAAGATCTGACCTCACCCCCTCGGTCCCCCTCTCCCACAGGGCGAGGGGGAAGATAAAGAAGAATTCTTTTTAACCCTTAGCCCTCTCCCGTGGGAGAGGGCGCGCCGGAGGCGGGGTGAGGTCAAAAAGGCTGATACTGGATATCGTGCCCCCTCAGGGGGACAGGGGGGACTTAAACACAACTTTTCTCACAATCTTTGCTCCTCTTTCGACTGCTGTTCCCGGGAGGAGTACCGACTCTTCGACAACAGCTCCGTCTCCGACAACACACCCCTCCCCTATTACCGACCTTGTTATTGAGCAGCTCCCGCCTATGCTCGCTGTCAGGGCGACAGTTCGGGGCACCATACCGGTGGCGCTTCTGATCTTTTCCTTCCAATCATTATCCATGTCAAGAAGGGCCATGTTGGCTAAACGGTACGATTCAAGGGAGCCGATGTCGTGCCACAGGTCGCTATATTCGTGGCACCCGAGGATCCCGTTTTTCACCAGGTCGATAAACCCGTTCTCAACAACATCCGAGAAACCGTGTTTCAGGTACCTGAATATTTCCGGCGAGAGCATGGCGATGCCGAGAAAATCATGCTCTGGCTTTGCATCAACCGGCAGGAGGGTCCGAAGGTTGATGACCCGTCCGTCCCGCACGGTAACGCGTTTGTCCGGACCAATGCTTTTGCCCACCAGAAGTGAGCCGCTGTTCTGCGAAGCAGTATAAGATGCAATCAAGGATTTCAGGTCAATGGGTGCTATGATGTCGCTGTTGATATAGACAAAGGGGGCGTCCTGAAGATGCTCCCGGCAGTTCTCAAGACCGCCGCCGGTTCCCAGGATATTCTCTTCTATTGAAAACGTAATGTTCAGGCCAAAATTATTATTCCGCCGAAAGAAGTCAATGATCTGCTCACGCCGGTAGTGGAGGTTGCAGATAACGTCTGTTATGCCTGCATCTTTGATGAGTGCAATTGCATAGCAGATGGCGGGTATGTTCATCACCGGCGCCAGGGGCTTGGGCATCAGATCGGTCAGGGGCCGGAGGCGCTCGCCGAACCCGGCGGCAAGGAGAAATGCTTTCATGGCGCTATAGAATCCCGGAATGGGGAAATATGTCAAGAAGAGTATGCATTGTTGTTTTTCCCGATTTTCGTTCCGACGCATGAAATTTCAAGGTTCCGGGCAGGGGACTTAAAATTTATATAAATAATTGAGGATGAAAATTGTCAAAAAAGATTATTCAAAGACACATTTTTACGTCATGGAACTATTGTCGAAATTCATTATGTGAAAATAGCAGGATTTTGACTATTGACTTTTATTCCCATCCGGTCTACTTTTTTAAGACGAATGTCATGTAAGCTTGCTCTATCAAAATTTTAATATACTTGGCCAGCGCTATTCATGGTGAAGAGAACTGCATCTGATTCAGGAGCAGATACAGCTAACGCTTTGCATGTCACATGGGTTGGTAGTGGAGAGGCTGCGGATTCCTTGATATGCAATACACGAAAGTAACGTTATATCTTGTGAGTGGTTTGGATTTACATAATATGTTGATTTCCCCGCAGTTTCTGATGCGAGGGTATGGTTTATGAAATCATTGTAATCAATAAAGTAGTTGGTTGACAGCTTTAATATAAAATACATAAAGGAGATGTTGGATATGAAAAAAACATTTATCATGCTTATTGCTTTTTCATGCATGGCGGTGATCTTGCTCGGATGCAAAGGAGGCATGCTGATTGACTGCACAACGAAAATGAAGGATGTCAGTGTTAAGAACAAGGAAGTCGGCGCATATTTTACAATTAAATGCGCGGCGAACTGCAAAATAGGATCTGTATGGGGAACCGATATCTATTCCACTGACTCATCAGTCTGCGCGGCAGGGGTCCATGCCGGAGTTATAAATCATAAGAGTGGCGGATCCTTCAAGGTCTCTGTTGTCAAGGCGCCTGACAAGTATATCGGTAGCTGGCGGAATGGAGTTAAATCTGATAACTGGAGAATCCCACTGGGGGGTACTGCCTTCAGGGTGGGCAGGTAGAAATAGAATACTATAATCAGAGTGTCCCGGAAATGCTCCCGCATACCGGGACACTTGTGTATAAACATCTCCGGGGTATTACCAGGTCCTGCAAATGATCATCTGATTGCGATGTTATAGTATAGCCCTCGCACACACTAAAGAGCTCACCAGTATTAGCACGGGAATGACGGCAAGTACAATTGCTACTATCTTAACCGTTCCCTTCTTGCCGCCGAGAGCGTAAATCAGGGCATTATACAATAAATATATTCCGAACAAAGAAACAAGAAGCGACATGATATACGCCAGCGAGAAGTGTATCCACCCCATAAACCCAAAAAGGGCATTTATTGGATACAGCACCATGAGAGACGCCGAAACGCGTGTAGTCGCCTCAAACTCTGTCGACCCGCCGCAAATTGCTGAAATGACCAGTATAATAACCGCGCCGATGAAGAGTCCGATTATTGAACCGATCACTGCCCCTGCAAGCGCCATTATCCCTACGCCGTTGCCCAGCATACCGTTGAACCCACCATACACCGCTATGCCGGTAATACTCCATTTTATATTCTCTGCGGAAAATTCAATTTTTTTTCGATATTAATCGCATATTGATTAATCGGTCAGGGGCCGGAGGCGCTCGCCGAACCCGGCGGCAAGAAGGAAGGCTTTCATCGGGTGGAACTATCTGCCGTTTAAATAATTGCAGAGGATCCGCCAGGCCTTGCCGAGCTTGTCCTGCCGCTCTGCGTAGTCGCCCAGGTAGTCTGCCGTCAGCCTGATATAGCGCTCATAGCGGCTGTTTCCCCGGCTTGAAACCTGGTAGCCGAAGGTACCCAGGGCCTTGACATTGCGCTGGAAGGCCATGAGGTCGAAGTAGTAGTTGAATTCATCGCGGCCCATGGAATGAATATCCATCTCCTTCCCTCCCTCGTAATAATAGTTTTTAAGGTATTCAAAGATGCCGGCATTAAGTGTCACATAGGAATCCCGCAGAAGGGAAACCGCATCATACTGGGGAAGACCCATGCGCGCATCCTGGAAATCGATGATGTAGGGGATATCATTGAAGATGATGATGTTCCGGGAATGATAGTCCCGATGAGCAAGGACAAAATGCTCCGGGCGGTACAGGGCCCCGGCAATCTCGAAAAATGCCGACCGGAGCGCCTCCCGGTCATGATCGGTGAGACGGGCCTGGTAATAGCCGCCTAGGGCGTGTTTCATGAAAAAGTCGAATTCGTACATGAGCTTTTCTACATTAAAATAAAGGGAGAAGGGCCTTTCGCCCTTCCCCCGTATCATCTGAATCGAAAAGAGGTTCTCAATACAAGACTGATAAAGACGGGTAACTGTATCCTCGTCGCAAAGAGGATACATATATTCAAGAAGATCATCGCCGAGGTCTTGAAGAAGTAAGAGCCCCGACCTGCTGTCCATGGCGCGGATTTCAGGCACCGGTATCGAATCTTTCAGGAGGTTGTACACCACCGTGAAGGGGTATTCTGTTTCCGGCTTGTTGATGAACCCCGGGTCGCTGCAAAGGACCCAGGTGTGCCCTTCCGCCCTGACCCGCCAGTACCGGCGGGTGGAAGCGTCGCCGGCCAGCGGCTCCACCGCGGTGAAGCCGCCCAGGGTCCCGGCTAGAAAGGACCGGATCGATTCATCAACCTGTATATCCATCGCCGCTCTCACGGGGTCCTACTCCACGCCCCTGCGCAAAAAGGCCGGGATGTCCAGGTCCTCGTTCTGGAAGTCGCGCGTCCGCTTCCGCTCGTAGTCGAGGGAAAAAGTCTGCATACTGGCCGGAAGGCGCTTCTCGGTCCTGTTCTGGCTCCCTTCGATGAGCGTGAGGGATGTGCCGTTGCGCAGGTCCGACTGCTGGGCCCCGCCACGGTTGATCATGTTACGGCGCCGGTCGAAGCCGGTCGCGATTACCGTCACGCGCACCCTGTCTGACAGGGCCGGGTCAATGGTGGTGCCGAATATGATGTTGGCCTCCGGGTCGACCTGGCGGGTAATGACATCGGTGACCTCGTTCACCTCGTGGAGGGAAAGATCATTGCCGCCGGCGATGTTGATGAGGACCGCCTTCGCGCCCTCGATGCTGGTCTCCTCAAGGAGCGGGCTGTTGATGGCCTGCTGGGTCGCCTCAAGGGCCTTGTTCTCGCCCGTGCCAATCCCGACTCCCATGAGAGCGTCGCCGGTTTCCTTCATGACGGTGCGCACGTCGGCGAAGTCGACATTCACAAGACCCGTGACCATGATCAGGTCCGCGATGCCCTGCACGCCCTGCCTTAAAATATCGTCTGCCAGCTTAAAGGCGTCTTCGATCGGCGTGCGCCGGTCGATTATTTTCAATAAGAGGTCATTATGGATAGTGATGAGGGTGTCGACCTTCTCCTTCAGGTTGGCTATGCCGGTTTCAGCCTGGGCCAGCCGCTTCTTACCTTCCACCTTAAAGGGCTTAGTGATTACGCCGACCACCAGGGCCGAGAGTTCCTTCGCCACTTCGGCCACGATAGGCGCCGCGCCGGTGCCGGTGCCGCCGCCCATGCCGGCGGTGATGAAGACCATGTCCGCGCCCTTGAGGGCCTTGTGGATCTTGTCACGGTCCTCGTTGGCCGCCTCGCGGCCGATGCTCGGATCAGCGCCTGCGCCGAGGCCGCGGGTAAGTTTCGTCCCGATCTGGATCTTTACCTGCGCCAGGCTGTCCCTGAGCTGCTGCGCGTCGGTGTTGGCGACGATGAACTCCACCCCATCCATTCCGGTGGCTATCATCCTGTCGACCGCGTTGCACCCTGCCCCGCCGACGCCGACGACCTTGATAACTGTTGCGAGAGGCTTTTCTTCTTCAAGTTTAAACATGTCAGTCCCCCTTCGATTCGGTATTATGTCTCATTACAATATATTTTTTCGCCGTAGCGTTTGATATGAAATAATATTATGCCTTCATCTAAAAAATCTTTCTTCTGCTCCGCCCCCCTCGAACCCCGGAGGGGGCCAGGGATTCCATCCAGCCCCAAGTCCCCTCCGGGGAATCTAGGGGGCCCTGCACTACAGATATTCCTCCAGCCACTTCCTGATCCTGCCGAACATACTGCCGCCCTTTTCCGGCGCGAGCTTTCCGGTCCTGAGCTGGTTCATCCTGAGGCCGTACCGGAGCAGGCCCACCGCGCCTGCAAACTGCGGCGTCGCCACCCGGTCGGCCAGACCCGCGATGTCCCGCGGGGAGCCTATTCGGACGGGCATGTTGAAAACCCGCTCAGCCGCCTCGATTGACCCGTCGAGCATGCTCCCTCCGCCTGTCAGCACGATGCCGGCGGACAGCATATCCTTCTTGCCCGAAAGGGCCAGTTCGCGGTCAACCATCTCCATCATCTCCGCCACCCGCGGCTCGATGATCTGGGTGAGCTCCTGGCGGAGAAGCTTCCGCGGCGGCCGTCCCCCCACCGATGGGACTTCCACCACTTCCGACGGGTCGACCAGGTCGAGGACCGCACAGCCGTATTTTTTCTTGATGAGCTCCGCGGACTCTATGGGGGTCCGCAGGCCGATTGATATGTCATTGGTGACGTGGATCCCGCCGATGGAAAGGACCGTCGAGTAGGCCACGCCGCCCTCAAGGTATACTACTATGTCAATGGTGCCGCCGCCAATGTCGAGCAGGGCGACACCGAGCTCCATCTCGTCTCTTGAAAGGACCGCGTCGGCCGCCGCCAGCGGGTTGAAGACGATATCCCGGTACTGGAACCCCGCTTTTTCCACGGCCTTGATCATGTTCTGTATTCCCGATGTCACGCCGGTCACTATGTGCACCTCCGCCTCGAGGCGCACGCCGCTCATGCCGATGGGGTCCTTGATGCCGATCTGGTCGTCCACCGAAAATTCCTTGGAAAGCACATGGAGGATTTCGCGGTCGACCGGTATCACCACGGCCTGGGCGGCCTCGATGACCCGCTTCACGTCATTGGTCGTTATGGTCCTGTTCCGGCTCGATACCGCGACCACGCCGCGGGAATTCTGCCCCTTGACATGCTGGCCGCTGACGCCGATGATGCAGTCGGTCACTTCGTATCCGGCCATCAGCTCGCCCTCGTCAATGGCCTTCACGATGGCGGAGGTTGTGTTGTCAATGTTTACGATGACACCGTTCTTCAGTCCCTTGGACGGCGTCACGCCCACGCCGATCACCTCGACCATATTGTTCTGGTTCATGGTGCCGATGACCGCGCAGGTCTTCGTGGTACCGATGTCCAGCCCTACAAGTATGTCTTCCATACTGCACTCCTCCGTGTCACCTGACAACGACCACGCTGCCAGTTATGTCAATCTCCTCCGGGTACCGCTCCGCATGGTCGCAGTAACCGGCGACATATTTCAGCTTGATAAAATCCGCAGCATCCGGCTTCATTGTAAAAACGGTCTTTCTTCCCCGCAATACTACCCTGATGCTGTTTCCATTGCAATAAATTTCCGATAATTCCCTGTATATAACCGCATTTTGTTCACGGACCCTGTCGAGCACCGTCAGAAGCTGTCTGACCTGCCCGGACAATGGCCCCCGGTCCGCGTCATCGCCGGACACATAGATAAAGGGGACCCGGCCGGTATGAACGAAATTTTTCGATATGACCGCGCGGTTCCTGTCCAACTCGTATAGATATGTCCTGCCTTCCTTCACTGTCGCCAGCACCAGGGCCGGCTTCTTTTCTTCAACTGTCACAATGAGCTTCTTTCCGCTTTCGTCAACGCTGTACGAAGCGAGGAATGCATTCTTTTCAAGGGCCTTCTCAAGGGAATCTACATCGACGGCGATCCCATTGGCGACGGCCTTGAGCCTGGCGCCCCGGACAACCTCGTATTTCGACAGCAGCTTAAGGCCCTTGAATTCGATGGCCTTCACCATACGTATGTCGGCGGCGTGCGCCGCACCGTGCGGGAGCAGAGCCGCTACCAGGACCGTCGTGATGATGCGTGCCGTTCCCTTCATAGCTCTAGTGCGCCCTCTTCTTGATCTCTTCAATGATGCACATCCCCACCTTGTAAATATCGCCCGCGCCCAGGGTCAGGACGATATCGTCATCCCGGACCAATGCGGCCACGCGGACCGGTATTTCATCGAAGCGCGATACGATCTCGACCGAGCGCCCCTCGTGCTTTCCCACTGCCTCCTGAATGAGCAGCGACGACACGCCGTCTATGGGCGCCTCACCCGCAGCATAAATCTCCGTAAGCAGGAGCAGGTCCGCGTTGGTGAAGCACTGGCCGAACTCGTCCCAGAGGAGCTGGGTCCGGGTGTACCGGTGCGGCTGGAACACTACCACGGTCCGCTTCCCGAGCTTCTTGACCGCCTCCAGGGTGGCCCGTATCTCCGTGGGATGGTGGCCGTAGTCGTCATATACCCGCACGCCGGCCGCCTCGCCGACGAGCTCGAGCCGTCTTCCTACGCCGCGGAACCCGGCGAGGCCTTCCCGTATGGCGTCGACCGAAAGGCCCAGCTCCAGGGCCACCGCGATGACCGACAGCGAGTTGACCGCGTTGTGGTTCCCCAGCTGGTTGATGGAAAAATCACCCATTACCTCGTTCCGGTACAGGCACCGGTAGCGGGTCATGCCGTTGTCCGTGCGGATATCAACCGCCCTGAAATCGGCGTCCTCCGACAGGCCGTAGGTGTAATAGGGCCGCTCCACCTTCGGGAGGATCTCCCTCACGGTAGTGTCATCGATGCAGAGGACCGAGTACCCGTAAAAGGGAATGGTGTTGATGTATGACAGAAAGGCGTCCTTCAGGCCCTGGAAATACTTGTAATAGTCGAGGTGGTCCGCGTCGATGTTGGACACGATGCCGATGCAGGGAAGCAGCTTCAGGAACGAGCCGTCCGATTCATCGGCCTCGAACACGATGTAGTCCCCCTCGCCGACCCTGGCATTGGTGTTGAAGTTCAGGACCTTGCCCCCCACAACGGCCGTGGGGTTCATCCCGCCATGGAAGAGAACATACGAGAGCATGGAGGTGATGGTCGTCTTGCCGTGGGTCCCGGCAACGCCAATGCCGTACTTCATGCGCACCAGCTCCGCCAGCATTTCGGACCGGTGAATGACCGGGATTAGCCGCTTCCGGGCCTCGACGAGTTCCGGATTGCTCTGGCTGATGGCGCTTGACGTGACCACAACGTTATAATCTTTGATATTGGACGGGGAATGGCCGATGAACACCGTTGCACCGAGGGACGCGAGCCGCCGTGTCTGCTCTGACTCGTTCAGATCGGAGCCGGATACCTCGTATCCCATATTGATGAGGATCTCGGCTATACCGCTCATGCCGATGCCGCCGACCCCGATGAAATGCATTTTTTTCGATTTTCTGAACATCTTCTGTCCTGCTATATATTCTTATGATCGCTTCTCCCTCCCCCTTTATGGGGGAGGGCCGGGGTGGGTGTGGACAAGATAATCTCACCCTCCCCCTTCCCCTCCCATCAAGGGTGGGGAGATTTTACCGCGCTATTTACTTCCTTCACTATCTCATTCACGATCGTTTCCGCCGCGTTCACCATGGCGACCTCCAGAGCCTTCTTCGACATGCGCTCCAGGGCCCGGGGATTGTTCATCAGGTCATGCAGCACCGGCATCACCTTTTCCGGCACCGCATCTGTGTTGTTGATCTTGACCGCGGCCCCGGCCTGGACGAACTCGTCGGCATTTTTGTCCTGATGGTTGTCCGCCGCGTGGGGATAGGGTATCTGGATCGACGGCACGCCCATCGCCGCCAGCTCCATCATAACACCTGCACCGGACCGCGAGATGGCGATATCGGCCGCCCGGTACGCCAGCCCCACTTTATCGATGAAGGGCGACAGATATACTGATCCCTCATCTATTTCAGTGTTGATTTTTTCCTTGTACTCCTGGTATGAAAAATCGCCGGTGCTCCATATGAAGCCGACGTTTTTAAGCTCGTCTGAAAAATCCTTCTTGAGGCCAAAGACCAGCTCATTGATCCGGACCGCGCCCTGGCTCCCGCCTATGACCAGCACTACTTTCTTGCTGTGGCCCAGGTGGAAGGTCTTGCGCGCGTCCTCTTTAAATGCCTCCACCAGCACTTTCTTTCTGATGGGATTTCCGGCCAAAACGTATTTCTCCTTGAATTTCAGGTATTCCGTCGCGCCCCGGAAGGTGCCGAAGATCATGGCGGCATGCTTCTCGAAGAATTTCGTCACCTTGCCGGGCACCGAATTCTGTTCGCACAGGAACAGGGGCACCTTCATGAGCTTTGCCGCCATCAGGGCCGGCGCGGAAACGTATCCGCCCATGCCGATAACAGCGCGCACGTTGTTTTTCTTTATAACCTTCCGGACTGCAAGCATGGCCAATGCGAAGGCCGCCGGGAACAGGAGCAGCTTCCCGGGGTTCTTCGAGAATGACGGGGCCCGGTACAGGTTCAGGTCTTCCCGGGCAATGTCATTGAGGGATGAAAAACGCGCGTCGCGCTTTCCCGAGAGAAAAAGCGCCCGGACGCCCGCTTCTCTGAAGGCTTCATACAGGGCAATGCCCGGGCTGATATGCCCGCCTGTGCCGCCTGCTACGATAAGTACGCTTATATCATTCATGGAGCTCACTGCCATACCTCTTCAAATAATTTCATGTCCTGCTTCACCGCGCCCCGATACCGGGAGACATTCAGCAATATCCCTGCCGCGATCATGTTGGAAAGTAGCGACGACCCTCCGTAGCTTATGAAGGGCATCGGAATTCCCTTTGTCGGCAGCGCCCCGGTGACAACGCCCATGTTGATAAAGGCCTGCACCACGATCATAAGGGATAGCCCCACGGCCAGGAGCCTGCCGAAATTGTCCTGGGCCTCGGTCGAAACAATGATTCCGCGCCAGAGCACCGCGGCGAAAAGAAGCACGATAAGCACCGTGCCCATGAGCCCCGCCTCTTCTCCAATAACGGCGTAAATGAAATCAGTATGGGGCTCCGGGAGGCGGGAAAGCTTCTGCGTCCCGTTGCCCAGACCCACGCCGAAAAATCCGCCCTTCTTGAAGGCTATGAAGGCCTGTATAATGTGATAGCCGATGCCGTAGCGGTAGGCCCAGGGGTTCAGGAAGGCGATAACCCGGTCCTTCCGGTACTGCACCAGGTTTATCATCAGGTAAAACATTGGAATGCTTATGATGAATAGCGAGAACAGGTACGTGAAGGGAAATCCCGACACAAAGAGAATGAAGACCGACACGATCAGGATATCGATGGCGGTGCCGAAATCGGGCTGCACGATAATCATCAGGAATATGATCGAAACGATGATGACCGGGACCAGGAGCCGGATGAAATGGTCTTCGGCCTCGGCGGAAAAAACCTTGGCAAGGTAGATGACCACGACAACCTTGACGAATTCCGCCGGCTGGAATGCGGCCGGACCGAAGCCGAGCCACCGGACCGATCCCTTGGCACTATGACCGATGCCGGGCACCAAAACCAGGGCAAGCATCGCGATGGACGCCAGGAGCATCACCTTGGTGTATTTCATGTAGGTGCGGTAATCGATCTGCATGAAGACCAGCATGCATACGAAGCCGATGGCAAACCAGAGGAGCTGTTTCTTTAAAAAATAATACGGGTCGCCGAAGACCTTGAGCGCGTACACAGCGCTGGCGCTGTAGCTCATTGCGATGCCAATCCCCGTCAGGGTAAGGATCATCACAAAGAGCATCAGATCAGGCTCTTTCGAACGCCGTATGTCGACGAAGGATTTCAGATCCACGATAACTCCCCGCTTTCCAGGCGGCGGAACGATTTGACGAACTCCGCTCCCCGCTCTTCATAATTCTTGAACATGTCAAAGGACGCGCACGCCGGCGAGAGCAAAATCACGTCGCCTTCACGGCTCTCCCGCATCGCCTGCGCCACCGCGTCATCCAGGGTGTCAGCATACACGTGCCGGACCCCGCTCAATATCTTCGAAAAGTATTCCTTCGACTCGCCGATCAGCACCAGGGACCTGATCTTCCCCTCCAGGCCGATCTTGAGCCGTGAATAATCGTCGCCCTTGGTCCTGCCCCCCAGGATGAGGATGCCCATGCCGGGAAAGCTGCGGAGCGCCGTCAGGACCGCGTTCACCGTGGTCGCCTTGGAATCATTGATGAATTCCCGGCCCTGGAAGACGCCGATACGCTCCAGGCGGTGCTCAAGCCCCGGGAAGGAATAGACCGCCCGGGCAATGCCTTGATAATCGGGCTCCATTCCCCTCTTGTTCATGATTGCCTGTGCCGAAAGAATCGCCACCATGGCGTTCTGGATGTTGTGCATGCCCAGGACCTTCATCCGTTCGGCCAGGAGCACCTTCCGGCCGCCGTCCCTGAGGTACACGGCGCCGTCGCGGTAGAAAATATCCGCATCCTCGCTCTCGATCGAAAAGGAAAGAAGCCGGGCCCGTACGCGGGAGGCGCTGCGGGCGCTCATCACATCGTCTTTATTATAAATGAAGGAATCGCCGCCGTCCTGGTTCATGGCGATCCTCATCTTGGCGTCCAGGTATTCATTCATGCCGTCATAGCGGTCAAGGTGGTCCGGCGTCACGTTCAGAAGGGCGGCCACGTCAGGCTTAAAGTCAATGATGGTCTCCAGCTGGAACGAGGAGAGCTCGGCCACAACCACGGACGCTACAGATGTTTTCCCGGCGAATGAAATAAGAGGGACGCCTATGTTCCCGCCCACATGGGTGTCGATGCCGAGTTCACGGAATACATGGCCGGTGAGGGCCGTGGTGGTCGACTTGCCGTCCGTGCCGGTTATGCCGATGAAACTTCCCTTCATGTTCCGGAAGGCCAGCTCAACCTCTGCCATGACCGGGATTTTTCTTTTATAGGCTTCCGCGATCAGGGGGATGGTCTTCGGCACGCCCGGCGAAAGGACCACCGCGTCGAACCCCTCGTCGAGTATTGCCGGATTCTGATCGCCGGCAATGACCCGCACCGATGGGTCAAGCTTCCGGATCACGTCGGCAAGCTCCGCTTCACTCTTGTTGTCCGAAGCGACAACGGTGACTCCCCGGGACGCGAGGAAATTTGAAACCGCCAGTCCGGTGCGGTAACTCAGTCCGGCCACGAGGGCCTTATGTATATTGTTGTTTTCTTTCATTATTCCATTTATCTTCGTCCCCCTCCCCCTCGATGGGAGGGGACAGGGGAGGGTGATCAATCATTCACCCCCACCCTGCCCTCCCCCATCAAGGGGGAGGGTGTTTCATATTACAATATCTTCAGAGAACTCATCCCCAGGATCGCCAAAATAATCCCGAGCACCCACATCCGCACCACGACCTTCTGCTCCGGCCACCCGGACAGCTCGAAGTGGTGGTGCAGCGGCGCCATCTTGAATACCCGTTTGCCCCGCAATTTGAACGACGCCACCTGTATGATCACGGAAAGGACCTCCATGACAAAGACCCCGCCCACGATAAACAGGAATATTTCCTTTTTAATCATGACCGCCACGATGCCGATGATGCCGCCCAGGGCGAGGGAGCCGGTGTCCCCCATGAATACGGTCGCCGGATTGCTGTTGAACCAGAGAAAGCCGATGGATGCTCCCATGAGGGCCGCCAGGAACACGGTAAGCTCCGCCGATTCGGGGATGTAGGGGATCCGCAGGTACGCAGCGATCTTGGCGTGCCCCGCCAGGTATGTCATAATGCCGAGGCTCACGCCCACGGTCATGACCGATCCAATGGCAAGGCCGTCAAGGCCGTCAGTGAGGTTGACCGCGTTGGTGGCGGCCACGATCACCACGACCGCGAAAACAATCCAGAGGAGCCCCAGGTCCGCCACTTCAGCGTTGATGAAGGGAACATAGAGCGTCGTCGCTTCGGCTTTATTCGACGGAAAATAGAAGACGAGAAACGCCACCGCCAGGGCGATCAGGACCTGGAAGAGGAGCTTCACCTTCGCCGGTATGCCTTCTTTTCTTTTTAATATGGACTTGATATAATCGTCGGCGAAGCCAAGACCGCCGAGGAGTATTGTCGCTCCGATCAGGGTGACCAGGTAGATGCTGGTGAAATTCCCCCACAGGAAGATCGAAATGAGCACCGCGCCGATAATAATGATGCCGCCCATGGTAGGGGTTCCCGCCTTCTTTTTATGACTCTCGGGGCCCAGGGCCCGGATCTCCTCGCCGAACTTGAGGTCGCGCAGCCAGCGGATCACCAGGTTTCCGAAGATGAGGACCAGGAGCAGGGCCGTGAGCGCGGCATAGGCAGACCTGAAGGTGATGTACTGGAACAGCCTCAGGAAGCCCAGGTATTCTTTCAGCGGCAGTATAAAATGATAAAACATTTCACTCCTCTCTTCTGGTCAGGGAGCGCACCACGTCTTCCATCTTCATCGACCGCGATCCCTTGATTAAAATCACATCGTTTTCATCGGCAACGGTATTCAGAAAACGGGACATCTCATCCTTTGTTCCAAACTGCCTGATCCTGTCATTGTCAAACCCGGCCTGGCGGGCGCCTTCTGCATAGTATTTCGCCATATCCCCCCAGACCAGGAGCATGTCAAATTTATTTTCATACACGGCCCTGCCGCATTCGGTATGATAACGCTGCGCCGTGTCGCCCAATTCCTTCATGTCGGAAAGGACCGCTATCTTTCTCCGGTCCGTGAAGATCTCGCCCGTTGACTGGAGAGCGTACTGCAGCGACAGGGGGTTGGAATTATAGCTGTCATTGATCACGATGAATCCCCGGTCGATGATCTGACTGCGCCCGTCAACATTGACGAAGCCGGCAAGCGCGCCGGCGATGGCCGCGGGCTCAATTCCGTATTCAACGGCCACGGCGACCGCCGCAATAATGTTGTACACGTTATGGATGCCATAGAGCGGAACGGCTATCTCTACGCCGCGGAACTCGACGGACACGCTGTCCCGGTACAGGCGGTACGAATCGGGGCTGATATCGGCCTTTTCGGACAGGCCGAAGCTTTTAACGACCAGATCAGCCTTCCGGGCCCTCTCCATGACGATGTCAATGCAGCCCATGTCGCGGTTTATCAGGAGCTTCGATCCCGGCCTCATGCCGTGCATGATCTCCGCTTTGGCGGAAGCCACGTTCTCAACCGTTCCCAGGAACTCCAGGTGCCCCTCGCCCACGTTGGTAATCAGGGCCAGGTCGGGCCTGGATATTTTCGAAAGACGGTCGAGCTCGCCCGGATGGTTCATCCCCATCTCGATCACCGCCATCTTGTGGCCGGCGGCGAGTCCCAGAAGGGTCATGGGGACGCCGATCTCGTTATTGTAGTTCTTAACGTTTTTCAGACAGTTCCACCGGGAGCTCAGGATCGTGTACACCAGTTCCTTGGTGGTGGTCTTGCCATTGGTGCCGGTGATACCGATAACTATCGGATTGATCTCATCCCGGTGCCGCGACGCGATTGAGCCCAGGGCCTTCAGGGTGTCCTCGCAGAGGATCTCCGCGATGCCGCTCCTCAAGGCCGTCTCTGTAAATCCCTGCCTCATGGTCAGGTAGGAACGGATACTGTTGCTTTCTGACAGGGGCCGGATAAAGTCATGGCCATCGTACTTCTCCCCGACCAGGGGAATGAAGAGGCTCTTAACACCGATCTCACGCGAATCGGTGGTGATGGTATCTATCGCGGCTGCAGGGTCGCCGCTGGTGATGCGGCCCCTGGCCGCATCAGCGATCCGGCCCACTGTTGTCGCGCAGTCCACTATCACCTGACCTTCTCCTGCAGGCAGCGTGCCGCCACTTCCTTGTCGTCGAAATGGCGCTTCTCGGTGCCGATAATCTGGTAATCTTCGTGCCCCTTACCCGCGATGACCACGATGTCGCCATCGCCGGCCTCCGCCATGGCCCGGGCTATTGCCTCTTCCCGGTCCGGTATTATTTCATGGTTGTTCCCCGTCATGCCGCCGACGATTTCCCTGATGATCATTCCCGGTTCCTCGGTGCGTGGATTGTCGCTGGTGACAATGACCAGGTCAGAGTTCTCCTCTGCGGCCTTCCCCATCAGGGGCCGCTTTGTCCGGTCTCGATCGCCGCCGCATCCGAACACGGTGATTACCCGTCGGTGCTTAAGCTCGTTCACCGATTTGAGTAGCTTCTGGATGGCGTCCACGGTATGGGCGTAATCCACAATAACAATGAAGCCCTTCCCGGTCTTGAGAACATCGAAGCGGCCGGGAACGTTTTCGAGTTCCGCCAGTCCGCTGGTAATTTCGTCATAGGGGATGCCCATCTGGTGGGCGACAGCCAGGGCCGCCAACGAATTGTAGAGCTGGAAGGTGCCCAGCAGGTTGAGGTTAACCTCGACTCCCGTGTCGGGGAGCCCGAGGCGGTAAGACAGGCCGTGCATCGTGTTACTGATGCTGCCCGCCATCGGCATATAATCTGAACCGGTTTCCACGCCGAAGCTCTTGATCGGATATGAATAGCGGTTCCGCAACATGTAGAGCTCATGGCCGTAGGGATCGTCGGTGTTTACCACGCCGCAGCGTCCTTTTTTATAGCTGTTTTCGAGAAGCTGGAAGAGCCTCTTCTTGGCGCTGAAATAATGTTCAAAATCGTGATGGAAATCAAGGTGATCCCTGGTGAGGTTGGTGAACACGACTGCGTCAAAGTCGATGTCATCGGCCCGCCGGAGCTCCAGGGCATGGGACGACACCTCCATGATGACGGCATCGACACCATCCTTCTTCATCCTGTACAGGATCTCCTGCAGATCTCTCGATTCAGGGGTGGTGTTCGCGGCCGGAATCTCACGCCCTCCCCAGCGGTAGTTGATGGTGCCGATAACGCCGGGATTGCGGCCGTGGCGCTTCATGATCGCTTCCAGCATGTAGGTGATCGACGTCTTTCCGTTGGTACCGGTGATGCCGATAGCCAGCATGCAACGCGACGGAAACCCGAAGAAAGCCGCCGACAGGCGGGAAAGGGCCGTCCTGGTGTCATCGGTGACGAGAATGCCGACGCCCCGCTCCTTCAGCCACTCAAAGTCGCCGGCCCGCTCCCTCAACATGCAGACGGCCGACGCGCCGTTCTCGACCGCGGTGTGGACGAAGCGGTGCCCGTCGCTGGTGAATCCTTCGACGGCGATGAAGAGGCTTCCCTTTTTCACCTTCCGCGAATCGTATTCCACGGACGACACGACGACGCTGCCCCCGCTCACTGCATCGGCCGCGCCGTGGGACTGGTCCGCAAGCTCCCCACAAGCGATTTTTATATGACCATTGTTATTGAGCATCGGCTTTATCTACCACAAGTACATTGACATCGCCGGGAAGCATGGCCCTAAAGCCGTTCTTCCGGGCGTGATCCTCAACCACTTCCATCCTGCGATACCGTTCAATTTCATACAGCTGGCGGTCATTATCCCTTGCCAGCTGGGACGCTGTGCGCGACAGCGACCTGTTTTTCATCTTGATCTGCACGACCTCGATGTTCTGCCATACATACAGAATGACAAACAGGCTCATCGAAAATATTATGCCGACGTATTTGATGACCGTTCCTCCGCTATCTTTTCGCAGACACGAAGCCGCGCGCTCCGGGCCCGGTTGTTGCCTTCAATTTCGTCTACTTCAGGTCGAAGGGGTTTTTTCGTCAATAGTTTTACATCGGGCTTTTCCGTGCAGCGGCAAATTCGCGGCTCCTCTTTACAAAAACACCCCCTTGCCATGCGCCTGAATTTTTCTTTTACGATGCGGTCCTCAAGGGAATGGAACGAGATGGCCATGATCCTTCCGCCGGGCGCCAGGAGCCGGTGCGCCTGGCCGAGGCTGTCCTCAATTGCCGTCAGCTCGTCGTTAGCGGCGATCCGCAGCGCCTGGAACACCCGCGTAGCGGGGTGGATGTTCTTCACATGGAATTTTTTCGGGATGGCCCGGAGCACGATTTCCGCGAGCTCGACAGTGCTCTCCACCGGCTCGGCCTTCCGCTCCCGGACTATAGCGGAAGCTATCTTGCGCGACCACCGCTCCTCGCCGAAGCGGAAGATGATATCGGCCAGCATCTTCTCGTCAGCGGTGTTCACGATGCGGTACGCGCTTTCCGCGCTCTCGTCCAGCCTCATATCGAGCCTTTCATCCCTGGCAAATCCAAACCCCCGGCCGCTTGCCTCGTAGTGGTACGAAGAAATCCCGAAATCGTACAGAACATAATTCACCTGGCCCTTCAATTGATCCAGATGCTGAGAGATATTAGTAAAATTATCGTTAATGAAATTAATTCGGTTTCCATAACGCCCCAGCCTCTCCTTTGCCCTTTGCATGATCTCGCTGTCCCTGTCAAAGGCCGTGATGGTGAGATCCGCGAACCGTTCCAGGAACAACTCCGAGTGCCCACCCTCTCCGGCGGTGCAGTCCACCAGCAACCCCGTCCCCCGGTGCGACGAATCCTCCACGAAGTGGAGCAGTTCCCTCGGCATTACCGGAATATGGATATACTGCACGCTCGCCTCTCATGTATTATGTCGCATTAGAAAAAACTTAATTCTATATACATATCCGGCATCCCACACGCCGGGTCTGTATTCTAAACGCCGAGATCAACCGCAAGGGCATTCAGCGAATCCTGGTCGGGCCGGTACCGGTTGTATATCTCAGTAGCCCAGATCTCGATCTTGTCATTCAGCCCCAGGATGGTGACCTCGCTCTTAATCTGTGCGTACTCGAGGTGGCTGGCAGGGATTATGATCCTCCCCTGTTTGTCCAGCTCCTGGTCCCGCGCGCCGCCCATAAGGTGGCGTACCCAGTTCCTGTTGGTGGGGTTCGACTGCGGCAGGGGCACCAGCTTTTCCCGCACAAAGCGCTCCCACTCTTCCTCCCTGAAGGCCATGATGCATTTATCAAAGCCGTAGGTGAGCACGAGCTTGTTGATGACGGCGTTCTCTCCGAAAGCCTTGCGGAGCTTCACTGGAATCGCGACCCTGGCTTTTTCATCCAGGGTGGGATTGTATTCACCCATGAACATCTTTAAGTCACCACCACCAGGTATTAATCAACATTAATCCCCACTTTTCCCCACAATGTGACATATGTGACATAATTTGTCAAGAATAAAATGAAAACTTTACACTTTTCATATTTGTGTTAGAAGAGAGGGGTCAGAGTCCCGACAGGTGTGGCTTCCTGGCACGTCAGGATTTCGGCATCCATGCCTCAATTCGGCTTCCATAACTCATACTCAATATTAAAAACTGATGCCATAGCACAGTTGCCTGCCAATAGTTATCGGTAGACGATGTTCCAGGGAAAATCCTAATTGTATGTTACCGTAATTTTGTCTATAAATAATATCCTAACAAATTTTCCTTGACACATCTGTGTTAAAATATTTTTTGATAAAATATTACTTATGCGGAAAATGGGGCTCCGGAGGTAATTCTAAGTCCCCATAGAATATAAAAGCAGTTGCTCAAACCGCGGGTGTAGTTCAGTGGTAGAACTCCAGCCTTCCAAGCTGGTCACGTGGGTTCGATTCCCATCACCCGCTAAAAAAAAGCGAACTTTTACCGGTTCGCTTTTTTTATGGCTTGAATAATATCACCGGCGATCATAAAGAGTACAGCAATTTCAATCATCCCGGGTCAACTCTATGGATATAGATATTGCGTCACTCATGCCCGACTCACGCTGGTCGGTCATTTTCAGGGACAGTGGTTTTTGGCGTGCCGGCCTGTACAGGCCGGAGACTGCCCGGCAGGAGGATGTATCCGTGCTGGAAAAACACACCTGCCCCGAGCTCTTCGTATGTCTCCAGGGAAAGGCTGGCCTGGTCCTGAAAAACGGTGCTGCCGAACAAATCGTGGAACTGGCGCCACACCAGGCTATCATGGTGTCAGAGTACCATAACGGCTTCGTCATTGATCCGGAAGGATATTTCCTGGTGATCGAGCGCACGGCCTTTACGACCGAGTACATTGACCGCAAATCCGGCGCCTTCATTAAAAAAGTAGAAGTCAGGGAAGATACCCAATTATGAAAAATATCTGCGTGTACTGTTCATCAAGCTCCGCGGTGTCCCAGGACTTTTTCCAGGAGGCCTATAACCTGGGAAAATGCATCGGCGAAAAGAAATATACCCTGGTCTTTGGCGGCGTATCCGTCGGCCTCATGGGAGAAATTGCCCATTCCGTTTATATTAATGGAGGAAAGATCATATCGGTCATCCCCGAATCGATAAAGAACAAGGGGATCACCTATGACAAGGCGGATTACATTATCTACACAAAGAACCTTCGCGAAAGAAAAGCGATCATGGAATACCAGTCCGAGGCCTTTATCGCGCTTCCCGGCGGGTTTGGAACACTGGAAGAGGTCATGGAGATACTGACCCTCAAGCAGCTGCAGCTGCACAACAAGCCTGTTGTTTTTATCAACACCAACGGCTTCTATGACAGCCTGCTGGGCTTTTTCGATACGATATACAAAGAAAACTTTGCAAAAAAGGTGTATGAAAACCTGTACAGCATTGTACCCGACGCGGAAAGCGCCATCAAGGTCTTACAGAACTACAATCCCATCGAGCTGGAGAATAAATGGTTCTAGCCCCCCTGTTGTTAATTCTCACCTCACCCATCTGCTCCCTCGGCCAGACCTCACTTCGCCTCCCCTCGACCCTGCTCGGGACAAGCCGGCGCGCCCTCTTTTTAGATCCTCACCCCCGGCCCCTCTCCATAAAATGGAGAGGGGAGTCAGAGTAAATATACTAACACGAAAGCCCTCTTCCTACCAAGGAGAGGGTGCGCGAAGCGCGGGTGAGGTTAAAAGTGTTCATAGAGAATGGGGATATAAAATCTTCTTGTAATTGTTCTCCTTTTCAAATACCATCATCATAATCTACACTGAAAGCAAGGTGCCATGAATTACAAGATAATATCCCCCAAAGAAGAAACCGTTGTAATAACACTGAAGAGAACCCGCACGCTGGAGACCGTTTTAAGCGTCATCTGTTTTATCATAGGCATTGTTTTTCTCCCCGTCGGCCTCCTGCTATTTCTAAGTCCCGGGTATGACCTGCATTATCCCTTTTTCTGGACCGGCTTTGGCCTCCTTTTTCTCATGGGCGGCATAATGGTAAGCACGCAAATAAAAATACCGGAATTTCTGATATTCGATAACAGTAACGGCGCATGCATTATAAAGGAAACGAAAAGAGAAGATTCGGAAAAGGCGGTAATTCCCTACAATGAAATTGAAGGATTTCACGTCCATTCTCATGTAAGCGAAAGATCAGCCTCTCATGTGGTTGAGATGGAGAAAAAAGACGGGGCTTTCTGGTCCTTATTCTCCGTATCGAGCAGGGAAAAAGCCGAAGCCTTCCGCGGCGAGCTGGCGAAAAAGGTGAACCTCGACGTGCACGCAAATAATTCAGGCCAGCTACAGAAGCCCGGGCATATAGAGGTTACCGCAGCCGGAGGAACAACAACCTTTACCTGGGCAAACAGATACGCATTCAAATCATACATGTTCCTCGTCATGGCCTTGTCATCAATGGGCATGGTCATATACGGATCAAAGCCCTATGCCACCGGGCCTGTTCAGTACGGCATCGCCGTGACGGTTATCTGCCTCATCACAGCCATAGCTGTATTTTCGCTATTTAACAACATCGGGAGAAAGCACCGCATAGAAATAACAAAGGACACCTTCACCTATCGGAAAACCGGGGGTATCATAAAAACGGGGCAATTTTCCATTCCCATAGGTGAAATCGACGCCATATTGTTTAATTCCGGCCTATCCACCATGGAAACCTGGATTTATGTTTTGAAGAAAGATGAAAAAGAATTCCTCCAGAGCATCAAGCGCGGCACCCTGCAGAAGAGTGACATCTTTGCCGCGATTGCCCTGGTAAAAAACACCAGGAAGATAGAGGTAGGCGACCTTTCCATTGCCGGAAAGGTCAGCCTCGAGGGGATGCTGCAGAAGACCGTACTTGAATTGAGCGGGAAGCAGGGGCTCTGAGGACCCTGTTATACCTTCAATTGGATCTTGATCCGAGCCTCTCCCGGTCCAGTTTGCAATACGCCTTCTAAAATCAAGGAGGCGTAATCTGGACTATCTGACGAATCGACACGCCCGACGTATTTGATGTAACCACGATAATGCGATATGCCGTGCTCGGCGCCAGAAGTGTGAATGTGAATGGAAGAGCTATAACATCATGGGGGCCATCGATAGGGCCGGCACCGCCGATTACACCGAGGGGCGTTACCGTAATGGCTCCATCAATAGCCAGGTAGGCATTCGCCGCTAGCGGTGCCGGAATGCCTGGCGACAAGAAGTTCACCGCATCAAGGGTTATGTTGTTTGCGTCAACAAAGGATATATTGAGCACATCCAAGACCGGTGGAGAATATGCAGTAATCTGCGTTATTTCCCGTATCGACAGGCCGGATGTGTTGGAAGCGACCACGATGATCCGGTACGCCGTGTTGGGAGTCAGACCCACAAAGGAGGCACCGGCAGCGGAAACGTCCTGGGACGGGCCGATGCTGCCGGCCACTACACCGGTGGTGTAGTTTACCGATATGGTGCCGTCAAGACCCACGTAGGCAAGACGCGTCTGTACCGGCGGCAGCGGAACGCCGGGCGACGTAAAGGTCGGCTGCTGCAGCGTGATGGAGGTCTCGTCAGACGCGGTTATGACCAGCGGGTTCATGACCGGCGGAGAATTATTCGTATTCTGCGTTATTTCCCGTATCGA
>JBGSUQ010000002.1:0-12289 GCA_041753395.1 Spirochaetota bacterium
ATCTATAACTTTTCCTGCAGAATTAGCATCAACCCTGCCGATTGTATCATGCAAACTATTCAATTTTTGGAAATGTCTCCTTGTGTAAATGGTCTTGAGGTGAATAAAAGCTTTTTTGATGAATTTACTCTGACACCTATACCGAGTTTAAATCAGTTTTATTATTACACTTGAATCAAATTACGGTATGTTGTAGAATGTCCGCCATGAAAGTAATTATAGAATTACTAATGTCATTGCTTATGACATTATCATCGATCTATTCTTATTCCCAGGTGTTAGAGGAAACTGCCGTCAGGAATGTCCTGCTAAATGAAATTGTGGGAAATATTAATGGTTATAAAGCAAGAATTGTAACACTTCAACTGAAGTTAAAGCATCTTGATACAGTTTTCGAAAAAATTACTTTTTACGATAAAAAAAATCATGATATTGAGTTTGATATATCTGACAGGTTCTTAAAAAAGCGCATTGCCCCAGATATGCTAAATCTTCATGAAGGGATGGAATATAATGTAACTTTTATTATTCAGAATATTGGAACCCTTGGCCAGATTATTGCGGAATTGAAGGGATTTAAACCTGTTATTCTTGATTCTGTTCCAGAAAATAGAAATTAATAAAAAAGAGAAAGCAGAATAGCTGGGCGGCTATCCTGCTTTCTCCTCAAACGCAGTGCCAAGTTTACAATATGGTAAAATCGGGAGGGAATTATCATATATCAACTTGTATTTTTTATATCGGCATTTTATATTTAAAACTTTAACTATTTTTTTGGATAAATATTATTTCCCGAAATAAAATTTAACATCAAAATTGTATAAAACTAATGTTTGTCCTGGAAGGATCCTCAACAGAAAACTTATATAAATGGTTTTAATCTGACACTTGCCTGAAATTCATCTACTAGAATTTATTCTGACCTATTTCTTGAAGGATTTTCAACGAAGGGGCTTTGGAAAATGATTTTACTCTGACCCACTACCAAAAATATTTCTTCATTGACCTGATATCAGGCATGTGATACAGTAATCGAATAATAATAGTAACACAAAGTACGGTAGACCTGCTTTTATTTATGAAATTATTGAATATTCTAACAGTAGCAATAAGTATAACCCGGTTTGACCTGGAGGTGCTTGGTTGACGGGAACTGTAATCAAGATATTCGGCAGGTTTTATACTGTCGAATATGAGGGCCGGAGGATCAACAGCACCCTGAGAGGCAGGCTGAGGAAGGACAAGCGCCTTGAGAAATACTCTGAAGCGGTCGCGGTCGGCGATATTGTTGACTTTGAGCTCGATAAAGACGATACAGGTGCCATTGGGCTGGTCCATGAACGGAGGAATGTCTTTACCAGGAAGTACAAGGACAGCGACCGTGACGATCTTATCGCCGCCAATATTGACCAGATTGTAGTGATCCAGTGTTTCGGGAAGCCCCGGATGAATCTGCGTTTTGTTGACCGGCTACTGGTCAGGGGGAACAAGGAGGGGATCCCGGTGTTGCTCTGTGTCAACAAGCATGACCTTGCTGAAGATGGTGACCTCGAATTCCTTAATGATTATTACCGGGGCTATGACCTCGCTGTGATCCTGACGAGTGCCATGAAAGGCGAGGGACTTGATGAACTGAAAACAGCATTGTCCGGCAGGCTCTCGATACTGATAGGCAATTCCGGTGTCGGGAAGACCAGCATCCTTAACGGCATATTTCCGGGACTTGAACTGAAGACGACAGAGGTGTCGGAAAGCACCGGCAAGGGTCGCCATACCACGACAAATGTGGAGATGTTCCTCCTGGAAGGGGACACGAAGATCATTGATACGCCGGGCCTGAGGGAATTCGGTCTCATGGACATCGAACCGGAGGAACTGGGAATATATTTTATGGAATTCGGGAAATATGCCCGTAAGTGCGGCTTCAGCCCGTGCACCCATGAGCATGAGCCGAACTGTGAAATCAAGAAACAGGTGGAGAAGGGAAAGATTAGCGAGGAGCGGTACGTATCGTACCTCAATATCCTTGCTACATTGCGGGATTATTTCGACAACCGCTACCGATAACATGATCAGCGTGAAGGATCTCCGCATCGCCTTTGACGGCAGGACAATTGTGGACGGGATTGACTTGTTTGTTCCCGAGGGCAAGACACTTGTCCTTATGGGGAAGAATGGGTCCGGAAAATCGGTGATACTTAAGGCTCTCTCCGGCCTTATCGATTACGGCGGGACCATCGAGATCAATGGCGTCGATATACGCGAGCTGTACCGCGACCGCTACCGGGTCATTGGCGACGCGTTGCAACAGTTCCGCATCGCCTACGTGTTCCAGAAGGGCGGTCTCTTTGATTCCATGAACGTGTTTGACAATGTCGCCTTTGGGCTCCGCCGGATGAACATCGGCGAGGAATCCATCGAAACCATGGTGGTCAATTCCCTGGCGCGGGTCGGACTCAGGGGCAGCGAGGGGAAGCTCATCTCCGAGCTCTCCGGCGGTATGCAGAAGCGCGTAGGCCTTGCCCGGGCGATATGCCTCAATCCCAACATTATCTTTTTCGATGACCCCACGGCTGGCCTCGACCCGATACTCTCTGACTCGATCGCAGACCTGATCCTGGAAATAAAGCAGTCCCTGAACACGACCTCCATTGTGGTCAGCCATGACGCCACGGTCGCCCGTAAGGTGGCCAATTCCATCGCGCTCATCTACAACGGCAAGATCGTACATGAGGGTGGCAGCGCGGCTTTTTTTTCGAAGACCGATATCTACGCGCGACAATTTCTGGATGGCGATATAGAGGGCCCCATAGATATTTTTTAACGTGATGTACGGTATGCCATGCTGGTGCGTTATGTATAATTCAATGCGAGGAATATGATTATGAGAGTATCGGGGATTGGTGTATTCTGGCTGGTGACGGCACTGTTTATCGGTGCATCATTGTATTTTACCGTCAGTGTATTTTCCTTCAAGTACAGGCTCAGCGATCCCAACGGTCCCGATGAATTCGCTTCGGGCAAGAAGGTGACAGTTATAAGTGTTATTGATGGAGACGAGATATCGGTAACCATGGGCGGGTCCCGGTTCATTGTCCGCCTCCTCGGCATTTGGTCCTATGACGCGACTGCCAATGACACCCTGACTCAGGGGCAGGGGAGGATTGCAATGAATTATCTCGAAACGACACTACTCAATAAAGAAGTTGGACTGGTGTTTGAGACGTTCAAACGGGACGAGAACAAAAGGGTGCTTGCTTATGTGCATAGAGACGATACCGATGTCGGGTATGATATGGTTTCAAAGGGTATGTGCCTTGTGTACACCAAGTATCCCTTCCCGAGGATGGAAAAGTATCTCTCGGCGGAGATTGCCGCCGAAAAAAGAAGGCTTGGCCTCTGGGGTGACACCGGCATTGTGATCCGGTCCCGGGTATTAAAAAAGCTATGGGAAAGCGAGGGCCGGAACAAGGAGGACGACTGATGTTCAGGGTGTTATGGCTGTTATTCAAGAAAAAGGGAATTACCGCGAAGCTGGGGAACAATGGCAAGGTGCTGTTGATATTCCTCTGCCTGATATGGTATTCCACGTCTGGGTACCTGTTTTTTGAATTGCCGAAGAAACCGGACCTGGGGTGGCTCGACGCCCTATGGTGGACTCTGGTCACCATGGCCACGGTCGGTTATGGCGATTATTTTCCCGTATCCACCGGGGGACGGTACCTGGTCGGGGTCCCGACCATGGTCTTCGGCATCGGCTTTCTCGGGTTTATCATATCCGAGGTCGCGTCCAATCTCATAGAATCACAATCGAGGAGGCTCCAGGGCATGCATACCGTAAAATTAACAGACCACGTCATCATTGTCAACTTCAGCAGGCTGGATGAGATCATGAATATCATAGAGGAACTCAAACTGGACCCATCAACCCGGGACAAGGGTATCTGTCTTATCGATGAAACACTCGATACTATTCCGCAACGTCTCAACGAGGAAGGTGTATTATTTGTCAGGGGGAACCCGACGGAAGAGGCGACGCTCAGGCAGGCCAATCTTGAACAGGCCAGCAATGCCATAATTCTTTCCAGGGACAGGAGCGACCCCCACTCCGATGACCAGAACCTGGTAACCACGCTGGTCATTGAAAAGCTCAATCCCGATATTTTCACCATAGCAGAGGTCCTCGATCCCCTGAAGATTCGTCAGTTCGAAATGGCCGGATGCAACAGCGTGATCTGCGTTTCCCAGTTCGCGGCCAATCTCATAATACAGGAACTCCAGGACCCGGGATTGAAGGATGTCCTCACCGATCTTATCAGTAACCGCGAAGGGAGCCAGATCTATTTCGTGGACATAAAGAAAATGCGGGAGTGGAAATACCGGGAGCTCGTGCTATGGGGATTGGAAAACAAGTTCTCGGTTATCGGCCTTGTGCGCGACGGTGTCCCGCTCCTCGGTTGTTCCGCCGATGACAAGGTTAAGGAAACCGATAGGGCCATTCTGGTGGGCGAGCGGCGGATCAGCAGGATAGAACTGTAAGGATTCTTGTCGGGGCCGGATTCCCGTATTTTTTCCTACCTTGCAGAGAAGACCCAGTGTGGACCGCCAGCCCCGATTTTTTCTCTTGACACCATCATCCGCCATACCTATCTTCACAGCAACTATTACTATAAGGATAGAGCATTGAAAATTCTCCTGACCGGGTCTGCCGGGTTTATCGGGTTCCACGTCGCCGGGAAGCTGACCACACGTGGCGATGAAGTCATCGGCATCGACAACATAAATGATTATTATGATATCGGACTGAAATACGGAAGGCTCACTGCTTCCGGCATTCGGAAAGAAGACGCGGACCGGGGACCGGAAGCGCAAAGCGCCAGCCTTCCCGGCTACCGGTTCATCAGGATGGACCTCCTCGACCGAGATGCGCTTTCGGCTCTTTTCGCCCGCGAGCGCTTTGACGCGGTTTGCCATCTGGCGGCGCAGGCCGGCGTGCGCTACTCGCTGCAGAATCCGTACGCCTATGTCGATTCTAACATTACCGGTTTCCTCAATATCCTCGAGGCGTGCCGCCATAACAAGGTCAAGCACCTGGTATTTGCCAGCAGCTCGTCTGTGTACGGGCTGAACGAGAAGATGCCCTTCAGCACCTTGGACAATGTCGATCACCCGGTGAGCTTTTACGGGGCCACCAAGAAATCGAACGAGCTGATGGCCCATACCTACAGCTATCTTTTCGGCATACCCGTCACGGGGCTCCGCTTCTTCACCGTCTACGGTCCCTGGGGCAGGCCCGACATGGCTCCGATCATTTTCTCGAAGGCCATCATGGAAGGGAAGGAGATCGAGGTATTCAACAACGGCGAGATGCAGCGGGATTTCACCTATGTCGACGATATCGCCGAGGGGGTGGCCAGGGTGATTTCCCGGCAACCGGCGGGCGATCCGGCATGGAGCGGCGCCAACCCCGATCCGTCCCGCTCGAAGGCGCCCTACCGGATTTACAATATCGGCAACAGCGCCCCGGTGAAGCTCCTTGATTTCATCAGCACCCTTGAACTGAAGCTGGGCAAAAAGGCGGTAAAAAAGATGCTCCCCATGCAGCCGGGGGATGTCCCTGCCACCTATGCTGATGTAAAAGACCTCATGAAGGACATCGGGTACGCCCCGTCAACTTCTCTTGACGAGGGTATAGGCCGTTTCGTCGAATGGTACCTGGATTACTATGGCCGCTGACGCCTTTTTTCAGGCGGATCCATCCGATTTTTTCAGATCAAAGGCATTACCACTGCCGATAGATAAGTATGAACGTACCTTTTCATAAACCCTATATCACCGAAGATGAAATAGCGGCCGTGGCTGAAATGATGCGCGCCGGCTGGCTTACAGCCGGGGTCAAGACCGCAGCCTTCGAGGACGATTTCAGGCGCTTCGTCGGTTGCGGCAATGCGGTATCGGTGAATTCAGCAACCGCGGCGATGCACCTTGCCCTGTCATGCATGGGGCTCAGGGAAGGCGACGAGGTGCTGGTGCCCGCAATAACCTTCACCGCCACGGCCGAGGTGGTGAGTTATTTCAACGCGCGGCCCGTCATGGTCGACATCGAACGGGACACCCACCTGATTGACGTGAATAAAATGGAGGAAAAGATAACGGGCCGCACCAGGGCCATCATGCCGGTGCACTACGCGGGCCAGCCCTGCGACATGGATGAGATTCTGGCGATCGCGAAGCGACACAATCTCCGCGTCATCGAGGACGCCGCTCACTGCCTGCCGGCGTGGTACCGGGGGAAGGCCATCGGCACCTTCGGCGATGCGACCTGCTTCAGCTTTTACGCCACCAAGACCATCACCACCGGCGAGGGGGGTATGCTCTGTACCGACAACGATGACTGGGCGAAGCATGCGCGCATGCTCCGTCTCCATGGCATTAACCGCGACGCGTGGCAGCGGCACAATTCAAAGAGCTTCTGGCAGTATGATGTGATGGAAGCCGGATTCAAGTACAACACCACTGATATCGCTTCTGCCATGGGCATCGTGCAGCTGAAAAAGGTGGAGGCCATATGGGGAATGAGGAAACGGATCGCGGAGCGCTACACCGGCGCCTTCCGCGGCCGCGAGGAACTGTTCCTCTATACCGTGAAGCCCGACCGTGAGACATCGTGGTACCTGTATCCGGTCAACCTCAACATTGATGCTCTGACCATCACCAGGGATCGTTTCATCGAGGAGATGCGCGACCGGGGCGTGGGCCTTAGCGTGCATTTCATCCCCCTCTATGAATTTACCTATTACCGGAAGCTGGGATTTACCGGCGAGGGATATGACAACAGCCGCTGGGTATTCGAGCGGACCATGTCGCTCCCCATTTTTCCGGGCATGACCGATGCGGAGATTGATTACGTCATCGGGAATATTCTTGATATTGTGGACAATAACAGGCGATAATGGCCGGTATGGTCAGGCAGGACATGAGACAGTGAATAGGGAGATAACCCTGGTATGAGCTTTCTGTATCCCGTGCGGGGAAGAAACATCGCCTATATCATGGCGGACTCGCTGCTGGTGGCTGCATCGTACGCCCTTGCCTATGCAGTGCTTTTCTATCCGCACCTTGCTGCCCATGCTGAATTTCTTGGCCTGCGCTACCATGCCGTGCTGGTCGCCGTTTATATCCTTTCATTTTACGTATTCCAGGTCTACCGCGTCATGTGGGCTTATTCAAACATATCGGACATATATCGCCTGGTCCTGGCGGGGATGACCGGTATCGCCCTTTTTATAATCTATATTGCCGCGGCCGGCCTTGATTATTCACGGGTCGTACTTCTCCTGGGGTTCCTCCTTGCCACGGTCTTAACCGTGTTCTACCGCATCATCGTGAGGGACTATTATTCCCACAGGGCCGGACAAAACGGAGCGGCGGATATGGCATCCGGGTGCGGCAGCATATCCGGGAAGAATATACTGGTCATCGGCGCCGGCGAAGCGGGTCACATCATCCTGTCCGAATACATGAAGCGGGGCCTGGGGAAACTCATCGCCGGCTTTGCCGACGACGACCACGGCAAAATCGGAAAAATCCTGAACGGCAAGATGGTCTTCTGCGCCACAGACGGCGTGGGCCGTGTGGTCCGCGAGATGGGCATCACCGATATCATTATTGCCATGCCCTCGATCGGTTCAGAGAAGATTAACCGGATTGCCTCCGCCATCAGGCGCGAACACCGGTCGGTCCCCATCAAAGTCCTCCCCAACGTCCTCGAGCTGGACGAGAGGAAACCCCTCTCCATATCGCTGCGGGACATCAGCATCGGGGACCTGATCGGCCGCGAGGAGGTCCGGGTCGACACCGGCATGATCGAAAAGAAATTTGCCGGCAGGACTGTCCTCGTCACCGGAGCGGGCGGGAGTATCGGATCGGAGCTGTGCCGCCAGCTGCTGAAGTTCAATATTAAAAAGCTCGTCGCCGTCGGGCGGGGCGAGTTTTCCATGTACAATCTGATCCGCATCCTGAACGAGGACACGGCCTTCGTACAGAACGGTCCCGAGATCGTCTACCGCATCGCCGATATCAAGGACTTTACCCTCATGGAATCCCTCTTTGCGCGTCACCGGCCCGACATCGTGTTCCACGCAGCAGCGCACAAGCATGTGCCCCTCATGGAATTCAATGAGGCCGAGGCAATGCAGAACAATGTCCGGGGCACGAGGAACGTCCTCGAATGCGCGCACCGGCACGGAGCTGCCGAATTCGTCTTTATCTCCACCGACAAGGCCGTGAACCCCGCCAGCATTATGGGCGCGACCAAGCGGATTGCCGAGATCGTGACCGAGTATTATCACCGCACCAGGGGGCTCACCACGTCGATTGTCAGGTTCGGCAATGTCATCGGCAGCAGGGGATCGGTGGTCCCCCTCTTCCTGGAGCAGATCGAGCGGGGCGGCCCCGGGACCGTTACCCATCCCGACGTGACGCGCTATTTCATGAGCATCCCGGAGGCGTCCCTCCTGGTCATAAACGCAGCGGCCTATTCCGCAGGCGGGGAGCTCTTCGTCCTTGACATGGGCAAGCAGTACCGGGTATCGGAAATAGCCCAGCGGCTTATAGAATTCTACGGATACAAATCTGATGATGAAATAAAAATCGAGTACACGGGCCTCCGGCCCGGCGAGAAGATGCACGAGGATCTTTTCTACAACGACGAGAGCCTTCTCAAAACGCAGAATGAAAAGATATTCAAGCTTTCCGCAAGGGACGAGCCGGCTGTTGACACGATCGAGCCTTTTCTGCGCGACGAGCTCCCTGCAATTGTGGGCCTTGATCCGGGTGCGATTCGGGAGATCATCAAGCGCATCGTGCCGGAGTTCGAATACAATCCCGACCGCGATGAGACCGCGCCGAACACCAAGCTGGTGAGTTGATTCCTGTTAGCTAAAGGATGCGGCAGGAGGTTCCGGGGTCATTCCCGCGGACCCAGCGTTTCATCAGGGTACAGATCCTTATCAAGCAGATATTCCCCCGGCTTCTGGCTGCGGACAACTTCCTGTCCGAACAACTCGAAAAGTAACACCAGTATGTCCGGATCGAAGAGACGGGATTCCCGTTCCATGACTGACAGCGCGGTATCATTGTCCAGGGCGGCCCGGTATGGCCTGTCCGAGGTGAGAGCAATGAAAGTATCGCATATTCCGATGATGCGGGAAAAGAGCGGTATGCTGTCGCCTTTGATGCCATATGGGTACCCGGACCCGTCCATGCGCTCGTGGTGTTTTTCGACCGCCTCAAGGATCCGCGGCGGTTGCGGGGAATACTGCGCGATCTTGAGGGAATGGGTCACGTGCTTTTGCACTTTCTCCTTCTCCTGCTTTGTCAGCGCCTTTGCCTTCAACAGTAATGCTTCGGGTATTAGAAGGAACCCGATATCTTTCATCAGCGCTGCGATCCGCAGTTCCATTATCTCCACTGACGTAAGGCCGAGTTTTTTCCCGATATCATGGCAGAGTTTCCTCACCCTGAAGTCATTGCTGTCACGGTTCAACCTGTGCTCGATAAGACGGACGAACCCGGATATGGTGACTTCAATCTTTGAAAAATACTCTGAAGTGCTAATGGCCGGTGTTTCATCCATCGGCCGGCCTATATCTGCCCTCGGGTTGTGCCGGGCAACAGGTCCGCCAGGTGCGGTCTGCCAGGCTTCCTGCCTCCCCTGGTATGGATAGGGGACCTGCCTGCCGCCGGCGGTCTGTTCCTGTATGGCCATTTCATAACCGGCGCCGGTGGTTTCAGTGAGCAGTGTCCCGTATTGGCGTTTTTCTCTTCTGGAAATCGTTATGAAGGCGAAAATGAGCATACCGGTACTGACTGCCAGGAGCACGATGAGAATGGTGGCAGAAATGCGGAACATCTTGCGGGAGTTGTCGCGTTCTGTTTCCCAGTTTTGTTTATGCTGTTTCTCCAGGAGGGCTATTTCATGCTCTCTGGTATCGATGCGTTCGTTAAGTTCTGTTATTTTACCCCGGAGCTCCCGCAGTGCGGAGGCAGACTCCCGTTCGGCGAGGGCATCGCGGTAGGGTTTTTCTTTCTTTTTTGGCCGCACCACAGCGGCTTCCTTCTTCCCGGGGCGTTCCTCAATGGCCTCCTTCTTTTCCTTACTGTCAGGGACAGGCTCCTTTTCCGTGTCTTTCAGCTGCCCTTCGGTATCATCAGCCAGGTCGCCGGGTTTAAAATCCGATTTCATCTTCCAGTACATGACTGACGCTTCTTTGTTAAACGGGTTTTTGAGGATTGACCTGTGGAATAAGTTATAGGCGGATTTGTAGTTCTTCTTTTCGTATTGCTCCATCCCCTGCCGGTACAAGACAGTATCGTCTTCTTCGGGATGGACCTGCGGTGTTGGTATTATGAAAACGGTGATAATGAGGACGGCCACGGTTAATATAATTTTCATATACATTTGTCCTCTGGCTTATTGGCCGGACTGTTTCACAGGTTCGACCGTTTTTCCTGAAATTGAGTCATGATCTGCTGTCACGGTTGCGCTACAACCACACTGTGGCCGAACCGCGCGCGGGGCATGCCTGTTTTGGCGAACCAGGTGGCAGTGGGATACCCTCCTATGGTATCATTGGCGGTAATTGACCATACTTCATTGCTGATGATGGATTGATTTTGCAGACCGCCAAAAACGTAGAGAGTTTGATCAATCGTGCTGGTTCCGTTATATGGAGAAACGGCTGCGCCGGCGTATACAATACCGGTTGTCGCGCCTCCTGAAAATGCAGGGTGAAATCGTCCATTCGTAACCGTCCCTGCACCACCGCCTCCGGGGGTGAAAACTTGAAAGCTGCTTGCCTGAGCCACATAGGTAGGATTTGTGCTGAAATATGCTGCGGCAACTGAAAATGGAGTTGCTCCTCCCACTATAAATATATAGGTTCCGTTGGTTCCTGAATTATGCGCATAAGCCATTCCGCCCCGGGCGGTAATTACCGTTAATGCACCCGAATACGTGTTTGTAGCTATGGTATATGCCGTGTTTGTTGTCGCTCCGGTCCCCGCGGCTATCCTTCCTCCAAAGTAATAGGTGATGCCCCCGATGCATGCTGAACCCATGCTGGACCGGGCTGTCGTATATGCAAGAGGGGGGGTGTTGTACCACGTGCCGCTTGTTCCGGCGGACGGATTGTATCGGAGATGATACGCAACAACGCCGGCCGTAGTGGTTGTGGTTGATCCTCCCATGAGATATATATTGTTGGCATAAGTATATGCCGTCGAGGCCATCAACGTAATGTTTATGCCGCTATTTTGTATGTTTGCTTTTCCAGTCCATGTGTTTGTTGAAATGTCATATTCCTCCACTGCAATGGTGGCTGCTCCCGAGTTCACGGCGCCGCCCATTACGTATATTTTTCCGTTAATGCTCACGGCAGAGTTGAATGCAGTCGGCACATACGTGCCTGACGCCCCGGCTGCAACGTCCGGGTACCAGGTATCGGTAACCGGATCGTACATGTCAATCTCCGGAATAATCGTGGTGCCGGTGACATCCGCGGCTCCTCCGATGACCCATATCCCGCGCATCTTCTGCTCGAGGGTCGGGGTTGTTCCCGGGGACTGTGCAGATGATATATAGAGTAGTGACAGATAGGCCTGCTGTTTCGTATCAACGACGCTGGTGAGGGAGTTCCCGCATGCCAGGGCCAGAATTGAAATGAGCGACAGTACTAATGCGTTGATTGTTTTCATGGTCGGCGTCCTTTATCCGGTTATGCTAGAAGCCCCACATGAGGCCGATGTTGGCGCTGAAGGCGTTTAAAAGTTTCGGGTCCTGCTGAATAGCCAGCCAGCTCCCCTGGACCCTTATGATTAATGAATCTGTTGCGAAGAAATCAATCCCCAGCGCGGCGGTATACACCGCGTCGATTTCATTTTTTCTTGTTGTTCCCAGTGTATAGGGACGGTGATCGCGCCGCGCGATGTATGCGAAACCGCAGCCCGCTGAAATAAAGGGCGACAATATCCGCGCCGGCGAATCAAGAATGCGCAGGTCTAAAAACCGGTACTGCGCATAAACCTTAAGAGTGCCCGAGTCAAAATGGACATCACGGTCAGGGCGGTACCGCATGAACATGTATCCGGTGTCAACGCCGGTTTAAAATTGCCGGAAATCACCGGTTAGAATTTTCCGCTTAATTTGTATATAAAAGGGGGCTCAACCCCGAAGATGGTTGCACCAACAATCATCAATCAGGGAGAACCCCCACAATGTACAAGGAGC
>JBGSUQ010000003.1:0-3382 GCA_041753395.1 Spirochaetota bacterium
ATGTCCGAAAAGATCGAGAGCGCTCCGGCTCCAGAATTCAATGTTGTCATCCTGCGTATCGACCAGGGCGATCGGGAACGGTGTCGCGTCGAGAATGGCGTAGAGATTTTTCTCACTTTCCCGCAAATTTTCCTCCGCCTGCTTCCGGTCGGTGATATCTATTACCGCCGACTGGTACCCCACCACCTCCTCCCCCTCGCCGCGCACTACCGTGGCCAGACCGTGGGCGATGAAGGTGGAGCCGTCCTTCCGCTTCGCCGTGTAATCTCCTTCCCATTCGCCGGATTCATTTAAAGCGTTTACTATGACTGCCGCTTCATTCTCGTTATTAATAAAATCCGTGAGCGCCGGATATCCCCATAAATTGAGAAAGGCCTTGTTGGCCTGGGTTATATGGCCGCCCAGGTCCGTGATGCTGTTCGCGGCTATGGAGGCGTCGAACACCTTGTTCTTGAGTTTGAGCTCTTCCCCGACGCTGCGCAGCCCGGTTATGTCTACCGCCGTTCCATCGATGACCCCCGATTCCTTTTCCATGGGCCGGGGAACAGCAGTCCGCGGATCGGCGCGTGTTTTTTTCAACACGGCAGGCTTTCTTTTTTTTATCCCGCGCTTATCAGGCAATTTTGTATTTTTCCCTGCCTTATCTTTCATGATCTTTTTCATAATAGTGGAAACCACCCGATTATCAGCATCTAACTGCCTCACATACGCAATATAACCATATCCCGGGAAACAAACCCGGTTTCGTTGGTTAATACATAACTATTAATCGTCATAATTTTCAGACCCCCCGGAGAAGTGCATTTGAATGCGCCACAGAGACACAGAGTTTGTTTATCTTCTGACCACAGGCCAACATTACCTTTTCCTTAACTCCGTGTCTCTGTGTCTCCGTGGCCATATTTTTTTCTTTGTGTCTCATCGGTAAAATCAATCGCCGTATTTCTCCGGCCGCCCCAGCTCGCGAAGAAGATCGTTAATATCTTTTTTGAGCTCAATCACTCTTCCTTCGCGCTCCAGCATGACCTCCTGCCACCGCCGGAGCTCATCGAGCTGGCGGCTCATTATTTCCTCCGCTTTCTTACGCTCGGTAATGTCATGCCCAACGGACTGAAACTCAACAAGGTTACCCGCCTCGTTAAAAAGAGGCACGCCGTTCCACCGGTACCAGAGAATGCCGCTCGCGGAATAAATTTCATGCTCCTGTATATATCCCTTCTTCTCTGCCGCAAGCTTCGCATAATTTTCAAGAACACCGGCCCTGTCGTTCTCCGGGATAAACGCAATCCATTTTTCTCCGGTCAGTTCCTCCCGGGTTTTCCCGACGAGACGGCAGTAGGACTCGTTCACGAAGGTGAGCGTGGTGTCAGGAAGCCATCGGCATACCGCTTCGTGCTGCGCTTCAACGAGCGAGCGGTACCGCTCTTTGTTTTCCCGGAGGGAGTTCTCGACCATAATGCGCCTGAGCGTCACCGCCGTCATGCTGGCGAAGGAGTTCAGCATATTCATGGAGGGAACGGGCTTTCCGGTACGAAACCCCAGAACGGATGTTCCGTACAGCTCTCCATCGACAATATAGGCGACTCCTACAAAACGGTCGATTCCCTGGGCCTCCTGGAATTTATTGCCTGCTTCCGGCGGAACGGCGCCGAATGTCGCGTCACTAAAACTGTTTTGGACTCCAACCGGGGTTTTAATCAGGTTGCGACGCAGCTCGTCGCTTAAGGGGAAACCCGTATCACCAAGTTGTCCGACCCCCAGTGTGCGCATCAGATCGGTGACCAGCACCCGGTCAAGTTCGGCATGCTCGATGCGTATTTCACGTTTAACCGGATCATATACGCCGAAGGTAACACCTGCCGCGCCGGTAATGTCATGGAGTGTGGAAACAACATATGCATACAGGTCACGGCTGCTTTGAATTGATACGAGATCAATCGCTGTTTTATGCAGGATGGCAAGATCGCGGTTCCAGGCGATTATATCCTTCTCCGCCCGCTTGCGCTCGGTGATGTCGATGGTGAATCCGGCAAGATACCGCGGCTTCCCCTTGTGGAGAATCGGAAATTTTATGGTTGTGTAACTCCGTCCATTCAATTCTTCTTCGATATCGACCCGCTTGCCTTCCTTCAATATCCGCAGGTCGTCAGCGATCATGCTCCTGGAAAGGTCGGACGGAAACATCTCGTCCATGGTTTTGCCCAGCATTTCATCGATCGACTTACCCAGCATGGCCTCATAGTTTTTGCTCAGGCGCAATGACCGGATCTTCTCGTCCTTGAAAAAAACGTAAACGGGGCTGTGCTCCATGAATTGCCGGAAAATCTCATCGCTTTCCCGGAGCGAATCCTCAATCCGCTTGCGCTCGATGGCATAGCGGATGGATCGGGACAACAGCGCCGCATTGACGCTATTTTTAATCAGGAAATCCTCAGCGCCCCGTTCTATGGCTGACATGCCGATGGCTTCATCATCCAGTCCGGTCAGCACAATGACGGGAGGCATGATGCCGGGAAGACCGATGATGCGATCAAGCGTTTCGATTCCGCTTGATTCCGGGAGGTTCAGGTCGAGCATGACAATATCGAATTTTTTATTTTCCAGCTGCGATAACGCCAGTGTGAGATTTTCCGCGACAGTGCACGCATAGCGCGCCGCCGTGCCATCCTTCAGCATCTCCTGTATCAGCCGCGCGTCTCCGCGATTGTCCTCGACCAGGAGCAGGTTTATTTCCTGAATACCGGCCATGTCACCTGTCTCCATCCGGCAGTTTAACGATGGTGAGCCAGAAGGACTCGATGGACCGCACCACGCGGATGAACTGGTCAAGGTCGAGGGGCTTGACGATATAGCAGTTCGCGTGAAGGTTGTAGGTCTGGATTACATCGGTATCGGCCGCGGAGATCGTGAGAATGACCACGGGTATGCGCCTCAGGTCATCATCCGCCTTTATTTCCGCCAGCACCTCGCGGCCGTCCTTTTTCGGCAGGTTGAGGTCCAGCAGGATGAGATCGGGTTTGACCGCGTCCTTGAATTTTCCTTTCTTCTGTAAATAATCCATGGCTTCCACGCCGTCCTTTGCCACGTAGAGCTCGTTTTTCATTTTACCGTCCTTCAGCGCCTCCCGGATGAGCCGTATGTCACCCTCGCTGTCTTCAACGAGAAGGATGTCAATCGGTTTAATGCTGTTCATGGTGTTCCTCCTTTATGATTTGCCCCCTGTGGCGCCCCCCGTCCCCCGAAGGGGGCGCGAGGGACATATATTCATGTAATGATACATGCTTAATGTTGTATATTACTGGATTATTGTCCTGTATTTCCTGGCATTTCTCCACCAAGATTCACAATGCTTATACGTACCGCTCCTTCACTCGTGCCCCCT
>JBGSUQ010000004.1:0-25421 GCA_041753395.1 Spirochaetota bacterium
GCCTTCGCCACTGGTGTTCTTCCCGATATCTACGCATTTCACCGCTACACCGGGAATTCCGCTCTCCTCTCCCGAACTCAAGAGAACCAGTTTTAGATGCAGTTCCTGGGTTGAGCCCAGGGATTTCACACCTAACTTAATCCCCCGCCTAGACGCCCTTTACGCCCAATAATTCCGAACAACGCTAGCCCCATACGTATTACCGCGGCTGCTGGCACGTAGTTAGCCGGGGCTTTAGGCAGGTACCGTCATCACAACGAATATTACCCGTTGCTTATTCTTCCCCGCTTATCGGACTTTACAACCCGAAGGCCTTCATCGTCCACGCGGCGTCGCTGCGTCAGGGTTTCCCCCATTGCGCAAGATTCTTAACTGCTGCCTCCCGTAGGAGTCTGGGCCGTATCTCAGTCCCAATGTGGCCGGTCACCCTCTCAGGCCGGCTACCCATCGTCGCCTTGGTGGGCCATTACCCCGCCAACTAGCTAATGGGCCGCGGACTCATCTCCAGGTAGTAGGCCTTGCGGTCCCCACCTTTAATGGCTACTACTTGTGTAGCGTGCCATGTTATTCGGTATTAGCCACCCTTTCGAGTAGTTATCCCAATCCTAGAGGCAGATTATCCACGTGTTACTCACCCGTTCGCCACTCTCCTCCCAATGCAAGCATCGGGATTCTCGTTCGACTTGCATGTTTAAGACGCGCCGCCAGCGTTCGTTCTGAGCCAGAATCAAACTCTCCATGATAATTTATCATAAAGATAATTTGGTTCAAATTTTGAATTTTTAAGAAATTAACAGAGGTAGTTTATAATACTACCCAGTTTTCAAAGAACTATCACATATGACAAAAAAATCCCCAAGTACATTACTTTTGGAGACTTTTCAACAATCAGTTCGCCTGATCACAGGCGCTTAATTATTTCAAATCTTTAGGTAACCGTTTTAGTAACCCTTTGATTTATTAAGTAGTGCATTTTAATAAGATCACACTCACTCAGTGAGAATGTGAAATTATTTTTTATGCTTAATCTTGTCAAGAGATTTTGTGAAAAAAATTGTATTTTTTTAATTTTTTTTAAAATTACCATTTTTTACTGCTTTCTTCTTCATAACCCGTAAGCATATAGTATGCCGCCCTATCAAAAAATAAAACAACCCGGTCACTAACCTCCAATGCCTGCTTATAATCAGTCATTTCATTTTCCAATTTCTTTTTAATAAAAAGCCACATGTGACGTTTTAAAAGAACCAGAGCCTGAAAAAATTGTGATGCCGGGACCCCTTCATGATGCCTTATTTTGCCCAATTTGGTATAATATTCCTTTACTTCTTCCTTGGGCAAATCCTTAGCGACCCATCTTGACATTTCCCTGTATACCCGGATCCCTATTTCATATAAATCATGGGGATCCATCTTCCGGTAGGCGATAGTTTTCTTATTTCGGAGTACATCATTCATGAAATGTTCAATTATTTCCTGATGATTCTCCTCAATGAGCCTAACAAACTTATTAGTAATAATGCTGTTAGTAATTCTGTTCATTTCGCCCGCCTTATAATCTAATTATGATAATTGCTATAATCAATATTAATTATGTACTTTTACAAGTACTATAAAAAAAATATGCCCCCTTGATGCCAGATATAGTAGTTATAAATCGGTTAAAATAATTCAGTCTTTAATATATTGTATAAAAACAAATTTAATAATTTATCAATAAAAATTTTGGGAAAACTCTCATTTTTTATGAATGCGGATTTATTATACAATCCCACTGGAATTAAACAAATCATGTAAAAAACCAGAGGTCTACAATCCAACTCTGATTATTTAATGGCAACAGGCCAAACGCATATGTAATTGGATCAAACTATCGTATTCTGGTACTGTCAGATAGCCATTGTAAATATGAGTTATTGCCATCGGATATATCGCAGCATATCATTTCAGGAACATCATAAGGATGCAGAACCTTTATTCGAGAACAAATGGCATCAAATAGAGTCTTCCTGCTTTTAATTATCAATAACAGTTCATTATCCCTGCAGATATCACCTTTCCACCGGTATATTGATGTCAAGCCAGGAAGAATATTAACACATGCGGCATATTCTCCAGAAACCAGATCATCAGCAATTTTCATTCCGATTTCATGGGATGGGACCGTACAAAAAACGATGATGAAGCTTTCCACCTGCTACTTTTTCCCCTGTTTTACAGCAGCGATAAAGATTCCAGCCAAATCCACCCGGACTGTTTTATGCACCGGAAGCTTATCAAAAACATCCTCATCGCATAAAAGATCCATGACCTGGGCGCCGATTTTTGCTTTTACAATGGGCACTTTTTTGATTTTATAGACTCTTGGAATCTGGGCTATGACGGATTTCGGTATATTCGCGTTGGCTATTTTATCTTTTCTCTTTTCCAGCACAAGTATGGAAGCAGCAACCTTGTGTTGATTAACCAGCTCCTGCTGGTCATCCATCTTTTTTTTCACTTTGCCTTTAATAATTCTATATGCCACTATGCCAGCGCCAATTATTGCCAGTACGATAACGAGCAGAATATAACTGCCCCATTGTTGCCAGAAAGTCAATTCCCCACTCACAGGAGTTCCTCCAAAATATACAAATTTATAAACCTGTAATGAATTTTACGCACTTTATCACTTGAAAAGAATTATTTCGGCCCGATCCCTCATTGCTGTCAATGATTAATTACCTCTGAATGTTACAACAAAGAAATGTAATCAGGAATGCCAACATGATTGTCCCGATTATATCCAAATCAGCTTGTGGTAACCGAAAAAAGCTTGAAGTTCAAAGGTTATACATCTTTAATTAAAATATGAATACAAAACCAGACATACTGCTTGTGGGAACCGGAGCAGTGGGAAGCTATTATTCCGGCCGACTGTTTCAGGCCGGGGCTCGTATTTCAACCCTGTGCCGGTCAGATTATGATGTTGTGGAAAAAAAGGGAATCACTGTGCATAGCGTTAACGGCGATTTCCATTTCATGCCGGCAAATGTCATAAGAACCATTGATGAATATGACCATAAACCTGACTACATTATTATCGCCACCAAGGTTCTTCCGGGAATAAGCCTTCCTTCTTTGATTGGGAGCAAAATATGTCCGCAAACCGCCATTGTGCTGCTCCAGAACGGCATAGACATTGAAGAACCGGTTGCGGCGGCTTTCCCCGCAAATGAAATAATCAGCGCCATTGCCTTTATCAGCGTCAGCAGGCCGGAATACGGCGTTATAGACCACAGGGATTATGGCAGACTTGTTATCGGATCCTATCCATCGGGTTCATCTGATAAGACCGCCCGACTTGCCGAAGTGTTTAAACAGGCGGGAGTGCGGTGTGATATCGATCTGGATATCATAGAAGCCCGGTGGAGAAAGCTTATGTGGAATGCTCCCTTCAATCCCCTCTCTGTCCTCTGCGGCGGCGCCGACACGAGGGAAATGATGGAGTCAGAGCAGATTGTCTCTATTGCCACAAATATTATGAAAGAAATCTTGGTCCTTGCCGCGCTATCGGGTCATCGTATCAACTCTTCCGTCATCAATTCTATCATAACAGATACACGTGCCATGGCACCGACCCGAACCAGCATGCTTCAGGATTACGAGAGGAAGCGGCCCCTGGAGGTCGAAGCCATACTGGGGAACACAGTGCACATAGCCCGTCGCAATAATGTATCCACTCCCCATCTTGACACCCTCTACGCCCTTCTGAAACTCTGTGATAGTAAAAACAGGACTGAATAAGTACAGGCATCAACACCATCACAGCTTCTTTTTCAGCTTCTATTTATCGAATGCCCGCTGAATTATTTCGCCGTCAAATTCCCTTGCATTAATAAATAAACGCCACAAGCCTGGAGGCAGATCTCTGAAGGCCTTTACCATACGCGGGGTATTATATGTTTCATCAGTGATGTTGCGTATATATATACCAGCCACCTGGCGGGGATTCATCCGTGCGCACTCCCCATATAGTTCAGGGTCCTGTTCACCGGAATCTCCAAAAAAAATGAATCTATGTCCAGGGAACTTCTTCATAAGGCTTTCGATGAAAGGTTTTTTGACCGAATCAGATGACGCGAACAGAGCGGACAAATTCTTCGAAAAGCCGAAATATCTCATCTGGAATAGCCCTTCGGGGAAACCCTCACGCTGCAGGAATTCAGCAAGGGGATGATACAACTGCCATGGACCGGCGCTCACGTAGTTGATCACAGCACCGTACCCGGCCATCCTTGCATACAATTTTGCCATTCCCGGGACCGGAAGGAAAGGCCGGCAGAAGGTATTTTCAATGGCCTTCTGCCGATCCCTTACATTTGTAATCCTGATCGTGTCATCAATATCAGAAACAACCATGATCGCCTTTTTTTCGATGACACGGGCTTTACCGGCAAAACGCCGCTTCGGTAGTGATGAAGTTTCCGCATGAAACAATATGTAGCGGCCTCCTCCCTGCGTCACCAGACTGGAACCCAGCGCTCCTTCATCAACGCTGATCACCGATTCCGCGTGGCCGTTTTTATTTGTTCTCCCGACGCAGTAATCCGCCCCTCCGATGGTGACAGCAACGTCCTTTGATCCCTCCTGATCAACTAGCAGGTACCCCGCCATGGCTTCAAAATTCTTTGACCTAACATCGACATTTTCGAGGCCAAGGTCTTTTTTTACAATGTCCACAAGTATTTTTCTCTTTACGCTGTCTCTCTCCGGCTCAAAGGCCCAGGCATGTATGCCGACCTTCCATGATCCTGTCATGTCTCCGGGAACAGCAAAGGACGGGAAAAACACCAATTCCGTATCGCTGTCATATTTGTTGACTGATGATGGGTCACCGCAAGGTTTTGATCCGCTGTGGCCAGGAAGCGCCATCAGGCAAAGTAAACTGGAAATTAGACCCAGGAGCGATGTATGTAACTTTTTCATGTGGAACCCTTCTTAATTCAAAAAGATGATAATATTGAAACAGGAAAAAAAGCTTTTTGATAAACTATATATTCATAGTATCCTGCATCCCGTTGTTTGCGGCGGATTTTTTCAAATCCAATAATATAATGAATTTACTACATATCTTAATTGCATTATAAAAATCTTTCATTTTAACGAAAATAAGAAAAACTTGACATAAATATACCGATAAATATTATATACAAAAGAATTTAATCTATTAATTTTTTTTGAATATTTTTCCGATCCAGTAAGGATCAATGAATATATTGAATATATATTGAACCATCACAACACAGCAAGTTAAACAAAAAAGAAAACCCGGTTTGTCATGAACCTTAATCCTTTTAAAGAAACAAATCTATACGATCTGCAGAAAAATATCCTGCAGTTTCTATCCGACCATTTGAGTTCCAAGCAGGCGATGCTCAAGGATTGGTGGAAACGTTTTGTCACCAAGGGGAAGGAACGGATCACTATTATGTTCATTCCCCACTCCGAAAAGAGAATCATCAACTTCCATGTATCAATTTTCGCCATCGCCATCATAGCCGGGGCAGCCACCGCAACGGTTACTGTCACATCCATACTGATCATCAACCACTCGTCAACGATCAAGGAAGTCTCAAAACTAAAAAAATACGGCTCCAACTCGAAGATCCAGATAAAAAAATACAAAGAAGAGATTAACGAGCTTTACGATATTTTTCAGAGATTTAAGCCTGAAATCACCCATCTTTATTCATTGACCCCCGGCAGCGATATTGATTCCTTATGGGCCAAGGGCGGAGTGCACAACCCGGACCCGCCGGCATTCGATAATGGCGATAGCGGTGATAACGCCAATACCAGCGTAACAGCTCCGCCCATCGAAATTCTCAATATCCAGGAAGTCGAACGGGAACTTAAAACAACCAAAAAGGTCCTGTCGAAGATCAAGGTGTTCCTGGAATACCGGAAAAAAATAATCGAGACCACCCCTTCGATCTGGCCTGTCAACGGGTACATTATTTCGCGTTTCGGACAGCGCAATTCGATCTATGCCGCTGAAACAGAATATCACAACGGTATCGACATAGAAGCATTCCCCGGCTCCGAGATCCGGGCCACGGCTCCCGGCAAGGTAAGCGAAATCCGCTGGGACCCGGTCCTGGGGCTAGTGGTTTCGATCAAGCACAAGTACGGTTTTACAACAGCATACTCGCACTGTCAGCGGGTATCGGTAGAGCAGGACCAGCAGATTTCCAAGGGAGAGGTGATCGGCTACGTGGGACGCACCGGCAAGACCGCCCGCTACATTTGCCATTATGAAATTATCATAGGCACCGAATTCGTGGACCCCATGCCGTACCTGAACAAAATTTCCCGTCAGTAACAGAAAAAATAATCGATAAGATTGATAATCAAACTATCTGTGGAACAGACAGATTGTGGGGTTATGGAATAATTCCATGGTTTCCTGATGCGGGGTTTTAAAAATCGTCGTCGCTTCTCTTGGATATCAGCAGTTCATCAGGCACTTCTTCTATGCGCTCCCCGATTTTTATCGCCATGCGGCTCGACACCACGCCGGGTCTGCATTTGAACTTCTTGCGGCCCCCGATCTTTAGCGTCATGTCGGACCCGACCTTGGTATCGGGCAGCTTGATGACATCACCGATGGTGAGGCGCAGCACTTCCTGAACCGCGATCTGCACCTCGCCGAGCTCAGCGACAACGGGAAGAATAACTGTCTCAAGTCGTTTCTGGATGACCGACAGGTTCTCGTCCGTGGCGCCCTTCCTGATGCTGGAATACATGTACTGCGCCGACAGTTTTGAGATAACCGGCTCGATCGATATGTAGGGTATACAGAGGTTCGTCATGCCCTCGACTTCGCCGACCTTGGTCTCCAAAGTAATGAGAACGACCATGTCATTGGGAGGGACGATCTGAGCGAACTGCGGGTTCGTTTCTATGTTGCCGAGCCTCGGCCGTAGATCGATGACGTTTGACCAGGCCTCACGCAGGTTTCCCAGGATACGAACTATAATGCCTTCCATGACCGAAAGCTCGATATCGGTAAGCTCCCGGCTGATCTTCGTGGCTTCCCCCATGCCGCCGAAAAGCTTGTCAATTATGGTGAACGTTATGGAGGGGTCTATCTCGAGCACCGCGGAACCCTTCAGAGGGTCCATGTTGATGACAGCCAGGGTCGTCGGGTTCGGTATTGACCTGATGAATTCTTCATAAGTCAGCTGGTCAACCGACGCCACGTGCACTCCCACCAGGGCACGGAGCTGCGCCGACAGGGCGGTCGTGGTCAACCGCGCAAAGGTTTCATGCATCATCTGGAGAGTACGGATGTGGTCTTTGGAGAATTTGTCCGGGCGGCGGAAATCGTATATCTTGACCTTCTTCTGTTCCTTCGCAGCAGAATAGTCCGTGGTATCAACCTCGCCGGTCGATATGGCTGTCAATAGGGCATCTATTTCGTCTTGCGATAGAATTTCTGTCATTTTTTAATACCCTTCATCACCGTAGCTTCCTCATCGGTAACAAGCCACAGGTTTTTATATTGCTCCAGCGTGAACCGGTATTTATACCGGGAGGTATACTTGATACCGAACCGCTCCTCAATGACATCAACATAGGCAATTTTTCGTTCCTTTTCAATCGCCTCTCGTACAATTCTGTAGTTGATCAGGTAATCGTCTCTATCCCTGGTTGCAAATCTGATGAATTCTTTTTCTAACAGCGATTTTTCCTCAAAGTTTGCCCGGATATATTTTTGAACAAATTCGGGGAAGGCGTTGATATATTTTTCAACATTGATATACTTGATCCAGTTATCCCAATCCCTATCTTTTTCAGCCTTCAATGTCAACAATATTACTTCTTTCGGCGAGATAGCCCTATCTATGGCATCAACCTCGCTCGGTTTGTTGTACCTTTTAGCCTCAATAATTTTAAAGATGAGCTCATTATCACTTTTAACGATAAAATTTTCCTCAAAAGAAGGATAAAAAAGGTTTTGAATCCGGTAATGAGTGTTCAGACTCATGTTAAAAAGATCTTTTATATTTATTGTATGGACAAAAGACTCTCCGGGAGCAAGCTCCACCATGCGTTTTTCCAATCCCCGTATCAAATCATTGATCTCCCGCTTTTCAATCTTATACGGGACTGTTATTTCAGCCTCCCTACCCTTCATATCAAAGACCAGTGGCTGGAAGGTCGTGTAATTTGAAGACTCATTTTCCAGCGAATCATACACTTCAAAATAATTTTTTTTCTCAGAAATATTTTTAACGAACACCTGCAGTGTGATTTCTTCGTCGGAAAAAAACACTTTTTTGTCCATCCGAAGATGGACTCGCAATTTGTCGGGCTCAAACACAGCCGAAAAAACTGGAGATAGAGATATCAACGATATCTGAACCAGCAGTATAACAGGATATATAATTGCTTTTTTCATTATATAATTATTATTTCCTATATAACATTAAACGTGCTTGTTAACTCGCAATTATCTTTAATATGCCCCGCCACCTGCGGGGTGGAGAATAATATTAATTATTCTTATTGAGAAGCACGTCTTTTGATAATAAAATATTCATCTCTTATACAATTTCGGTAAAAAAACATACTTTTGTTATTAAAAATGAACAAAATATAATAAAATAATTAGCACTTTCGCAGGGTTTTATGCGGAATTTGTCGGGAAATCAATGAATTTAAAAGATAACTATGTTTTGAGTACAGATTCAGATTATCTTTATTAATGGTTATTCTCTGTAGGTATTAAATATAAAATCAAGAAGCAATTTTGTATCTTTTTCATACATACCGGCAAAAAGGACATTATAGATTCCTTTCGTCTCATGTATGATATCCACCATACCGACCAGTTCCACAATCTGGCCGTTAATTTGGATTTGGCCTTTAAGGAATTTGGATCCGCCTATGGCATTTTTGGTCTGTATGGTTGCTTCACGATCAGATAGAAGAACAACCGCTCCTTCATGGAACACGATTTCCTCCGAAGTAATTCCCTTTTCCGTATCACCGGGGTCAAACATGAAGAACTTTATGGGGATGCTCACCGTCGCGGTCAGGCATTTGCGGTCTGTGCTCCTTGCAATCGCCTCAGTGTGGCCGAAAAAGAGTATACGCGGACCGGACACAATTCTCCCGATTAGCTGAAGCTTGAATTCATAGGACGCCACGTCCTCAACCCAGAAATATGCTTCAGACTGGTCCCCTTCATGAAAAGCATGGAAGAGATCATCATCGGCCATGACCGCGAGGTAATAATCAGTGTTGTCAACAACGGTTATCTTCGAGTACCCGAATCCCTTTTTATATATCCTGATAACACTTCCACTGATTATTTTTTTGGTTGATTCCAACTTTTTCATGTCTGTTTGGTGTCCGTTACTTATTTTTTAAGCTGATTTGTAGGATCCCATCATGCCAGTTGCCGATGCAATGTCAATTATTTAAAGGTGTCACGCTGCTTCACGACATGTCTCACCCAGGATAAACCGGCACGGCCCATGGCATTGAACAGGAGAAGCCCCAGGGGAAGAATCCGCTCAATGACTGGTGTAAAATAGCATATGCGTATAAGGTTCAGGTAGAGATCTTCGATAGTATCAGCCCAGAGATGAAGATTATTGTCTGATATCTCGACCCCCCATCGACGCGCCATTGTTCGGGCTTCCTCTTCACCGTCACGCATAGTTACAAGTACGTCAAATGGCCCCCGCGGCTTAAAAGGAATCGGCGGCGCACCAACCAGTGCTTGTATTACGGATTCGGATAACCGCCTTCTCCAATCATTATGATCAAAGGATGTCATGGTTCCTGTTTTTTCAATGGCACAAGTCTGAATACCTGGTATGGCTTCCCGCGCCTGGCGACAGGCAACGGGGCACCCGGAAAGAAACACCGGCCGCAACCCGAAATCCGCAAGTGACGACGCGAAGAACTCCGCCTCGCACATGAGTTTACCGTTTACTTCGAGGCGCGCGATCCGCGATGTAAAGGTATGGGCCAGAAAGCCATCGCTCCCTGATGCTGCATGCATGCCGATCATGAGGAGGGCCTCCGCCCCGAAGGTTCCACCTATACCCGGGACGGGTCCGCGCCGGTATCCGTGCAGGACCCGGGCTCGGCCGTCGATAAGCTCAGGCAAAAGATTGTAGCCGGTACGGTGAAAATCCTTTATATAAACGTTCTTCACTCCGGCATCAAACAATGCCGCAGCAACAGCATTCACGTCTCTGGACATATCGACGCAGGCAGCGGCCCATTCCGGAGTTTTAAACTGCGAACCTTCATAACTCCAGCAGCCCGAGCTCCCTTCAATGTCAGCGATTATGTATACCGATTCAGAGGGACGCTTCATCGAGTTTCAAAAAAGCCCTTAATATCATTCATGCGCTCTTCAAATACAATAGAAAAGTATATCTCTTTTAGAATGCAGTTCCCACCTTTCCCATATTCGTATTCGAGGAACATTGTATAGAGCTGGTCATCCTTCTGGTCCTTCATGACAAAAAAAAGGGAGAACTGGTCATCCTGACTGTAAAACCGTATCCTGTTTATGGACACTTCCTTCTTTTCCATGTTGCTCAGGAAAAGACCGAATTTATCCAGAAGGGATATTCCCATGCGACCTTCCATGATCATGCCCTTCATGAATCTGCGTATCCTGCTTTCATAATCAGGATTGTCTTCGATAACCCGACCCAAGAATGCTGATTTGTATTGGGCCAGGCTTTTCTCCGATATCTTAGCTGAAGAGTGGATTGTGCAGCAAATCACGAGAAGAGGAACGATCAATACTAGTTTTTTCAATATTGTTATCCGTTAGCATGCAATTTTACGCTTGCCGATTCTCTTTCTTCATTACCTGCATGCTGACTCTTACCTGCCCCTTCAAGGATCGGCCAGGCTTGAGACAGCGAATGCTCATGAAATAGAATCATCGTAAATAATTCTTTACTTTTTAAATGGAAAGATATACCTATTTCACACATAACTAATCATCGGAACTTATTTCAAGAATTTTTTACATAATTGTATGAAACAGAATAGAGCACTACCAGTAAAAATATTTCTCATAGCCATCATCCTCCTGCCCTTCGCATATATACTATCAGCCTATACCTATAGCTATTCTATCCTGGCGGGCGAACTGGCCTATGATCCCAGCGTTTCGACAAAAATATACGACTGCAACGGCGACCTGATTTCGGAGCTATTCGAGGAAAACCGCACCGTCGCAGAGCACGGAACAATTCCGGATATAGTTAAGCAGGCGTTTTTGGCCGCTGAGGATCAGAATTTTTACCTTCATTCCGGCTTTGATCTACCCGGCATTATAAGGGCTATCGTCGTCGATATCCTCAGCGGTGACATCAGACAGGGAGGCTCCACCATTACCCAGCAGCTGGTCAAACAGCTCTACACCGGGAGAGAAAAGACAGTGCGCCGCAAGCTCATCGAGATATTCATAGCCCGTGAATTCGAAAAGAAATACTCAAAAAACCAGATCATTGAAATGTATCTGAGCCAGATATATTTCGGTCATGGCGTGTACGGAATCAATTCTGCGGCTCGATTTTTTTTCGATAAGGATTTAAAAAAACTGACAGCTGTGGAGGCCGCTCTCCTGGCGTCTATACCGTCGGCCCCCAATTATTATTCCCCTCTCAAGAACCCCCGCGGCGCCTTTGAAAAAAGCAGACAGATACTGTATAACATGATCAGCGCGGGAAACATTGGAAAAGACGACGCGGCACGGCAGTTCAACGATTTCTGGACATCTTATCTTGATGTTATAAAAATAAGATTTCCATCCCTAGGCATTCGCAGCCGCGGCTTTGACAGGGCGCCCCATTTCACAGAACATATACGGAAATTGCTGATTCGAAAATTTGGTGAAAAACTCGTCTATCGCGGCGGGCTGTCAGTGCATACAACTCTGGACTTGCGCCATCAAAAGGCCGCCGAGGAATCTCTCCTGAAAGGCATAGAAGAGCAAAACCGTACGGCAGCAGCGTATAACGCGTCCCGCTTTGACTCCGTTGACCGTCTCATGACCCGTAAACTTCTGGAAGAAAAAAGGATAACACGGAAGGATTCCGAAAAAAGAATAGCATTTCTAAACACCTTCAGGAACAGCACTATTGACGATGTTCTCCTGGGTTCTCTACTGTTCGGAAATAACGTTATGGAAACCGTCCTGGAAAAATATCTCGATAATTACGAACAGCTGAAGCAGTCGTCGCGCGTGGAAGGAGCATTGGTATCGCTGGACCCGATTACAGGGGGTATTACCGCAATGGTTGGCGGAAGCGATTTCAATGCCGCCAACCAGCTCAACAGGGCAGTACAGTCAGTCCGCCAGCCCGGATCAGCCTTTAAAGCATTCGTATACGGTTCCGGGATTGAATCAAAACGAATCACTGCGGCGACATCATTTTATGACGTGCCGGTGTTATTCAAGGGAACCCGCACCGTGTGGAAACCTTCTAATTATGAAAAGGCATACAAGGGCAGAGTTCTTGTCAGGAAGGCCCTTGCTGCGTCACTTAACATCATCTCTGTGCTTGTGGCAGATGAAGTTGAGCCAAAACTCGTGGCTGAATACGCTTCCCGCCTCATGGGGATTCCTCTTAGCCGTTTTTCCGTTGACCCGACCATTTCCCTTGGAACCTCAGAAGTGTCGCCTCTTGAAATGGCTCGTGGATTCGCCGTGTATGCCAATGGAGGCAAAGAGGTAACTCCCCATGCAATCCGCTACATCACTGACCAGAGCGGCAAAAAATTATTCAGCATCGAGGAAGCAGACATCAAAGGAAAGCGTTTGATATCCGAAGAAACTGCCTTCATCATGACAAGTCTTCTTCGCAGCGTCGTAGACTCCGGTACAGCATCCGGCGGCATCCGGGGCACCTCTGGTTTCAGCTTACCAGCCGGCGGAAAGACCGGCACCACTACAAAATTCAAAGACGCGTGGTTCGTCGGTTTTACCCCGGACCTCGTCGCAGCCGTGTGGATGGGATGCGATTCACAGAAATTTTCCCTCGGAAGCGGCCAAAGCGCTGCAGTTGTGTCCGCACCGGTGTGGGGAAACTTCATGAGCCAGGTTTATGATTTCCGCAGGCCCGGTCGTTTCAAGGGACGGCCGGACGGCGTCACGGAGCGCCCTATCTGCGCAAAGACCGGCAAGGTTCCCGTTGAAGGCTGTCCGGTAAAATCGGAATTCTTTATAACAGGTACAGAACCGCATGATAAATGCAATTCGGATCATGATGAGATGACAAGCATTTTCGATCTGGTGCGGAAAAGAAAAGGGGATCTCATTGATAAGGAAAAATTAAAAATTTCCGAACCGATCAGCCCTGAAACGGAGGATTAGTGTCCGGGTTGTTCTGTCAGCGCTTCGGTGAGTTCTGGTCGTTATACCTGTTCTTCATTTCCAGGTGAAGGGCGGCGAAGGACTTTTCATCATCCAGGTTAAACCGCTGAAGCACCTCTTCCTCAAGAAAATAATAATCATATTTTTTCTCTTCAATGCTGCACATCTTGTTGGCGAGATAGGTGACAAACACGATATCCTGGTAATCCTTATTGCAATTCAGCGGTGCGTGGTGCCACTGGATCGTTTCAACCAGGTACTCGGGCAAGTTCCACCTTCTTGCTATCTGTTCCCCTATGCTTGAATGGCTGATGCCGATAGAAACCTCTTCGATGACCGTGGATGTCCTCATTCCGCGGTTGCGAACGAGGGTGAACATCCATTCCGACAGGGCCGAACTTGTGGAAAGCAGCACGATCTTGCCCAAATCATGCAGCAGCGACGCCAGGTATACATTCTGGGCTATCTTCGCGCAACCAAGTGATAGTGCAAGCTGGCGTCCGTAAAAAGCGGTCTTATTGCAGTGGTCCCAGATCTGACGGAAGGAGGAATATCGTTCATCCAGGATACGGCGCGCGCTCGATGCTATGATAATGGCACGCAGATGTTTCATGCCGATAAGGTTAATGGCCTCGATGATGGTCTCTATGCGTCTTCTCGTTATAAAGGCCGCCGAGTTTGATAGTTTCAGGACCGAAACTGAGAGTGATGGATCTATGGATAATTTTTCAGCGATAACCCGGTAATCGACTTCCGGGTTGGCGCACAGTTTTTCGAGCTCAAGAACATTTTCCGGAAACGTTGGTAATTCCCGAACCTCGTTGAGGATCTGCTGCTGGATTTTGTTCATCACGGTCACCGGCTTAAGCTGGAAAGGCACCACCAGTGAAGTGTCAGTTATGCGGTCATTCGATGATATTTGCAGCGAGTTGACGCCAATTCCCGTATTTTTAAGGAACAGTATAGTGAGAACGAGACCGAGCCCTTCCCCTTCCGTGTCATCTGCCACATCGCAGTAGACTTCTGAAAAATCATTATACGTCTTTGCCTTCTGGAGACGCAATTTTATGCGGTTCATTTCCTCGGGATGGATCGGAGAGTTGTTCTGCACGTTAATACTGAATCCAGCTTCAAATTTTTTCAGATATATCACGACTTTATAATCGCTCTTCTTCAGCTCGTCTTCAACGAATTCCTGGTTGTCGACAATGAAAGACTTGAACCCTTCCATTCCCTGCAGGTATTCCTCTTCGTCAAACATGTCGAGGTTCTGGAAACTGAAATATAGGCGTTTTGAATTTGCCTTTACGGCATTGACAATGATTTCCCTGAGGATGGTTATTACGGCATCCTGCAGGTACACCATGTTGTTTCTGGCCAGAATTTTACTAATGACAGAGCTGATAAATCGGATAACCGATTTATTATGGTAGCTTAAAGACAGCGCAATGGTTTCGCCTCTATCGAAATCAGAGGCCATCTTTGAGGTTTTCGAAACGATCATAATTCCCCCCCGAGAATTAATGAACCATCGTTGATGACGAAGGGTGTATTGATAACAGTTTAATAAGTTAACAATTGTGTATTTATTACATGTAACTAAATTAGCCCCTTTTTTTCAAGTTTTTTATTGCAGACCTGGACAACTTATTTCACTTTGATTATAATACTGCAATTGGACAGTGTCCAATTGCAGTATTATAATCACCTTCCTCTATATATCAAATATCATAGAATCCCTTATTTGTATAAATATTCGATCATAATTCCGATAAATAATATAGATTCCGGAAATAACATGCAAATAACCTGTGCCAATTGTAAAACACCCTATGACCTGACCCTTGAACAGATACGCGGGCTATCATATTCAATTTTACCCTGCAACACCTGCAATAAATTCATTAAAATCACAACCTGTCCGCACTGCAATTCTTACTATTCAATAACCTTTTCATCGGCGCAGCAGACCAGATACCGCATCACCTGTGAACGGTGCGCCAGACCTTTCGACATCGAATTTCCCGTAATAAAAGAAGCAGCAAAAGATGGCAAGAATCGGATGAAAACAAAACAGGCAAAGGAAGGTTTTTCATTTTTAAAAAAAATCTTTCCTGCTGATAAAAAACCGGATCACAGAGAACCGGCGCCATCCCCATCCCGTCAACAAAACCCTCCCACGATCAAAGAACAGCCCGCGGTGCGTTCAGGCCGACCCATGAATTTTACACTGGAGACTCTTTTCTCAATCTGCGCCTCGTCCTTTACCATACCCAAGATAGTTACGGCTTCCACGGCTATCATGGCTTCATTCCTTGTGTTTCTGACCGGCAACTGGCTGGTGCATATTGCTTTCGACCTGGGAGAACTAGCCGGAAACGTTTTTATCAAATCACTTTTAAATATAGTCCCCTTCGCCATTATCCTGTTCCTCTACATCATTACAGCAGCAGTTATTTCCCGCATCACCATGAATTCCATGTACGCCCTGTCCGGATCATCACGGCAGGGAATAGCTCAGTTTCTTGCCAGAGCGATTATTCCGGTATTTCTTTCCAACATTATAATCTTTTTCATAATTAATCTTGTGTTTATCCTCTTCGGTAAGATTCCGGTCATCGGCCCGGTACTTTTCGCAGTCCTGTTTCTACCCATATACCTGACGTCGCTCTGCGCTGTCATACTTCTGGCCATCGGGTTCTGGTTTTATCCGCCCATTATCGCCGCTACCATCCCGGATGGTCACTCACCTGTTAAAGGCCTGTTCCGCTTCATCCGGACTCAGAACTTCAGACTTGCCTATACCATTCCGCTTATGATCATCATCACCGCAGTTACCATCGCGGCCATTTACATGCTTCATTATGGCTCATTCTCCCTCTCCCTGTTACTTTCAAAAACAGTCCTCGGAGATGATGATATGAAGATTTTTTAATCAATACCTTCAACGTTTCTCCAGCTGTCCAGCCTGACTATAACCGGTTCGGATCCAGGGCTGTACAAATCACTGGTGAGCGACCTTCTCATAACCCATAGCATTGGCGGATTTATCATAGGGTTCATTTTTTCTGTCATATCCATACTTCTCTTCGCTTCTTTCATATCAATAACGGCCACCATCTCCACACACATCTATCTGATGATTGAGAAAGGAACAGACATGGACGATTCAAGCAAGATTCGTCTCCTCGTCCTCCTGGTGCTAATCCTTCTCGGAGTCTTCCTGGTTAAGAAAATATTCCTGTAAGTGATTTCTCTTGACATTTTACCTCCATGGTTTAAACGACAGCACCATACGAAAAATTCTCGGGAGGATTCATCCATGGCATCATCATACAACATCGCGGTTATTCCCGGCGACGGGACCGGTCCAGAAGTAGTCGCTGAAGGACTTAAAGTTGTAAGAGCAGCCGCGGCAATTGAAAAGATATCGCTCAATTTCACCACGTATGATTTTGGCGGCGAACGGTTTATGAAGACCGGGGAGGTATTGCCGGAAAACGCCATCAGTGAATTAAAAAAATTCGACGCCATCTACCTCGGCGCCATAGGCCATCCGGACGTAAAGCCGGGCATTCTCGAAAAGGGGATACTGCTCAAAATCCGCTTCGCCCTGGACCAGTATATCAACCTCCGGCCTGTCCGCCTCTATCCCGGCGTCGAGTGTCCTATAAAAAACAAGGGCCCGAGGGATATCGATTATTGCTGCATCCGCGAGAACAGCGGTGGCATGTACACCGGCATGGGAGGACTTTCCCGCCCCGGCACTGAAGACGAAATAGCGATCCAGAACATGGTATACACCTATGAGCAGGTGGCCCGCTGCCTTCGCTATGCCTTTGAATACACCCGCACCCACGGCAAGAAGGCGCGTGGCGTGGGACCAGAAAACAAGCTTGCCCTAGTTGGCAAGTCGAACGTCCTTACCTACATGTATGAGTTGTGGAACCGTGTATTCGCAGAAATCGGCGCAGAGTACCCCGACGTGAAGCGCGAGTACTACCATGTTGACGCCACCTGTCTCTACATGATCGCGAGTCCTGAAATGTTCGATGTCATTGTCACGGAAAACATGTTCGGCGATATCATCACCGATCTGGGTGCCATTACCCAGGGCGGCCTGGGCGTAGCAGCCGGCGGCAATATCAATCCCGAAGGTGTCAGCATGTTCGAGCCGATCGGCGGCACGGCTCCAATGTGGACCGGAAAAAACGCTATTAATCCCCTCGCGGCCATTCTTGCCGGGGCCATGATGCTGGAAACCCTGGGCGAGAGAAAGGCAGCAGACCGGATTGAAAAAGGTGTAATGAAAGTCATCGAAAAGGACATGAAGTCAATGGAAGCCGGAAAAATGGGGATATCGACAACTGAAGCCGGAGACCGGGTTGCAAAGTACCTGTCATAAGTGGCAACAGATTATTACAAGCATACGGCAGAATCCCTTGCATTTAATCCTTTCATTGTTGGCCCAGAGCACATCCCTGCTTGGTCCATGGGTCTTTTCAAGTAAATAAGTGCTGAGTGGCGGTGTCTCCACTCAGCACTCGATACAGAATAAATCTATTCGTCAAGTGCGCCGGTAAATGTGGCTGCGTTAGACTTGATGACCGCAGCCTCACCTCCGAGGACGCATTCCGCCCTGCCGAAGAATTTGGGAAATTCGGCACCTATATAAAACTGTGAAGATAGAACCCTGCCGTTATAATATGCTGCTTCCATGTTGTCGTTTATGATTTTAGCGCGTTCTTCGCCTTTGGCATCCCCGAAGATTTGTTTTGATTTTGGGATTGTGATAGTAAGACTCCACAGGTGCAGCCATGCAAGGACTACCTGAAAGAGGCACTGCTGAAAAACCGTGGCGTTCATAAACAGATGCATGAACTTTCCCCCGGCCATCTGTGCCTTGAAGTTTTCAACAATCTCAGTTATTTTATCAAATCCTCTTTGCACCAGGTCAACATACTTATCATCTACAGTGCCCCTGGCTTTTTTTATGGTTTCATTTATTCTCTTGGTCAGGATTGAAAAGTAGTATTGTTCCTTGTTCATGAGGAGTTTCCTCATGGTGAGGTCAAGCGACTGGATTGCGTTAGTTCCCTCGTAGATAGACAGAATCTTGCAGTCCCTTGCATACTGTTCAACCGGATAGTCACTGCAGAACCCGTAGCCGCCATACACCTGAATGGCTTCGGAGGTAACCAGCCACGCAGCGTCGGAGTTTCCGGCCTTCAGGATGGGAAGGAGAATTTCGTAAATTGCTTCAGATTCTTTCTTTTCCTCACCCTCGAGATATCGCTGGATATCAACATGGTGGGCAAGATAATATGACAGCATCCTCATCCCCTCGACATATCCCTTCATATAGAGAAGCATCCGTTTAACATCGGGATGTTCTATGATGGAAACGCTTTTTGCTTCAGGGTTGAGCATCTGGGTAACATGCACGCCCTGTACCCTGTTTTTCGCATAGGTGACCGCGTGGAGGTAGGCTGCGCTTGACAGCGACTGAGCCTGGAGACCGGTCAGCACCCGCGCCTCATACATCATCTGGAACATGATTTTCATCCCCTGCCGCTCTTCACCGAGGAGGTAGCCGACGCATTCGTTATTATCTCCAAAGCTCAGGGTGCAGGTGGATGATGCCTTGATGCCCATCTTGTGCTCGATGCCGGCGCATACAACGTCATTTTTTTTGCCAAGCGAGCCGTCGGGCTTCACGAGGTATTTCGGGACGATGAATATTGATATGCCCTTTGTACCTTTCGGGTCACCCTCGATCCGCGCCAGCACCGGATGTATGATGTTTTCTACAAGATCGTTTTCACCGGCGGTGATAAATATTTTCTGCCCGGTAATTTTAAAGGTCCCGTCAGGCTGCCGTACCGCCTTTGTCTTGAGTGCGCCGACATCTGAGCCTGCGTCAGATTCGGTAAGACACATCGAGCCGCCCCACTTCCCGGCAAGCATCTTTTCGAGATACGTTTTTTTCAGATCCTCGGTTCCATATTTCAATATGAGGTGGGCCGCACCGATGATGACCCCGCTGTACATAAGGGCGGCGGTGTTGCCCGCGCTGAAATACTCGAGGCAGGCGGTTGATACCGCGCCGGGCATGCCCATGCCGCCATGATCCGGTTCAAGGGAGAGCCCGAGGAACCCTGCATCGACAAATGCCTTGAAAGCCTCCCTGGTGCTGTCAGGCACATGCACCTGCTTTGTTTGCGGGTCATATTTAGCGCCTTCTTTATCGGAGATTGAATTTGAAGGATAAAACTTTTGCACCGCAATTGTTTCCGAGAGGTTGAGGGTCTCTTCGTAAATGTCGCGGTCATAGTCTGTGTACTGAGATATTTTTTTATTCAGCGATCCGAGTTCGAGCATTTCGAACAACACGAACCGAACGTCTCTTGAATCTACCAGTTGATTGTTTGCCATCAGGCATTCCTCCTGTTTTGCTTTTTTGATATAAAGTTAAAAAATCTTTGATTCCTGTCCAATACTTTATGTATTGAAGTGCGTTTCATTTTAGCGTGCTCACGTGCAATCGATCATTGGTAGCTGCCTACACAATGAATATGTAAACAAAGTTTACAATCACAAACACCGTTTATATGTCAAGTTAATTTATAAAGATTCTGTGCTTGAAAAAATGGAATTATTTAATAATCCAGCTATCAACAGACTATGGAGTCTGCTGTAATTACATGAGAGGACTGGATAGAATTATTATTGTAAAACTTTATCTAATGATGGAAGCCTGCAGAATGGGGATATCCATCACCCGGTATGGGAACCGGGTGATGGGGTTATTTACCAAGATTAGTAATCTATATCATTCAAACGTTTCTGCACCGCACTTTTGAAAGGCACCGTCACAAAGAGCATGCCTAATGCGAGATAGAGAATTGATACAAAGTCAACCGCCATCCACCCTGACAGGACCCTGGCGCTGTTGTCATATCCCTTCCATATAGCACCTAAAATCATGATAATCCCGAGAAATACAGCCACTACCGTTGACGCGATTATCAATGTCTGGGCTGTAGAAAAAAAGAGTAGGGCGTTTTTCAATTCTCCTTCACTGGCGCTGGTTTTCGCCATAGCCACCTTGAATGCATTAATGAACTCTTTCGGACTGAAATGGCTTAATAGCATCAGAATTGTCGGTCCCAGCAGAAGAGCAAGTGACGGCGCGTCGATCATGAATAATATATCCGACTTGGCTAGTATTACGGCTAGAACAAAAATACCAATAGTCAATAATAAATACACGAAATACATCTTTTTCATAATTTGCCTCCGTTATTCCTGTTTTTTTGAATAATAATAATAAGACTCTCGAGTGAGTCCGTCAGCCGGTCTTCAATATTATATCGATCCACAATTGTATACATACGCTCTTCAAGAAGTGAAGGCTTATAGTATCCTGAGATCATTGCCGTTACTATTAAGCCTATCAGGACCGCGTGAAAGGCGGCGTTCAATACCCGTGATTCAACGCGGGAACTTTTTGTTTTTTCTTTCCAGATCCCGCCGGGAACGTTCACGGCGTCAACCTGCTCCTGATAATAACCGCGTAATGCTTTTTTCAATTTCATATTAGAGCCACTCCTTGAGATCCCGGCGCATTCGCGCTTCAAGGGCCAGCATCCGGGTTTTAACACTATTTACATTCATACTGATAACAGCTCCGATGGATTTATATTTTAGCCCTTCGAAATGACGTAGGAATACCATCTCACGGTCAATATCATCCATACCTTTAAGGCACCCATATATGGCCCGATTCAATTCCCCTTTGCACACCGTATCAAAGGGGTCCGGCGCCTCTCCATCCGATTCCCGGTATTCCTCACCGCAGGGCCTGGAGCTCATCTTTCTTTTAAAATCTATACAATGATTCCGGGCTATTGCATAGAGCCAGGCTTCAATTGAATGACCGGTCTTGTACTGATCCATGCGGTTATACACTTTCATCATTATTTCCTGGAGCAGGTCCTCCCCATCCTCCCGGGAGCAATGCATGATCGCCGTTAAATAGTAATAAAGTTTTTTTCGATACCTCTCCCATATATATGAAAACAGACCCTCCCTGTCATTCGACAGGCCGCTGATCATCGTTATAGTTATTAATTCTGATGGTTTCATCATTCTATTAATTACTACGCACCTAAATGAAAAAAGTTTTATATTTTTTGAGCTTAATCTTTTTTTCTGTATATTAAGGGATGTTTAAGATTGCTAAATGCGATGCGGTAAAAAATTTTCGTTAAATAAAATGTTTCCTTTTTGCATGAGGCGATGGCGCACTATAAAATTTTCCCAACGCATCCTGATTCCCCGAGGAAGCATATTTCATCTGCACTATACCCTAAATCCGACAATATCTCATTGTTATGATATCCCAGGGAAACTCCCGCGTCGGGCGCGTAATGATGTCCCGATCTGAACTTGATCGGGTTACCGATCTGCCTGACTTCTTTTCCCGAAGCCATCTTCACCGGCACAACCATATCCCGTTCCGACAGGGGAGGGTTGGACACTGCCTCGCCAATTGAATAAACAGGCTCCACGCAGGCGTCGCACTTACTGAACACCTCCCGCCAGTGGGAGAGGGTCTTTTCCACGATGGCCCGAGCCACCCGCTCCTTGTTGTTCCAGTTCATGATGCCGGTCGGCGCCATATCACCGCACCCGATGCATTCGCAGAAGGATGCGAAGAATTTCTGTTCGATGGGCCCCACGGACAGGTACCCGCCGTCCGATGTGGCATAAAAATCGTACAAAGCTCCGCCGGATAGTAAATCGCCCCGGGCCGGTTCCTTACCACCGGCCAGATACCCGGCAGTGGAAAACACCGACATGGAGAATACGCCGTCCGTGATGGACACGTCGATGTAATCCCCCTTTCCGGTGCGTGTCCTGTTTATATAGGCGGCCATCACGCCGATGGCCACGTTCTTCGACCCGCTGGCGAGGTCCGCCACCTGGATCCCGGTCAGCACCGGACCCGTTTCCTTTCGCCCGGAAATCGACTCAACCCCGGAGAGGGCCATGTAGTTGATATCATGGCCAGCGCGGTTGGCGTAGGCCCCTGTCTGGCCGTACCCGGTAAGAGAGCAGTAAATTATTGCCGGATTTATTTCCGCCAGCCGCTTATACCCGATGTCCAGCCGGTCCATCGTCCCGGGTCTGAACTGCTCGATGACCACGTCATATTTAAGCGCCAGTTTGTAGATGATATCCCGCGCCGCATCGTTTTTAAGATTGAGTGACAATGATTTTTTCCCGCGGTTCAGATGGGCATACACCGCGCTTATGTCATCAACGTGGGGGGGCAGAAGGCGCACGATGTCCGGCGATTCTTTGTTTTCGACCTTTATGATATCCGCCCCCAAGTCCGCCAGCATCATGGTGCCGAAAGGGCCGGGAAGGAGATAGGTAAAGTCAAGGATTTTCATACCTTCGAGGGGTTTCGACATAGGGTGCTCCTTTCTATATCATATGTTCAAAACGAGGCCAATGCAGTCATATAAAAACACAGTCCCCTGATAATTGCAATAGGAAAATGCGGGAAAAAATCCGCACCTGGATATGTTTTTTCTCCTTTACTTTTCCATGTTTCTCCCATAACCTTCATCCAGGAGATACTGCATGAAACTAGCCTCAGATTTTGCCGGCACACCCCTCCGCGATTCCGCGTGCAGCATCAGCGCCAGGTGGACCATGAACTACGCCGCTGCCATCGACGATCCCAGTCCCGTTTATTTCGATGACGAGCGGTCTGGTGGGATCATTGCCCCGCCGCTTTTCCCGGTGGCCGTGACCTGGCCGATCATTGAGCGGATCGGCGATTACATTGAAGCCCAATCATTCCCGCGGGAGGTCATCTTCACCCAGGTACACTACACGGAGCACCTCCGCATCCACAGGCCGGTGATGCCGGGCGACAGCCTGATAATAAAAGGCATGATCGCAGCTGTCCTACCGCACCGGGCCGGCACTCATGTTATTATTAGATTTGACGCTTTCGATTCTAACACCAAACCCGTATTCACCGAACATATCGGCGCTATGATGAGGGGTGTTCAGTGCACCGATGGCGGGAAAGGCGGCGACGCCGTTCCGGTCATACCACACCAGCCCGAAAGCAGCAGTCCGATATGGGAATCGAACATCTTCATCAATCCCATGACCCCCTTCATCTATGATGGCTGCACGAATATCCACTTCCCAATCCACACATCGGTCAAGTTCGCGCACCAGGTGGGCCTTCCCGGTATAATCCATCAGGGGACCCGCACCCTCGCCCTTGCCGTCCGCGACATTGTCGACCGGGAGGCGGCCAGCGACCCGAACCGGATTGACGAGCTCTCCTGCCGCTTCACCGGAATGGTTCTTCCCGGTTCGGATATAACAGTCTGTCTCACCGGCAAAAATCGAATACCAGATGGTACGGATCTCTTTTTTTCGGTCGTCAATACCGAGGGCCACCGGGCCGTCAGCGACGGCAATATCCGGCTTAAAAAATAAAGGAGGATATCATGGCACATACCATGACATGGCACTTTGTGGAAAAATGGGCCGCCGGGCGGCCCGATGCCGAGGCCCTGGTCTTTGGAGAGGAACGTTTAACCTGGCGCGACTTTAAAGACAGTATGGACGCAGTGGCACGCGCTTATCTCGAAGCCGGTATCAAGAAGGGTGACCGGGTGGCGCTTCTCGCCATGGCGCGCACCGAGTTCCTCACGACCTATATGGCCGCGGGTAAGGTCGGAGCGGTCTGGCTCGGCCTATCGCCGAAATTCACCCTTGAAGAGCTGCGCTACCAGATTGGCGACTGCCGGCCTTCCATTATCATATCGCTCCGCGAATACCTGGGAAACGACCTCTCCGCAACTCTCCAGGCCCTCATGAAGGAGTTTCCTTTTATTAAAAAGGTCCTGATTATAGGGGAGCCTATCGAAGGAACTGAATGCTTTCGGACCTATACGCAGCAGCCGAGAGAGGAACTTGAAATCGCCCTAGAGAATCGGTCGAAAGAGATACAGGATGATGACGAGGCCCTCCTGATGTACACGTCCGGATCAACAGGAAAACCGAAGGGAGTCATCCATACCCACCGGAGCATTGTCGAGAACATAAAGATAGAGGTTGGAAAATTTTATTTCGATGAACACTCCCGTGGAATCCTTCATTTTCCCATTAATCACGTTGCCGCTGACGTGGAGATCGGCTTTGGCGCGATCATGTCCGGCGGGTGCATCGTTTGCATGGACCGTTTTGACCCGGCTGAAACCCTGAAGGTAATCGAAAAAGAAAAAATAACTCATGTCGGCCAGGTGCCGGTTATGTTCCTCCTTGAATTCAAGCAGCCTGAATTCTGGAAATGCGATTTCTCCAGTGTAAAAGCCTTTGTCTGGGCTGGGGCAGCGGCTCCGAAAATCATGATCGATCTTCTCATCCCCATTTGCCAGAAGACAGGGGCCGCGCTCCTTACCGGATACGGCAGCACGGAAGTCTGCGGTTTCATTACCTACACGGAAAAGAACGAGGATGCCGAAACCCTCCTGAAAACCGCAGGCAGAATAACTCCATCTTTTGAGTTGAAGATCGTTGACAAGGATCGCCGGGAGCTTCCCGATGGCGAGATCGGCGAAATCGCCGTGCGCGGTCCATTCCTCATGAAAGGATACTACAACAGGCCGGAAGATACAGCCCGGGTAATCGACAAGGACGGCTGGTACTACACGACAGACCTTGCCTGCCGTGATGCCCGGGGCTATATCCGCATCACGGGCAGGATCTCTGAGATGTTCAAATCAGGCGGCGAAAACGTATACCCGCGCGAGGTTGAGGAAGTGATCGAATCTCATACAGCCGTCTTATTTGCCGCCGTAATCGGCGTATCGGATGAGATCTTTCAGGAGGTCGGCTGGGCTTTTGTAATGCCAAAGCCGGGTCAGAGCGTCACAGAGGAGGAATTACATGGCTTGTGTAAATCCTCATTGGCCAATTT
>JBGSUQ010000005.1:0-201831 GCA_041753395.1 Spirochaetota bacterium
TTCCATGACGATGTCCGGAATGGCGGACAGGAGGGACTTCTGGTGCGAGGAAATCTCCGCCAGGCTCTTCTGCATCAGCAACCGCTCCGTGATGTCCCTGATGTTGCACTGGATGACTTTCCCATGACCGATCTCGTAGAGGTTGCTGACAAACTCCACGTCGATACTTCGCCCGTCGGACGTTTCCAGCGGCAGGTCTTCATAGCGGACATATTTTTTTTCCTGTAATTCCAGGAATTTATCTTTGTTGGGGATGATGTCCTTAAAGAATCCGATGTCCCAGATCGTTTTTCCCAGAAACTGCTCATGTGAAAAACCAAGCATCTCGATCAGAAAAGGATTTACGTCCACGATCATTCCCGTCTCCGCATCGAGGATGAGTATGCCGTCCTTGGCTGCCTCAAAAAGCCGGCGATACCGGACTTCTGAAGCGCGCATCGCTACCTCGGCCCGTTTGCGGTCCGTGATGTCGTTGATGTTCGAGAGGATGACCCGTTCGTTTTTCAGCTGAAGCACGGCGGCCGAGAGCAGGCCGATCACGGTACTGCCGTCCTTGCTCCTGAACCGGTACTCGCGCCCGGCGACGCTCCGGCCGGCCGCGAGCTCCTTCACCACGTCCTCGCGGTCCCCGGCGTCGGCCCACAGGTCAAGCCCGATCGACGAGCCGGTCAGCGCCTCGTCACGGGTGTACCCGGTGATCGCGGTAAAGGCCTCGTTTACGTCGACGAAGCGTCCGTCTTCCGGCCGCGTGATGGTGATCGCGTACGGCGAAGACCTGAAGGCCAGGGAGAATTTCTCCTCGCTCTGGCGGAGCGCCTCGGCGGACTCGTACTGATCGCGGTAGAACCGGTCGCTCTGCTGCCGCCAGAGAAGACCAATACCCGTGCCCGCGCCGGCGACAAGAAGAAGGACCACCACAACCATTACCCAGAAGCGCTCCCGCACCGGCGCGTACACCTCCGCGCTGTCTATGCGGGCGACCATGAACCAGGGCGAATCGGGCACGGCGCGCAGGGCCGCGACAACCGGTATGCCCCGGTAATCAATGCCTTCCACGATTCCTTCCCGTCCCTTCACCGCCATCACGGCCGCCACGATATCGTTTTTCAGCGGCACCCTCATACTGAGGGCCGTGTTCTTTTGATATTTCAATTCGTTTAAAAACAGCGCGTTGTCCCCGTCACGGCGGACGAGCAGGGTCTCGGCGGTTTTGCTGGGAGTGGGCCAGCGGTTAAGCATCGGGTAAAGATAGGCTGCCGGGTCAACGCGAAAGACGATGAGGCCCAGCGGCAGGCGGCCGTCCTGTTCATCGATTACAGGAACCATAATGGCCATGTGGATAGGGCCGCCGGGCGTATCGCGGTGTAAATCCTGGAAGTCAAGCTGCCCGGAGCTCAGGACTGCGGCGGCATCCCGGACCAGGTGCGGGATAACCAGGGGCGGTGACCCCTCGGGAGCCGACATCATTATAACCCCGCGGGCATCCGTCAGGTACACGCGTAAATAATCTCCGTACACCAGGTATTTGCTCATCCATCTCTGGATCTGCCACCGCGCGTTCGCATCCGTCGGGTTCGCGTAATAACGCCGCACCATGGCGGCAAAGGCGGCGTTTTGATGAAATATATTCGCGTCTCCCAGGCGCTCTTTGCGCCATTGAACTATCTCGCCCACTTTGAGATCCGCAATGGCGGATAGTTGATTCTCTATCTCGTCCCGGTGGTGTTTTTCATACAACCGGTAATAGGCAAACCCCGTCATGAGAATTCCGCCGGTCAGAAGCACAAACAGAAAGACGAGCTTCCGGGGAATTCGTTTTTCTTCGTCATACTGCGGCGTCTCGCCCAGGAAGCGGTGGCGGTACAGCCCCCAGGCGATGACGAGAGACCCCAGCGCGAAGCTCTGCGGGATCAAATTCATCGTCATGCCCGGCACCAGGTTAAGCGATGGTATGAGCGCTCCGAAAACCATGACCAGGGTGCCGGCGCCGAGGATGAATACCTGGCCACGGTCCCGGCGTCGCATTCGTATCGACATAACAAACAGGATAATGATCCCGACCAGCATCAAGGCGTTGGTATAGAGAATATGCACCACGTACCAGGGCCCCATGACCCGCGCGGATGTCAATGGCACGAAAAACAGGCCGGCCCGGTTAAAGACGACCTCCCGCACCACCCAGAGCCCGTGCCAGTCATTCGTCCAGAGCATTATCTGCGTAATAACAGGAACCACGAAAAGGAGGCCAATGCGGGGTTTGGACAGCAGGCCCGGTTTCCTGATGAAGTGCAGCACGAAAATCAGCCAGAGCACCGGTATCGCGGCAAAACAGGCGATGCGTATATTGAACCAGAAAAGCGCCCATTCCTCGATCGGCCCAAGCATGGAAAGCCCCTGGAACAGGGAAAGCAGGCTTACCAGCAGGGCGATCCATATGTAGACGCCTGCGCTCGGCACGGTTTCCCGGTTACGCCGGGAATACCATGCTATAAATCCCATGATTGCGGTCGTAACGATTATTGAGATGAAATATAGTACGTAGTGCCAGGTCATACTATCATACCGTATTCATAATATCTGCCACAGAGGCACAGAGAACATCGAGATTTATTCCTATTATACATGCTCACGGATGCACACGGATATTCACGGATTTTATTTATATTTTTTAATATCATTATTGTAGACCTCCCTTAATTATCCGTGTTTTTCCGTGCAAATCCGTGAGCAACTCTTTTCTTTTTTCCCTCTGTGACTCCGTGTCTCAGTGGCTACCTTCATTACCCTTCCGGGGTGTCGGGGTGCGAATCGTCATATTGAAAACTGATCCGGAACTCGGCCCCCTCGCCACTAGCGCATTCCACTGTTCCCTCTATTTGCTTGACCAGCAGGTTAACCAGCTTCATACCGAAACCCGACTGGCCATTAATATCAAACGATTCCGGGATACCGACGCCGTTGTCGCGAACTGATATTTCAACATGGTGTTCCGGAAGCTGCGACATCGATATTGTAATCGCTCCCGTTCTGCCGTCCGGGAACGCATACTTGTACGCGTTGGTAACAAGCTCGTTTATTACAATGCCGATCGGAAAGAGAATCTTGGAATCCATAACAAAATCTTCGACCTGCATTTCCATCGTCACGCCCGAGATGGCCGGTAACGATTTTGTAATCCCGCTTATGATCTGGCCGATATAGTCCCTCACGTTAACGTATCTGAAATCTTGTGTTTGGTACAGCATGTCATACATCATGGTCATGCTATTCACGCGGTTGGAGGACTCTTTCAGGGCTTTGACTCCCCCGGGCTCCGAAAGCCGCGCTGCCTGAAGCGAAAGGAGGTTCGCGATCATGGTCATGTTGTTCTTGATGCGGTGATGCACTTCTTTGAGAAGAAGATTTTTTTCAGAAAGGAGCATCTGGATATGCTCCTCCGCATCCTTGCGCCCGGTGATATCGGTCAGGGTCCCGACCATTCGCCGCGCCGATTTTTTCTCGTCCCACTCAACCGTTTTACCGCGCGTGGACACCCACCGCCACTCACCCGATTTCATTTTCATGCGGAGGTCAATGGCAAAGCCACTGCCGGTTTCAATGCTCTGGAGCAAATCACGCTCGCCCCTGTCGATATCATCCGGATGGACGAGCGACCGCCAAGCGGCATAGGAAGCGGGGAATTCCCCGTCATCATAACCGAGCAATGCATAATAGATCGGGCTGAAAAAGGCGTCTCCGGTCGGGACCTCCCAGTCCCAGAACCCGTCATTGACAGCGCCAAGTATCATGGCATACCGTTCTTCGCTCTCCTTAAGTGCTTCCTCCGCGAGGGCCTGCCGGATGACAGAACCGACGACGCTGCCAATACTGTCCAGGAATACATCTTCAATTGGAAGGATCTGGTGCTTCGCGAAGAGGGCCAGGACACCCATGGTTTCCCCGCCGGGCACGTGTATCTTGTATCCCGCAAACGATACCAGGCCGAGCTCCCGCGCCCAATCGTGGTTGTGGACCCTTGGGTCATGTTTCACATCATTTGTAAGAAACCGGTGCTCTTCACCGGACGCAATGCGCCCTATTTTGTAACAGCCAAACGGAACGCGGCGGTGCACGGAGCCATCCATATGTGTATAACGACCCGAGCTCGCGACCAGATGAAGACACCTATCGCGGAAACGGCATACATGCGGACCTTCGCTGACTTCGGCGTGGACACATTCCCGTTCGCACAGATCTCCGGGCCGTATCATCCATATTCGAGAGAAATCGGCATCGAATAACGAGACAATTCCATCGGTTATGCTCGCGAGTTTTGCTTCAAGCGGAGCCGGGCTAAGGAGAGACTCCAGAAGACGGCTGACACCCCGCTGCCACAGGAACGTTTTCGCCTCCTCGTTCTCAACTCTCTTGCGCTCGGTGATGTCCTCGCCGGAACTCAGCGTTCCGATAAAACCACCGGCATCGTCCCGAAGCACGGCGTTTCGCCAGATGATATGCCTCTCGGTTCCATCCTTCACCATGACAGGGCCCTCGTGGGTCATTTCATCGTTCACACCCTGCTTCAGTTTGTTAAAATACTCTAACACTGCCTGCCACTCTTTTTCCGGCAGGATGGTTTCGAACCAGTTCTTCCCGATAAGCTCGCCGACCTCATATCCCAGCAAACGATACCCGCTGTCGTTCAGTAATGTGATCTTTCCATCGGCATCCAGGGCGAGGATAATTTCTGCCGCGATGTTGAGATAACTTTCAGCTTTTTCTCGCTCCTGCTTCGCGCTATTCTCTGACGATCTGGCCTGCTCGATCTTGCTGGATAATCGATTGGAGCCGATAGCGATCCCGGCAATTCCCAGTATCCAGATGACGCCATGGGCAAGGAGCAGCTGCACCCGCATGCGCCGCTCGATCACGTACAGCGGCCGCATAAATATTGCAGAGCTGATACCGCCCCGGATATCACCGATTTTATATCCCTGGACCGCATGACATTTCAGGCAGTTCGAATCAACGACAAAGGGACGCATGAGACGAAAATAGTCCCTGCCGGAAATAGAATCCATGCCGGATACCTCTTTCTTCCCATTATTGAAGTCTTTCAATGCTTTCTTTTCCCACTCGTCGGGGAAATTTTCGGGACGGATCGGTTTGAGACTGGTGATATGGCCGAAGTCAAATCCGGCTTCTTTCGCCATGTCGTTCACCTGCCGGGTCATATACGCAGGATTCATGAGGGTAAGATAATGCCCTTCAACCGTGAGTATATCCCGATTAGGGACTTTCAGATATGGATTGGGAACGGTGGTGGAAACGGGAACATAGACCCCGCCTTTCGATGAAACCCATTTCCGGTAGATGATATCTTTTTTAAGGGTGAGTTCAGCTCTCATGCGTGCCAGGGAGAGGATGGCCCTTCTCTGGTGTACGATGTTCCAGGCCAGGGATGCCGCGACGCAACAGGTCCAGGTTATGAAAAAAATCAGAAAATAGCCCCTGACGCCAGGTTGTTTTAATATAGTTTTTTTAATATTCATACGCGGTCCCCGGCCATGGGGCCGGCAATTCCTTCTCCATTGATATATTCAAAATTGATCCGGAACGTGGCCCCTCCGCCGTGAAGGCATTCAAACGATCCCTCTATCTGGTTGGCCCATGAAATCGACATCAACGGTATTGCCGGATGATGCCGTGCAGTATAACAGTGCGAATGAGGATTGTTTATATCTTTTTATTTGTCGACGCATCTGACCGTCCCAAGCGAAATGTATTCAATTTCCCAATGGAGGTCATCCAATTCATGACCGATAAATCATGAACCCCGGTCAAAAATTGCAAACCGGCACCGGTGTGCCGGCCAGAATGCCCTGATACCCATACAACACATAACACCTGTCATTATATCCCCGAATGACAGATGGATGATAATAATTTATATAAATAGTTATATGAAGTCAATGATATTAAGTCATTTAAGGTGTTATCACGAATGTCAGCTCTATTAAGCGCAGCTAATATTAATATTATGTCATATGAGGATTTTTCCAGGAATAAAAAGAATGCGGCTTATTAATCAATATACGGGGTGACGTTAACCTTCGCGGGCTTCCCGGGGCATGGAAAAAATGTGTTGCATCAACTCTATTATTCTATATGTCCACATATCTTTGTATAATGCCGAGCAATTCATTAAGATCCAATGGTTTATTGAGAAATTCATACGCAGACTTGTTTTTTGTCAGAACAAAAGGATCCAGGTCGACCACGGCGCTCATGAGAATTACATTGGCGGTCTTGTTAATACTTTTGATTTTCAGTAAAAGTTCAAAGCCGTTCATTATCGGCATCCTATAATCGGATATTACAATTTCGGGTTTCCTCTTTTTATATAATGACAGCGCTTCTTTTCCATTTGCTGCGGTGACAACTTCAAAACCCTTATGCATAAGAAACTGGCTGAGTTCAGAACATATATCCGGCTCGTCATCAACCACCAGGATCAATTTTGCCCCCATATGAACCTCTCCATTTTATTACAGATACTGCAGCATAACTGATTTACACGAGAACAACAAACCACGTATTTTTTTATTTGCCGGTTGTTAGCTTCATCAATACCTATATATCAAGTAATACAAAAAATTACTCATGTCAATACTATTTATAAAAATATCATAATTGATCGATTATCCGATTCCCCTGTTATATTTTCGAGGAAAGAAAAATTTTGGTAAAAAATCAAAATGTTATTGTTTTTAATTCCAATACTGCTATCTTTAAAAAAAAGGGGGGGCTATGTCCGATTCATCTAAAAATCTGCCGATAGGCATTAAACCCAATGGAACTCCCTATACCGTATTCATTATCGACGATTCAATGATGGCGAGAGAAATACTCAAACGAATACTCTTGTCGATGCAGTTTAAAATTATTGATGATGCGGATAACGGTCAGATCGCAATAAGTAAAATCACGGCTTCAAAAATAACGCCTGATTTCATATTTATCGATATGGAAATGCCCCACTTGAACGGAATTGAAACGATCAAACAGATTAAACCCATCCTGCCGAAATCCAAGATCATCATGGTTACCTCACACAGTGAAAAAGAAATGGTTACAGAGCTAATGAAAGTAGGTGTCCATGGATATGTCAAAAAGCCTTTTGACCGTGACACGGTAGTCAAGAAATTAGGCTCTATCATGGGAAGACCGATCCAGGATTAACCTTGATCGTATCCCTATTCACCACCGACAGTTACACGGAAATCGATGCAACCGGTAAAACAATCAGACCCGGAAAAAAATCATTAAATCAAATATGATGGCACATACCAATCCGTTCATTCAAAACGAGCTTAATCAAGCAGCCGCAAAGATGAAAAAGTTGCTCGATTTATTCAACGCCCTTGCGCTTCTGTCGTTTGACAGGGGCAATAGAAACATTGACTTCATCATCAGAGGAAAAGTCGAGTTGTTGACAGGTGAAATCGACCAGTATTACAGAACGATACGGTCTTTTAGCGGCGGCAAAACTGCAAACAGGTACATCTTCAGCGATATTCTTATTTTCTACACCGAACGGTACTTAATAAACAACAAACTGGCTGAATATGTCGCAGGGTTAAGGCAGGAAATCAACCGGCAAATATTACTTATCAATGAAGACAGGAACAGTTCAGATAATTATACCATACGCACGGATACTGTCTATCTGGAGGATTTAGCAAGAGATTTGAATAAATGGGAGCAGACTTTTACGTCCAGCGTTTCACCATGCTTGACTGAATTTCTTATCGATGTTAATGAAATTCTCCTCTATTATAAACTTGATGACATGATCAACCGTTTGATCGACCATAATGATATTTTCATTCAGGACGGTGAGGATTATATGGAATTCAAAAACAGCATCTCACGTTTTATCGAATACCACATGGTGCTGACCAGGATAGGACTTTCAGATATAAAAATTATGGAACTCATTAACCAGACGCTGCAGAGAATGGGATTCAGAAACAGCATTCTGAAATCAAAAAACATATCTCCTGAAATTTACGCTGGGATAATAAACGAAATCATCAAAGAAGGAAATTTCACCGACTTTGCAAAACGGATCTCTCCGACTACTTCTGCAGCTCTCGAAGCGATAAAAAGACATGAACAGAAACAGTGAATAAGCTTCCAGGAAGTCTTTATTTCAATCCCTTCTTATATATCTTGACATTCTCCCGATAAATCTGTATTAATATATTTTAAATCATAAAAAGGAGTGCTATCATGAAATTAAACATTTTAAGCGCATCCATCATTATCATTGCCTGTGTATTAGTCATGCCAGGCTGCAAAACCACCATCGATTACCCGTCGGGGGACAAGTATGTCGGCGCAGCAAAGGATAAGGTGCGGGAAGGCGCAGGGGAATACCAGTGGAAAGCCGGGGACAAGTACGTGGGTCCTTACAAGACGGGCAAGCGCCACGGGGAAGGCACCTATTACTGGGCCGCGGGCGACACCTACAAGGGCGTATATAATGAAAACATCAAGGATGGCAAAGGAACCTACACCTGGCTTTCCGGAGATAAATACGATGGTGAATTCAAAAACGGAAAGATGAACGGCCAGGGGACCTACACGTGGAAATCGGGCGATAAGTATGTGGGCGAATTCAAGGAAGATAAGCGCGACGGCCAGGGAACGATGTTCTATGTCGATGGAAGGACTCTGAAAGGCCTCTGGAAGGAAAACATCTACCAGGGAGAAAAATAACAGAGGCTGGTGTTTTGTAACACCCCCAATTTTTTTCAACTGCAACCCGCTTTACCGGCAAAGGGTAAAGCGGGTAAACCAAGGCCAGGAAAGGCATATTCCTGTCAGGTTCCTCTGACACCTTCCTGGCCACCGGTATTATCTACTCTTATTATCTACTCTGACCCCAATATTTCACAATTATTCAAAACAAGACATTCCTAAAAATATGCACTTTTTTTGATATCATAATTGACGATAGGTAAAATATGCAGTATCTTCTTTAATTTGCTGCACTAAAAAAGTGCATTTACATAGGGGAATACGATGAAGAAGGAAATTCGGGACGATTACGAGCTGATTGCCAAGCACTGTCCAGAGTGCCAGTCCCTGGTAATGGGCAAGCTTGAAAAAAAGCAAACGGGTGCGATGATCTACAATGGCTATAAATGCTCCCGGTGCGATTGGTCAAGCCCGGTCAACATGAAGTAATCTATTTTAATGGTTAGTATATAATTCATTTAATTTTTCTGATAATTATTATGTACTAAATCAAGATACTTCATCACAGATTCTGCGAGTCAGACAATCATCAATGTACATAATTTTTTCATTCAAATATCTCCTTTGAAAATATCCTCTTCCGATACAGCTCTTCATATTCAAGAAGCTTGTTTCTCCTTTCTTCAAAGGTGTCACCTAGCTTCAGGAAATACTCGGATAAGGTAACTGGTACTGGCGGCACATATTCCTTATCAACATAAGCTCTGAAACCCCCATATGTATATTTGCGGGGATCGCTAACATACTTACTCTTGACTGGATTATATCCGACATACAGGAATACATTCCAAAAAGTCTGCACTGGATTACTAGTCCGTTCTATGATGAGGTTGGTGAATCGTTCATTCCAGAAGGGGCCGGTCCTGTTCATCATTCGATTATAACGTCTGGCAAATTGAGACTTGATGAATTGCATGATACGGGATATAGTATCCCCATCTTTCAAAGTCTTTATGCAAAAATGGAAGTGATTATCCATTATAGTATAGGAAATCAGTTCAAAATCATATTTTTCCAAAGCCTGATTGAGTACCTCAAGCATTAAATCCTTCATTTTTTTTGACCTCATGAGATATTTTTTTTCTATGCAGCGGGACGCAACATGGTTGGTTGTATCCGGCAGACAGATTCGTAATGGTCTTGGCATATTTCCTCTTGTTTCCGGCCTGGTTTACAGATATACGAAGGAGAGGAAATAAAATTGAAAAAAACCAGGGGTCAGAGTAAAAAAAATATACTCAACAAAACTAAATAAAATTATAAACAATAAAAATTTTTTGTCCTTTTTCAGTGAAAAAAAACACATATTAATTGAGATTACAAAAAACGCAGTTGATAAAGAATAGAAAAAGTAGTAATATAATAGGGTGTGTTTTTTTCACTAATCTTTGAAACCAAATTGAAGGTTTTCCAAAACATCATGAAAAAACTTGGCATTATTACATATATATTTCTTGTTAGCTCTCTGTTAATTCTTACCCGCTGTTCTTCCGATACCTCAAACAAATCTGAGCAGATGAACAGCCTCCTTGCGTTAAGTTATCTTTCCTATATTAAAATTCAACCCATAAACAATGTATATATGGATTCACTTGGAACCGGCTATGAATATTTCCATGTTGATATTCCTGAACAGGAATCCGGGCTAAATGTCAGCTTTGATTATACTTTCGATTCAAACAGCAGCACAAAAGACATCTATTTCATTTTCACCAATATCAGCCCATCACGCAGTTCAACCTATCCATTGATTGATCCCAGCCAAAGCGTATCACAGGGCATCGTTCCAGAAAGGGTGGCATCGAAGCCGAAATCCCTGGTATCGGCCAATCAGACTATGAAGGGGAAACCGGAGATCAGCGAATTCAACAGAAACCCCTACGCATATTTGAATAAAATCAATCCGGTCAACATGCTACTCAGCATAGTACCATCAGAAGAGCCGAGATATGATACTGCCGGTGATCCGACATCAAAAACATTTAAGTTAGATCCCTATCAGAATGTTACTGCTCACTGCACGAATGTAAACACCGATGGAATAAAAACACTTAATATTTGGGTCGCTGATGACTGTGCAGGTCTCAGCTATTCAAGACCAGTATCAGAACTTGCCGACATATTTCTTACCAGTGGAGAAAACAATGATATATTCGATTGGGTCACCAATATATACGGTGCTGAATACGGTGACACAGATTGGGATAAAGTAGACGCAGATGCAAAAGATGTTCTTATAACACCAAACAACGAAATAACAATACTGCTTCTCGACATTGACAACGATGAATCCGCCCATTCTGGCGTCCTGGGCTATTTCTGGGCCAAGGATAATTTCAAGACAACGGCCATATCCTATTCCAATCAGCGGATCATGATCTACATGGACGCCTATCTGTACGCCAATCATCCGGAAGAAATCATATCCGCCCTGGCCCATGAGCTTCAGCACATGATCCATTTCTATCAGAAAACGGTGATACAAACCAACGGTACCGGCACCGAGACCTGGATCGACGAGATGTGTTCCATGGCTGCGGAAGATCTTGTATCCGATAAATTAGGAGTTAATGGACCACGGGGTGTACCTTTTTCAGACGGATCGGCCGGGACATACCCTATTACAACAGGAAGACTACCGCTATACATCTATTGGAACGACGCTTCGGTAACAACCTGGTACAGTGGAAATTTTGTTGCCGTAAGCTATTCCGTGAACTATGCACTAGGAGCATACCTGGCCCGCAACTATGGCGGCGCAAAGTTTTTCCATAATGTTGTCCATAACAATAAAACAGATTACACGGCCATTGAATACGCATTATCTCAGAATGGCTCAAGTGACAGTTTTGGAATTATTTTAAGAAAGTGGGGTGTTGCGAACCTTTTATCGGATAAAACAGATACATTATACAGTTATCAATACAACTCTGACAACTGGTTTCCAAGCAACACATATCCGGTTACCATAGAATATAAAACAGGATCTATAAATCTCTACAACTACAAATATGGAGATCAGGAGGGTCCATATTTATATAGCATAGAAAATACTATGCCGACATATTCCATGCCACCGGCATCGAACGTATACTATTTAGCTGCGGATAATTTAAGCGGTTCAAAAACCTGGAACATAAAGCTAAAGAAGAACGTACGCTTTACCGTTCTTGTGAAATAGATGCAGATGTGACACGGCATGTACACCGCTTCTTAGATCCTCACCCCCACCCCGCCATGGACCGAGAAAAAGCTGAGCAGTCCGCCGCGCTCGGCTATGCCGTGGTACGCTCCCCCGATATATAGTAGTGCAATCTTCCCGATAGAGAAGGTGCTTTGCGCGCCGGCGGAGAAAATGAATTCCACGGTGTTCAATTGCGTATACTTTTTCAAGAAATAGAGGCCTGCCGGGACCGCACCCATGGCGTTAATGCCGACCATATTGTAGCATCCGCCGAACCCTACCGACGGTTCTATGGACACCCATCGGGCCAGGCGGAACCGGTATGACATGACCGCCATGAAGGGGACCAGGGCTGCCTCTATGGACACCTCCGTCTTTCCCCCGAAATGCAGGTAGCCGGCCTCAACGCCCACCAGCAATCGTTCCAGGAAAAGGTTCTCCGACGAAACCATGATAGTCCCGCCATAGCCCGGATGATAGAGCCTGCCGTATTTCCCCACGGGCAGAAGTAAGGAGCCTTTCGCAGTAATGTCAACATACCGTACCAGTCCTGTCGAAGCAGGATAACTGTCGGAAGACTCACCGCCACGATTATCCACGGAGCGCACCGTGAAATAATGCTTCTCCGTTGTTGACAGCCCCCTGGCCACGAAATCAGTCCTGTCCGTGGCGCCCTGCAGCGCATATTCATTTTTTATTTTCCGGTATATCCGGTATGCGGCAACGGTCCCGTCACGATCTACGGCTCTTGCCCATGAGAGCTTCACCGTTCCGTCAGCGCCGCTCCCGGTTAATGTTCTTTCACAGGAGACGGGAAAGGGATACTCCGGCATCAGGTTTCTCGTGTTGAACGACAGCGTCCATCCGGCTGGGGACTCGTCCCTGGTGTTGTCGATCGATGTCACCATGACGCGGTAGGGGGTTTTGTCTTTCAGTCCCGGTATCCTGATAGCAGCCCCCGATGTTTTTCCCGCCAGCCGGTACCCGGGGAATCCTTTACCCGCGGCTTTGGCTGCCTTGACGTTTTTTTCAGTTTCATCTTTCAGGTATACGCCGTACTCGGTTATGGTGCCGCCGCAAGGATCGACCGCGCCGCTCCATGCCAGGTGGGCAGTGCATGGGCCGCCGGCGTCGGAGGTGACTGACAGCAGATGTACATGGCCGGGCGGGACAGGCCTCCCCTTGCGTGTGGTGAGACGGACCACATTGCTCGGGAGGGACTCGTACCCGCTCCTGTCCACAGCCGTCACCATGGCGTAATACACGCTGTTACACTGGAGACCCTTTACGCGGTACTGCGTGCCCGATGTCACGCCGGCGACAGTGTAATCCCCTCCCTTCAACCGTATATATATTTTAAAATGCTTCACCGGATTGTCCGGGGTGTAGGGCTTCCGCCAGGAAAGATCGACATGCTTATAGGAGACCTCCCCCGCCAGGGCCGATGGGTTTTTTCTTGTCATGAAGAGGACGTCGTCGCGCCGTATCGTGAACTCTTTGGGAGAGTTCAGCTCCGGCCTGACCGTGTAATACTCCTGGTCCTCGTCGATGATGTAGGCCTCGAGGACCCTCCCATCCGTCTTCTGGATATACAGCTTCCCCCGGTAGAGCTGCGTATACATCACTCTCAGGACCGTCGAGCGTTTGACATTAACCGTTTTTCCATCATTAGTAAGCACGGTCATGGATGACGGCGATTCGTTGAGGATTCTACCCTCGATCACAGTCCCGTTCTTTAAAAACAGGTATTCGGCCTGAAGTTTCCCGCCGCAGAGCATTATCAACACGGCGGCAAGGGCCGCAGCAGCGGGGCGTAATCTGTTATGATTGTTCCGTCCGATCGTCATTATTCAGCCGTTCCTGTATCCCGGGATAACAATCCAGTTATCATCAACAGGCATGTCAGAAGCCATCCCGGCCGATTCCAGAACCGGACATGTCAATGAATAGCGCGCCTGCGGAAAAATCCCTGCAGGGACTCCCTTTTTAATCTATTGTTTAGGATTGCTCTATTGTTTTAATCCCGACCGCCCATTGTCAATTTATTTTCTTCCTTGCCGCTATGACCCCCCGGAGGAGGAATTCTATATTAGGGGCCGTATGCCATCCCGGCTGTACCGGGCCATTTTTTTATTGACGTAAATCCTTTAACCATCCATAACCGTGCTACATTAATAAACGAGGTAGGGTATGATTGACACCAAGCTCCTGGAGATACTGGCCTGTCCCGCATGCCGGGGCGACATTGAATATAACACCAAAGAGGAAAAGATCGTCTGCATCGAATGCGGTCGCCGCTACCCGGTCAGGGACGGTATTCCGGTGATGCTGGTGGATGAAGCCGAGACCCCGGCGGAATAGAATAATCTCATTGACAAAATGAGGGCGTGGACACGCATATCATAAAACCGTATGTCAGAACGTTCTTTATTAAAGGATAACAGCCATGTTCGATTCAAAATCACCGATAGTAAAAATCGTCAGTTATGCCGTAACCGGCTTCTTCGTCCTGATCATCGTCATATCCTTCGGCATGCCGGATTTCATTTCCCGGATGGGCCTTGATCAAACGGTGGTCGCCATCGTCAACGGCGAGAAAGTCGACCGCTTCGATTATCTCCGGTACCGGGACAGCAGGTTCGGCGACATGCGGGGTGAAAAGAGAATGGATGCCATGATCCTCTCCTATTACATAAACGATGTTCTTCTTCTTCAAGATGCCCGCAAGACCGGCTTTTACGTCACCGATGAAGCGGTCAAGAATTACATCCTCAACATACCGGGCCTGAAAGACCCCGCCACGGGGACGCTGAACGCGGAACGTCTTAACTTTTTCCTTGAGCGCGTGAACATCAGCTTCAATGACCTCCAGAAGACGATACGCAAAGACCTTTTAAGAGACCGCTACATCCAGTTCGTCAGGATGGGCGTCGCCGTCCCCTCCGGCGAAGTGAAGACTGAATACAGGGCTGCTAATTCAAGAATCCAAATCAAATACTCATACCTGAGCGCCATGGATCTGCAGAAGATGTTCCCGGCAGAGACGGCCATCACCGATGCCGAGATATCCGCAGAGATGGAAAAAAACAAGAAGGAAGTCAAGGACCCTAAAACAGACCGGGATCGAATAAAGAAAAAACTTGAGTCGGCCAGGCTGGCCGGGATCAAGAAGGACATTATCGAGCGCGTCAATGCAATCGCTCTCAAGGGCGGCTCTTTTGACGAAGCCCAGGCGGTTCTGAAGGGGAACATGGCCCTTTCAAAGATCTTCAAGGCCGGGGAGCGCGTTACCGACGACAGGGGCCAGTCCATAGCGGGCCTCAACAATTCGAAAATCTTCCTGGAAGATTTCATGGAAATCGGCGAAAACAAATCATCGCGCATCATCTCCTCCGATTCCGGGATGTATATCTTCACGCCGGTGCAGAAGGACATTAATAAGAATGATGTACCCGAAAAGGAGCGGGCCACCATCGCCGGCAACATCGAGCAGGAAAGTGTCAGGATGATCACCGGAAACCTGATGCAGAAATTGTATGAAGGCGCAAAAATCGTAAAAAATTTAAAAACTGATTGATATATAATCCGCGGTGTGCTACCTGTACCAGTGAATAATTGAAACGAGGTTCCGTCTATATATGGTCAACATAAACGCCGAATTCGTAAATCCTTTTCTTGAGGCCGCGAGCGCCGTTTTCAAGTCGATTCTCAATGTCGATCTGAGAAGGGGCAAGCTGGTCATAAAGGAAAGCCCGATACCCTCCCTGGACGTGGCCATTCTTATCGGCATTACCGGCGGAGTTACCGGCGAAGTAGTGTACAGCATGGGATACAACATGGCCTACAAGATAGCCCAGACACTGATTCCCGGCTTGTCGGATGAGCAGACCCAGCGTGAATACAAGGACGTCATGGGTGAGATGGCCAATATGATTACGGGAAACGCCATGAACCTCTTCGCCACGACCGGCAAGCGCATCAACATGACGACGCCCACCGTCGTTGAAGGAAAAGACTTCACCATTACCCTCATCAAGCAAACGACGCTGGGCATCAACCTCTACAGCCCCATGGGGCAGCTCGAGATGAACGTCGCCCTGAAGTAGCACCGCATGCCTGGGCTGGTCGAAAAAAATTATCTTACTCCCGATTTTATTTAATTAATTCCCCATGCCGTTCGTTGTGCTTATGAGGGCCGGAACAATATTTCCATTCACACAATGTGAATTAATATTGACCGGCGCATCATGCATCACTATTCTATTGTCATGAGGAAGAAAATGCCGAAAACAGCTGTTAAAAAACCTACCTTTGATGAATATAAAACCATCAAGGACGAGATAATCGAGATCATCGAAATGCGGTTCGAGAACCTTCTCACCAGAAAGCTTGATCAATTCAGGCGTGATTTCAAGAAAGAATTGATTGATGAAGTCAATGCCCGCTTCGACGCCATTGATTCGAAATTCGAAGCTAATGATTCTAAATTTAATGCTCTTGATTCGAAAATTGAAACCCTCAAGTGGTCAGTATGGTCATTGCCCCTTGTCATGACCGTGCTCATGGCCCTGTTCACACTGCTGCTGAAATACGTGGTAAAGATTTGAAGCCGCCGAAGATCAGGCAAGCTCCGACCGCGCCGTCATCGTCTCTTCATCGATGATAAAATCGCCGAATACGGACGGGGCTTCAATCTGGAGGGCTTTCAGCATCTCAACGCATACCCGCCGGATCTCCCACTGTGCGCTCCGCTCGAGGCGGAGCTTGAAAACCGTGCGCAGCTCCCTGAAATTGGCCGAAAACACAATCTGGCTCTCCGAGGCATTGGGGAGGACAAAGCGCGCATCCTCCTTCCTGATCCCCCTCTCCCTGAGGAGGCGGTAGGTTTCTTCAGCGCGCGCCATGAAGTCTCTGAAGAGGGTGGCCGCCCCCTCATCGGCAAGGACGGAGTCCGGGATCACGAAATTGAAGCCAGCCTCGTCCACGTACCGCTGGGACTGCTGTGAAAAGCTGGCCAGGCGGTGCCGCACCAGCTGGTGCGTAAAGGAGCGGGATGCCCCGGTGATCCGGAACGACGCTGCTGCGTGCTCCAGGATCGAATGATGACCCCGCTTTATGCAGTTGCGGATGAAGCTCTTTTCGCTCCCATCCGCTATCCGGTCCAGGGAAAGATAGCAGGTGCGGCCTGCCTCCTCTATGAGCTTCTCCGCCCCCGGCGTGACAGCCAAGAGCGTTACGGTCGGTTTCATTATTTCCATGTGATGAGTTGGTCCCCCTGTCCCTCCGAGGGGACACGAATCAAATACAAATGATGTTGAGAATTGATTATTCAGGTAATAAATAACTACTCGTTTTATTCAAGTAATTATTACATTTTTTTACACGAGGGATGCACATGAACTTCATATCATCGATTCTGATTACACCAATATAAAAACTAATCCCTCATGCCCCCCCCAGGGGGACAGGGGGGTCTCGAAAAAAGGAGACTGGATACGTCAGGCTTATATCTTCATCCCGGAAAATCCGTAAAACGCCAGGGCGAGGAGCCCGGCGGTGATGAAGGTGATAGGCACGCCCTTCAGGTTCTCCGGTATATCGGCCAGATCCAGGCGCTCCCGTATCCCCGCCATTATGACCAGGGCAAGGGTAAAGCCGACCCCGCCGCCGAACCCCTGGGTCACGCTCTTCAGCAGGCCCATAGAGACATTCGGTTCGGCGAATCCCGACGAGAGATTGAGCACCGCGACGCCCAGCACCGCGCAGTTGGTGGTGATGAGGGGCAGGAAGATGCCCAGGGCCTGATACAGGGACGGCGATGTCTTCTCGATGACCATCTCCACCAGCTGCACAAGGGCGGCTATGATCAGAATGAAGACGATGGTTGTCAGGTACGCGATCCCGTACGGCACCAGCACGTATTTATAAATGGGATAGGTTATGAATGATGTCAGGGTCATGACGAATATGACCGCCATGCCCATGCCCACAGCAGAACCGAGCTTTTTGGAAACTCCCAGGAAGGGGCAGAGTCCCAGGATCCGCGCCAGTACGTAGTTGTTGATGAAAATCGTGCTCAGCAGTATCGTGACAAAGACCTTGATTTCCATGGGCTATTTCCTTTTTGACCGGGAATTGATCACGTTCATGGCCCATAGCATGAGGGCCAGGATGAAGAAGGCCCCCGGCGCCATGATCATGACTGTTGCCGGCTCCATGCCGTTTATCAGGGTGTAGCCGAAAAGAGTGTTGGCGCCCAGGACCTCCCTGACAGCCGCCAGGACCGTGAGGGTCAGGCCAAAGCCGATCCCCATTCCGATGCCGTCCAGTACCGATACAAAGACACCGTTCTTCTGGGCGAATTCCTCGGCCCGCCCCAGGATGATGCAGTTGACCACGATGAGGGGGATGAAGATGCCGAGGGACTGGTACACATCTGGCTGGTACGCGTTGAGCAGGAGATCGACCACGGTGACAAAGGTCGCGATAATGGTGATGAAGATGGGTATTCTCAAATGGCCGGGCACGATCTTTCGGATCGACGATATGATCAGGTTGGAGCAGACCAGCACGAAGGTGGCGGCCAGGGTCATCCAGAGGGCATTGGACATGGAGGTGGATACCGCCAGGGTCGGGCAGAAAGCCAATCCTATGACGAGCTGCGGGTTCCGCGACCATATCCCCTTTACCAGTTCCTTCCAGTAATTCATCTGGCGCCTCCCGCGGCGGCCGATGTCTGCATCGATCGGGCCTTCACAAGCCGCGCCATGCCGGCCTCTATGCCTGCGATCACCGCTGATGATGTGATCGTCGCCCCCGTTATTGCCGATATGGCGTTCTTCTCGATCAAGCTTCCGCGCATGCCGGGGTTCCACACGCCGAGTTTGAGGACGCCGATCTTCACCTTGGCGTCAAGGCCCTCGAACTGCTTCTGAAACCAGGGTATCCGCGCCTCGTCGCCGAAGTCCTTCGCCGGCTTGCCGCTCCGGAAGAGGTCCCACATGGTCTTACGATTGGCAACTTCAACGCACCGTGCCCCGAGTCCCGGCGTTTCAGTCTGGCTGATGACGGTCAGGCCGGTTATTTTACCGTTTTCATCCACGCCCACCATCGACTCGATATCGCCGCTGTAGCCGGGTTTCTTTGTTATAAAGGCATATCCTTTTACGGTCTTGCTTGCGGTCATGTACACGGTCTTTTCGTCGACCTTTTTCTCCCCTTCCCACCACGTGAATTCAACCCCATCCACCAGGACCTTCTGCTCTCCGCCCATGGTGAAGCCGGGGAGAACCAGGGTCAGGGCCTGTACCTGCTTTTCCTTTGTGCGTTTGAGTATGGCCGGAGCGGTCAATTTCTGCACGTGGGATAGAAGCAAGGCGCAGACAAGTGCGATGGCCGTTAGTACGACGGTTGGTTTTACAATGTCCCTCATCATTTAGCCGCCCCCGTGAGATTCTTTCCCTCGTGCACGCCGAATACCCGTGGCTTCGTGTACCGGTCAATGAGGGGGACAACAGCGTTCATGATCAGGATGGAATAGGAAACACCTTCGGGATATCCGCCCCACAGGCGGATAACGAAGGTGAGCAGTCCGCACCCGATCCCGAAGATGACCATCCCTTTTTTTGACACCGGCGACGTCACCATGTCAGTGGCCATGAAAAAAGCGCCCAGGATAAGACCGCCTGACAGGACATGGAACAGGACCATCAGGAGAGGCGCGTGAAAACCGGTCAGGGTGTAATATCCCGCGGCAGCGGCGGCAACGGATCCTATAAATGTTACCGGTATATGCCAGGTGATTATTTTTCTTATCATAAGGAAAAGCCCCCCGACAAGGAGCAGCAGGGCCGATGTCTCTCCGATGGAGCCTCCAACGGTGCCGAGAAAGAGGGACCTGAGCATTTCCGGTGCAAGGGCCATGTCGTATAGTTTTGACAGGGCGATATTATTATCCGCCAGTATCCTCGGGCCCTCTTTAATGAGACCGAGGGGAGTCGCCTGTGTCAGGGCGTCGAACACTGCCGGGGGAAAACCGGCGCCGTTCTGTGCATTCTGCATGAGGACATTATGTTCACCGAAGCGGTGCCACGTCGTGGTCATATGGGCAGGCCATGACGCAAGGAGAAAGGCCCGGGCCGCCAGGGCCGGGTTGAAGATATTGAACCCCAGGCCACCGAAGAGGTGTTTGACTATAATAACGGCAAAAGCAGAGCCAATGGCAACCATCCAGAGAGGCGACCCCGGGGGGACATTCATGGCCAGGAGGAGCCCCGTGATTGCCGCTGAACCGTCCAGGGCCGTCACCCGCTTCCGCAGCAGCAACTGTATCAGCGCCTCGGCTGCCACCGCTGACGCCACGGACACGGCCATCAGATTCAGGGCCGGTATCCCGAAGAGATACACGGAAAAGGCCGCGGCCGGCGCGAGGGCAATGACGACGGACCACATTATCTTTGATATCGATTCGCCGGAACGAATGTGTGGAGCGCCGGTCAGTACCAGCAGCTTTTGTTTTCTCTCTGATTTTTCCTTTTCGGCCATGGCACCACCACGATCAGGTATTGGACTTCAGCTTTTGCTGGGCCAGCTTTATAAAATGGTTCAGTGGCCGCTGCGCCGGACACACATAGCTGCAGGAGCCGCACATGATGCAGTCGTACGGATGGAGATCCCGGGCAAGATCAAGACGCTCCTTCTCCGCGGCGGCACCGAGTTCGTTGGGGAGAAGCCCCATTGGGCACACAGCCACGCATTTCCCGCACCGTATGCAGGGGGAGAAGTCCCTGGCAGCGACTTCTTTCCCGGTCAGAAAGAGTATCCCGGACGTGCCCTTGACCACCGGGAAATCAAGGGAGTGGACGGCGGTGCCGCAAAGAGGGCCGCCCATGACGATCCGGGTAGGCTGTTCAGTGAGGCCGCCGCACTCCTCGACGATGTCGGCGATGCGGGTGCCGATGCGCACCTTGTAATTGCCCGGGTTTTTAATGGCGTTCCCTGAAATGGTCATGTAGCGGGAAAAAAGCGGCCTGTTGAAAAGAACCGCCTCACGGACAGCAAAAACGGTTCCCGCGTTCTGGACAATGACTCCTGCGTCCATCGGCAGCTTTCCCGAGGGAACCCGCCTTTGGAGAAGGCTGTAGATCATCTGTTTTTCCGCGCCCTGGGGGTATTTCGTCTTTAGTTTTTTTATACTGATAGATTCCGGTATGCCAGAAGCGGCCAGGGCTTTTTTCAGCGCGGCTATTGCTTCTTTTTTATTCTCCTCGATGCCGATAACAGCCTTTTGAATGCCCAGGGCCTTCAGGGCAATCCGGGTTCCCGCGATGACCGCCTCAGGGAATGTCCGCATCAGCATATCGTCGACAGTCAGATAGGGCTCGCACTCGGCGCCGTTCACAACAAGGGTGTCGATTTTCTTTTCCGGCGGCGGCGAAAGTTTGACCGCGGTGGGAAAAGCCGCACCGCCCAACCCCACAATGCCGGCCTCTCTGATCCGGCCGAGTATATCCGCAGGGGACATGGCCGTCCAATCCTCCGGCTCCTGGGGCATCGCGGAGGAGGAAAAAGACCCCTCCGCCTCGATGATGACCGACTGCTGGGGCCCGTATATCGTCGGCACCGTCGCTATATCGACCACCTTGCCGGGTATCGACGAATGTACGTTGGCGCTGATGAAGCCGTCAGCACTGCCGATAAGCTGGCCCTCGGAAACGATGTCTCCCACGGTAACGGCCAGCTTTGACGGGGCCCCGATATGCTGCAGAAGCGGGATATAGCAGGCATGGGGTATCGGAAAATTTACAAATTCCAGGTCTTCGGTAATGCTTTTATGTCCAGGCGGATGGATACCACCACCAAAACGTGAAAACATCGCTATACGTCCTTAGTGGAGTATATTTCGTCCTTGATCGGCAGTTCTTTTCTGAGATTTTTGATATACGGAAACAGCTCGCCTGATTCCGTGTAATATTCGCAATCATCCATTATCCTGCGCGCCACGGTAAAAAACTTGTACAGTTTCTCCTCGCCTGACCGCTTGACCCATTTTTTCTTGAGGCACTTGACCCTCAAAACATACCGGTCGGGTTCGGATTCATATTGCCGTATGACAATGCAGTGCTGGCAGTTTGCGCAAAATATTTTCTCTTTTGGCATTCGATGACTCCTATAAGGTTAAAGGATTACATTCAGGTATTATTCTTGAATTTTTCAATAAGAAATAATACCGGAAATCAGTCAAGTAATTTTTTCATGACTCGTTGTCGACCTGCGTGATTGTAATTACGTGATAGGAAGCCATCCCGATTGAATGATTACTACCACACAGGGTCTAGAATTAATATAAAGAGCAGCTTGAAACCCTTAAAATTCCGGAAAATATTTTTATTGACATAAACCATCTTCGGCAATAGTGTCAAAATTATGGTAAAAGACATAATACTATGACAATGTCAGACAATCAAAGAGCGAATGCGCGGACCCAGAAGAAGATCAATTCCCTTGTTCTCAAGGAAATGCAGATCGGTATGGAAGAACTGAGCGAACTGAGGGAAAACCCCGCCCTGCTCATCGACACAGGTTATGAATATGTCGAGATGGGGGATTTCGACAAGGCCCTGAAGCTCTTCAGCATCGGCGCCATGCTCGATGGAACCGACCCGGACATATTGAACGGCCTCGGCATCACCCTTTGCGAACTGGGAAAATTCAAGAAATCGAAGCAGGTCCTGGAGCGTTCCATCAAGCTGAACCCCAATGACGCCGTGACCCTGGCAAATCTCGCCGGAGTCTGCTGGGAGATGGGCGAGCCGGAACAGGCTATCTTTTACTACACGCAGTCGCTTGAAATCAACCAGGACATCGAGGAAATACACTTCAATTTGATCAACCTGTATATAGAGACCGGAGCCCTCTTCATGGCATACATCGCGTGCATGACCTTCATCGAACAATTTCCCGAAGACATGGAGGCGAAAGAGCTGATGGAGGAAATAATCCTCAACCTCGCCATATCCATGTATTGAGAAAGCATTTCCATCAACTTTGTAATACCCCCTGTCCCCCCCGAGGGGGCACGCGTAAATATATTCTACCTTATTATCATTCAGCAAATAAATATCCAACAACCATTTCAACGATCGAAGCGAGGAGAAGGCTAAAAATAATTTCTCACGAAGCCTATCCTGAACTTGTAGAGGAATTCGAAATGACCAAGTATGAAAACACCTGTTGCGCGCCCCATGGGGGGATCGGGGGGGTCAAAGCGGATGAGGTGCCGAAGGGCCGTCAGTACTTTCGCTTAATTTTTTGGATATAATCCGCGGCATTTCCTTTCTCCCGGCCGCGCAGGGCCTGACTGATTTCGTCTTCCAGGTCGATCTTCCACGAGCCGCCATCCTTTTGAAGCTTGAAATCCATCTCGAAGCCGATCATATTTTCAATCGGGTGCCCGGTATAGCGTATCCGTATTGAACCGCGGGAACCGTCATTCTTCCGGGACAGTTCGTCCCATGTGGTCTTTTCATTGAAAAGGGGGAGTATGCGGAGCCTGTCCTTTTCCCCGATGACGCCGTCGCTGACCGCCTCATCGATAGCGTCAATCGTCCCGCCGGTGTAGCACTGTTTCGCCTCGCTGAAATCGCGCGCCTTTTTAAGCTTCTCGAAGACTCCGCCAAAGCTCGTGGATACCCTGTCACGGGAGCATCCCGCCGCCAGGAGTATACAGGCCAGCAGGATGATTGCAGAAGATGTTCTTTTCATGATGATGCCCGCATCGCCCTACTCAAAGATGTTTGTATACTGGAACCTGTTTTTAAGGTTAAAGAAGTCGCTGCCGCGCGGGACATCGCGAAGCCTGGTCAGGAGCGTGTCCTTGTCGATCAGTTCAGAAAAGGGCACCGATTTCAGGTCAAAGTTGTCCGTTACCGAAACCATAACACCGAAATTATTGTCCAGAAAATACCGGGCCGCACCAAAGCCAAGCATGCTTCCCATGACCACGTCAAAGGCGGTGGGGTGTGCCGACCGGATCTCGTAGCCCACCTGCTTCGGTGTAATTTTTACATCGAGGCCGGTCTTGTCCTTGTACCGTTCCTTGACGTGCTCGGCAATAATGGTGGAGATTTTCGCCTCCCCGAGGCGGAGGTTTCCATGCTTGTCGGTCGCCTTCGGCTTCAGCTCCTCCGGCAGCTTGTCGACTATCCCTTCGGAAATAACGATAACACCGTATGGCTTCTGGTCGTTCTCTCGCGCGATGATGATTTCGGTGATCTTCTCGACCATATGCTCGAGGTTTACCACTTCCTCCTCTATGTCCTCCGAGGATATCATCAGGATGGCCTCTGAGGCGATGCCGGCGGCGTAGGTGATCCAGCCCGATTTTCTTCCCATGAGCTCCACGATAAAAAAGCTGTCCGTCGCCTGGGCGTCGGCCTTCAGGTTTAATAATATTTTCTGCGCCACGTCCACGGCTGTCCAGTAGCCGAACGTCCAGGGTATGCCGTAATAGTCATTGTCTATAGTCTTGGGAATATGGATCACCGGGAAGCCCATCAGCCAGAGGTAGTTTGCCGTCTTGAGCGTATCATCGCCGCCGATGGACACCAGTGCGCCGATCTCGAGATGCTCGAAAGCGTCAAGGATGTTCCTGAGGCGCGCGTTTTTCTCGGGATTGTTCAGATCCTCCATGGTCCTGATGTCCTTGCCCGGGTTGGCCCGGGAGGTGCGCAGAAAAATCCCGCCTCTATTACGGGCCTTCGTTATGTCGTAGGTTATTGTCCCGTAATGGACATCCTTGCGGAGTTTAGGATAGCTCTTATTGAAATCTTGTAAAAATTCGTAGCCGCGCATGATGCCGATGACCGGGACATTGTTATCAAGGAAATTGAGGGCCACCGACGAAATAACCGCGTTCGCGCTCGGCGCCGGACCGCCGGAAAAAAGGACGCCTACCCTGTTGTATTTCGGTTTCATGTTTCCACCCCGGTTTTTAAAAAATGGAATCTGTACTCTTTACCAAAAAAATCAACCTGTCAAGCACATTCATCCTTTTGTCCGGCGCTCTTTATCCGTTTTTTTGTTGATTATTTAATGGCCGAATCTGATGGTTTAGCAGTAGTACAACGCCGGGGACAATCCCCGGAACACGAGGGAGATATCGTATGGATTTCACTATTAAAAATCTGGGGGCAAGAACCGTGCCATCGCCCCTTCTGGGCAGATATGCGTCCCATGAAACATCATTTGTGAGCGACTATGAACGGATGATATACGACCCACGTATAACGAACAATGACACAACCTGCATCAAGGCAGAACAGAGCTTCGAGCTGGCAGGGCCGCGGAGTTCCATCTATTTCCGGCCGGATCAGGTCCGGCCCGCCATAGTGACCTGCGGCGGCCTCTGTCCCGGCATCAACGCCGTCATTCGCTCCATATTCATGGAATCCTATTACTGCTACGGCGTGCGGTCCCTTATCGGTATCAGGTACGGCTACAGCGGCCTTGATCCGAAAAAGGGTTATGAACCGGTCGAACTGAATCCCGACCTGGTGGAAGACATTCACCTTGAAGGAGGAACCATACTGGGGTCCTCCCGGGGCGGCACGGAGGATATGGAGACGCTGGTGGACACCCTCTCGCGCCTTGGCGTCAACATCCTCTACACCATCGGCGGCGACGGGACTCTCAGGGGCGCCCATAAAATAGCCGAGATCGCCCGGGCCCGCGGCATGGTGCTTGCGGTTGTGGGAGTGCCCAAGACGATCGATAATGACATCAGCTTCGTACAGCGCACCTTCGGCTTTGAAACGGCCTTTTCCGAGGCGGTGGATTCGATCTATACCGCCCATGTCGAGTCAAAGGGAGCGCCCAACGGCATAGGGCTGGTGAAGCTCATGGGCCGGCATTCCGGCTTCATTGCAGGCCATGCCTGCCTCGCCATGAACGACGCAAATTTCATCCTGGTCCCCGAGCTCGCCTTTGACCTCCACGGCGACAACGGCTTTCTGGCACACTTGAAAAAAAGGATATTAAACCGCCATCACGCCGTCATATGCGTTGCCGAGGGCGCCGGCCAGGACCTGCTGGAAAAAGACACGGCCTCTCAAAAACGGGACGCCTCCGGCAACGTTAAACTTGAGGATATCGGTGTTTTCCTGAAAAATGAAATTAACCATTACTTCGGAAAGGAGGGGATTGAGATTAATCTCAAGTACATCGACCCGAGCTACATGATACGGAGTGCGCCGCCGGTCCCCAACGATTCGATCTTCTGTGCGCAATTGGGACAGTACGCTGTACACGCCGGTATGGGGGGGAAGACCGACATGGTTATAGGAATCTGGAACAACGTGTACACCCATGTGCCTATCGAACTGGCCGTTTCAGAGAGAAAAGTGATCGATCCCGCCTCACGGTTCTGGCATGATGTGATAGCCACCACGGGACAGCCTTTTTCAATGAAGAATTAAAATTCTGTGAGACCGGTTACCGCTTCAGCGTGCCAATCAGGTAAGTGGGGTAATCAGCTGGAAAGCGAGCGGTACAGGGAATTGGAAAGATGGCGTGTATACAGGTGCTGCGCTATCCGGTACTGAGCGGCAATATCAATATCGTCCCATGCAATGGGATCTTCCCCGCGGGTTTCGGCAATCTTGATTAAATCGTCTTCGGGATCAATATACACCCTGGAGCAGTGGATAATGTGCGGTTCCTCATCCAGGGAATGGGAAATGGAGAGACCCAGCCCCGCGGAACACCCGGCATAGTCCGACAGTACCGCCATTACCAGCCGGGTGACTTTTACCTGGAGACTGAACAGATTCATATCAACATCCACCAGCATGTCATCAAACCTCTTATCAATCACGTCGCCGTTCATCTGTTGCCGTCAGACTCCCTTTCGTAAAAAGCGGGAGATCCCGGCTTTTCCGCTCATGAGAAATCCATACAGCCCATCGCGTCTTCCGTTCGTGGCGATATCATAGTCAGCCACATCGATGTCCCACTTATCCGAGTAGAGTAGATCCAGGACCTGTTTCAGATCATCGATAGGAAGGTCCTCGATGTCTTTCCCGAACAGTATCCCGTCGCATAACCTGTCTTCTTTTCCCGCCAGGTCGCCGCACAACCGGTTATCATCATCGACATAAACATTTGTTATTTCATAGAAGAACATATCGCGACCCCGGCCGCTCCTGTTCCCGATTATCAATCCTTGCAGCTGAACCGGCGCGCTGGTACCACGCGTCATCGCGCTGATCCTCTCTTTAATGGCGAAGAGTATCTCCTGCCTGCTGTTTTCGATAATGCTGTCTATATTCATTTCCTGTGCCATAAAGAGCTCCTCCCGGATTGTTTTCTTTTCACAGACCGTGCATTAATAATGTCGGATGATTGCCGGAATTACTCGACATAATATTTTTTCTGTTGACCTTCTTAATCAACATCCGGTTCGGGCATTATATCAAAGGACCAGCGCCCGTCCCATATCGGTCCCGTCCGGCCAAGATGCCTGTTCACCGTCTCGGCAAACCTGTCCCGAACATAGCCCATGACCCTTGAGATCCTGTTATTGTCCCTCACACTCCAAATCAGGATATGGAACCCATCATCGGTCAATGAAAACGACATAGTTTCAACTGCCTCAAATTGATCAAGGACCCTGTCACAGATTTCCGACATGACCGATTCATAAAGACGGTTCCTCCTTCGTCTGGAAAAGAACCCTGAGAATTCTTCAAGTTCAAGGCACCTGGCATTAATATCATAAATCACGATGGCTGGCTTTCTTCTTATACGGTTTTTCATCACCCTTCTCCTAATTGTTAATTGCTTATGACCTGTTAACGAATGAGGATTAAGGATGGAAAAAATATTTTTTAATCAAAAGCTTGGTGCCATCTCCCGGTTAATAATTATTGACAGGTATCATCTTAGTCATCGGGTTTTTCTTCATTAAGTCAATAAGGCACAAAGACGCTTAACGCCGTTTCAATGATTATTAAACATCGCGCGGTGGGTTCATCTGCGAGAAGGCGACATGGATGTCGCCGATTCCGCCGAGAAAAAACAGGTGCGCTGGCCAGGAGGGCCGAGTGCAGAGCCGCAACAGGAAGTCGCATTTGGCTCTGCTTATACGAGGCGGACGAGTGATGAACTCCCGCGCATCAATAGTAATAAATAGAAGCGGCGCTGGAGCGTCTCACTGGAGACCCGGCGTCGGCGGGCCGCTGGACCAGTCAGCGCCGGTAGTGACCATGGGATAAGTCAGCCGGAACACAGAGCGGCCCTCGATCGCTGACGGCAGCAGGACCGGACCCCAGGATTCCGGAGGCCTGAAACCCTCGGTGCCGCCTTCCATAAAGATAGCATCAACAATGGAACCGTCTGATTTCATAAGCATGATCGTTTCCCCGCTGTTGTTGAGAGAAAAGGAAAAATTCCCGTAATCGGGACTCTTTCCGAAGAACGAGGCAAATCCGTCAGCGGACCGGGCGATCACAGCACAGGAGAAAGGGCCAATGACGCTCCCGGACGGAAAAACAAAGGCCCTGCTCGCCGCTGATCCGTCAATTACCATCATACCGCCGATGCCGCAGGGATAATCATTACCGTTATAGAGTTCTATAAACTCCCTTTCGTCTTCGCTCCCCTCCGTGTCATAATAGACTTCATTAATCATTATTCTCGAATAATCAATTCGACGAAACACCTCGACGGAACCAGTCGCGTTAATCTCCTCAAGGCACGCTCGGATAGTGCCGTTACCGGGCTTGAGGCCTGTGACAGTCCCCTCCCGGTCAACCGAGAGTATATCCTCATTCATGGTTTCCCAGATGACCGATTCCGCCGGCTTTTTCCTGCCGTTGTCAAGAATGACATAGGCCCGCGCCTGCAGGGTCTCCTGTTCAATAACTGATCCGGCGGAAAAAAATATTTCCATGCCGAGGATCCGAGACCCATGTATATCAAGAAAAGTCCTGTACTTTTCAGGATAATCGCATGATACGATTAAAACAAAAAGTACCGGGCAGATTGCATTCATTATCTTCATAAGCCCTCCGCAGTATGTGTGTTTCTGTGTAGTTATACGAAGGGGGAGCGGGTGCGGTAAAATTTTTTTTGGAAAAGCGTTGTTTAGAAAAAAAAAGCGACGATCATGATCGTCGCTTTTTTGCCGCGAGAGGGACTTGAACCCTCACAGGCGTAATGCCCACAAGATCCTGAATCTTGCGTGTCTGCCAAATTCCACCATCGCGGCTTGTCAGGATTAACCCATATGTGCGAAAGGCACTATTTGTCAAATAAAATTCTCTTTTTTTTATTTAAAGGGCAGTCGACCGGATTCAGATGTCCCGGATTATATCCGGTACTTCTGGATTTCCTTTACCTTGTAATTTTTCTTCCCTTCCTCAATATCCAGATTCACCGTATCACCCTGCTTTAACCCCAGGAGAGACCGCGCAATGGGAGAGCGGTATGAAAGGACCTGCTTTTCAAAATCAGCATCCCATGGCCCGAGAATCGTATAATCGCGCTCCTCTCCTCCCTCAGCATCCTGGAGTATGACCGTGGTGCCGACCTTCACCGAATCGGTGGAGACCTCGTCGCGGTTGAGGATCTGGGCCTTTTTCATTTCATTGTCCAGCTTTGATATGGTCAGTTCCAGTGTAGCCTGCTTTTCCATAAGAGCGTTGTACTCGACGTTCTCCCTGATATCGGCCGAGACGTCGGCCACCTTGGTGAGCTCCTTGGATAAGTTCACCAGTTCCACGGTGACAAGGCGGTCCAGCTCCGCTTTCATTTTTTCGCATCCCTCCCGCGAAACGATCAGCTTTTCAACGTCAAATTCCCAGGCTTCATCGGGCTGGGCTTTTACCGGCTGGAAGTCGCCGTATTTCGACCGGATGACCCCCAGGAAGGCCTCCTTTTGGGGCTCCTCCACGTAGGAAACGTTGCAGAACAAGTCATAGAGCTTTCCCAGGAATCCCGGCTCAAACTGCTCGACGATTGTTTTCAGGACGGCCGAGTTATTGTCAAAGATAACATCGAGGACCATGTTCTTCAGCCGGTTGCCTTCGATCTCGATTTTCTTGAGTTCGTTCATAAGCCTGAAGCCGGTGACCGCGAGACGCTCGCGGGAATAATCGAGCCAATCGTAATCCCACTGCTTGCTGAGCAAGTTCCGCGCTACCCAAATGTAAATCTCCGGGTACTGCTTTGCTCCCGTGATTACTCGGTCTATGAAAGCGTTGATGATCTTGTACGAATGGTTGCGGATCAGGTTGTTGAGGATATACTTGTGGATCCTCACCGGCGTTTCAAAAAGCAGCTCGGACAGCACCTGCGGCCAATCCTCGCGGGATTCCTCGATAAGGTTTACCAGGTCCTTTTTGTAATCGTACGAGGATATCTTCATGGAGAGGAGCGCCAGGTCCTGGCTCCCTTTTATAAAATCGATGACCTTCTGTCGGTGCACCTCGAGCTTGAGCTTGGTTGGGTCCACGAATTTAGTCATATCTTTCAGGATCATGTACGACAGGACCTGCCGCGTCTCAGAGTCACCCTTCATCTCCTCGGCGAAATAGTCGATAAAATACGGGACGACCGAGAGGCCTTCATTTTTATCAATGTTGTTGACGAACTCGATTGCGAAATCCAGCTTTTTGCTGAACGAGTCGGATCCGGAGAAGCTTTCCAGCAGTTCCTCGGCGAAGGTTACCGGCTTGTCCCTCGTGAAGATGAGATCTTTTTTCTTCTCGGAAAATCCATAGTGCGAGTCCCGTTTGATCTTGGTCCGGGCTTTGCTCCACCACTTCGACCATCCCTTCTCGGTAATGTAAGCCGGGATCAGCTCTCGCTTAATGTCTTCCAGTAGTATTTTTCCGCCGTACGAACGGATAAGAATTTCAAAGAACTGCATGAAATCGTCCTTGAAAAGGTTGCTTATGTAATCGGGGTCCTCATACTGCATCACGTAGAGGTGGTCCATCGGGATCGGCATCAGAGACTGAAGGGCCATCTGGATAGACATTTTGTGTTCCGGCTTCCCGCTGAAGTTGATAACGATGTTCTCGCTGTCCATGTCGATTATCTTGCCCAGCTTCCACGTGTTGTGGTACGCGTGGTTCCCCTTGTCGAAGACAATGTTCTTCTCAAAGTCCTGGATGGCGTACTTCGCCGGTGTCTTGTAATTCGCGAGCTTCGAAAGCTTCATGAACTGCTCAAACTGCGAATGGTCCTTGTACTTGACCCGGTAAAGGTTGATCAGGTCCCGCCGGGCGTGTGAGTCCTCGGGCCGATACTTGAGCACCTTCTTGAGCAACTCGATGGAGAGGTCCGGGTTCTCCTCATCGCGGTATTTCTGGAGGAGAATCTTGATTAGATTTGCGACCAGGTCGAACTGCTTGGCCTCGACCAGGAAGCGCTCGATCCGTTCGAAAAAGGCGATATCACCCCACGACACGGAGACCAGCTTGGTCCAGAGGCTGGTTACCTCCTCGTATTTCTTATTCTTGATGAAACCCTCGATGGAGAGTTTCATGTAATGAATGCTTTTCTCCGGCTCATCGTCGATGATGGCAAAGGCGAGCTTTTTCGACAGATCAGCATCGAAACGGTCTATTTTCAGGAGACTCTCAAGCACGGGGATCGCGTCTTTGTTCCGTCCAAGGCGCTCAAGGCTCAACGCCATGGCCTTCAGGGCCGCGCTCGATTCGCCGTATTCCAGTATTTTTTCCGCGATGAGCTCAACAACGGCCCACTTGTGGTATCCGGTAAATATCTCGATGAGACGCCGTAGCTGCTTGGCGTCCTCCGGACGGTCAAGATGATAGCCGAGTTCACCTACGAGGTACATGGACGTTATTGAATCGGAGTGTTCATCCATATGCTTTTTGCAGGCATCCAGCGTGTCCTGGATCGCATCTTCTGACACCACCGCGTTGAAGAGATCATCGAGTATCTTGAATTTTGAAATGCCGATATCTTTCGGTTCGATCCTTCCCCACATTTCTTCTTTAAAAAGAGAATCGAGTTTTTCCATTATTTTTTGTTTTGCCATACCATCAACCCACCTGTATATTTTCGGGATGTAGTCCCCCCTTGTTCTGCCGGCGCCTGTCGTCCAGGGAATTATCGGCGCATTATCCACATCATCCGCTGCGGCCGGATGACACCCCACCGGAAAATCAATATTTCAAAAATACAAAATACCCATCATAAAACAAGATGGGTATTTGCAGACAATAAAAAGAAATGCTAAAAATGTAGTTCGGATCTATTTGCTACTGTTTCTTTTCACCACCCTTATCTCCGCCTTTGGAGCCGCCATCCATAAGCTTGTGCAGATCGTTCCCGTCAAAATTGACCTCATACGTGTCGGTAAGAACTTTAAGCTGGTCAAAGAAGAAATATGCCACCTCCATGAGCTCTTCCCGGGGAGCGTTCGGCACCGCCCTGAGAACTAATCTCGTGATCTTTGTTATCCGCGTCTGCGGAAATGACTCGAACTGCTGCGGCACGCCAATCGGGATCTCCGCCTTCATCGGACGCCAGCCCACGAAGTTGACTGACCCGAACTTGATTATGTGCGTCGATCCGCGGTAATCCTTGACCCACGCTTCAAGAGTGTAAGGGTGCCCCCGGCCATGGACCCAGAGGGAAATTCCTTTGGACTGCCCGGGAAGCTCGATCCCGCGCTCCTGCTCGTCCTTGCCGGTGCTCGGATTAAAAGTCAATTTAGGGCTCTTGTCCTTCCAGTCCGTCTGTGGCGGAGCGAGTACGTGGATTTCATTGGTGCCCGGATACCTGAACTGGAAGCTGATACCCAGGCATTTTTCCTTCTTCTTGCCCTTGTCGGTAAGGGACCATTCTTCCACGTTCATATCATTGGGGCCGGCGCCGACGATCTTCATGTCGAGCCGGTTTATCGGGTTTTTCATTTTCAGTTTCTGTTCGGTCTCCGCTTTGACGAACTTCTTCGGAACCGACTCTATCTGCCAGCCGGTATCGCCAATGGCCGCAGTCTCGAAATCCTCGACAACTATGGCCTTCAGCTCGTTCCCGCTGATATCGGCAGGCACGTTGGTCATAAGCTTCGATTGCGCCGTCCTGTTCCCCAGGAAGCCGACACATACAGCTATTGCAATGCTTACTATAATGGCGACTGTTCTTTTATTATATCTTCTCATTAAAAGCCTCCCTTCTTAGCCTATCTTACTTAGCCTATCTCAATTCTACCAGGTATCCTTGATCGTTTCATCACCGGTAAACTCTGACAGATCGGTAACGACCCGGAACTGATCGATATACGTATAGAACGTACCGGGAACTTCATAGGTATCGCATTCGACGAAAAACGAAACAAAATGAAGATTCTTGTCGAGCAGCGCATAGCTTGACGATTGAGGAAGCCATCCCGGAATAATGACCGACATTTCCTTCCATCCCCAGAAATCGAGACGGCCAACTTTCAGCTTGTGTATGTGGCCCTTGTAATCGCGGAGCTTGACATACAGGGTGTGCCTGAACTTGCGTCCCAGGGCCCAGAATTTCATTTCGCGAGCCTTACCCCTGATAATATATTCATTGGGCGGAAAGGCTTCCACCCTGTCAAATCCCCTGTCAAGGAAATATGTTTTGATGCCCAGCACGTATTCGTTCTTATGGGATATTCCGTTCTCGTCGGTAACCTCATTCTTGAATTCGCCCTGCTGGCCGTCTTCGTTCACCGCTTGCCCCTGGTCATTGAGCGGTCTTGGTTTGCCGGGAATTTTCCTGGTCTTGGTATCGCCGAGGGGACAAGTTGCAGTCGCCCGCCAGTCCTCGCAGTCTTCGAAATCATTAACCCAGTCAACGACCAGTCCGTCCTGTCTCTGCTTTTTTTCCTGGGTCTCAGTCTTGCCCGTTTCCTTTTCCTGCTGGGCCTTGAGATTTATTGTTCCACTGCCGAAAAACAACATCACTACGCCGATTGCTAACGACAATGTACTTAACCGGGTCATCCTTTTCATTGCCAACTCCTTTGAAAATGATATTCTCTATAGTATAATATCGTTACGATAAGTACACCACAACGTTACTAAGTGAATGATCGGTTGAAAATAATTGAAAATTTAGTACAAAATAAACAGCCCGTGGCCAAATAAATAATAAAACCAGCAATACCCGAACCGCTCATTCATAAATCCTATAGATTTAACCATACTTGTCAAGAAATTAATGTCAGGGAGACAGGAATCTTGATTACACAATATGCCACGCAGCATTGCGGCGCCTGTTTAAAGACATAATCAGACCATAAAAAATTTTTTATTGCTTTATTTTATGGCGCACCTATTGTTATCCCACACGCACGATAGGATTCAGATAACATAACCATGAATTACCAGGATAAATCGGGGAACGGGATCCTCATTAAAATCATATCCGCCATCGCAGGGATAGTGGCGGGATTCATTATATGCCGCATTATCTTTCTTTCCTTCACCATGCCTGACAGCTCGATGGAACCGAACGTGAAAAAGGGAGACCTCATTGTTATCCTCAGACACATGACGCCGAAGCAGGGGGACATAATTCTATTCAAAAATCCAGCCGAGCCGGGGCGGGTGCTTGTCAGGAGGATCGCTGCTGTCGACGGAGACACGGTGGAAATACGCGACAAAGCGTTCCGTATCAACAACAGCGCGCACCATTTCCGGTGGAAAACAAAATCGAGGGACCGGCGAATCTTTCCGATGAATTTTTCTTTCCGTGACAACATGCCCGCAGTCAAAATAGGCCGGGGCCGGTATTTCGTTCTGAGCGATGACCTGGACCGGGGATTCGACAGCCGGACCCTGGGACCCATACCGGAAGACCTCATCATCGGCAGGATGATTTACAAGTATTGATGAATGCGCCGCGCCCGCCATCATCCGAAGAATGTAGTTGACATAACTTTTTTTCCTGTTACACTTCATCATCCATACGTTGCGTTCTGCCAGCATCGCATAACCCGGTCAGAACGTCTTTTCATGTGACATATCATAGGCATCCCGGTTTCATTCTGGAAGACCCATCACCGCGTTTACGAGGAGACTATTCATGTTAAAAGCAGTCATAATGGCTGGCGGCGAAGGAACGAGGCTCAGGCCCCTCACCTGCAACCGTTCCAAGCCGATGGTCCCCATCATCAACAAACCGGTCATAGAACATACGATCAATCTGCTTAAGCGGCACGGGATACGGGACATTATCATAAGCCTTTATTATCTGCCGGAAAACGTTCAGAACTATTTCGGCGACGGCTCGGAATGGGACGTCTCCATCACCTACTCCCTTGAGGAAACACCCCTGGGCACGGCCGGGGGCGTCAAGAAGGCCATCGGCGACAGCACCGGCACCGTCGTGGTGCTTTCCGGAGACGGCATCATCGATTTCGATATTACCGCAATACTGGAATTCCACCGACGCCGGGAATCGTCCTTTACCATTGTGCTGAAGCAGGTCAACAAGCCCACCGACTACGGTATCGTGATTACCAGAGAAAACGGAAGAGTCGAACGGTTCCTCGAAAAGCCGTCATGGAGCGAGGTCTTCAGCGACACTGCCAACACTGGCTTCTATGTCATTGATCCCGCCATCATCCATGAGATGGTGCCGCCGGGCGCCAGGTTCGATTTTTCCCTGGACCTGTTCCCTTTGCTGCAGGAAAAAAATATCCCCCTCTACGGCTATATCGCCGACGGCTACTGGTGCGACGTGGGCAACCTGACCACCTACAGCGACGTGCACCGGGACATCCTCGGAGGCCTTGTGAAAATTGATTTTCCGGGAAAAAAAATCGCCCCGGACATATGGGCCGGCAGGGATTTCGAGATGCATCCCACCGCGGTCATCAGGGGCCCGGTGATCATCGGCGACTATGTCAGGATCAAGGAAGGCGCGGAAGTGACGGAATTCTCGGTAATAGGTGATAACTGCATCATCGAGGAAAACGCTTCGATACGGAAATCGATTATTCTGCATAACACTATCATCGGCCCGAAATGCGAACTCCGCGGTACCGTGATCGGGAAGCGGTGCGTCCTTGAGCAGCAGGTGGCCGTTTATGAAGGCTCCGTCATCAGCGACGACTGCCGTATCGGCGCCGGCGTGGAGATCGCAGCGGGCATACGGATCTGGCCGGACAAGTACATCGAGCAGGGTACGAAGCTTACCGAGGACATTGTGTGGGGGCAGCGGGAAAAGAAGACCCTCTTTTCCGAGAATGGCATCGTCGGCACCTTCAACGTGAAGATAACCCCTGAATTCGCTTCCAAGCTCGGTTCCGCCATCGGCGCATTTCTCGGCAAGGACGCTAAAATCACGGTAAGCCGGGACACCACGACCGCGGCGCGCCTGATCATGCGGGCCTTCACTGCGGGCCTCATGTCCATGGGAGTCGACGTTTACGACATGGAAATCGAGTCGGTGCCGGTGAACCGCTACACCACCCGGTTTCTCAACGCCGACATGGGCGCCTACATCCAGATCGCACCGCTTACCGAGCTGCAGTTCATACAGATCCGTCTTTTCGACAAGCACGGCTTCCAGATATCCCTCGGCAGCGAGAAAAAAATCGAAAACATATTCTTCCGCGGCGATTACCCCCGCAAGGAGGCCTTTGAAACGGGAAAACTTTTTTATCCGAGCCATCACGTCGAATCATACCTCCGCAACATCCGGTTGTATATCAGCGACACCTTTCTTGCCGGAAAAAAATGGAAGATCATTGTGGACTGCTTCAACGGCACCGCGGCGCATATCTTCCCCGAGCTCCTGTCTGATTACGGCTGCGAAACCATGGTCCTCCGGGGGCAGATCAAGGAATTCACCAGCGAGGAAGAGACAAAATCCGACACCCGCAACGCCATAGACAGTATCGTACAGATGGCCCGCATGAACAGTGAGATCGGCGTGATCGTTGGGCCCCACAGCAGTCACATCACCATCGTGGACGAGCACGGCCAGATCCTGACGGACAATGACGTCATCGCCATTCTGTGCCTCTACCACCTCAAATACCGCAACGAATCAGTCATCAATATCCCCGTGACATCCTCAATGACGCTTGAGGATCTGATACGCTCCTGCGGCGGCACCGTCGTCCGCACCAGCACATCCCTCCGGGCTCCGGAAGGCGTTTCCGATCTTTTCCTGGGCGGATCGGGCAGGTATCCCCACCTTGAACTCCAGTACGATCCCATGGTCGTCTTCCTTCTTATTCTCGATTATCTGACACTTGAAAACGCCACGCTTTATGCGGTGAAGTCGGCCCTTCCCAAGGGAAACATCATCCATACGACCATATACTGCACAACTGACGAAAAAGCCGCAGTCATGCGCGAGTTGTCAACTGCCGCGGACAATAAAAATATTGAATTGATTGACGGCCTGCGGATATGTGAGGATACTGCCTGGGTACTGATGCTTCCCGATGCATCCCATCCCTTGATCCACTTATACGGGGAAGGCAAAACCACTCAGGAACGTGACGCGATCATCGAGAAGTACTCCCAACGGATAAAAAATTTTCTGACCAGCGTATGACCGGCCGGTGCCGCCGGTTCATAGGGTTCATTGAGAGGTTTTTCCATGTTCGAGATCAACACAAAGCGCCTGATTAAAACCTTCACCGACATGACAAAAATATCTTCGCCGTCATGGCGGGAAGAAAAGATGCGAAACTACATTGTCGATGCGGTGAAAAAGCTCAACGTGAAAACAAGATCTTTTCCCTGCGGTGATTCATACAACCTTCTGTTGACCAAACCGGGAGACCCAAAGCGGAAACCTGTCCTTTTTTCGGCCCACATGGACACCGTCACCCCCTGCGACAATGTGAGGCCGGTGGTGGCAGCGACTAAAATAACATCGGACGGCACCACTATCCTGGGAAGCGACGACAAGGCCGCCATCGCCATGTTTCTGGAAGGCCTGCGATACATCGCCGAGACCGGTATGCCCCACAGCACCATAGAGATGCTGATAACCTGCGCAGAGGAGCTGGGTCTCCTCGGCATGAAAGGTTTCGACACGTCCGTGCTGAAATCGAAGCACGCCTTTGTCTTCGACAGCGACGGCCCCGTCGGTAAAATCGTGCTCCAGGCCCCCTACCACTCCACCATGACCATCACCGTCAAGGGGAAAGCGGCCCATGCCGGCATGGAGCCGGAAAAGGGAATCAACGCCATTAATGTTATCGCCGATATCATCACACGGCTCCCGTCAGGCCGCGTGGACCACGAGACAACCGTTAACGTGGGAACCATTGCGGGCGGCCGCGCCACAAATATCGTGGCAGAAAAGGCGGAGTGCGTCCTCGAGTCTCGCTCTTTGAACTACCAAAAGCTCAAGGAGCAGGAAAACACCATACGTTCCATCGCAAAGAAAGTGACAGCGGGGTACGGCGCCCGATGCGGTATAACCCGGACCCTGGAATACTCCGGCTTCTCCATCAGCCCCAAAGACAGGATCGCAGTACTGGCGGCACGCGCCATGGAACGCGTTGGCATTCGTCACCAGTTCGAGGTGTCCGGCGGCGGGAGCGACACGAACATCCTCAACAGGGCCGGCATCAGCGCGATCAACCTTTCCGCCGGCATGCAGAAGGTTCATACCACAAGTGAGTTTATAATGATCCGCGATTTGATCAACGGGACAAAAGTGGTGCTGTCGCTTGTTGATATAATGTGAGGGGTAGATAATACAGATGGCGAATTCCTCCCCCTTGACGGGGGCCGCTCTCGGCCATCCGTGGCCTCCGCGGCATTGGGACATCCTTTCCGGCAGATGCCGGGTGGGGGTGAAAAATATTTTATCTCTCTCTGGTCTCTCGTTCACCCTCCCCTGTCCCCTCCCATCGAGGGAGGGGGATTCAACATAAGCTTACATCTTCGCCCCGGTCTTAAGGTCCAGCCTGGTTTCCTGCCCATTCGCTGAAATGACCAGTGAATTCTCGCGTATCTGGAGCTTCCCTTCATTGGCTATCTGCTTTCTCCAGATTACCGGCCCGTCGACAGAGGCGCAGAACACATACTCACCGGAAGCGATATAGAGTCTGTCGCTCTGCTTGACCGGTTCCTGGACCACCGTCCCCTGCCACTCGATCTTGCCGTTCTTTATGAAATAGACCTCGAAGCTGGTGACAAGCAGCCTCCCGTTGGGAAGGGGCTCTTCCTTTTCTTCATCGATGACTTTGCCGATTTCCCTGATGACCTCGGCCGGCTTTTCCTTAATCTCTATAATTTCGCGGTTGTCTTTCTCAAAGTCTTTGACGGCGAATTTTTGAATATTTTTCTTGCTCACCGCCACGTCCCTGCCGGTCTTTTTAATGACCGTCTCGATTACCGCGTTACCGCCCTTCGCCGATTCGGACTTCATAATTTTATTCACGATCTTTTCGGTCTTTTCTACATCCTGTTTGGTGATGACAACCTTTTCTTCCTTATTAACGTCCGAAGCAAGACTCAGGACCAGAGGTATGTTTTCCTCAAGCTGCTTGACCCTTTTCGCTACCTTCACCGAGCCCTCGAACACTTTTATGCGCGACGTCCCGTTCGTGTCGGTTTCGATGGTAAACTGGGTGCCGCGGACACCGGCAACCGCTGTCGGTGTTTTCACCATGAACGATTCCGATTTAAGGAGTTTTTTCGGTTTGCAGAGCATCTTGCCTGAATCAAGGTCGAAGGAGGTGCTTTCAATGCCCCCCTGCCTGATGAGGGTTGCGAGGACAACCTTTGTTTTCTGCTTCACCCTGATGAGGGACTGGCCGATCTTCACATCGCAGAACGATTCCGTTCCCGTTTGGATCACATCCTTCTCTTTTATGACATCGCCTATCTGTACTGCGGCGCTGTTCTTCGTAACATCGCCGATCATAAAGGTTATCATTGCATATTCATCTACCGGTTCTCTGGTGCAGCCCGATGACAGCGCCAGCATCAGAATCGCCAGCAGGATTGTTTTCTTCATAATAATTCCTCCTCTTGTATTTATATGATCAGCCACCCTGGAATTCAAAGTAATGTTTTCGCCCCTTCATTTATGTCTCCACAACCGCTATTTCACGATTGCCTATATAATATACTCCCGGATAACCGGATAATGCAAGAAAAATAGCAGATTTACACCAGGTCTGAAAAAAATCAGCTCTCTTTAAGCTTTTTTTGCTCTTCAGGCAGGAAGAAAAATAATTGCATGAAAAACATGGCCGCTACATGATACGATTTATGATAAAAAGCACACTTACCTCCGTAATTATCGGCGATGCCCTGGGATCGGCGGTTGACGGCATGACCAGGGGCCACATTCATGCTCACTTCAAAAACATTACCGATTATATCGATCCCGGGCCGGCCCTGAAAAACAGGATAGAGCAATGGCGTAAACCGGGCCTCTATTCATCGATGGCACAGATGATGATCATCATGGCAATGGCCTGCCCGCGGCGCGGCCCCTGCGCGGACAGTTTCCGGCATGCTGTCGCTTTTTCGCCGGAAGTCGCCGGATACGATTATGGCATATTCCGATACCCCGGCGCCGTGGAACGGTCATTCATACTACGGATGAAGGACCCGGCGCTGCATACACAGGTGCCGGAACAGCCCTGCGCACGGATCATTCCGATCATGACTTTTCTGAGCTTCCGGAACAATTCTGCCCTTGATCATATCCTGGACGTCATGGCGGCGGTGCGCCTTTTTACCCTTGACCTCACCACCCTCGTTGCCGCGCTGATCTACACATCGCTTATCAGGACAATGGCCTCCGGCAGAAATCCCCAGGCCGGGCCGCTGCAGGCGTCAATCGAGGCTGCTGCGATGGTCATCGACACCGTCGAGTCCAATTCATCCGCCATCTTTACGGCGGCCGTCAATCCAGGAACCCTCATTCGGGAACTGCGTTCAAATGTCGACGCGCTGAAAGAGACCGCATCCGCTGACACGCTCAGGTCTGCGGAAAAAATAATAATCTCCCATGTGAACCGTAATCTCAAAACGCCGGTTACCCGGGCCACGGTGAACCTCCCGGCGGCGCTCTTCCCCTACTCCCTGGCCGTCACCTCACTGGCATCCGCTGCTGCGCTACCGCTTGTGACCGCTGTACTGGAAGGAGGCTCCACGGCCGCCCTTGCGGCCATGACCGGAGCGATTGGATCGTCCCGGAATGACGCGTTGCAACAGACTGATGCCCTGGTAAGGAACCTTGTAAACAGGAAAAAGGTCCTTGCCCTGGTTGACACCCTCCACGGGGGGTCGGTAACCCCGGAGATCATGAATGACTTTATCAGGTCAGAGGCGTCACTAACCACCAAGGAGCAGGAAGAGCTGGGGGCAAGGCTCAAGCACGCAAAAAAGAAGCAGAAGAAAAGTCCCCTGACACGTACCGATAAAGAAAAAGCGCTTACCCGCCATGCGGTGGAAAGCTGGACCAAATACGACAAGGCTCGATGGAAGAAAGAACGGCAGCGTCATGATAAAAACGATGAATCGTGAAAAATATTTGACAAATTGCCAATCGGTATTACTGTTCTAACAGTACTGGAACAGTGGTGATCAGAGCGATACACCATGAATCATGGAGGAACCTCAATGACACGTACAATCAGAACAGCCCTTGTCTGCATATTCACCCTATCGTTTCTCTTCCTGGTGCCGTTCTCATACACGAAACAGCTGACCCTGACCCTTGTCGACATCCAGAAGCTTACCAGGTACGATGAAAACCGCGTCCTGTACCAGCAATTCGAGAAGACCCCCGAGGAGAATGCCGGTGAAGATTATGACAACTCCATCGCCGCGCTGATGGTCATCAAGGACAAGAAAGTCTACCTCATCCAGGACGGTTACGACAACCCGGAACAGGTGGCCCACAATAAGGCGGTCCTCGACCGGAGCAGCCAGTCCCTTCCTGACCTGTGGCAGAACAAGATCAGCAATAGCCCCAATTATGTATTGATCACCGACCGTCGGATCGAGATACAGAGGAACATAACCAAGGAATTCGTGACCAGCAACTACAAGGATTTTTACCTCGCCGTCCGGGACAAGTTTTTAAAGAAGCACGTGGCAATCTTTCTATCATTGATCGTCAACAGGAAGGAAGCCAATATCAGCATGAAGCGCGAGAGGATTCGCAGGAAAATATCCGACGGCGACCAGGTGAAATACATCACCCGGGTGTCGGGAAGGACCCCTGACGGCGGCACGGTCTATTACGCTGAGGACGCCAATGGCGACGGCATATCCGAAACCTTCACCGCTGAAAGCAGGGACGGGTTCCAGTGGGGATTCCAGTCCGGGCCGAACGTGGTATGCATCATCAACAACACGCAGAAGGACATCGAAAAGATAATCGGAAGGATAACCAATCTGGCCTATTTTGGCTCCGACGAGGAAGAGCAGATAATAAAGAAAACTTTCCCCTCACCGGAAAAGATTAAATCCATGATCGATGACATTTATAATATTGACGCTGAAACGGAACGGTTCCTCAAGAAGAACAATATCAACCTCGAGGAGTCAGTGGATAAAAGCTCAAAGAGCGAAACCAAATAAACAACTCATCGGACGGAAAATATCGACGCAAATAAAAAGGGCGGCATTATAAAATGCCGCCCTCTGTTTTTTCTGGCTATAATTTGCTCACTTCCAGTTCCGCATCATATGCGTTTGATGGAGGTTCTGCTTGTAGGGCAGGAAATCAAGCGGGTTTAACGGAATGTCATTGTACCTGATCTCAAAATGAAGGTGATTCCCTGTTGAGTGACCCGTATTACCCACCAGGCCAACGACCTGTCCTTTTTTTATGAAATCGCCGGTCTTAACGAAAATTTCCGAACAATGGGCGTACCTGGTTAAAAAATTGTCCCGGTGCTCCATGCAAATGGTTTTGCCGAACCCGCCGTCGTACCGTGTCGAAAGGATCCTGCCGTCCATAACAGCGATGATAGGAGTTCCTTTGGTGGCTGGCATGTCGGTGCCGGTGTGGAACCTTCCATACCGATGGCCGAAGGTGGATGAAATATTGTCAACCTGCGTCAGGGGCCAAATGAAATCGCTTTTCTGGCTTACCATATTGTCGCGCTTTACGCCCTGCGCTTCCAGCTCCTGGATATACTTCTCTGAATAGGGAATAAATGCATACTGGCCCCACGTGATGGAAGACCCGTTGATTTCCTGAAATTCCTTCAATGTAATGTAATACTTACTGATGCAGTAGTTGAGTTTTGCCTGCGATTCCACTGTTGTCCAGATGCCGAGGCGTCCTTTATACTCCTGCACATACTGGTTATCAACCCGGATTACTTCCTCAGCAAAGGAAGCACCGCATATTAAAAATAAAAAGATGGCTGTCCCGATTATGCTTCTCATTACCGCGTCCACTCCTTACAGTCTTTTTTTATGTTTTTTTATGGGTACAGAGACAAATTAAACGAAGATTTCTTATTAATAAACACTTATGATATTTGTCAATAAAAAATTACAATCATACCAACTATTAATTATCGCATAACAAACCACTTTATTTTTCCATTCTTGTACATTTGTATACAATATCGGGTATATATTCAATTTTTGTTAATTCTATTCTTTATAGTTAAATATATTGAAGGGGCGGTGCAAAAACAGTCAACGGATGATGTTATCGATATGACCAAGGGTATAGCTGCTTTTTATATGCTGTCTTCTCAGACAAAAATTATCCCTTGTTATAATGTTGGAGCCATAATCAGTTGAAAAAGCCCGCCGGTATCCGGCTTTCGCGGTCATATCTATGATATCGAGATCATACCTACCATAAGGGTACGCAAACAAGTCCATATTCTTTTTCATATAGAGCTCCAGTATCCTTTTTGACAGATACAGCTCTTCATAAAGCCGCTTTCGCGCTTCTGGATCATTTTTATTTTTTGAAAGCTGGGTCAGGTCGCAGTGAGTGATGGAATGGGCCTGTATATCGATCCCCTGTTGATCCATGACCCGCAACCGTTTCCATGTCAAGTTTTTGGACGATTTCAGGAATATGTTGTCCGTATACACGAAGAGGGTGACCGGATATCCGAATTCCCGCACAAGAGGGAGAAGCTTGGAGTACATCGATCCGTACCCGTCATCAAAGGTGATGGCTATTACCTTTTCCTGATACGGCGCAGGATGCTCCAGCCTGTGTATAAGTTCCCGCAGCGGGATGACCCGTATGCCCCGGTCCCTTATCAGCTGAAAATGCTCCCTCAGGGCGCCGGTATCAATGGAAAAAGGTCCTTTGCCGTCAATATTATGATACAGAACAATTGGTATGGCAAGGAGCCGAGACTGCATCTCTTTGTCCTTGTGCAGCCATGACATCCTGCCCCTGGAAAACTCGTTATAATCATCCAGATAAAAAAACAGGGCCGCTGCCAGGGACAGCGTCAGGGATGCTATGAGTATATAGATGCTCTTCATGTTTTTGTTACCGGTTTTAATCCCTGGAACAAATTCTGATGACGGCTGAACATTGCCCGCATATTACTGTATCGTACGACAGGGCTTTTTCTATCAAGGAATATTTTATTCTCTGTCCATTTCTCCCGCAAGCCTCACCCCCTAACCTCCTCTCCATGAAATGGGGAGGGGGAACATGCTTACTATTTCAATTTGTTATTCGTATATAGTTTAAACTAATTCAACAAAGTAAGGATCATTAATAAAAAATGGAATTTGATTAGTGCAATACAATTGAGGAAAGATTCAACACAAAAATTGATCAAGCAGAGAGGTCTGAAATTTATCAAAGTCACCAATTATGATGTAATAAGCAATAACATTTATGTATTTGAAAGAATGAAAGATCCTGTATTAAGAAATAATATCTTATTCGCGTCCCCCCTCTCCTTACGAAGGAGAGGGGCCAGGGGGGTGAGGCAGTCAACTGGAGAGGGCGTGCGCGGAGTGCGGGTGTGCTCAGAAGTTGGCCAGTCGATGCCGGTTTCAATTTTATGACTTTACATTTATAGCGGGATATGATATCATACTTTCCATGTAAACAACTGAATTACAACGCCGATATTTAACAGGCACTAGCAACAATAGGGATACTGCAATGATAAAATTTACCAAAATGCATGGGACCGGCAATGACTACATCGTCATTGACGGCAGGAAGCAGAAAATCGCCAGTTACACTAAGCTCGCCCGGGCCATGAGCGACCGTCATTACGGTATCGGATCGGATGGAATTCTGGTCCTTCTCGATTCCAAATCCGCTGATTTCCGGATGAGAATGTTCAACCCGGACGGGAGCGAAGCTGAAATGTGCGGCAACGGCATCCGCTGCTTTGCCAGGTATCTCTACGACAACCGGATAACCGCCAAAAAACAGCTGGGGATAGAGACCGCCGCGGGTATCAAGAACCTCGAAATCCTTGTGAAAAACAAGAACGTCACTGGCATCGCCGTCAACATGGGGGAACCGATATTGCGTCGGGATCGGATCCCCATGATCGGCAGTCCGGGTATGGCCGTGGGCGAGTCGCTGCAGATGGACGACGGCTCCCGCTTTATCATCACCGCCGTGTCCATGGGCAATCCCCATGTCGTTATTTTCGTGGAGGAGATAGAAAAATTCCCCGTCGATAAATACGGGCCACTCGTGGAAAACCACACCCTGTTCCCCAAGAGGACCAATGTCGAATTCGTGAAGGTCCTCAACAGGAAGGAAGTCGTGCAGCGCACCTGGGAACGTGGAACAGGGGAAACCCTTTCATGCGGCACCGGCGCATCAGCGGTAACGGCTGCATGCATCCTGAACAAGCTGACGGAAAGAAAGATACAGATTCACCTGCGCGGTGGGGACCTTAAAACCGAATGGCGGGAGGATGACAATACCATCTATCTCTCCGGGCCTGCGGTGGAAGTGTTCAGGGGCGAGTGGCCGGGTTAAAGCTCCCAGAGGGGAGCACCGGGCACTCCTTTTTCAAGCACCAGGACCGACTTGACCGACGGGATGTTTTCAGTAATTGTTTTTTCGAGTGCCTGCCTGAAGAGGTGTTCCGAGTTTTTCATCACCACGGCACCGGACCTCAGCTCGGTCGGCTCAAGATCAATAACGCACATCTTAGTATTCCCAGCCCCCCGGCCTTGAATCCATACTTTTCTCACAAAGAGGCCGGCGGGAACCGCCATGGCGGTATTGTCAAAAATGGAACCCTTTACCACGATCTCGAATAGCAGCTTTGCGGTCTTTTCCTCGCTATCATACACCGGAATCGCCCGTGTTTCATGTATGATCGTGGCCCCGTCAAGGGCCGGGAGATATACGGAAACCTTCTTTTCCTGGGCAAGAGATGGTATTTCCGGAAAGATGTCGACGATATTCTTGTTCGTATGGAGACAGTACATCAGGTAGTCCGCGAAAAATATGCCGGCAAAGAGCAGGATAAGGCGACGGTTTCTCTCCTTCCTATCGGGGATCTCTATCAATTCGGTCCGCACCAGAGACGCGGCCGCATGGGCCCGTGTCTGTATCTGCGCACCATGGAATTCGAGGGCCCGTTTTTTTAAAATCAGAGCATTCTGCTTCAGGGCCTGCTTTAGTTTATTCGTGTTAAATTTCATATTTGCCACCGCGATTGAGGTACATTAGGAAAAGACCCCCGTAGAATCAAGGATTTTTTGCCATTCCTACCAATAATCGAGCACACCGGGCCGTCAAACATGGATGAGAGCTGCCCTATTCACTTTAATTTAATAAGACTGTTGTATTTCTTGATAAAAAGCTCAACGCCCTGACTGATCCCCTCCGCCACCACTTCCCGGTGGCTGTCTTTTTTCAGAAATTGCGATTCCTTTTTATTCGATATGTAGCCGATTTCCACCAGGGCCGCCGGCATCAACACCCCCCGCAGAACATAAAAATCTGCTTTCTTGACACCCCGGGAGCTGAAGGTCCTGTTTTTTTTCGCCATTCCTTCCTGAATCGAGCCGGCAAGCGCCGAGCTTTCTTTCTGGATCTGTGTGGTGATCATCATGGCCTCGATGTAATCCACGTCATCACGTCCCGTTTTTCCCTTTGACCTGTCTTCAAGAATGACAACATTGTTCTCCAGGGCCGCCGTGTTTCGCGCCTCTTCGTTGGTCGGATTCTGGGAGAGAAAAAAAGTCTCATACCCGGATATGCGGTTGGAGAGGGACGAGTTGACATGTATGCTGATAAAAATGCCGTTTTCATTTTTCTTTAAAAGACGATTTGCTATTATCGTCCGGCTTGATAGCTCTATGAACCGGTCATCACCGCGGGTTATGAAAACACGCACGTTGGGAAGCTTGGCCCTGATCTTCTTCTCGAGGTAGCGCGCCACCTTGAGGGTGATGTCCTTTTCCCGAATGCCGCCCTTCCCGACCGCCCCGGGGTCCTTGCCGCCGTGTCCCGGATCTATAACGATAAAACTGATCCTGTCTTTCATGCCAGGACGCTGCTTTTCGGTTTTCTGTTCGGAGATTTTTTCTTCGCCGGTGATGCGCTCGACAATCAGCACCCCGCCCTTCCGCGTCAGACGCAGATCCGGATTGAGGTTTCGCGCCACATGCTCCCCCGTGTCCAGGGGGAGGAGGACCCTGCCACCCTGGCGGCGAACCGCACTGGACGACTTATAAAGAATGCCGTCTATCAGCGTAACCGATAGCCCCACGCCATAGACTGCATAGTGATTTTTCCGATAAAGCTTCCCCTTCTGGGAGATCATATCAAAGGAGTGCTCGATGCCGGACCGGGGTATCAATTCATCGAGAGGCAGGAATTCACCGCCGTCGACGCGGAGGATAGTTATGCTTTCGGATGAAGGGGATACCGTAGCCGCGATACAGATGAGAAGTGCAAGAAACAGACAGGTTCTAAGCCTTTTTTTCAATGTAGTACCGTGTGTACGTCCTGAAATACTGTATGCCGCCGAGAACATAGTAGAGGATGACCAGAAATAAGGTTTTCACGGTTATAATTTTATCCTGAAATATCTTACGTATTTCCATAACTGCATCAATCCATTGCTTGTAATGATCTATTTTTTACCGGAGTTTATGCTGTGAAACCGGCATTATCTCATCATTTAATGGTGTTTATTTCTACATTATTGGCACTAATCGTCAAGATAATTTCCTTTATGAAATTCTATTAATATCCGGGCAACACCATACCACCCTATCATGACTCAATAAAATAACAGTAAGTTTAAGAAAATACTTGAAAATTAGTATATGTATAAATCTGATGAACTGCAATCAAAGGAAAAAGTGTAACCGCAACATGAAAACCACCACTCAACTTATCGGCATGATAACGTCCATCATCCTGATCATGGCAAGCCTGTCATGCTCGAAAAACGACGACGAGATCACGAAGGACACCTATGGCATAATACTTAAGGGATATACGGCCATCCGCATCGATCCCATGATCTTTTCCGGGATCGTTGCTGATATGAACAAGGGGACCAGCGTGCAGGTGCTGGAACGGTCCAGGGAAAAAAGCTGGGTCGGCAAAACTAGCGGCTACTGGTACAAGATAACAACGAAAGAAGGTCTTACCGGCTGGGTCTTTGGGCAGAATATATCCCTTCACTCGTCGAAGTCCAAAGATTCCATGAACAGGATCATAAACCAGTTCATGGACAGCGAGCGGGCCCAGGTGAAACAATACCTCACCGGCAAGTGGTGGAGCACCAACGAATTCGGCGATTTCACCGACCACTGCATTGAATTATACGACAGCGAAAAATACAAGTCGTACCTGAAAGGAAATGAGGGCAGTCCGATCGTCGGCACCTACAAGCTTGACTTCAACAAGAATGAAATCGTTTTTTCCAGCGGCACGTCATTTAAAAGCAATCTTGATCTGGCAAAACGCGGCAGCGACTATATCATAAAAAAAAGCATGAAGGATTTCGAGCTCCGCTTCACTAAGATATCCATCGAAACCAGCCCCGAACCAGAGTTAAAAGAAACTGGAAAGAAAAAACCTGCCGGCAGGGGCAATGAAAACAAGGCTCAATAAATTCCTGGCGCATTCAGGCCTGGGATCACGCAGGGCAGTGGAAGAACTGATCTCCTCCGGCCGGATAGCCATCAACGGAAAAAAAGTCGCCGCACTGGGAACGCTCGTTGAACCCGGCGACACGGTTACCCTCGACGGCTCCCCTGTTAAATTGCTCGGCCATTCGTATTACCTGATCCTGTATAAGCCCCGAGGCTACGTCACAACCGTCAGCGATGAGCGCAACCGGCTCACCGTGATGGACCTTATTCCGGAAAAATACCGCCGCTGCGGCGTGTTCCCCGTGGGAAGACTTGACCGTGACACCTCCGGCCTTCTACTCCTCACAAACGACGGCGACTTCGCCTTTAGGCTTACCAAGCCGCGGTTCCACATCACCAAGGAATACCTGGCGGAGATCGACAGGCCTCTGGAAGACGCAGACAGGATAAAGATCGCCAAGGGCATATACCTGCCTCAGCTGGAAGTAAAAACAAGACCAGCCCAGGTCGACTGCATTGATGAATCATGCCGGCGGATCAGGGTGATCCTGACAGAAGGAAAGAACCGCCAGATACGATATACCTTTTTGAATCTCGGTTACAAGGTTAAGAGCCTCGAGAGAACCGCTTATGGAACGCTGTCACTGAGGCGATTAAAAAAAGGGGAGCACCGTCATCTGACCGATGCAGAGGTGCGCTCGCTGAAAAAAATGACCGGCATGTAGCCTGCTCAGGCGCACAGCAATGGCGGTCACGGTTTTTCCATGGCGGCGATATACTTCTCCGCGTTTTCCACGGTATCAAAAATTTTAAAAAACATCCCGACCTTGGCTATATCGAAGAGCTGAAGAATTTTTGTGCTGCTGCAGACGACAACCATCTCATTGTCATTATCTCTGATCTTGCGGCTGATATTGATTAAAGAACTGAGTCCTGTTGAATCAATATAATACAGATTATCGAGATCGAGAATTATATTCGGATACCTGTTCTGCTCAAGATATTTGGTTATGGTCTCTGAAAATTTAGGGGTCTTGACAAAATCGATTTCTTCGATCTTGATAGACATTAAGGAATATGTATCATGTGCAGTTATTTCAACCATCTGTCGTACCGGGTTATGCAAGATGCAGGTATCCGTTTTATCCAAGGAGCGCTTTAAAACCTTGGGCAGATCCGGGATACCCTTATATATCTAATATACCTTTTTCGGGATTGAAACAGAATATACCAAACATATTCCCAACTAATCAAGAAAAAAAAATCCTATATCGAAATTTATACACAAGATCCTGTCCTGTTTGGGCCTTTAATGGGCTGGTATATCATTATCACCCTTTTAAATTATTTTCTTATGCAAATGGTGTTTATTGTCGAATTTTAATAAAGATAGCACAAACGCAGCGTGTGATGCTTCCAGGCATCGCATGACATCAAAATGAGTATACTATACAGGGTCACGACATGCAAAATATTGATTTTTATGAAAGAAAAAATATACGGATAGCGCCTCCGCAATTCACCGACACCTATGACCCTGAATTTTTACCACGGATGGCCCAGAACACGCCCCGGGAAATGGATCGCGTAAGAAAGAAAGCAAGCAGGATATTCTTCCTGATAACATCCCTCTGTATCATTTCTTTTACCGCCGGAATAGTCATCGGTATCAAGTTTACCAGCGGCTCACAGCACCAGCTGGTTGATAAAAAAACATATAACGCTGTTGCCGATATCGGTAAAAGTTTTTCCCTGTTAAGCAGGGAAAAACCGTCCGAATCAATACCCCAGGAGAAGCTTTTCCCGAAAAGCAGCTATCCCTATGTCATCAGGGTTACGAGCGAGCATGACCATGATATGACCCAGAAAATAGCCGGGTTTTTAAGCCGTCGCGGTCACACAGTAATACTTTCTAAAAATAACACCCACTACCGAATCTATATAGGACCCTACAGGAACAACAATGACGCTGCCGAAGCATTGAAAAAAATTGCTGCCTACCAGAAATATTCGCTTGCGGAAAATACCAGGATTATAAAAAGGTAACATCACCATACGAAGGATCCGTGTAATGCTTGCCTGTGCCGGGTTCCCGGCATGGTACGATGCGCACCCGAAAACTTGGGCGGGATTATCAGCGTGACGCGCTATAACGCGAAGGTAATAAATTTGGAAAAAAACGTCACTATACGAAATGCCACATCAGAGGATATCGATTCTATTCATGAAATAATATCCTCATATTCGGAGGAAGGCATCCTCCTGTCGAGGACTCTCGATGACATAAGCCATAACATAGATAATTTTTTTATCGCTGAAATCGGCAGCATCACCGTGGGGGTAATAACATTCTTCGATTACGGGGATCACCTCAAAGAAGTAAGGTCACTCGCTGTTAACAAGAACTATCTGCGCAGGGGCATCGGATCGGCTTTGCTCCAGGCCCTCATTGCGCGTCTGAAAGGGGCAAACACCCCGAGAATTTTTGTCCTGACCTACACCCCAACGTTCTTTGAGAGAAACGGTTTCACTTTAATAAACATGGACACTCTGCCGGAAAAAATCTGGAAGGACTGCGTCTATTGCCCGCGCCAGGACAACTGTAACGAAACGGCGCTGGAGTATACGGCAGTATAATCGGCGTTAATCAGCCCTTCCCACGGTGCGGAACCCATCAATGATCTTCAGCATGATTTTCTGTTGCGCCGGAAAGCGCAATTCAGACGATATTAGCCTGACATAATGGCTGTAGCTGCCATTGAGAATTATTCCCTCGATGCCCGCATAACGCGGAGCACTGCTGTTACGGAATGAACATACACACCGATTCTTCTCTTTTTCCAACACTTCGCGGGTCACACCTTCATAGCCGATGTTCCCCTTCCATTTTTCCACCGCAGCGGACAGATTTTTATAAGGCACGGCGAATTTTTCCGTATCGACAGCCATCAGAATCTCATAAGCTCCCGCCTCTCCACCGTCGTCTTTGCTCCCTTCCGGCAGGACTCCGAAGAGAATGCCGGAATACCGGTACTCCAGTCTGGACCGGTCAATCTTCCGTACAACTTCTATGCGACCGGGAACTTTGAATGAATACAGCATCTGGTCATTAATGATTTCGATCCCATCATCAACCTGAAAGAGCATGAGGGACGCCGATTCGTTCATCGATGTAAAGCGCGGTCCGTTGTTCTTCTTCATCTTTATGATGAGTTCCGTGGCCTTCACCTGTGCCTGGTATATCCTGTTATTATTGTTTTTAAGCGCGCAGATTGACTTGAGAACTGAAAGTCCTTCGATCGGATGGTGCTCGTTGATAAGCTCCCTGCCGTATTCAAGGTAGTAATCGATGCCGCGGGCGGACACCGGCCGATACCGGTATTTTTTCATGCTGGTTATGTGTATGGCACCGCCCTGATCGAAAAAATAGGTGTTCCCCTCCCGGTCCCTGAAAAATTTCCAGTCGGGCATTTGCGCAATGAGCAGCACCAGAGATGTCAATAGGGTTGGAAACAACCAGCGGCGGTGTCGTCTATTCATACTCAAAGGAGTTGGAAAAGTATTATTCCGCTCAGAATGATAAGCCCCACCACGACTGCAATGATATAGAAGAGCCGGTTATCAAAACTTGACGCTTTGCCGGCAAATTCGTCCTGGGGCTGATCAAGCATGAGCTTAACATTTTCTTCCTCGAAAATCTTTGCCAGCACCCCTTTGGCGACGAGAGCATACAGAATATACCCCCCCTTTTCAAAGGGAACCTTGGCCTTGATCCTTCCGGTGATGGGCATGCGGGCGCCCTCGGCATCGTAGGCATTCAAAAGCTTTAATATTTTTTCGGAAACCAAGTCCTTGCCCGCAAGAATTACCCTGATCTTGTCCCCGGCAATCAGGTCGCTTACGTTTTTCCCCTTCACGGGCGAGAGGATGGCGGTCCCGTCAATTACATACTTTGCCTCGCTTTCGATCATTCTTATCCGATCGTCTTCAGCGACTATCTCTTGAATATCGTTCCCTTCCATTCCCGGAATATCGATTCTGACCCCGGCCAGTTCCATTGCGAGGGAACTGGTCGGCTCCAACTCGATCTGGCATTTCACCGAATCGATGTTGAAGGATTTGCCTATAATCTCAGTGACGGTTTTCGAAAGATCATCAAGATTACCTTCCTGCACGTCCGGAAAAACGTCATATCCCACAAATGAATCGATCAGGAAATAGGTAAAATTCTGCGAATCCGCGATGTCACTGCTCTCCTTGAATGCCACAAGGTCCTTTGAGAGCGATTTCCAATCATCGAAGATCCGCGTTTTCTCGAACAGTGCCGACCTGGAGGACATGATGCATGTTACATTGGCTATATACTCCTGTATATAATTGAAATAGGCAAGGAAAACCCCGGACACTCCTTTGCTCTCAACGATAAATTTTCCTTTTAACACCATGATATCCAGGTACTGGCCCGCAGCCATTTCCTTGGCCTTGAAGATATCGCCCCTGGTATATTTCATGGCCATGTCGATCTGTTTCGTTTTTTCTCCCAGTGAATCCAATTGTTCGGTCATAGAGTTATTCCTGATCGCCAGATAAATATTTTTCAATTACTTCATAACGTTTCTGAGGACTCATATTAAGAATTTTCCTGATCCCCTGGATCATTTTTAATCTATATTTCAGCATGGTTTCTATCGCATAGATGCCGTCTTTTTTTATGCTGTCCGTAATCACGACTTTATCCGGGGGGATATTCAATTCAAGCATCGGACCAAGAACTGCAATCAGGTTTTCCGGTACAACGTATTTCAAGAATTGTTTCGATGCCCCTATTTCAAGCCTCCGGAGTATACGGTAATTATTATATTTTTCCGGAACAATAGCATTGAAGTTTCTTGGATTACCCGTCAACTGAAGAATGACCGAATCATCCTCCTCCGATACAAGGATCCGGATATAGGTGTAGCTCGATTTATAAGATGACAGGAGCCCGTAGAGACTGTCATCTTTTACTCTTGTTGCATTTTTTTTTGCCGATGGTTTCATTCCAGCTACGATTTCCTTGCCCGCTCGTCCCTCTCTTGGCGCCGCCGCGCTATACCGGGAAATAAACGTCATTGTCCTGTTTCTTGACCGCCCGCATCGAGTCAAGATCTTCCATGGTTTTTTTTACCTGATCCTTTGTCCATCCCGTAAATTTTACAATATCATCGACACTGATCGATTTATTCACTCTCAGGAATTCAACAACATCGCGCTCCTGATCCGACAGAGGCCCTATATAGAACACATTATTCTGGCAGATGTTTTCAGTAATTACAACAATTTTTTTGTTTTTGTAATTTGAATAGGAACGGAAAACGAGATCGATATTCGTTTCAGCAATCGCCGATATATTTTTCAACTTGATATAGAACGCCTGTCGGGCTGTTTTTGAATCTACTATCAGCTTTACGATCATCTCATCTATAAAAGACGAATCTATAACCTTGACCCCGTCGAAATCAAGGACCAGCGTCTCGCCATCGCTGATATGTTCAACGACATTCCTGATCGAACCATAGATACTCCTTCCCATGTGCCTGGTGATCAGATCCGGTGTTTTTATCTTGAGCTCTTCCGCTTTTTTCTTAATTGCGATGACCATGGTACGTTTGTTATCCCATTAATGATATTGAAATCTGCGTCCCGTCAAAATTACTCAGTTCATTTTTCTGGAAGTTAAAAGAAGAACCGGCGCCTTTCTTATGATACAGCGTCGAAACCGAGGCGTTGCCCGACCGGAGGTATATTGAACCCTTCAGCTTTTCAACAATAGCATTCACCTGGCAGAGACCGTAACCGAATTCCCGTTTGCTCGATATGGGCGTTGTGAGCGCCAGCTCCATAAGGTGTGCCGGTGAATCATACTTAATATCATAGTTTTCAAAACTTTTCAGTATGCCTATCCCTGAATCGCCTATCGAGAGCCTGACAATATTTTCCTTTCCGATTGAATAGGTCTGCATGGCGAGGTATCCGGAATCCAGGCTGTGCTCATAAATGTTCTGGCATATCTCGGAGATGACGGTGACGAAATAATCGATTATACGATCCGTGAGCCAATACTTTAAAATATGGCTGGCGCGTTTCCTGAAGACACCGACAATAGTGGATATAACCCGGACGCTTTCCCGCTCCTTGTTCGGGATTTCCGTGATCTCAAGAACACGGTTGCTGAATGAGCTCCGTTTGAGGAGCAGCTTCTCATTGAGCCGCTCCGGCACTTCAAACACACCGGTCTTGAAGAAATCCATACGGTGCAGGTACTGGTGGATATTAATTGGTATGCCGGCAAGCTTAAGCTTATTGCCGCTTTTACGCAGATAATTTCTCCCCATGAGAAGCAACGACAGCATTGAATATGGCTCGACAAACGTCACCCGGGACAGATTCAGCTCTCCGGCATCGACAAGAATTTTATCCTGCAGATCAATGACATATTCAAACTCATACTGATCCTTGAATCGATTTGGCACTATTAAAACATTGTTGTTCATGGGTACCCGTGTTTGCTTGCTTGAACCTTCACGCGCGTATTTCATGCGTGCTGATCTCCCGATTCTATGATCGGTATAACACACATTTACCTGAATTATTTCTTTCCTCCGCTTCTGATGGTCTCATGGCCTGTCGATAAAAAAAAGCGCGGTGACATAACCGCGCTTTTACGACATAAATAAAATGGCCGGGAGCGAATGCCCCCGGCCATCACATAGTGCTGTAGTACAGGAATTTTTTAGTACATTCCGCCCATTCCGCCCATTCCGCCTCCCGGAGGCATCATCGGCTGTTTCTCTTCCGCCTTTTCAGTGATGAGAACTTCGGTAGTGCAGAGCATGCCGGCAACAGAGGCTGCATTCTGCAAGGCAGACCTGACGACTTTCGCCGGGTCGATGATCCCGCCTTTGACCATGTCAACCCACTCGAGCTTGGATGCATCGAAACCGATGTTCTCCTTTTCGCCCTTCGCCTTCTCGACGATAACCGAGCCTTCGAGACCGGCGTTGACCGCGATCATCCTCATCGGATCTTCGATCGCCTTGACGATGATCATCGCTCCGATCTTCTCGTCTCCATTAAGCTTTTCGGCAACTGCCTTAACGGCCTTCTGGGCGTTGACGAGGGTCTTGCCGCCGCCGGCCACGATGCCCTCTTCGACGGCCGAACGGGTCGCTGAAAGGGCGTCCTCAACGCGTGCCTTCTTCTCTTTTAATTCGATCTCAGTCGCGGCGCCGACATTGATGACGGCTACGCCGCCGGCCAGCTTGGCCTTCCGCTCCTGCAGTTTCTCTATATCATAATCCGAGGTGGAATCCTCGATCTGCTTCTGGATCTGCGCGATTCTACCCTTGACATCTTTCTGTGCTCCCGCGCCCTCGATTACCGTCGTGTTTTCCTTGTCGACGATGACTTTTTTGGCGCGCCCCAGCATCTGCATGGTGGTGTTCTCGAGCTTCATGCCGAGATCTTCGGAGATCACCTGTCCGCCGGTGAGTACCGCTATATCTTCCAGCATCGCCTTGCGCCGATCGCCGAATCCGGGGGCCTTGACCGCGACGCAGGAGATGGTCTTCCGCAGCGTGTTGACCACGATGGTCGCCAGGGCTTCGCCTTCCACCTCTTCCGAAATGATCACAAGCGGCTTTCCGGCCTGGGCTACTTTCTCCAGGATGGGGAGTAGATCCTTCATGGTAGATATCTTCTTGTCATGGATGAGGATGTACGCGTCATCGACGATGGCCTCCATCGTTTCCGGATTGGTTGCCATATAGGGAGAAATATACCCACGGTCGAACTGCATACCCTCGACCACTTCGAGATGGGTCTCTATCGATTTTGCTTCTTCAACGGTGATAACGCCGTCGCGGCCGACCTTGTCCATCGCGTCCGCTATCAGGTTGCCGATCTCATCATCGTTGTTCGCAGATATCGCCGCCACCTGGGCTATTTCCTTTTTATCCACGATTTCACGGGCAACCGAAGCGATATATGCAACCGCCGCCTCAACGGCCTTATCGATCCCCCGCTTCAGGTCCATCGGGTTGGCACCGGACGTTACGTTTTTAAGGCTTTCCTTGTATATGGCTGCGGCCAGGATCGTGGCTGTGGTGGTCCCGTCACCGGCGACATCATTTGTCTTGGTGGCGACTTCTTTTACCATCTGGGCACCCATGTTCTCAAAGGGGTCCTCAAGCTCTATTTCCTTGGCAACGGTGACACCGTCCTTCGTTACCGTGGGAGCGCCAAATTTCTTATCTATGACAACATTTCTTCCTCTCGGCCCGAGGGTTACCTGAACCGCATCAGCAAGCTTCTTCACACCCTCCAGTACGGACCTTCTTGCTTCTTCACTGTACTGTAAAATTTTAGCCATTTTCGAATCCTCTCTTTGGTGATTTGTTATGATTATTTCAATCCGTCACAGCTATTCGACTACAGCCAGGACGTCGCTCTCTGACAGAATCAGATAATCCTTTCCGCCATGCTTTACTTCCATGCCGCCGTATTTGCTGAAAAGAACAGTATCTCCAACTTTAACTGTCATTGGAATAATATCCTTACCGTCGCGTCTTCCCTGGCCGACAGCAATAATTTTTCCCTGCTGGGGTTTTTCTTTTGCCGTATCAGGCACATAGATGGAGCCGACTTTTTCAGCTTCCTGATCAAGTTGTTCGATGACGACACGATCGCCTATAGGTTTTAATGCCACTTCCGTCCTCCTTATAAAATAAGTGATTATTATTTTTCCTCTATTACAGAAGAAAAAATCTGCATTTAGATGTTTAATTTAAAATATAATAATTTATATATTAAAAATTAATAAATTTGTTTGATTGTTAGCACTCATTAAAAAGAGTGCTAACAATGTATTAATACATAGATTTTCACAATAAATCAAATTCAATTATTGCCGTTTTTTGTCAATTATTAAAAACTATTTTAAAATAAAATCAAAATTCGTGTAAATTTGAAGAACATCTTTATTTAGTTAAAATACCATAAATTGATAATTTTTTGATGAAATTGCTGCTGGAAAGAGGTTTTTTTGGGTATTATTTAGAGGGGGATAAAAAATCAGATTTACCGCCAGTTTTTTCAATTAATTTAATATCTTCAATTATCATGGTCTTGTCTACTGCCTTACACATATCATACACCGTCAGTGCTGCAATGGATACAGCTGTCAGGGCTTCCATCTCTGCTCCAGTTTTCCCCTCCAGGCGTATTTCCGACCTTATCCGCACGCCGCAGGTATCATAATCCAATTCTATGGTTACATCTATGAATGACAGCGCCAGTGGATGACACATGGGAATAAGCTCGGCATTTCTCTTGGCCGCCATGATGCCGGCGATCTTGGCTATCTGGAAGAGGTCTCCTTTGGGGAGGAGACGCCGTTCAATCAGGTCAAGGGTATTTTTCTGGAGCCTGACAAAGCCGGCCGCCTTTGCCGTGCGCATGGTCACCTTCTTGGCGGATATATCAACCATCACCGGGGTGCCATCTTCAGAATAATGCGAAAATTCCTTCATCATATTCTCCGTCTTACTGCACCAGATCTTTATAAGCCGCGCCGCTCTTGATGGCCGTCGTCAGCTTCTGGGATTCCGATATATCGCCTATCAGTATCAATCCGACGATTTTATCATTAACGAAAAACAGCTTTTTATAACTGCTTTTCTCGGCGTTTTTATCTATATGGACACGGTACTCGCCTTCCTTTCTTTCACTGCAGAAATCACCAACCGAATATACTTTGGTCCCGAAGGAATTGAGGATTGCCGGATATACTTCATCGACAAAGAGAGCCTCCTTGCCGGCCGCGTTTGAACCGGCAACTTTTCCCTGCTTCATTGCGGGCATCCAGAGGGCTATGTTCTTCCCGTTGAATTCAACAACATCGCCGCAGGCGTAAATCCCCGGCATCGACGTCTCCATACGCCCATTAACGACCACGGCGCGGTTCACCTGTGCGCCACAGCTTCTTGCAAGATCGACGTTGGGCCTGACGCCGATGGAAAATATAATCATTCCCGCGGACAATTCCTCGCCGCTGACAAGCTTCACCCCGGAGGCGGCATCGCCGCCCATGAGGGATTCAACCGACTTCCCGGTCATAAGCTTGACACTTGTCCGGGAGATGATTTCCTGTAAAATGGACGAACATTCAGTATCGAGTTGGCGCGGCAGTATCCGATCCCCTACTTCGACAACCGTTACCGGAATCCCCTTCTTCGACAATGAAAACGCAGCCTCCAGTCCCAGGAGACCCCCGCCGATCACAATGGCAGATCCATTTTCTTTCACGCGCTCGTGGACAGCCTGCGCGTCACCGAGGGTCCTGATGGAATAGACATTTTTTTTGCCGATGGCATCCTTGAGAGGAACAAATGGGGAGCTTCCATTGGCCAGGATGAGCTTCCCGTAGGAATGCTTTTGGCCGGAAACCGTTTCCACAGTTTTAGCCGACGAATCTATGGAAACAATTTTTTCTCCGCGGTGGAGAGACACTTTTTTTTCCACATACCAGTTTTCAGGATTTAAATAAAAGTTTGCGCGTTTGTCAACGGTATCGTCGCCGATATATTCAGTTAAAAACGGCCGGTAATAGGGCAGATGAGTTTCCTCGGTGAATATCTGAACTGGGATATCATTGTTAATAGTGCGAATTTCCCGCGCCGCCGAAATACCGGCAGCGGAAGCCCCGATTATTATAATTGATTCACTGCTCATTACTGTTCCTTCGCTTGTTATGTGACAGCCTTCTTTTTCTTCCGCTTGATAAGCTTAATAGCGTACATAATCATGCCGACAACCGTATACAATGACATGAAGCTGAAAATTGCCCATGCGCTGAATAGGCCGATGCCAAGAATAGCCAGGATAATGGCCAGCACCAGGAATGGCTTTCCTCCAATGCGGTATATGTCCGGAAAGACCTTGCTGTAGTCGACCCTCGACACCATTAAAAGGCTGATGATAACATAAATAACAATGAAAACCTGCCATGGAAAAGTAATCGTTACTTTCAGAACGGACATGAAATCCTGTATTTCCAGGACAGGGATTAAGGCGATAAGTATCCCTGCCGCAGGTGACGGAAGGCCATTGAAACGCGTGTGGTCGTCTTCGTCGGCGCTGATATTGAACCTCGCCAGCCGATAAATGGCGCATATCGGGTAGATGAGGGCGATGAACATGCCGAAATCGATCATTCCCCCTCCAGACGGGAGCTTCGACAGATAAGCCTGGTATGCTATTACTGCCGGTGCTATGCCGTAGGCGATGCCGTCGGCGAGGGAATCCAGCTGCACCCCGACAGGGCTTGCCACATGCATGGCCCTTGCCACAGCTCCATCCACAGCATCAAAGAGGGTTCCCAGGAACACCATGATGCCGGCAACCGCCAGTGACCGTGCATCGCCCCTGCTGGCCAGTATGATCGCGAAAAAGCCCATGGTCATATTTGACATGGTGATCATGTTGGGGACGATGGACCTCTTCTGGACAATGAACTCGCCTATTGCCCGGCGGGCTTTTCCCGAACTTTTACCCCGCGCGGCCTTTTTCTCACTGCGTGAAATGCGACGCTCTGTCTGTTTCGCAATCCGCTTCTCTGAACGATTTGTTGCCATACATGCCCCTGATGGTGGAGATGGTTTCTGCTGCGTCCGCACATTAAAGCGGCAGGACGCTCGGATTATTCACATTTCGACACAATATCATAAAAACGGCATGAAACAGGCACTGTCAATAAAAAAACAGGAATAGGAGGGGTACTGCTGTCGCTATGATATTATTATTGGATGTTCGATTTCAGATACTCAAGAAGTTCGCGGTGGCCGCTGAATATCCTGTCCGCATCTTTCAGATAACGTCGCGGGAGCGTTGTCTCCAGGGCAAAGCATACTATACCGGCGGCCCGCGCGGAGAGGATACCCATGGGCGAATTCTCAACGATCAGGGATCGTTCCGGCCTGACTCCGAGGGCGTCAATGGCTCTGATAAACGGCTCCGGGTCGGGTTTTCCTTTCGTGACATCTTCAGCGGTAATTACCGCGTCGAACCGCGACAGCACCGCATCCGGTATGACATGACGAACCGACCGCTTCGGTGATCCGGTCACCAGAGCCGCTCGTATGCTCCTGCTACCGATCCATGCCAGCATCTCTTCAACGAGAGGAAAAAGTCTTATCTGGCACTGCTCAAACAGGGCGTGTCTTTTTGCAATAAGACCATTGAATTCACTGTCTCCGGGAACCGTGTGTCCTTTCTCCAGAAAGATATCCTCGACCGACTGTTTGCCGGACATTCCTTCGCGGCGAAAGATATCGATATCATCAAGCTCGAGGCCGAATTCGCCGAGGACCCGTTTCCACGTATCGGCATGGGACGGCATTGAATCGACGATAACACCGTCCATATCGAATAGTATCGCTTCCACGGTCATAGTTCAGTCCGGATACTCATCCTGGCGCGGTGCCGCTCGAGGGCAAGCTCGATAAGCCTGTCGATAAGGGCGGAATATTCCAGGCCTGAACAGGCCCATAATTTAGGATACATGCTTATGCTGGTAAAACCGGGAAGCGTGTTGACCTCATTCAGGTAGAAATCCCCTGATTTTTTATCGAGAAAGAAATCAACGCGGGCCATGCCGCCGCAGCAGAGGACGCGGTATCCTTCAACAGCCACGGCGCGTATAGAATCGGAAATTGCGCCGTCAAGGAGGGCAGGAATCACCAGTTCAGCGCCATCGGGATCGATATATTTCGATTCATAGGAATAAAATTCGTGGCAGGTCCTGACTTCACCCAGTACCGATGCCCGTGGTTCATTATTTCCCAGCACTGAGCACTCTATCTCACGGGCGTCGATTCCATTTTCGATTAGGACCTTTGTGTCATATTGAAAAGCAAAATTGATCGCCTCCATCAGCTCCCCGTGAGCTTTCACTTTTTTCACGCCAACGGACGATCCGGTCCGTGCCGGCTTAACAAACAGCGGCAGTGAAACCTCTTCCCTGATGGCTTTCAGTATTGTCCCGGAGTCCCGGAGCCAATCTTCCCTGATGATGGTCTTCCACGGCACCACGGGAATCCCGCTGTCCCGCAGAAGGCGCTTGGTGACGTCCTTGTCTATGCCGATGGAAGATCCCACGGAATCGGCCCCAACATAGGGGACCATGGCCAGTTCCAGAAGCCCCTGGAGCGTGCCATCTTCGCAATAGGTGCCGTGAACGGCGGGAAAAACAATGTCTACCGAAACTTTCTTCTTCCGGTCAACGTCATACATGACCAGCTTGTTGCCGTCCTCGAAATGATTGACGAACCAGTTCCCTTTTTTTTCAAGCTTCAGGATCCTTCCGAAATCTTTATCATCGACAAGCACCGGCCGGTCCTGAACGTACCATCGTCCGTCACGGTCAATGCCGATGGCGACAACATTGTACTTGCCAGGGTCCATCGCTGCAACAACAGATGCGGCCGAGCAGAGAGAGACGTCATGCTCGCCGGATCTCCCGCCGAATAAGACGCCCACGGTAAGCATTATTTCTGCTCCGTTTCAATAAAGGCCTTGTGAATCACCTTCTGGGCAAGCTCGGCGTAAATATCGTCAATGACGCAGGAAATGCCGATCTCCGACGTCGATATCATTTCTATATTGATGTTCTGGTCCGAAAGCATCTGGAAGATCTTCCCGGCGACCCCGTAGGACGAGAGCATTCCGACCCCAACGGCGGATACGATAGCTATGTCCTGCTTGGATTCAATGGCGCTGGCGCCGAGCTCCTTTTTAAGAACTTCCGACAGCTTCAGGGCCTTTTCCATGTCGCTCTTAAGCACCGTGAAGGAAATGGACGCCTTGTTGTCCTGGCCGGTCGACTGGACGATCATGTTTACATATACCTTATTTTCCCCCATGAGGCTGAACAGGCGGGCCGCTATTCCCGGACGGTCCGGTATATCTCTAATGGTGATTTTGGCTTCATCCCGTTTTGCGGTTACACCGCTGATAACATACTTCTCCATCATTTCCTCCTTGGGCATCACGACCGTGCCCTCTTCGTAATTAAAACTTGATCGAACATGCAGCCGGATGTTGTATTTTTTCGAAAACTCGACCGAGCGGGAGTGCAGCACTGCTGCCCCGAGGCGTGCAAGCTCGAGCATTTCATCGTAACTGATTTCTTTCAATTTGAGCGGCTTTGCTATTATCCGTGGATCGGCGGTATACACGCCGTCAACATCCGTATAGATCTCGCAGTCGCGTGTTCCCAGGACCGCTGCCAGAGCCGCGGCTGACGTGTCCGAACCGCCCCTCCCAAGTGTAGTGATATTCTCTTCGCTATCGATGCCCTGAAAGCCCGCGACTATGACAACCTTGTTTTCCTTGAGGGACTTCAGAATACGGTCCGTTGATATGCTTTCGATCTTGGCCTTGCTGAAATTTCCATCGGTTATGACCTTGATCTGGGAGCCCGTGTAGGATATGGCATCGATCCCTATTTCATGGAGGGCCATGGCAAGAAGAGAGATCGATACCTGCTCACCGGTGGAAAGAAGCATGTCCATTTCCCGGTGGTTCGGGTTTTTGGTGATGCACTGCGATAGGGTGATAAGCTCATCCGTTGTTTTCCCCATCGCAGATACGACCACCACGACCGATTGTCCCTTATTGACGTAACTTTTAATACGCTCTGCGACAGCCTGGATCCTTTCAGGAGTCCCGACACTGGTGCCGCCGTACTTTTGAACGATAATTTTCAGATCTGACATATGACTTCCCCAACTATTCATTACATGGCGTTTACTTTTCGCCGACAACATCGCATAGAGTCCGAAGTGTTAATCCTAAATAAAGAAGATGAATGTTGAGGTCAATTAAATTAATCTGTAGGTGCGTTTTTTTATTCTCGTGTATCCGGGTGGATATCAGTCAGGGTACAGGGGTAACGTTGGATCCAGGGGAAACGGTAGCGGTGCCTATTAGGGTAAATCCCTCAGTAGGAGTGGAAGCGTTATAATCATAATATAGCTGGCCGTAAACCGGCTCTTTATTAGCTACATATACCTCATAAGTTCCGGGCATGACATTTTCTATTGTGTACGTTCCGGCGGGAACCCCGGAGAATTCACCGGCCTTGGGCGCATAAACCGCCAGCAATGGAAGGGAAAAGCTCCGCGGCCCCACCTCAGCCGCGTATTTGTTCCAATGATCCGAGTATGTTGTATATGAATCGCAATATGATGTGCGGGATACACCTCCTCCATCCAGATATGACCCCTCGGGAATCTTCATGTTCCATACGTATTTGTAGTTTTCATTCTTCAGAAAATACTCCAGCGCCCGATTAATGCTGGTTCCTGTGTACAAGCCGGGTTTTTTAAGTACATTACATGGATTCAGGGACCGCAGGGTACCGCTAGTATAAGTCCTTGGTGTTCCCACAGTTGGATCAGTGAAAGGATCCACATTAAGAGTATAGGTTGCTATATCACGGCCCGCAGGTATCGCAATGACATGTCTTCCTTCTAGCGGTAGTATCGTTCCGCTGATCCTGCCGACAAGTTCGGGAATGTAGGTACGGGCAACGGCGAGCACATTCCCACCTATGACCGTATCGCCCCTTTCAACGTCGTTGAGCCAGTCCGAAAGCCCGTGAAAATGCGTGACCGAGTATACGCTACCCAGGGATGATTTTTGTTCATACTTTTTTATATAATTCTTTACGACCAGCCGAATCTCAAGAACCGTAGCGGTGAAATCGCTGCTATACAGCATCCCGACTCCGCCTATCAATATATCATTAATAGGAATAAAAAGCGGGTACACCCGGTTTATTGACGTACTTTCAATGCGCAGGGTATCGAAAAACGAATGAACCTGGAGCATATTGAAATTATACGTGGGGAATTCCTTTTCGGCATAAATATCCCATATTGGTGAAGGCTCCCATCCATAATCCCGGGCCACATATGCTTGCGCGCTATTCAGCAGCATTTTCCGAATGTAAAGAGCGACAAAGGCATAGTTTCTGGTAGGCACATCGTCATTCACAAGGGGATATCCTGCGCCATTGAACAGTGGATCGATATTATTCAAACCGGATGCCAGCGTCTGCCTGTAATTTGAAAATTTATACGATGAACTGCGGGTATCCCACAACCGGATCTCAGATAAATCAATCATAAAAACAGAGGGAAGAGGATCCGTGGTAGTATTGCATTCATAGACGGAATCATCCTGCATCTCACTGTTATATCTTGCAGGTTCCGTCACAGGATTAGGCATGTTCCAGGGCATCGGATTGTTCGATTCATAGGTGCCTTTAAGGACGACGATGAGTTTGTTTGTTTTCAGATCAGTCAGAAGCGGATCCTTGTTACAGTTTACCATAACAGAAAACAAAAGAACGAACACAGCCATTATTGATTGTTTCATAAATCTCATGTAAAACCTTTTATTAAATAAACATCGTCTTCTCTTGTCATGCCGCAATCATATATTGAAATATAGCTGTATACCGGTGTTGATAATATGCCCCCCGTTTTTGGAGCTCTTCATATACCCTTCATAAATATATATATAATCAATGCGAAGCCCTATGTTAACGATCCTGCCGGCAGGAAAGGAAACCTCAAAACCTGCCATGAATATCGGATCCCACCCGCTCTTATTATCAGGTTTTACAGACAGCCACCCGCCTCCAGCTCCGGCTTTGAACTGAAACCTGACAGGAAATTCGACAGGAATCTGGAAAAGGAGATTTCCATATACCGGAACAAACTGAAGTTCATTCACACCCTTTGATTTAAACTTCTGGTACGAAGAATCGATACCTATTTTCAGATACGGCCATGGAAAGGTGAACCTGAAAAAGCCGCCGCCACCGAGGTTTGTCTCGACCCGCTTCCCCAGGTCGCCGACGGGCGTAACAGGCCCGAACCATCCGCCGAATTGGGGCTTTGAAAAATAGTCCTTTCGCTCCTGATACGCAAAAGCATCAGAGAAAGTCAAAACTATAGCAATTACGGTAACTGTACAATACAGAGTTATATTTTTCATATGTGATAATAATGAATTTGATTCTTTTTCGGGTAACTATTTTCCATGGCCGTTTGGCACAGGTTGAAAACAGTTACTGGCAACAAATAAGTCTAATAATTATTCGTAAAACACAAATCAATAAAGTTACAGAAGACAGAGGTTAATAGATTACCCCATGCTATTTATGTCAATAAAATAAAAAAATGCCGGTATCTTAAGATTACAGCGGCCGGATTCACCAGAAAAGGCTTGTTCTGATCCTATTTAGCGGGAAATTGCTCAAAAGGCCGATTCTGTTGTAGAAAGATCCGGTTCATAAAGGACCTTTACCAGATACAGACCATAAGGAGATGCTGTAATGCCGCTGCAAACACGGTCCTGCCTGGCTATTATATCAGCCAGCAATGACGGCTCGGCATTATTTTTGTTCATATCGACAATGGTTCCCACAATAATCCGTATCATGTTATGCAGAAATGCATTCCCAGTAATCTCGATGGTTATCAGATCCCCATTTTTCTGCACTCTTATATCTGTAATTCGCCGGACCGTACTGATATTTTTCGATTCACGCTTTTTGCAAAATGAAGAAAAATCTTTTTCCCCGATTAATTGCCGCACCACTCTCTTCAGATATTCAATGTCAAGATAATCGTGAACCCACATTGCGCGGTACATCATGAAAGGAGACCGGGCAGGATGATTATAGATTAAATAGCGGTAGGTCCTTTCAACCGCATCGAAGCGCGCATGAAAACCATCGTGGACCCGGTATGCATTTTTTACAGCTATATCCCGCGGAAGAATACCGTTAAGACCGATACAGAATCGCTGGAGTGTAATGGCGCTTTGCGTGTCAAAATGAACTATCTGCCCCAGGGCATGAACTCCAGAGTCAGTCCTGCCCGATGCGATGGTCCGCGATTGTTCTCTGGTTAAGACCTCAATCGCCCTTTCAATTTCTCCCTGTACCGTCCTGCCGCCATTCTGAATCTGCCAACCGTTATACTGCGTCCCGTCGTACTGAACCTCTATAGCTATCCTTCTTGCTTCGGCGCGTTTTCCTTGTTCCATTCTTCAATCATCTCATTAATTTTATCATACAGATCCTTTGTCTTGTCAAGAAGCTCACTCGGTCTCGATTTTGATGTTTTACCGGAACCGAAAAGACGGCTGAGGTATCGCTTGCATTTTTCAAAGTTCTCCATTTTCTTGGTAGGGTCTGGTTCTTTCGATCCCACTTTAACGGTCAATACGGCAGTGAGATACAGAACGCCCTCATATCCCCAATTTTTATCCGTGTCAGGGCCCATATTGCCGACGGCATCAACCGGTTCGCCACCCATCTGCATTAAATCAAGGAGCTTGACATAGGATTGGTACGCCTTCTTATAAAAAAAGACAGCTATCTTCCCAAAGGGAGCATCGGGACTTTCTTTCGCCAGATCGCTAAACAGCCAGGCGGCCCGGATTGAACAAAGGGCGATTTTAAACGTGGGGGCCACTTTTTTATTGCGGTAACCGTAACTGTCCACCGCCAGCATGTATGAGGCAGCTCCGGTCTTTAGCTCACGGTCACCATTGAAATCTATGTTGCTGAAGAACTTCTTGATGGCATTTTTGCGCGCTGCCGTCAGCTCCCGCATTTTATCAATTTCTGAATCCTCAAGATTTTCAAAATCTTTAGGAAAAGCAGAATAAAAACAGCTTGGACAAACTGTTACCACATATGAAAGTGGATACACTTTTCCAAATTTTTTACTAATCTCGTAGAGCCTTCTCAATTCATCAGTCAATTTACCCGCGATTAACCTCCCCCCTCCAGAGAACATTTCTTCACGATGAAATTCAAAGGAACACACCGGGCAGACCGTGACGTTTTTCTGACGATATGATATCTTCAGATCTTTATCCATTATCATCTCCGATTTCCATGCTGATTGAGCATTAACTTCAATTTCATATTTAATTAAAAAAAAATCAATAACCTTTTTTATTAATTTTGAATATCTGAAATTTAAACGTACTGGCAGCCATCATCAGTCATTCAATGCCGGCATGTGATATTCCCTTCCGGTTATTGCCTCAATCCAGTTAAATGCTTATGCCACAACACGTCAAATAAACTCAACACCTTCAAACTTTAACTATGCTTTTAGTATAATAATAAAGATATATGGATAAATTGTCGAATATAATAGCGGGACATATTAGTATATGTTAATCCCTAACCGGGAATAGCAAATTTTCATATGCAATTAATTACAACCAACACTTACATCACAAGAAGGAACATGGTGCAGAAATGAAAAAACATGTTGCCGCACTCATACTACTCTTTATGGTCATTGGCACCAGCAATTCATATTCGATATCACCGATTGAAAAGTCTTCAAAGGATTACGCGCTTACCCTGGAAACGCTACGGAACATCCGCATCATGGTTGAAAACTTCGGAGATGATGAGCTGAAAAATAAATATGCCGTTATACGCCTCCAATTTCAAGACGCAAGCGAGAGCTTTTTCGGCCAGGATTTCACCAGTTCTGCATCAAAATATAAAAAAGTAAAATTGGAAATGATATCAATCCTGGGTCTAATTGACGACCTGTATCTCAAACGGACCAAGGAAATACTTGATTCAACGTCCAAGGACACCTTTGACTCCCTTATCGAATACAGCAAGCATAGCGGTCTTGCAGCATATTTTGCCCGTCCCTATGATCCTTTAAAAGATGTCAAACCCTATGATTCCGACAAATATCATCTCTTTCATGACAGAGAACGGATCAGCTCATATTTGCGGGAGGGCTATAAAAAATACCAGACCGCAAAAAACATATATGAGGACCCTGAAATAACGCTATTGAGGAAAAAAACAACGCTTACCGTTAAAAACATCAATTATATCATAGCCCGCTATTCAGATGTGATAATCCTCTGCCGGCAGGCGAAAGAATGCGGCATTGAAATACACAGGGTCAAAAACATTAATGAACTCGGTAAAAGCATGCTGAAGTACAATGTCTCCCATGGCTCGATCATTCCAATTTTTGACGACAGGATACCTGAAAAGTTCAAGGTTGACGCAAACGACAACATGAGATATATCCATGCCGTCGAACAGAAAAAGCTCCAAAAAAAAAGACAGGGATAACCATCATCATAACGCGATTAAAAACAAAAAAGCCGGGTTTGAGTACCCGGCTTTTTGTATATCAGCATGTTGATTTTATTTTTCTTCTTTTTTCTTTTTTGCTTTTATTTCTTTAGGCTCTTTTTTATCTTTTTCTTTCTTTACTTCTTTCTTTTCTTTTAGTTCTTTCTTGACTTTTACTTCTTTTTTAACTTTTATTTTCTTCTCTTTTGATTCTTCTTTTCCCTTTTCCTCGGTCTTCTTCACGATTATTCGTTTTTCGACGAGCTCTATAATGGACATTTCAGCTGCATCTCCCGGTCTTTTACCAAGAAGGTATATCCTGGTATATCCACCCTTTCTGTCCTTAAAGCGCGGTGCGATATCCTCAAACAGCTTTTTGATGATATCACGATCTTTTATGACCTTCATTACTTCACGCTTATTGTGAAGCTTCCGGTTCTCTTCCTTTTCGGGAATGTCCATGTTCTTCTTAGCCCTGGTAATGAGACGCTCTGAAATCCGTTTCAGTTCTTTGCCTTTTACCTTTGTGGTTACTATCCTTTCATGCCTGAATAGAGACGTCACCATATTGCTAAACATGGCCTTCCGATGGGCATGCGTTCTTCCTAATTGTTTTACGCTGTTCCTGTGCCTCATATGAGTCCTCGTTAATCCTTTAATCCCAAACTTAAATGCAATGATTCAAGTTTGGACTTGATTTCATGCAAAACCAGATCGCTACAATGTTTAGACTTTTTCAATTCGTCTTCTGTTTTCTTTACCAGCTGTTCCAGGGTTGAAACATCCTGGCTTTTCAGTGTATTATAAGACCTGACCGACAGCTCAATTTCATCAATCGACTTGGCAAGAAGTGTTCTCATCTTCTCGATATTTTCATCGACTTCTTCAATCTCTGCTTCCACTTCTTCTTCAAAGTTTATGAAGATAGTCATGTGGTCTTTTATGATCTTCGCCGCATGTGCGAGTGCGTCATCGGGAGTGATCGAACCATCAGTCCATATTTCGAGCACCAGCTTGTCGAAGTCGGTCCTCTGACCAACCCGGGTATCTTCCACCTTTACGTTCACTTTCTTTATCGGCGAAAAAATTGAATCTATCGGTATAACGCCGACCGTTTCAGTATTCGATTTGTTTACTTCTGCCGGAACATACCCGCGGCCCCGTTCGATCTGGACTTCCATATCAATAACGGCTGAATCATTTAATGTCGCCACCAGCTGTTCAGGATTCATGACCTCAATTTCAGGGTCAACACTGAAATCAGATCCTCGCATTTCGCCAGAGCCGGTTTTTTTAATATGAAGAACCTTCTGCAGTTCACCGCTGTACTTGAACCGCAGTTTTTTCATATTCAGGATAATCCTGGTTACATCCTCAAACACGCCGGGGATGGTAAAAAATTCATGGGGGACGCCTTCAATTTTTATAGCAGTAATTGCTGCGCCTTCTATTGACGATAATAACACGCGTCTTAGAGAATTCCCGATAGTTAAACCATAGCCCTTTTCAAAAGGCTCAGCTACGAAACGACCATAATTCGGCTGTAACTCATCATGCTCGAATGTGATTTTGCTTGGTCTTTTAAAGCCCTTGAGCAGGTTACGTGGGGCCATTTTCACCTCCATTTTCAATACAAAACAAATAAGGGAACCTCAAATATCGTATGGATGTTCCCTCCGGGACTCAGCATTCGACGCCGGATTCGATTGCTGCTCAGCATGCGGTCCGGCTCTTTAGTGTGCCCTGTAAACTAATTATTTCGAATAAAGCTCGACTACAAGCTGGTCATTAAAGTTAGACGTCAGATCCTCCCTGACCGGCAGACGAACTATTTTTCCGCTTCTTTTTTCAAAATCAACTTCAATCCATCCGGGTATCGAGTCTATCGCCTTGGCAAGCTTGATTGAATCTTCGAGCATCACATTACTCACGTAATTTTCTCTGACTGCAATAACTGCGTTTTCCACGACCCTGAACGACGGTATATCGACAATCCTGCCGTTAACCGTTACATGCTTGTGCATGACGAGCTGACGGGCCTGGCTCCGTGATGACGAGAACCCCATCCTGAAAATTACATTATCCAGACGGCTCTCGAGCAACGACATCATGTTGTCGCCCGTTACGCCCTTCATCCGCAATGCGTCAGCAAAAAGCAGCCTGAATTGTTTTTCAAGCAGGCCATAGCTTCTTTTTATACGCTGCTTTTCACGAAGCTGGACTGCATAGTCCGACAATTTCGCGCGCCTTTTCCTCGGAGGCCCGGGAGGATACTTTTTCTTTCCCTTGATTGGACATTTGTCGGTAAGGCACCGTTGGCCTTTCAACATGAGCGGCGTCATTTCACGCCTGCATAATTTGCACCGTGGACCGGTATATCTTCCCATACTACATCACTCCATTATACTCTTCTTCTCTTTTTAGGCCTGCATCCGTTGTGTGGAACCGGAGTTACATCCTTTATCTTGGTTATATTCAGACCGGACTGGAACAGTGAACGCACCGCGGCTTCCCTGCCAATTCCCGGGCCTTTAACGAATACTTCAATATTCTGCAGTCCGGCGTTGGTGATAGCATTCTGGGCCGCAGTCTTTGCCGCCATCTGAGCCGCGAAAGGAGTCGATTTCCGAGAACCTTTAAAGCCCTCACCGCCTGCAGACGCCCACGAAATAACGTTACCCTGCATATCAGTCAGGGTGATGATGGTATTATTATAGGTAGCCTGGACGTATGCCCGTCCGATAGGCACTACCCTTTTTTCCTTTTTTCGTGTTTTTACTTTTTTACCTTTCACTGCTTACTCCTTACTTGGCTAAAGTTTTCTTCTTGCCGCCGACAGGGGCGCCCCGTTTGCCTTTTCTCGTCCGGGCGTTGTTTTTCGTATTTTGGCCCCGTACCGGCAAACCTCTCCGATGGCGGACCCCCCGGTAACAGCCGATATCCATTAGCCGTTTAATATTCATGGCGACTTCTGTCCTCAAGTCACCTTCAACCTTAGTTATTTTTTCAATAGTTTTCCGGATATCATTGATCTCTTCATCAGCGAGATCTTTGACCCGCTTGTCAGGATCAACTTTAGCTTCCGCCAGAATACTTTTGGATGTTGCCGAACCAATTCCATAGATATAGGTCAATGCGACTTCTACTCTTTTATTATTTGGTAAATCAACGCCAGCTATACGTGCCATACATTCCTCTTGATACTATTACATTAATGTTTTTTAACGGTCCTCACCTTCTGGCGCTGCTTATGCCGCGGGTTCGTACATATGACCCGCACCACGCCATGCCGTTTGATGACCTTGCAATCGTTGCATATTTTTCTTACCGATACTCTCACTTTCATCACGCACCTCTTTTAAACGGCTCCCATTCTCTTCAACGCCCGACACAGTAAATCAGTTTTTCGAGCGGTATATAATCCTGCCCCGGCTTAAATCATAGGGCGATAATTCCACTGTTACCTTGTCACCCGCCAGGATTCGTATGTAATGCATTCTCATTTTTCCGGATATATGCGCCAGAACAACATGTCCATTGTCCAATTTCACCCTGAACATTGCATTGGGCAACGGCTCTACTACAACACCTTCAACTTCAATTGGTTCTTCTTTTGCCATATAACCACGTATTATTCAGTATAGTGCTTCATTTTTTAATGGCGCCCTTTCATACGGGCACCCTTCATGAATCCATCATAATGCCTCATGAGGAGCTGAGACTCGATCTGCTGCAGCGTATCCAGCGCAACGCCAACTATGATAAGAAGCGATGTTCCTCCGAAAAGATGCGCCATTTCAACCGACACCTGCTCCGGCCAGATGCTCAATATTAAATCAGGTATAATAGCAATGAATGCCAGAAAAATGGATCCCGATAAATTTATTTTATTCAGGATAGCCATGATATATTCAGCCGTATTCTGGCCCGGTCTGATGCCGGGGATGAATCCGCCATACTTTTTCAGGTTGTCCGCGATTTCCGTTGGATTGAACCGTATCGCAGTATAGAAAAAACAGAAAAATATAATAAGACCGCTGTACAGCACTATGTATGGCACCTGCCCCGGTGAAAGCCAGAATTGTAATTTATTCAGTATTCCCGAACTGCTACCGCCGACCATATGGATCATCTGCGTCGGGAATGTGATAATCGCCGCTGCGAAGATGATCGGGATAACACCTGCCGCGTTAACGCGGAGCGGTATATACTGGGCGCTCCGCTGCACCGTGCCACGGCTTGACTGCTTTTTGCCGTATTGGACGGGTATCCTCCGCTGTCCCAGGGTCAGCAGAATTGAAGCCGCAACAACCGCCAGGAAAAGGCCGACAAGGATAATGCCGATGATCGGTTCGCCGGAATCTCCGATTTTCTTCATGGTCGCCATAAATGCCTGCGGGGCCCTGACCACAATACCCGCCATAATGATGAGAGAAATACCGTTTCCGATACCGCGTTCAGTTATGATATCGCCGAGCCAGACCAGCACCATGGTCCCGGTTGTTATGGTCGCAACCGCAATAATGACAAACAGGATCCCTGAATCATCCGGAACGACCGATCCGCCAGATGTCGTCCTCATGCTCTTCATCCAGAAGGTCAGACCGAATGATTGGGCCGCACAGAGAAAAACGGTGCCGTATCGTGTATACTGGGTTATCTTTTTCTGCCCCTCATGTCCCTCTTTAGCAAGTCGCTCAAGGGCCGGGAAAACCACTTTCAACAGGTCAATGATAATCGACGATGATATGTAGGGCATGATCCCAAGGGCAAAGATTGTAAACCGTTTAAAAGCGCCGCCTGAAAACAGGTCAATAAAATCAAGCATCCCGCCTGCGCTCTGCGCCTGGGTAAAATATTCCGAAAGGGCATCAACATTAATTCCCGGTATCGGAATATGCGCACCAACCCGATATACCACCAATATGGCCAGGGTAAATAATATCCGCTTCCTTAAATCAGGGATCTTAAATATATTTACGACAACGTTGGACATTATTTACCTTAAACTATTCCCTTGAACATATATAATCAATTTTCTTTCTTTTCCGTCATTTTACGGACATTCGCTTCCCCGCCGGCCTTTTTAATTTTTTCAATGGCCGTACCGGAAAAGGAGTCAGCCGTCACTTTAACAGCCTTGGTGATCTCCCCATTGCCAAGGATCTTCACCAGCCTGTCAATCCGGGTGATAGCTCCTTCCTTTTTTAAAATCTCCGGATTTATCTCGGGAAGCCCCAGTTTTTCAATAAGTGATATATTAATCACCTGGAATTCTTTTTTCGTATAATTATTAAAACCGCGCTTAGGGACGCGCCGCTGCAGAGGCATCTGGCCGCCTTCGAACCATGCGTAGTGCTTCTTGCCTGCCCTGCTGAGCTGTCCGTCATGGCCTTTACCACTCTGGCTGCCATGACCACTGCTGTTTCCGCGGCCGACCCTTTTTCTTCGCTTGATGCTATCAGGCTTTTTCAACAAATATATTTTTTCCATAATGCCATCTCTCTACTGATCTATATGTTTTACGCTCACCAGATGACTCACCTTGTCAATCATGCCCCGCACGACCGCATTATCATCATGAATGCGTTCGGCTGACATCTTGCGTAACCCAAGAGCCCTTAAGGTCGCCTTCTGTTTCGGCAACGTGCCGATACTGCTTTTTATCTGCTTCACTAACAGTTTTTTTGCCATATATTCACCCAACTATTCCCATAACTTGTTCAGAGGCACGTCCCGCAGTTTAGCCGCTTCCTCAAAACTCCGCAGTTGGAGCAATCCATCGAGCGTCGCTTTGACCAGGTTGACCGGGTTTCTGGACCCCTGCGCTTTTGAGAGTATATCGCTTATGCCGACCCGCTCAAGAACGGCCCTGACCGATGCCCCGGCAATAATACCGGTACCGGGTGCCGCAGGCTTAAGTATGACCTTGGCTGATTTGAATTTTCCAATAACCTGATGGGGGATCGTGTGTTTATGTACGTTCACCTTATAAATATTCTTCTTGGCGTCTTCTTTACTTTTATCAATTGCGTCAGGCACTTCGTTCGCCTTGCCAAATCCTATCCCTACATGGCCCTTGCCGTCACCGATTACCGCAAGCGCGTTAAATGAAAAACGCCGGCCGCCTTTAACAACCTTGGCAACCCGATTGATGGTGACTATTTTTTCCGCAAGCTCCAATTCGGAGGAAGATGTTTTCTTTCTTTTCAGTTTCATTATCACGTCTCCTAGAACTCGAGGCCGCTTTCGCGCGCCGCGTCTGCAAAGGCCTTTACCCTGCCATGGTATATATAGCCGTTTCTGTCAAAGACAACTTTTTTAATGCCGGCCTTAACGGCCTTTTCAGCCAGCATCTTCCCGAGCATTTTCGCCCCTTCCTTGTTGGCTTTGTTCTTCATCGCTGGAAAGTCCTTGGACAGGGTCGACAGGGCCACCAGGGTATGCTGTTTCTGATCATCAATTATCTGCACGTATAAATTGTTATTATACTTGCTGATGCAAAGACGCAGCATTTCCTTGTTGGTGCTGATCTTTTTTTTGATGATAAACCTTCTTCTGATGATCCGTTTCTTTTTTAATGCGATCTTATCCATTTCTATTTACCTGTCTTGCCTGCTTTTTTCCTTACCTGTTCATCTTTATAGCGGATTCCCTTTCCTTTGTAGGGTTCTGGCGGCCGGAGTTTGCGAATATTCGCCGCGACCTGCCCGACCTCCTGCTTGTTTGCACCTTTGATTCTGAACTTTGTGGCTTCCTGGACTTCAATGGTAATCCCCGCTGGCGGAGAAAATACAATTGGGTGCGAGTATCCAAGCTGGAACTGGACATCCTTATTTTGCTGGATAACACGGTAACCGACCCCGACTATTTCCATATTCTTCTCAAAACCCTGGGACACCCCGGCTACCATATTACTGACGAGAGACCGTATCAGACCCGATGCTGCGGCTAACTTCTTATCTTCTTTCGCATTTTTCGCTATTATAGTAAGAACATTATCCTTAACTTCCAGATCAACACCGTCCATCAGGGTCAGTTTGTCCTCACCCAGGGGGCCTTTGACAGATAAGGTCTTGTCTTTGTAATCTACTGTTACGCCTTTCGGTATTACAACCGGTTTCCTAGCTACTCGTGACATTGCCGATACTATCCTGTTATGATATTTCGCACAAAATTTCCCCGCCGACATTCATCTTCTTCGCGGTTTTATTGGTTATGATCCCTTTCGATGTTGATATGATCCAAATCCCGATATTGTTATAAATCGGAACGAGTTCCTCGGCCTTGATATAGACTCTGCGGCCGGGCTTGCTGACGCGTGTCAGGCTCAATATTGCCGGCTGATTTTCATCGCTATACTTCAGATAGATGCGTAGGATCTTCTGCCGGTTGTCGTCATTCAGCTTGAAATTCTTTATAAAGCCTTCGTCCTTTAAAATCTTTGCAATGGACACCTTCATCTTTGACGAAGGAACATCGACGATCAAATGCCCTGCTTTAACGGCATTCCGAATCCTCGTCAACATATCTGCAATGGGGTCTGTAATAGCACTCATGTGTTCTTATCCTGAACGATTAATTTTTTACCACGATGATTTCACAACGCCGGGAATTTTTCCCTGGCTCGCAAGTTTCCTGAAGCAAATCCTGCACATTTCAAACCTTCTCAGGTAACCGCGGGACCTTCCGCATATCTTACACCTGTTGTGCCACCGCACCTTGTATTTGGGACCGCATTCCTGTTTTGCCCATAAGCTCGTTCGTGCCACAGTTGTATCTCCTATGATCTAAAAGGCATTTTAAATTCATCCAACAGCGCCTTTGCCACTTCTTTCTTCTTCGCTGTTGTCACGATTGTGATATTAATGCCATGTATTTTATCGACTTTATCGAAATCAATTTCGGGGAAAATGATCTGTTCCATAACCGAAAAGTTGTAATTGCCGAAATTATCGAAGGATTTCGGTGACAGCCCTTTGAAGTCACGAACCCGTGGAAGGGCCACGTTAATAAGACGGTCAAGGAACTCATACATACGGTCGCCGCGCAGGGTCACGCGGGCCCCCACATCCATACCGTCCCTGATCTTGAAATTTGCAATGGACTTCTTGGAAAGCGTTTTCACGGCGCGCTGCCCCGTTATATTGGTCAATTCCTCGACCACAGCTTTCATGCCGTTCGGGTTCGCATGCCCATCGCCCATGCCCACGTTGAGGACAATTTTTTCAAGCTTCGGAACCTGCATGATGGAAGTGAACTTGAAATTGTCCATCAGCTTCTTTTTTATATTCTTGTCGTATTCTTCTCTCAATCTTGCAGACATTGCTACTATCCTTTTCAATCCAAATGTAGTACTAATCCAGGCTCTTGCCGCATTTTTTACAGACCCTGAACCTGGTCTTATCCTTGAACTCGATACCGATGCGGACACCCTTTTTGCATTTATCGCAAAAAATCATGACATTGGATATATCAACGGGAAACTCCATGTTCACGACCCCGCCTTTCGGCTGTTCCGGCCCCGGTTTAATATATTTTTTTCTCTTATTGATTCCTTCGACAATGATTCTTCCGGTCTTGGTCCCGACTTTCAGCACTTTTCCGCGCCTTCCGCGGTCGGTACCGGTAGTCACGACAACATTATCATTCTTTTTTATTCGAGATATTGTATTTTCTTGCTTCATATATTTCACCTTTCTAAAGAACCTCAGGAGCCAGGGACACTATTTTGAGAAAGTTTTTGTCGCGTAACTCCCGCGCAACCGGTCCGAATATACGCGAACCCCGGGGCTCGTTCTTGTTATCAATAATAGCCACAGCGTTGTCGTCAAACCTGATGTATGAGCCGTCTTTCCGGCGCACCGGGCTCTTCGTGCGCACCACTACAGCTCTTAAAACGGCCTTGCCGTGCACCTTCTTACCCATTGAGTCTTTGAGTCCGTATGACGGTTGAGAGTCCTTGACGGCAACGACAATGATGTCGCCAACCGTGGCGTACCGCCGCCTCGTCCCGCCCAGTACCTTGATGCACTGGACCCGCTTCACGCCGCTGTTATCAGCAACTTCCAGCATAGTTTGAACTTGAATCATCGCTTTTCCTCTATTTGGCTTTTTCTACAATTTCAATTAAACGGTATCTCTTGTCTTTTGACAACGGCCTGGTTTCCTCGATTTTCACAACATCACCGACGGTGCATTCATTTTTCTCGTCATGGCTCTTGAGCCGTTTCGTCCGGTGGACCGATTTTTTATATAGTGAATGCATAACAAGATCCTCGATCTCAATGATGATCGTCTTGTCCATTTTGTTGCTCACTACCTTTCCTACTAACTGCTTTCTGTTCTTTGCCATGGTTCGACCATTTCCTTCGTATGGTTATCGGGACGCTTTTTTTTGTCTGATGCCCAGTGCATATTCCTTCTTGAGGGTCAATACTCTTGCTATATGCTTTTTCAATTCCTTGATTTTCTTCGGGTTTTCGACTTTACTGGTTACGGCCTTAAACCGCTCTTTCCGAAGCATCTCCTTTGTTTCATTGAGGCTTCGATCCAGTTCCTCAAGCGTCAGTTCTTCAAGTTTCCCTTTCATGAATCAATCCTCACGTCTGCTATTCGTTTATTTTCACAATTTTAGTTTTGAGCGGCAGCTTGAACGCGGCGTTCAGTAACGCTTCCTTTGCCAGTACATAGTCGATGCCGGCTATCTCAAAAAGTATCTTTCCGGGCTTCACTCTGGCAACAAATCCTTCGGGGTTCCCCTTGCCTTTGCCCATCCTGGTTTCAGCCGGCTTTTTGGTGAAGGGACGATCCGGAAATATTCTTATCCAGAGCTTTCCGCCCCGCTTGACCTTTCTGGTAATCGCGACCCGGGCTGCCTCTATCTGCCGTGCGGTAATTTCACCGGGCTCCATTACTTTAAGCCCTATCTCACCGAAGGCAATCGTGGAACCACGCTGGGCGGCGCCACGCATATTCCCGCGCTGCACTTTTCTGAATCTCTGTCGTTTCGGCATTAACATGGCAGCTATCCCTTACTTACTTTGTTTTCCGTTTAACGGTATACTTATCTTCTTCATCTTCGACGGCTTTCGACAAGACATCGCCGTTGTAAATCCAGACCTTTACGCCTATTAGGCCAAATGTGGTCAGCGCTTCGGCAAATCCATAATCAATTTCAGCGCGCAGTGTGTGAAGTGGAATCCTTCCTTCTTTATACGCTTCCTGGCGGGCCATTTCAGCATTATTCAAACGGCCTGAACAGACCACCTTGATGCCCAGAGCGCCCGTCCGCATAGCATTGGTGATTGCCTGCTTGACGGCCCTCCGGTAGGGAAACCGTCCCTCGACCTGCTGGGCTATCTGCTGGGCGATAAGGCTGGCGTTTTTTTCCGGTTTTTTCACCTCAATAATGTTTATATATACATTTTTCGACGCAATCTTCTGGAGCTTTTCTTTCAGGGCCTCGATATCCGAGCCCTTCTTCCCGATGAGGACGCCGGGCCGCGACGCATGGATGTTAACGTTGACCCGGTCAGGGAATCGGTCTATGGCAACTCTTGATATACCAGCTGATTTTTTTTCCTTCTCAACATATTCCTTGATAGCCAGGTCTTCGTGAAGATATTTCGCGTAATTCTTTTTATCTTCGTACCAGATGGAGTCCCACGTCCTGTTTACTCCCATTCGGAAACCTATTGGATTTACCTTTTGGCCCATATATGGATACCCTTATTTATTAATTTTCATCCGATAATACTATCAGAATGCTGCTTGTTCTCTTTTTTATACGGTTTGCCCTGCCACGGGCCCTGGGGCGGAAGCGCTTCATGGTCGGCCCGACATCAACGGTTATTTTTTTAACATATAAATCTTTATCCATTATATCGGGCTTGATATATTTCGCGTTCGCGCCTGCCGAATAAAGGGTCTTCAATATGAGACGGGCTGATTTCTGCGGCATCGTCTTGAGTATCTCAATCGCGTACAGGAGTTCTTCGCCCCGTACCTCGTTGGCGACTAACCTCGTTTTTGAGGCGGAAATCCTATTAATTTTCGAAAAAGCTTGCGCTTCCATTACTACTTCCTCTTGGCAATTTTATCGTCTTTGGTTCTGTGGCCCCGGTAGGTCCTCGTCGGCGCGAACTCACCAAGCTTATGGCCAATCATGTTTTCCGTGACATACACCGGAATAAAATTTTTACCATTGTGTACCATCAGCGTATGACCGATCATTTCGGGGAAAATCGTCGATCTGCGCGACCATGTTTTGATGGCCTTCTTCTGATTCGAGGAATTCATGTCCTCAATCTTCTTGAACAACTTGATGTCAACGTATGGACCTTTTTTTACTGACCGAGCCATTACTTCTTCCTTCGATTAACAATGTATTTATCGCTGATTTTGTATTTCTTTCTCGTCTTGTATCCCTTGCTGGGAACACCGGTCGGTGAACAGGGGTGCCTGCCGCCCGATGATTTTCCTTCGCCGCCGCCAAGGGGATGGTCCACCGGGTTCATGGCAACGCCACGCACCTTGGGTCTCTTGTTCAGCCACCGTGACCTTCCAGCCTTGCCGATGGTAACTAGACCGTGGTCCTTGTTGCCGACTTCGCCGATGGTGGCGTAGCATTCCTGGTGTATCTTCCGGATCTCCCCCGAAGGGAGCTTGATCAGGCAATATGAGCCTTCCTTGGCTGTGATAACCGCTGAAGCGCCGGCAGAACGAACCAGCTGGCCGCCCTTTCCGCGGCTCATCTCAATATTATAGATATTGGTTCCCAGGGGTATATTTTTCAGGGGAAGCGCGTTCCCGACATTGATTTCGGCATTATCTCCGGACAGTATTGAATCACCTACCTTGAGGGTGTCGGGAGCAACGATATATCTTTTTTCGCCATCAACATACGTAATCAGTGCGATATTGGCAGAGCGGTTGGGATCATATTCGATCGTGTCGACGCGTCCTGCGATTCCGTATTTATCGCGCCTGAAGTCGATGAGACGGTACCGCTGCTTGTGGCCGCCGCCACGGCGCCGCACCGAAATCCGGCCTTTGTTGCCCCGGCCGGCATTTTCCTTTTTGCCCCTGGTTAGGGGTTTATGCGGAGTTGACTCAGTTATCTCGGAAAAATCGAGCACCGTCTTGAATCGTGTTGTCTGAGTTATCGGTCTAAATTTTTTCAATCCCATATCTGGTTCCTCTTCAACCTGGTAAACCGGGTCTTACCGGCTGTTATTGCGCTTCAAAGAGCTCGATCTTTTCACCGGGCTTCAGCGTGATAATTGCTTTCTTCCATGCGCTTCTCTTTCCGGTCCGGAAGCGAAGCCGACGATTTTTACCGCGGACGGTCAGCACATTAACTTTCTCGGGCTGTATGCCGAAGAGCTCCTTAACGGCGCGGGATACCATGAGTTTGTTGGCTTTCATGGATACCCGGAAAACATACTTGTTTATTCCCATCAGCTCGGTTGTTTTTTCTGAAATCACCGGCTTTAAAATGATATCATTCGCATTCATTATTTGCCGCCCTCGGTATATCGTTCATTCAGCTTCAGCACGGCGCTTTCCGTGATGATAAGCTCTTTCGAATAAAAGATGTCCTTACTTGAGATTCTATTTACATTGTTATATATCAGCCACGGAATATTCTTCACTGACCTTTTCAGCATCGAATCATCACTATCGGCGATAATAGTCCCCTTCGAAATGGACAGCGCCTTGCCGATTTTAGCTACTTCCTTTGTTTTTCCGTTAACTTTAAAATCTTCTACTACTTTGATACTTCCCTGCCTGGCCTTGAGCGAGAAGAGGGCGCGGTATGCAGACCGTCTGATGGTGCGCGGAAGGTCTATCCGGTAGCTGCGGGGAACCGGCCCGAAAACCGTTCCGCCTCCCTTCCAGATGGGAGACCGGCTCGATCCGGCACGGGCCCTGCCCGTCCCTTTCTGTTTCCACGGCTTCACGCCGCCGCCGCTCACTTCAGAACGCCCCTTGGTCTTATGGGTCCCCTGACGCAGATTGGCGTTAGCAGATTTAATGAGCTCATATATTAAAATATCGTTTACTTCAGCGCTGAAGACGCTGTCGGACAGCTCAATCGATCCTACGACCTTGCCATCTATGGAATATTTATCAACTTTCATCGCCAGCCTACCTATCTTTCGCAAACAGTAATCAATGTATTTTTTCTCCCCGGTACTGCTCCGGAAATAAGCACAATGTTTTGGTCTTCAAAGACCTTGACTATCTTTAGGTTTTTCACCGTAACGGTCTGGAATCCCATTCTTCCAGGCATCCGCTGGCCTCTCCACACCTCGCTGGGGTACGCACAGGCGCCGATGGAGCCCGGAGCGCGGTGGAACGTGGACCCGTGGGTCTCGCGGCCGCCTTTGAAGCCATACCGCTTGACAACGCCGGCGAACCCCTTTCCTTTCGAAATCCCGGTAACGTTGACCACCGTGTTTTCAGCAAAAATTGAACACTTGATCTCGCTGCCAACATCCAGAGTTTCGTCGAACACGGCAATCTCACCAAATACCCGTAAAGGCCGTATGCCTTTCTTTTTAAGATCAGAAAGAATGGGTTTTGTGACCCGCTGTTCCTTGACATCAATGAAACCCAGCTTCAATGCCGCGTATCCGTCCTTTACAACGTTCTTTTTCTGCACGACCACGCAGGGGCCAAGTTCGCACACGGTAACCGGAGTCGACGTTCCGTCCTCATGTATAAACTGGGTCATCCCGATTTTTCTGCCAATAAGCGCCTTTTTCATCACGCATTCCTATCCAAAAATATTAGATGATAAAGTTACTAAGATAAAGAACTATGCAAGGTCAGGATTTAATATCAACCGAAACACCGGCAGGCAGCTCCAGCTTCATCAGAGCTTCAACCGTATCAGAATTCGGATCAATAATGTCAATCAAACGCTTGTGTGTACGTATCTCAAACTGCTCGCGTGACTTTTTATTGACATGCGGTGATTTGAGAACGCAGAACTTTTCGATCTTTGTCGGCAGCGGTATAGGACCTGCAACCTTGGCGCCGCTCCGGTTTGTCGTCGCGACGATCTTCTCGGCTGACTGATCCAGCAACTTTGCGTCAAATGATCTTAGCTTTACCCTTATACGTTGTCCAGTAGACTTTGCCACTTTCATTACCTGAAAAAAATTTTTATATCATTAAAATACACAGGTCAGACCATCAGTATGATGGTCTGACCATTAAGTACTATATCAAATCCTCGGCAGAATATGCTACTCTATAACCTTGGTAACAACCCCTGCGCCAACAGTCCTGCCGCCTTCACGAATAGCGAAGCGGAGTTCCTCTTCCATGGCGATCGGAACGATGAGTTCAATCGTCATGTCAATATCATCGCCGGGCATTACCATCTCCACTCCCGTCGGGAGGGTTACGATTCCGGTAACGTCAGTTGTTCTGAAATAGAATTGAGGACGATAATTTCCAAAGAACGGGGTATGGCGTCCGCCCTCTTCTTTCTTGAGAACGTACACTTTTCCTAAAAATTTCTTGTGAGGAGTAATTGATCCGGGCTTTGCCAGGACCTGACCCCGCATGACAGCTTCTTTGGCAGTACCGCGGAGAAGGCAGCCGACATTGTCGCCTGCGCGTCCTTCATCAAGAATTTTCCGGAACATTTCGACGCCGGTGCATACGGACTTCTGTGTTTCGGTGATTCCTATAATTTCAACATCATCACCGGTATGGACAATGCCCCGCTCGATCCTGCCGGTTACGACAGTCCCGCGGCCCGTTATCGAAAAAACGTCCTCGATAGGCATCAAGAAGGGCTTGTCAGTTGCGCGCTTCGGCTCTGGAACGTACTCGTCCATGGCTTCCGCAAGTTTGATTACAGTGGTGAACCATTCGCCATCGGTTTTTTTCGCATCGGCTTCCTCAAGGGCCTTGAGGGCTGAACCGGGGATGATGGGAACTTCGTCGCCGGGAAATTCATACTTGGAGAGGAGCTCCCTGATTTCCATCTCAACCAGTTCGATCATCTCGTCCCGTTCCGCCTTGTCGATCATGTCAACCTTGTTCAGGAACACAAGCATGAAAGGAACGTTGACCTGGTGAGCCAGAAGAACGTGCTCCTTGGTCTGCGGCATGGCGCCGTCGTTGGCCGCAACAACGAGAATGGCAGCGTCCATCTGGGCGGCGCCGGTGATCATGTTCTTTATATAGTCAGCATGGCCAGGGCAATCAACATGGGCATAGTGCCGCTTGGGTGTTTCATATTCCTGGTGTGATGTTGCAATCGTTATACCCCGTGCCTTTTCTTCCGGAGCATTGTCAATCTGATCAAATTCAACAGGCTTGCCAAGACCATATTTCAGGAACAGGCATTTCGTAATAGCCGATGTCAGTGTTGTCTTGCCATGGTCGATGTGACCAATCGTGCCGACGTTAACGTGTGGTTTGGTCCGTTGAAATTTTTCTTTACCCATTGGATTTCACTCCTTAATTATTTTTCCTGCATAGTATTGAGTAAAATATCTACCCACAAAAAAGGATGATATTAAATTTGTAACCACAAATAATAAAAATTGTTCTAAGGAAACTTTTTGAAAAACGACTTAGGTTGTTTCCTTTATTGGTACTCTGTTAAGGTAAAAAACCGCTTTTTTTAATAAAAATAACATCAAAAAAAGCAACTTTCAGGCATACCAATCAATTTTGCCCATACAAATTGCGGGTTTTAGAATTAAAAAAAATGTGCTTATTCTGTCAAGAAATTAATTAAAAAATATTGTAAATTAGGCATTAATTCATCAAAATAACGTTACAATCAGAAAATCTAATAAAAAACGCCGGTCATCCTGCCAATAATCCGATCAGTGATTTCTTTCGGAACAATCTCATAGTGGGATACCTGCAGTGTATGGGTCGCCCTCCCCTGGCTCATCGACCGGACACTGGTGGCGTATCCGAACACCTCTGAAAGAGGGACAAAGGCATCAACCACCTTCAGCATGCCCCTGATGTTTATGCTCTCTATCCTGCCGCGCCGTGAATTGATATCGTTGATAACGTCCCCGGTATATTCGTCGGGACAAACAACCTCAAGCTTCATGACCGGCTCCATGAGGGCTGGTCCGGCCTTGCGCGCCCCTTCTTTGAAGGCGGTATTGGCTGCGATTCGGTACGCCATGGGGATCGATGTAGCTTCTATATACGAACCGCCAGTCAGGGACACAGCAACATCATCCATCTTGTAGCCCGCTATGACGCCAGCCTGCATGGCATCGACCAGGCCCGCCTCAACATCCTTGATGAAGGCGGCGGGAATTTCATTTCCCTTCAGCTCATTCCTGAACGCAAGGCCCGATCCGGGCTGACCCGGTTCCATGCGTATTATCACATGGCCGAACTGGTCCTTGCCGCCGATCTGTTTCTCGTACCGGTATTCGGAATCCGCAGCCTTGGTGATCGTTTCCTTGTAGGTTACCTGCGGTTTTCCAACATTGGCCCGTATGTTGAATTCGCGCGTGATCCGGTCCACGATGATCTCCAGGTGGAGCTCCCCCATGCCCGAGATAAGTGTCTGGCCCGATTCCGGGTCGGAATTAACATGGAAAGTGGGGTCTTCCTCCTCAAGGCGCCGCAATGCAGATTCAAGCTTCTCCTGGTCGGCTTTCGTCTTTGGCTCGATAGCCACCGAGATAACCGGGTCCGGGAATTCCATTTTTTCCAGCAGGATCGGATTATTCTCGTCGGCAAGAGTATCACCGGTTCGGGCGCCCCGCAGACCGACGACCGCAACGATATCGCCGGTATAGACCTCCTTGATGTCCTCCCGGTCATTGGCATGCATGCGGAGGCACCGCTGAAGGCGCTCCTTCTTGCCGGTCGAAACATTGTACACCTGGTCCCCGGTTTTCATATGTCCCGAATAGACGCGCACGTATGACAGCTTCCCGACATGGGGATCGCTCATGAGCTTGAAAACGAGCCCGCAGAACGGCTCCTTGTCGGTCGCCTCGCGATTAATGATTTCTTCAATATTTTTAGGATCATGGCCTTCGACAGGCTTCACATCGCGGGGCGACGGGAGATATTCCACTATGGCGTCGAGCACCGGCTGTACGCCCTTGTTGCGTAGTGCCGAACCGCACAGCACCGGGAACACCGCGGTCTCGTTGGTTATTTTCCTGATGACATCCCTTATTTCCTGCTCGTCAGGCTCCACGCCTTCCAGATACTTGTGCATGATCGCGTCATCATGCTCGGCCACGGTTTCAAGCAGGGCATCGCGATATTCCCTGGCCTTTTCCCTGAGATCGGCCGGCATCTCCACTTCCTTGATTTCGATCCCCATTTCATCAGTCCAGGCAAGTGCTTTCATGGTAACGAGATCAATAACGCCGCGGTGAGCATCTTCAAGGCCCATCGGGATTTGCAGGGGCAGCGGTATGGCATGGAGCTTTTCCCTGATCATCGCCAGGCACCGCTCGAAATCGGCACCGACCCGGTCCATCTTGTTCACGAAGCAGATGCGCGGGATATGGTAGTGGTCGGCCTGGCGCCACACTGTCTCCGACTGCGGTTCGACTCCGGCGACCCCGTCAAACACGGCGATGGCCGAATCGAGCACCCTGAGGCTGCGCTCAACCTCCATGGTGAAGTCGACATGGCCCGGCGTATCGATGATGTTTATGATGGTATTCTTCCAGAAGCAGGACGTCGCCGCCGCCGTGATAGTGATGCCCCGCTCCTTTTCCTGTACCATCCAGTCCATCTCCGCAGTTCCTTCATGCACCTCACCCATTTTATGGGTCTTGCCGGTGTAGAAGAGTATTCTCTCGGTGAGCGTGGTCTTGCCTGCATCGATGTGAGCCATGATGCCGATATTGCGCGTCCTGTTGATCGGGAGTTCCCGTGGCATAATAGTCCTTCAAATAATGAATCAAATGCTGTAACATCTATCAGGCCAGCGTGGCCGATGGCATTGAGTGTAAAAGCGGCAGGATATCTCAACGAGTAGGCGCCACGGAGGCGGAGAGCGCCGTCACCCGAGTCTTACACGGACGTAAATACGAGGCGGAACGAGTGAGATATCTGCCGCGGCTTCTCTATTAAAAGAGTTCTTACTATATGCACGTCAATAGATTCTCTAGATATAAAAATACCAGGACAGCCTGGTATTTCGAAAAACTTATTTTTATACATAAACATGCCCCCGCCGAAGGCGGGGGCATGTTTAATTTCTTCTTACCATTTATAATGGGCAAAAGCCTTGTTGGCTTCCGCCATCTTGTGTGTGTCTTCTTTCTTTTTGATCGATGTACCGGTATTATTAAAGGCGTCCATGACTTCGCCGGCAAGCTTCTCAAACATAGTCTTCTCGGACCGGCCCCGTGAGTTTGTAATAAGCCAGCGGATTCCCAGGGCCTGCCGCCGCTCCGGTCTGATTTCAACCGGTACCTGGTAGGTCGCACCGCCGACCCGCCGGGACTTGACCTCCACCAGAGGCTTCGCATTTTCCAGTGCCTGGACGAACACTTCGATTGGATCTTTCTGCGTTTTCTTCTGGATGATATCCATCGCTTTATAAAAATTCGTTTCGGAAATACCCTTCTTCCCCTGCATCATCATGCAGTTTATGAATTTCGAAACAAGCTTGCTTCCGAATTTTGGATCGGGTAGCTGTTCCCGTTTTACTGGTCTTCTTCTCCGCATATTAATTCCTCGCTATCAATGATTATGCCTTGGGCCGCTTGGTCCCGTATTTTGAACGACTCTTTTTGCGGTCGTCCACACCGAGGGTATCCAGGGTACCCCTGATTATGTGGTATCTAACGCCCGGCAGGTCTTTGACCCGGCCGCCCCGGATGAGCACCGCACTGTGTTCCTGCAGGTTGTGTCCGATGCCGGGAATATAGGCAGTCACCTCTATGCCGTTGGTGAGACGCACCCGCGCAACCTTACGCAGTGCCGAGTTCGGTTTTTTAGGGGTAAAGGTCATAACCCTGGTGCATACGCCGCGCTTCTGCGGACAGCTTTTAAGGGCGGGGGATTTCGTCTTTTTTCTTTTCGTTTCCCGTCCCTGACGGATTAACTGATTAATCGTTGGCATTATTACTCCTGTTCCTGATTACATAAAAAATAATATCGTATATATTCACATCATTGCTGAGATGTCAGAAATCGTTAAAATGGTATTTGTGAATTATGATATTTTTTGTCAAGTTATTAATTTGATTAATATCGGATCGGCAGGTTCCTGCCCCGTTTCCGGGCAGGGCGGCTGCTTTTCCTACTCATTATCAGCGATGACCTCTTCATCCGCCGCTATTTGTTCGCCCTCTCCTGGAGGCGGCCCATCAAGGTCCCCCAGTTCATTTTCATACACGCTTATGTTGCCGTACTGGCGGACGCCGGTGCCGGCCGGGATCAGGTGTCCAATGATAACATTCTCCTTGAGACCCCGGAGGTTGTCCACCTTGCCCTTAATTGCCGCATCCGTGAGGACCCTCGTTGTTTCCTGGAAGGACGCCGCGGAGATGAAGGATTCCGTGTTGAGGGCAGCTTTGGTGATTCCCATCAGGATCGGCATGGCCGTCGCCGGCTTCCCGCCCTCGTTGAGCACGCGCTCGTTCTCATCCACAAAATCAAACTTGTCCGCTATCTGTTCGATGACGAAGGTAGAATCGCCAGGCTCGGTGACCTTGACCTTCCGTAGCATCTGCCGTACAATGACCTCGATATGCTTGTCGTTGATTGAAACGCCCTGGAGGCGGTATACTTCCTGGATTTCGTTGACCAGGAATTTCTGCAATTCCCGCGGCCCCTTGATTTTGAGAATATCATGGGGATCCACGGCGCCGTCATCGACCTGCTCGCCCTTGGCGATGAAGTCCCGGTCCTGGACGCGGAGGAACTTAGAAACCGGGATGGAGTATTCCTTCACCGTCCCGTCCTCGCCGGTGACAATGATCTTGCGCTTGTTCTTTACCGTGTCGCCGATCTCGATGGTGCCGTCCAGCTCAGACAGCGTGGCGGCGTCTTTCGGCGCCCGGGCCTCGAAGAGCTCCGCGACCCGCGGCAGACCGCCGGTGATGTCCTTTGTTTTTTCAGCACCCCGCGGGATCTTCGCGAGAATGGTGCCGGCGAAGACCTTGTCGTTATGGTTGATCATCAGGTTGGCGCCCTTCGGCAGAAGGTACGTAATGACCTGTTTTGACGGCCCGATGATGTCCATGCGCGGCTGCAGTTTCTCGGTTTTGTATTCCACGATGACCCGCTTGGTGACATTCGATGACGGGTCTATTTCCTCGCGTAGACTCTTGTTAAGTTCGATATCAACGAACTCAACCTTGCCGGTTACTTCCGTCAGAATCGGCTCAAACCAGGGGTCGAAAGCCGCGAGGATCTCGTTCCGCTCGTAGAACCGACCGGACTTCGCGTTGATCTCGGTGCCGACGTTGATCGGAATAGAGTGGGGATCGCCCAGGATGTAGACCTTGTTCTTGACCGGCTTTACCAGGCCCGAGTTTTTCGCTATGATATCCTCGCCGTCTTCGGTCTTCGCGATCTTGACCCCGGCATATACTTTCTCGTTTTCGTTGACGAGAAGTTGCGGCTCTCCCTTCAGTGTTACTTCAGAGACAACCCGCTGGATAATCAGATAGCCCCGCCGTACGGAAATTGTTTTCTTGTCTTCTGTCTTAATGGTTTTAGATGTTATTTCTTTAACAAACGAGGGGTAGCTGAGCTTGATCTCGCTTTCCTCAACCGCGCGTGATGCAATACCGCCGATGTGAAAGGTCCGCATGGTCAGCTGTGTACCCGGCTGGCCGATCGACTGAGCTGCGATGATGCCCACTGCTTCGCCGATGTCAACCGGCATTGCATTGGCCAGGTTTCGGCCATAGCACTTTCCGCACACGCCGTGCTTGGCCTCGCAGGTGAGCACCGACCTGATTTCGATGGAATCGATATCCAGCTGGTCTATCAGCTCTGCGATTTCCTCGTTGACGATTTCGTCCGCCTTGCAGATCACGTCTCCCGTGACCGGGTGGAGCAGATCATAGAGGAGCGTGCGGCCCAGGGCCCTGTCGCCCAGGGATTCGATGACATCGTCTCCTTCCTTTATTGCATAAATGTCAATGCCGATGGTGGTGCCGCAGTCTTCCGTGGAAATAACCACGTCCTGGGCGATGTCCACGAGACGCCGCGTCAGGTACCCGGCGTCAGCGGTCTTGAGGGCCGTGTCGGCCAGACCTTTCCGTGCGCCGTTGGTCGAGATAAAATATTCCAGGACCGTAAGGCCTTCCTTAAAATTTGTCCGGATGGGAACCTCGATGATTTCGCCGGACGGTTTCGCCATGAGTCCGCGCATCCCCGCCAGCTGGCGGATCTGCTGCTTGCTTCCCCGGGCGCCCGACTGGGCCATAACATATATCGAGTTGAACCCGTTGGTATTGGCGGAAAGCTCCTCAAACATTTTATCGGCGATAATCTCGTTGGCATTGGTCCAGAGGTTAATAACGCGGTTGTACCGCTCCTCGTTGGTGATGTAACCGTTTCGGTACTCATTCTCTATCTTCTCAAGTTTTTTGTCTTCCTCGGCGATAATTTCACGCTTCACCACGGGCACAATGATATCCGACATGGATATGGTCGGAGCGAAAAGGGTCGCGTACTTGTATCCGGCTTCTTTTATATCGTCGAGCATCTTCACCGTGACATTAGGCCCGTACTGCCGGAGCACCACGGAGATCAGGTGTGAAAGCTCTTTGTCGTTTATGACCCGGTTCACGAAGGGATGCCCCACCGGCAGCAGGCTGTTGAAAATAAGGCGCCCCGCCGATGTCTCTACAATTTCATTGTTTTTATTGATAAACTTGATCTTGCTCCGCATCTTTATCTGGCCGTAATCAACAGACCGGTGCACTTCCGACTCCTCGTCGAAGAGCTTGCCTTCGCCTGGCGCGCCCTCGAGGATCGAGGTGAGATAAAAGATTCCCAGAACAATGTCCTGCGTCGGCGACACCACCGGGTGACCGTTGGCCGGCGACAGGAGGTTATGAGACGCCAGCATCAGGGTCCAGCATTCCATCTGGGCCCGAGGCGACAGCGGTACGTGGACCGCCATCTGGTCGCCGTCAAAGTCCGCGTTATAGGCGTGGCAGACCAGGGGATGGAGTCGGATTGCCTTGCCCTCGACAAGGATCGGTTCAAAGGCCTGGATACCGAGCCGGTGCAGCGTCGGGGCGCGGTTCAACAGCACAGGGTGTTCAGATATGACTTCCTCGAGGACTTCCCATACCTCGGGGCGTTCGTTCTCAACCATTTTTTTGGAGGACTTGATGTTCTGCACATAATCCTTGTCCACCAGGCGTTTCATAATGAAAGGTTTAAATAGCTCAACGGCCATCTTCTTGGGCAGACCGCACTGGTACAGTTTCAGCTCGGGACCGATGACGATAACGGACCGCCCGGAATAGTCGACCCGTTTTCCCAGCAGGTTCTGGCGGAACCGCCCCTGTTTTCCCTTGAGCATGTCGGAAAGTGACTTGAGGGGCCGGTTTCCTTTCCCTTTGACCGCGCGCTTCCGACGGCTATTATCGAAAAGGGCGTCCACAGCTTCCTGAAGCATCCGCTTTTCGTTCCGCACGATAATCTCCGGAGCGCGGAGCATCAGGAGTCGTTTCAGCCGGTTGTTCCGGTTGATGACGCGCCGGTAGAGATCGTTAAGGTCCGAAGTGGCAAACCGTCCGCCATCGAGCTGGACCATCGGCCGGAGCTCCGGCGGAATCACCGGAATAGTATCCAGTATCATCCAGTCGGTTTCATTTCCCGATTCCTTGAAGGCCTCTATTATCTCAAGCCGCTTGATCAGTTTTTTATCAATTTTAACTTCTTTCTCTTTCTTGGCCTTGGCCTGTATGACCGCCCGTATCTGGCGCGATTCCTCATCCAGGTCGATCCTGGTAAGCAGGTCCTTGATGGCCGTGGCGCCCATGCCGCAGACCATTGTGTCACCGTATTTTTCGTTCATGGCCTGAAAGGTGTCTTCGTCCAGCGAGTCACCGACCTTGATGTCCTCTTCTGCAGCATCCCCGGGATCGATGACGATAAACTTTTCATAGTAGAGCACCGATTTCAGCGTGTTCACCGTGAGGTCAAGAAGGAGGCCCAGCCTCGACGGCACCGAACGGTAATACCAGATATGTGCGACGGGACAGGCCAGTTCTATATGGCCGCCCCGCTCGCGGCGAACCTTGTAGTGAGTTACCTCGACGCCGCAGCGGTCGCAAATAACGCCTTTGTACCGGATCGACTTGAACTTTCCGCAGTAGCATTCCCACTCTTTGGTGGTACCGAAAATCTTCTCACAGAACAGGCCGTCCCGTTCCGGTTTCAGAGTCCGGTAGTTTATGGTTTCAGGTTTTTTAACCTCGCCGTAGGACCATTCACGTATCTGGTCAGGCGACGCTAATTTTATCTGGATTGAACTGAAATCGTTAAAATCTCTCATGTTGTTTCCTCATATATTCTTCAGCGAGTCGATCTTAATCCTTTTCTTGGTTTTCCCGTAACCTTCGCTCCACTCGGAGAGGCTTATTTCCTTACCCTTATCGTCATAAATCCTCACATCGAGGGCAAGGCCGCGAAGCTCCTGAATGAGAACGTTGAACGATTCCGGAATACCGGGCGCTGACGTGTTGATGCCTTTTACAATCGCTTCGTATATGCGGGCCCGTCCGAGCATGTCGTCGGACTTGACCGTCAGAAGTTCCTGCAGAGTGTAGGCCGCACCATAAGCTTCGAGGGCCCACACCTCCATCTCGCCCAAACGCTGTCCGCCGAACTGGGCCTTTCCACCCAAAGGCTGCTGCGTGACCAGTGAGTACGGGCCGGTTGAACGCGCGTGGATCTTGTCGTCCACCATGTGCGCCAGCTTCAACATGTAGATCTGGCCCACCATGACCTCCTGTTCGAACGGTATCCCCGTACGGCCGTCGTACAGCACCGACTTGGATGACTCCGGTAGACCCGCCTTTTTCAACAGCTCGCGGACATCGCTTTCCTTGGCTCCGTCGAAAATAGGAGTCTCATAAAGAGTATCCAGCTTTTCCGCTGCCCAGCCCAGTTCCGTTTCCAGAAGCTGTCCCAGGTTCATCCGTGACGGAACGGAGAGGGGATTGAGTACGATGTCCATTGGTGTTCCATCAGGCAGATAGGGCATGTCGTATATCGGTACTATCTTCGAGATAACGCCCTTATTTCCGTGGCGTCCCGCCATCTTGTCACCGACTGATATCTTCCGTTTGTCCGCTATATATACTTTTACCAGTTCTTCCACGCCGGGGGCCAGTTCGTCCCCTTGCTCGCGGGAAAAGCGCTTCACATCTATAACAATTCCCTCCACTCCATTGGGGACCCGTAACGAGGTGTCGCGGACTTCCCGCGCCTTTTCACCGAAGATAGAGTGAAGCAGCTTGTATTCCGGGGTCAGGTCCTGCTCGCCCTTGGGAGTGACCTTGCCCACAAGGATGTCATCGGGCTGCACATATGCGCCGCGGCGCACGATGCCGTCCTGGTCCAGGTCGCGGAACGCCTTCTCAGACAGGTTAGGAATGTCCCGCGTGATCACCTCGCGCCCGAGCTTGGTCTCGCGCGCCTCCACCTCGAACTGTTCTATATGAACAGAGGTGTAGGTGTCGTTCTCGACAAGCTTTTCAGAGATGAGAATGGCATCCTCAAAGTTATATCCCATCCAGGGCATGAAGGCCACCAGTATGTTCTTGCCCAGAGCCAGCCGGGCGTTGTCGGTGGCGGGACCGTCCGCAAGGACATCGCCCTTTTTGATCTTCTGGCCCTCTTTGACCACAGGCCGCTGGTTGAAGCAGGTTCCCTGGTTGGTCCTTTTAAATTTCATCATATCATAATCGATGGTCTCGTGCGGGCCGGTCTTGATCTTAACGGTGGCGGCGTCAACCGACTCAACCGTACCGGAATGATTGGATATCATGAGAACTCCGGAATCATAGGCGGCTTTCGGCTCAACGCCGGTGCCGACAAAGGGCGCCTCTTCAATCATGAGGGGCACCGCCTGGCGCTGCATGTTGGATCCCATCAGGGCCCGGTTCGCGTCATCATGCTCAAGGAAGGGAATCAGGCATGTGGAAACCGAGAATATCTGGCTCGGCGCGACGTCCATGTACTGGATCTCCTTCGGCCTCTTGTAGGGGAAGTTGCCCCGGTGACGGCAGGGGATCATGGACTGCACGAAATGCCCCTTCTCGTCAAGCTCCTGGTTCGCCTGTGCTATGAAATAGAGGTCTTCCCGGTCAGCTGTAAGATACTCGATCTGGTCGGTCAACTTGCCATTATCCACGTAACGGTATGGAGTCTCGAGGAAACCGTAATCGTTGATCTGCGCATAGGTGCTGAGGGAAACAATAAGGCCGATGTTCGGTCCTTCAGGCGTTTCGATAGGGCACATCCGCCCGTAATGGGACGGGTGAACGTCCCGGACCTCGAAGCCGGCCCGTTCCCGGGACAAACCGCCTGGTCCCAGGGCGTTAAGCCGGCGCTTGTGCGTGAGTTCCGCCAGCGGGTTAGTCTGGTCCATAAACTGGGAAAGCTGGCTTGATCCGAAGAATTCGTTGATGACCGCCGTTATCGGCTTGATGCTGATCAGCGCCTGCGGGGTTATGACATCCAGGTCCTGGATGGTCATCCGCTCCTTGATGACGCGTTCCATCCGCTGGAAGCCGATCTTGATCTGGTTCATGATCAGCTCGCCGACGGAACGCACCCGTCTGTTCCCCAGGTGGTCGATGTCGTCAACGACCGTGGGGATCATTTTTTTCTTGGTCTTCGACCGCGGGTCGTTATCGTCAATCTCGTACCCATCGGCCTCGGCTATGAGGTATAAGAAGTATTTCAATGAAGATATGATGTCTTCAGGCTTCAGGGTCTGGGTGGTGTAGTCATCCATCCCGAATTTGCTTGATATCTTGTAGCGTCCGACCGCGCCCAGGCTGTAGGTCTTGGGATCGAAAAAGAGACGCTTGAAGTGCTTCGTCGCGTTCTCCAGATTGGTCGGCTCGCTTTGCCACATGATGGCGTGGATGGTAAGGAGGGCGAGTTCCGATTTTTTCAATTCGTTGACGGCCGGGGACTTCACGTGCTTGATAATGAATTCCTTTTCAACCTCGAGGGTCGTGCTCAGGTATGCGTCTTCCTTGTTATTGGGGAATTCGATCACCTCGACGTCATGGACCTTCTCTTCTTTGAGGCGGTCGATCATGTCCATGCTGATCCGCTCGCCGACCTCGATGACAACCTCACCCGTCTGCTTGCTCACCACATCGCGGGCGACCCGCTTCCCGTTGAGCACCGCGAAATCCTCGTCGCTTTTCAGCCGGATGACCTTGGTTGTATAGAAGAGCTTTACCACTTCCTCATCGGTTTCATGTCCGAGCGCCTTGATAAGAAGGGACACCGGGAATTTCTTTTTCCGGTCTATCCGGGCTATGATGTAGCCCTTCGGATCCATCTCGAATTCAAGCCACGATCCGCGATCGGGGATAACCCGGTAATTATAGATACGATCGGCTTCCTCATAAAAAAAGAAGATACCGGGAGAGCGGTGCAGCTGGTTTACCACGACCCGCTCGGCCCCATTGATGATAAAGGTACCGCGGGGCGTCATGAGGGGAACGTCCCCCATGTAGACCGATTGCTCCCGCACCTCCATGCTGTCTTTCCTGATGAGCCGAATGGTGGCCTTCAGCGGCGCCGCATAGGTCACATCGCGCTCTTTCGACTCGAGCTCCGAGTATTTCGGATCCCCGATTTCATAGTCGAGATATTCGAGCACAACATCCTCGTGAGGACTCTCTATCGGAAATATTTCCTCGAACACGGCCTGAAGCCCCTGGGGCTTTTTCTTGACCGCTCCGGGCTGGAGAAACCAGTCATAGGACTTCAGCTGGATTTCTATTAAATTGGGCAGCTCAAGACCCGTCTTAATCTTGCCAAAATTAACGACTTTTTTTGACTCTTGCATGGATGTTTAAACCTTTACCGAGATGTTTAAAAACGCCAAAAGGTTTGATTGTCGCCAACCAAACCTGTTGCCCGTTTATTGTGGAAAAAAAAGATTATCACTCGCCAGACTATTTAACCTCAACTGTTGCGCCTGCTGCAGCCAGCTGTTGTTTGATTTTTTCAGCTTCTTCCTTGGAAACTTTTTCTTTGACTGTTTTACCGCCGGCTTCGACAAGTTCTTTAGCTTCTTTAAGCCCGAGGCCGGTGATGGTCCTGACTTCTTTGATGACTGCCACTTTATTGTCGCCGAAACCTGCCAGTATCACGTCAAATTCAGTTTGTTCTTCAGCGGCTTCAGCTGCAGGACCTGCCGCGGCTGCTACTGCAACCGGAGCGGCGGCCGAGATGCCGAACTTCTCTTCCATCGCCTTGACCAGCTCCGCTGCCTCGATAAGGGTCAGGGTGCCGATTGAGTCTAATAATTCTTGAACCTTAGCCATTGTAATTCTCCTTTATACTTAGTGAATTTCTTCAAGTTAATACGATCGAATCGTAAAAACCTATAAAGGCATTGTATCCGCATATTATATATACACTGGAAACAGAACCTTTTCTATTAATTTTATAATTTTCCGCCAGAGCGCGGTAATTATTCAAAACCCCAATTACTGCTGATTCCGAGCCTCGGCAACGGCCTTGATGCCCCGCGCAAGGGAAGCCATTATCTGGTTCATGCCGACGGCGATGCCCCGTGCCGGCGCGTTGATCATTCCCATTACCTGGGCCAGGACGACCTCTTTCGAAGGAAGGTCAGCTATCCTCTTGATCTGGTCCTGATCATACAGTACCCTGTCAAGATAACCGGCGGAATAGCTGAATTTATCCACATCCTTTGCGAAATCTTTAAGCGCCTTGGCAACCTCGCCGACATCATCCTTTGCAAAAGCGACTGCCACCGGTCCCTTCAGGAATTCATCAAGTCCCTCAACGCCTACTTCTTTCAAGGCGCGCTTGAAGAGCGTGTTCTTGACGACGCGGTAATCAGCGTTCTTGCTCCTGAGGGTCTTGCGGAGTTTGCTTATGTCCTTCACCCTGATCCCGGAATAATTCGTAAGGATAATGTTGCCCTTATCCTTCAGCTGTTCAACCATGGATGAAACTTCATCGACTTTATATTGCTTGACCATTATTTTTCAATCCCCTTATGATTGAGTTTGATGCCAGGCCCCATGGAGGAGCTGATAAACACCGATTTTATATAATTGCCCTTCGCATCAGAGGGCTTGTCTTTCAGTACCTGATTAAAAAAGACGCTGATGTTGCCTATGATTGCCTCATCGCTGAAAGATATCTTGCCGATACCCATGTGAATAACGCCGGTCTTGTCGGATTTGTATTCGACCCGGCCACCCTTAAGCTCCTTGATTATACCCTTGATGTCTTCGGTCACCGTCCCGGATTTCGGTTTCGGCATGAGACCCTTTTTACCGAGCATCGGTCCCAGTTTTCCGACTTCCTTCATCATGTCAGGAGTGGCAACCACTGCCTGGAAATCAATCCACCCGGTCTTGATCTTCTCTATCATATCCTCGGCGCCCACGTAATCGGCACCGGCTTCCTGCGCTTCCTTCTGCTTGTCTCCCTTGCAGATAACGAGCACCTTTTTTTCCTTGCCGGTGCCCGCGGGCAGACTTGCGGAACCCCGGATGTTCTGATAGCTCTTGTGTATCAATTTGACCTGTATATCCACCGTTTCATCAAACTTGGAATACTTGCACTCTTTCATCAACTTGACCGCCTCGTCGACGTTGTACAGCTTGTTCCTGTCGATTCTGGTCCTGGCCGCTATAATTTTTTTACCACGTTTCATTTCTCACGTACCTCGAATTTGTATCTACATCACACGGCCATATTAATCGATGACATCGACTCCCATAGACCGGGCAGTCCCAGCTATGATCTTTACGGCCGCATCCATATCATTCGCGTTGATGTCGGGCATCTTCGTGCCGGCAATCTCCTCGAGCTGCTTCCGGGTAATAACACCCGCCTTCTGCTTGTTCGGTTCCGGAGATCCTTTCTCGATCTTCAGCGCCTTTTTTATCAGAACCGCCGCTGGGGGCGTTTTTATTATAAACGTATAGGTCCGATCATCATACACGGTGATGATGATCGGGAGGATCGTTCCCATCTGATCCTTCGTCTTCTCGTTGAAGGACTTGCAGAAATCCATGATATTCAGGCCGTGCTGGCCCAGGGCTGGACCGACCGGGGGAGCGGGGTTCGCCTGGCCGCCCGGGATCTGCAGCTTGATTTCGGTAACAACGGTTTTAACTTTCTTTGCCATAATATTCCTCTATAGAGTAAACAAAAAGAAACTTCTTATTAACAGTATATAATTACTATATTTTTCCAACCTGTAAAAAATCGAGCTCCACCGGTGTGCCGCGGCCGAAAATTTCGACCTTCACCCGGAGCCTACCTTTCTCGGGATTTACTTCCTCGACAACGCCGGTGAAATTATTAAAGGGGCCGTCTATAACCTTGACGTGCTCACCGACAGAAAAATCAACGACGGTAGATATTTTCTCCTTAACTTTCTGTTCGCCCATCTGATCGAAGAGGGAGTTGACCTCCTCGCGGGAGAGTGGCTTCGGTTTGTTCGTCCCGTAGGCGCCTACGAAATTGGTAACGCCTGTGATGCTCTTTACCAAGCCCCAGGTCTCATCTTCGAATTCCATCTCCACGAGAACATAGCCAGGGAAAAATTTTCTAGATCTCATTCGCTTCTTCCCGTCCTTAACTTCGGGGACTTCCACGGTCGGGATCTTAACCTGGATCAACTTTTCCTGCAGGCCGCGCTTCTCAGCTTCTTTCTCGAGAGCAAGCTTGACCTTGTTCTCGTGACCTGAATATGTATGAACAACATACCACTCTTTTGCCATATTCTATTTCATTACCGTTTTTATCAGATACATGAGCCCGGAGTCCACAAGCCAGAGAAAAATCGATATAACAAGGACCGCCACGACAACAACCATCGTAAAGCTCGTCACCTCATCCCTCGTCGGCCAGGTGACCTTCTTCAATTCATCTTTCGCTTCGCGAACAAATACAATCATCCGCCGGATCGGATCAAGAATTTTATTCACGTCTGGCCTATGCCTTTGTTTCTTTGTGCACTGTATGCTTGTTGCAGAACTTGCAATACTTCTTTACTTCGAGCTTGCCGGTCTGGTTCTTCTTGTTCTTGGTGACGGAATAATTCCGCCTTTTACATTCCTGGCATGCCAACAATATGATCTCGCGCATATCCCGTTCCTCGGCTTTTTGACAATTTGTTACAAAAAATTGCAGTTACCCTGCAGTCAACCAATTAATGAAAATTGGAATTACCCCTTGCGGTGTTGGAAACTGTGAGCTCAGTCGTCTATGCCCACAATGAGCCCACGACCAGAATCGAACTGGTGACCTTTTGCTTACCATGCAAATGCTCTACCGACTGAGCTACGTGGGCAGAGGTAGGTGGAAATCATAGAAACCACCCTTTTTTTGTCAATAAAATTTTGATATTTTATCAAATCAGGGATTTTTTCAGTATTTTTTTAAAATCTGGCACGGGCCTACAATAATACTTCATCCCAATCCTTCTCTTCTTATTTAACCTCACCCCGCCTCCGGCATGCACTAAGCGACAGGATGTCGCGCATGCAGCAGCGTACAAGGAAGGACTAGCTCCAGCATCCTTAGTAAGGAGAGGGCTTATTGAGCATTACACATTCCCCTTCTCCATTTTATGGAGAGGGGGTTAGGGGGTGAAGACGAACAATGTAAAGTGGCCCGGGGTGGCCAAATAAGGTTCATCACATATAAAAACGGCACTTCCGTGCCGTTTTTATATGACTTATTTTCAGATAATCTTCTATTCATGCTTCTTGATAAGATATGAGGGAATATCATCGTCGGAGAGGGTTCTTTTTAGCCTGTCCACGTCATTTTTTGATTCCAGACCTTCGATTCTGACCTTGTACATGTCGCCATCATTGACTATGATGACTGATTTATTCGTCATTCCCTCGATCCTGGACTTCAGCTGCTCGGCATTGCGCCTGGAATAAAAGGCACCTGCCTGGATGGCATAGGATCCTGTATCCGACGGAGTATCATCGCCTGTTTCATCGGATACTGCTTCGATATCGCCGCTCTTGCCGCCGTCATTGTCCCGGTCATATTCTTCAGGGCCGCTGTTTTTCTTTACTATCTGTATTCCTACCTGAGTCTGGCCGTCCTTGATCATACCGATTTTTTTCGCCGCTCCATATGAAAGATCGACAATCCTTTTGCCCCGGTAGGGCCCTCTGTCATTAATCCGCACGGTGATGATCTTACCGTTTTCAAAATTTTTCACTTTAATGACCGTACCGAAGGGGAGGGTCTTATGGGCCGCAGTTAATCCATTCATATCAAAACGCTCGCCCGACGCGGTTTTCTTTCCGTTAAATTCACGGCCGTACCATGAGGCTAATCCGGTTTGAAAATAGGCATCTTTTTTATATGAAGAATTGCCCTCTTCCCGGTCGCCTTCTTCATCATTGCGTGCCTTTTTATTCGACACTTTATTATCATTTCCCCTGTCAGCGGCGCCAAAATCATTGCTTTCTTCTTCGTATTCGGTATTTTCCGCACTATTGCCATCTTTAACATTGCGGTAATCGCGCTGTTTGGCATAGGAATTATCCGTTGCACAGCTAACCAAAAAGAAGAGCACCAGTATCCCCGCCAGCATAAAGGCGCAATTCCTTGCTATTGATCTCATGATATACCTCCAACCTGCTGCACTGCATATATTGTTCTGCTTATTATATCGGACATAATAAAAACAAGCTTTATAAAAAAAACCCGCATATAGAGGGACGGTAATAAAGCAGATCATATCCTCTTTTTTTCAACGCAGAGACGCGGAGGAACACAGAGGTGTGATGTTTGGATTCACCCTGGAAATATAATTTATCAGCACATTATCTTGGGTCCATCATCTGAATTAATAAAAACCTATATGTCAATAGCCCGAAAACATGATTCAACAACCATCCCTCCTCGATCTTTGCGTACTCTGCGTCTCTGCGTTGAATGCTTTTCTGTTTTAATAACCGCAATATTTTCATCGCAGTGGCATGGAGGACGCGGAGGTTTAGTGGTTTGGCCCCTCTCTGTTTTATGTTTTAATTCTTTCCCAGAGATAGCGATTTTTTTTATGAGACATAAAACATTCTTGACCATAATGAAATAATTTAGTTAATGGAAAAAAAAGAAAACCATATGAACAATCCCTCAGTAATAATACCGGAAACACATATAAAAGGGAAGGGTATGAAGATCGTATCCAGCAGGCCCACTATTACCCGGAAAGAGCTTGAAGCAGTCCTGGACTGCCTCATCAACGATGACCTGGATGCGGGCGAGTCGGTAAAAACCTTCGAATCCACCTTGGCAAAAATGATCGGACTGAAATATGCCGTGGCGACCAGTTCTCTTACGGCAGCCTATCACCTGGTCTTCAAGGCGCTGGAAATCGGGGATTCAGATGAAATTATCATGCCTTCTTATTTCTCCCAGGCCCCTTTGAGCGCCCTGTCATTGACAGGTGGGAAAGCTGTACTCGTAGATATTGAAAAAGACTCAATTTTTCCTGCCCTTAACGATATCAAGGGCATGATAACCGAAAAGACAAAAGCCGTCATTATAGGGCACCTTTTCGGCTTTCATTCCCCTATTCAGGGCCTTGAGGAGCTTTCAATACCAATAATTGAAGACATATCCCATGCCATTGGGACAGAGATTGAAGAGATTCCAGCGGGCAGGATCGGTGCCTATTCCGTTGCATCCTTTGATCCGGCCGGTATTATTACGACCGGAAACGGCGGTATGGTATTTACCAATAATTCAAAAAATTATTCAATAATGAAGGATTTTCGCGGAAATGGGGAAGATCATCTCCATTTTGACTATTCAATGACTGACTTTCAGGGAGCCATGGGAATATCACAATTGGCAAAATTGACCGATTTACTCCACAGGAGAAGGGAAATAGCCAGGATTTACCATGAATCTATTCGCATAACCCCCCATAAAACGCCATTTCAGTATAATGACCGCTTTGCCTACCAAGCTTTCCCCGTACTATTCAACTTATCCAATGAAAAAGTCGAAAGTTATTGGAGGAAGAACAGGATTGAAGTTAACCGGCCTATCTGCCATCCACTTCATTCCTTCCTGGGATTGAATGGATCTGATTTTCCCAATAGTGAGCGCCTTTCAAAGAAGCTGTTTTCCCTTCCTTTATATCCCACTCTAAGCAGAAAAGACGTGGAGAAAATTTCAAAGAATCTGTCCGGTTTTATTTAACATTAGGATACTAATCTGAAAAAAAATACAAAAAATTAATAAAAAATATTGACGCCGTTTATTTTTTTGTCTTATATGTCTGAAATCATTAAGTATAAAAGAATTTCGTATTTTTTAAGTGAAAAATTAATTTGAAGTTTTTTTATTTTTTTTATTGATTTTTAAAGGCATTATACAAATGATGCACAAAAATTATAATACAAACAGAAGGAGTACATAGTATGAAAAGAATTTTTACTTTGATCTTCGTATCTATCTTCGCATTCGCTTTCAGCGCTGGCTTTGTTGCTTGCAAAAAAGCTGACAAACCGGAAGAGCCTGCAGTAGAAGAACAAAAAGCTGACGAAGCTGCACCCGCTGCCGAAGAGAAAAAAGAAGAAGTCAAGAAGTAATCTTAACTAAAAGTAAACTAAAAGGATGCTTTCGAGCATCCTTTTTTTTTGCATTTCCTATTTACTAATCCGAGCTACCAATCACTACAGCGACAAGTCATGCCCTGGCCGCAAGTATTTCGCCGACCTTGTCTTTTATCTCATCAAGGTTTGAAGATTTCGTCACATAGGCATCGGCAGTCCAGGTCATGAAATTGCTTTTATAATTCGAATAAGCGGTATAGATAATAATGGGGATTTTTTTGTCCCTCGACAGTATTTTCCCCAGCGCCTCGATCCCGTCCATTTCAGGCATGCGTATATCCATGATGACAAGGTCATACTTGTTGGCCTTTACCAATTCCACCGCCTCTTTACCGTTGGAGGCCTGGTCCACCTCGTAGCCCTCCTCCTCGAACTCCATCGCGTAGAGCTCACGCTGGTGTTTTTCATCCTCGACTATCAGCAATTTGGCCATAAAATCCTCCCTTCGTCATCATAATGGACTGTAATAATAATGTATAAGAATCGTGAATTATTTTCAATCAATTAATTTTATGCTCAGCGTCCAATCAGCCGGTATAAGCACCTGTCAGCCCGGTACCGGCAGCCGTATGGTAAACTCGGCGCCGCTCTCTTCCCGGTTTGCCGCACGAATAGACCCGTTGTGGTCCTTGATGATTTTTTTTACAATGGCCAGCCCGAGGCCCACTCCGGTGACCTTTGTCGAAAAAAACGGCTCAAAAACAATACTGGGGTCTTCCTCGCTGATACCCGAGCCGGTATCGCTGATGATGATATCGATGACATCGGCCTCACTTTTAGACCTGATCCGTATGGATCCTCCCACCGGAGTGGCATCGAGGGAATTCTGAAGAAGGTTCAGCATGACCTGTTTCATCTGGTTGAAGTCGGATTTGACGAGCGGGATATCTTCGCTCAAGTCCATATCCACTTCCACCTTTTTCTCCTGGAAAAGGTTCTTCAGCAGGCTTACCGTATCCCGAATAATCTCGTTGATATTGTTGAATTCCCTGATGAACTTGGCTGGGCGAGAAAAATCCATGACATTGGAAAGTGTCTTTTCAAGGCGCTCGCACTCCTTTAGGATGATTTCCGCTGAGGTGTCGATCTTCTTGCTGGTTTTCGATTTTTCTTTGGGCAGCTGCATGATACGCCGCGCGTACCCGCCCATGGTTACCAGTGGATTGCGTATCTCGTGCGCCATGTGCGCGGCGATCCTCCCCACAGCAGCGAGTTTCTCTGATTCCACGATCGCCTCCTGCCGCTCGGACAGTTTCTGCATCTCGCTGCGCACCGTATCCAGGTTCGAATAGCTTTCAATGGACATGGCGGCCTGTGAAGCGAATATCGAGAGCAGTTCGATGTTTTCCTTCATTATCGGCGCGTTGTTGAACTTGTTGTCTGCGACGATGATGCCGATGCCTTTGTTTACGACCACCAGGGGCGTGACGATTAATTCCTTGACGTCCATCAGCTTCAGAATTTCCTGGCTTACCCGCTCGTCGTTCCATGAATCAGCGACATAGACATTCTCTCTTCCGTTCAGCGCCTTGGTGAAGATGCTGGCGGCCTTGACCGGAAAACGTGCTGCGAGCACCCGGGTCAGCAGGTTGACGCCCGCCTTCATCTCAGCACTTTTGATCTCGATGAATGATTTATCGGTTGAGGAGGTTGAAGCGGCGGTCCAGATCTGGATCGCCTCTTCAAAGGAATCGGGTCCCACCGCCATTTTGCCTACCAGGATCCCATCCTCGACAAGGAACAGCATTGCGCGGTTGAAGCCCAGGCCGGTCCCTGACGTTACGCCGGTCAATATAGTGAAGAGGACCCGGTCGATTTCATCGTCTTTCTGGATCGATTCCGATATCTGGCTCATCAATGAGATCTGGTAATCATTCCTGAGCTTCTTGGTCACGTCGTCGATGATGATAATGATCTGGCTTGCTTCTTTGACAACGATATTGGAAATTTTAATATCAGCAATGATGGAGATCTTATTCAGCGTGAGGAGGTGCGTTTTTTCCAGGACGATGGTCTTGCCGGTCTGCCGCACCTGCGTAATGCCCCCCTTGAGTCGCGCATTGACAAAATAAAAGATATCCTCGATCTTCTTGCTGTACACCTCGTCGCTCTGGAACTGGAATTTCTTGTAAAAACCCTCATTGGCGAAGAGAACCCGGTCCTCATCGTCCAGGACGATGAAGTAGGAGCTGATCGAAAAAATGATACTATTGTAAAGCTCAATAAAGTTATCAATCTCCTTCTTCTGGGCCGTCATGATACTGTCCAGATGCCTCCCGGCGATCACGAGTTCCCTCAGTATTTCATCAAGCTCGTTGTCAACCCTGCCCTCGCGGTAGCTCTGGGAAAATTTTCCTTTCTTTAAATCAGAGACAACTTCCTTGATTAACTTAATCCTTCTGCGATAAAAGAACCAGTTGCTCAGAAAAATAAGAAGAGCCCGAATGGCGAGCATCATCAGGATGAAGCCGGCAAGTATATAGACCATCTTGCTGTGGTTAATATGAAAGTGGAAATAGAGGTAAAATAGTATGGCGATAACGGCCATATCTGATATAATGAGAATAATGAATTCAATAAATGAAAGCTTCATGTCACCCCACACAGTAACTGCTTCATAAATAATATTTGATAAAATTCGGCAGGTATTTCAATCTGTTTTTTTGTGATATACGAAAAATCTTAAATGCGTTGATGCTGATGCTTGCATACAGACTTAAATACATGAAAAAAGTGACAGGAATACCAGACAATGACAGAAATAGCGAAAGATGACCGGATCAGGCTGGTCATCGCCACTGGCAACAGGAATAAAATAAGGGAAATTCAGGATAAATTCTCTGGTATCGAAGGACTCGCCCTGGTTCCGCTGAGCGATTATCCCGACCCTCCTGAAGTGATCGAGGACGGCACCACCTTCCTGGAAAATGCCGGCAAAAAAGCAGCTGAAATTGCGGCCTTCGCCGGTCTTCCCGCCATGGCCGACGATTCAGGCCTGGTCGTCGATGCGCTCGGCGGACGACCCGGCATACGTTCCGCGCGGTATGGCGGCGAATCGGCCGATGATACAGTCAGGAACCGGAAGATACTCGAGGAAATGAGCGGCGTCCCGTTCGAACGCCGCACCGCGCGGTTTGTCTGTGTCATAGCGGTTGTGTTTCCTGACGGCAGGAATTTTTTCACCGAGGGAACCTGTGAAGGCGTCATTACCGAATCAATGAAGGGCTCCCATGGCTTCGGTTATGACCCGATTTTTTTTCTGCCCGATAGGGGAAGTACAATGGCGGAGCTGCCGCTGGACGAGAAAAATAAAATCAGCCATAGGGCTAAGGCCCTTGAGGCGATGAAGGATATTTTAATAAAATTGTGACCCGGTTGCGGGTCGTCAGTAATGAAAGGGGAAGAGGGTGGCTTCCCTCTTCCCCTTTCGATCCCCATCACCCCGGTCACTCAGTCGCCGCGACGGGCTAGGCGATTAACTCGGCCTCGTTCACTTCGCTTCGCTCCGTTCGGCGAGGCCTCAGACAACAATCGCCTGTCTGTATCCGCCCTACGGGCGGATGTTTTGAGGGCTGAGAGATTGCAGGTAATGATACTAATAAACCCGCGTCAAGGATGACGCGGGCGGCGATCGTCAGCAGGATGCTGCATACGATCGCCGAACAGGTTAAATACTTTCTTAGATAACGACCAGCCCGCCGCTGGCGCGGGGTGATGAAGAGCGCGAGTGGAAGTGGGAGGCCACCCTCTTCCTCTCGCAAAAATCCCTGACCCGCTCGGGTCAAAAGAGTATTTATATGATCAAGATGACAAAAGAGTTATCAAACAAAATAATCCGTGGATTGATAAAATATTACCCGGACGTGAAACCGGACCTGCATTACGGCAACCGGTACCAGCTCACCGTGGCTGTGGTGCTGTCGGCGCAGACCACGGACCGGCAGGTCAACGGCGTCACCGGCGAGCTCTTCCGGAACTATCCCGATTTCAAAAGCCTGGCGCAGGCTCGTCTCGCCGATGTGTGCAAGATCATACGAAGTACCGGTTTTTACCGGAACAAATCCGCCAACATCATTGAACTCGCGCGGGGAGTGATCGGGAAATTCAACGGCATGCTGCCCGATACCCTTGAGGAACTGACCACGCTGCCGGGCATCGGCAGAAAATCGGCGAACGTTATACTCTCGATGGGGTTCGGAATACCGGCCCTGGCCGTTGACACGCACATAATCAGGATCGCTAACCGCCTTGCCTATGTGGACTCCCGGAACCCTCTCGACGTGGAGAGGGAACTCACGCGATTCATTCCGGAGCGGCTCTGGATCCAAGCCCATCTCCTACTCATACGCCACGGCCGGGCAACATGCAAAGCGCGTCATCCTCTCTGCAAAGAGTGTCCGGTCACCGGGCTTTGCGGGAGTCCCGATAAAACTTCATGAACGACGCAATAACCCTCGGGCTGTTTATACGGTCATTCATTTCTTTTACCGGGTCCAGTCCGGACACCTTGGTGAGGGACATATACGCCTCCTGCGAAAAAACAGGGTTAATATCGGTCAGGAGCATGACCAGGAAGGGTATCGTTGCCGGGCTTTTTGATTCGGCGGCAACCCGGATGGTCCAGATCTTGAAATAGCGGTTCCCCTTGCCATAGCGCTCCACCATATCTCCGATATTCTCTTCGCAGTAACGGGACACATACTGCGAATAATAGGCCGAATTAACGAGGGCCTCTCCGGAATCGACGGAACGCCGTTCAGCGTAGGAAATCAGCTGCTGGTAGGGGATGTTGATGTTCAAGTACTGAATATAGAAGGCGATGATATTGGACACCTCCATCGAGCCGGAGAGTATCAGGTTCTCCCATTCCGTCGCCGTGATTGCGATGGGGCGCTTGTGCGCCCGTGAATAATAGATATAATCATAGAGATAGTAGGGGTTCGAGGTCTCGGTCACAATGGACTTGAAGTTGTTCAGCGGGAAGGTGTACCCCAGCCGCATGAGGATCTGGGCCGACCGTGCCTGCTGATAGGACGCAAAAGACGCGAACTCATACATCATGGTGAGCGGCACCACGAATGAAAAGTACATGAATACTCCCATGAGGAGACCGGCGATGATCGCTTTGCGTATCTTCAGCTTGTCGATGCCGATCTTATCGGCTATGAATTCATAAATGAGCATGATCAGGCCGACTGTTATCTGGAAAAACTTGAGACCCGACATCACTGCCCCGCTAGGTGTGAAATAGAATACGAGCTGATATATCAGAAAATAGATCGCGGCGCCGCCGACAAAAAGCAGAAGGGTTATCCTGGGACGCCGGTTGAACTTCAGGATGAGAAGCAGTATCAGTGAATAGAACAGCGTTTGGTGGAACCTGCCGTCGAGGAGTTCCAGGATGGGGTTCCAGGGCCAGTTCTCCTTGTCCAGGTAATTGATGAGCGTATAGACCACTGTGGTCATGTACACGATGACGAAAGGGAACACCCGCGTTTTGATGAACAGGATGAGGATGCCGAAACGCCGGTACATGTTCCGGTATTCCTCCTTCAGGGGAGGGATATCTATCATGGAAAAATTAAAGATAAGGTAAAAGGAGAACACGTACAGGTATACGTTCACGATGATGGGGATCACGTCCCACTTGAACTTTAGCACAAAGATGACATTGACAATGTATAGAAGGATCAGAATATAAATAAAGGTGGTAATTTTCTTTAACTGATTTGTCAGGATCGGTGTGGCAGCCATATTCTCCCGCCGGTGTTATTTTTTTATTACTGCTACCCGGGGCAGGCCGGAGTAGTCATTCAATACGGATACGGTATAACCTGTGCCGGTTCCGGTTTTTTTAACAAAATCCTTCATTTCATCCCCGATCTCCATGATGAGGAGACCGTCATCGGCGAGGAAGCGTCCCGATTGCTCAATGACCCGCTCGATGGTTTCCCTGCCTCCCTTGGCGGAAAAGAGCGCTTCCTCCGGCTCGAAGGAGAGGTCCTTCTGCAGCGAAGCGGAGATTCCTTTATCGATATAGGGGGGGTTTACCGCGATCACCTGGAAACGCATGCCCGTCAGCGGTTCGAAGAGGTCCCCCCGATGGAACCTGATCCTGTTTTTTCCGAGGATCCGCATTGCATTTTTGCGGGCCACGGCCAGAGCCTTCGAGGATATGTCGGTGGCGTGCACCTCCAGGTCGGCCCGGCTGTGTTTCACAGAAACCGCGATGGCGCCGGAACCGGTCCCGATATCGATAACCGTCGCGTTCTGCCGCGCATAGTAGATCACCATATCGACGAGGAGCTCCGTCTCGGGCCGCGGTATGAGAACGTCCCGGTTCACGATAAAATCGAGGGAATAGAACTCCTTGCTCCCGAGGATATAGGCCACCGGCTCAAACCGGAGCCTCCGGCGCGCGAGGCGGTCGATCTTCATGGATTCGGCACGGCCAAGCTCGCGGTCATCATTGACACGGAGCTGGTACCGGTCCGTGCCGAGGACGCTGGCGACCAGGAGCGCTGCATCCAGCGCCGGACTGGGTATACCGGCGTCCCTCAGCTGTCCCGTGACAACCGCAAGCATCTCGGATACGCGCACGCTACAACCTCGCAGCTATATATCGACCTTTTTCAGCTCTTGTTCAATTTCATTTTTTTTAAGCGCATCGATGACCGGGTCCAGCTCCCCTTCAAGAATTTTTTCCAGGGAATAAAGGGTAAGGCCGATGCGGTGGTCGGTCAGCCTCGACTGTGGAAAATTATAGGTGCGGATGCGCTCGCTCCGGTCGCCGGAACCCACCTGGGACTTTCGTATCGCCGCTTCCCGCTCCATCCGCTCCCCGTTGACCTTTTCAAGAAGACGGGCCCGGAGGACCCTGAGGGCCTTGGTTTTGTTTTTCAGCTGAGACTTCTCGTCCTGGCAGGTGACGACCATGCCCGTCGGGAGGTGTGTGATCCGTACGGCCGAATCGGTAGTGTTCACGGACTGGCCGCCATGACCCGATGAACGGTACACGTCGATACGCAGATCGTCCGGGCTAATGTCGATTTCATCCTCCTCCGCCTCAGCGAGCACCGCCACGGTCACGGCGGAGGTATGGATACGTCCGCCCGCTTCGGTGGTGGGGACCCGCTGCACCCGGTGCCCTCCGGATTCGAACTTAAGGTGGTCATAGGCCTCTGGGCTCCGGACGGACACGATGATCTCCTTGTATCCGCCCAAACCGGTATCGCTCACGCTCAGGTATTCGATCTTCCACCCCTTGATGTCGGCGTAGCGGCTGTACATTCGGAAAAGATCGGCCGCGAACAGGGCTGCTTCCTCGCCGCCGGTGCCCGCCCTGATTTCCATGATGATGTCCTTGCCCGAATTGGGGTCTTTGGGCAGGAGCATGATGAGGAGCTTTCCATCAAGCTCTTCGATCTTTTTCCTCAGGTCCGCCACCTCCGCCTGGAGCATCTCCTTCATCGCAGGGTCTTTCTCCTGGGAAAGGAGCGTCTCGGACTCACCGAGCTCCTGCTTGAACCTCTTGTAGTCCTCGTAGGCATTGACAATCGGGGCAAGCTGTGAGCGCTCCCGGGTCAGGGTCTTGAACCGGCCCTGGTCCGTTATGACCTCTGGCCTGCTCATCTCCATTTCCAGGTCGCGGAACCGCTCTACTATTTTATTTAATTTATCATTCATCGGCTTCTCGCAGAAAAAAAACGGCGGTCGCTGCCGCTCGTTGTATTGTGCGCTCCCGGGAGGACTCGAACCTCCGGCACATGGTTTAGGAAACCACCGCTCTATCCACCTGAGCTACGGGAGCATTGATGTTTTGCTATTTGGACATAGACTCGTATGGATCGGTAACGATGCGTTGGGGCTCTACTGGTACATGCTTTTGCGTCGAGAAGCAACAAGACGCTGGAATTCCCTGATTTTCCTTACAACGATCTTGTCACCGAACATTTCAATTTTGTCAGTGCGGCCCAAATGTGTCAATTCTTTTTGCGCGTCGTCCTCTGTAAGACCGGCCCACCGCGCCACGTCCTGGGCCGTCACCTGGAGGGATATCTCGTTTTGCAGATCCAGATGGGGGTCCTGCTCGGCAAGCATGACCAACACATCCATGACCTTGAGCTGCGGCTCTTCCAGCAGGAGTATCATGAGGCGCCGCTTAGCGTCGTAAATGCGCTTGGAAAAAATGACCAGGAGCTTGTACGCCAGCTGCGGATTGCCTGACATGAGGGTATCGAAATTGTCCCGATGAAACTTGAGCAGCTTGACATGGTCCATAGCGATCGCTGTCGCTGACCGGGGTTGTTCCTCGAGGATCGCCATCTCGCCGAATACGTCGCCGTCGGTGAGGACGCTTAGGTTTTTCTCCCGGTTCTGGATGAACTTAACGATACGGACATTGCCGGACTGGATGAAATAGAACTCATTGCCCGGCTCCCATTCGCAGAAAATGATCTCGTTTGGAGCGTATTCAACGCCGAACTTCTCGAAAAACCGTTCATCAAGAGCCATCGCCATAGAGCTACTTCCCCTGTAGATGTTTAATCTTGGTCAGCGCGTCGCTGTTCAGCTTGTCCTTCGGCGACATGTTCAGCACCTTGTTGTAATAGGTTATTGCCTTTTCTTTCTGGCTCACGGACTCGAATATCATGCCGATATGGAATATCGCCGCTTTCACATACGGTGAACCGGTAAAATTTCTCAGCACTTTCGACATGAAATCCAGGGCCTCTTTAGGCTTGCCCATCTCCATGTAGCAGCGACCGGCGTCAAAGTGGGCCTTTTCATACAGCTTTTTTTCATCCGGGCCTGTCGTTTTGTTAAGGGAAATTATTTTCTGGTAGAGATCCAGCGCCATGCTGAAGTTACCCTTCGCGAAAGAAGCCTCAGCTGACTCGTTCAGTTCCCGGGGAGAATTGCTCGCCGCGGCATCATCGATACCGAGATCATCCAATCCCGGGTTCTTGGTATCGGCAAAAAAATCATCCATTTCGCTTGAAAGCGACGAACTGCTGGCTGACGATCCCTTTGCCGGGGCCTCGTCCTCGTGTGCGGAATCGTCAAAATCGATCATATCCTTTGACTGGTCCGGCTCATCGAAGGAGAAATCAGCCTCCCCTGCCGCCTGTTTCGGCGGCGCTGCCGCAGGTCCGGTGTCATGACCGCCGATATCGGGCGGTGCCGGCTCCCCGGCATCGATCGCCCGCACCCGCTTCATTGCCAGGGAGGCATGCTCCCCGTCAGGATAGTATTCCATGTACCGCTTGTATGCGTACTGGGCGTGCTTCTCAACGCCCATCTTGTAGTAGTATTCACCGATCTTGAAGAGCTCCGCGTCGGGATTGACGATCTCGGTCTCGCCCAGGACCGACCGCTCCATCTTGACAATGCGACGCAGCTGGTTGCTGAACACGCGGAGCATCTTTTTCACAACGTTGGCATTTTTCAGGACAAGCCGCTCGAAATCTGCCGGGGTGAGCACGAGCACAGTGGTATTCCCCATAGTCTGGGCTGTGTCCTCACGGGGATACTTGCCGAGCGCCGATTTTACCCCAAAGAACTCGCCCTGACGGACCTCCTCTTTATACTCTTCCCCCGTGTCCAGCTTGATTGTTGTGAGAAACACCTTGCCGGCTTTCAGGATATAGATGTATTCGCTCTTGTCGCCCTCGAAATATATGATCGACCCCGACTTGTATGTCCGGGTTATGATTCCCGATGGCCCTCCGGCGCCGTTAGACATTGCGCGACCCCCGTGTACTATATGTCAAAATCTATAGGCAGGAACGGAAATTCCTTTTTGAACCCCACGGCCCTGCTAATCCTCCGCAGCAGCCCGGCAGGATCTCCGATAATTATCTTATCCACGCCATCCAGAACGATCTGACTGTACTCTACGCCCAGCTCATCAAAAAACTCCGTGAAGGCGGCATCCCCGTACACGGGTCTTCCGTCAATGACGACCAGCATAACATCGCGCAGGTGCGCGTTGACTATCGACCCCGCTGGTGTGCCGCCCCGGTCCCTGAAGAGACACAAGTCCGCGGTATAGCCTTCCTCGATGCGGCCGAGGTTTTTCTGTCTGAAGGCCTTTGCCGGGTTGACCGTGACCATTTTGAGGATCATTTCGTCGGATAGTTCTTCGCCGTAGAGGCGATGGTATATCATCTTGTCATACTTCATTTCATAGAGCAGGGTCTCGCCACCCGTTGCGGAGGAGTCGGTGCCGATGCACAGGTTGATTCCCTTCTTGAGGAACTTTTTCGCATCCATTGTCTTGTTGTACATGAACATGTTGGAGTCGCAGCACCAGACGCAGGAGCCGCCGCGCTCCTTGACCAGGTCAAGGTCGGCATCGGAAAAGGCAAGGCAATGGACGAATACCGAGTGGTCACCGAGGCCGCCGAGGCGGTTTATAACTGCAATGTCCAGCTTCGTTTCTTCATCAAAACCCTCCGCTATGTGAGTGACAAAGGGGATGTCTTCTTTCAATGCCTTCTGGTACTCAACGGTAATACCGTCGCCCCAGGCAAGGGCGAAGGAGGCCACCGAATGGGCCATGGCAAACTTTTTAATGGCCTTCATTGGCAGCAAGTCATAGAACTGGTCCCCCACGAAATGGGGCATATGGTCTGACACAAGGGTCACGCCGGAAACCAGGTTCCGGTATGCACCGAGAAGATACAGGTCGCGGTTCTCAATCTGGCATCGCTCCTCATAAACCGGCGAGCTTTTCAGGTCATTGTCCCAGGGAAGCCAGTTGATATAGGGCCCGTTCCCGATCTTGGGGTGGTAGGTCCCCAGCAGGTGATCGTGGGCATTGATGAGGCCCGGCACTATAACACACTTGCTCGCATCAAGATTGATGGATGCGCTCCCTCCGGAGGAAACCGAGGCGAACTTCCCATTATTGATGACAAGGGAGCCCTTCTTTATTGTTTTATCAGGAGTTAGTATTGTACCGCCAGTAATTGACCACTTATTCATTCCCAAAACCTTGTATAAATATTTTTGCGGTTACTATTATTTCGACTTCCGGCAATAAAATAATTAGTCTCCGGTACTTTTTTATTGGAGGCGCCGGGTTCCCTTATTATTGAAAAGGTATAAACCAGCTTAATTTCAAACTCCTGATAAAGTAAAATAGTACTATAAACTGAAAGCGTCAAGTAAAATACCAATAAATAAAAAATCGGATTTGTATACAAAAAAAATAATGTGGATAAGGATTATGAGGCATATGCCCATACCGGAGGGATTGGCCGAAATGAGACCGGTTCATCTTTCCCCCCAGACTCGAATGAAAATGCCCAATATTTTTATTGACGCATGCGGGAAGCATTTGAAACTGTTACAAAGTGGATTTCCCGGCATCTGCCATGGAATACACCGCGATATTCTGTACCGCATAAGGGTTAACTGATAGTCAGGCAACCCGGAAAGATTAAACGATAGGGGAGCAATCCATGGAGATTAAACTATATCATATTGATTCCCTGGTTTATTCCGGTTCTATCGAAGTTTTGGATGGGACCTGGAAATACAGGGGCGTGGAGAACGACCATTTGATATCGGTGACCGAGGGAATGCCCCTCAAGGCGGTGCTGTCATGTCTGGTTGCCTTTGACCTTGTCTATGACGTGATCGAGTGAGTAAAGAAACACCTTGCGGCAGGTCACTGCTTGTTCTGTTTTCTGTATTTCTCCGGGGTGGTGCCCATAAACTTGGGGAAAATCCTGTTAAAGGTCCGCAGACTCTCAAAGCCCACGGAAAAGGCTATGTCGATGATATTATCGTCGCTCTCAAGGAGCTTTTTCGACGCGTCCCTCACGCGTAATTCATAGATATAATCACCCAGCTTCTGGTTGGTGCAGGTCTTAAAGAGCTTCCCGAGATTGTCCGGATGAACCTCGACCGACGCGGCAAGTCCCTCGCGGGAAAGATCCGAAGTGTAATTTTCCTCAATGAATTCTTTCACTTTTTTTATTTTTTCTTCCGTCCGTGACGTAATGCTCAGAGGCGGAGATTTCTTCTGAGACTGGGACAGCCGGTCGCTCAGCAGGGCTTTCTCGATTACGAAACTCTCCAGGCTCGTGTTGAGGTCCTCAATCTCGTCCATCATGCCTATCAGCCGGGACGCCAGCACCAAGGTCGTACCGGTATACAATAAAAAAGCTCCGTAGGGAAACAGCATGTATTCAAAGAGGATGCCGCAATGGAAATCATGCCCGGTGAATTTAAACAGATAGATGAAGCCGTCATGGATTGCGGTGATGACCACGGCGCTCCCGAAAAAGCCGAAGAGCTTCGCATAGGGGCTTTTTTTATAGAGCGCGGAAAAATGGCAGGAAAAATTGTAAAAGCCGATGCCCACAGTGATGACTATCATCAGTATCCCATGGACCCGGAGGGATCCGGAATCGGTAAATACCGCCGCCATGAAAATTATCATGGCAAGGTAGATCCAGAGGAGTATCTCGATTTTTTTTCTCTGCATGGCATATATGCGGTGAAGAAATATCGGGTGTACCACGTTAAGTGCGGCCCATCCAATGCCCAGGGCCTTGAAGCGCCATAGAATTCCGCCGTAGGTATTCCAGTAATTGCACAGCTCCAGGACGACGAAGAAGCCGCAGAAGAGTTGGAGACAGTAAAAAAGATACTCCTCCGATGAACGCCGCCGTATAAAAAAGAAAAAGAAAACAAGGAATATGGGGATTCCGGCAGCGATGATGAGATAATTCATGGTGATCAACATGAAATTGCCAAATCTCTTTTCGGACTGAAAATCATCAATGCCGGTCACAACCAGGGGGCCCCGGACCTCGTTGAACAGGTAGTACCAGATCCTGACGGCGATGACATTCTTTGAGCCATACCGGATCGACGATTTCGGGATCACGTAATAACGCGGGTGATTCCACATGGACAATTCACGGGGCGGAAATTTCCCCGTGGCGCCGATTTTTTCCCCATTGAAATAAGTCTCGTCAGCATTGCCGATCCTGCCGAGGATCAGGCCTATATCCTCCCGGGGATATTTCGTGTCTATGGTTATGGTCTTCCTGATCCAGAGGGTCCCCGCTACGGTACCGGTCCTGTCAAGGGCGTAGCGCATCATGCTCCCCGGCAGATTGAAATTTTCCCATAACGAATCGTCATATTCCGGGGCGGCGAAGGTTATGCTGTCGTGAAGGTTGATTTTCCATGTCCCTTCGATGGATGTTTGCGATCCCGGCCGATTAATTATGACATCTGCCTGGGCCGAAACCGGCCGGAACCCAAGGCAGAGCAGAATAAAGAAACCCATGGCGATTGCAGATATTTCAGAATTGCGGATAATACTTCTTTTCATGATATATATAACAGCCTGTTATTATTTTTATTTGGTACTGCTCACATAATACAGGAATTCTATCGGGTCTTCGTGAAAAGCTAATTATATACCGGTATAATTTTCAAGACTTTTAATGAAAAAATAAACTCATTTTCACATTACGGTATTAATAATCGGTGCCGTAGATTACATTCCTGTTTAAACACTAAATGAAAGTCTGTTATATGCTCTCGTAATCCCTTCTACTTTGCTCTTTTTTATTGACATTGTTTACCGGGTGCCCTATACTAACAGAAAGGAGACCGTCATGGATACTTCAAAGATGGACCATCTCGACATTATTCTGCTGTGCGGCCTGTACGGCTCGGGAAAAACCGAATTTGCCGTCAAGTATTTCCTGGGGAAGGACCGAAACCGCGTCAGCCGCACGGACATCCGCAAAAGCATGTATGAAATGACCAACTTCGGCGAGAAATGGACGCCAGACCGCTTCTCCGAGGACACCGACGCCCTGGTGAAGCACATCGAGCGCAAAATCGTGGAACATTTTACCCATCAAAAAAAGAAAATCCTGATCATCAATACCTACATCACGAAGAAATCCCGCCAGGCCATCATAGAGCTGGCGCGCCAGACGAAAAAACCCATCGGCGCCATATTCCTGAACAGGCCCCTGGAACAGTGCCTGGAGCGCAACAGCAAGAGCTCCATGATGGTGCCTCAGGAGATCATATACAAGCTCCACGGAAGGATCGAGGTGCCGGATAAAAACGAGGGCTTTGACGAGGTCATGATAGTCACCTATAAATAGGGAACAGCCGGGGGGGGGTAATGACCTGCCCGGCCATTTTCAAGGAGAAACTTATATGAAAAAAACATGGCTGATCCTTATTATCTTCGCCTGTATCATTGCCGCCAGTACCAGCGAATCAAAAACAGCCGACTTCACCGGCAGGTGGAAGACCAACTGGGGCCCCATGGAGATGACCCAGAAGGGATCAGAGGTCATGGGCCATTATACCGGCCAGTTCAAGGGAATCATCGACGGCACCGCGTCAGGGAAAAGGCTGGAGTTCACCTGGTCACAGCCAAACGGTGAGCACGGCAGAGGATACTTCATATTATCGGAAGACGGGAATTCCATAAACGGCATGTGGGGCATGGATGACTCGGACTCCAACGGCGGGAACTGGACCGGGACAAGAGCGGCCGCGGCGATAAAGTAAAACACTCCGCCGGGGGGACATCAGGATTTTCCGGGCACGGGTTGTGTATCCCCTCCCACAGACCTTCACCAATATACCTACAGGTAGAAGTCTTTTCCCTTAACGGTCACTATTTTTTCTTTAACAAGATCACGCACTGCGGCGCTAACAGCTTCTTCAGGGCGGCCGATAATAATCGACAGACGCCTGGCCGTCACGCGGGGATGAGCCAGAAGCGCGCGGAGTATCTCTCCGCGGAGTTGACGGCGGGAGCCCTCAAAAGGCTTCTGCTTATGGTGCCGGTCGCTTTTCCGGGACGGATTAGGATGCCGCCTTTTCAGCATAGCGCCGTAATCCATCAGGGCTGAATACCAGTGGTGGGGCTCCTTCCGGTCCAGGGCGGCTTCGGCAAGGGGGAGGATGTCCCGATCGCTGACCTTTTTATTCACGTGAAAGAAAAAATGTATGAACACAGTACGGATGTTGGTCTCGATGAACACCACGGGCCGGTTGAAGGCAAAAGCGCATATGGAAGCCGCCGTGGCCCTGCCGATGCCGGGAAGCTCCGCCAGCGCCTCGGGGTCATCCGGAATCGCGCCGCCATGATTGGCCATCACGGCCGCTGCCAGCTCGTGCAGGTACCGGGCGCGACGGTTATATCCCATCCCCTGCCATACCGCGAGCACCCGCGCCAGGGGAGCCGCGGCCAGGGCCTCCACCGTGGGGAAGGAGGCGATGAACTCGACGAACTTCTCCGCCACACGCGCTACCTGCGTCTGCTGGAGCATTATTTCCGAGACCAGGATCCGGTACGGGTCATCCGTGCGGCGCCAGGGAAAATCACGCCGGTGCTTCCGGTAATACCCGTAGATCACGGAGCGGAATTTTTTGATCCTGGCAGCCTCCTCCCGCGGCGGCGCGACACGTCCACGGCCCGCGCCGTAGCGTTCGCGGAAATCGCGGACAGCGGCGGCATCATCGTAGGTTTGATCATCATACATGGCGGCACGATACCATGACAGGGGCGGGGAATCAATATTTTTTCGTTTAACCGGAGAAGCGCTAAATGAAAAATCGGATGAAGCGCGCAACGAAATAGGCGCCGGCGACAAGAAACATCGGGATGGACGCGAAGAAGAGGGCCACCTCCATCGGTTTGGCAACTGATGAATGGAGTACTTTTTTCCCGAAAAAGTTATAGTGGTAATGATCGGGCAGCTTTGCCCTGTTGTAAATCCGTATGAATATCGAGACCTGGAGCAGCAGGGTCATGACCATCATAACACCCGAGATGAGCCACATGAGGTTCGGGCCCTGTATTTTCTGTATTTCTTGCGGATAGAAAATCGCGATGACGATACAGATGCCTGCGGTGACCAGATTGATCGCCGCGGTATTGATATATTTACGCAAGTATGCTTCAGTGCGTATCCTTACATACTTCAGTAAATAGATCAGATGAAGGACAATGGAGATGCATAGAATCGTTAAAAGAAGAACTACAACCAATAAGATTACCCTTTCTCAATAAAATATGAACAATCCTGCCCACGCTTTTTAAAAACAGGTATCCATCTTTTCATTATGCAACTATTTCAACCTGTATTATTTATGCGGTACCCTTCAACGTCTCTTTTGATAGAGACGGGTAGATGCACACCTCATCCCTGTCTTTTACCGCACTGTCTTGAAAAAATTCCATATTTCATCGCAGGCGTTGATGTCCCTGGATGTGTGTCCGATAAAACTGGACAACAGATAGTGCCATCCTCCGGGCCAGGTGTGGCCGCCGCCCTCGACCCGGAAGAGGACCACCCGGGTACCACCATCGCACGTATTATACGATATCTTTTTCACCCTGGTCCTGTCACCAGGGTCCGCGTCGGGCAGCAGCTCCTCCTCGCCGTTGCCCCGGCATTTGTTGAATCCAGTCCAGAATCGTACCGTGTCGTCTGTCGATACTACCCGGCCGCGCTTCATCCCAAGTAGTTTAATCTCTCCGCCGTCATAGGGGACGATCGGGTCATCCGTTCCGTTGATGATTATCACGTTTATCGGCCTTGACAGATCGCATTTAACTTCCTGGCCGGCCGGATGTACGGCCGCAACCGCGGCGATGCCGCGGATGCCCGGCAACGAGCACCCCAGACGCAACGACATGAGGCCGCCGTTTGATATGCCCGCGATGAAAATCCTGCTTTTGTCGATGGTATACTCCGATGCAAGCCGCTCTATCAGTGCGGCAATGAATCCGACGTCATCAACGGCATGCTTGTGGGCATAGGTTTTCGAATCCTCCCGAGAATCATTCCAGCTTTTCCCGAGCCCTGAGGGATAGGCCACGTAAAAGCCCTCTGTATCCGACAGTTCGTTGAATCTCTGCTTCGTCAGTTTTACTAATCCCTTCGCGGTTCCGCCACCTCCGTGAAGAGCGATCAGGAGCGGCGACAGGGACGCTGTTTTGTTTTTTGGAACATGGACCAGGCACGACCTGGCCGAGCCGCCATGCGCCATTTCCACGAGGCGCAATCCGTCTGTGTCCACGCTACGCCGCGCATTGCACGATAATGATAAAACGATGAATGTTGCGATAAAAATTCTTTTCATTACAATCTCTCGATATTGAGACACAAGATACTGTGCCTATTGATATTATTTTATCGGGGTGCGGCCGCTGCCATGTCGGGTATCCTGCGCCAATCCTGGGCTATGGATTGGACAGCGGCATTGAAATCATTCTTTTTTAAAATCTCATCGAGCAGCATGATGCCCCCTACGGATATCATGTCACCGTCTCGCAAAGGGTCTACTATACCATACCGATTTATTACGTCAAACAAAAAAGAGATTATGTCCAATTTAGATTTTTTTGCATAAAAAAACGGGCCCGCGGAATGTACCGCGGACCCGCTCCTGTAAAGGTCACATATATATTATCCGGCTTTTCGCTCATCGTCTACGACCTCGTATTCAGCATCATAGACCTTATCGCCGCTGCCGTGTTCCTGTCCGGCTGCCGGCCCCTGGTCCTGCTGGGCTTCCCCGTGCTCATGGGGTGCTTCCTGCGGTCCCGGCTGGCCCCCGCCGGCATTCTGGTACAGGCTGCTGCCGAATTCTGCCGCAGCCTGCTCGAGAAGCGCCTTTGCGGACCTGATGGCGGAAGCGTCGCTTCCCTCCATGGCGCTCTTTACCGCCGCGATGCCGGATTCGATCCTGCTTCGCTCGTCCGGCTGGACACGATCGCCATTCTCCTTCAGCATTTTTTCCGTTGCGTATACAACCGAATCCGCTTCGTTGCGGGCCTCGATGAGGTCCTTCGCCTTCCGGTCTTCCTCGGAATGCGCCTCTGCCTCCTTCACCATGTTCTTGATCTCGGCATCGCTCAGGCCGCTGGAAGACTCGATGCGTATCCGCTGCTCCTTGCCGGTCCCCAGGTCCTTCGCAGAAACATGGACGATGCCGTTGGCGTCGATGTCAAACTCGACCTCGATCTTAGGAACGCCGCGCTGCGCCGGGGCTATGCCAACAAGCTCAAACCTTCCCAGCGTCCGGTTGTGAGCCGCGAGCTCGCGCTCGCCCTGGAGCACGTGGACCGAAACAGCCGGCTGGCTGTCCTCCGCCGTGGTAAATACCTGGCTTTTCCGCGTCGGAATCGTGGTGTTGCGCTCGATAAGCCTGGTCATAACGCCGCCCAGAGTCTCGATACCCAGGGAGAGCGGGGTCACGTCGAGAAGGAGAACATCATGGACGTCTCCCGCAAGCACGCCGCCCTGTATGGCCGCACCGACCGCCACCACCTCGTCCGGGTTCACGCTCCGGTTGGGCTCGCGCCCGAATATCTTCTTCACCAGCTCCTGTACAGCCGGGATGCGGGTCGAGCCGCCCACGAGGAGCACCTCGTCGATATCGCCCGCCGTGAGGCCGGCATCTTCAAGGGCCTGCACGCAGGGTCCCATGGTAGAATCAATCAGGTCGCCGACAAGCTGTTCGAACTTTGCCCTGGTCAGGGTGATGAGCATGTGCCTCGGCCCGCTCTTGTCAGCGGTGAGAAAGGGCACGTTCACCTCGGTCTGCGATTTGCCCGACAGCTCTATCTTCGCCTTCTCGGCAGCCTCCTTGAGTCGCTGGAGCGCCATCTTGTCCCCGGAAACATCGATCCCGGTCTGATTTTTAAACTCCTGGATGAACCACTGGATAATGCGCTGATCGAAATCATCGCCCCCCAGGTGGGTGTTTCCGTTGGTGGACTTCACCTCGAACACGCCGTCCCCCAGCTCAAGTATGGAAATGTCAAAGGTGCCACCACCCAGGTCATACACGGCGACCTTCTCGTTCTTCTTACCTTTCTTGTCAATGCCGTAGGCGAGTGCCGCGGCGGTCGGCTCGTTGATGATCCGTTCCACTTCAAGGCCGGCAATGCGGCCCGCGTCCTTGGTTGCCTGCCGCTGCTCATCGTTAAAATATGCCGGCACGGTAATGACCGCTTTGGTTACTTTTTCGCCAAGATAATCCTCGGCCGTCTGCTTCATTTTCTGCAGTATGCGAGCCGATATTTCCTGGGGAGTGAAATCGCCGGCGTCGGTGCCAACCTTCACACCGCTCTTGTCATCAATCACCCGGTAGGGGACCATATTGATCTCATCCTTCACCTCGTTGAAGCGACGGCCCATGAACCGTTTGATGGACCGAATGGTGTTAACTGGATTGGTGATAATCTGGTTCTTGGCAACCTGTCCCACCAGGCGCTCGCCCTTTTCATTGATAGCGACGATGGATGGCGTGGTGCGCTGTCCCTCGCTGTTCTGGATAACCACAGGATCGCCGCCGGATATGACGGCAACGCACGAGTTGGTTGTTCCCAGATCTATTCCAATTATTTTGCTCATAGTCTTCCTCCTTTTTCCTTCAGGAAGAGGCCCGACCTGCAATAATCGGGTCGGGCCTCTTCCGTTTGCTTTTAATTCCTGTAACGAAATTTCATCATTAGAGCTTAATAAACGCTCCTTATTCTACTTCTGGATCATGGGTTGTCACGAATCAACCCCCGTTAGCCTCATCAATGCACTTCTACATTGATCTTTTTAGGCTGTGCGGCTTCCCCCTTGGGGAGCTCGATATCAAGGATACCGTTCTTGTAATTCGCCTTTACCTCATCAGCCTTGATCCCTTCCGGCAGGACTATCGTGCGGGTGAAGGAACCGAATGACCGTTCGCAGTAGTAGTAATTCCGATTTTTATCCTCTTCAGTCTTCTCTTCTTTTTTCTCGCCTGAAATCGTCAACGTGTTCTCCTTCAAGGTCACGTCCAGGTCTTTCTCTTCGAGACCCGGAATTTCAGCCTTTACATGGACGGCCTTCTCGTCTTCATGGACATCAAGCTTCGGAAATACTTCTTTACCTGACAGATCAGCCGGAACCATTCTGAAAAAATCATTAAAAACTGTGGAAAGGGCGAAATCCGCATCATTCAATCTTGCTAATCCCCATCTCATACTACGCCTCCTTTTGACTCTTTTTGTTAGCACTCATCTGAAATGAGTGCTAACAACTATCATGTTAAATATACCTACTCCAGGGTCAATCGTCAAGGTGTCGGTTAATTTTTTTTATATTTTAATGCCAGATACCGCCGATTCTCCAGCGCGGTTTTCTGGTTATTCGGGTAAAATGACTTGGAATAAGCTGTTCTGACCCATTAAGAGGATATTTCATTGAATTTTCATGATTTACTCTAACCCCGGGTTCCGGACTCTTGTCAGCCAGTTCCAGAAGCTTCACTATTCTTTTCCTGGTATGAGGGTGGCTGCGCAGAACGGACGGCCCGGGCACCCTTCTCCCGGGCATGAATATGAGATCACGGATCCTTATCGGATAGCGCTCCAGTTTGTCAAGGGCGGCGGCAAGGCCCCGCGGGTCCCCGGTCAGCCTGACCGCGTTGAGGTCCGCATCATATTCCCGGCTCCGGGACAGGGCCAGCTGAAGGAGCACCGTCGCATAGGGTGCCAAAAAAATAATAGCTATCGCCCAGAGGGGGATCTCCGCGCCGCCCATCACGATCAGGGGAAAATAGAGGGCCAGGAGGATAAAGCCGACGGTGGAAAAGATATTGGTAAACCGGCTGATAGCATCGGCCAGGCCCATGACCCAGAGATCATTTTGCTCGACGTGACTCACCTCGTGGGCCAGGATCCCCGCAAGTTCGCTCCGGTCCATGCTCCGCAGCAGACCGTCAGTCAGCACGATCGCAGCCTGGTTTCTCCGCCCCACAGTGAAGGCGTTCATGATGCTGCTGGGCACATAGTAGAGTTCCGGAAGCGCCGGCAGACCGGCCCTGTCCGCGATCGGGCGAAGGATCCGGTACAGGGCAGGCGCCTCTTCCGGAAAAATACGCTTCGCGCTGTAAGAGCGCAATACCATGGCCGGGGAGAGGCGCGGGCTCATGAGAAATATCATGGTACCGATAACTACCGCCACCAGAAGCCCCAGTTTCCCCGCGACGAGAAGCCCCATGACGGCAAAAATAGCCGTCATCATCCCCAGTATCAGCAGGGACTGGGACACGTTGACCAGCTTCCGCACGAATATTCTTCCCGCAGACACCACCCCGGCACCTTCATCTCCATGGTCCTTCAATACGCCGTGCATGGTACAATTACCGCCCCTACGGCCGTTCGCCCACTGTCACGAAGAGGTTTATCCTGGCCTTCTTCCGCCAGACCGTCACCTGGAGAGTCTTTCGGATGGGCGTTTTTTCCACGATGCCGACCAGGTCACCAAAGTCCTTGATCGCAGAGCCCCCCACGGTAAGGATTACGTCGCCAACCTGCAGGCCTCCTTTCTCCGCCGGGCCGCCGTCAACCACCTGCCCCACCAGGGCGCCTTCGTTGTTCGAAAGGGCCAGTTCCTTCGCGTACTCCTCGGTGAGAGGGACGATCTGCACGCCGATGTAACCGCGCTTGATCTTCTTGTGCATCTTGAGCTCTTCCAGCACGGCCTTTGCCGTGTTGATGGGGATGGCGAAGCCGATGCCAATGTTGCCGCCGGTCTGGGAGTAGATCATGCGGTTGATACCGATCACTTCGCCATAGATGTTCAGAAGGGGACCGCCGCTGTTGCCCGGGTTGATGGACGCGTCGGTCTGGATATGGGTTTGCGAATCCCCCATCAGGTCCAGGTCGCGCCTGCCCACGGCGCTCACCACGCCTACCGTAAAGGTCCGGTCAAGGCCGAAGGGATTTCCTATGGCGATGGCCCAGTCGCCCACTTTCACCGAAGTGGAGTCGCCCAGGTAGACCGGCTCTAGCTTTTCCTTCGGACTGATCTTCAGCAGGGCCAGGTCGGTCCGCTCGTCCGAGCCGACGATTGCGGCGTCATACAAAATCGAGTTGATCTTTACCTTGACCTTATCAACGCCGTTGACCACGTGGTAGTTGGTACAGATATAGCCGTCATCCGAAAGTATGAACCCGGTACCCAGACCGGTGCGCTTCTGCGTGCGCGGCTGACCCGAACGGGGACTGCCGAAAAAATCCCTGAAAAGGGGGTCATTAAAAAATGGGTTCTGCTGCATTTTCACCGTCTGCTCGGTGCTGATGTAGACGACCCGGTACTTGTTGACCTCGTATATCTTCCTGAAGGCGTCCTGCACCTTCACCGCGTCGGCCACGGTGGCACCGCTTTTCAACGGCGATTCGCCGGACGCCCCGAATAGCTTCCCGCCGCGCTCCATGCAAAACAGCGAGAGCAGTATAACCGCCGCCAGGACGGGAATCGCCGCTGTCAGAAAAAATTTTTTGTTACGCATACATCCTCCTTCTCAAATCATGTTGTAGTCTGTTTTCTCCCCCTCCCCCAATTAATTGTTATTGGTGTCCCCTGAAAAAAAATGTTACAGGGCATGGGTAACTATTATTTTACTTGCAATCCCCGGAGGAGCCGGCATAGAATTGCGGAAAAAGCAACATATGAAATCGTTAAAAAATAATTGTAACATAACCATCGGTTTTTCCACAACCAGGCTCCTGTCCTCGCGCATCATACGGTGGGCCACACGGTCGTCCTGCAGTCACACCTTCATAGCTTTCGACGACAAATTCCTGGGCATGCGGATGGTGATGCAGGCAGAATCATGGGGCTTCGAGCTCAGGCCCTGGGACCGGTGGATACGCCACAACACCCTGGTGGCAGAATTTCGCCCTGTCGGCCCTTCTCTGAATGACGCCCTCAGAAAGCTTTCCAGGAACCTCGGCACCAAGTTCGACTACCGGAGCGCATTCATCATAGGATTAAAGAGCCTGGTCCAGTCATGGTCCCGGAACCGCTTCACGTTAAACCTGAACCAGAGCCCGTGGAAGCTCACCTGCTCCGAGGCGGTGGTGCGGTTTTTAAAACATGGCGGCTACGCCTCGGTAAAAAAGAGCGACCCGGAAACCACGAGCCCCGGACTGCTCCTGAAAGCAGTTCTGGCGAGCAGGGCCGAATTTAAAACAATGTACCTTAAGATCAGATACCTTTCCTTCGACCGGACGCTGCAGATAAATCGGAAAGAGTTCAATAAATCTGTCTTCGCATTCAGGAAAAAACGCCCTGTTGGAGCCAGGTAATGCCAAAAATTGACTACATGAAAGTAATTGGCGCTCTATCCAAGACGCTGAACCTGGAGACCATCGACATGAAGTTCCATGATGCATCCACGGACCGGCTGGAAATCATCATGGGCGGCACAGGCGTGCAGGAAAAAAAATTCAATCTGTCACTTTCGAATTTCTCAGTGGAATTGGCCTTTTCAAAACAGTACCTTTCAACGAAGGAATTCGATAAATGGATAACGAGGTTCGAATACGAGCTGGAACAGACATTCATGAAAAATGTGGCCATCCACACAGGCGGAGACACTTCCAATCATATAATAAAGATAGAGGCATAGGAGGATCACATGGCCCTCTTTCTGGTGCAGCATGGAAAAGCCGCCCCGGCGGACATCGATCCCGAGCGGGGCCTCACCGCTGAAGGCCGCGCCGAAGTCGAGCGCATCGCCGGCGTTGCGCGGGGATACCGCGTGGTGGTAACGGCAATTCTGCACAGCGGGAAGAAGCGGGCCCGCGAAACAGCTGAGATTTTTGCCGAAAAACTCGGACCGGGAATCGGCATCACCGCCATAACGGGTATGGACCCGAATGATGATGTTGCAGCGTTTGCCGATCGCGTCAGTGCGGGTGACAACCAGATGCTCGTCGGGCACCTACCCTTCATGGAAAAGCTGGCGTCGCAACTTATAGCGGGTTCTGCAGATAGGCCGGTGTTCAAGTTCCAGAATGGAGGCATTGTGTGCCTTGATATACACCCGGCCACCGGCACATGGGTAATCAAGTGGGCCCTGATGCCTGATATCAGCTGACATCACCCGATATTGAATAGTTGTTGACACAAACCGAATGGACGGTTCTAATACGCCGTGTTTCTGATGAATCCGGAAAATGATAAACGGAGCTTTTTCATGAACGACACCCATGCCTGCACCAGCGACAGGGAACTCCTGGAAAGCCAGGGAACGGTGCGCTGTACCGTATGCCATAAGGAGATAGACTACCTTACATCCCTGGTTTCAGGCTCATCCCAGGACGCAATATACATCTGCTTTGAATCGATAAAACAGAAGATTTTTGTATACGGGAAATATCTCGGCGGAAAATACGGCGCCCTCCAGATCAAAAAGTATTATACCAAAGATGAATGCGTCAGAAAAATATGCGAGGATGACATGCGCGCGCTTCTTGAAAAGGATAAGCGGGAAGAATACTCACGCCTGGTGACCTGTAACAAAGGGAACATGGAATCCATCATACTTACAAAAGACATCATTGAGTCCAGAAAGCGGGACCTCACCAGCGGCCTTCTGCAAAAGCATTTCAACAATCCCAACAGCAATAGAAAGTATTACTGCAATGACCATGCCGCTCAACACGGCTTTGTGTGCCAGTGCGGAGCGGATCTCATACAGCTCGGATCAGAAAAACACCGCGACCTCACCGGGATGGAAGACCAAAAATTCGTTGAGACATACATGCGTCAGATCCTGTCTTTCTGACCGGTCCGGCGTCAGCGCTACCACTCCTCTTCCTTTTTATCTTCTTTTTCAGCGACGCCGCGGGATACATATTCGCGGAGGCTATCGATGAGGACGTTCAGTTTTTTCCTGACTTTATTAATTTCAGTCCTGTATTCCACCGGACTTGACCTGATCTGCCGTTCATCGTAATACACGATAAAATTATCGAACGTCACCCGGTAGCGCTTGTCCCTGACCTCGATGGTCAGATTGTAACTGAATTGCCGGTCCACCAGAAAATCAAAATATTCGGAGTATTTCCCTGTTCCCTTGGCGATGATCTTACCCTTCTCCGGGTCCTTTACGACAATATCATCATTGACGTTGACGAGCTTTTTTGCGCACCAGTCAAGGGCCCTGTCGTAAATGTCATTTTTTGGGAGCTGCACGTCAACAACCTGCCGCACCATCCGCTCCTTCTCAGGAACTTTGACCAGCGTCCCGCAGCCGGCCAGCAGCGCCAGACCTATGAAAACAGATGTAATATATTTCATGATGAACCCGCCTTTCACATGGAGTGCTCTTGTTTTAAAATACACTCTGATTAAATCAAGAAAAAAACATGGCTGCTGTGCGAGGGGAGATCAGCATGTTCGCCGCACATGCCGCGCAGGCCTTGTAACAGCGGTGCTGCAGCGGGTTTTACCGCTTCGATGGCGCCGCATCAGACCATGGGGCACAGGGCCGGCCGATCATGAGATATTGACTAGGAACGTCATGTTGCCGGCTACTATTGAAGAATCCTTTTTCTGAGCGGGCATTTCCAGCGGGCACATGACCACCAGCGGCCTGTCATTCTTATCCTGGGCAACAACACGATAGTCAAAGTTGCCGCTGAATTCGCAGAGGATGCCGTCAAGCTGCGATTTATAGTGATACCTGCACTTCTTGCAATCTTCCAGCTTCATCTGCAAACCTCCTCAACAGTCCTCTTTGCCGGGGGCATAATGCCTCTGCTATAATGAGACATAATACAATAACATAGTGTATTTATCTATCAGTTTCAACTTTTTTTTCAAAAAAAGACCGGGATAGCTTACGGCATAATCCTGCCTGCCGGGAAAAATGGTTGAACAAAAGGGAAAAGACAGAATAAATCGCATTATTGTCTATAATTCCGATCTTTTTCAGGAGCCATGCCATGGGCCGGACCGATGCAAAAAAAAACCACGCAGCCATAGCCAGGCATGCACTCATTATCTTAATTATGACAATATGCGCCTGCTGGATCGAAGGATATTCCATCGGCACCGGGGAATGGGGTCCCCAGGATTCGGAACTGCTGAAAAAACTGGCAACGCTGAAAAAACCCGGCGAGCGCGCCAGGATGGCTGAGGCAAACCGGAATGTCATAACGAAACAGTGGCTCTATTCAGCAGCCAGCCATGCATCGACCCTTGAAAGCAATTATGCTGACGACACGGGCCTGCGCATGACCCGAGTCATAGAGGAAATCGCCATCACAAGAAACCTGAAAGAGTGCCGGGGGGGCGGCGCTCTACGCCCGGGGTGACATCCTTCTCGATTTCCGGTACAAATACCTGGAGGCAGAGAAGGCCTATAGCCGTGCTCAGGCCCTTTTCGGGGAACAGGGCGACTCTATATGGCAGGCGCGCAGCAGCAACCGTCTCGGCGATGCCGCCTTCCGCAGATTCGACTACCGGGTTGCTGACCGGAGGTTCCAGGAAGCCCTTGCCCTGTACCGAAAAGCCGGATCGAAATTCGGAGAAGCAAACTGCACCAAGCGTTTCGGGGACCTCTCGCTCCAGATCCCCGACTACGCCAAAGCCGAAAAACTCTACCGGCAGGCGCTGCCACTCTACGCACAGCTTGGCTCCACCCTGGGCGAAGCAAACTGCCTGAAGCGTCTCGGGGATATATCCTTCAGCACCGGGGCAGCCGGAGAAGCCCGGGCCCGGTATGAGCAGTCCCTGGCCCTCTACACAAAAGCAGGCTCCCGCCTCGGAGAGGCGAACTGCTGCAAGATGCTCGGAGAAATCGCCTTTGCGGCTAAAGACTACCGCGCTGCAGAGGAAGAGTACCGGAAGGCCCTGGCCCTCTACCGGGATGTACGCTCGGTCCAGGGGGAAGCCTATTGCATGATGAGGCTGGGCGACCTTTCCCGCGTCCGGGGCGATGTCGAGGCTGCTGAAAAAATATACCGTCAGGCCCTGGTCCTGTATAACAGGGACGGTACCTTTCCTGAAAAGATGGATTGCCTGCGGCGCCTTGCCGGGCTGGCATCGGCCTTAAACGACATCAGGGAATGCGAACGCCTTTCAGACCTGGCCATCAGCTCCATGGACAAATCGGCGACAGGAATAAAATCAGCCGAAGCCCTCTACAGCCTTGCCGGCATCAATTTCGGCAATCGCAGCCTTGACAGGGCGGAACGGCTCTACCGGGAAGCATCCCTCCGGTACCATGACGCCGGCTCCGTGTTAGGCGAGGCCAACTGCATCTACCGCATCGGTGAGATTTTGTTCATCAGGAAACAGTACCGGAACGCCGACGGACGTTTCGAAGCGTCCCGCGCCCTCTACCGCAAAGGCGCTTCACCGCTGGGCGAGGCCAACTGTGTCTACATGCAGGGGGAGATCCTTTTCAGAAAACCATCCTATAACGGGGCGGGGAAGCGCTACCGGCAGGCTCTGGACCTCTACCATGCTGCTGGTTCGGTTCTCGGGGAGGCAAACTGTATCTACAGCCTGGGCGACGTAAGCTTTTACTCGAGACAAATAATGTCGGCGCGGGAATGGTACCTCAAAGCCAGGCCGTTGTATACGCAGGCCGGATCAACGCTGGGAGAGAGCAACTGTGACAGAAGGATGAAGGAACTCGGCTATTGATGCTCTACGGGCAGGACCTTTCCACTGATCCCGCCAGTCATCAGCCCCCCTCACTGCACAACCGGCTCGTCCACCCGGGGCTTGACCAGTATACCCGACGGTTTTCTCTCGCTACCTTTATCGATCAGGGTCGCAGTCTTTTTTCCGGTAGTCATCTTTGTCACCTCTGCGCTCATCCCTTTATCAGAGCCGGCACCGTCAGTTATACTCTCATCTTTTTTTGCCGTTGCGTACTCCTTTTTACCGCCAGCAGAAGATTCATACCGTTCACCCGATCCGCTTTTTTTGTTCATGCCGCCCCTGCTATACTGCTCTTTTTTAACGCTGGCTCTTTCATTATTAGTAACGGTTTTGGATACGCCCTTCTTTTCCATACCTGATAATTGATCGCCGGTGCCGGCGTGAGTTCCCTTTTCATCGTCCCGGCCTTTGTCTGTGTTCCTGCTTTTCACCGGGCCATTCTCCCGTATTCCTGCAGGCTGATCTGTATTTTCAGATAAGAGGAACTCCGCCTCTCCGGTAATATACCCGATTGCATCCCTCATGCCGGCCTGATCCGTGCCGCAGTGCAGGGCCATAATCGCGCATGCCAGTGTCATCAGTAGTATCAATTCTTTCATCATGCTCCTCCCATAATTCCGGGGAATTTTTCAGAGTTCCGAATTGTTTTTTTACGAGGGCTCTGATGTTCTTATCGATTTTCATGGTCCCGCATTCAAGCACTCAGTTTGATGGCGTAGCCGCATTCACCCGGTTCCTGCGATACTCGTGGGGGGTCATGTTCATCACTCTGAAAAAAGCCCTGTTGAAGGTGATCACGCTTTCAAATCCCACGGAAAAAGCTATATCGATTATTCGGAGGTCGGTCTCCTGCAGCTGCCGGGCGGCATCTTCAATCCTGAGCCTGTTGATATACTCTTTAATCCGGTGGCCGCTATAGGCCCTGAAGACCCTGTCCATCTGGTCCCTGCTCAGGCCCATCGCCATCCCCAGGCCCTCGCCGGATATATCGGACAGAAAATTCGCCTTGAGAAAATCAACCGCCTTCCGAAGCTGTTCCTCCATGGCCGGGGTAAGGTTAATCTCGTCCTCCGCGGCGGAAGGTCCGCCGGGGCCCCTGGTATCCGCCGCCTGCACATCGTCGATCTCATATTTAAGCCTGCCGTAAAGCACCTCAAGCCGGATCTGACGCGACATGGTTTCCCTTATCCGCAGGGTCATGAAGAGGGCCACGATGGCCGGAAGGGCATATACATGATAAAGGGGCGGATAGTGGTAAACATACATGGTGCTGATGATGTCCCACACGATAACACTCACGGGCATAACCCCGAGCAGAACAAAATACAGGATCGTGATATCAGGGCGGCAGCGCCTCATGATATAATAAAAGATGTACCCGTGCGCCGGTATGGATATTCCCACCGCGAACAGACCCAGGATCCGCCCCAGATAGTAGGGTGACGTCGTGTCCTGATTCACCATGGACAGGATAGCGCAGATCACCAGGATGGGGATATAGGTCATGTTCCAGAGGGTAAGAAACACCTTGTAATAATACTGTATGTATAAAAAGAATAATATCGGGATTAGCGAGGCGCAGCTCCACATAAGGGTGATCCTGAAATCCAGGTTAAAGGGATAATAGGGGGAGAAAATCGCCATCAGGTATGATATCCAGATGATGAAGATCATGAGGACAATGAGATACCTGGCTGCCGGCCCCCTCCATATAAGCTCCATGAGAATAAAAATAATTCCCGCGAGGAAAACCACCATGATCCCTACCGTGAGCTGGCGGTAGAGAAATTCCATCACGATCGCCGTTCTCAGGAAGAGGTCCCTGGAGAGCAGCTTCACCCTGTCGGCCAGGCCGCCGTATTCGACGCCGTATATGCCCAGGTAAACATGGACGGTATTCCTGTCCGGCTTAAGGACGTTTGAGGGAATTTCATAATTTCGCGGATAGTGCAGGTCCTGCACATCATCGGGAAGGTGCTTGCCCACCAGGGTGCCGTTGACATAGACCCGGTCCACCAGGTAGACCCTGCCGAGGGATATCCCGTAGTAGTCCCCCGGCTTATCGAGGCTGACCTCGCCCTTCAGCCACAGGTACTGGATGGCCCGCTTCGGCGGGTACGGAAGACGGGACATGAAGGGCAGGGTGATGTTTTTCCAGCCCTTCATGTCTGAAACGATGTTCAGGGACGGATCCTGGCTGTACAGCACCTGCCACCGGGTGACTTCAACCGCGCGGTCATCGGCCGCCATGCAGCCGGCCAGCAAAGACGCCGCACCAATAGCGAGAACCAATAAATAGCTATATCGTTTCATTGCCTGAATTCAATACCACAATGTGTATTAATACAAGCAAAGAACCGATCCCGTCAAATTAATTTTAAAAGACTATCCCGTAAGCCCCCTAAATCCCCCGGAGGGGGACTTTGTGAAAACGCAGTTTAATAATTACTTAGTACATGCCCCCGCCGGGGGGTTGGGGGGTGTTCTGAAACAATCACTGCCAGATCCGGTTCAGCATTGCGTTTCCCGCCCTTACGGACTCTGATACCCGGTTAACGGCTAGTTTTTCGTGTCTTTCGGTATATACTGGTCAACGTCAATGCCGTATTTTTCGAACAGGATGTTCCGGGCCACGTCAAATTGCAATAACGAGACATTGTATTTAACCAAGGCCTGCAGCTCCATCTCTCGGCTCTGAACCAGGGCATCTAGGCCGTTTTTTACCACAGCGGAATTGAGGCGCCCAAGGCCAAGGTCCCGGAGCATGCCCCGGTAGAAAATCTCTGACTGCTTCCGCGCCTCCATCGCCTTCTGGTAGAGGCGATAACTGGCGTCAATGTTATCCGTCGTATTCAGAATGTTGTCCCTGACTGTCCGCTTGTACTTGTCGAGCTGTAACTGGGCCTGCTTTATCCTGAATCGGGCGTTCCGCTCCTGGATGTACAGATAATTGTCGCCCAAAGGATAGGTCAGAGCAAGCTTGCCTTCTATTTTTGGATACTTGAACTGCCCGAGGTCTTTCGTGAAGGCATCAGCAAAACTGTTATTCTCTGCAGGCAATTTACCACTGATGGACGCCACCAGTGACGGCAGTGAGTTGTTCTCTGCAATCTTGAGGCCCGATTTAGCGCTTTCCAGGTCCCTCACCGCGTTGATGTAATCGGCCCGTTTCTGATACGCTGTCTTCAGAGCCTCCTCCACGTTGACAGTGGGATACTTGTTACAGAAGACCGCTGTGCCGGTCACGTCCATGCTCTCGTCCACGTTGATCGTGGTCAGGAAGGCCCTGAGGGACTCCCGGTACTTCTGGCGCGCCATGGCCATCTTCGCCTCCGCGCCGGCCAGCATTGCATTGTACATGCCCAGGGTGTAGTCGTCGGCGAGACCGTAGGCAGCGTTCCGGGCGATGATATCCCTCACTTTTTTCGTTTCCCTGACCTGCAGCTCGGTGTTCTCCAGGGAGACCTTGTCCATTACCGTGGTCCAGTATTCTCCGATCACCTGAACGATGATGAGCGACAGGGTAAAGACGATCTTATCCTTCTGTTTTTTTGATTCATTGTTGAGTATTTCCCTGGTCCTGCGGTCATTGATGCCGAAGGCGTTCTTGAGGAGCTCCTGCTGTACCTGAATGAATACACTGGGCTTGTGCGGGTGAGATGGACCCATCATACCAGAAAAAAGCAAACTGGATGCGCCCCCCTTGCGGGTCATGGCGTCATATTCATATTCAACGCCGCCGGCCACGGTCGTGCCGGACATAAATGACTTGGATAACGCGGCATTGACCTTGGCCTGTGTTACATCAATGCCAACAAAAGATTTCTGGGAAGGTTCACTTCTCGAATAAGCGCCGCCCCCCTCGGCTTTCAGGTAAGTTGAAAATTTCTGCAAAAACTCATTATACTTCGTGTCGAGCATGGCCACTTCATAGCTTACTGCCAGCATGTCGTAATTCTGCTTCACCGCCCACACTATAGCCTGGCTCAAGGTTATCTTCAAGGTGCCCAGGACCAGGGCCGGCTCCTCGGCAAGCTCGATCCTGATGGGCTTGCTCTCCCTGTTCAGCCGCGCTTTCTCGTCCACCGTCATGGGAGGGGCGGCTTTTTTTTCAACTGCCGCGTTCTTTGCTTTTTTTGACTCCTGGGCGCCTGCCGTATACGCGAGACCCATAACCATGCAGACCAGCGCCGCATGTTTCAATACTCTTTTCATAATCTTCTCCTGAAACTATTCCGTGCTGTCATTTTTGAAAGATTGACTCAATCCGCCGGAAGACTTCCTCGTTGATTCTCTCGTCCTTTTTTTCAATGAGGAGCCTGAGCACATCTTCCAGTATTGTATTCAGATCATCGGGCAGAGCCGGGATGGCCAGTTCACGCCCCCGCGGAGCGAGTGACTTGAACACGTACTCGAGGACATACCCCAATACATCTTTGTCCTCGCTGTCCCCGTACATCTCCCTGAACAGGGGTTTCCCCTTGTAGAATTCCCTGTTTATTATATAGAAAGAAATAAATGTCGTTATATTCATGGACGCCAACATCGGGTAGTCCGATTCGAACTCACCCTTCCTGAATCCCTCCTCCATTACGGCGGTGAGGACCTTCTTGCGGGGTATATCGTACTCCATGATCAGGGACTCAAGGTAACGCTTACCTTCCGCAAGCTCCCAGAATATTATACGCATCGCCTCCGGGTCCATCGCCCGAAGGTAAATGTTCACAATAAAATAAATGATAAGATACAGTTTCTGGGACGGTGACAGTTCCCACTTCCCCAGATATTCGGGCAGTGATGCCGAGGTATCATCCCCGCGGAATATCTGCGTGAGCACCTCCAGGTACAGGGTCTCCTTGTCCTTGAAGTAGTAATGTATAAGGGCTTTGTTCACCGAGGCCAGCTTTGCGATGCTGGACATGCGGGCCCCGCTGAATCCCCGCTCGGAGAATTCTTTTTTCGCCCCCCGCAAAATGCGCTGCTTCGGCTGTACTGTTTCCTTTTTTTTGGCCATACTGCTCCGGCATTTCAAAATAGAAATTAACCGTATGATTAAATTCTTTAACCGTATGGTTAAATTCACCATACCCCTGATAATGTCAAGAAATTAATGATAATACGAGAGGTTCCATTAACCGAATGTCAATTACCCCAAAAAAATCCTCTCTTTTTCCCTGGTGCCGATCGATGTAGGTATGGGGTGATCCAATGAAAAACATCAACGCCGCAATAATTGCATTCATCGCATTCTGCTCACTCGTCTCCTGTTCGGGAAACCCGGGGCTCTGCCACCGCTATCGGACAGAGAGCTGGATCAGCAAGTCCCGCGTGCCCGTTCAGCTGCAAGACCTCATTCCGCTGGCCCTGAAATGGGGCGCCGGAGACCAGGCCCTGCGGGACAAAATGGAACAGTCCATCACGACCGACGAATGGAGGGAGCTCCGGGATTCCCTCCACGGCAGGACGGCGGTGATTGAGGAATGGCTGGATACAGCGCAAAGGTCCGGTAACTGGTCCGCCGAACGGTGCGCCTTCCGATTTCTGCTTGAATTTTACCATGACATGAACGACCTGCAGCTGATGAAGACGTTGAAGAAATAGCGCCGGAATTGATCCCGTCTCCCGGGCATTTCCCTCCAGCTTCACTCCACGGTTATCAGCTCATAATCGGGGTTCCCGAAACCGATCTCGCGGGCATAATCGATCTGGAACCGGTAGGGGATGTTATAGGCAATATCCGAAAGCTTTTTACCCGCCCTCTGTTCAACCAGGTCGAGGGACGCGGCGTCAGCGGCAACGGGATCGTGGGACACCACTATGCCGATGTCCGGTACGATCTGCTCATAGACATTCATGCAGTCGCAGTCCTTCGAGATGCGCGTAAGGAAATTCACGCAGACCATCTTGTTTTCCTTGCTCCGCGCGACGCCCCAGGCGTGTTCCACCACCTTCTTCTGCAAATCCTCATAGGTGGCCCCCCAGTTATAGGCAACGGCATCAAAGCGGCACACCGCAAGGCACTGGCCGCAGCCGATGCATATCTCCCTGTCGATAACGGCGCTCTGCTCGAGCATGGATACGGCCGAGGCCGGGCACCACTGGACGCAGAGGCCGCATTTCGTGCAGGCCTTTGCCTTGATCTTCGGCTTGGCCGTAGAGTGCTGGATCATCTTGCCCCGCCGGCTCGAGCATCCCATTCCCATGTTCTTGAGGGCGCTGCCGAACCCGGTGCCCAGGTGCCCCGTGAAATGCGACACCAGCACCAGCGACGACGCTTTCACGATACCGGAAGCCAGCTTAACTGACTGGTACAGTTTCCCCGGCACCGGCACCTCGGTTTCCTCATCGCCGTAGAGCCCGTCAGCCATGATGATGGGCAGGCCGGTATGGTCGTAGCCGTAGCCCTGGGCCTGAGCATGGTTCAGGTGCGAGACCGCGTCGGTCCTGTTTCCCTTGTACAGGGTCTGGGTCTCGGTAAGGAACGGGCATCCCTTTTTTTCACTGACCAGCTCCCCGAGCATTTTCAGGTAAAGCGGCGGCACATGCCCGGTCTTCTTCCCCTCGCCAAAATGCGTTTTGACGGCCACCATGTCCCTTTCGGCTATGAAGCCGAGAAGGTTTTCTGATGTGATGAGCCTTTGAAGACGCCCGCACGCGGCCGCCTCATCCGCCGGCGCCGCTGACGGAATGAAAAACACCTTTTCTTTCATTTCCTATGTCCCCAGGGTTTCCCTGTTCATGATGACCAGTTGCTTTTTGATAAAGTCGCGTACCATCTCCGCTGTTTCCTCAACGGAGAGATTTTCAAATTTTTCGTAGGGGATCTCCTCAAATATCTTGATGAGGATCTCCTGCCTCCCCTGGAAATTGATATTGTATTTGGGAAGGGCCTTGTTGGTCCCGCTGATCACTATCGGAAGTATGGGTATCTTTTTCTTCTTTGCCAGCTGGAAAGCGCCCAGCTTGAATGGCTTCACCTCGCCGTCGGCGGAACGGGTCCCTTCCGGGAAAAAATAGACCGAGCTTCCCTCGTCAAGGCGCTTTTCGCAGTCACTCATCATCTGCTCAATGCTTTCCTTGTCGCCGCGCTTGAGCTTGATGTACTGGTTCAGGGACATGTTCCAGCCTATGACCGGGACCTTGAATATCTCAATTTTAGACACCCACTTGTAATGAAAAAAGAGCCGGAAGGCGACGAGGATATCCAGCTGCGACTGATGGTTCGACACTACCATGTAGGTTGCGTTTTTACGGACCTTGTCCCTCCCCTCGGTCCTGATCTGCCAGGGAGGCATGATCCAGGTATACAGCGACGCCCAGAAGCAGGTGTGCAGGTGGAGCAGGCGGAGCCGCCGGTCAAAAGGATAGGTAAAGATCCTCAAGAGAATTGATATCAGAAACAGGGGAATAGACGTTGTGCCGACGAAGGCGAAAAATCCCCAGGTAATGAGACGGTGAAGCATGATCTTGTTACTCCCGGATATATTTGAATATATGTTATGATAGGTAACAATCCTGAAAACAATAAATTCGTCAATTTATTTTCCGGCATCTTTTGAAAAACGCAGGCCAGGCGGCCCTTTCACAGTATCTCCCAGAAAAAATTGACCCACACCGACGGCTCAACATAGCGGCCGTAAAACACCGGCGCATCCCGGTCCTTTGCGATCAGGCACACAGTGTCGAAGGCGACATGCGGGTAGAGGGAATGGATCATCCGTATCGTTCGCCCGCTGTCATATATGTCATCGCACAGGAGCAGGCGGTCCTCCCCGATATCAGACCGTATGCCGACGGAAAAATCTTTTTGTTCCGCCTTGTCATAGGATGATATCTGGATATACTCCAGGGGAAGGTTCAGGTGCCTGCTCATGAAATGGGACAGGTAAAATCCCCCCCTCAGGGGGCAGAGAATGGCCCGGTAATTCTTTCCGTTCCTGCGCACATCCTCGAGAAGCTTGTAAGCAATCTCCCGAAAAAGATTAAAATCCACGGCAAGGCTTTCCATTGGTCAATCTCCGCTGAGTCCCTTGACATAGAGCTTCACCAGGGCCGGCAGCGCCGACATGACCGGGATCAGCATGCCGAACAAGAATAACGTCCGGAATATCTCCTCCGGCAGGGACACGGATATCATGAAGCCGGTCAGGTGAAAATGCTCTATCACCCTGGCGGACGCATACCCGAGAAGGCTGGTCCCTCCCCAGGCGCCGGCAAAGCCGATGATCAGATACTTGGCAAGGATCGTTGCCGTGAGGAATGCCCGCGATGCGCCGATGAGGCGCAGGGTCCGGTAATACTCGATGCGGTTGAGCACGGCGATCATCGTGGCGAAGGAAATGGCGATGATGGCGATGATGACTATGATCGACTGGAGCAGCCTGATAATGAGGGTGATGGTTTCCTTGAGCCTCATGATCTGCAGCGACACCCCTTTTTCCGCCTCCACAACCAGGCCCAGGCTCTGTATCCCTGACGAGACGCGGAGCATGGCGGCGTGGCTGTTAACCTTGATATAGGCGTATTGATACTCGTTCCGGTATCCATCGATAAATTTTTTATTGTATTCCGATACCAGGCCAAGGGGAAGGATAAGCGCAAATGAATCCACCTGGTCCGTGAAGCCCGCAATGACCGTATCCATGTCTTCGTATCCATCCAGGGTCCTGAGGCTCGACCTGCCCATGAAGAGTTTGAAGCCGAAGCCGACGGCCCCCCGCTCCGAAATGCGGGGAAGGTTGTTGGACGCCGCCATTCCGTCGTTGTATGACCGCAGTATGACCCGGGGAATGAGCACCGGGATTACCCGTTCCCGGCCCGGGTCCCTCCACAGCCTCCGATAGCGCTCTCCCGCGAGCTCACCCGCGACCAGACGCTGCGGCACGCCGAAGGCGAGGATGTCGCTCCGGTAGTTAAACCCCAGGTACGAGACCCGCGCCTGGATCGGGATCCTGAGGGCCGATACCGGCCAGACCTCCGTTACCCCGTCCATGCCCCGGATATTCTTAATGACCCGATCGTTAATTGCCGAAGCCATGGGCCGTGCCGTTTCGAAGAGAAAGAGAGAGCGCGGCTGCCGCGTCGAGATCCTGATGGTGTTGGGAGGGATCGAGGAGGCGAATCGGTTGTGGATGTAATGGGAAAGGCTGTCGCCGGCGATGCTGAAAAGACCCACCGCGAAAACCGACATTGTCACGGACAGGAGCACAATAATGCTGACAAACCTGCTCCCCGCAATTTCCTTCACCACCAGATACAGGCGTTGTATCATGGCGCCGCCTTCAGAGCGCCGTCCTCCATGGTGTACACAAGGTCCGACTGCCGGTGCATGTAGTCGTCATGGGTGACGATGAGGACCGCCTTGCCCGCCTTCTTTAAGTCAAGGAGGATGTCGAAAATCTCCTGGGCGGTTTTCCGGTCCAGGTTCGCCGTGGGCTCATCGGCCAGGATGAGGTTCGGGCGGTTCACCAGTGCCCGCGCTATGGCGACCCGCTGCTTCTGGCCGCCCGAGAGGATCGCCGCTTTCGTCTTTTTAAATTTATATATCTTGAGCCGCTCCAGCATTTCATCGGCAAACTCCCTGGTTTCCCTGCCGACGCGGCCCCTGATGCGGGCCGGCAGGAGCACGTTGGACAGCACGGTCTCGTCGTTCAGGAGGCGGAACGTCTGGAAAATGAAGCCGATCTCGCGATTGCGCCGCCGAGCCGCGATGAGGTCCAGGGCATAGGCCATTCTTCTGTCGTTGATATACACCGATCCGCCGCCGGGCCGCGTGATGCCGGCGATGACATTGAGGAGCGTCGTCTTGCCGCAGCCGGACATGCCGGTGATGGAGCAGATCTGGCCGCTTTTCAAGGAAAGATCAACACCGCTGAGGATCTGCCTTTTAACTCCGGCTATGCGGTACCGTTTGCGGATGTTTTCAACGCGAAGGATCATGTGGCTGCTCCACCGAAATTCAAACCGGGGACATCATACACAACGGAACGGCATATTCAAGAAAAAATTGTCGGCCCGGTTTCGGCCCGGCAGGGGTGCCGGCTACTTGTCTGCAAGGGGTATGGTGAATGAGACGTCCACCTTTACCTGGGATTCGCGGCGGCTGTCGGAATGGTCAATGATGTTCCGGGCCATGATCTCCCCGCCGTGCTTGGTTACGATTTTTTCCACCAGGGTGAGGCCCAGGCCGAACTCGAGCGTGTTGTACTGCTCGTGGACGAACTTGGTCAGGCGGTAGAAGGGCTCGAAAACGACCTTCTCGTATTCGACCGGTATTCCGATAATCCCCTCCTCGATCTTCTCCGGATCGTTGATCACGGATACCATGGCGTCCTTCCCGGAAACGTTCACGAACACGGTAATAAAGGAATTCCGTTTCGAGAACTTCATCGCGTTGATGAGGACCTCGTAGAGGGCCTTTGAAAAGTAATCCTTGTTCAGGTTGACGCAGAGGTCATTGTAGCGGTAATTAAAATCATTGATAATGATGCGGTTGCCGTTGAACTTGTTGTATTCTTCGACCTTGCTTATGACCACCTTCACGTTTTCATACAGCTCCATGAGCGATACCCTCTGCAGCTCGAAATCGTTGGAGATGATCCAGTCGATGCTGGTAAAGGTCTTGAAGGCGTCCTTGATCAGGTTGACGTTGTTCTGTATTAGCTCGATGATCTGGTTGCCCACGACAAAGCCTTTCTCGCTTTTTGTTGCGCTGGAGGTCATCATGTCGATCAGTGTCACCAGGGTCCCGAACCCGGCGCCCTGGGTGAAACTGTTGTGGATGTTCTTGAACAGCGACTTGTCGGTGCGGGATACGTTCCGCTCCATCATTTTTTCTTTCCATTCTTTCCATTCAATCTCGCGGTTCATGAATTCCTGGCTGGTGCTGTCCAGCACCTGCTTCGCCTGGTCCAGGGCCATCTTCTCCTGCTTTGATTCCGTGATGTCCTCGGCGGTTATGATAAAGTGGGATGCTTCGCCGTCCTCCCCCGTGATTGGAGACACGCTTGCCTTTACATAGTACAGCTCACCGTCCTTTTTGAGGCTATTGAGTTCACCCTTCCATGTCTTGCTGTTGATCATTCTTTTCCAGACTTCCGGCTCCTGCATGATAAGGTTGCCCGGCTTGCTCACATTCGAGCCCACGACATCGTTCCTTCCGTATCCGGATATATCAGCAAAGGCCGAATTAACATACTCAACGTTCCCGTCCCTGTCTAAAATAACCACCAGGTTGGGGTTTTGCTCGATGGCGTGGCCGAAAATTTTCAGACTCTTCTCAATCTGCTTGCGGAGGCCCATCTCGCGCTCCATGCTCCTGTTGGCGTCTGAAAGCTCGCGGGTCCGGCTCTGCACCTGCGCCTCGAGATCTTTCTGGTAGGAGACCTGTTTGTCCTTCAGTATCTTTTTCGATGTCACATCCCGCACAATCACGAGGGCCTGTGCCGCCGCTGCAGGGATTATGCGCGCCTCATAATACACTGTTGTTCCCTGCCGCACCAGGGCATAATCGAAGATTGCTGTTTTGTGCTCCTCCAGGGCCGTCGCGGTCAGAGATCGCGCCCTGGCCGCGACCTTGTCGGTCCACAGATGCATGGCTGTCTGCCGTTCGACGTCATTTAAAAATTTCCCGTCTTTCGCCACAAAGAACACGGTATCAGGCAAGGATGACAGGACGGCGCGATTCCGCTCTTCCGCTTCACGGAGCCGCCGTTCCATATCGGATTTATAGAGGGCCATCTCAACGGTAACATATATCATGTTTTTATCGTATGGCTTCAGGATATATCCGAAGGGCATCGATTCCCGGGCCCGCATGATGGTCCTGTCGTCGGTGCTGACGGTGGTATAAATAAAGGGAATGCCGCACTTCTCGCGGATCATCTGTGCTGCGGTAATGCCGTCAATATCGCCCTTCAGTGTGATATCCATGAGAATCAGGTCAGGCTTAAGCTCACAGGACATCTGATACGCCTTCTCTCCCGTATCAATGGTATCAAAAACGACATACCCGTATTTTTTCAGGATCTGTGACAGGAGTAGGGCCGAGGGGGCGTCATCCTCAATGATAAGGAGTCTTTTGGGATCAGTCATAACACTTTTATTCCGGATTCAGTGGGTATTCCGGGATCTGAAACAGGATAGTTCTATTTTTTCTTTATATGCCCTTATATTATTAAAATATGAAAAGTCAATAACAAATTGCTACATTTTTTTGTTTACATGAAGCATTAATCCCTGTACAATGATGCCGGGAGATGGGGAGAGATAATATGGCGGTTGAAAAAAAGCGGGAAGAAACATCTGAAGGCGGCACCGGCAATCTGCTGACCGATATAATCGACTTCATTGATTTCAACACCTTTAATAAAATAATCAACAAGCTGACCGATTATGCTGAAATAATCAGCGAGGGCAAGATTTCCGGGATCATCAACTACAACTTCCGACTCAACAGCAATCAGACCAACAAGGTCGTAAAGCTCCTCGAAAGCATACAGTCAATCACCCGGATCTACAATCTCGCTCTCAAAGGTTCAAAAGACCTCGAGGTCGAATACATCTCCCTCATTTTTTCCGACTTCGAAAATCCCGAAGCCATTTCATCATACATCAATCTTAAAAACGTAATCGAAAACCGCCTCACCCACCAGGTGCAGCAGTACAATGTCAACATGGGAAAAAACAACACGACCATGGCCATACCGCTTAACGAGCTCCGGGGACACGTCAAGACGCACCAGGACTTGAGCGAGATGGAGCTGGCGATTTCAACAAAAGCCCAGCACGGCATAATAGCCGCCTCCCTCCATGACGCGTACTCGACCCTCCTTAACAAGCAGGAATTCTGGAACGACCGCACCTACATGAAGTTCTTTTTCAATGAGGACGACATCTCCAGGAAAAAGGTCCTTCTCCTGAAGAAGGAACGGCGCCTGGCCATCCGGGAAATCGGCAACAAAGTCCACGATACGCTGGAGCAGCTCCATACCATCATGTACAACCGCATGCAGACAGCCCGCGATGCGCGCGAAGCGGCCGCCCAGGCTGAATCAAGCCAGGAAACGGACTTTTTCCCCCGCGTAACCCGTTCAGAATCATTCACCGACCGTATGCCCATGACGCCCTTCGGCCGGCAGTACGGCGGCCTTATCGATAAAATCATAACCGGCATCTTCGATCCCGCCAAGCGGGCGAATCTGAACTCCATACCGGAAGAGACCATCAAGGAGAAAATCGTCGTACTCTACCAGGCCTACAAGCTCAGGTCAGACATGTTAAAGCTCGCCGGCGAAGGGCAGTACACGGTGGATTACCTTCTGCAGCAGGACTACGGGGTCAAGACCTTCGCCGAGAAATTTCTCTACTTTGACCGCAAAGAGGCCTTTTCGAAATTTTATTCCGGACAGAACCAGGAGCAGATCGAACAGTTCCTTACCCAGATATTCATGATTTATTTCGAGGAAAGCTTCAGCGGACTGTTCAAGATCATTAAAAGCATGGACATGAAAAAATTCGCCTGCGCCTTTATCATCAAGCGCATATACCTGAGGGAGGGAGACAGTCTCACCAATTTCGGCTTCTTCTTCATCCGGGTCATCGCGAAAGTCGGCGGTATAAAATCGCAGTAACCGCATTTCCAGCGCGGCCGGCCTTCCATGACAGGATGCCGTCCCGGCAGACTGTCCACGGGCCAGGCTTACGCGCCGCTGCAAGACTCAAAATTCCGGTCTATATACCTGTTGACAAATCGGGCCTTTTTTTATATACTGCAGTAGTATAGTTTGGACGGCGTTTGAAAGCCAACGGTTGACGGCTCGGTATGACCGGCCGCGCAGCGGCATGGGCGCCAGGTACAACCGGGCTCGGAGCATTACGGCGGGAGCCTAGAGATTTCAGCAGACGCGAACCGTCTGCACATCATGCCAGCGCCATGGAACAGAATACCTTAAAAACTTTTTTTCTTAAACGAAAAATAATTTTCCCTTACTGCACCCTGACCGTTTTCATAAGACCGTCCGACGAATCAAAGGAAATTAAAAAGGGTGACCGGGTTCTTGCCGTAACCATCCGCACAGCCCTTGACCTGATATGGCGCAAAAAAAGGCTGGCAACCCTGGCGGAAGTGCAGGAAGCGGAGTCTGAAAGCGGAGGCATGAAGATAGTGGTGAAAGGCCTGGCCCGGGTTAACGCGATAAACACTATCAAATATAAACTGGCTGAATATGAAGCGCTCCCTCCCGGGGCCATGGAACCGCATGACACGGTAATAGAATTGCTCAGGAAAAAAGCCCAGGAACTGATATTTCTCATAAATGTCGAGGAATCCGACAAGTTGATCAAACTGATGAATTACATTGTCGACCTGAACCAGATGACCGATTTTATTGCGAATTACTTTGTCATGGATTTTCCCGCCCGCTACCGTCTGTACCGGGAAATTGATGCTAAAAAGCGAAGCCGGAAGCTGATGATCGAATTGACTAACTTAATAGAAAGGTTAACAAAAAAAAGGAACAAAACAGCCCTATGAAAAAGACAGTGATCGGTAAGGAAGTTTATTTCACCCTGGCATGGTCGCCCATATTCCAGTATGACCGGTTCGAAGCGATGAGAAAAATGCCGGAGCTCGGAGGCATTATCAGCCTCCTCTACCGAAACCAGTCACGGCTCGAGTACCTTATTTTCTACAGCTGTCACCGGGACGGCTGCAGGGTTGGATTCAAGAAATTCATGGACCCCTATGCAACCAAGCATCCGGAAATCATCAAGGAGCTGGACCTGACCCGCCTCCATTACAAGTATACCATCATCGACGAAGGGAGCATGCTGGACATGCAGGACATCATGTACTGGCTGATACGCACCTATAACCCGCGCTACAATGAATCGACGTTCAAGGATTCGCAGCGGTTTGAAAATATCTACATCAATGAAGTGCAGCGGTCCGAGGAGGATGTCGTGGAAAAGATCTACGGCCACCGGGAGGGTTAGCCGTCGCTTTTCTTTTCAGTCCGCGTCATGAGCAGGTCTTCCTGGGTATACAGGTGGCTCAAACCGTATTTTACAAGAAAAAATTCCAGGACATACTTCAACCGCGCCGCTGCGTCCAGCGGCGAGGACATCCGGTTGTCCGAACGGGGCGAATACTGCTGGATCCGCTTTACGTTGAGGGTCCTTTTGTCGCGATCACCGGTAAAAATGTCTTTTTTGAAGAGCTGGTATGTGTCATAGATAGATTTGATGATGTTTTCTGAATAAACCAGGTTGGCTATATAGAGGTTCGTGTCAGCATCGTGGAGGTTCCGGGTAAAGAATTTAAGGAGCCTGAAGATAATCTCCGGATACAGGTGCTCATTGATCAGCTCTATCACCTTTTTTTCAAGTATAAGGTCAAGCATGCGCTTGGTCGGATAGGCCAAGCTGGGGATGTCGACGTTGCCGGTCTGCACCTTGAAAAAAACAAAATCAAGGAACCGGTCGATAATGTCCTTCCTCATGAAATCGGCCATATCAAGGGCCCCTTCCGTAAGGCGCTCCGCCACTTCCGCAAGGTTTTCATTTTTCAGGATTTCGTCAAAATTAACAATCTGGCTCTTGTAGAGTTCCTCAACCCTGCCGCCATCCAGGAAATCATCCATACAAACCCCTCCGGGAAAAGTATACCACCGGCGGGCCGCCGTGGCAATAAAAATATTGTTTTAAAATGATGCGGTTATTCCCAGCTGCACCCGCCTGAACAGATCCCGGTCCCGTTTCGCATTATACTCATTCACCACTCGCGCAGCGCTGAAGAGATTATAACCATATACGACCGCTTCGGCAAGGCCGAAAAAAACCATCTGATACGTGTCATGAAGCCGGTACCCGTTGTATATCATGAAAATGCACAGCGCGTTCGTGAGCAGGGTGAGGAACCCCGTCGCGTAATTGCCCGTGTAAAAATGACCGAAGCCGGGGAAAAAAGCCGACCCCAGGACCGAGAGCCACAGGTGCCGCCGCGGTTTCACGGAATCCTCGATGAGTGCGGATTCAATACGGTCCACGTCGCCGCGGTATTTACCCTGCGGATACCGTTCCCGGTATGTCCTGATGACCTTCATGGTGCCCGGCATGTCGCCGGCTATGACGGCGACCACGCAGGCGTCGCGGTCGAGCTCCTCGAGGAAGGCGCCCTCCCGGTACGTGGCGCGGTACAGGTCATGAAGCCTGACTGCCTCCAGCGGTGAGCCCTTTATGAGCTGAACAAACCCGGCACGATAGAGCGCCTCCTCTCCCTCCGCCGCGCCCGAAAAGCCGCGGTGGCAGGCGGCAAACAGGTTCAGGGCCGCCTGATAGTTGCTCCCCCGGTAATAGGCCTTCCCCATCAGAAGCACGCTCCTGCCGAGCCAGGGCCCGGAGGGATACAGGCATTGATACCGCATGGCCTCGGTTATCGTCGCGTAATAATCGCCGTGGGAATAGTACCAGAGGGCCATGTCCCTGACATCCTTTTCGCCGGCCCGGGCGCCGCTCCAGGCGACCAGGACCAGGAATGCCGCGATCACAATTTTTTTCACTTCACTCTGTCCTCAAACTGCTGTATGGCACTGCAAACCGTCATCACTGAAAGACCCGGTTATGACGGACTTCTTCCCGGGGATCGTATGCGGGTATGCACTTCCGCTGAACGTTATCGCGAAAGGCCCGGTGCAGGTCCTCATTCACCGACCGTGCTGCGTTAAAGGCGCCGTAAATGGAGCCGAGATAAAACACCGAGGAAAAGGCTATGAAGGCGTAGGACAGTTCCCTGCTCCCCTGCCGGTGCAGCAGGCAGGCCCCTCCCGCCAGCGCCGCGACGCCCATGAAGCTTACGACTCCCTGCAGCCACTTGCCCGCGTACATCTGCCCCGCTCCAGGGAAAAAAACCGACAGGGCCACGGCAAGGGGAACCGATTTGAAGGGCACCCCCCGATACTGATCGACCTCCTTACGTAGAAGCCGGAGCCTGGCCCCGTCCGGGACGAATTGTTCGGCAGAGCTTATCTCATCCAGCAGCTCCCGGTACATACCGCTTCCGAGATATGCCTCTGCCTTGCGGGCCAGCAGTGGATACCGGCCCTGCCCTTCCACGGCATCATAACGGATGCGCAGCGCCGTCTCCAGTCCGTGGTCGTTCATCCCGAGTTTCAGGTACGTCTGTGACAGCAATATGCCGTTCCGGTAATCCGGCGTTCCCTGCCGTGATGTGATGTTCATTACAACCGTCCGGTACTGGCCGCCAAGAAAATAATTAATATCGATAAAAAAAGAATAATCCCTTCTATCATCGCCGGCAGGGTCGAAGGCCATGAGCCTCCTCGTTTCGGTAATGGTATCGAAATAGCGTTTCTGGCCGAAGAGGTCCCTTATGAACTTTTTCTGTTTCCTGATGGGGTCGTTTCCTGCCCCTGACGTTATCGGCGGGACCGCCGCGGTGAAGAGAAAAAAAGCAAGAGTGCAATATGTCATTCCGATACGCATTACCGCAGCCCCACGCGGCCATGACCGGTGAACCCGGTCTTGTCAAGCACGGACAGGTCCCTCATGAAACTAGTTCCCCGAACCGAGGTTCGGCACCGGGTCGTGGCCGGATTTTGAAAAGATATTGCATCGTAGTATCCTGTCGCCGGCCAGAATGCCGCCGAGGAGAGCTCCGTATTTCTGCACGGCGATTTTACCATAGGCGCTGCAGACAGGCTGGTACCTACAGCTGGGGCCGTCAAGAGGCGATATCCATATCTGGAATACCCGGATCAGGAGCACGGCGCCGCCGGTGAAGGCATTATACACTCCCCGATCGTATCCCGGCGTGCCGGAAAAGCCGCAGCAGTCATGATAGCCCAGGGTAGACACCCCCCGGATGGCATCATCTCCCACGGCAACATCGGCAGCCCAGGGCCCGAAAGAATCCTGCGCCGCGGCGTTTGATGCCGCCGCCAGGCAGATCAGTATGATTGTACAGATGGTCCGCATAGGGTTTAGTTCTGCTTCACCTGCCGTATGGCAATCTCAAGCGACATCTATCATATCCTCCCGTACTCCTTGATGAATGTCAAGATATAGTTTGGATGCCGCGAATAAAATCACCGCACGCCGGGGAGGACAGCCGGCTCTCTTTTAATACTTGACACGACGTCAGCGTCCGGTTACCCACATTAATGCATCCTGGAAAACCGGATATTAACAAGGAACAGTCATGAACATCAGCAAGACCCTGACCATATTCTTTTTTCGAATAATTCCGAAAAGCCTGTTATCGCGCGCCTTCGGCTACATTGCCCGGACGCCCCTGCCGGCTTCATTCATGAAAGCCTTCATCCGCTGGTACAGCGCGAAATACGGCGTTAAAGATGAATATATTATACCAAAAAACGGTTTCAAAACAATAGATCATTTTTTCACCCGCAAGATGAAAGACGGGGTCCATACGATTGACCGGGCCGGCAACTGGGCCGTGTCTCCCGTGGACGCCCGCATTGACCAGTTCGGCGAAATAAAGGACACTACCGTGATGCAGGCCAAGGGTATCGGGTACTCGCTGCAGCACATGGTCCCTTCCGACACCTACCGGAAATTTTTATGGGGCTCCTTCATGACGCTCTACCTGTCGCCGGGTGATTATCACCGGATCCACGCACCCGTCAACGGAACGGTCATTGGATACTATAATTTACCCGGGACGCTCTTCACGGTCCAGGACTGGATGGTGAACCGCCTTCCCGGCCTTTTCGTGAAAAACGAACGCATCATCAGCTATCTTCAAACGCAGGCAGGGACCATGGCCGTATGCAAAATCGGGGCCATGAACGTGGGGCGCATAACCCTGTCATACTGCAAAATACAAACCAACCGGACGTTCCGCAAACGGAAGGAAGTATTCTTTACACCGGAAGAGCAGGTGCCGGTCCGCGCCGGAGACGAGCTTGGCACATTCCATCTGGGTTCAACCATTATACTCCTCTTTCAAAAAGGGGCCGTCACCTTTGATGACTTCACCCCCGGCGACAGGATCAGGATGGGCAACAGGATCGGGACTCTGCATTTCTAAAAAACAATCCTTATTTGTCCAAAAATCCGAGAAAAGTTCTTGATATTTTACCCCCCCATATAAATTTCATACATAGGGCAAGTGTATAAATTTTAATAGGGAAAAATCAGTCTGTTAACTTGAAACAATACTAGTGTAACAATATATTTTTATGGACACCGGGGCCGGTCTGACCGGCACGGCGAGTATGCTTCATCAGTATGCAGAGGAGAGTGTATCACTGAACAGCGTTGCAGGGATATTCTAGAAACAACAGTAACCAATTCATTTTATTCACCGTGACAAGGAGATTGCTACATGAAAACACCGGCCCTTGATAAATATATAAACGCCCAGGTAAAATACTGGCAGCAGCAAAAGCATTCGCTTACAATACCTCCGGAAAAAAAGAGCCTGCGTCAGTTTATCACCATTTCCCGGGAATACGGGTGCTCCGGTTACGGCATAGCAAAGGAAATAGTATCGATCATGAACGGCGGCGATACGGCGCCGGAGCCGCTCTGGGCTGCCTATGAACGCCAGGTGCTGGACCGCGTCATGGAAGAAATGGAACTCTCTTCTCACCTGGTGAAGACGCTGACCGATGACGCCCTCAGGGACTTTTCCGATATTCTGAAAAGCGCCTTCAGCGACCTCCCGCCCCAGGTGGCAGTGTACCAGAAACTGGCCCAGACCATCCGGATCCTCGCCGCTCACGGCAACGTGATCATCGTGGGCAGGGCCTCCAATGTTATCACCCGGGGAATGTCCGGCGGCTACCATGTCATGCTGGTCGCCCCCATGGAGTATAAAATAGAAAACGTGATGAAATTTAAAAACGTTTCGAAAAAAGAAGCCGAAAAAATGGTAATCGAAAATACCGCGCGTCGCGAGAACTATATCAAGGAATACGTCAGGTTCAACGTGACCGATCCCCATAACTACGACCTGGCCATCAATCTTGTCGATACGAACGTACAGGGTGTTGCCAAGCTTATCATTGAAGGAATGAAGCTCAGGAATTCCCATTGAACGGAATAGATGGAAAAGGCCTATTCTCAAAACTTCGAGCTGGGATCCCGCACCCTTCATTACGATGACGGCAAATCCATATTACTCTGCAGAGATTCACAAAGCGGGAAAAACCTCTGGATAAAGAAATTATCCGATATCAGCCGCATAGATACCGTGATCGAGGATTCATCACGGTATTATATTGCCTGTGAAACAGACGACATCAAGGGATATTACCTGGCCATCGACAGGGAAACCGGGTCAACGGCATGGTTCATACCCGGAAATGCGTATTTCCATATCGTCTACAACGAGGGCCTCTATGTCATCTTCACGGACGAAAAGAGCGACTTCTATCTGCTCATGGTGGACTGTTCCGACGGCAAAAAGATCTGGCACCGTCGGGTCGACAATGACCTGTGCGAATACAGCTTCTCAACAAACCGGATCGTGCTGAAGTTCGGCTCAGGGAAAGAGGAAAAAATATCATCCCTGACGGGGATCGCCATACATTAACGGAGGGGGGTGCGGCACATGCTGAATTACGAAATTGAAGACGCGTCAAAAGTCCTGGCCATCGTCAGGTCATTGAAGAAATACAAGCCCCCTTTCAGGATCGTGGGCGGATACCGCCTGATAGACAACGGCGTCGATCCCGAGGCGACCGTACAGATCGAGGCGCGGGGCCGGGTCATCCATGAGGCCTCGAACGGCGCCGGCCCGGTGGACGCCCTTGCCAACGTGCTCAAGAAGGGCCTCACTCCCCTCTTCCCCGACATCGCCAGGGTCAAACTGATAGATTTCCACGCGGATATCCTCGACGCGAAGCGGGGCACCAGCACCGATGTCCAGGTAACGATAATTTTCACGGACGGCACAGAACTGTGGAAGGTCCATTCCCTGTCGGAGAATATCAATGCCGCGTCCTTTAATGTACTGATTGACGGATTCGAGTTCGCCCTGCTGAAAAAGGCATCTCAGAAAAAAAAGAAGTGAAGGGGTCCTACTTGCGCAGGTCCTCCCGGTAGTATTCTATGCTGTAGGGGATCGATTCGTCCAGGATCGGTTCCCCGGCCTCGCCGCCTTTCCTGAATGAACGGGCAAGGTTCACCCGGGCAAACTCATTGTCAGTATTGATATGCTGGGCGTAATCGATCGACTTCCAGTAGCTTATTTCGCTCTTGGCCTCATTGTTCTGGGCCTGGTACACGGCGCCAAGGTTGTTATAGGCGGACGACAGGTACTGGACCATCTTCACCTGCTCGGGCAGATCCCGCCGCGCAATCTTCACCTTGTCCATCTCGTACTCATAGGCTGAAACAAGCTTCAGGTACTCACCCTTGGCCGCGTCATAACCACCCATGTGGTAGAAGGCATTGCCCAGGGCGAACATGATCTCCGGGTTCCCGACGAAATCTTCGTAGAGGTTAAGCCACTGGTCCAGGGCCTTCTGGTAGAGCCTGTTCAGGTAATAGACCCGGCCAAGGTTGTAACGCAATTCGGACGACTCGAATCCTTCCTCGACCGCCTTTTCATACTTATCGCGGGCTATCTGGTAGTTGCCCATACGCTCGGTATCCTGGTCTATCACCTCGTCTTCAAGGTCGCCGTAGCGCATCCGGACCTTGTCGAAAAAATAGTAGAAAATGTTCCCCAGCATGGCGTAGGATTTTCCCGCGCTCTCGGTTTCCTTGTAAAAATCCTCATGCGTGAATTCGGGCGGATTTCCCGCCGCCTTGATGGCGCGGTTCAGCGTCTCATAGGCCTTCACGGGTTCCCTACTCATGTAGTAGTATTCACCCATGAGGTGAAGGGCGCCGAAATAGTCCGCGTTGTAATTCGCGCGTGACAGGTCTATGGCTTTTTCGAGATGGATCTTCATCAGTTTCAGGTTGTTCTGGGCCCTGTTGAGCCGTGCGAACTGCAGGTGCAGGGGCGGATAATCCTTGTCGCGCTTGTTCAGGGCTTCCAGCACGCTATAGACCGCGGGAAAAATATTATCGTCCACATCCTTGAAGCGCGGCGACTGGACCCCGTAATCGATCCTGACGTTGGATTTCTGCGCTACCTGCTTGTCCAGGTAATACGACGCCAGCTTGGCCAGGAGCGACGAGGGCACCTGCGGCATCATTTTCTTTTCATTGAGCCGGGCGTGGACGCTGATAACACGTTCGAACACGTCCCGCTCGATGTAGAGGTTCAGCAGGCCCGAGTACCCGATCTCGGAATCCGGCTCCAGATTGATGATGTCCTCGTAATATTTCTTGGCCTTGAAGTACTGGCCCTGGTAGAAATAGGCATTGCCGATGCCGTACAGCGCGATGATGTTGCCCTTATCCCGGAGGAGGACCCGGCGGTACATTTCGATGGCCACATCAAGCTGCGGCCATTCCTCCCGGTTCTTGTTGCTGCCGGGGTAATACCACCGGTTGATATTAAGGCGCATCGTGTTGTAGTATTCTTTCGGCACCTTCGAATAGAAATTGCCCAGCTTGTTCAGCAGGTCGTTGTCGTAGGCCTGGCCTTTTTTTCTCTGTATATCATAGAGCCTGTTCAGCTTTTCTATTGAAAAGGCGTACTCTTTTTTATCGAAATAAGCCTGGGCGTACTCGGTGTACCCATAGGCGTAGTCCTTGATGTACTTCAGGTCAACGTCGCGGAAGAGTTTTTCCGCCGCGGCGAAATCCTTCGGCTTCTTGATGTAGTCGCCGCTTTCGCGGATAAGGGCCGTCCCCTCTTTTATCATGCGCTTGGCCATGATGGGCTTGAAAACGAACTGGTATCCGACGACCAGCAGGATGCAGGCGGCGACGGCGGCTGCCCCGACAATCTTCGTAATCGTGAGGAGGCGTTTCTGACGCTCGCGCCCCGCTGCAGCGTATTCCGGACGGGCGGCAATGACCCTGCGGGCCGGACCGATCTTCTCCTCGGTAAGGGGTATGTTCTTCTGGAGTTTTTCCTCGAGATGTTTATGGATGGCGCCTTCCGGCCTCCCCCCCAGTATCATGTTGATGAGCTGGCGGGTGTCCTTTGCCGATAAAAGGTCATTGACGACAATGTCCTTGATTGCTTCGCGGATGGCCGGGTTGAAGAGGAGAATGGCTTTTTTAAGCCGCATGATATCGTGATCGGACAGGTCAATACCGCCGGGCGCGGACGGCTCTGCTGCCGCAGCAGCCCGGGAAGGCCTCTCTTTTTTGGCCGGCTTCGGCTCATCTTCAAGCATTTCAACAGAGAAATGGTCCTCGTCAATGGCGGGCAGATCGGGAATGTCCCGGCCCATGTCTTCTACCGGTCCCCGGGCGGATTCTTTTTTCTGGACTTTGCTGATTATATCCTTCGATTGCTTTTTTATCGAAGGAACATCGCCGAGTTCATCAACGCTCTTGATGGATGCCAGGTCGTCCTCGCTAAGCTCTTCCATGGCCGGCTCGGGCATCTTCGGTTCAGCGGCGGGGACAAACTCTTTCCTGGGGGCTGATTCCGGAATATCCAATTCCGGGATATCTATGTCCCGGGCTTCCGGCATTTCCACTTTTCCATCATCGAAAGAAATGTCGGAAAGATCGGGGATCTCCTGGGACAATTCCTTCTCCAGGGTCACGCTTTTCGACGGTTCCGCGGCGGGGGACGTCCCCGTTTCCTCCATCACCCCAATATCCTGCGCTTCCATGTCCCGTGAGGCCGCCTGCTCCGCAAGGTCCAGGTCCTCGAAGGCCGGCGTCTCTTCAAAGCGTGCCGGTCTTGCTTCAGTGACCCGCGGCGTTTCTTTCTCTTCAACAAAGGATCCCGCCGGGGCGCGGTCATGGTGGTCCAGGGATTCCGGTTCACCGGCGGTAAGGAAATCAAGCTCATCGGCGGGGCTCAGGTCCCTAGGTTTCTCGACCCGCACTTCCGGCATGGCGGCGATTTTTTCAGTGGCCGCCCTCCGGGGCCCCTCTTCCATTTCTGGGAGTCCTTCTTCCACTTCATGGATAAGGCCGGTGATGTCCTCTATGGGAGCGGCTTCCTCTTCGCCATACTGCTTTTCAGAGGGCTTCTTATCTTCGGTAAGTCCCTCAAGGTCGCCCGAGGGAAGGCCCAGGTCGTCCGGCTCCTCGAATTTCACGGGAGCCGTATGATACTCTTCTTGAGGGGGGAAGGCTTCTTCAGGTTCCGCAACGGCCGTTGACGCCGCGGCGGAGTCCCTGGCGGCATGGGGCTTTCGCCCGCTCTGTTCGATCAGGTCCAGTATACGATCAATCTCGCCGCGCTCTTCAGGAGTGTATGTTATTTCTTCTACTTCAGCCATTGTTGCACCGATGCCGTGACCTGGATACTACGTGAGACATAATCAGATATTAGGGTTCGCTCAATAAAAATCAATCAATTTTTACTATCCGCGGCCCCTCCCGGAGATGCATGGAAGAATCGCGCTTATTTCAATTATTAATATAAATATTTTCTTTAAGATTATCGACATATTTACCAGAAGAATAAACCAGTTATTAGGAAAACGCGCGCCCCCACAGGGACGTGAAGAGCCGGAAACGCAAATATTTTTAATGTATACGGGATGATCCGTCGATTTTCTGTATAGACGCTTCCCGAAGTGATATGCCGGTAAGTTATCAGAGGTCCCGTTATTATGAAGTATAAAGTCCTGGCCGTTATGGCATCAATCCTGTTCCTGGCTTTTAATAGCGATGAGGGAGCCGGTAAAAGCATGTATTTCAACTCCCTGAAATTTCTTAACCGCGCCGACGGGCCGCAAAAGGTGACCATGATACATACCGGGCGTTATTCGGGCCAGAGCACCCTTGATTCGTTCGGGACGCTGTTTACCTACAGAAACAGGGGCGCGCGGTCGGTACAGATATCGGGCAGCTTCAGCAGGTGGAAGCCGATGCAGATGAATCGAAGCGATAACGGCATATGGTACTATTTCCTACCCGCCCGCGAGGGGAGCCGGGATATCACCTATAAATATGTCGTTGACGGCATCCTGATACGGGACCCCCTCAATCCTGACCGGATTGACGACCGCATGGGCTCCTACCTCTCCGTGGCGGAGCCCGCGGTCAAGCCTGAAGGAAAACAGGTCACCTGGCGGAAGATCGGCGGAAACACCGTGGAATTCAGGCTCTACCGTCCGGAAGCGAGCTTTGTTTCCCTGGTCGGCGACTTCAACCACTGGAACCCGGAGGACGATCTCCTTGCCCGGGGCAATAACGGCATCTGGCGCCTCAGGAAAAAGCTGTTCCGCGGCGTGTACCGGTACAAGTTCATCGTCGACGGCGAATGGATGCCCGATGTCTACAACCATCACTCCGCTTCCGATGACACGGGAGAGGTCTGCTCGCTTATCGAGATCAAGTGATTAATAACCAATGCAGCGATTAAAAGAATACGGGGCAGCTCCCGTCCTGCAAAAAGATAGGCTGCCCGATAACAGTGCAAGGTATCCCGCGAGCGCCGTATGTCTCGCATCACACCAATTATTTGTTTGACAATTAACAATTATATGCATATTGTTAGAATATGGACAATATCAGCTTTGAAGAAAAAGGGAGCAAGATAATTGTTGCTGCAGCGGGTGAATGGAACCTCGGCAATATAAAAGTTATGGAGATTGTCTTCTCTGATATCCTGGGTACAAGGCCGGCCATGATCGCCATAAACTGCAAAAACCTGGTCGGCGTTGATTCCACCGCCATAGCGTCCCTGGTCAAGATGCTCCGCAAGACCAAAGAGATGAACATCAAGTTGATATTCTTTGACCTGAGCCCTAACATCTTTCACACCTTCGAGCTTATGACCCTGAACAAGTTCTTCACCATCATGACAAAGAAAAAGTTTGACGAGGAGTTTGGGAGATAATAATTCTATTTGATAATGCTACTTATAATAAAGGAGATCAGAAGAAGTGATCTCCTTTATTATATATTATGTATATTAAGATTCATTTAAAATGGTACGGCCACACTATTAAATGAAATATTCCCAACCGGCAGAGAAGTAACATCCAATTCAGCATCACCTGGACCAGCTAACAAAACTGCATCAACTTCAGCTGTTGTTGGGTATCCTGAAATCACCGGATTGACATCTGGGACACTGTCAGTTACAAATAAATCAACAGCGTTGAAATAGCCATAATTTAAAGGATTTGTAGCATTCCCACATAAAGTAAAAGTATCCCCAGCGGTTTCCCATCCAAATTTAGCAGTACTGTAATTAGGATAAGTTTTTTTCGCCACAAATGCCAAGTTATAATAGGAAGTACCTGCACCATAAGCGCATATTAAATTTGTATAATTTTTACTTAGTTTTGCTTTTGCCGCAAAAGATAAATTTGTTCCATCATCTGACAATCTTGCTTTTCCTTTCACAAACCAGCCACCTTCGGCTGCGCAAAGTGTTGGATCATTAGCCTGACAATCACTATATTTTGTAGGATGCTCAGAACCATCATTATTACTAATTGTTATTACCATATGAGTATTATCAGAGATATCCTTTTTATATCTCAATTTATACATTTCATTTTCATAAAAAGCAGTAGGATTAAAGTAATATGGCCGAATTATCAGGAGAACGCCAGTACCACTTGTTGGATTATCATAACTATTAAAAAAGAACTCCATAGCTTTTGTAACTATTACTCCATTGCAATGCCATATTTGCAAAGAATTTTCTTAAATATTTGCATCAACTGTCGTGTTTGCATCACTAAGCCGTAAATAGTATCCAGGATCAGTGAGCGGTAATACATTAATGGTTCCTGTTAAAAAAGAAGTAATCGGCGCCAATGCACTCATGCTGGCAAATAAGACTTCCAGTGAATTCCGTGCTCCACGTACAAGTGTTGCAGCGCCTCTGACCCCACCCCAACTTGCTTCCGCTGCATATACTTTGTTATATCCTGACGCGTCAAAGGCAAGTTTTTGCGGGTTGTCCTTATTTGAGCCCACAAAGGAGAGCGCCACAAAAAATGCAACGACCATGGCCGGGATAACAACCTTTTTTAATCCTGATCTTTTCGTTTTCATATGGCCCCCTACTCCGCAACGCCCTTGGGAATTTCAGGAAAAAAACTCTGCTGTTGCTGCTGATTATTCAACAGAAGCAGCGGCAGCAGCTTTGAAGCGTCATTTGACTTTTTATCATCTTTGCACCCGGCCAGCCCGGCGATGCCAAGGCCCATCGCGCAGACAAGCAGCGCCACGAACAGTTTTATTTTCATGGAAAAATCCTCCTCTTTAAAAAAACATATACAGACGACTCGATGCGGTTTTCACCTAACGGCAACATCATCCGGGCCGGAACACGCCATGCCGTTCGGGCATATTCACGCGCACCATATATAATAATAAGCGTGGATGGATAAGTCAAATTTTGATCGGAATTTTACCTGATTTTTTGTCCGGGGACTTAAAGAAAACCGGTTAAACCCTCCCGGAAATGATTAAACAGACACCCCGGGGACGGCGATCTCCATTTGCCGCCCCCGGCGGGCCATTTCGCTGGGATGCACCGGTTATATCAATTCACCTTGAGCACGTCCCGGATGATGTCCTGGAAGGCTTTTTTCGGCAGCGCGCCGGCGGCCATGCTCGGCTTCTCGTCCTTTGGAATAAAAAGGAGGCTGGGCACACTCTGGATCCCGAAGGCGCCCGACAGCTCCGGCTCCTGGTCGGTATTGACCTTGTAGATAGTTACCTTCCCCGCGTATTCGGCGGAGAGCTCCGCAAGGACCGGGGCTACCATCTTGCACGGCCCGCACCAGTCGGCATAGAAATCGATAATTGCCGGAAGGGTCCCTTTGTAATTCCAATCCGCGTTATTTTCATAGTCGAAAATCTTTTCTTTGAATGTGTCTTTCGTAAGCTGTTCCATCGTATAACCTCTGCCTTTAATTAATCTGTTGCATTTCTCTATATCGTTTGTTTAATATATTTTCCCCTTTGCCTGAGGCGGTTGTGGAAAATATATTATCTATTATAAGGAAATAAGCATTTTAGTATTTCACATGAAGCTAAAATACAGAATAATCATTGAAACGTCAAGACCCGCGGCAAAAATTTTTGTAGACAGGCCGCTGATAGTGTTCTATTCCATGTCAATTCCGGGCATTATTTAAAAAAAATTACCGACCGCAAAATTTTTTTGTAGGATCCATCAGCAAAACACTACTATATACTGGAGCGCCGGGCCAGATGCTGCTCTCGAAAAAAGAAAGGGAATTCAGGAAATCGTACAGCGATTATTATCCAATGATCCTGAACAGCATCTATTACCGGGTGAAGAACATGGAGGATGCGGAAGATATCTGTCATGAGGTCTTCGTGACCTATTACCGTAAATTCGACGAGGTCCGCGACCCCAGGAGCTGGCTTATCGGCGCCATGAAATTCTGCATATCCAACTTTTACCGGAAAAGGGAGGGCTCCTGCCCGGCGAGCGTCGATATTGCCGACATGGAAGACGATGTCCATCTCGCCTTCGAAAACGGCTTCAGGGACATCCGCATCATCATTCACGATGCCATCGAGGACACCGGGAACTACCAGGACGAAAAGGAGCGGATTCTCTTCGATCTTATAGCGGTCAACCATTACACCTATGACCAGGCGGCGGAGCACCTTGGCATGACCAGGCGGCAGGCGGCATACAAGTACCAGCAGGTATCCCGACGAATACTGGACCACCTGAAGGAACGCGGAATCACCAAGATAGAGGACCTGTTATGAAGAAGCCCGTTAATGATACCCAGCTCCTCGAACAGCTCCTGGACAGGTACAAATTCGCCAGGCCGGTGCCGGATGACATCCGGGAGGAGATCCTTTCTTCGAAAAAGAAAAACCTGGTGCGCATACTAAAAAGCGTCGGCGCCTTCAGCGCCCTGTACGGCGCCCTCCTCTTCATCTATTTCGCATTGAAGAAACTGGGCGCCGGCATCCCCGTGGCTAAATTCATCATATCCGGCATGACCGCAGTGGCGGTCACCTCCGGCGGTTATTACGCCGTGTCGACCCTGAGATCCGGGGATAATTACAAAACACCCGTTGTGGAGGAGCGCCGGGCGGCGAAAGAAAACCTGGCGGATTACAAGTGGGTGGACCAGATCACCCTCTACAACGGCCGGATCATCGAAGGAGCCATCATATCCCGTGGCGCGCAGTACCAGGTGCGCACCGCGAGCGGTATTATTTCCATACCCCGCAACAAGATCAAGACGGTCAAACCGCTGAAGGTCAGGACTGAACCGGAGACCGGCCGGCCGAAGCCCGCTGTTCCGATTACACAATAGAAGGATCGTTCCGGGAATCAGAGGAAATAAAGCTCGTTTTCCCCCAGGAGGGAAAACCCCGCTTCTTGCAGCGCTTTCTCGGTCTTCTTGATCTCCTTCACCTGGAACACGAACACCGCCTCGTGGCTCCCGCGTATCGTGAAGCCGTAGGCGTCATCCACATTGATGTCGTTTTCGGCCAGCACCGCCGAGGCCTTATTCAGGCCGCCGGGGCTGTCTTCGATCCGGACAGCCACGATGTCCTTCAGGGTCGCGGCGATCCCTTCGTCCTTCAGGGCCTCGCAGCCGTCCACGGGCCGGTCCGCCAGGATCTTGATGATGCCGTAGTCGCCTGAATCGGAGATGGTGATGGCCCGCATGTTGATGTTGTGTTTTCCAAGGATGCCGGAGATGCGCTCGATCTTGCCCGGCTTGTTTTCTGCAAAGATGGATATCTGCTGCGGCATAACGCCCTCCCTGTCAGTTTTCTGAGAAATTCCTGTTATATCTTCCTGTTGTCGATGACCCGAACCGCCTTGCCGGTGCTGGGCGGCAGCGCTCCCGGTTCCAGGAGCTCGATGCGCGGGTTCACGGTGATGAGCGCCTTGAGCTCTTCAACGAGTTTTTTCTTGAGCTTCTCCAGCGCCTTCAGGTCGCCCTGGAACAGCTTGGAGTAAATCTCGACCCTGATGTGCAGCCGGTCAAGGTTCTCGTGGCGATCAAGGACGATCTGGTAGTTGTTCCCCACCTCCGGTATCTTCATGAGGACCGACTCGATCTGCGACGGGAACACGTTTACGCCGCCCACGATGATCATGTCATCGGTGCGCCCCTTGATCCGCTCCATGCGGCGGTGTGTCCTTCCGCACGGGCACTGTTCCGGGATGATCCGGGTCAGGTCACGAGTCCGGTAGCGGATGATGGGCATCGCTTCCCGGTTGATATGGGTGAGGACCAGCTCCCCGGCTTCGCCGTCCGGCAGAAGTTCGCAGGTATCGGGGTTGATGATTTCCGGAATATAGAAGTCCTCCCACAGGTGCATGCCGTTCTGCTCCTCGCACTCGAAGGCGACACCGGGACCGTTCATCTCGGACAGGCCGTAGGAGTTGTACGCGGTGAGCCCCCACTGCTCCTGTATCTTGTTCCTTGTTTCCTCCGAGTAGGGCTCGGCGCCCAGGTAGGCCCTCCTGACGCCCAGGTCCGGCGTGCTGATCCCCTGCTCCGCGACCACGTCCCCCAGGTGGAGGGCATAGCTCGGTGTGATGTGTATCACCGTTGTGTGGAAGTCCTGCATCAGCTGGATCTGTTTCAGGCTGTTGCCCGACGACGCGGGGATCACCATGCACCCGAGGCGCTCAGCCCCGTAGTGGAGGCCCAGGCCCCCGGTGAAGAGGCCGTATCCCATCATGTTCTGGAACACGTCGTCCCGGGTGGTGCCGGAGGCCATCATGGAGCGGGCGATAAGGTCCGCCCAGTCCGCGATGTCCCGGGCTGTATAGAATATGACCGTTGATTTGCCCGTGGTGCCCGATGAGGCGTGGAGACGAACAATGTCGCTTTGAGGGACCGCCACCATGCCCACCGGGTAGCTGAGACGAAGGTCCGCCTTGCTGGTAAAGGGAAGATCCTTGAGGTGGTCCAGCGATGATATTGTATCTATGTTTACATTATTGTCTTTAAATACTTTTTTATAAAAGGGGGTCGATGCGGCGCTCCGCAATGCCGTGGATAGCTTTTTAAACTGAAGTTCCTCGAGGGATTTCCGGCCAATGGTTTCTACATCTTTGTTCCAGAACATAGGATACCTCAACTGTCGCAGATGCTATTATATCACATCCTTGCCGTTTATAATATTATGTCAATGAAATATTTGCACACGCTCCCGGTCTCCGAAAGCGATGCGCAGGAGCTCTGCGATGTATACCGCCGGAATCAATAGAACCCGGGGGCGCCTGTTACCGGTTTTTCTTCTCCATCTCGGCGAGGTTTTTTCTGAGCCAGGCGGCTGATGTAACGACCGACCCGTCGTGGAGCTTGATGTAATAGGGTTTGCCGGTCCAGGATGATCCTGTGGCGATATGGGTGACAAACTGCTCCGCGGTTCTGATGACGGACCCGGCCTTGGACAGCTTGAGCTCCAGGTGCTTTCGCGCGTCCCGGGACGAATATTCCGAACCGTTCCGGATAAAGGTCAGTCCGGACTTTTCAATCCTCATCAGCAGGACCCGTATCTTCTCCTGCTCGCTCATCGCCGCTGCCTGGGTTACCGTCATGGACGCCAGTAAAAAAAATGCCAATCCCCGTTTAATCATATATCACTCCCATCAGCACAGATTGTATTCAGCCATCACTTTTTTCAAAAGATCGACATGGTCCGTGACGATACCGTCGATATCCCACTCGATGAGGCGCCGCATGTTGTCGGGGCGGTTAATGGTCCACGCCAGCACCGGGATGCCGCGCCGGTGTGCGTCATTAATTAAGCTACGGGTGATTATCCTGACGCCCCGGGTGGCGCCTTTTCCCAGGTACTCGTAATGCCCCCCCCCGAAGAACTCCGGGATGAGCATGGCCTCGCCGCTGCGCCGCGCCGGAGCCTTTCTCCGGAACTTCCGCGTCGCCAAAAAGCGGAAAATATCATTCCTGGAGAAACTGGTAATGACGCCATTGAATTTCTTCCGCACAAAGCGCATCGTCCGGTCATGGAAGGAGCCTATTATTATGCGCTGCGACGCGCCCTGTTCGATGATCATGGAAACGACCCGCACAGCCGCGGCGAGGTCATGGTCCTTGATGTCGATGGAAAATCTGGCATGGGGGAAAGCCTCCAGGGCCTCCGACAGGAGGGGGATCTTGAAGCCCCTGCCCCGGAAGGGATAGCTGCGGCCGCCGTCAAAGGTCACGGCGTACCCTGCGTCCAGGGCCCTGACATCAAAAAGGCTCGCCTTCCCGACCGGGCCGGAGCCGTCGGTCTTCATCTCCAGCAATTCGTCATGGATCATGATGACCGCGCCGTCCCCGGTCAGGCGCACATCGGTTTCCAGCAGGCAGCCCGGCATGATTTCCTGGGCCCGCCGGAAAGCCTCGAGGGTATTTTCCGGGAACTGGCTGGACGCGCCGCGGTGCGCGGCCGGGGTAAAGCCGGAAAAAAACGGCGGTCCCCCGCCGGTGGCAAGTTTATCCGTATCGGTCCCCATGCCTTACAGCATCTTCTCCAGGAGCTGCCCCGCGAGGCGCACGTAGTCGGCGCAGACATTAAAAGCGTTCTGCTCGCGTGCTTTAAGAAGGCCGTCCCTGGTGGATATGTCGCACCCGAGGAGGTCCCTGCAGAGTATTGATTTTTTTTGTTTTTTAAACTCTATGATAAATTCCTGCGCCAGCTCGATTATGCGGTCGCGCTTATCCCGCTGCCTGGTACCCTCCCCGTGCTTCAGCCCGATGGCCATGATGGCTCCGCTCACCGCGCCGCACACCTCCTGGACATGGCCGATGCCCCCGCCGAAAGGGGCCGCTATCCGTATGCAGGTCTCCTCGTCAAGCCCGAGGGACGGGCCGTAGGCGGACAGAACAGCCTGGGAGCAGTTAAGTCCATTTTTAAATTTCTCCACAGCTTTTTCAGCGTTGCTCATATGCAGTAATCCTTTTGTTTTTTTTGAAATTTCCGGCAGTTAATAAAAAAGTCAAGTCATATACGGCCCCGACGCCCAAGAAGTGTCTTGACATTAATTCATTACATGGTACTATCATTACTCATAACTCAAGGATGAGGACTGGACAATCCATCGAGACCGTTCCGGCGCATCATGTTATATGGAGGTACTTCATGAAACGAACCACCCTTTTTATAGCCATAACCCTTGTCTGCATCCAGGCCATGCTGTTCACCGGCAGCGCCGCGGCGCTTGAGGTTGACGTTGACGAGATTCGCACGAAACGGGTCGAATTCATCAACTACCGGGGCGACGCGAAAAAGGCCGATCCCATCAGGGATATAGAGGATATCGGCAAAAAGCTTTCCCGGGGAGACGACGTCGAACGGGTGAAGTTCCATATGAAATACTCAATACTGCGCGCAGCCGCGAAGGAGGAGCCGCAGCGCTTTTCGGCGGACATCTTCTACATAGACAGGGACGCCAAAGTCGGCCACATAGACTCCGTGCGGCGCATCACCTCCGCCTACTTCATGAATAAATACGGATACACGAGAAGCCAGGCCCGGGCCCTGTCCCTTTTCCTGTCATACTATAACGCGGTCCACCGGGGCGACCTCGGTTATTTCGGAAGCAAATACAAGTCCGTCGTCATGAAACGCATAGGCAAAAAGAACGCGGGCATATCCACTAAATACTGGGAATGGGCCGGCGCAACGGCCATGCTCATCCCCCTGACCGAGCAATCGAAAAAGGGTAAACTCGACTCGGTGGAACCGGACCTGCTTTCGGACAGGAAAACCATCGAGGAGCTCCGCAAGGACAGGAAGAACATCCCGGAGCGCAAGGAGATGACGGAACTGCGGGAGAAGAAGCTCGAGAAGGACAAGAAGGAGCTGAAAGAGGAAAAGAAGGCCATTGAAAAAAAGAAGGAAGATATAAAGAAAAATGAAGAAGTCCTGAAAAAGGAAAAGGAAGAGACAAAAAAAATAGTCGAGCCTGAAAACCGGAAAGAAAAAGAGAAAGAGATCGAAAAGAAGGAAAAGAAGCTCGAGGAAGAGAAAAAGGAAACCCTGAAGAAGGAAGAGAAATCCCAGGAAAAAGAAAAGACAGTCAAGAAGCGCGAGGAGAGCATCAAGGAAGAAAAGAAACAGATCCAGAAGGACGAACTGAAACGCGACATCGAAAAGGAGCCGGAAAAGGCAAAGAAAAAGCTCGAGGAAAAAGAGAAGGAGCTGGACAAGCGCGAGGACAAGCTCAGGGACAAGGAGCTGGACAAGAACATCTACGCGGGCAAGCTCTACTACCTGAAGCTCAAGGAATACCTTGATGGCGGCCATTACAACAACGACCTGTACATGATCAACGCCTCAACGCGGAAGATCATGTTCAAGTCTCCGGTCGAGAACATCTGCGGAAGCCGCTATGACATATACTCTGGGGGCATAGTCATCATCACCCATAAGGGGAGCCACACCTTGGGGCACCATCTTACACTGGTTGACAAGGACACCCTGCAGGCGAAGATCTACGGGGACGACAACGTGTTCTGGAGAAGTTTCATCGAAATCCGCGAGGGGTTTATCTATGCCGTCACCTACGACAACGGCAAGCATTACCTGGGACGCTTCGACGGCAATCTCAAGCTCGTGGCCAAATCGAAGGTGGAGCTGAGCGAGAACACCTTCATCAGCTTCTGGGACAACTATATCTACATAAACCGCCAGGACAAGACCATCATAGTGCTGAACAAAGAGGACCTGTCATTCATTGACGAGGTCAAGCCGTGACGGGATAGAAAGCCGAATTCATCCTGTCGTCATAATGCGTGAGAATCAGGAACCGGCAGTATCATCTTCTTCTTCAATGGTATCCAGAGTTTCTATTGTCTCTGCAAGTTCCTGAGCGCCCAGGTCCATGATATTTGAGTAGCTCCTGACCGTCTCCGCGTTTTCAAGCGTTTTCTGGGAAATCTCGCTGATGGTGTTCACGGCCTTGGTCAGCTCATCTATGGTGCTTTTTTGTTCAAAGGAAAAATCGTGGATCCTGGCGGCTATTGCGCTCAGCTGCTCGATCTTCAGCCCGATGGAGTTGTTCATCGAAGTCAGGTTGCCGGTGAACTCCACCGCCCCGGAAAGCACATCATTGGTCGAAAGAATCTTGCTCCGCACTTCCTTGAAAATGTCGGCGGTGACGCCGATGAAGCCAAGCTCGTTCGATATCCGTGCCGAGTGCTCACCGATCTTCTGCTGCATACCCTTGACCAGGCTGGTGGTCTGGTCTGCCAGCTTGTTCACCTCGTCGGCCACCACCGCGAAGCCCCTCCCCTGCTCGCCGGCGCGCGCCGCTTCAATTGCCGCGTTCAGCGCCAGCATAGTGATCCGGTCTGCTATTTCATTGATGGTGTTCGTCGTCTGTTCTATGTCCTTGAGGTATATCGCGAGGTTCTCAATGGCCGCCATCGATTTCGTGATCGTCTTTTCTCCCTGTTCTACCTGGTTGACGGCGCTGACTATGTTTGTGCTCAGTTGAGTGATTCTCTGGGCAAGCTGTTCGCTGTTGACATTGATCCGGGAAATCTCCATCTTGACCTGGTCCGTGCTCTCGAGCTGCACCTTGACGTCATTAAGGTTCGTCTCGAAGGACGCTGACATTTCCTCATAGGCAGCGGAGGCCTCTTCGACAATCGAGGAAAGCTCCCGCGCTATGTCCGTAAGGAGCGACGAAGACCTGTTCAGGTTACTGCTGCTCAGCTTGACATCGTCCGACTTGAGACGCATGGTTTCGACCATTTTCTGTATGGAAGCCACCATATTGTTGAATGAGTGGGTGATGTAACCTATCTCGTCCTCAACCTTGACGGGGATATTGATGTTGAAGTTCCCCTTATTCACTTCGTGTACTCCCTGGGACAGTTTCCGCAGTGGATTGATGAGGACACCGGAGAAAAAGAACTGGAAACCGAAGCGTACGACCACCAGGAGGACCATCAGGATAATCGAGATATTTATCACCGAGGGGTGCATGTAGGCTCTGAAGTCCCGGTAATTAAAGCCCGCGGAGTATATCCTGCCGGCACGCCGATTGATCGTGAAATATTCAATATACTGACCGCCTGTTTTCCCGGACCGGTAGATGCGGCTCCCCGCCCTGTTCATCGGCGCGAGATATTTCAATACTTCACGCTTCAGGTCGCTTCCCTCCAGCCCTGAAGCTGCGGTGTTCTTTTGTATTGTTTCCATGAAGGCTTTGCAGGGATCGTTTTTTATGCCCATGAACTTCTTCAGGCCCTCGCTGAAACCGTCGTCGGAGATCATCCGTATTTTGTTTTTACGATAGAGAACCTGTTTTCTCAGCTTGTCGATATAGACGGTCAGTTCCCCTGCCCGGTTGCCCTCGCCGCCTCTTTTTTTTACATATTCAATTATGGCTTTTTTATACCCTTCAAAATAGATCCCGCCCTGATCCATAACAGCATCCAGCTGTTCAGGAAAGTCGGCCCCGTCGATTCGACTGATACTGTCCAGAATGAAGGTGTTTATCAATTCCTGCTTTATCGGCTCGATATCCACCGGCGCTTTTTCCCAACCCTTTTCAAAGGCGTCCTTCCCCGGAAGATAGGATACGACATAGACAACATCAGCTTCCCTTTTATCTTCCGAGGCCGCCAGCAGCGATGATTTTCTGCGTATGTCATCAAAAGACTGGTCCCGCTCCTTAAGCGAGTAGTAGCTCAGAAACTGCAGCATGGTGAGTATGGTCACCAGACATATGCCTATCAGCGTGGCGATGAAGGTTATCCGGTCTTTCGTGTTGTTGACATAGATGATCAGCAGAATAAAAAAGCCGAGGACGTTGAACAGCACCCACGCGTTCTGAAAAACATCACGGTCGAGCAGGCCGTCACGGCTCATGGTATTCGTCACCGCCGGAACCATGGTGGCAGCCAGGAACGTGATGCCCATGAAGAGCATAACCCACCGCTCCCTCGACTTCTGGGTGATAAAGCGCCACAGGCACAGCACGAAATTGACCGCTATATAGAGAATAATGACCATGCTGAACAATTGGCTGATCCGGTCCGCATCGAAATCCCAGGTATGGGCGCTGAACAGAAAAATCTTTTCTGCCGTGGCGGTTTTTACCATAAATAATAGAGTGAACGCCGCTGCCACGGCGTAACTGATTCGCATAAATATCTTCGCCGCTTTCCGGTACTTATCCGTGGCATAATAAAAATAAAAAAGATTCACATGGACAATGACAAGGAGAATGGTGCTCACCGTGATCCAGCGGTGAAAAGCGGCAAGGGGATGATGAATCGTGGAAGATATGAAATAGGCGAAGTTGAACACAGCCATCAGGATATATCCCACGCCGAGATGAAAGGTCGCAGTTGATTTTTTTTTGATGGTCATCAAATATATCGAGGTCAGCGAGAAAAACACCATTGCAATAAGAGATCCCAATGAAAAGCTGTTGAAATAAATAATGTCATGAAGGTCCATAAGTTATCCTTGCAATAATGTAGTGGGGAATCATGCCGGGCGATATGCTATTAAGCTGCAAGAGAAACCTGCATTTCATAGCAATGATTAATCCGGTTTTACAATTTAATACATTAGACGGGAAACGATTTTTAGTAAAGAAAATTTTCTGGATGAATCTCAATTATATTTAATTGATATACCGAGTGACATGCTATGTTGAAAATTTTTACACTGTTCCCAATAATGTTCATAAACCGGCAGATTGTTCTCCATTTATACGATTAAGAAGGATTTAAGTTATCTTATCTGTAGGGGTAGGGGATTTCCCTTACAAGGGAGGACGTGATATAAACAACGTGAAGGCGCAGTTTTAAAACCGCGCCTTCACATGAACTTATGATGATCTTATTCTTCTCAGCAGGGCCGAACCCAGTATCCAGATACCCGCTATCACCATCACCGACGGCCAGAAGAGGGCCATGTCCAGCGGGATGAGTCCTGTTTTTTTCCCGATCCAGATAGCACCAATGACCAGCAGCATAAGACCGCAAAATATCCCGCCGCTTGTGCTCCTGCCGCACCAGAGTCCCTGATGTCCTGCGTGTTCTGAACTATTAGTGTCCGTGTTTGATAACATTGTTATTCACCTTTCCCTTTCTTCTGCTCATTCATTTTTTTCATCATTTCCCCGCAGCAACCGGACATGTTCCCGCAGAATTTCTCGAAATCGATCTTTCCCCCCTTTCCTTCCATGCAGCGGCTCATCATTTTCATTATTTCCCCGCAGCCTTTAAAGGAACAATCCTGGCTTTTCGGCTCCTGTGCCCTGTTTTGATCTGTTATCATGTTCACACCTCATGTTGTATTTCTATTATTCGAATTATTTCGAAATATAGAAATAATATACTGCTGTCGGGATCAAACGTCAAGGGGGGACAGAAAATATTTCGATATTTTTCGAAATTTCTTTATATCATGAATAATCAGCACAGGGGATACAATCATCGGCCCGGCTTGTCTGCCCCGGTGAGATAGCGGACCATCAGACTGACGGTCTCTTCATTGACCATTCAATGGACGGTCTGGCCGTCGCGTTCACAAGAGATGAGTTCCGCACTTCGCAGTTCCTTCATGTGGTGGGATATGGTCGAAAGGGCCATGTCGAAATTGCTGGCTACATCGCATACGGAGGGCCTGTTCTCTTCGTCAAGTATGCCTTTGCCATGGCCCGCCCTGATATATTCAAACATCGCCAAGCGGTTTTCATTGGAGAGGGCTTTCATGGCCGCGGCGACCTGCTTCATGTGTTTCGTTCTTTCGGCTTTTGATTTCAGGGACATGGTGGTTTACCTGAATTATGTGATAGATTCTTTCTTTTAGATATTTCGAATATTATCGAATTATCATTCAGGCGTCAAGCCATTTTTCATCTTCATATTCCTGTTTTATTGAAAAGAGGTGTCGCTTCTCAAAGCTGTTGCGTATCTTTCAGTCAATATTCTTGACAAAATAATCTGTCGGAGATATAATACAATCAAAAGAGAACTACGCCATGTATTTCACCAATGACCAGACAGACCGGTTGAACGATCTCATCGGGAAAATCGAAAAGCGGACCGGTATAGAACTGGTGGCCGCCGTGGTGGGGAAATGCGACAGCTATCCCGAAATCCCTTGGAAGGCCTTTGCCCTGGCTGCCGCTGTCAGCGCCCTGGCACAGCTGGCAGCCGCAATCGTGCATCCCGGATGGAACGCTGTCTTAAGCGCACAGCGGGCAGCGCTCCTTGTCCTCGGCGCGGGCGCGGCTTTTGCCCTTCTTTCGGTTCTCTGGCCGGCATTCGGCCGCCTCTTCCTTGACCGCATGCGCGCCGAATCTGAAATCGAGCAGTATGCCCGCGCTTTTTTTCTGGAGCGGGAAATGTTCCGGACACGGGGCCGCACCGGCATCCTGGTCCTGGTCGGCCTCTTTGAACGCAGGGTAGTCATCATGCCGGACAGCGGCGTCGCCGTCCGCATTGACCAAGGGGTACTGCGCGGTGTGATAAGCCGGATGACGCCCCATCTGCGCCGGAAGGACCGTTTCGAGGCCCTCGTTCGGGGCCTCACGGCAATGGAAGCGGCGCTGCTGCAGGCCGGTTTCGGGCCGGCACTGAAAAACGGCAACGAGATATCGGACGGGCTCATCCAGGAGAAAGGGGAGGACCGATGAAACAGCGTTATGCGTATCGTTACCTGCCGGCCCTCCTCCTTGCGCTGCTGGTCTTCACACCGGCTATGTCCATCATCCCGGTGCCCCGCCTCCAGGGCCGGGTCACTGATGAAGCCCGCATCCTGAGCCCGGCCGCCAGGGAGCACATCAGCGGCCTGCTGAAGTCCCATGAGGACCGCACGACAAACCAGGTGGCGGTGCTTACGGTAACAACGCTGGAAGGCGAAAGCATCGAAGAATTCGCCACGCGCATTTTCGACACGTGGCGCCTCGGCCGGAAGAAAAAAGACAACGGCGTGCTGGTCATCGTCGCGGCTCAGGACCGGCGCATGCGCATTGAAGTGGGCTACGGTCTCGAAGAAATTCTTACCGATGTGAAGGCCGGGCGCATCATAGATAAAATCATGGCTCCGCGCTTCAAGGCGAACGATTATGACGGCGGCGTGACCGCGGGAGTACTGGCAGTCATTGCCCTTCTGGAAGACCCGTCAGGGCAGACCCCGGCTGACACTAAAAGCTCCGGCGAAGGCTCGGATGACTTTTTCAAAGGCCCCGACCTTCCCATCATGCAGCGTATTCTCATCGGCTGTTTCATTTTCGGCATTATCGGCCTCTTCACCATCATCGGCGTTGTCACCCCCCAGGGCATAGGCTGGTTTATGTACCTGTTTCTGATTCCCTTCTGGGCGATGTTCCCAATAGTCGTAGTGGGAACCACCGGCGCCGTTGTCATGCTCTGCACATATCTGGTGGCCTTTCCCGCGGCAAAATTCATCATCAGCCGCAGCAAATGGTACAAGAAAGCCCGGAAAGACCTGACGACCAAGGGCCGCGCCACCATAGGCGGATTCTCATTTTCAGGCTCTTCCTCCAGCGGATGGAGTTCTTCCGGCAGTTCCGGGGGAGGCTTTTCCGGCGGCGGCGGAAGCTCCGGCGGGGGCGGCGCCTCCGGAGGATGGTAGGCAGAAGCAGCTCAGCAGCGTAAATCCAGGAAACCATACTGTCTTCATATCATGGCTATCGGGCACAGTAGACTTTATAAGTACCCGGCGGATGCCGTGCAGTTATTCAATTGACATCAATAATGATAAGCGTGAAATCATCGTGGAACTCCTCGGAAGAGCTCCATTCTTGCAATGTTTTGAATATGAATTCAACAGCTTCGACTGCCGGCAGGTGTTTTGACTGAAGAAGCAGATTGTGCAGACGCTGATCTCCATATAGTTCCCGCTCTGCGTTGAATGCTTCGGTGAGGCAGTCTGTATAGAGAATTATTCTATCCCCATGGTCAATGGTGAATTCAAAGAGATCCAGATCGATTTTCGGATTAAAACCGATAACCATGCCCTTCGGGCAATACTCATGCAGGATTGCCTCACCGTTTCTGTATGAGATATGAAGCAGGGGCTCATGACCGGCCCGTGCGAAAAGAGCCTTTTTATCCGGCTTGCTGATATAGCAATATTCCGCGGTTAAATAATTTTTCTCCATCTTATCGAAAATGTACGCATTTAATCCATTAAGAAAATCCCTGGGTCGCGAATAAACCGGGGCAAGCGTACTGAAAAGTATTTTTAACATCGATGCGATTAATGAGGCGGGTACTCCGTGCCCTGACACGTCGGCAAGGAGAACGCCAAGCCTGCCCGGCTCAATGGAATGAAAATTATAAAAATCACCGCTTATGTCCACAGCAGGGTGATATTTTACGCCGATACTGAAGGCGGTCGATTCCGGCAGGGTCCGGGGGACAGTCGCCAGCTGGATTTTTCTCGCTATGGAAATTTCATTTTCAAGGAAGGCCAGGCGCTTCCCCTCTTCCATCTTATCCTGCAGCAGGGTATTCAACTGTTCAGCAGCATTGAGATTATAAACAAACCTGTTTATGAGATGCAGCCCGAGAAGGACGAGCATGAACGGTACGCCCAGGGGATAGAGCGGAACGCTTCCCTCAAAAAGATGGAGGCTGAATACGAGGACATCGTAAATTCCAAAGGCAAAAATCGGCAGAAGGGCTATAAAGAGGACAAGCCCCTTTTTATTTCCCGAGATAATCTGGCGTATTGACATGATGACGATATCAGCTATATACAGGGGGATCAGCAGCAGAAAAATATTTCTCCATTTGATGATATAATAACGGTCCTGTGAAACCAGCATGAGGAGCGCAAGCGCACATGGCAGAGCGAGATACGCCACGATCCTCCTGATGGAGATATTCAGTCCCAGATAGCTTCTGAAAAACAAGACCAGAAAGGGAGCCATGAACATCGGGCCAATGCCGCATATCTTGAAAATAGTGTTGGAGCTGAGCGGTATATAGGGATATAAGTTTTCAAAAAATTGTAAAATCATCATATCGGCAAGAAAAAAGGTGGCACAGGCGTAATAAAAGTAGATGATTTCTTTTTTTCTTTTAAAGTATATCGTTATAAAGAATAGGGAAAAACTGAACAGGAGAATGCAAAAAGCGTTAATAAACTCAATCTGAAGAAAATTTCGAATCATGTACTCGTAATTGCCGCGTCCTTCATCAATGATCCGCACCGGAGAGATAAACCACAATTCGGCGTCAAAGAAGTTGATGATATCGATTCTGTTTTCTCCCTGTTTCAGCAATCCGGCGGGAATCGGGTAATGGCGGAATTTAGACCAGCCCGACTTAAAATCAGGAGGGAACATGCCGGTTTTCCCTATTTTTTCACCGTTTATATAGACGATATCGGCATTCATTATCTCGCCGGCTTGAAAAGCCAGGCCTTGAGAAATTATCTCTTTTAATGTTATCGTTTTGCTATAAAGGATATAGCCCCTGGTGATGTTTTTTTTAACGGCAATTGTTTCGAAGAGGTTTCTATTGGGGATTTTTACCGATTCCCATACTATCCCCTCTTTGGGGGGGTAGTCCTTTTCACTTTTAATGAGGCAATAGTTCCAGACACCGGATAGATTGATTTCCGTCTCAGCGTATGCACCGCCCGTGACAACCAGCAGCAGTATGCATACCATGACATATTTTAACCGCATCGCAATCATATATTTAATCGGATCAAGAATACGGGCAAGCCTTCGCAAGATGTGCAATAGGCTGTCCGTACACTGAATATGAATACAACGGTCAGCGTAAATATCAAGAATAAAATTGATTTTTATTGAACAGCGCGATGGTTCTTTATTGGAGTTTTATGATTATCTCCACCCGCCGGTTCTTTTGCCGCTCTTCCCTGGTGCTGTTCCCGGCCATGGGCCGGTCAGCGCCAAAGCCGCGGTAGGAAAGCTTGTCCGCTCCGGCCTGCTGTTTCAGGTATTCTGCCACGGACCTGGCGCGATCCTTTGATAGACGATGGTTATACTCCCGGCCCCCGATATTATCGGTATGGCCCTCGACGATGATCTCCCGGTCCGGGTATTTTCTTTTAAGCAGATCGGCGACCTTTTCCAACTTCTCCCTACTGTCGTCGCGGAGCCGGGCCGAGTCGAAATCAAAGAGCACATCCCCGAGCCTGATAACCAGGCCCCGCCGGTCAGTGTCGACATCAACGCCGTCAGGGATGTCTTTCTTCAGCTCCTTCCGGGCCTCTTCCTTCTCCTCTTTCGTGACCGGTTTGTACATCTTCATCTTTGTGTCGATGATCATCTGGAACTCATTGACGGCGGCGTCATTCTTCCCGGCCGGGAAGGAAAAAGCCATCCGGTACTTTTCTTTCATGCTGACAGGGCAATTCTCCCTGAGGTCCCAGTTGATGGTGCCCTCATCCTTTCCAATGATTTTCTGCGGGAAGTCGGCCGGGTATTTTCCGCCGGCAAGGTTCATGTCCACGATAAACCGGTACTGAATCACCGCTATCTCGCTATTTTCTTTTTTACTGATATCGACAAGTTTATACTCCACAGGAAAGGTGAGTTTGAAAGGGATGGAAAAGCTATTGAGAACAAGTTCCGCCTTCTCGGTCCACGAGTCGCCGGCGGCGACTTCCTTCCGCGGAAAGGCCGGCAGGTGGCGCAGGTTCGGCATGAAAAACTGCTTCGGGACCGTGAATCGCCCCTGCCTGTCGATGGCAAACTCCGACGGATACTGCTCGCGCAGCTGGAACACCTCGTCAACTGAGCCGCGCTCATACACGGAAAAACGCCCCCTGACGCTGCTCGCCTCAGCCTTTTTTTCATAACAAGTAAGATCTATAATATTCCGCTCCTGGTAAATCTTCCGCATCCTGTTATTGACGAGGAACTTCACCGCCGCGGTGCGCGTTATTTCGAGCCTTTCATCCTTCGGTATCTCCCAGACAAGGGACACGGCATAGGACGAAACACACGGGATCAAAAACAGAATGGTCAGTAATAGCTTGTTCATGGCACCACCAGGTTGATAAAAATGCGGGGTTACCCCCTTCATTGTCTATCGTCACAACAGTGACTTTTGATGAGGAATTTTTTTCGAAGCTTTTTCTGACACAAGCGCCAATTCAGTCTACTTCACAGGAACAAAGAAGGCCTTCCCCGTGTCCCCACCCTTACCTTCGTCGACATGGAGGAGCCTGTATTTTTTATCGCCGATCTCGAAGACATCCCCTTCGAAGACGACCGTTTCCCTGGCCTTTTGGTCGGCCTTGTTCCCGGGACGCCATACAAAAATCTGGATGCTCCTGCGCCTGGTGCCACTGGCGTCGGTGCGCTGATAATAATTGCCGCTTCCGACACGGAAGCCCTCCACATCGGCAACCGTTGTTTCACCGAGAATTCTGGCGTCCTTTGGAAGTTCCATCGCAACCTTCCTGTCGCATGAAATGATTAAACATAGCAGGCATAGCGCGCAGGCGCTGAAATAACGTGCCGCTTGATTCATGGTATACTCTCCTCCTGTTTCCGTTCAATACCCGGACAAGACTTTTCACCCCGCCTTCGCGTGAAAAAAGTTGTAGTCCCGTAGAACTGTTTCCAGGAAATCCTTCGGCTCCATACCGGCGGTGACATTCATGGCCTCTTCAAGCTTCGCCCTGGTCCGCTGGAGGATTTCCTCCGTCGATGCGGCGGACCTGTTTTTCTTTTCGAAGTCGAGGACCTCCTTGATGATCGTGATGGTCCCGTCGTCAAGCTTCTCCGCCTCCGGGAACACGGGACGGTAATCATCCCCCAGCGGGACCAGGATGGTGTCGCTCATCTTCACGCTCTGCTTCATCCTGATGACCGTGGTGCCGGCGGCTATGTCACCCAGTCGCTGTCCCTTGCCGTTTAAAAGGATCGTTACCACCGCGACGGTGCCCCCCAGGAAGCTGATGTCGATGATGCGGAGGATCCACCGGAGGAGATAGCTTCCCACCGATGGCTGCGTCCCGTCGAGCTTAACCACCTTGATGCCGAGGAGCTTCTTGCCGAAGCTCTGGCCGTCCATGGTGATTTCGCAAATCAGGTCGTACGTGAAGGCAGGGAGCGCCATGAGGATAAAGAACGCCACGGTGAAATTCTTGATGTAGTCGCCGACGGCAAAATAGACAAGCATGACCAGGATGGCATAGGCGAAAAGAATGATGTAATCGACCATGGCCGCCAGGATGCGCTCGCCGAGACCGGCCGTTTCGTATTCTATGTTCACGTTCTGCGCCGTTTCTATCGATACCGTCTGCATGCTATAGCAACCCCCGGGACTTGAGTTCAAGATACATGTTGATCGTGTTAACCGTCAGGTGTTCCGGCGAGGTAAGGATGGAATATATTCCGTGCCGGTCAAGCTCTTTCACGATCTGTTTTTTTTCAAAGGCGAATTTTTCCGCTATGGTCTTGATATAGATCTCCTCGATCGAGCCTGCCGGCGTATTGAGAAGGGAATCAAGCTCCGTATTGGCGAAAATAATAACCACCACCGCATGCCTTCGCGCCAGCATTGACAGGTACGGCAGATTCCTTCTGAGCGAGGAGAGGGTCTCGAAATTCGTGTAGAGGAGCAGGAGGCTCCGCTGGCTGACTTTCCGCGATATCTCCGCATAGAGCAGCTCGTAATTCGATTCCAGGAACCCCGTTCCGACCCTGTACAGGAGTTCGAGTATGCGGAAGATCTGGGCGTGGGCGCGGCTCGCCGGCAGTACCACGTCCACGGCATTGGAGAAGGTGATCATTCCGGCCCGGTCCTCCCGCCGTATCGCCACGTTCGATATGACCAGGCTGGCGTTCACCGAGTAGTCGAGGAGGGTCATCCCCTCGAAGGGCATCTTCATGGCCCGTCCCGTGTCAATGACGGAATAGACATTCTGGGACCGCTCGTCCCGGAACTGGTTCACCATGAGCTCGCTTTTCCGCGCCGTGGCCTTCCAGTTGATCTTCCGGTAATCGTCGCCGGAGATGTAGCGCCTGATCTGGTCGAACTCCATTGAGGCCCCGGCCCGCCTCATCTTCTTGATGCCCGCTTCCACCAGCCGGTTCGAAACGGCAAAGAGGTCATACTTCTTCATCTGAATGATGGAAGGATACACCGGGACCATGACCTCCCGGGAAAAACGGTAGCGCCTGATGACAAGGCGCAGGGGCGATGATGCGAACACGTTGAGGGCGCCGAAGCGATATTCCCCCCGCTCAACAGGCCGAATCGTGTAGGAGAGGTCGCGTGCTGCGCCGGACGGGACGCTGGCCTTGATGGAGAAGTCCCGCTTCTGGAACTGAAAGGGAAGCTCGTCGATAATTTCAATGTCCGCCGGGAAGGCATAGCCGTTTTCAACGCGGAGGCTGATGCGGTTCTCGTCGCCGTTGGAAAGCTTTTCCGGCGCTGTCCGGATGGCCGCTATACCGGCCATCCGGAACAGCATGGCCGCGTCAGCGGCGGCGACGGCGGCAAGGATAAGCAGCGCCATCTTCGCCGGCATGAGTAATGCAGGGTAGAAAAAGGCTGCCACAAAGGAGAGGACAACGAAGGCGAGAAGGATAAAAAACCGCCGCCCGAAAAAAAGCGCGCCGATCCCTTTCACCGGGGCACCTCTATGCTTTCAAGGATCTCCCGTATGATATCGTCCGGCGTCTTCCCCTCCATCTCTTTTTCAGGGGTAAGGAGAAACCGGTGCCGCAGGGCCGGATAGGCGGCCGACTGGATGTCTTCAGGCTTCACGAAATCCCGCTCCCGGAGCACGGCCAGCGCCCTGGCGCCGTCCATGACGGCCAGTGAGGCCCTGGGCGAGCCTCCCAGGTAGAGGGAGCTGTGGTTGCGCGAGCGGTGGACAATTTCGGCTATATACGAAATGATGGTGTCGTCGACATGGACGTTCTTCACCTTTTTCTGGCTCGTGACGACCTGCTTGGCGGTAATCACCTTCTTCACGTCCGCCAGCTTGTCCCTCTCACGCCGTGCGCGGGCATCACTGAGGATGCGGGCCTCCTCTTCCCGGGAGGGATAGCCGATTGTGATCTTAAATAGAAAGCGGTCCAGCTGCGCCTCGGGAAGGCGGTAGGTCCCCTCGTACTCAATGGGGTTCTGGGTGGCAAAGACGAGGAACGGCTCGTCCATGGCATAGGTCTTCCCGTCAACGGTTATCTGGCGCTCCTCCATTACCTCGAACAGGGCCGCCTGGGTCTTGGCGGGGGCGCGGTTGATCTCGTCGATGAGGACCAGGTTGGAGAACACGGGGCCCTCCCTGAACTCGAAGTCTCCCTTTTTCGCGTTAAAGACCGTGGTGCCGATAATGTCCGACGGCATCAGGTCAGGCGTGAACTGTATCCGTGAGAAATTCACGGACATGGTCATGGCCAGTAGCTTCGCCGTGAGGGTCTTGGCTATCCCCGGCACTCCTTCCAGGAGCACGTGGCCGTTGGCCAGGACCGCGGCCATGAGGAGTTCCAGCATCTCGTCCTGGCCCACGATGACTTTCTTGAGCTCACCCATTACCTTTGCGTTTGCCTGGGTCACGTCCCTGATCTGAATCCGTTCGTTGAATGAAAGTTCTCCGCTCATAGCTCCGTCCTTTTAGCATAAGATATGAATTCTTCGATGAGAGAATTGAGACGCGACAGTTCCTTATCGGGAATTGATTTCATCATCATTATTGAATCGACCTGTTCAAAGAGCCGCCGCACCAGGCCATCCGGCGCTCCGGTCCGTTCGGCAACCCGGTCATGGAACGTTCCGTCGCGGTGGAACGCGTCAACCTGGAACCGGGAATGCAGATAATCGAAAAAATAGAGTACTTTTTTATCGGCAATATTTTTATGGTCGCCCTGCTGGTGGTAGAGCCTCCCGACGGTCTCGACAAAATCAAGGGTGGCGTTCGCCTGCGGCGTTATCACCGGGATGACCCGCTGGCGCCGTCGCGCCTTGAACAGGATGAAAAGGAGCAGTCCGGCCATGCCGGTATAATAGGCCCAGGTGAGGGGCTCCCGGGACAGGACATACCGGAGAGGCGTCGCCGGGGCCACGATCGACGACTTGTAATGTTCGTCCCAGAAGATTCTCCGCACCGGCAGATATGACAGGGCTTTGAACACGTACTCGGCGTTGTTGTCCATCAGCATATTGAAGTTCGTAAAGGCAAAGGGAAGCGTACTCAGGTAAAAAGCGCCCCTGCCGTGGCGGATCCGGATATAGTTCGCCCCCTTTCGGTCATTCACGCCGAGTACCGCTGCGCCCTGCTTCTTGAAAGATATGAACCTGAAATTGCCAACGCCCTTGCGGCACTGGTACTGCTTCCGCGCCTTGAGGCGCGGGTTGGTGAAATCCACTCCCATCCGGTCCGCAACGATGTCCTCCGGCGCAGTCTTGATCTCCATGAGCTTTGCGAATTCATCCAGGTAGAAGCTCGCGGCTATGAAGACACTGTTCCCCTGGGAAACGAATCGCATCAGTTCCCTGGTGTCGTATTTGTCGAGGGAAATGGTGGTGTCGATGATGATGTAATTGCCCCCTTTGATGCGCCTGCCCCGCAGGGTCTCGTAAATCGAGTCATGGGTGACCGATATGTCCGCTCCCGGAAAGCAATCGGGCAGGAGCCGGTAGAGAATATAGCTGCCGTAGGGGATCCTGTCGCCACGGGAAAAGCTCGCGGACCAATCCACGGGCTCCGGCTTCATCACTGTCACCACGATAAAGACAATGACGCTTATGACGAGGATCATTATATAGGGGAGGTTCTTTCTCACGATTTCCCTTCCGCCAGCACCCTGTAAAATCCTTCGTACAATTCATTGACCGCGGCGAAGGTCTCCGCGGGCAGGTCGAAATTCCCGTACCAGATGTGTTCAAAGATCCTGGTGAGTTCCGTGAATTCCCTGCGCAGGGGCGAGGCGGACAGCTCCGACAGATAATCGTTGTTGGTTTTGTCGATCTTCCACTGGACAAAGCCCCGGGCCGACAGTTCTTTCAGGGCCTTGTGATAGAGGAGACGCACTACCGCGCGGTAGTCTCTCTCTTCCAGGGAGCGCGCGATGAGCGAGTCAAAATCGACGTTCTCGATATGCTCGATGGCCTCGTCCGGCGCGGGACGCTTCTTTTTCGGCGAGAAGAAAAGGCCCCGCAGGTCGGCGCCCATGAGCTTGATTACGACCAGCAGCACGGCCGCTATCACGATGCCGTAGACGGCGTATTCGACCGCTTTCCAGGCGAACTGCCCGTCAATACCCCTGACATGGCGCCCGAGCCTGTCCCGGAGCCAGGCCAGGATATAATCCCAGAGCGAGAGGAGCGGTTCCTTCTCCCGGTCGTAGCGGAAGGCGGCATCCTTCCGGAACTCCTCGATCTTCTTCAGCGGCACGGCCCGCGCCGTAACCACTGTCGAATCGGCGGGCACCCGGCCGGCGTCGCGTACGGCGATTGTTCGGTCACCATGGGGCCGTGCGCCGGCAGCCAGCAGGGCAAGGCAGAGGAGCGGTGCGAGGAAGGTGAGTCTTCCCATGCTACGCGTCCATCGGCTTCCCGATCTCCTCGACCTTCCGGAGCAGTCCATGGCCCTCCTTTTTCTCCGCCAAGCTGAAATAGTTAAAACCGATGGCCATGAGGACGACAACATTGAACATCGATGTCAGCTGCTGCAATATGCCGGTGACAATGAAGAGGGCCTTGATGAAGTAGTTCGACCCATCCGCCTTGTGGATCATGGCAAAGAACGTGACCCCTATTGACGGCAGGGCCATCATCGATGCCATCATCCCGACGATTATGGCCATCAGGAAAAGGAGCCCCAGGGTGAACCACCAGCTGCCCGATATCAGTTTCATACTTCTCCGGATCGCCGAAAAAAAGCCTGTCCGTTCCTGCACACGGATCATCGGGACCAGGGCCATCACGATGGCGAAATAGATGCCCGGGATGACAAGGAAGAGCATAGAAAAGAACACGACGAAAACCGTCCCGATGTTGGTGAAGACGATCATCCAGAAGTCCTTTTTCAGGGCCTGCCATATATCGTCAACGGTGATGGCCCCCGGCCCTTTCACCGTGTAAAGGGCTATGAACTCCAGGGCGACAAGGGAGATGAAAGTGTAGCTCACCAGGCTGAACAGGATCAGCAGCAGGTATTCGAGGGAAAAAATCGCACCCAAGGGGTTCGCCTTGTCGCCCCCTAAGAGCATAAGGGATGATTTGGAGCTGTAGAGTCCGGCCAGGACCCCCTGGATTATAAGCAGTGGGCCCGTAATGAATATGAGCGCCTTGAACAGTATCGCGATATTCTGCCTTATGAAGGCGAAGGTATCGTTGATAATCGATCCGAAATCACGCACTTTTCTGAATTCAAATTTTTCGAGCTGGTCCATGGACAATCTCCTTCCTGGTATAGTAACGGGGATACGCAATATAATACCACACAACAAAGGCCAGCGACGCGGCAATGATGCCGGCGCTCAAAACAAGGGGCATATCCGTGTGCCTGGTGACAAAGCCTTCCAGCAGGCCCGCCATCAAAAAGAGGGGAACAACGCCCATCACCATTTTCAGGCCGTCCTTCGCCCCCCTTTTAAAAGAGGCCGCACGCGAATAGGTCCCGGGAAACAGGATGCTGTTGCCGATGATTATGCCCGCACCGCCGGCGATGACGACGGCGGTCATTTCAAGGGTTCCGTGTATCCATATGCTCTTCAGGGACGGGAGGAGGAGGCCTTTCTGGTAAAAGAAATAGTGAAACGCCCCGATCATCACCCCGTTAAAAAAAATAATGTACCCGGCCCCGAAGGAAACGATTACGCCGCAGGCAAAGGCCAGGAAGGCAACCCTGATGTTGTTCACCGTGACCCCCAGGAACATGTCCAGGTTGTTCATGGACTTGTACACCGCCATGGGGTCCCCCTTTTCGATGTTCTCCAGCGTCATCTTGACATAGGTGTCCCCCAGGATGAGACGGACAAAGCCGTCGTCGTTGGCCGAGGACACGGCCCCGATCATGACCGAAATCGCGAAAACGGCCAACGACACAAGCACCTCCCTCCAGTGCCTCCCGAAGAGGACGGGCTGCTCTTCGGTCCAGAAGGTCATGATGCGCCGGCGTTCCTCCTTCTTATTCCTGAAAATGGCCTGGTGGAACTTCGCCGTCAGGCCGTTCAGGTACACGGTGATCTTGCTTTTCGGGTAGAAGGTCCGCGCGTAGGAGAGATCATCGGTAAGTTCGATGAAAAGCTCCGCCACCTGGTCGGGGCTTGTATTCTTCCGCGACCTGATCAGCGTCTCAAAGCGTTTCCACTTATCCGCATTCTGTTGTAAAAACTGGATCTCTCTCATCGCTTCTATTCAATTGGGATTATTTCGTTAACAGACATAGCACTATACGGCCGAACTGATACTATCAATGGTATAGATTTTTTTACAACATTTTTTTATGACCCCCCCTCCCCCTGTGGGGGCGTCCAGTAAAACATTTAACTCAGGAAAGAATGTCACTTTTTTCTCTGATGAGGAAAGATATACTACGATTGGAAAAATTTATTTTACTCGTGCCCCCTCAGGGGGTCAGGGGGGTTAACATGAAACAGGCCGCCATACATGTCAGGCCTTTTCCTTCACGCCGAACCCCATGACCAGGACCGTCACTACCGCCAGGGCGCCCCCGAAAATGAAGGGGAAGCCTGGATGGGCCTTGAAGAGGAACCCCGCAATTACACTGGCCGGGAGAAGGCCGATACCGATGATGGTGTGGTAAAAGCCGAGGGCCGTGGCCCGGGAGTTTTCCGGTGCGATATCCGCCACGAAGGCTTTTTCCACTCCTTCAGTCATGGCGTAATAGAGACCGTACAGGGGCCAGAAGACCCAGAGGAGATGACTGGAAGAGCGGGAAATGAACCCAAAGGCGATATAGACCACGGCGTAAAGAACATAGCCGGCCATAAGGAGCTTTTTCCTTCCGATCCGGTCGGACAGAGACCCAAAAGCCGATGACAGGGCCGTCGTGGTCAGGTTGAAGCTGATATACATCAGGATGACCGTAGATAGCACATACCCGAGGTCCATGCTCCTGAGCAGGAGAAACTGGTTTGATGAATTGCCCAGTGTAAAGATGAGCTGGGCAATGAAAAAGACGCGGAGGTTTTTATCGTACTTCCTGATGTCGAGGTTCGGCTTCGGTTTGCTGTTCCCTCCCCGGCCTGAACCCGCCGTCTCCCTGGTAAAGAAGAGGAACACAACCCCTATTAAGGCCGGAATGATAGATATGAGAAAGAGCAGATAGAAGGTATCGATATCCCTGATGGTTTGTGTCACGGGGTCCATGAAATGCACCACTACGTAATAGCAGACCACCGTACCCAGAAAGGCCCCGGCAAAGTCCATGGCCCGCTGGAATCCGAAGGCCTTTCCCTGGAGCTCCTTCGGCATGGATTCCGAGATGAGGGCGTCCCGCGGCGCAGTCCTGATCCCCTTGCCCACCCGGTCGAAAAACCGGGACAGGAGCACAAAGGCCCACCCCGCCGAAGCCGCAAAGAGGAGGGCCTTGGAGACTGCAGACAAGGAATATCCTGCGATCGCCGGCGCCTTTCGCTTCTCAATCCTGTCGGAATAGTATCCGGCGAACACCTTGAGGAGGCTTGCCGTTGATTCAGCAATGCCTTCGATTATGCCCAGGACCGGTCCCAGAAGAGCCTTCTGAGCAGACATGATTATGGCCACAAAGGCCTGTATCAGTGGATAGATCATCTCCGAAGAGACATCGGTGAAAAACGATGTGAACCCGGTGAGGATCACGTTCCGGTCAAACCTGGTTTTTTCCTGCAGAGTTGATTTATTATTCCTGTTCATATGATTCCTCAAAGAAATCCCTTGCTTCTTCATTTATACATTTCCGATATGTTTTTTCCTTGAACTTCTGATCGAATCAGATATCTTTCAATGCAGGACATGGAATCAAATGTCAATATTTTTAAGCCGCCACCAGGTGAAAAAACCGGGTAAAAAATGGAACTTTTCATAAAAGAATCGGGTCTAATTCCCATAATGCGGAAAAAACTATTAACTATGCAAAGGTAACACACATGAAAGCAAGAAGGAGACTTATTTTTACAATCTTTTCAGTCAGCCTGTTTACATTGCTGATCCCTCTCTGCCTCGGAAGCGGTTCGGGCGCATCGGGCATGGCCCGGGCCCAGGATGTATCCGGCAATGAAGCTGATGTGGACGAAATGCTGAAAGAAATGCCTGAAAGCATGCCAAAAGATTATTCTGATGATGAAATCAACCGGATGCTGGAAGACGTAGAGCAGATTGACGATTCAAAGGATGTGGAAGGCAGGGAAGAAACTGAAGCGCCGTCGGTTTCCGATGAGGACCAGGCTCTGATCGATGATATAAGAGAAAACCCGGAAAAATATGCCGAGTTCATCAAGGACAGGGAATGGCTTGACGCCCATCCGGCCGTAATCTGGTCCATCTGTTCCGATTACGTGTGGATTGACGCACACCCGCAATTCGCCGCCAGGATTTATCTCGATTATGACTTCTGGAGCCGGTACCCATACGTGGCTTATGCCATCGTGTGCAACCGGCCTTTTTTAGTCAGGTATCCCCGGGTCAGCCTGGCGGTCTACGGTTATGACGGATGGTTTATCCAGCACCCTTTTATCGCGCGAGAGGTGTACCGGAACCATGTCATATTTAACCGGCATCCTGATCTGTTTCACCGTTATTACCGCCACCGCGAATGGCTCCATCGCCATCCCGGTGTTGTAAAGATTGCCTATAGTAACCGTGACTTATTCAAATCCCACACGCGGTACCTTGATGACATATACCGGTATCGGCGAGAAGCTATCAGGAAGCATGCGATCCATCCCCGCCACATTGAGAAAATACATACCCGGTGGAAGAGCGACCCCCGCCGGAACAAGACATACAGGCCTTCGGGCCCCAACAAAGAATGGAAACTTAACTCTGAAAAACCCCGCGGTAAGAACATGAAGCGCGGCGACGGCCGTGCCGTCAATACGGACAGGCAACGCGACAACCGCGGCAAGTCGGACCAACTGATCAAGCGCGGCAAGGAATATAAACCCGATAGAGAGTATAAACGCGGTGTAGTCCCTGCGCCTGATAAAAAGATCATCCACAGTAAAGAAGGCGGGCGCGGCGACGGCCGTGCCATCAAAATTGACAGGAAACCTGTCAACCGCGGCAGTTCGGAAAAACTGATCAAGCGCGGCGAGCAATACAAACCGGACAGGGAATACAAACGCGGCATTACCCCTGCTCCCGATAAAAACATTATCCGCGGTAAAGAAGGCGGCCGCGTTGATGGACAGCAGCGCGGTGCCGGCCCCAGAGGCGGCGGAAAGCAGCAGGGGAACCCGCAGGGTGAAAGGGGAAAGGGCGGCGGCGATAAACGCAGGTAAGCCAGGCAGAAAGGGGCTGTCCCGCAAGCCCCATAAATCCCCCGGAGGGGGATTTATGTAACCTCATTTTTCAACCCCCCCTGGGGGGTTTGGGGGGTGCACCATCATACATAAACCAATTTCACCTGGGGTCCGATTTCGGCGACAAGTTTTTTTTCAGCCTCATACATATCTCCATCAATTGTATAAAGCATTTTCTTCTTGCTCGTGATGACCGCTTTTTTACCGATAGAATCGAACAGATAGGGATGATGCACCGGCTTTCCCGTTTTGATCTTTACGAGGTTTTTGACAATGTCCGATGCTTCGCACCCGACTGAAAGTATATGGAAGGTCCCGTCCTTTTCATATGCCCGGTACATCAGCTTGAACCCGATCCCGACATCGTCGACCGTGGTGGCAATGACGGCAATAAAGTCATGATGGGGCACCGGATTCCCATCCACGACAACGGTGCAGTCCAGGCGGTCGAAGAGGGTCCCCACGTCGCCACCCACCGTGACGCCCTTCACGGCCATCCAGATGGTTTTCAGGGCCTTCATCGGTCCGGTCCCCTCACCCTTGTAATATTCATGGAGAAAATTGGCGGTCATGCCCACACCGAAGATGAACCCGTACATGTCACCGACTCGAATCGTGTCGCGGGTAAAGATTTTCGGACTTCCATGATTTTTAAGGATGGCGACGAGCCTTTTCAGTATGTCGCCGGATTTTCCCTTGAGGTTGATGGACCTCGACTGGGTGTTCATGGTCCCGGCCCTGAGATGCAGGAGAGGCGGCACCGGGTCTTTCTTATACAGGTTGATCATCCGGGAGAGCACATAATGGCTCGTGCCGTCGCCGCCGCATACCGCGACATAGGGAATTCCCAGTTTTTTAAAATCCTTTACAACAGAGTCGACCTCACCAATGCTTTTGGTCAGCCGAATGTCGGCGTAACCCTCCGATATGCCTGTAAAAAACTCGACTGGATCAATATTCATTTTTTTCACTCCCCGGGCATGGGGATTGATGATGAGACCGACTTTAATCATAGACACCTTCTGATAATAAATTAATAGCTGGCCCAATCGCCGGAGATCAATACTCATTCCTCAATATTATCATCCCTGGATTCGATCTTTTTCAGGATGATATAGCTCACAACGCCAACCACCATCATCATGATACAAAACAGGGGATAGGCAATCCGCCAGTTATCCGGCCCGGTCATCATGCTCCATTCAGACATGCCACCGATGCTGGAAAGGAGGGTCATGGGCATGAAGATCGTCGTAATCATGGTGAGACGCCTGACCACGCGATTGGTCCTGTTGGCCATCATCGACATCCGGTTGTTCATCATCGACAGGTACATCTCCATGAAGCTTGATATCATTTCCCGGTATATCTCCGTCTCCTCGAAAAATTTCGACAGGTGGTCGTAGACATCACGGAATTCATATATTGATTTTTCGGCTATGAAATGCGAATCCTTCCGGCAGATTTTCACCAAGATTTCGCGCTCATGGGTGATGCTTTTGCGCATTCTCAGCAGGTTCCGGCGCAGGCGCATCAGCTCCTCCGGTCTGAAGCCGCCGAGGTCACTGATGATTTGCTCCTCGATTTCGTCAAGCTCGTCCCTTAGGGTTCCGACAGTAACAAATTTCTGGTCCACCAGGTAGTCCATGACCAGATGAAGGAGATAATCAGGTCCCTGGAGCACGTTCTCGCGGTCAAGTCCCGCCATCTGCTCAAGACGGTCCAGGAAGCTGGGATTGCCATGCATGTTGTGGCTTACCAGGATGAGAAAATTCCTCCCGATGAAGAGGTCCACCTCGTCGACATACAGCTCCTGCGCCTCGTAATGAAACATGTTGAACAAAACGAAGGTGTGGGTGGGATAATCCTCGATCTTGGGGATCTGCTCGTCATCAAGGCAGTCTTCTATGGCGAGGGGATGGAGCCCGAAGGGCTGTGCCAGCGCATCCAGGTCCTCCCGGGCGGGGTCCAGGAGATTAAGCCAGAGATAGCCTCCGCCCTTGAATGCCTCCAGGGCTGATGCAAGGTCAGGGACAGCGACGGGATTACCGTCAGAGGGGACATGGAAAAAAGATTTGGTTGACGGCGCTGATGTGCTCATGGCACTATATTCAGGAGGATTTAAAATAAATCAAGAATTTAAGAGGATCGGTCATTATTTATTCACGGCTTTTCCAGCTGGCGCATGCGGCGGCAGAAATAATTATGAAGTAACAACCTTCAGGCATAACCATCAGCGCCTTATGGCATATATTTTCCTGAACATCAACACTCTCAAAACCTTTACCTGCGGCGAGGAGGTGTGGCCGCGCCTTCTTGCGGCGGCCCGCGACGGCGGATGGGAGGAGGAGGGAACGCAGTTTGACTTCGCCTGCGAGGTGGATGACGCGTATGATCCCATGGTCGACTACCTGTACAACCTGTGGATGATCTTCTACGTATCAAGGGAAATGTTTGAATGGGACGGGAACTACACCGACAAGAAAAATCAGGTGGTGTCCGAAAGCGACGCCTATTACCTGATGCAGGCCCTTGAAAAAGAGTGGACCTCTCCGGACCGGGGCCTTCTCGACTTTTTAAACAGCGGGCCCTTCCGCATTACGCGGGACTGAGGCCTGCGGGCGATTCCCCCTACCGCCGGTCAATGACCCGCCGCACTCTTCCCTCGGAATACACGAGCAGCGAATTTTGCTCGACAAAAGTGACTTTCGCGGCAATACCCATTTCCCGCTCGATTGCAGCGCCGATGGCATTTTTCAGCGTGAGGAGCTTCTTGACCTCGTCATCAAACATCTTCTCCAGAACTTCAACCTGGATTTCCATGAGGTCCTCACCATCGGCGTCATCTATGATGATCTGGAAGCGGGGTTCGAATCCCGTCGCTTTTTTCAGGGCCGCGCCGACCTGTGTGGGGAACACGTTGATCCCGTTGATGACGACCATATCGTCTGACCGGGCCGCGACACGGTGCATGCGCAGGGTTGTGCGGCCGCAGGGGCACGGTTCGTCCATGATCAACGACAGGTCGCCGGTTCGGTAGCGGATGAGGGGGAACCCCTCCCTGGTTATGGTGGTTATGACCAGCTCTCCCTCGGCGCCGCGGGGGAGCGGCTCCCAGGTAAGGGTGTCAATGATCTCCACAATGTAGTGGTCCTCGTTGATGTGGAGCCCGTTCCTTTCCGAGCATTCACCGGATACGCCGGGTCCCATCATCTCGTTGATGCCATAGATGTTGAACGCTGTGAGATGGAGGCGCTCTTCGATCTTGGCCCTGGTATTCTCACTCCACGGTTCCGCACCGAAAAGCCCGCTCTTCAGGTTGAGTTCATCGGGGTGTATTCCCATCTCGTGCAGGTTGCGGGCGATGCGGAGGGCATAGCTTGGCGTCGACAGGAGCACCGTGGTCTTGTAGTCCTTCATGATGTGTATCTGCCGCTGTACATTGCCGGACTGCGAGGACGGGATGACAGACGCCCCGATTTTCTCTGCGCCGTAATGGAGCCCGAAGCCGCCGGTGAACATGTTGTAGTCAAAGGCGATCTGAACAAAGTCATTGTCCGTGACCCCTGTGCCGGCAAGCACCCGGGCCACGAGCTCCGACCAGTGGAGTATGTCGTTTCGTGTATAGCCGATCGCGATGGGTTTCCCGGTCCTTCCGGTGGTGGAATGAATGCGGACGATATCATGGAGTGGTACGGCAAACATATTGTAGGGATAGCTTTTCCGCAGATCCTCTTTGGTGGTAAAGGGCAGCTTCGCCATATCGGCAATACTCCTGATCGTGCCGATATCGATCTTGTTCTCGTCGAAGGAGTCCTTGTAGAAGGCGACGTTGCGGTAGACCCTGTTCAGGGTGCTCTGCAGACGCTCGATCTGGAGCTGCGTAAGCTCCTCGCGCGGCATCGATTCGTACTTGGCGTTGTAAATCATAGACGTTACCCCCCCGACCACCCCCCTGTCCCCCTGAGGGGGCACGAGGTAATGAATTTAATTCATTTTCTTCTTCGCTGCATTAACCAGCGAGATCATTTCTTTCAAACATTTTCAACAGTAAATTCAACAATCTATTTCGAATTTAAGCCAGTAAAGAATACCCTTCCGCATGCCCCCTCAGGGGGACAGGGGGGTCGATTATTCGCTGATACTTCTATAGTCTTTCCCCAGGTACGCCCGCTGCACGTCATTGTTGTTCAGCAGCTCTTCGGACGTCCCCTCCAGGACCATCTGCCCGGTCTCGATCACGTAGCCGCGGTCGGCGATGCGGAGCGCGGCCCGGGCGTTCTGTTCCACCAGGAGAATCGTATTGCCGGCATCCCGGAGCTTCCGTATCTCCTCGAAGATGTTCTTCACGATTATGGGCGCAAGCCCCATGGAGGGCTCGTCCAGCATTATGAGCCGGGGCCTGGCCATGAGGGCCCTGCCGATGGCCAGCATCTGCTGCTCGCCGCCGGAAAGGGTGCCGCCCAGCTGGTTCTCGCGTTCCAGGAGTCGCGGAAACATCTCGAATATGACATCCAGCTCAGCGTTGATTTTAATACGCCGGTCGTCGCGGATGCGGGTATAGGCCCCCAGCACCAGGTTCTCCCTTACCGTCATGGTATTGAAAACGAGTCGCCCCTCCGGCACAAGTGAACATCCGGCGGCAACAATTTTTTCAGGCGCTATTCCGGTGACGTTCCCGCCGTTAAAAATGATTTCACCCTCCAGGGCCGGGACGATACCCGCTACAGTGCTCAACAGGGTGCTCTTGCCCGACCCGTTTCCGCCGATGATGGTCACGATCTCACCGGGATTCACATGAAGGGAAACCCCCTTTAGTACGCGGAGGTTGCCGTATCCGGAATAGAGGTTCCGTATTTTAAGCATCATCCTCCCCCAGATACACGCGTATCACCTCTTCGTTCCTCTGTATGTCAGCGGGCATGCCCTCGGCGATTTTCTTTCCCGAGGAAAGCACCACGATCTCGTCGGATATATTCATGACCAGGGACATGTCGTGCTCAATTACCAGTATGGTGATGCCCTTCTCCCTGATCTTCATTATCATATCCGATATCTGGGCTGTTTCATAAATATTGAGCCCCGCGGCCGGCTCGTCCAGGAGGAGGATCGACGGCTCTGTCGCCAGGGCCCGGGCTATTTCAACTATCCTCTGCTTGCCGAAAGCAAGGCTCGTCGCTTCCTGCCCTGCCAGGTTGCCGATGCCCATCATGTCCAGGAGCTCCATCGATCGTTCCCTGATCTCCCGTTCCTCCCTGCGCGAATGGGGCAGGTGAAGCATGGCCTGTATGAGCCCGGCATGGCTTCGGATATGCCTCCCGATCATGACGTTCTCCAGGACCGTCATGTGCGAAAAGAGCTTGATGTTCTGGAATGTGCGCGATATCCCCTGCTTCGCGATCCGGTAGGGTGGAAGATTCTGGATCGAAAACCCGCCGATAGATGCCTCCCCTGAATCGGGTTCCAGTGACCCGGCGATAAGGTTGAAGAGGGTTGTTTTGCCGGCGCCGTTGGGGCCGATGACTGCCTTGATGACATTTTTCTCAACGTTGAAAGAAACCTCATCAACGGCCTTAAGCCCGCCGAAGGCGCGGCACATGTTTTTTATTTCAAGATAGCTCATCCTTTTTGCCGGCACCGATCTTATTTTTTATCCGCATGGCGGCCCGGACCAGGCTCCGTGCGTTTTCCATCTTGAGAAGTCCCTCGGGAAAAAAGAGCATGATGACGATAAGAATACTTCCGAAGACAAACTCGTCGTAGCTCCCGAAGTAGCCGCGCAGGGACAGATAATTGAGGACAACGCCCATGATCAGGGCTCCCCAGAGGTTCGCCATACCCCCGACAGCCACGATGGCCACATAGCTGACCGATTTCATCACATCCGCCTCCGACGGCCCGATCCCGCCGTTGAAGTGGGTGAGGAACACGCCGGCAACGCAGGCGAAAACAGCGGAGAGGACAAATATAAAGAGCTTGTACCGCGCAGTGTCAACGCCCATCGCGTTGGCGGCCTCTTCGCTCCCATGTATCGACCGGAGGGCCCGTCCCACGCGCGAATCGATCATGTTCATCAGTAAAATGACCCCCACGATAACCAGGAAAGACGCTATGTAAAAATTCTGGACCCGCAGGGCCGGGTCGCCGCTCACGGCCAGGCTCCCGGCAATCCTGAATGACGGGATGTCCGATATCCCGTCTGCCTCGCCGAAAATCCGCGACCCGAGCACGATACGGTACACGATGATGCCGAAGCCGAGGGTCGCCATGGCCAGGTAATGGCCTTTGAGCTTGAGAATCGGTATGCCGATGAGGAAGGCAATTACCGCGGTCAATATTACAGCGGCCGCCAGCGCCGCCCAGGGCGACAGGTGCTGTATCTCATTACCGTAGGCATTTTTTTCCACGATCGTGAGGCCCAGGCTCCTGGCCAGGTCAATGATGGCGCTGTCCTTCACTTCCATGAGGTTGCGGGTGGTAAGAACGGCTGTCGTGTACCCGCCCATGGCGAAAAAAGCGGCGTGGCCCATGGAAATCTGGCCCGCGTACCCCATGAGCACGGTAAGACCCAGGATCACCAGGGAATAATAAGCGGCCATGGTGAGCTGGGTAAGATAGAACTCACGGTTCATAGCCGAGACTGCAACCTGGAAGATAATGATGCAGGCGATCATGACAAATACGGGGAGATACTTTTTCATGGCCATCAGAACTCCTTCAGTTCCGCCGCTTCTTTAGTGCCCAGGAGACCACTGGGCTTGACAAAGAGTATGACGAGGAGAATAGCGATGGCGATGGCGTCCTTATATGCCAGGGGCAGAACGCTGATACTGAAGGCCTCCAGGAGTCCTATGATGATACCGCCGATTATGGCCCCGGTGCTGTTGCCCAGTCCCCCCAGGATGGCCACGGTGAAACCCTTGATGGCGAGGGAGGTGCCGGAATCATACTGGGTCTGGGTAATGGGTGATATGACGCACCCCGCCAGGGCGCCGATGGCGGCGCTCAGCATGAAGGAGATGGTGACCATGTTCCTGGTGTTGATGCCGCAAAGCCGGGCCGCCGTGAGGTTGGACGCGCATGCCCGCATTGACCGTCCCGTGAGGGTGAACTTGAAGAACAGACCCAGGAACACGACAATCACGGAGCAGACACCCAGAACCCAGAGCACCTGCGGCGAAATGTAGGCACCCATCAAGTTGATGGAGCTTATCTCGTTACCGGAAAAATAGGGCAGGGACCTGACCTTCTCGTCCCATACGTGCAGGGCGATCTCCCTGATCATGATGGAAAGTCCGACTGTGACGATTATCATGTTGAGGACCGAGGGGCTTTTCAGCCTGCGGATGAATAAAAAGTCGATCAGGGCCCCCACAAAGGAGGTGATGACCACCGCGGCCAGGATTGCCAGAGGGAGCGGCATGAACGCCGAGAGAGATATGGCCGTCATCCCGCCGAGCATGAGGAACTCTCCCTGGGCGAAGTTTATTATGCCCGTGGTGTTGTAGATGATGTTAAATCCGATGGCCACAATGGCGTAGATGCTGCCGTTGGTAATGCCGGAAAGGACATATTGTAATAATTGCTCAAGAGACATGGTGCCCTAAACGCGTGAAGGCGGCGTCACGTGACGCCGCCTTCACGCAAACATATAATTTTTCTTATTCGTATTTTACAAACTTGCCGTCTTTTACGGTGAGCATATCAAAGGCGTTTATGTCAAGTCCATTGTGGTCCTGGGGTGAAAAATTGAAAACGCCGCCGGTACCGGCAAGGCCCTTCATGGTCTCGATGGTATCGCGCACCTTTTCCTTGTCAGAGCCGGCCTTCTTGATGGCCTCCACCAGGATAAGCATCGCATCGTAGGCATGGCCGCCGAAGGTGCTGGCATCCTCCCCGTATTTCGATTCATAGTCCTTTTTGTATTTCATCAGCAGGGTTTTCTGGGGATGGTTTTCCGGAAGAGCCTCGGCTATCAGGAGCCGCCCGCAGGGGAAGATGATGCCCTCGGCCGCAGCGCCCGCTTCCTTGACGTACTTGATGTTCCCGAAGCCGTGGCTCTGGAACAGTGGCACGTTTATATTGAGCTGCTTCATGTTCTTGGCGATAATGGACTGCGCCGGTACGATCGACCAGTTCACCACTGCCTGGACGTTTTTCGCTTTAAGTTTCGTGAGAACCCCGGTCAGGTCCGTGGCCTTCTTGTCATAGACCTCGCTGATGAGGACCGTGATGCCTTGGGCGGGGGCGATCTTCTCCAGCTGCTCCTTGCCGGCTATACCGTAACCGTCATTGCTTGAGACGATTCCGATTCTTGTGATCCCCTTTTTCTTCATCACGTTAAAAATCCTCTGGGCCGCGTGGCTGTCCTTCTGCGGCGACTTGAACACATATTTAGCCACGGGATTGACGATCACTTCAGCTGCCGCACACGAGATGAGGATCGTTTTACCATCTTCGCAGATGGTTTTGATCTTCATCGTTTCGCCGCTGGTGGAAGGACCGATGATGGCGAAGACCTTGTCTTCTTCGATCAGCTGCTTGGCAAAGGATATGGCCTTTTCAGGGTTGCCGGCCGAATCCTTGATAATCAGTTTGAGAGATTTTCCGTTGATCCCTCCATTGTTGTTGATCTCATCAACCATCATCTGGGCGGTTTTCGCCTCGGGAGCACCCAGGAACGATGCCGGGCCCGTCACCGAGAAAATCGCGCCGATCTTGATAGTTTCACTGCCCTGCTTCTTACAGGAAAAAGCCAGGGGAAGCAGGCTTACGCAAAGTAATGTTGCAAATAATTTTTTTAATAACATGACGCCTCCAGTCTTATACATTAAAAAATCGAAAATCAAAAAAATTGCACATCGGGTAGGAAAAAATTAGTGTTAATCAATACTATCTGCTAATATTCGTCAAGCACTAAGCGCACCGGGGCAAGTAATTATGAAGGCGGCGCCGCGGGCGCCGCCTTCAAGGCATTCTTATTTATCTTCATATTTAATGAACTTGCCCCCCTTGACGGTGAGCATATCAAAGGCGTTAATATCGAGTCCCAGATGGTCCCGGGGCGAAAAATTATAAATTCCGCCGATACCGGCAAAGCCCTTCAGATTTTCAATGGCGTCCCGCACCTTTTCCCTGTCGGTGCCGGCTTTCTTGATGGCCTCGGCCAGGATAATGACCGCATCATAGGCATGACCGCCGAAGGTGCTGGCATCCTCCCCGAACTTCGATTCAAAATCCTTTTTATATTTCATGAGGACGGCCTTCTGGGGATGGTTTTCAGGAAGCGCCTCGGTTATGAGCAGGCGGCCGCAGGGGAATATGATTCCCTCGCCGGCCTCGCCAGCCTCCTTGGCGTACTTGATGTTGCCGAAACCGCTGCTCTGGAAGAGCTGCACGTCCATGTTGAGCTGCTTCATGTTCTTGGGCACAATGGACTGGGCCGGAACGATTGACCAGTTCACTACGGCCTGGACATTTTTCGCTTTAAGTTTTGTGAGAACCCCGGTCAGGTCCGTTGCCTTCTTGTCGTACACCTCGCTGATGAGGACTGCGATGCCGTTCCTGGCGGCGGCCTTTTCCATCTGTTCTTTACCGGCTATACCGTAGCCGTCATTGCTGGACACGAGGCCGATCTTACTGATCCCCTTCTTCTTCATAACCTCGCAGATCTTCTGAGCCCCAAAGCTGTCATTCTGGGCGACTTTAAAGATATATTTTGCAACCGGGTTCGTGATCACTTCGGCGGCTGCGCAGGAGATAAGAATCGTCTTTCCTTCTTCGCATATGGTCTTGATCTTCATTGTTTCGCCGCTGGTGGAAGGGCCGATGATGGCGAAGACCTTGTCTTCCTCGATGAGCTGTTTTGCAAAGGAAATCGCTTTCTCCGGGCTGCCCGCCGAATCCTTGACCACGAGCTCAAGATTTTTCCCGCTGACCCCACCGTTTCCGTTGATTTCGTCAATCATCATCTGGGCGGTCTTCGCCTCGGGAGCGCCCAGGAACGAGGCCGGGCCGGTCACCGCGAATATCGCGCCAATCTTGATAGTTTCACCGCTCTTTTTCTTGCAGGAAAAGATAAACGGAACCAGGGTCACGCACACCAGTATGATAATAAATTTTTTTAACGACATAAAGCCTCCCTCTCTGGTATAATATAACTAACCTGTAGCACATTAATGCGGCCTGCATCATCCGTCCCCAGCATTGCGTTCGGGAATGAATAATGCCGCGCTTCAAGAGATTAATGAAAACTGATCGGAAGATTCCGTCAAGCACTATGCGGTCATGCCTGTAATTATTACTGCTGGAAGGTCATCTCCGGCTGCCATACCATCCCGGGATTCCTTGCCGGGATTATTTCAAAAACAGTATCATGTCAAAGGGCTCCTCTTTCTCGCCGAACAGGGCAAAAAGCGGCAGGTCGACCAGGGTCAGGTCGCCGATCCTCTGCATGTCAATTTTCTTTTCATCCTTCCCCTTCTTTATGATAATCCGCACGGGGTTGATTCTCTTCCCGAGAAAGATCTGGTACCTCACCGATGATAGAAACAACTGGGTAATCTGTTTCCCCATCTGGTCCATGGACTGGTCCCCGGAGGACGATCCGTCCGGTGCCGTTTCCTTTTTTTCGGCATCCGCACCCTTTCCCTCGGCTCCCTTTTTTTCTTCGCCGGGTTTCTTCATAGGTTCGAAATGAAACACGATCTGCTGCTTGTCGGGGAAGTAGTGGGGGATCAGGGGAAACTCTTCTTTCTTGATTTTGTCGAAGGGGAATTTCGCGTAATCGGGAACCATGAAGAAAATTTCCATGCCGGCATCATAATCCGAGTCTATCTTTTTAAAAGTCAGGTTCTTCACCAGGCCCTTCAGGGACTCCGGGAGTTCCTTTCTCTCCTTTTCCATCATGTCCCCCAGGCCCTGTTCCTTCTTCTCGCCGCCCTGCTGCTGCCCCTTCTGGGCCTGTTCGAGGGCCTTGGAGAAGCGGAACAGCCAGCGCACATCCATGGAGCCATCATCTTTCCAGTCCAGGATCTGGGTGATCTGGAAACACTGCGTCAGCAGAAAGAGCGGTAGCATGATGAGGGCCAGGCGGGCCGCAAGATTAATCCGCCTTGTGATCCCAGACCGATTAGTGTCGTTAATTAACTCAAAAAGTTTCATATGCTCGTCGCTCCTTCCTGTGTATTGTTTCGATTGCATCCATAAACCAAACAATTGGTGGCGCCATGATGTATACTGCGTCGCAATGAATAGTTTTTTCAATCATTACTATTGTGCAGAATCCCGCAAACGTCAAGCAAATAACTGTCGGTGCCATGAATCTCCTATCTGTGAACCGGTTATAAGAATTATTATTTTAAAAAATTCTTTACATAAGCCCAGTCCCATGTACCATTAATGACAGTGCAGGCTGCCAATGGATAAATCCAAACGAAAACCACCTTCTGCAGGGAAAAAAACCAGGGGTGTCGGCAAAAAGAAACAGGCCGTCGATTTTAATAACACCGCCGCTCTCTACCCCCGGCTTATTGAATTGCTTCCCGAAGCACTTCTTTACCTCGATCTGCAAGGAACTGTTCTCCTGGCCAGCAAACAGGCTGCGCTGATCCACGGATATCGGGCTGCAGATGAACTGATCGGCATGAAGGCCATGGACCTAGTCGCGCCGGATGGACAAGCCGTTGTCCATGAATCCATACAGAAGCTGCAGGAAACCGGGACCATGGCCCTCGAGAATATCCTTGCTAAAAAGGACGGGACCCGGTTCCCGGTTGATGTGCGGCTCTCCCTGGTCCGTGACGCATCAGGTCTGCCCGTCGGGGTATTGGCAACGGTCCGCGACCAGACGCAACAGAAGCGTGCAGAAGCGGCCCTGGAGGAAAGCCAGGAGCGGTACCGTCTGGTATCCCAGTTGTCCGTGGATTATTTTTTCAAGGTCAACATCGCCGCCGACGGCGCGCCGCACATGTCATACGTTTCCGAAAACATATCAGACATAACGGGCCGCCGGCAAAATGAAATCACAGGCTTTGATCAGTGGGCCAGCATTATCCACCCCGACGACCGGGGGCCCTTCGTTTCGTTTTACCATAAAGTCATGGCCGAGGGACTGCACGAAAGCCTTGAATGCCGGTCGTTTCTAAAATCCGGAGCCATGCGGTGGATCAATGTATCCGTTTATCCGACGGTTGATCCCGGGAGCGGAAAGGTCACATCCATACTGGGCACCGTCAAGGACATCACGGAGCGCAAACTCGCCGAGGAAAAAATCAGGGAAACGCAGCAGCAGCTTGAGTTTATCCTTGACGTTACCAAGACGGGGATAGACATCATCGATAATGAGTTCAACGTCGTGTATGTGGACCCGGGATGGCAGAAGGTATACGGCAATCCGAAAGGGAAGAAATGCTACGATTATTTCATGGACCAGGATCGGGTTTGCCCCACCTGCGGGATACCCGGGGCGCTCGAAACAGGAAAAAACACCGTGACCGAGGAAACCCTTCCCAGGGAAAACAACCGCATCGTCGAGGTCCATACTATTCCCTTTCAGAACGCAGACGGGAGATGGCTGGTAGCCGAATTCAACATTGATATCACCGAACGGAAGCGGACGGAGGAGCGTCTCATGGCGTCTCTCAAAGAAAAGGAAACCCTCCTGAAAGAGATCCACCATCGCGTGAAGAACAACATGCAGATCATCACCAGTCTCCTGAACCTTCAGTCGCAGTATCTCGGCAATGACGAACTGGCGAGGTATTTCATCGAAGCGGAGAACCGCATCAGGTCCATGGCCCTGGTCCATGAAAAGCTGTACCAGTCCGAAAATCTGGGGCATATAGATTTTTCTTTATACATTTCGGAGCTGGCCAACACGATCATGTACAGCTACTCGTCGGCCGCCCGGACGATCATCATGAACATCGACGTGCTGCCGGTGCATCTTCCCGTTGACCAGGCGATACCGGCGGGACTTCTCATCACCGAGCTCCTGACCAACGCCATAAAGCACGCTTTCCCCACCGGCTGGGACAGCAGTCCTGAAGTGTGTATCGTGCTGCGGGAACGTGAGGACGGGGTGGTGGAGCTGAGCATCAGCGATAATGGCATCGGGCTGCCCGAGGACAAAGGAGCAGGAGAAGCAAAAACACTCGGGCTGTCGCTGGTGCCCATGCTCGCCGGGCAGATCAACGGGGAGGTGCGGCTCAACAGGTCCCGCGGTACATCGTACACCATAACTTTCCAGAAGCAGTGAGGCACTCCGCCTCAAACCGTCCGCGCTCTCTCATTCTATGCCCTTCACGATTTCGTCAAGTGTGTTCACTTTATGATTTATGGATTTCGAGATCTCGCTTATGGTGTGGGTGGACTGCGACACCTCCTGCGCTATCTCCGAGACGCGCGATATCGTCTTAAGCAGCTCATCCATGGCGGAGTTCTGTTCCCTTGATGAATGAGTGATCTCCTCGGCCAGGCCGTCCATGAGCTCGGCCTGCTTCGTGACGTCCAGTATCGACTGCGCCTGGCTCGCCATCAGCTTCGCCACAACGTCGATGCGGTGGTTTATCGTCTCAACCATTTTGAATATAACTTCGATGGAGGTGTTGGTGTTGTTCACCATCCCCATCCCCTCCTGGATGTCCTGGGAAATCTGCCGTATCTTGCTCGATATCTCCTTTGAATTGTCCGAGGTGGCCTGGGCCAGCTTCCCGATTTCGTCGGCCACTACCGCAAAGCCCCTACCATGTTCCCCGGCGCGGGCCGCCTCGATGGCGGCGTTCAGGCTGAGAAGGTTTATCCGGTCGGTGATGTCATCTATCATGACGACGAACTGATCGATGGATTTGCCCCCCGCCATGATAACGTTCATTTTATTGATCAGGTTCCGCATGGTGAACTCGGTCACGTGGGTCGAATCGGATATAACCTCCATGCTCTCCACCACGGCCTGGCTTGATTCGCCGATATCTTTCTGAGTCTGGGCCGTCATGCCGGAAAGCTCCCTTGTTTTCTTTCCCTGGTCGCGCTGGTTGACGGTGCGCTTGTAAATAATGTCGTTAGAACTGGCCAGCTCCTCGAAGGTCGCCGACATCTCCTCGCTGGTGGATGCCTGTTCGATGGCCATTTCCGAAAACTTGGTGCCCATGGAAGAGAGCTCGTATCCGATCGCCAGAAGGTCGCCGGATATCGATTTCACCGTTTTCACGATTCCTTCCAGGTACTGCGCCCTGGTCCTGGCCTCTTTTTCATTTTTTTCAAAATCGACATTGAGCTTTTCCAGGTTTTTTTTCATGGTGTTGATTTTATCGCCCAGGCCGAGGGATACCAGCACCACCATCAGGGAAGAGCCGATCTGAATACTCCAGTTGGTGAAGGTGTTCGACGGCAGTACCCCGAAGGTTTTCAGGGTATAGGCGGCTATACCCAGGAGCAGTCCGCCCCACCCGATCAGGAAAAACATTGCCGGTCGGGAGCCGCGGAACGTAAGGTACGCGGAAAGCGGGACCAGGGTAAATGCAAAAAACATGGAATTTATAGTAGCAACTTTGATACTGATATGATACGGTATGATCAATGCCGTTGCCGCGATGATAAGGCTGGGGATAAGCAATCCGAAGAGTAAGAATCTATCGACCCACTTATAGTGTGCCGATGTCTGCATGTAGTTGCGGGCGAACAGGGAGGTGGAAACCTGTATGAGCGACATAAAAAAGGGAAGGCAGTTATTGGCCCACCAGATCGAGTTCGGCCACAGGTACTGGAAAGCGAGCCCGTTAAGGGTAAGCTGAAACAGGATATAGGCTGTTATAAAGGCAGAGTATAAAATGTAGCTCAGTTCCCGGATGGTCAAAAAGAGAAGCAGGTTGTATACCACCATCACTATCATCAGGCCGTAGTAAATCCAGAAGAGGGGAAGATCACTGAACACATTATTGAAGTAAAACGTCGGGGACCAGGCAGTGACCTGAAAATTCATGGAGCCCGAGGACTGTATGCGCATGAAGTATTCTGTTCGTCCCGGTTTTGCATCAAGGTTAAAAATAAAGGTTTTATCCTTTATGTCCCGTTCATTGAAGGGATGGTGGTCGCCAGTCTCCTTGACGGTGAAGGTCTCCTTTTCCGCAGGGACATAGAGCTTGATGAAATCTATCATCGGATAATCTATTTCCATGAACCAAGCCACGTCTTTTTTCTCTTTATTGATTACCGGTATCCTGAACCAGTATACCGAAGAGGTAAAACCGAAATTGAATGCCTTTTCTTTCGTCCGCGACCACCGGACTGCAGGTGCGGTGACATCCTCTATAGTCAGATCGCCGTTCTTGTCCTCAAGATACTCCACATGGCTTGTTATGATGCTTTCTGTAAGGGTTTTATCTATCGTCAGCGGTTCGGCATGGGATAGGTCAGTGATAATAACAACAAAAACAAATGCCAGTGCAATTCTTTTCATGGTGAGGGATCCTTGAATATTATGCCGTAAACACGGTATATCATTCCTAAACCGTAAGATCAATCTTCAGACGCAATAGTAGTTGGCGGATGGTCGCCAGAGTGTCAAGAGCAATATAAACAGCTGTTAAATTTTTGGATATTAATTCAGGTCAGACACCGTCACCTGATACGGCGGCTTGATTATGTCCCATGCTGATTACTTTGACCCCGCTATTATCATGGGGTGGCCGCCAGGTCCCGGGCATACCTGGATAGAGGTTTTTTCATGAGATCCGCCGGGAACCATTGCCGTAAATAACTTTACAGAAATCATTCCGGTTATGATACTATGCAGAATACATTATGGCAACAGGCGGCACCTATGGCTAAACTCCAGTGGAAACCCTCAACGATCCTGAACCCGGTTCCGGTGACCATGGTCACCTGCACTGATGCGAAGGGCGCGCCCAATATCATCACCATCGCCTGGACCGGCACCGTCAACTCCGACCCCCCCATGGTTTCCATATCGGTCCGGCCGGAGCGTTACTCCCACGGCCTGATCATGGAGCGGAAAGAGTTTGTTATAAACCTTGTAACACGGACGCTCGTGCGGGCCGCCGATTTCTGCGGCGTTAAATCGGGAAGGACCGTGGACAAGTTCAAAGCTGTCAAGCTCACGGCGGAACCCTCTACGGTCGTGAAGGTGCCCATGATCGCGGAGAGCCCGGTCAACATCGAGTGTGAGGTGACTAACATCATTCCCCTCGGGTCCCACGACATGTTCCTCGCCCGGATCGTGGCAGTGAACGTGGACGAGCGCCTCATCGACGGCAAGGGGAAGCTCTGCCTGGAGCGGGCGGGCCTGGCCTGCTACAACCATGGTGATTACTGCGGCCTTGGACGGCCCATGGGCTATTTCGGATACAGCGTGCGGAGAAGGAAGAAGCTGAAGCGGAACCGGTGATCACTGCAAGCAATAAAGTAACTCCATCACCCGCCCCTCTGGGGCCAATAACAATCCATATTTAATAAAGCCCCCCCTGTCCCCCTGAGTGGGCACATGTAGCCTCATGAATAGTTTTTTTGTTCGATAGTCTCATTCGTTTTCCTGCAAGCATGTCAACGCCGATTCTATTTTGCCGCTTTTCACCGGTTTGAATTTGCCGGTTTTTGTATTCGGTATTATTCAAAATTGACTGCTCCAACCTTCAGGCGATCTTTCATGCGGTAAGAATCACCTTTGAGACTAAGGACATG
>JBGSUQ010000006.1:0-133001 GCA_041753395.1 Spirochaetota bacterium
CTGCTCCTTGTACATTGTGGGGGTTCTCCCTGATTGATGATTGTTGGTGCAACCATCTTCGGGGTTGAGCCCCCTTTTATATACAAATTAAGCGGAAAATTCTAACCGGTGATTTCCGGCAATTTTAAACCGGCGTTGACAACGTTCTATGGAGACGCAAAAAAAATGATCTCCCCGAAACGCACCGGCATCGGGGAGATCGGCAAAACGAGGTAAAACTTAAAGGAGAATCAAACAATGAATCTAGAAGAGCCAATTAAAAACCTACCTGGTCAGATTATCAAAAATATTAGACGGCAAATACTCCAATAAAACACGATCAAAATCTTTCCGGGTTTTACATCTACAAAGATCATTCGCTATTCTACGCGCAAAAGAATTTTCAAACAGTTCAATGACACGGGGGCGATCCTCTCTTGTGTACTTTTCAAGGATGCCCCTCAACTTTTGATCTTTTATATCCTGTATGTAATCCACTATGCAAGCCGTCGCATCGTATTTGTTGGGGCCCGCCTTTTTTAAAACCCCATTTTCCTCAAGGGTGCGAACGTGCCGGGGCGTAACATCCAACATCCTGGCAAGCCGTGTTGCGTTTACAGTATTTGACATTAGTTGACCTCATGGGCGCAGCGCACCCTCAGGGAATGTTGGTGCCAGGAGAAAAACTGCGGCCGGCGCGACCCGCTGACCGAGCTCACTAGCAGGACCCGACATGGGTTTCCCACAAACAGCACTAAATGGCCCCGTTTTCGCACTTGCTTCATAACCCTTGCCCGTTCGTAGTTGTGAGTTGTTGTTGCTTTTGTTTTACCAAAATCATATAACTACAATACGATGACGCGTGCTTGATTGCCACAACCCTGATTGCATCATCGAGTGCAAGAGCAGGATCGGCCGCCATTTCGACCGCGACAAGATTCTCAAAGGTCGTGATTGCATCATCAGTCATTTTCCCCCCTTGTCATACGCATAAACAGCATGGCAGGCCCGGCGGTATGATTCACCCTCCGATATAGTGGGGCTTTCCCGCCTGAATGTTGCGGCCAGCCTGTCGAGTGGGGCCGCCTTGCCCTTGAATTTGGCGAGTAGTTCAACATCAGACATCAGCCCATCAGTCAGACCATTTATGCTGTTGAGTGTTTGCAGGTGTAAGTCAGGGTTTTCGGTAATGACCTTTGTAATTGCTGCCCCCTCGCTGATCTGATCCGATTGCATGATCTTCTTGACTTTTGCATAAAAGCCGCTATTGTAATAGTCAGCATTGACATCCTTGCTGTCGCGCTTGAATTGAGATTGCTTCATTGGTTCCTCCGGTTAATAATTTAAAATATAAGACATATAAGATTTTTTCATGTGTCCCGGCAGGCGCTCATCAAGCAGGGGCGACAAGTGCCGCTTATAAGCAACAATGCGTTCGGGGTTGGCTTCCCAGACGTCAATTTGAATTTCCCCGTTTTTGAGTGCTGCCTGCATATCGAATAAAGCCTTTTTCTTTTCGGTGAAAATGCGCTCCAGCTCTTGTACATCGACATCAAGTTTTTCAATTTCAGCCGGGAGAGTTTTAAGCCATGCCCTTTTGTCTGCAATATCAAGCTGCCGTAATCTCTCCCTGCAAGTCGCTATTACTTCATTGAATTTCAGTTCAATATCTGAAATATCGCTGACAGTCAGGCCGCTAAAAATGTCGTCACCCTGGGGGACATCCGCGCCGGTTCCGGCTAGATCGGCAGCGTGTTCTTTTTGCCGTTCAGCGCGCCGGCGTGTGACAAATTCAGCTCGCCTCTGCTGGAGCTTTGCAATCATTCCGTCGATTTCTTGACGTGCATCTTTGGTGTCGCCCTTTTTGCTCATATGTTGACCCCCTCATTAGATTTTTTACAGCGTGGACAAGTCCAGCCGTGTGCGCCGTGGTTATATTGCCAGCCGGTCAAGTGCATAAACTTTTTACAAGATGTGCGGTTCCCGATTTTTGAGCTGCATCCACAAGCTGAACAAATAATTTTCAATTTCCCCGTGGGTTCGCCGATCGCGGAACGATCAGCCGGATCATATCCCAGAACATCAACCGGATTAGACAATATTTTAATTTCCATAAAGTAAAAACCTCTTTTATAATGGCATCATATCACTTGCGTCATTTTCAATCAATCTTGCGTTATTATTATTCAAAAAATATTTCTTTCCACCCCTTTGTATTTTGCCGTGCTGCATCATTCCGTCAAGGCGTCGAATGAGTGTTGACCGTACTATCCCGGTGTGTCTTGTGATCTGTGCCGCGCTCATGCCGTCCTGATTTAATTTTAATGCGTCAATAATGACTTTTTCGCGTCCAATGGGATCGCGGCGGGCCTCTCTGTCGTCGCCAGGAAGAGCTGCGATTTTATCGGGTGTGCAGGATGGGCAAAATATCCCACGCCGATCGTGATAAAATAATATTTCTTTTGAAATAAATCGCTGCCCATCATAACTGACGGCGACGGGGAGAGATCGGCCGCATATACGGCAAATAGTGAAAACTTCAATCTCCCCCGGCGGGACAATATGCGGGTGACTTTCGCGCATCACCGACCGCCATGCAACCGCGCGACGGCAGGCAGTATGACCTCGACCGTTCGCGCCTGTTTTATGATTTTTGCGTTCATGCCGTTTGCTTTTGTACTCTCCGCCGCTCTCTTTGACGTTGTCTTTTTTTCTGATTCCTTTCTCGTCGCTTTTGTAAAATCAAAATATTTTCAAGTGCGACGGCTTTGTCCTGTGGTAGTAATTGTAAAATTGAAATTGTATTTTTAATTGTTATCATGTGTTCCTCGCGTTATCTCTCAAGTTGATTTCTGCAAAATCGCGGATCGGGAGGTCATTAGAACAACCGGAGCAATAAAAACCGGAGGGTGCCGCAATCCAGCCGTGCCGTTTTAATATCGGGCCTAGACTGTAGCCAGCTTGCACCGTCTCGTGTATTGCTTGACGACATCCGGCACATTGGATTTTAATTATCATGTAAGACCTCCGGTTGAATTCTTGGTTGGTTATGATATGGATTATATTTTTTTTTGACGGACACCCAGGTGTTTGGTGAATTTATCCCCGTGGGTTTTTGCTCTAATCCTTCGAGTACTGCCGCGAGTACAAATGAGCCATTACTTATATAACGATTAGCCCATCTTTCGACCTCGTGCTTTAAGTGGTAGCTTGAATTTTTATGTTTATAGTTAGGGGAGGACGTGAGCCATTCTTTTATAAACTTTCTGCATAGATCAACCATTTGAGGGTCAGGTGGTTGATTGTAATATTCACTATCAATGAAATAATTTTTCAATCCGGCTGTACAAACTTCATTTTCTGTAATCATATTGACCTCAATTCGGGTAAGTAGGTAAGTTGGGTAGCCTTTTCCTTATAGTATATTACTATAGATATTAAATATAGTAACTACTTACCCATATTACCTTCTTACCCTTCAATCGTTTCCACGGCATATTTATAAACGCCGTCCTTTTTCACTCTTTCAAATCCCATATTTTTAAGAACATGCCCAAGCTTGATTGCATTAAATTTGATAGATGGAGTTTTAATGTGCAACTCATCGAGTATCTTACTTGCTGTTAAAAATCGCGCATTTATCGACTTTGCATCAACTGGCCTGTATAATGTTCTGATAACTTCTTCTTCATGGTTGGGTTTTGAATATTCAAGATTTGCCGTATCTATCTCTTGAATATCATTCATATTAAACCAGTATTGAAAACCTTCATTAAGCATCACAAGTGCCTGTGAGAAAACCCCCTGCATCAAATCGGGGGTGACGGCTTCATAATCAACATCAAGACATTCAATAATAAGCCAGCGACGCGAGCCCGTCAGATCGCCAAGAATCTGCATTTGATTTGCCGACCCGCAAAATGAAGCTCTCCGGGTGAGGTCTTCCGCGCTCCGAGCATATGGTCGTCTTACAGTTATTTTGGGAATTGTTACAAGAGACTTGATATAGCTCCAATCTTCGCGGGTGCTCGATTCCAATTCGTCCAGGCAGATAATGATTTTTTCAGCCGTATAAACTTTGCTGTCTTTATCACCCGGGTTTATATGGCCCACAAAAGTTAGCTCCGGGGAGATGGCAAATCCAATATTATAAAAAAATGTGGACTTGCCCACACCCTGCTTGCCTAAAAGAATTAAACAAGTGTGATTTATTGATATTCCCAGCCATGTGGCAACACTAGCAACAATCCAGCGAGTGAGGTAAGTCCGCCAAATAATTTCTTGTTCCGGTTTAACTTTGACAAGCTTTGAAAGTTGATTTATAAAATCGGTTTCCCCGTTCCATTTGGGTAAACTGTCGAAATATTCTTTAATTGGATTTTATGAGTTTGAAAAATCTGATTGAATTACTCGCCGTAAATCCGTTTCAGTAATGCGCTTGAAGTCTTGGTGGGTTCGCATGAATGACCAAAGGCTGTTGAATTCTGCATCATTGAGAGATTGCCATTTTTCACGCTCAGATGGTAATATATTATATTTTCGAAAATCATACCGGCCCGTTATCACGTTTCGACGAAATTCATAATTTAAGCCCAGTACATGTTTTAAATAGTCTTCATCGGAGCGGCGATATAATTCTTGACTATCATCTACTAATCTTATTATATTATCCATATCACACCGTTTACAATTCTTGCTGTCGCCCCGGTTGCCGCCGAGGTTTTTCATTTTTCGCCGCGTAGTTTTTCCGTGACCTGGCGTTCAACCTGCCTGACCTGCCCATCATGCACTGTAACGCGAATCAGAATTTCTGCATAGCTTTGCCGCGCTACCTGATCTTCTAACCATGCCGCCGCTGTCTGAATTGCTTTATCCATTACGCTTGCGCCTTATTACCTGATTTTACATATTCAATAACAGCTTGAGGGATGAATCTAACGGTCTGGCTGTCCCATAACCTCACATAGAGGTTGGGGGGTATCTTGCCGTCACTCATGTGGTGTCTGAGGGCATCGGGACCAATGCGAAGGAAGGCCGCACATTCTTTGTATGTCCAGAGTTGTTGAAGTTGAGCCTCATGAGGGTGACTATCAATTTTAATTGGTTGTTTATGCATTTCCATATCCTCCTATGATTTTCATTATTGCATTATGCAACTCAATGGATATCACAGAATGGAAACTTGTATAGATAGTATTGATAGAAGTGAGTGAGAAGTGAGTGAGGTTTATAACAGTTTTAAATCATTTTCAATTTGCAATAGGGCACTTGCTTTTTCTTTCCGTTTGTTATCTAATGTGCTAGCATTATATGGACTTATTATTTTTTTTACATTTATCCATTTAAAGCAATTTATGATTCTATTATTTTTATTATTCTTTAAAACTGGAATATATTCTTTTTCTTCCCAGTGTTCTATTAGACCAATTACAAATTGATATGGCTTGAATGAGCTAACAATAATAAAACCATTATTGTCAAAATAAATTCGCTCTTTATCCTTGAAAATACACAACTCATCAAGACATTTATTTTCATTACTAGCAGTGAATTGGAGGTTCGCTCTTAAATTTGTTATAAGAGTCATAGGAATAGTATCTATTGGTGTTAATGAATTAAGATAAGTCATAATTGAATCTAATGTTATGAAATAATCAGAAAATAAATCCGAACAATATTTCCAACTTTCAGTATCTTTAAGTGTGTCATTTTGATCAAAGAATATAAAAATTTCACCAATTGTTTTTCCAGATTCTTCAATCTCGTCAGCAAGTTGATTATATTTGTTTTGAATATTTTGAAGGAAAAAAATAGCCTCACCAACTGACATTTTAATAACTTGATTCTTTATCTCTGGCCATAATCCAAATGTTTCTTTTAAAGATGTTGCATCTGCTAAAAAATTAGCTAAGCACTTAAGTTCTATTTTGGCTAATTTATTGAATTCTGTTATACTTATATGTCCCTGCTCTTTGATTGGTGTTTTAACTTGAGCGAAGTAGATTTTTTCAATTACTGTGTTATAACTACTCTTTAAATCTTCATCCGTTTTTTGTTGTGTATCTTTTGTTTCATTTTTTAATGCATTCTTTTTGTCATCTTTTAACCTTTGCAATCTTTTTTCCATTTCTTCTGCTACGATTTGCATTGCTGTTTTCATTTCAATACTCCTGACTGTATTGCCTGAATGGAAATAAGCGGGAAGGGCGTTCAGGTGCTCCCTTGTCAGTCAAGATAGCTAGTCAAGACCTATCCCGTTATTTGCTTCATGATAAAGCCTAGTAATTGCAAAGTCAATTATTATCCATGCTATTAAGAGTTTTACTGCTTGCCTTCATCGATTTCTGAATAATGTATCCTGTACTGCTTGAACCACATCGCCCATATCATCTACATGATAATATAGCTGTGTCATTTCCGGTGATAGGTGCCCGGTTAATGATTGAATCTTTTGTAGTGGCACCTTAGCATTTACTAGCAAGCTATTAAACCAATGCCGCCATGAATGGAAAGTTATATTGCGGGTTAGGCGAGTACCTTCATCTATACCGATTCTTTCTAATGCATTATAGAGGGAATCAGAAAACACTTTGTCTTTTACAGGTCGATCTGAACGTTTTCCGAAAAAGAGAAATATATCATCTTGTTTTATAAGTCTGTAGGGATTGATTTCAATAATACGGTCTATTTCATTTTTAACAAACGTGGGAATGATGATATTGCGGGCACGGCCGTTTTTAGTGGTCTGATTGAATCGTTTGAATTTAGAGTCCCATGATCGCCATATCCTGATATAATTACTGTCAAGGTGAATATCCGAGAGGGTAAGGGCTTGTAACTCACCCAGGCGGAGACCTGACGAGGCAGCAAGAAGGGAACCGACATAGCCGCGGAAATCTCGCCAATCTACGGAAAAAACCTGTTTCGCCTCCTCTATGGTTAGAATACCTTTAACTTTTGGATTATTGGCGACTTTTTCAATTTCGGGAATGAATTTAATTAGCTTTTGTTTTTTGGCCGCTTTAAGGATTGCCTTTAAAGCAATTAGAGTCTTATTAATATAACTACCGGCAAATCCCTTCTTGTAAAGATCGATAGGTAATTGACATATAATGTTTTCGTCAAGATCGGTCAGCTTATACTTCCCGAAAGCTGGAATAAGGATTCTTTCAACCAGTTTGTTTAACTCGCTGCACCATCTCTCACTAAGGCGAAGCCCGCGAGCTTGTTTTTCTATTGCATAGTTGCCTGACCATGAAAAGAAATCTTTAGCAAACGCGGCAAAGGCGACATTTTCACGTATAACAATATCACCCTGATTAAGATAATCAATTGCCCATTTCTCAGCATGACCTTTAAATTTCTGGCCTGTTGACTTGGCGGTTGACCATGTACCATTATCTAATTTGAATTGTGCGTAATAAATCCGGTTGCGCTTGAAGATGCTGTAGGGTTTGCCGTTTGACATTGTAGCGTCCTCCAATTTTCTGGAAAGTTATCTCACACTTATCTGACACTTTCCGTTTATTAGAGACGCCCGTTGTCGGGTAGTCTGGAAAACAGGCCTTTTTCATTTTGAAATTGGCCGTTTTCGCTGTGGTGAGGGATGGATTCGAACCATCGAAGGCTACGCCGGCAGATTTACAGGCGAAGTCTTCCTCCAAGCACACCGTGCTTCATGGTTGTAAAGTGTTGAATATGGTGGGAAAAGTCAATAAAAATTTAATTTTTGTTATGTAGTAAGATTGAAAGTGATGGTATAAAATGGATTGAAATTGAAGTAAAAATGCTACACTTTATGCTACAGGCGAGGGTGAAATGCATTTATTTCACAACGGATATTATGTGCCGTGGTCAATCTTGATCACTTGCGCGGGTTCTTTTTCCCGATATAGTTCAATGTCTGGGTATTGCTTATCATAAAAGCGTGTGTATTCAACGCCAGATTTCCGACCTTCTTTGTTGGCAATGCGAAAAATAGAAACTGAAATAGTATCGTGTTCTGACTTGTTATGATGTATCTTTACTTTGTTTCTAATAGCCATTACTTGACCTCACTATTAAATGAGTATTGACAGAACCGGCCCAGACAATTAAGGCTTCGTATCAGCATGTCGATCTCATCCTTGTCGCCGCCTTCCATCGTTTTTTGCACGAGCGTGTGTGCTAGTCGAAGAACATCAGCTTGAAGAACAAAGACACTTCGAGATACTTCAAGAGACATGTCGGAAAGTTTAATATTATCAAGTGTTTGTAATTCCTTATAATAGTTGTCATTGATAATACGTGTTACCTGTGCCGGTGATATGTTAAGCAGACGTGCAATTTCTGTATTCTTTAATCCCGTCTTCTTGTGAGTCATTACCTGCACATAGATGAAATGCTTTTCTTGAGTTGTCTTTTTCCTTTTCATTTAACATCATTTTAAATCTTTTATGATTTATTCCCATGCTGCACGTATTCCGGGTACGCTTGAACGTTCTCGGCGACCTTCGGCGAAACAAGGGCCACAAAGAAAACCGCCCATCACCCGGAAATATCCCAACTTTTTCAAGGCCTCCGATGTATTATCCCCAACCTCAAAATCAAGGGAAGTAGTTTTTTTACAGTCACGACAGGTAAAGGAAATTTGACCCATCAAACACCACCTTTCCCCGAAGGGAAGGAGGCGAGGCCAACTCCTACAGAAGACCCCGCCCCCTGATTGTATTGTGCGGCACTCAAGGGGGAGACATCATTATGGAAAAATGATGACATGTTATTTTGAAACATACTCGAACGACCCATCCGAATTTCGGGTGATAGGAAGTTTTTTTGACGATTCCTTTTGAACTCGCCGTGTCTCTGCAACATCGGCCCGGACATAATCGATAATTTCATTATCAGGCTTGCCCGCCTGTTTCATACGCAAGACTTGATTGTAGTACTTGCGCCATTGAAAATTTCCGCCCCCCCGCGCAATAATATCCATTTCATCGTACATTAGATTCCCTCCCATGAATTAGACTTGTTATTAAAATGCTCTACCCGGATGGTTTTACTTTTCATCATGCCGTTATGGTCGGGTATCAATCTGATTACTTTCCGGCCTTGAATTGTTTGGCCCTTTTTTCCTTTGCGCTTAAACAATTGGTATTTAATATTATTATCTGTTTCCATAGTTTTGTTACCTCTTGAAATAATGTTCGATAATTCTAGCTGAATCATTGCGGCACATGGTAGCAAGCCGTTCAGCCTTGACACCCAGGTGTTCACCGGTTAATAGCTTTTCATAAACCATAATTGTATCACCGGGATTCTTTTTGCAGATACCTTCGGCTAAAGCATAAAGTTCGTTCTCGCGTAAAACGGGTTCGGGACGTTCAAATTTCTCTTTTTTCTTGGCATATTCACGCGCCGCCGACTGTTCACTGTAAAATTCTTGTCGTTGTCTCTCTTTTTGATACAGATCGCAGGCGGTTGAATAGTTGACGCCCTTGGTGACCATTAAATCCTGTATGACTTGATCAAATTCAATGTTAGTCATGCCATAGTAGCCAGTGTAGTTTTCGCTCATGGGTTTACCTCGTATGTATGGCAGTTTCAAGTGCGCGCACTTGTGCCAATTCCTTTAAGATGATGATCTTGATAAGTTGTTTTTGAGACAGGTTGTTTTTGCGGGCTATGCGTTTAAGCTGTTGGAATTCATCTTCCGTTATGGTGATGCGGACGCTGTATTCGTGTAGACCGTTTGTTTTAAGTTCTTTCACTCATGATAACTCACCGTGATCTTTACAGATAAATTAACAAATCAATTTCAGTATTATACTAATAGTACAACACGGGAGACATAATGTCAAGAAGAAAACGTTACTATTTATAGAAACGCTTGAAAATTTTCAGTATGTCTCCAACCCCGTACATAATATCTCTTGTGAAGTATCTCATGCGCCTGGGTCTTCGTCATATTGTAACATGGTGGCGCACTCCCGAAGTGATAATTCCGCTGCCGATGCTTTCCGACGAAGCATAATGCACGCAGTGAGTCCCCAGGTATCGCCATATCCTTCGGTCAGATTAACCCACGCGAAAAGGTTGTGTGTATCAATCGCCGCACGATATACTTTCTTTGCTTTGTCGTGCTTTAAAATAAGTTCCAATTCAACTAATACATTCACGTCATCGCGTATACTGGCGGTGATCTTGTCGTCATCGTTAATAATCGATTGTATCCACCTTTTAGCCGTGAATTGATTTTTTACTCTTTTGTCCTTATACATTTGGAAAGTTTCTATTGTTTTACCGTTAATGCAAAGTTTAGTGTTCAGTATCATTGAATACCTCCTCTACGGTATCATCAAAATTAAAAGTATCGCAAGTGACCGGCAAACCGGTCACTTCATTATGAGAAGTATTATTGTCATTATGAGAAGAATCATTATAAGAAGTATCTTTGGTCTGACTTGTATGACTGTCATAGCCCGTCATGGATGACCGGCACTCTTCAGGAAGGCTGTCATCGGTGACAGGCTTACTGTCTGTAGACGGTATGGATACAGTATCGTTACATTGTCTTACTCGAAGTATTGCAACTTTTTCTTTGATAGTCCGGTAGTAGGAATAGCGACCTCGGACAACGATAGTTTTTATCAAGCCGAGTTCTTCAAGGTGTATCAAATGCCGTCGAAGTTGTCGCTTTTCGATATGAAGGATGGGTAGGTCAATTATCAATTTGTCGTGTAATAACCATGTGTATTGAAAGACACCATTATCATAATCAACAAAGCTTTTACCTTCAAGATCAAAGAGAAAACAAGACTCCGGGTCATCGGTTTCTTCGACTTCGTTATAGTACCAGCGTTTTATTTTTGGTGATTGAGATGCTTCGAAGTCTACAAGGTATCGAAGGATGAAGGCTAGTTTTACATCAAAGCCATATTTTACAAGCTGTGATTGTTGAAAACCGAGTATGGTGAATTTGCCTTGACGTATGACTGGCTTTTCACTATTTTGTTTGTATCTCATTCTTTTACCGTTTGTTTTTCTGCTGCCCGGAGGTTGCCGCCTCCGGGTTTTTCATGTCATCGTTTATTCTATTCCTGACATTTCATCTAAAATATGATCACGAAGAAGAAGAATATTTGACCGATCATGATCTTGCTGTTCGGATTCGGTCTCGTATGCTGACAAGTCAATATTGTCTTCAATACTTTCAATGATTCGCTTGATTAAGGTGTCAGGATGCAGCGCGTCCAGTTCAACGGCATAGTGACCATATTGTTCGATATACCGTTTCGCCCGTGTGTCATTCGGCTTTAATGCTTCCGGGTCATGTGGCAGATCATACCGTTCTATGTCATCCGGCAATAATGCACACCGCTTGACTTCGACATCCACTTCAAGTTTAAGCAAGCCGTCCCTGACCGCTTCGGGAATAGCAAGTCCGGAAGGGTCAAGATCGGAAAAATACAGAATAAGCGGCATCATATCAGGGTGATTCTCAACTCGTTCACGGTATTTATTCAGGAACGACACAGAGGAAAAGCCACGGCTGACAACAACCGGCATGGTGTATCTTGCCGCGACGCCTGTGAAGATTCTGGAAAGTGCGTCTTTCTCCACCCATAGTTCGATATAGTTATCTTGTGTCTGTAAGAGATCGCGGCGATACCCTTTGAGGATAGTTTCTTTTTCCTGATCAATGAATGAATCAGCATCAGGCCACCCGGAGAGATCATGGAGAATCCGCGTGCGGTCTTCCATAACCCCCCAGGGGATAAGACCATCTTCACGGGCGCGGGCTAGAATGCTAGATAGTCTAACATATTGGTTCTTGTGGTTCTCAATGACAAGTCTCGAAACAAGCTGATAGTAAATCTGTCGCAGGGTAAGCGGCCAATAGTCTTTGAGTTCCTTCAGTATTTCAGTAACATTATCTATGATGGTGATAGTCTTTCCATTTCGTTTCATAGTTTTTCCCCCTTGATTGTTTATGATTCAACGCAGACATAAGTTTTGTTGTGTAGTTTTCACTCTTGAATCTTTTCCGTGATCGTTCGTTCTATGCGCTTAATCGTACCATCATGGACAATCAAGAGCACGCCGATTTCAGAATATGCATTTTTACTAACCTGATCTTGAAGCCACGCCGCCGCCTTTGCGATTTGTAAATCCACGGCTAAACCTCCGGGTTATGTGTGCAGGATTCTTTCAACCAGGTCTCAATTTCTTTTGGGTCGAAGCGGACTTGACGCGAAATTTTTATGAATGGAATTTGTCGTAGCATGACGTCCCTTCTTAATGCGTCTTCAGACCTGCCTAAATATTGCGAGAGTTCTGAATATCCCCATAAAGTTTTCGCTTGTGTTGCTTGTTGCATTGTACTGCCTCCATGTTTTGTTATCATGAAGGAAATGTACAACCGGGGAAGGGCGTTCGAGTGTTATCTCTTACACACTCTTACACTTTTACTTTAATTCTGGAAGGATTGAAATGATTTTGAGTTTTTGTTTTTCAATGCCACGTCCGCGTGATCGTGTTGTGTTAATGTTTGTTTGTGTCGGCGGTTTATCTTTAACAAGTATGTTGTCTGCAAGTATTTTGTAGTTATAATCAGGTATATCATACTTGTCATGCCATAGATCAAATAAAGCTATTGCAACGGTAAGATTCTTGAAGTTCGGTTTCCCATTGTAAGATATTAGAATATTATTTGCTAAAAGTTTCTGCAAAGCTGATTCAATTTCTGCTGGCAATGGATGAGAGTCGAATTTATCAGCATCACCAATAATATCTTTTATCCATCTTTGAATTTCGTCTTTAGTTTCATAATCACAGTCATCGAGTCTATCATATTCTGGCAATGGTCCGTTTTCTGGAATTGCTCCATGATAGATAATTTTAATCATGTAATTTTGAAGATATTTGGTTTTATTATCTCTACCGCGAATGTTTTCGAGTTCATGTTTGATTTGACGAATAATTTCTTCCGATCGTTTCATGTCAATACCCCTGAAAGTATTGGTCCTGATATATGATAAGCGGGAAGGGCGGTCAGGTCCGCCCGTGTCGATGCGGCTCATGACTTCCGCACCTATCCCGTTATTTGCAATATTGGTTAGATTTTACCAATTATCTTTTTTTGATTTGCTCAACATATAATCAGAGTATTTACCATAAATGGTTTGATAACCTTCGTGCAAATCATCAATTACCGATTGCTGAAAATCGTATGATTCAGCAGGACTGTTGCCCCACCTGATGCTAATTGGAGTGATTGAAAGTCTTGCTCGTCCTGGTTTAATATCAACTTCAATCTTACTCCGCACAGTGCCAACACCTAAAACAATCATTTTGTTTTGTGTAAAGTTTCCTATTATCTTTCCTTCTGAAGCGTTGGCATACTCGGTAACAGCTTTACCTGATACAAACGACATGGCAATCCACTGTTGGGATTTGTTAAATATCGCCCCTTGAGTCATGCCCGGAAGTTCAACGACTTTTCTGTATACAGTATTTTCAACAGATACTGAAGCACACCCAACAATAAAAGCAAAGAGTAAACATAGTTTTTTCATATACACCCCCTGTATGAATTGATATTTCTTTTATTCCATAATTTCTCTGTGGTCAAGATAAATTTACCGTCTAGAAGCATTACCTATACCTCAAAAACACCGTATAATCAAAATGGTGCAGTCTGGAGGCCTTCCTGACAGACATTCAACTTTATTAAAACAACATTCACCCTTGCACATAACATAGATTGTGAAGTTAAACTATGCCCTGGGCCGCGGCGTCCGGTGTGCCGTGGTAGTAGTGCTGTAGGGTCGTTACCACCGACGAGTGGCCGAGTGCCTTCGCTACCTGGTCGGGTGACAAGTGCTGAACATCCTTCAAGAACATCGCTTTGCTATGGCGTAGCGTATGACTGGATATATCCCGCCGTAATATCTTCTTTGCGAAACGGTGAATGTCCTTCGTGACGTTCAAGCGGTGAAACCTCGTGCCCTTGTGTGTCTCAAATAAATAGGTGTTTCCCTTGAAGGTCTTGCGGACCTGATTAAATATGTCCTTCTGCAAGTAGACTAGTCTTTCCTTGCCGCCCTTGCCGTTCCGTATCTTGATTGCCACCGTGCCGTTGACATGGCAATCCTTAATCTTAATGTCCAGTAGTTCGGATATGCGGCAACCGGTCCAGAATAACCCTTCAATAAACAAGACCGTTCTCTTGATATTTGCGTCCGTATACCCTGATATTTCGTTCCGTTTCCTAAAATACCGCTTTAACTTCACCACCGTGTCCACTTCGATAAGTTTTTGATAATCCTCAAAGGTGATGTACTTCGAATCGTCAACGGCCAACTTCGGCTTTTTACGTTTTATCTTCTTGAAGCCGCGTTCGAGTTCAAGAAGATCGGCGGCTGACCGGGATTCAAACAGTTTGAGCATATACGCCTTGATACCCTGCAAGTTAAGGTTGTAGGTTCTAGCCGATTCAATGGTATCAAGCCACAATCTAACAGAATCAAAACCGACCTTCATATTCTTATTGTGGACATACTCCATGTACTTCTTGACAGCGTTTGAGTAGTTCTCGATGGTCTTCGATGACAACTGCCGTTCTGAATAGAATTGATAGACTTCTTTCTTGTTTTTCTTGATGAGTGCTTTCATGACATTTCCCCTTAATTGATTGATTCAGTAAAAATTGTTTGTTGAATCGAACGGACATCGGCCATGTCATCGACATGATAATAATGTTCCGTCATCTGGGTGGTGATATGACCTGTCATGCTTTGAATCTTCAATAGTGGCACTTTGGCATTTATCAAGTATGAGTTAAGAAAATGCCGCCATGAATGAAAGGTGATGTTTCGTTCCCTCCTATCCTTGCCGGATATGCCTATCTTTTCAAGGGCATCATAGAGCGTATTGGCAAACATCTTCTCGCGCGCAGGACGTTCCGGAGAGGTATTGCTAAAAAACAAGAAGACATCGCCGGTGTTGCCTTCATACGGATTGAATCTAATGAGTTTAATTATTTCTTGTTTGACGTTATCAGGGATGAAGATATTCCGCTTTTTACCTGTTTTCGTCGTGGCATTGAATCGCTTGTATTTATTATCCCATGACCGCCATATATGGATAAACGAATCTTCAAGGTTAATGTCGGCCAGGGTGACCGCCTGCAGCTCGCCCATCCGAAGACCGGTCGAAGCGGCAAGAAGACTAGCGACATAACCCCGATAATCCTTCCAGTCAACGGCAAATAAACGGCGTACTTCACCAAGAGTCAAAATGCCCTTTTCCTTCGTCTTATTTTCTACTTTTTCGATAGGTGGTACATACTTGATTAGTTTCTGTTTTTGGGCGGCGGTGAGAATTGCCTTGATTGCTATAAGCATTTTGTTTACATAACTACCCGCGAGACCCTGCTTGTAGAAGTCAACGGTCAATTGTTCGATGAGTTGTTCGTCAATGTCTTTGAGTTTGCGCTTGCCGATTGCGGGAAGTATCATGCGAGTGAGTATGCCGTTCAGCTCGTGACACCATCGTTCACTTAGTCGAAGACCTCGTGCTTTCTTCAACGTTGCCCATTGACCTTCCCACGCGAAAAAGTTTTCCGCGAATTTGTTGAAGGTGACATTCTCTTTCATGATCACTTGACCATGATGCAGATAATCAACAGCCCATTTTTCAGCACGACCTTTTGCAGTTTCGCCAGTAGACTTTGCGGGACTCCATTCACCATTTTGAAGTTTGAAGCGGCAGTAAAAAACGCGGTCACGACGATAAAGAGTGTAAGGCTTGCCAGAGTTGTGTGCCATCATAAAATCTCCTTGATTCTGGAGCAAAAATGCTACACTCTGTGCTACAGTTTGTGCTACACTTATGCTACAGTTTGGGTTTTATGAAGCACCGGTTGACCGGAAGCCTCGAAAACAGGCCATTGTAGTTTGAAAACTGGCCGTTTTCGCTGTGGTGAGGGATGGATTCGAACCATCGAAGGCTACGCCGGCAGATTTACAGTCTGCTCCCTTTGGCCGCTCGGGAACCTCACCGTTAACTAGCTGGCGAGAGGAATTGAACCCCCAACAAGTTGATTACAAATCAACTGCTCTACCGATTGAGCTACGCCAGCAATACTGAAAACCCTTTATTTAATCATGGAGTACAACTGTCAAATATTTTTTTATTTTATAGAACATAAATCCAGAAATATCAATATATTGATGAACAAATTGCAGTAATAGTCTTTCATGACTTTCTGAAAATCCCGTGTCAGTATACTATAACTCCAAATGACGACCACCACCATGACGGATAATGGCAGATAATATTAATTCAGATCTGCAACAAATTTAACGAATAGTAGACTAATCAATAGATTTTCTAAGAATTGCAAGATTGGTGAAATGTTGCTCTGGCAGATGGCGACAGAGGTTCCTATTAGAATGTATTCTTGTTGCAACATGTCTGATTATCAACAAGAGTAAATAATAAATCGAACAGGCCATTATTTAATCATTAAAACGTCTTGTGGAAACGAAAAAGGCTATAATGTAATCCATATATCATTTACTATCAATAGTATTATTATTAATTACGTAGATTTAAGTAGATTTATTTTCTTGACAGTATTTAATATAAATACTTAAATGATATTATTTAACTACATTAATTTTAACACTACATTGTTCAAGATCGTTGTTATATAATTCTGTCAGATATATTAACTAATATAAGTCTATTTAATTGTTATTGCAGAGCCTTGAAATAGGAAACAGGATGAAACATTTAAGTTCGTTATTGGTGGCATTGCTTTTATCCGGAATGGTTCTATACGCGGACGATGCCCCTCCTAAAAAAGTGTTATTGCTTAAGGAATGCATCAATATTGCAATTCAGAATAATACCACGATAAAAGCTGCGGAAGAGGACAAACAGAAAGCGATGGCCGATTACCGTGTGGCGCTAGCCCAGCGGCTATTCTTTATTGACGTGAACATCAAAACAGATGGCTATACCAAGACCAATTTCCCGACCGTACATTCAGATTGGTATCAAGTTATACCATATGTAACCTCAAACCAAGTGGAACAAGTTTGGCTTAGAGATTATTTCGATAAATATGTACAACCTCAACCCAGTCCCTTTGTAAAAACCTTAACCAGAGATTATGATCTTGGTATTACCACAGGGGTGACAGCCTCGGTAAGTCTGTATAACGAAAAGAAAGCACAAAATCAGGCCCTTGCAAAAACCAACTTGAACATATACAAGATTCAGAATAAAAAAGCAATACAGGATGTTGTATATAGCGTTAAAAATGCCTATTGCACTTATCTCATGGCCAGTGAAACGGTAGCCACGAGGGAAAAGATGCTAAAAAGCAATAAGGATAAGTTTAGGATGACGGAAATCCTCTATAATAATGCGCAAAAATCCATCCTTGATTTGAGCAGGGCTCAATATGATTTTAAGAATTCAGAGGTGGAATTGCAGAAGGCTAAAAACGGCGAGAGGGCGGCCCGGACCGAGCTCTTACGGATCATGGGCATAGACGAACCGGGAATGGATTTCAATCTTGAGGATTTCAACGAACTGCCTGAAGTATCGTATTCTCTCGAACAATTGAATAAACTTGCAGAGGATAATTTTCCTGATTTGCAATTGGTAAAAATGCAAACGCAGCTTTACAAGACCCGGGTGGATCTGGAAAAGGCAGGTCATTATCCTGAAGTTGATTTCCAGGTCCTTGGAGGACTGCGGAACTCAAGGCTTGATTTTACTTCATTCAAAAGAAACTTTTATTCCGAAGCATGGAAGCCATCGATAGGGGTGAATTTTGTCGCTCGAATTCCTATTTTTTCAAGCGGGATGGTAATGGCCAGGGTTGATTCCGCTAATGCGGAATATAACAAGGCCAAATACAAGGAGAAGGATGTCACTATTTCGACGAGAACTCTGATCGTAACCCAGTATCAGTCACTGCTGGATCTGAAAAAACAAATAGAGATGTCAAAGCAATTGAAGGAAGACGCAGAAAAGCACTTGCTGCTTGCGAAGAAATCATATCAAAGCGGGACCGGGACGCAGGTGGAGATTAATGAAGCCATAATGTCCTTCGATAATGCCGAAATGAGTTACCAGAAAGCTAAATACGATTACCTGATGGCAGTGGCTAAAATATCAAGCATTGTCGGCTTGGGAGAGGATTCTTTATGCAAAAAATAACAAAAAAGAAAGTAATAGTCATCGCTATTGTTGCAGTTGCCATATTAGTATTTTTCAACATTATTAGAAGCTGCTCCAAAAATTCCGGCGACAAATTTGAGTTTCATGACGTTACTGTCGGCAAGGTGGAAAAAACGATTTCAGTAACCGGCGTTCTTGAAGTATCGGAAAGAAAAAATATACTCTGTAAAACGAATGGTGTAATTTTCAAAGTTTCAGTTGAATCTAACCAGGAAGTCAGAAAAGGACAGTTTCTTGCCGAAGTAGATACAGCGGATCTTAACCAGGTGTTGAAAAAAATGGGGGCTCAGCTGGAAAGCGCCAAGCTTGAGCTTGCCATTGCCAATGAAGATCTTGAATCAAAAAAAAGCATGTTCAGGGAACAACTGATCTCGGAAAAAGGACTGGAGAGGGCGCAATATAATTATAAGACAGTACAGCTCAAGTACAGGCATTTCATGATTGATTATGAAAATACCAGAACGCAGAAGAATAATGCCAGGATAGTTTCGCCGATAGATGGCATTGTACTTGATGTTCTGACAACTGAAGGAACACCGGTTATAATGAATTCTCCGCTTTTTATTATAGCTCCCACCCTGAAAAAAATGAACCTTACCATAAGCATTGATGAATCGGATATAGGCCAGGTCAAGAAAGACCAACATGTTTTTTTTACGGTAAGCGCTTACCCGGAAAAGACGTTTCGGGGTAAAATTAAAAAGGTACGGATTAGCCCCGTGGCAAGCCCCATGGCAGGCTCTATGGCAAGCCCCATGGCCAAGGGCGGCGTGGTTACCTATGATTCAATAGTTGTCTGTGACAATGATGATCGCCTGTTAAAACCGGGTATGACCGCCACCGCTACAATCGAAGTAAACAAGGTTGAAAATGTCGTACGTGTACCAAACCAGACATTGCTGATTAACCCCCTTGAGGGGCAGGCGGAACTTGAAAAAAATACGGTTTGGCGTAAAACTGAAATCAGTTCCGGTAAAATACCTGCTGAAAAGGTCAAAGTTGAAGTCGGCCTTCGCGGCGACACCTTCACCGAAATAAAGAAAAATCTCAAAAAAGGCGATAAAATCCTCATAAAGTATATACGATCATCTAAAGGTACCGGCAAGTGACATGGACGAGAAGGTAATTGAAATTATCGGTATCGAAAAAACATTTGTTTTAAGCGAAGAAGTACAGGTGCAGGCGCTGAAAGGCGTTTCATTCAGTGTCACGCGGGGCGAATACATAGCCATCATGGGTGCCTCAGGATCAGGAAAATCCACCTTGATGAACATTCTGGGTTTTTTGGATACTCCGACGGCGGGTAAATATATACTCGACGGCATTGACGGCAGCAAGCTTAATAACGACGAGAAAGCTGAAATAAGAAATACAAAAATCGGTTTTGTTTTTCAGGGATTCAATCTTCTCGCGCGCACAAGCGCCCTGGAAAATGTAGAATTGCCCCTGTTTTACAAAGGGGGGATAAGCCCTAAGGATTTATCAGCTAAGGCAAAAAAACTCCTCGGACGGGTGGGTCTTTCGGGTAGGGAAGACCATTATCCAAATAAACTGTCAGGAGGGGAGCAGCAGAGGGTAGCGATTGCACGGGCGCTTATCAATGACCCTGCGATAATCCTTGCCGATGAGCCCACGGGAAACCTTGATTCGCATAATACGCATGAAATCATGGAGCTTTTTAGCAAGCTCAACAAGGAACTCGGCATTACCATTATAATGGTAACACATGAATCGGAAGTTGCCGCCTATACAGACCGAAAAGTGGTCTTCAGAGACGGAATGATCCTCGAGGATGTTCCTGTCTCAAAGTCAAAAGTTAAAACTGCTACTACGAAGCGAAAGAATTCTTGATTATTATCATGTAATTCGTTGAATAATGTTGCAGGTTATGCGACATAATTGATAAAATCTCCACTAAAACGCCTGCCGGAACAATCAAAGTTGAATAAATAAAAAAAAATTTAAAAAAAAATGAATTTTTTTATATAAAACTTAATCTTTGGCCTCAATAAATAAAGACATAATCTAGTATAACCGATAATTAATTTGTAAGTATAGAGAATTCGAATACATTAATTAATATAACATACCTGGTGAATTTTTTTCATAGAAAGTAGGAGTGGAAAAAAAAATAACCACTCAGGAGATCAGACGTGAAAGAAGTTCAAGCAATTAATCGGTTTAAAAGGTTTCTGCAAGTAGAAAAGGGGCTATCGGAAAATTCGATTTATTCTTATACCTATGATCTAAAAAAATTCAGTGATTTTTTGTCATCTAACAACAAGGATATCCTTTCGGCGACACAGGAAGATGTACAGCAATTCCTGAATTTTGAAAGGATAAAGAAAAAAAATTCGAGCCGTACCCTTGCACGATCACTTGCTGCAATACGGCAGTTCTACAATTTCATCTCTGATAAATTTGATGAAATTGACAATCCGACTACCAAGATAGAATCGCCTCATGTCGAAAAGACATTGCCTGATTTCCTGAACATCCAGGAAGTGAACACCCTTTTCAGCTCAATTTCTGAAAACGATATGTACGAATTGCGCGACAAGACCATTTTCGAACTTCTTTATTCATGTGGTCTTCGTATAAGCGAGGCAATTGAAATTCTTTACAATAATTTAGATTTTGAAAATTCCCTCATACGCGTAATCGGGAAAGGGAACAGGGAGCGTCTTGCGCCCATCGGCGATGAGGCAAAACGACTGCTTAGAAAATACCTTCAGGAATCGCGGCCTGACATCTGCGGTAAAAGGGAAAGCGAATACCTGTTCATCAGCAAAAAGGGTTCGAAGCTGAACCGTAAAAGCGTATGGCGTCTGCTGAAAAATTATGTGACCAGGACCAAGATAAAGAAAAACATAACGCCGCATACGCTCCGGCATTCCTTTGCCACTCATCTCATTGAAAATGGTGCGGACCTCAGGTCTGTCCAGGAACTGCTGGGGCACATGGATATATCTACCACGCAGGTGTATACCCACCTGGCAAAGAGAAAGCTTCAGGAAATACATAAAAAGCATCACCCCAAGGGCTGATATCCTGATGCATTTCAACTTTAATAAATCTTGCATTGCGCTGGTCATGGTTTCATTATTTATGATCAGTTCGTGCGCGCCTTTCATGGTCAGGGATTATCGGGCCGATGAAGATACTCATCCCGTAAAGATACTGGTGCTGAAGAAGACCGGGAACGTTGCAATATCATCGCGGGGTACCATAAAGCTGTATCGAAATGGAATGCTTATCAGCAATGGCAGTACTTCCGGTATGCCATACAATTTTAATTCACGCACTATAAGGGGCATTATAACTGTTGAACCCGTAACTGATCCGATTATGGTAAATGGACAATCATACAGGGGTTCTCTCATTATTAGATGCCAGAATGATGCTGTCCTGGCAATCAATCTGCTTACAATCGATGAATATCTTCTGAGTGTCGTACCGGGTGAAATACCGGCAAACTGGGACAAGGAATCCCTCAAGGCGCAGGCAGTAGCTGCTCGTACCTTTACCTATTACCATATAAAATCAAAACAGGACCAGAATGCAGTTTATGACCTGGATGCGACTGCAGCCACGCAGGTATACCGGGGCATGGCTGATGAGAAGCCGCAAACAACTGAAGCGGTGAGGGCAACTTCCGGTCAGATCATGATTTACGAGGAAAAACCGATATTATCATTTTTTCATTCAACCTGTGGCGGAAAAACAATTGATGATAGGTATGTTTGGAATAAAAGCAATCTTCCGTATCTGCAGGGGATAAAATGCGGTTTTTGCAATGACTCCACCAAGTACAGTTGGGACTCGATACTTAATCTTGCCGAGATCAGGGCTCATCTTGCGAAAATGCACCCTTCCATAGGAGCGATCAGCAATATTTCATTTATGAAAAAGGATGATCGTGTGGTCGAGGTATTGATAAAACATAACCGAGCCACAATCCGGATGAACGGTAATAATTTTCGACTGCTGTTTCCTCCTGAAAAAATCCGAAGCCTCTATTTTACATCAAAAAAAGATAATGACAGCCTGATTCTCAAAGGTCATGGTTGGGGCCATGGAGTGGGATTGTGCCAGTGGGGCGCCCGTGGTATGGCGCTGCGCGGATATAGCTATCAGGATATACTTCGGCATTACTATTCGGGCGTAAAAATAGCCAGCGTCAGGAATTCATACATAGCCTCAAAACAAAAGAATTTATTCAACTATCAATAGAATATGCCGTTCGATCACTTCACTATTGATGATTTCAATTTCAATCTTCCGCCGGAATTAATTGCACAGCATCCAAAACAAAAACGCGATGAATCGCGCCTTTTTGTCCTTGATAGAAAGAACGGCACATACCTTCATGGCGAATTTTCATCCCTCCCTTTATTTTTAACAAGGGGTGACGTACTTGTTTATAATGACGCAAAAGTAATCAATGCACGGATACCGTGCAGGAGAAAAAGCGGCGGTGCCGTTGAACTGCTGCTGACTGCCCGGATTAATGAATGCAGGTGGACGGCAATAACCAACAGGACGAGCCGAATTGCACAGGGCGATATAATCCGCTCCGAAGCAGACTCCTCGATTGAGTTCAGGATCATTGATAAGACAAATGAACTCGTTGAAATAGAATCAAATACTGGTCTTAATGATGAACTACTGTCGGCAATCGGACTTATTGCGCTTCCGCCTTACATCAAGCGTGAAATGACAGAGGACGACAGGATAAGATATCAGACAGTATTTGCCACGGAAAGCGGTGCCGTGGCGGCTCCTACCGCAGGCCTGCACTTTACGAAGGAATTGATTGCTGCAATCAGGGCTATCGGCGTGCAGATGGCCCCTCTTACATTATTCGTATCATGGGGGACTTTCCAGCCCGTGCGGGTCAATGATATCACCGGGCACCGAATGCACAGCGAACGATATGTTCTCAGCAGGGATAGTGCCGAAATAATAAACACCTCAAGAAAACATGGGAATCGTATCATTGCCGTTGGAACGACGTCCGTGCGTGTCCTGGAATCCACATTCAGGAACGGCGTGAACATCCCCGGCGAAGGCGAAACGGATATCTTCATATATCCGCCGCGGAACATTACGGCAATTGATTCAATGATCACAAATTTTCACACGCCTAAATCAACGCTTCTCATGCTCGTGGCCGCATTTGCCGGTTATGATGTCATCATGAGCGCATATCGGGAAGCCATACGGCAGCGATATCGTTTTTTTTCCTATGGCGATTCGATGCTCATCCTCTGATCCAGCCACTTTGTTTTTGATTTGACATATCATTAAAATAATCATTTCTAAGGTAAATTATTTTAATTTATTTACCTGATATACGTTTGCCAATATATGAAAATCGATACAATAGTAAAGGTTCTTGATTCAAACCTCCAGCCCGTCTTGCAGGAAGAATATGATAATTCCGGACCACAAATCATTTTCCGCGGAATGGAGGTTGCTTCAATACTCATATCTCTGGATATGGATTCTGCTGTGCTTGACGAAGCGATAGTAAAGAAATGCGGCCTTATTATTACACACCACCCAATGTTTTTTAATGCATTGAATCGGATTGACACCAAAAACCCCGAATCGTCATTGATCGTGAAGATTGTTGAGAATAAAGTTAATGTGTATTCAGCCCACACCAACCTGGATAAACTATTTTTCGACAAGCTGGCGAAAAGTATCGGATTCACCGGCATGGAACCGCTGTTCCCGCATAATCCCTTGCCGGACGGCGCGGAGGCAGGATTCGGCGCACTGGTAAATCTGGAAAAACCAGCAGAATTACGAGAAATCCTTTCAAGAGTAAAAACGGCGCTTAACCTCGAGTTTATTGTTTATACTGGTGATGTTGGGAAAAAAGTAAAACGGATTGCCTTGATGAACGGGGCAGGGGGGAGATCGATAGAAAAAATCATCCGGGAGACTGCGGCTGATTGTATAATTACCGGCGATGTCGGGTACCACCATGCGAAATATGCGGCAGACCATGGAACTGCTGTTCTGGATGCCGGACATTATGGAACAGAGGTAATAATGCTCGGTTTTTTACGTGACCGCGTAATCGACTGCTTGACAAACAAGGACGCTGCTGCAGATATACCCATATATATATCAGAATCAGAAAAGAATCCATTTAAAATATACGGTACGACCAATGAATAGCAATATAAAAATAATGATGGAACTGCAGCTTTTTTGGGACAGGGTCGTATCAGCCAGATCGGCAATAGAAAAAATCAATGCCATCGTAAAAGCCCTTGAAAAAGAGTTATCGGTTGCAAAGATCAATTTTGATACCTTAAACAAAAAAGTAAAAGAATTGAAGAACTCGACAAAACAGGAGGAATTATCTTTATCTGAAATGAGCATCAGAATTGCGAAACTGGAAGATAGAAAAAAAATAATTCATACTGAAAAAGAACTGCACGCCGTTGAAAAAGAAATTGATGTTATCAGGTTCGATATAGGGAACCTTGAAGAAAAGACCCTTTCCATGATCGATGATCTTGATTTTAAAGATAAGGAACTGTCCCGCCTTCAGGGCGAAGTCGATGAAAAAGTCCGAATAGTGAAAGAAGAAACATTAAAAACTTCATCTGATATAGCCAAGCATGAAGGAATTATAAAAGAAAACAGTGAAAAGTTTGATGCCCTACTTGATCAACTCTCATCATTGTATAAATCAAAATTTATTAAGATGATCAATTCCCGTGAAGGAAAAGCAATAGCGCGGGTGGAAGGTGAAATATGCGGGTTTTGTAATTTCAAGATCCCTTCGTTTCTCGCCATAGATGCCTCAAAAGATGATAAAGTCGTAAACTGCACCAATTGCGGTAAATATATATACAAGTGACACTGCATAGATCGCACCATGGTCACCGCGCTGTGGTGATCATCAAAAATATCTGATATGAATGCTTTTAAGGGTAGGAATATGTTATTAAGCATCGACAGGGTCCTGAAGCTGCTTGCGGAAGGAAAAAGCCTGGAGAAAATCGCTGAATTGGCCCACTGCGAAATAAAAGACGTCGTGAATGTCATAGAGGAGGCGATCCTCATTATCGACAAGTATGAGAAGCAGTTCTCCAGGAAAAAAATAATCATAAAAAAAGGATCCGAAAGCCACGAAGAAGAACATACGGATAATGGCGAAAATGAGCAGTCTATCGAAAGTCTGTTATTCGAAGGCGCCGAGCTATCCACAATACCGCTCAATTCATCCCTGACCATGTATGTAGATGGTGCTTCCAGCGGAAACCCGGGCCCGGCAGGTATTGGCATTGTCATATTTGATCATGACGGCCGCCAGATCGGAAAGATATCATCATATATCGGGACAAGAACGAATAATTACGCCGAATATTCAGCGCTGATAAGGGCACTAAAAATTGCTATATATTTCAAGGCAAAAGTCGTCAAGATACGTACTGACTCTGAATTGGTGGTAAAACAGATCTCGGGCGATTTTAAAGTAAAAAATGACCAGATAAAGAAGCTGCATGATCTGGCAGTTTCTTTATTGAAGTCAATCGATAATTGCAAGATTGAGCATGTTCCACGGAGTCAGAATGACAAGGCCGACTATCTGGCGAAGAAGGCGATACAGTAGGCCATGGGTACCGTAAACAGCATTGCAGAACATGCGAACAGAATCATATCCGACCACGCGACTCTTTTTGGGATTAACCCAATCATCATGGGAATAATCCATTCCCGCGGCTATGATACTCCTGAATCTATTGATGCTTTTCTGCATGGAACCCTTGCCGATATGCACAGTCCCTTTTTGTTCGAAAACATGCATCAGGCTGTTGCCAGGATCAGAAAGGCAATTGATGTGCGTGAGCGGATCGGTATTTTCGCGGATTCAGACCTTGACGGCATAACCTCCCTTGCGGTTCTACATAACCTTTTTACTCGAATGAAAAGCGAACCGTTTCTCCGCTATCTCAAGGATGATGAATACTATGGTATAACCAGAACAATAATTGACGAATTCAAGGTTAACGGTGTAACACTGATCATTACCGTTGATTCCGGCACCAGGGACGTGGCGGAAATCGCTTATGCGAAATCACTCGGCATTGATGTAATCGTTACCGATCACCATGAGCAGGACAAAGACCTCCCTGATGCGATACTGATCAATCCCAAGATATCCGGGTCGCCGTATCCCTTTAAAAATCTTGCCGGCGTCGGCGTGGCGTTCAAGCTGTCTCATGCTATCCTGATGAGTTATCTCCCATCATTCAACAGGCTTTTCCTGATTATAGCGGGTGCAGAGGGCAAACACACCGTTTCATTCATCCGGAATTGCACAATAGAAAAAATTGTAAACGAACTCGATTCCGCCGGGCTGGAAAGCCATATTGATTCGGCTGACCCCGATGATTTTATTCTGGTATATGAACGCGATGTTGCTGAACGGCTTAAATCAGAATTCACCGGGAAAAAGATTGTCGAGTACATTGGTTTCGTTGCAGGCATCACCAATAACGCTGATGTTGATATTGAGGATATACGCAAGACGTTAACTATTAAAAGAACAGTGTATCCTGATATCATTGATTTACTGAATAAGATCTTCATGGAGACGCAGCTGGCCGGATCGGAAAAAGTGAGAGATTATATCGAATCCGTTATCAGTCTTGTCGCAATTGGCAGTATAGCTGATGTAATCAGCCTGACAGGTGAAAACAGGGTCCTTGTTCGCGCCGGTATAGATAATTTGAGTAAAACTAAGCAGCAGTCTCTTTCTATGATCATGAATGGCGAAAAAGTAGATTCGCGTTTTATCGGCTGGACAATCGCGCCGCTGCTCAATACTCCCGGTAGAGTCGGAAAAACCGACCTGACCGTTAAATTTTTTATCGTCAATGATATTGCGAAGCTTCGGGGAATTATCTCTGAAATAAAAGAATTGAACGAGGAAAGAAGGCTGTTTGTTAAACAGTTCTGCGCTAGATTGCTGGAAAATATAAACAATGGAACACTGGATTCAAAGGGCAGGCTGATTCATATCAAGACTGACCATATACCTGAAGGGTATGCCGGCTTGATAGCAAATCGTATTGCTGATGTTACCGGTAAACCGGTCATCGTAACCGTTTTGCCCGGCAGGAACGGCATTGTAAAAGGATCCGGCCGGTCCCGCGGAGGGGCTCCGTTCTTCAGTCATTTCGGAAAATATTCTGAACGGTTCGAGCGGATTGGCGGCCATGAGAATGCGTTCGGGTTTACAATACAGGCAGATAGCGTTGATGAAATTGTCAGCCTTGTCGAACAGGGTATGGACGGAGGAATGGTCGCGCCTCTTGCATCAGAAATCGACTGTGAACTGGATATTGCATGTATCACGACCAGGTTTATCAATGACCTGCAGATGCTCGAACCTTACGGGAATGGCAACACTGAGCCTGCATTCCTTTCCCGGAATATTGCTTTTGAATCATTCCAGCAATTCGGGAATAATCACGGTAAATATTTCATTTCTGAGTACAATCCACTTATTGCCATCGGCTGGGGAATGGGGTCAAAGATGAAAGATTTATTTGAAGCCGGTAAGCCCCTTGATGTAATATACCGGCTTGAAAATAATTGTTATAATGGCAAAATCACGCCCCGGATGATTATTGTTGATATGAAAATATCTGAATAATAATTGAGCATTCTAATAAGGGCTATTTTTAAAGAACTGCTAATATGTTAGATTGTTTTATATTTGGATTACCTACTTTTGTTCATGAAAAAGGCGTCTGGGGCTCTAATTATTGCGAGTTTTAAATATTTTTAGAAAATTTATGTTTGACTTGATATTAATACTAAAATATAATTATTCAAAATATGCCGGGAGACTATCATAATGGATATAGAAATTAAAGAAGAAACCGATATCGTTCATGTGATTGTCAACGGTGATATTGAAATGATGACTATAAAGAATTTCAAAGAAAAGCTCTTTGAAATAGGTCATAACATTGACAAAGACATAGAGATAGATCTCTCACATGTTGATTATATTGATTCTTCCGGGGTGGGCGTGTTGATAAGTCTTCTTAAGCTCCAGAAGAAAAAAGAGAAGAATCTTCATATACACAAGGTAAGCGCAAAAGTCCTCAATGTCCTCAAGCTAAGCTCGCTTTCAGATGTCTTCGAGATGTAGCTGTTAATGGTCAATCTGCGGATAGGCAACGGCTTTGATGTGCACCAGTTTGTTATAGGACGTGACCTCATACTAGGCGGGAAAAAGATCGATTACAGGTTCGGGCTTCAGGGCCACTCTGATGCGGATGTGTTAATACACGCAGTGATTGATTCGCTTCTGGGAGCCGCCGGGCTGAAGGATATCGGACGCCTGTTCCCGGATTCAGACATCTCTTTTAAAGATATCAGCAGCATGGAGTTGCTAGAAAAAGTCCGCGAATCATTGAGTGAAATACAGGCATCAGTGATTAATATTGATTCTATTGTGATATGCCAGGAGCCTAAAATATCACCGCACATCGATGATATGAAAAAAAATATCTCGGCAGTTCTGCATATAGATGCATCCCGCATCAGCATCAAAGGAAAGACGACTGAAGGCCTGGGGTTTACCGGCAGGGGGGAAGGCATTGCCTGTTACTCTGTGGCCCTGTTGCAGCTGGGCAGCTCGCAATAGGTCTCTATATTTGTATAAATTCTAATGAGACATAATATATCTTATCGGAAGTTGTTATTATGACACTCGGCACTGCGGATCGACAACATGTTAGTATTCACGGTCTGGCAATAATATATTTATTGATACTGCCATCCCCGTCGCCCATCGGGTTCAGGCAGCACCGCCTGTCAACCGCGCCGCAGTTTAGCGAAAAAGCCGTTTACAACGTTCGTGAGCCCGACCAGCATGAAGGCACTGATGGCGGTGTCGATATACTTGTGGAGTTTGATACCGGTGCCGGAAAAAAGGCTTAATAAATCGACCTTGTAGCAGAGGACCAGAGCAAGAATGACTACTAACGTATCACGGGCAACCAGGACCGGTCTGTTCTCGGAAACATCCTTTAAAGCAGTTAAGGAAAAAATAGCCATCGCACAGGATTCAATGATAATGGCAATTACGAATAGAACGAAAACATTTTGTATCAAGATGTCAAATTTCATACAATACTCCCCATCTTTATTATTATGATACTCCCTCCCGAACCATGGCTTTGCCTGCGCCATATTACATTAATAATACTAACAAATGCTCAAAAATTATATAATAAAATTATAAAATCATATATTTATTATTGAATATAGAATAATAAGTCAATAAAAATCAAGCCCATTTTTACAATATCTAAAAAACTGCAGGGGTTATATGTCTCTTGAGCTCTCAACATAAACCTTATACTCATCATCATGCATCAGCTCATCAAACTCCCGTGGCTCTTTTACGTCAATTTTATATATCCACCCTTCTCCATAGGGATCGATATTTATCAGACCTGGTTGTATTTCAAGTTTCCTGTTTATCTCGATAATCCTTCCTGAAACAGGGGACCTGTATTTAAAGTAATCAATAGCCGATTCCAATATGGCAACATGCTCCTCCCTTTTTACTTCAACATCAACATCCGGGAATTCGACAAATTCAACAATATCAATATTTTTCAGATATTGTTCCGAAATACCGCAGCGTCCGATGAAATCATCCTCCATCTCGATCCATCCATGGCCTTGGTCATACATTCTTTCTTCGGAAATAGGTTTCATGGGTTTATTACTGTTAAATAAGCTCTATGCATACTATGATCTGATATGCCAGGAATGCAAGACAATTTGTCCCGGATAAAAGCGGGCCGTTGTAATTACTGAAAAAAGATTCTTGACTTATTAATTGTTATAGTCTATGGTTTACATCAATTCATTTTTGTTCTTTAACATAGCATTATTTTACAGAACAATAAAATTTTGCGGTTAATCCCCCGGATTCTACATTTATCACGGTTTGTTCAAGGGGGATTGGGGATTTAGAGCAGCCAGTGTCCGTATTGAATACTGTTTCTCTTCCGATTACTTGAATAAAAAAATAGAACGCAGATTTCCCCACCGATCTAGTAGCCGATTATCTTTGGTTATGCATATATATCATATTTCACTGGCGTATATTAATTATTCCGTCCGCTGACGGCGCGGCGGTATAATTTATATATATCATTTTTTGTTTGAGGTGAGGTATGTCTAAACAAATCTACGCGGGTAATCTGTCATATCAGATGTCTGATGAGACTCTTCGCGATCTGTTCTCTCAACATGGAGAAGTCACATCAGTGAAAATCATCAGGTACCCAGACTCTGGCAAGTCCAAGGGGTTCGGCTTTATTGAGATGGCCAATGACTCTGAGGCTGATGCTGCTATCCAGAAGCTGAACGGTTCTGATGTAGATGGACGGAACATCCGGGTAAATGTTGCAAGGCCGAAAAAGAATGGAGAGTGAGAGTGTTCCGTGAAAAGGTCTTCACGGATCAGTACGGGTTGATTTCGGGGTTATGCAGTAGCAGTCTTAATTTTTAACAATAAATTTTTCACTGAATCATTCTTGTAAGAATCGACTAGTTCTCCAAGCAGATCGTCGTCAAGGACGATTTGCTTGAGTATTTTGCCGCGCCTTTCAGTAGACAGATCGGAAAATTCGCTGTCTTCCCGGAGCAGTAACCGCGCCTGTTTGAGCGCGGAGAGAGTGTCATCGATGTTCTCGGGAATATTATTTTCGATGCTGTTCTTGATTCGTGCGGACAGCGAAGGGGATATCCCGCTTGTTGAAACCGCCACCACCAGGCCATTCCGATTGAACCAGGACGGCATGAAAAAAGAACAATTGGGCGGGTCATCGACTGAATTGATGAGAATATTTTTCGCTGTCGCTTCAGTATATACTTCCCTGTTTACCTTTCCATCATCAGTTGCAGAATAAACCAGCATCGAGCCTTCACAGTCGCCCGCGTGATATGTCCTTTGAAGAATTGATAACATGTCGCTGTATGATGCCGTGAGCCCGTTTATTTCAGGATGTATCTCCGGTGCTATTACCGTTACGAAAGCGCCGCATTCAAGCAGGTCCTGAATTTTACGAAGGGCCACAGCACCCCCGCCGATAACGACAGCCTTTTTCCCTGATATATTGATCATTACTGGATACAATTTCATCTTGTTGACAGCTCCATCGGCATTGGAAATACCTCTCCGGATCGTACAAGCTCCTTGTTCTTATCATTATCAAGTCCGATCTCATCATCAGACAGATAACACTGAGGATCTGGAGCCCATGGATCGTTGTAGGTCCTGAAAGCACGCACCCTCATGGCGCCGGTGCAAAGGTCGCGGTAGCGGCAAAGACGGCACCTGCCTTTAATATAATCCCTCTTGTGCTTGAGGCCCCGCATGAGGGGATCGCTCTCATCCATCCATATATCCCCGAAATTGCGATTGCGTACGTTACCGAAGCTGTAGTCCTGCCAGAATTGGTCAGGGTGTACATTCCCGAAGAAATCTATGTTTGCTATGCCGACGCCTGTTGAATTGGCTCCACCGCCGTTCCATGCGAGGAGCCGGTAGACCTCGTCGGCCCGCACCGGGTCCCTGTCTTTTAGCTTCATGTACAAATACACGCCATCGACATGATTATCAACGGTCAGGATGTTGATGTCAAGGCCGCGGTGGAAATAATCCTTGGTGCGTTCCATGATCGTATCCATGGCAGAACGGGATTCACCATGGGTAAGATCATCCTTGAACATGTCGCCTCCCCTGCCGGAATAAACAAGATGGTAAAAGCAGGCGCGGTTAATCCCTTCTTTTTCAATGAAGTCGAAGATGCGGTCCAGGTCCGCATAGTTGCGCCTGGTAAGTGTGAGGCGCAGGCCAACGCGCTGTCCCACCGCGGTGCAATGCTCGAAACCATTCATGGCCCTGGTGAAGGCGCCCTGCACGCCTCTGAATCTGTCATTTATCTCTTCCATCCCGTCAAGGCTGATGCCGACGTAGACGATCCCGGCATTCTTGATGTTTTGGGCCGTCTGGCGGTCTATAAGTGTGCCGTTAGTGGAAAGGACCGGACGGATATTTTTACCGGCCGCGTATTCTATGAGTGTGAAAATGTCTTTTCTCATGAGGGGCTCGCCGCCGGAAAAAAGGAGCGATGGAATTCCAAAAGCGGCAAGGTCGTTGATGAGAGAACGTCCTTCATCGGTTGTGAGTTCACCGTCATACTTCATGTTGCATGAATCGGTGTAGCAGTGGACGCAGTTAAGGTTGCAGGTCCTCGTGGTGCTCCATACGACAATGGGCCTACGCTCACTGGCAAGCTTCACCGGGGCGTGGGGGCTGTTGCCATGGCAGTCCGGACCTGCTTCGGTCCCATACCTGAGGGAATCACCGGTCGATTTGCCACCGCAGTATAATTTCCCTATATCAATCATAGGCCAGCCTGCCTCTCCCACTCTGTAAATTGTGGTGAATAGTATATCACGCGCTCTTTTTTATATTCTTTTAGTGACCGAAGTGCCTGGAAGTCGTCTATTCCAGATTTTGAGGATAATTCCTCGACAATGCTCTTGAGATCCTCATCAGTGCGGGCATGGATCATGGCGAACAACGGGTATTCCCATTTGCCCGGATAGAGCGTCCGCAGATAGAGATGGGATACCTGATGAGAATCATGGAAAATTTTCACTATTCGTTCCATGTCAGCCCCTTCGCGCGGCTTCCAGACGGTCATGGCGTTGGCCCGGTAACCGGCTTTCTGGTGGCGGAGCACCGCCGCGTATCGCCTCAGTATGCCGTCCTGCTTGAAGAGCTTCAAACAGGCTACAAGCTTATCCAGGCTGATTGAGCTGTTGCTTGTTTCAATAAGAATGGATAAAGGCTCCTTTTCGAGGGGAAGGTCCATCTGTAAAATCCGAACTGCTTCCTTTTCCTCGTCGGATAAAGGTCGGTAAGCCTGAGTCTCATCGGATGTCTTTCCGTGGTCAGGATCATGGCCCTCCTGTATTTCATCGCCGATACTGAGCATCAATCCTATCTTGAAAAGTTTTTCGTTGCACAGGATGATATAGTCTTTCGCTCTGGAGTGTTCCGCCAGTTTTTTTACTGTCTGTTCCAGCCGGGAGTCAGATTCGGCTGTAAGGGTGAACCAGATATTGTAATGATGGTCCCTGCGGTAATTATGGCTCACGCCGGGATGAGCGTTGATCGATGCCGCGGACTGTTCCAGGTCTCGTTCCTCCACGCTGAAGGCGATCAGGGCCGAAACGAAGCCCAGATGGTTTGCGTTGAAAATGCCGGATATAGTGCGGATGATCCCGCGCTGTTTAAGATCACGGGCCGTCAGGAAGTAATCATTTTCCGGAATTAATAATTCTCCAGCCATGGCGCACAGCGGATCGGGCACCGAGGGAAAATCCTTCTGTATCCTGTTCAGTATCCTGGTTTCAATCGGCGTAAAATTCATCAGCACCCCGACCTGGAGGGAATATATGCGCAGTAAGGCTCATCGGACAGGTAGTCGCCGTTTTCATAATAGGCCCTGGCCCTGCATCCGGCGCAAAATGTTTTATATTCGCATATGCCGCACTTTCCGGTAAGATTGTCCAGTTCCCTGAGGGACTTGAAAACCGGGGCATTCTCCCAGATTTCATGGAAAGGACGCTCCTTTATATTTCCGACCGCGATTGGCAGGTACCCGCAGGGCTGGACATCACCCCGGTGGGATATAAAGCAAACACCGGTGCCGGCAAGGCAGCCCCTTGTAACGGCAGCCATGCCGTCGTTCTCGAAGGTGAGCTTTCTCCCCTCCTCTTTAGCCCGCTGCCGTATGATCCGGTAATAATGAGGCGCACAGGTCGCCTTGAGCTCAAGATCGGTTTCCTTTGATTTATCGTAAAACCAGTTGAGGACGATCTCGTATTTTTCTTTTGATATCATCTCTGTCTCAGCAATCTCAACGCCGCATCCCACGGGGACCAGCATGAATAGGTGGAGCGCCTTTGCTCCGATTTCTTCTGCAAGCTTCGTGATGTCTCCTATTTCGTCGACGTTTCTGCGGGATATGGTTGTGTTTATCTGGAAATCGATTCCGGCTGAACGGAGATGGCCAATGCCAGCCAGGGCCTTTTCAAATGACCCTGGTATCCCGCGGAAACCGTCATGGGAAGCGGCGCTGCTGCCGTCAAGGGATATACTGACACGCTGCATGCCGGCATCCTTGATGCTGCGTGCGGTTTGTTCATCAATCATAGTGCCATTGCTGGCGAGGGCTGTTTTGAGCCCCTTGTTTTCTGCATAGGAGGCAATCTGGAAAATATCCTTGCGGTACAGGGGTTCGCCGCCGGTAAGGACCAGTATCGGTTTATAATGGGCGGCTATGTCATCTATCGCGGCAGTAATATCGCCGAGGGTCAACTCGCCGGTATAGCGGGTGTTCTCCGCTTCTGCTCTGCAGTGAATGCAGTGAAGGTTGCATTCTTTGGTCAACTCCCAGAAAATAAGCCTCGGGACATGATCCATTTTCATATTTTGAACAATTCCTCGATGATCTTGATTTTCTGCTTGATGTCATCTTTATCGTGGTATCCGTCCAGATGCAGGGCCTTGTTCTGTTTTATCGCCATGATGGGGTTATGGAGGATCTTGGATATTATCTGTCTCGTAAGGTCGTCGATGTGCTGCATGTCTTCCTCAGACAGGTTCTTGAACTGACGCCTGCGGTATTTTGATACCTCATTCTCGCGGATTTTGTCAAAACTCTCCTGCATGTGGACGATCATGGGGACCATTTCAAGGCCTTCGTACCAGTCAATCAGCTCATTGGCGTCTGAATTTACGATATCCATGGCGGCTTCGACTTCTTTCATCCGGTTCTTCAGGTTCTCATCCGCAATTCCCTTAAGGTCGTCAATATTGTAAAGGGTTACGTTATTGATACTTACTACAGCAGGATCAACGTTCCGGGGAACAGCGATATCGATGATGAAAAGCGGCTGGCCGCTCCTTTTACTGATTATAGACTCAATTAGTTTATATGTAAGAAGATAGTCATGACATGTTACAGAAGTTATTATAATATCAACCTGTTCGGCCGCTGTGGCTATGTCGCCGAGAGAAATTATATGCGCTTTTTTATTAATACGTTCAACGATGGTTTCGGCGTTGTGAAGCGAACGGTTGGCTATGGTGATGTCATTAATGTCATTCTTGGTAAGATATTTAAGTATGAGTTCGCCCATTTCACCGGCCCCGATAAGAAGGGCGTTGCGGTTGGAAAGATTGCCTCCGAATCTTGACATGGCCAGTTCAACGGCTATGTACGCTATGGAAAGCGGGTTTTGCGATATGCCGGTGCAGGTGCGGACTTTCTTGGCGGTGTTAAAGGCCTGGTGAAAGAGCCTGTTCAGCAATATCCCGCTGTTTTTATGGAGGACCGAATCGCGATATGCCTGCTTGATCTGGCCAAAGATCTCATTTTCTCCTATCACCATCGAGTCAAGTGATGAGGCTACGGAGAGAAGGTGCGTTATAACTTCGCGTGAATACTTTTTGTAAATGTATGGTGAAAAATTTTCCTGTGATAGGCCGGTAAATTCTTCCAGCAGAGCGGCCAGTTTGTCGATGGTCCGGTGAATCTCGCGAGCGGAAAAATATATCTCGACGCGGTTGCACGTGGCAAGATATACCATTTCATCAATGCCGCATTTTTTTGCCCGTTCATGAAATTTGATCAAGAGGGTCTCGTCGAAAGTGAATTTCTCACGGATTTCAAGAGGGGCTGTTTTGTGGCTCAAGCCCATCATGATGATTTCAGATATTTCGTCGCGTTTATTCATATCATTTTTATTAAAAGATCAAATAGTCATCCGTTCTGGGTGTATAATTATTCATCAGAAGATGGCAGCCAGGCTTCCGGCAACAGCGTCAGCGGTCTGCTCTAGATCGGCATCAGTATGCGCCATGGACAGAAAACCCACTTCGTAACCGGACGGCGCAAGATACACCCCCCTCCGCAGCATCTCGTTGTGGAAATTTGCAAAGGCGCCCATGTCACAGGCCTTGACCTGGGCAAGTGAATCAATGCTTTTCCCTGAGGTAAAATTAAAAGCGAAAATGGATTCAATGCGCGTGAAAAGAACTTTACCGGCGTATTTTTCCAGGGCAGGCTTGAGAAGCCGGTCCATTTTTTCACCCTTGCGGTTCAATTCTTCATAGGCGTTTATCTTCTCGATCTTCTTCAGTGTCTGTATCCCGGCAGCCATGGCGAGAGGATTGCCGGACAATGTCCCTGCCTGGTAAACAGGACCCAGGGGGGAAACATGTCCCATGATTTTACGCGATGCGCCGTAGGCGCCGACAGGCAGACCGCCGCCTATTATTTTCCCCAGTGTAGTAATGTCGGCTTTTACGCCGAAATATTCCTGGGCGCCGCCCGGGGCGAGGCGGAAGCCGGTAATTACTTCATCAAAAATGAGCAGGATTTTATAGCGGTCGCACAGGGCACGCATCTCCTGTAAAAAATTATTCCTGGGAAGGATCAGGCCGTAATTGCACGGCACCGGTTCAAGGATCACTGCAGCAATTGAGTCGTGTTCATTTTCCAGCAGCTTGCTCACAGCTTCAATATCATTGAAGGGAACTACTATTGTATCCTTTGCGGAACCCGCTGTGACACCGTCCGAATCAGGTGTTCCGAAGGTGGCCAGTCCGGAGCCGGCAGCAACCAGCATCTGGTCTGCGTGGCCGTGGTAACATCCGTCGAACTTGACGATTTTTTCTTTTTTGGTATAACCCCTGGCAAGGCGGATGGCGCTCATCACCGCTTCTGTCCCAGAGTTGACGCAGCGGACCATTTCTATTGACTTGAATCTCTTGATAATGAGCTGGGCCAGCTGGACTTCGTGTTTATTGGATGTGCCGAAGCTGGTGCCGCTTTTTGCTGTTTTGCGTATGGCGTTAATAACGGATGGGTCGGCGTGGCCGAGGATTAGCGGACCCCATGACATGCAGTAGTCGATGAAAACGTTATCGTCTTCATCGATCATGCGGGACCCCTCCCCTTTTTTCATATACAGGGGGTCGCCGCCGACAGCTTTAAAAGCCCGTACCGGCGAGTTGACGCCGCCCGGCATCAACCGTGAGGCTTTCTTCTGAAGCTTCTGTGATTTTTCTATATTCATGGTTAGAACCAGTTGTTTTTGAAAATGTCGCGGGTATGATAGGATATGATCATGTCGGCGCCGGCCCGGAAGATCGATGTTATTATCTCTTTTGTGAGTCGCGCTTCATCGCCGTAGCCAAGCTTGGCCATTGACTTTACCATAGAGTATTCGCCGCTCACATTATAGGCGCAGATGGGAACGTTAACAAGACGGCGCGTGCGGTATATGACGTCGAGATAGGAAAGAGCCGGTTTAACCATGACCATGTCAGCGCCTTCGGAAATGTCCAGGAGAACCTCTTTCTCGGCTTCAAGGCTGTTGCGGCAGTCCATCTGGTAACTGCTGCGGTCGCCGAACTGGGGCGCACTGCCGGCGGCTTCCCTGAAAGGCCCGTAAAATGCAGATGCATATTTTGCCGAGTAGGCAAGGATCGGGAGATCGTCGAATCCGCCCGCGTCAAGGGAGGCACGGATCGCCCGTACCCGCCCGTCCATCATGTCCGAGGGCGCTATCATGTCTGATCCGCACTCGGCATGGGAAAGTGCTACACGGGATAGTATCTCCAGGGTTGGATCGTTCAGGATGTTCCCGCCGTCCACTATTCCGCAGTGGCCGTGGCTGGTATACTCGCACAGGCATACATCCGTAATGACCAGTATCCCGGGAAGGTGCTTTTTAATTTCGCGAAGGGCCCTCTGCACGATGCCGTTGCGGTCATAAGCGCCGCTACCCTGCTCGTCTTTTTTATCGGGTATACCAAAGAGCAGTATTTTGTCGATTCCGGTCCTGTGGTCGGATTCAATATCTTTCAGCAGATTATCTATTGATACCCTGCTGACGCCTGGCATGGAAAGGATCGGTTCCTTGAGGTTTTTGCCTTCAAGCACAAAATGAGGCATGATAAGCTTGCGCCTGTCAACAACAGTTTCCGCAACAAGGTCCCTGATAAGATATGATGCCCTGTTTCTTCTGGGCCGCTGGTTTTCAGTCATTGGCGGTTCCTGCATATTATGCTGGTGGTACTATCCTATAATAAGAGTATATTTGGCAAGAAAATATTTGTTTGATCCAGGTCAATTGCAGTCATTTATTTATACTATCATGCTGGTTGTTGGTATGTAACCCATAATTACAAATGTACAGTATATGGATCCTATCCGGGAATAATGCTTGATTTGTATCATCTGATTTAATTATCTGAACAATGTTCGAGTAGATTCCTGAAAAATCCATCCATGGATTTTTCAGGGTCGGTATTACGAATTTAATTCGTAATACCTCGCGTTTATCTCGGCTGATGCCTCGAAAAACCGCGATACATCCTTGTATCGCATTAGTCCCGATGATATCGGGACTAATGTATGGGGAACGGTATATCATTATGACAACAATTCGGATCGGGACTCGCGGAAGCAGGCTTGCCATGGTGCAGAGCGAACAGGTGCGCGACCTGCTGCTCCGCTGCCATCCCGACTATCATTTCGAGCTGGTTCCTATAAAAACAACCGGAGACCGGATACTGGATGCCCCGCTTTCAAAGATCGGCGACAAGGGACTCTTTACCAAGGAAATAGAGAAAGAGCTCCTGGATGGGTCTATCGACCTTGCTGTCCACTCAATGAAGGACATGCCCACGAGCCTTCCTGAAGGGCTCACAATAGGGGCGGTGACGAAGCGGCTGGATCCGCATGACGTATTCATATCACGGGACGGTAAAAAGCTCGGCGACCTCGCTGCTTCAGATACCATCGCTACCAGCAGCCTCAGGAGAAGGGCCCAGCTGCTCGCCTTCAAGCCGGGATTAAACATCGTCGATATCCGGGGGAATGTACAGTCAAGATTGAAAAAAATGAATGATAATCCTGCGATAACCGGTATCATCCTTGCCTATGCGGGGCTGGCCCGTCTTGACATGTTGGACCTGATCACTGAAATTATCCCTGAAGATATTATTATTTCAGCAGTGGGACAGGCGGCCCTTGCCATTGAGATACGCGGGAAAGACCGCCGTGCCGAGGAAATCGTTGCACCTTTGAATGACGCTGACAGCAATCAGGCGATAGCATGCGAAAGGGTTTTTCTTTCTCATCTCGGGGGCGGCTGCCAGGTTCCTATAGCCGGCATGGCGAAGATATCCGGAAGCCGGATTGTCCTCAGAGGCATGGTGGCTGGCCTGGACGGCCGCGAGGTGTATCATGGCACACTGGACGGTGATGTATCAGAATATGAAGCAATTGGCAGGGACCTTGCGCACAAGCTTCTCGATGATGGTGCAAAAAAAATCCTTGAACAAATATACGACCGTCCGTTGTAATGCGGTCAGGGGATGGCCTCAAAGTTCCCGCTTATATGGAGCAGAGCATGAAAAGGAAGGGAAAAGTGTACCTTGTCGGGGCTGGCCCGGGGGATTTCGGTCTCCTGACCATGCGCGCCAAAGAGCTTATTGAACAATGCGACGTGTTGATTTACGACAACCTTGTCGGTGAGAGGGTCGTGGATACCCTTGCCCCATCGGGCTGTGAAAAAATCTATGTCGGTAAAAGCGGCGCTTCCCATACCATGGAACAGGACGAGATAAACAGACTCATCGTTGAAAAAGCGAAAGCCGGAAACATGGTGGTGAGGCTCAAGGGTGGAGACCCCTACATCTTCGGACGCGGGGGCGAGGAGGCCCTTTCCTGCGTTGAGCAGGGGGTCGGATTCGAGGTCGTCAACGGGATCTCCTCGGCCTATGCGGTGCCAAACTACGCGGGTATACCCGTAACCAACCGGGGATACAGTTCTTCAGTGGCGTTCATCACCGGCCATGAAGACCCGACAAAATTGGAAAGCGACATCAGGTGGGACAAATTGGCGACCGGCGTGCAGACGCTGGTCTTCCTGATGGGTGTTAAAAACCTGCCGCTGATAATCGAAAAGCTTGTTGCTAACGGACTCGAAAGATCGACGCCGGCGGCCGTCATTGAAAACGGCTGTCAGCCGTCACAGCGCACTGTCTCCGGGACCCTTGCGGACATAGCCGTGAAAGTTAAAGAGGCCGTGATAAGGCCTCCGTCGATCATTATCGTGGGAAGTGTCGTCGCCCTCAGGGAAAAGATAAACTGGTTTGAGAAGCGCCCGCTCTTCGGAAGGAACATCGTCGTCACCAGGTCACGGGACCAGGCGTCCGAGCTGACTGCGCGTCTTACGGAACTGGGGGCTGGCGTCATTGAGACGCCGGTGATAAAGATTCTTCCTGCTGCGACACAGGACGGTTTTGCCGGGATATTCGGAAAAATTTCCACCTATGACTGGATAATCTTCACATCGGTAAACGGGGTTGAGCATTTCTTCAAACATCTCTTTTCCGGCGGACATGATTCCAGATCGCTCTCATCGGCGAGGATCTGTGCCATCGGCCCAGCCACGGCCGACAGGCTTTCCGGGTATGGTATCAGGGCGGACCTGGTGCCGCAGAGGTTCGTCAGCAGCGATATAACGCGGGAGCTCGTCGAGCGCAGCGAGATTGCGGGAAAGTCGTTCCTCCTTCCCCGGGCTGACATAGCGCCCCGGGACCTGTCAGCGGCCCTTGCGCGGGAGGGGGCGAAGCTGGTTGATGATATACCCGTGTACCGCACCGTCGAGGAAGACCTGTCTGCAAATCCGGCGCAGCTGGAACTGCTGACGCAGCTGCAGTTTGATCTGGTTACTTTTACAAGCTCATCAACGGTACAGAATTTTGACAGGTTGATGAGGAAAGCCGGTGTGGACGCAAAGACGATCATCAAATGCGCGGCAATCGGCCCAGTCACGGAAAAAAAAGCCAGAGAGCTCGGTTATAAGGTCGAAATTTCCGCCAGTGAGCATACCATCGAGGGACTTGTGACCGCTATACTAGGGTATTATAATAAAAAGTAGACCGTGAAAAATGTATTCTGCCCTGACCCTTAAAGGTGGCAATAGGATTGCTTCGTCGATACGCTCCTCGCAATGACATTCCCAAACAATATTATCTCATGCCCATTCCGGGGGATAGGGGAACCAATAGAAGTCAGGAATTCATTTTTCAATAGACTATAAGGTCGTCTCTGTTTATTACTTCCTGGAAGACATTATCACTGAGGATTTTTTTTATTTCGCTGGTTTTTTTGCCTTTAATCAGGGCAAGCTCGTCGCTGCTGTAATTGACAATGCCCTTGCCTATCCGCGTCCTGGAGCTTTCTGTTATCTCAACTACATCACCCATGTTGAAATCACCGGTGAGCTCCGTAATACCCGACGCCAGGAGCGATTTTTTCCCAACCCTGATCGCCCTGACAGCGCCTTCGTCAATGACCAGAGTGCCGGTGGTTTTTCTCAGGGCCAGCCATCTTTTTTTACCCAGGAGCGGTTTGTTCTTGCCTATGAAAATTGTCCCTATTTTTTCTCCCGCCATGATGCGGGTCAGCACCCGCTTTTTTCCGGCGTTGGCGATGAGCATCTTTTCGCCGAAGCGGATAATTATCTCCGCCGCGCGGATCTTCGACATCATCCCCCCGGTGCCGTAATCAGACCCGGATCCTCCCGCCCGTTTGATTATTTGTTCGTTAATAGAGAAGATTTCCTCCACAGGCTCAGGATCTTCCATGTTCATGAAGAAGCCCTCGACATCAGACAGGAGTATGAGCAGGTCAGCGTTGATGAGGCCGGCCACATGGGCTGACAGCATGTCGTTGTCGCCGAACTTAATTTCATTCACGGCGACGGAATCGTTCTCGTTGACGATCGGGATGATGCCCAGATGGAGGAGCGTTTCAAGGGTGTGGCGCGCGTTAAGGAACCTGGTACGGTGTTTGACATCATCTTCGGTGAGCAGTATCTGACCGACATGGAGCTGGTGTTTGTTGAACTTGCTGCGGTATTCGTTCATCAGTATGGTCTGGCCTACCGCGGCAAAGGCCTGCTTTTCCGGAATGGTCAGATTTTTAACATTTCGCTCCAGGGAACCCGCGCCGGAGGTAATGGCGCCGGAGGTGACGATAACCACCTGATATCCGCGCAGTATCAGCTCAGCGACATCGGAAACAATCGCGGATATCTTCCTGCCTGAAATAATGCCGTTCTCCGTTACGGAAGAAGAGCCGACTTTTACCACGATTCGTTTTACGTTTCTAATCAGATTCTTGCGTGGCACCGTTTAACTCCATAAGTCTTTCAATAATGACCAGTAACTCATGTATATTCCGGCCGTTTGACGCTGAAATGGGAAGGATATGCCCGTCCTTCAAATTCTTCATCTGTTCCTCGACATGGGTTTCGTCGACCAAGTCTATCTTGTTAAGGAGAATGTAATACGGCTTTTCTGTCAATTCACTATTATAGGTATCAAGCTCCGATCTGAGTAAATCAAGGGTATACTGAAGATCGTCAGCGGTAACGTCGAGGATGAACAGAATGGCCTTGACTCTCTCGATGTGCTGGAGGAACGAGAGCCCCAGTCCGTGTCCGCGGTGAGCCCCTTCAATGATGCCGGGAATATCGGCTATTTTGCATATTCCGCCGCTATCATTCTGGATAACGCCCAAATTCGGGATAAGCGTGGTGAATGGATAGTCGGCTATTTTGGGTTTCGCGTTGGTGATAGCGGCAAGAAGCGTTGATTTGCCTGCATTGGGAAGGCCCACCAGGCCGATGTCGGCGATCAATTTAAGGTTCAGGGTGATGCGCTTTTCCTCGCCCGGCATCCCCGGCTGGGAAAAACGCGGCGTCTGGAAGGTCGATGATTTGAAAAATGCGTTCCCCTTGCCGCCGATCCCGCCCGGCGCGACAAGGTACCGCTCGCCGTCATTGATGAGGTCGGCAAGCACTTCGCCTGTCTCATAATCGATAACCTGCGTACCGGCGGGGACCTTGACGATGCAGTCAGCACCGTCCTTGCCGTGCCTGTTGTTGCTCATGCCGGGATGACCGTTTTCAGCCTTGTACTGGCGGTCTTTAAAAAGATGGGAGAGGTTATGGAGCATTGTTTCAGACTGCACGTAGATATCTCCGCCCTTGCCCCCGTCGCCGCCGTCAGGTCCGCCCCATGCTATGAATTTTTCACGGTGAAAGGAGACAGAACCCTTCCCGCCGTTTCCGGCCTTGACCCGGATGTATGTTGTATCTGTGAATTTCGGCACCTGTGCTGTTCCTTTCGGGTTGGTTGTATTAGGACTTGCTGTTCCAGGAAATGGTTTAAATCCGGCGCCAGGGAACTGTTGGGGACCGGTTACAAACAACAAATCGCGTATCATTATAATACGCGATTCATAATCTGACAAGTATATTAACGATAATTTATACGGACGGATACACGGAGACTTTTTTTCTCTTTTTATCAAGTCTCTCAAACGTAACAATACCGTCTATAAGCGCGAACAGGGTGAAGTCCTTGCCGCATCCGACGTTGTTGCCGGGGTGTATCTTGGTTCCCCTCTGACGGACAATGATGGTCCCGCCCTTTATGAGCTGGCCGCCGTAGCGCTTAACGCCAAGCCGTTTTGAATTGGAATCGCGGCCGTTACGTGTGGAACCGCCTCCTTTTTTATGTGCCATGACCTACTCCTCTATAATCGTTACTGGTTTTCCGCAACTGTTTGTATAGCTATTTCATCCGGATACTTCTTCTGCATATCAAGCATGCCGATTAAAAAAGATTCAAGAAGAACCCGCGTAATAGTTTTCTGCTCATCGTTAAGGGTGTCAACATGCATCCGGATTTCCATCAGGCCTTCATTGATGGTATAATCCGGATTGGTCCCGGATAGTATCGTAATTGATCGCAACAGCGTCAGTGCCGAAAATGACACGGCCGCGCATATCAAATTATATCCTTTGGTAAAACCTTTTTTTTTGGCGGTTTTACTTTTAGTGCCTTCGGCACTGAAAAGAGCATGTCCGTCAATTTTTACTTTAATAATCCCGCTGCCGTTTACATCGCAGCGCAGTTCATCATCATATTGAATATTATGATATGTTACTGTTATCAACTCGACCGTTAGCTGACAGTCAGTTCATTAATCATTATCTGTGAATAATTCTGCCTGTGTCCAAGGGTGCGCTCATAGCGCTTGCGCTTCATGAATTTTATACCCCTAACCTTGTCGCCTTTGATTTCGCCCAGGACCTTTGCCGTGATCTTAACGTTCTTCAAATACGGCTGTCCGATCATTACCTTGTCGTCACCCGATACCATCAGGATTTTATCTATGATCAATTCATCATTGGCTTTCACTTCAAGCAGGTCGACGTTGATCGTGGTGTCTTTTTCAACCTTGTACTGTTTTCCGGAGATTTCAACTATTGCATACATACTGTAATTATCCTTTCAATGATTCTATGTTTAAATGGGCCCAGAAGGAATCGAACCTTCGACCCCCTGATTATGAGTCAGATGCTCTAACCGACTGAGCTATGGGCCCTGTTTAGAAAGTCAATAGATCTAACTAGTCAAATTATGTCAAGAAAATATTTGCAATCCAAGATATATGTATATCAAATATAAATTGGATATCGGGGTCCATCCCGCTCATACCCCTAGCCGGTATAGACCCAATACTAAATAAAAGAACAGCTCTCGGTTCGGGCATCCTAATGTGGATAATTATAGGAAAGAAACAAGATTGCGGCCGTTGCGTTTTGAAATATACAGGGCCTTGTCCGCCCTTTCAATCAGGGTATTTTTCGATTTATCAAGATCTGAATCATACTGGGTTACACCTATGGATATGGTTGTCGCGAGCTCTTTATTGTCATATATAACACGGGCTTTTTCTATATTCTGGCGTATCCGTTCAGCCACGACCAGGGCTTCCTGTATTTCAGTGCCGGGAAGGATAACAGAAAATTCCTCACCGCCGTAACGGGACGGCACATCTATCTGCCGGATGCTTTCCCTTATGATTTTTGCTACATTGATAAGCACCATGTCCCCTGCCTGATGCCCGTTGGCGTCGTTCAATTTTTTGAAATGATCTATGTCGGCCATTATGACCGAAAGCGGCCTGCTGAGCCTGTTGGCGCGGTTGATCTCTTCTATGAGCATCGTGTGAAAATAATGGTGTATCTTAAGCTTTGTCATCATGTCGGTAGTTGCCATTTCGTACAGTGATGCGTTGTGAATGGCTATTCCGGCAAGGGAGGCTATGTCCAGGAGATACTCCTTTTCCGTTTCCGTGAAATCTTTTGTGTTGATACGGTCGCCGAGGATGATAAGGCCGTTGAGGATGCCCTTGCACATGAGGGGAACGATGAGGTTCGGTTTGAGCATTTTTAGAATGGTAAGGGACTTTTCTATGCTCACTCCCTCCTCCAGTTCGGTCAGAGTGTAGCATTTGAAGTTCTTTTCCATGTAATGGATGACTTCCGAATCCGGTTCGAGCTCGTACTCTATGGAATGGTCGACTTCAAATCCCTTGTAGTTGCGGTGCAGCGCAAAATTCTCATGGCCGATGCCCTTCTTTAGAAAAATACCCGCCATGAGGAGCTGCATCTGCCCCATGCAGGTGAGGAGTATGGAATCGATAAGTATATTATATTCAAGGGTTGAATTCAGGCCTTTGCTGATCTCGATGAGCTGCTTGAGGTCGTATATCTTACGTTCATATTGTTCAATTTCTATCGGGAACTGGATAACAAAATTTGTGTCGTCTTTCTGTGTCATGGTGCAACCTTACTTGAATCGGGCAATGGCTTCATGGAGATTGATCCTGCCGTCATATATGGCTTTCCCCGTAATGCATCCTTTTAAACCGGAACTATCTAATCGTGAGAGGGCTGCGATATCCTCTATCGAAGAAATTCCTCCTGATGCAATAAGACGAATACCCGTTATGTTGTTTAAAATCTCTTCTATGGCATTGAGATTAGGTCCTGCCAGCATTCCGTCCGTGGCGATATCGGTATAGATTATTTCACTGATGCCGGAGCCGGTTATCTCCCTGATGAGGTCCAGGGCTTTCATCGAGGATGACTTTTTCCATCCATGGGTCGCCACCATGGAATTCTTTGCGTCAATGCCGGCAACCAGAATGTCGCGGAACGTGACGATCATGGACTTGAACGATTCTTCAAGGATAACCGTACCGACAATTATGCGCCGTATGCCGATGTCAGCATACATGTGCACCGCTTCGGCCGTACGTATGCCGCCGCCAATTTCTATCGGTATCGATACGGACGACGCGATAGATGAAACAATCGCATGGTTGACCGGCTTACCCTCGAAGGCGCCGTCCAGGTCAACTACATGTATGAGCTTCGCCCCCGCCTCTTCAAACTGTTTCGCGACATCAACCGGGCTGCTGGAATACACGGTCTCCCTGTCGGGATCCCCCTGCAGGAGCCTGACGCAGTTGCCGTTTTTTATATCTATGGCGGGTATGATCAGCACACGGTCCTCACAAAATTCTCGACAATTTTTAATCCCACCGTGTGGCTTTTTTCCGGGTGAAACTGCGTTGCAATGATGTTCCCCTTGCCGACAATGCAGGGGAAATTCCTGCCATATTCCACTTCGCCGATGACCCAGCTTCGGTCGGTGACCTCGGGATAATAGGAATGTATAAAATAAAAATAGCTCCCCGACGGTATGCCGTTCAGGGCAGGCGCTTCATGGAGTATCTCCACCGTGTTCCATCCCATATGAGGCACCTTGAGTTTATCATCGCTGAACCTTACAACGGCGCCGGGTATAATGTCCAGACCGCGGTGAGAGCCGAATTCATCGCTCGTTGAAAAGAGGAGCTGGAACCCGAGACATATGCCTAAAAAGTGCCCGCCGCGGGCGATGAAATCATGGATGGGCCCAATCCAGCCGCGGGAGGTCAGGTTATCCATGGCCATCCCGAAGGCGCCGTCGCCCGGCATAATAAGGGCCTCGGTTTTTTCTACCGAGGAAGGATCATCTGATACCTTCACCCTGTCGGTGAACTTTTCAACGGCCTTGACAACAGACCTGAGGTTCCCCATTCCATAATCAATAACCGTGATCATAGTATTCCTTTCGTTGAAGGAACCTCCCCTTTCAATGAGTCATCCTTACAGGTGGCTTTATACATTGCGATCCCCAGGGCCTTGAATATCGTTTCATGTACATGGTGCTTGTTCTGGCCGTAATAGACCATGACATGGAGGTTTACTCCCGCATTAATAGCAAAGGCGCGTAAAAACTCATCAGTCAATTCTTCGTTATAGGCGGCGATGGAACCGCTGAGCATGGGCCCGGTATACTTATAGAACGGCCTTCCTGAAATGTCGACCGCCACCATTGTTAGGGCGTCGTCCATCGGAATTGTTACATCTCCGAAGCGGACAATACCGGCTTTATCGCCAAGAGCCTGCTTGAAGGCTTGGCCTAAGCAGATACCGATATCCTCGACGGAATGATGGTCGTCAATTTCACGGTCACCTTTGCATGCAAGGGTGAGGCGGAACCTGCCATGCCTCGACATGGATTCGAGCATGTGGTCGAAAAAGGGAACGCCGCTGTCAATCCGTGACTTTTGTATGCTGTCCAGGAGCAGCTCCACCGTTATGTCCGTTTCCTTTGTTTTTCTCGCGACCGATCCATTTCTTTCCATCACGGAACCGCCTAGTAATCAAATCCGATGCTGAATAACATGTTGGTTTGTCTGATTGACTTATTATCAAAAGGCCAAGCAAAGTCAAGTTTTAAAATTAATAGCGGGCTTGCGGCAATTCTTATGCCGGCGCCGAAATCCATTTTTAAATCATCAAGACGCCCGGTTTTTTTGTCAACCAATCTATACAAACCGTTCCAGGCCGATCCGGCGTCAAAAAAGAGAACGATGCCGATATTCCGCAGCCCGCCGCTCCAGGGCATCCCGAAGGTGTTCCAGTCGACGGGAGTAAAGCGCAATTCTGTATTAAACAGGAACATATTCTTGCCTGAGATGGAATTGAGATTATATCCCCGAAGACTGCCAAAACCGCCCAGATAATGCTGAAAACCGCCATGGTTGCTGCCAATCAATGTAGCTCCCGCTCCCCGCAGGAATAGCAGGAATTGTCTGCTGAACAGGAACTGGTGCCGCAGATCGATGCAGAGTCGGGTATATGACTTCTTCCCGGTAAAATCGACAGCATGTTCAGCGATGATCTGGAACTGTGACCCCCTGACAGGGATCATGAGGCCCCTCTGTTGAGTGTTATATTCAGCCAGAAAAGATAGTTTTCCAAAGGTCATGTGGAGATCGTGACGCCAGTCAGTCTGGTGATATTCTTTTTCATACCTACCAACAGAAGTGTTAATTGACATATTGAAGGATTTAACCATCCACCTCTGTATAGACAGGTATCCACCATAATGCTCCATGGCATGTATTCCAAAGGATTGTTGCGGCGAAAGATCTAACATTTCGTCGAGTGAATGAATTGCCAGGGGATTGCTCTGCCGATAGATACCGAATCCAAGGGTCGTCCGCTGTATTCTCAGGTAATATGCCAGGCTGGCATTGATATCATTTTTGCGCGGCACACGCACATAAGTAGCACCAACGATCAGCCTGTGGCGGCCCATATAATCGGTCAGCCCGGCCTGAAGATAACAGAGATAACTGTTGTTTATCGTTCCCGCTGATCCAAGCTGTAGCCATCCCGGTTGAACATGAGGTTGATATGGATGGAAAGCGTATTCCCGGGGATCAACATATGATTCCTGATATGATGCGGGGGACAGGTCCGGCTCTCTCGATGCCGGGTCGAAAATGACAGCCCCGTCTGCGGTGCCCATTGCGATGATAGTACTCTGGTTTTTCCGGCAGGTGAAAATAAAGGAGCTGGACCCTTGGAGCCACCTCGGATTTAATACCGCTGCGGTTTGAACCGGAAAGCGTGATATGTTTTTTGTAGCAAAAGTATAGATGTATAGGCTGTCCAATCCGTTCCGATCGGAAATGAAAAGTAATTTCTTCCCGTCCGAAGAAAGCTCCGGCTGGATGTTGTTCTCCCCGCCTGCTGCCAGTTCCGTCCGTCTGCCGGTTTTAATGTCGATCTGATGTATGTGATAACCGGTCTGCGCAGGGTTGTCCTTTATATTCCAGTTGGTCGAAAAGATGATACTGACGCCGTCTGCGGTTATTACGGGAAAGCGGTCGCTGAAATCATCATCTGTGACCCTGGTAATGGTATTCTTCCTTCGATCAAATACGTAAATGTTTTCGGCCGATCCGGCAATGCCTGAGAAGGCAATGAACCTTCCGTCAGGGGAAAGGGCCGGATCTTTGATAATGGAAAAGGGTAGCGGCATTGAAACAATGATGCGGCCCGTGGCAGCGTCAATAAAAAGCAGGCCCGGGCGGTCCTTCACGAGACCTGCCAGCAGAATAATTCGCCCGTCAGGGCTCCATGATATCCTATTGTCCCGGGCGGCCACCGGTTTTATACTGTGGCATCCGCTTCCCCGTAACAGAGTTTTTGCGCGTTGAATTGTTGTGGTCCGGCCGATTGATATGTCAAAGACCAATAAATCTTCCTGTCCTTGCCTGCCGAATAATGCCGCAATCATTTTACCGTCGGGGGAAACTGCCGGTATCATAATGCCGGGCGGTGCGTTTATTTTCAACATGCTTTTTCCAGTCTCTGGCAGCGGCGTGGCATATTTATAGCGGTCCAGCAGGAATGCTGCCCACTCGCGGTCAAGATCTTCTGCGCTTTTTCCTGTGGCGGCTCTGAATGCGTCGTCAAAAAATCCTATATCCAGAAAGTCTCTTATTAATTCACCGAGGGTCTCTTTACCGAAGCGTTTAACAAGGAAGTAGCATAGCGCCTGACCTTCAGCAGGCAATTCATCGTCTCGACCGTCGTTCCTGTCCCATAAATCCCTTGTTCCGAAAAAGCGGCTGCCCTGAATGATGTCGCGGAGCTTCATTTCAGCCGTTACGTCAAACCCGCTGGAAAGATAACGCGCAATACCCTCCTTGAGCCAGAAAGGTATCCTGTTTGATCTGATAGCGGCATTATGCCAGGGCGTCTCCCTGGCTATGGAATAAATGAAAACATGTGTCATTCTGCGGGTTATGGATTTCTGCAGATCTGCATAGGAGCCGTTAAAGGACACGGTGATCGTGTCTTTTTGCCTGATTTGTTCCGGATTGCAATTTTCAGTTTGAGAGCCGGAAGGAGAACAGCCAGGCGGATCATGCCCGGGTGGATATATCACCACCGGGATTATCCTGTTCATTTCATGACGGAGGTGGTTTGACACCCGGATATATGAGCTTTCTGCAATCTCTGCCGCTTTTACGGCAATATTTTCCATGCCGGAAGGATAGTGCAGATCAAAGTGCCTTGTCGTGAGAGTGGCCCATTTCCAGAAATCACGGCCATGTCCGTTTTTTTCTAAGGGTATTGCGGGGCTTCGCAAAAGCAGTATCGTGAGTATTACAATGGTTAACGACCTGACGTTCAAAGAACCGAGTCATCCTTGCCCAGAAAATATAATGATTTGATTTCCTCAGTAGAGACCCTGCCCTCATTTATTATGGCAAGAGTGCCCTTGCTGATGTCAACCACTGATGGAAGAGTGTGTTCTTTGCAGAATTCATCGATTACGAGGAGACAGTCGATTTTACCTTCCAGGGTGCTGATGATCTCCTTTTTCCGGAACATTGGTTTTTTATCTTTATCGAACAGCGCCGAGTAGAGGCATGGTCTGCCGACATGATCAATAATGTCCTGCTGGTATTTGCTTCTGGGCATACGCACGGGAACGGCCTTCCCATTGATGCTGATATCCTCAACGTAAACGATAAGCTCTCTAGGCCATATCCGGTGTAGAAAATCGAATTCCAGCTTGTCAATATTGGCGATTTCATTGAGCATTTTGAATGATGATATCATTCTCACCATGTGCTCGTCCGTGTCGCCGGTAAGGTGTTCGACCAACTTGCGATTTTGTGGATCATTGATACAGACGATGCCATATATAGCGTCCACCGGCATCAGCACGGTTTTCCCGCTTTTAATCATTGCTGATAACGAACGGGTTATAGACTGATCGATGGTGCCGTCTTTTTTTAATTTTTTGATTGATATTGTTTCAGTATTCATTATTTAAAATATACCATTGTTGACAGAAGAAGCTGTCATGAATCTTCGGAATGCTTTCTGCCGAATAATATCAGCCCGATAACGACAATGGCTGAGATCGCAATCCATGTTATTCTAAGATACGGTAGCGGAACCAGGACGTCATCGGGCTGGACACTATCCGATTTTCCGTTAATGCTCTTCTTCCCAAGTTCCCTGAGAAAAAGTACGCTGCCGCCGTTTTTAACATAACCCGAATCCGCGATTTCTCCTCCGGGATACACGCCTTTACGGTATTTATCCAGCAGGCGCTGCAGCCTTTTGTTTTCAGACTTCAGCGCCTCGATGTTCGCTGCTATATGGTTTTTTTCCTTATCAAGTGCGATCCGTTCCAGGAATCCGCTTTCACTGAAGATAAAGAAATACACAGAAGCTAACAGAAAAACAATAATGAAAAAGGCCCAGCGATAGTGCTGCCTATCCAATGTTGTAAAACACTCCCTTGCCGGCAAATTTCGACATTATACCGAGCTCTTCCTCTATGCGGAGCAGCTGGTTGTATTTTGCCAGCCTGTCGGTCCGGGATGCTGACCCGGTTTTTATCTGGCCGGCGTTCATGGCCACGACAAGGTCGGCTATGGTCGAGTCCTCGGTTTCTCCGGAGCGATGTGATACGACAGCGGTGTAGTTGGCCCGCTTGGCCATTTCGATGGCACGTATCGTTTCGGTAAGGGTTCCGATCTGGTTTACCTTAATTAGAATGGAATTGGCGATTCCCCTGTCTATGCCCCGCTTCAGGCGCTCTGTGTTGGTGACAAAGAGGTCATCGCCGACGATCTGTATTTTATCCCCGAGTTTGTCGGTCATAATTTTCCAGCCGTCCCAGTCGTTTTCAGCAAGTCCGTCTTCAATGGAGATAATAGGATAGTTTTTGACCCAGTTCGCATAGAAATCGACCATTTGTGCGCTGTCCCGTTCGCTCTTGTCGCTCTTGGAAAAAACGTATTTCTTTTTACTCGTGTCATAGAATTCGCTGGAAGCGGGGTCAAGGGCTATCATGATATCGGTTCCGGGCTTGAATCCGGCTTTTTCAATGGCGTTTATAATATGCTCAAGGGGCTCTTCGTTGGATTTAAGCGATGGTGCGAAGCCGCCCTCGTCACCGACGCTTGTCGAATAGCCTTTCGATTTGAGTACTGACTTAAGGGCATGGAATGTTTCGGCTCCCATCCTGAGCGCTTCCCTGAAGCTATTCGCGCCCACGGGCATTACCATGAATTCCTGGAGGTCGACATTTGAATCGGCATGGGACCCGCCGTTCATGATGTTCATCATCGGGACCGGCAGTTCAGACGCGTTTACGCCGCCAATGTACCGGTACAGCGGAAGTCCAAGGGCTTCCGCTGCCGCCCTTGCACAGGCCAGTGAAACGCCGAGTATGGCGTTTGCGCCCAGTTTGGCTTTATTGGGCGTTCCGTCAAGCTCGATCATTACTGTGTCGATTTCAATCTGGTTGACGGCGTCCATTTCCATAATGGCGCAGGATATGATTTTATTGACATTATCAACGGCTTTTAAAACGCCTTTTCCGAGGTAGCGCTTCTTGTCTCCATCACGCAGCTCAACTGCTTCATGCTCACCGGTAGACGCGCCGGACGGGACGGCTGCCCTTCCGACAAAGCCTGAAGAAAGCTCGACGTCAACCTCAATGGTTGGGTTTCCGCGGGAATCGAGTATTTCCCTGGCATGAACATCAGATATAATGGTCATGATACTTCCCCCAGTTCATAATACCTCACCGCCTTCGGTGTATTAAAGTATTTTAATTATTCCATGTAAAATAGAATAACTATATAATAAACAATACATATAATATCAAGCACATTTTAGGGAATGGAATACATAGTGATATTGGCAGATTGCTTCACAACCGGATAATGAGTCGGGTGCAAATTTATTTGGAAGTTGAATTAAAGAATGTCAAAAGTATATCAGCAATAAAAATTCATGAAACTTTTTATTTCTTTTTTAAATAAATCTATTGAGGAGACATGGAATATTCGGTCATTCTTGCCCCATATGTTCAGAGTCAGTATGCTACGCAAATGAGATAAAGATTATTGTCACATGTCATGGTGGCGTCGCTGATGCCGGCGCCGCCCGCCTGGCCGGATAGGGCGGGATCACTTTCATTCCATTCATTGCAGGTATTGATTGAGGTGTTACCGTCAGTATTGCTGCCGGACCACCAGAAAGAACCAAGGGGCATTCCTAGAGAGGTGTTGATGGGATTATCAAGGACACCGTCCCATAGACCGGCCCAGGTGCTTGATAGTGGTGTAACTGTTAAGGCTTGTGATATCCCCAGCACAGGGTAATGCCAGTATTGGGTCGGGAGAATGAAGCGTATGTCTTTTGCAATAGAGTAGCTTCGGAAAGCCTTGACCCTGGATGTGCCTAAAAATGAAAGATATAGGATCCCTGCGGTGTAGCAATTGCTGTCTGCATCGTTATCACTCCCTGCGTCACCGGAAAAAGTGCCGATATGGTACAGGTATATCGCGCTTTTCGGCGCAAGTCCGTACATTGCCATGTTGTACATGTCACTGCGTTCACATGTCGCAAAGACAAGGACTGTCAGCAGTATCAGGAGGGCGATAACCAGTCTATTCATGGAATGGATTCCTTTATTTCAAGTATTAATATATCACGGAGCCGGCGTCACGTCCATCTAAAAATTATCAAGATTGTTTATTTTTTCTTTTCTGAAATGCCCCCTGATTCAAAGCGGCTTTTTTTTTCGCATTGCATGATGCAATTCTCCCGGTTGGGACCGGAAAGGATGCTGCACCTGCTTTCACAGGGTGATGGATTGTCTTTGGCAGCGGGTTCTTTTTTTTGCGCGGGGATATACCTTCTATTGTCGAGACATATCCGTCTGCACCTGATATTCTCTATGCCCTTGTATGGTTCGCATATCGATTCGCACTCGCTGATTTTCCTTTTTATTTCATTTTCGCCGGTGGGGGCGTTCTTTTTCCTAGTATTGATGCAGGTCTTAAGGCAACGGTACCTGCTTTCACCGTCTAGTACGGCGCACCGGGAATTGCAATCGTTGACTGAATCGGATCTGTCGGGACCCTGTTCCGCCGTTATAGTCGTCATCGGGATGCAGATTAATACTGCGGCTATTACAAAATGAGACAGGTGATTTTTCATCTTTATACCTCCGCAATGTCCGGCACTCAATATGGGCATCTTATTTTTCGCCGGCAATTCGCTTCAACAGGGACACCACCGTGTCCGATGTTACGCGTGAGTGAACATGGCTGACTATTATTAGATTACCATTGTTGTTTCTTATTATATATGAAAACACGAATTCTTTTGCCCCTCCTTCAGCGGCAAGACTTCCATAGCGAAGATCATTGAAGACAAGCTCCCCATCGTTTGAATCAATTGTATAGAAGTCTTTAGCAAAGGAAATGAGCTTCTTTATCTGATCATATCCGTTAATCTCCTTAATAAAGCTATGATTTTTCCTGTCTCTTTCGAAATATATCGAAGCATCCCGGTCTAAAATAGAATAGTAGCCTGTGTGGAAGTATTCGCCGCCTTCTGCAATGCCGACCCAGAGAAGATTGGTGAAAGGCATGGGGGTGGTCATGAGTCTTGTGAATTCTATTTTTTGATTTTTCAGACTACTCTTAAAAACTGAATCAATATACATTTTATTTACTGCTGTTGTGGCAAGATAGAGAAGGCCCATGGTAAGACCTGCCGCGTAGACCCTTTTTCTCAATGTTTCACTATGCCTGATCAGGAACAGCGATAGTGCTGATGCGACTATGGGAATGGAAAATAATGGGTCAATAATGGCGATGGTTCCCCAGGCAACCCGGAAGTCGCTGAATGGAAGAAAAATCCTTGTGCCGTATGAAGTAAAGCAGTCCAGAACAATATGGGACAGGATGCCCAGAAGAATGATAAGGTACCAGGTTGTGAAACGTTTATGGACCGCATTTTTTCCCAGAATACGGGATATTATAAATCCCAGGATGGGAGATATCAGCAGCGCAAAAACAATCGAATGGGTAATGCCGCGGTGCAGGTCAAGCTGCGAAAGAGGACCTAAAAACAGTGTCGGTATAATGTCGATGTCAGGGAGGGCGCCTGCAAGGGCACCGCATGCGGGGATTCGCAAATCGTCCCTTTTCCCTGTCACGAGCCCGGCAAACGCAGCACCAAGGGCGCTATGGGTAAGCGGATCCATGGCGCTGACCTAATCTTTTTGCCATTTGAAGAGCATTGATCCCATGACCACGAAAACAAGGGACATTGCTGCAAGAATGAGTATGTTGGATTGCACGTCCTGGATGCCGGCGCCGTCGTTCATTATTTTCCGCGCTGCGTCTATCATCTGGGTCAGTGGGAAGACCTTTGACGCATGCTGCACCCAGGGTTCGGAACCCTCGAGTGAAAACCATACTTCGGACAGGAACATCATGGGCCAGGTGATGAGGTTCAATATGCCGCCGGCAAACTCCTCGCTGCTGCTGCGGGAAGCGACGACCAGGGCAAGGGATATCATACTGAATCCCCCAAGGCAGAAAACCAGGAAAAGGGTCAGGTAGGAACCGCGGACCTGGAACCCGTATATGAGCTTGCAACCGATAAAGACAATGGCCGTTGTCAGCAGGAGGAGGTACATGCGCGACATGATCTGTGATGATAGGAATTCCCAGGGTCGGAGCGGTGTGACGCTCATCCTTTTGAGTACCCCGTTCTTCCTGTAGTTTACAACCACATAGCCGACGCCGAAGAGGGCGCTGAACATCATGTTCATGCCCAGTATGCCCGGGAACAACCATTCGATATAGGGAATCTCAACGCCATGGACCGATTCCTTCTTCAAGTCGGTGTTTGGAATAAATGAGCTGGACTTGAAGAGGTGTTCGGCAATATAACCTTTCGGGGATGTCTTGCTGGTCCAGTATGTTCCGTCTTTCTGGTTTATGAGAAGATCGATGCGGTGATGGAGGAGCTTTGCCACTGCCTGGTCTTCAGACTTGAAGGGGATGAAATCGATATATTTCATTTTACGAAATCTGCTCAACTGTGCATCTTCAATGTTTCCGGCGGCCTGTTCGGAGCCGACGACGCCGACCTTGTAAAGGATCTGGCGCTCATCGTTGAAAAGAACGCTGAAACCCACGATGACGAAAATAGGGAACAGGATATTCCAGGCAAAGGCTGATCGGTCCCTTAAAAACTCGATGTTGCGCGCCTTGAAAAGGGTCCAAATTCTATTCAGCATTGTGTTTCTCCTTCGAGGAGATGTTCCAAATCATGATGCAGCCTCTCATGCCCTGAGCTCGTGACCGGTGATTTTCAGGAATAGGTCCTCAAGGTTCTGGTTGCGCACGTTCATTGAAGAAAGGTCAACTCCCAACTCCACAAGCCGGTAGAGGCATTCATTGGGCGACGTGGTCTGAATTTCAATATGGTCCTCCTTGCGGAACCAGCGGCAAGGGAAATCCTTCAGGATGCTATCGTCAATGGATGCGCTCAGTGATATGGTCGTGCCCCCGCAATGCTCTTTGAGGAGTCCCCCGGGGGTTCCCATGGCTATTATTTTTCCGTTGTCGATGATCCCGATATGGTCGCAAAGTATTTCCGCCTCTTCCATGTAATGCGTTGTCAGGACTATGGTCCGCTTCATGGCCTTGATCCGGTGAACAATATCCCAGAGATGGCGCCGCGCCTGGGGGTCAAGACCGGTTGTCGGCTCATCAAGGAAAAGCAGTTCCGGATCATTTGAAAGGGCCATGGCAAGGAGAAGACGCTGCTTCTGGCCTCCGGATATCTTTCGGTTGTCGCGCTTCAGGATGTCTTCGAGGCGGCAGGTCTCAATAAGATTCGTTATATCGGCCCTGCGGTCGTAAAGATTGCGGAAGGTGAGGAGCGTTTCTTTCACCGTCAGGAACTGCGGGAGTTCCGTGTTCTGGAACTGTATCCCCACCTCGTTTTTAAAGGAGTGTCCGCGGCGCCTTCCTTTGTAGAAAATTTCGCCTGACGTTGGCTGGAGTATCCCCTCAATGACCTCAATGGCGGTAGTTTTGCCGGCGCCGTTCGGTCCCAGCAGTCCGAAGCAGATCCCCGGCTCGATGGCAAAGCTTATGCCGTCCACGGCCTTGACTTCGGGGTAGTGCTTTGTCAGATCTTTTACTTCGAGAATCGGGTTCATGGTGTATCGATGTTATGTTTATTGAATCGCTTATGCCTTGTGACGTGTCACAAGGCGCGAAGTTACATTAAAATATCAGAGCCATCACGGAGTCTATTTTTATAAGAATCTTCTTGAGTTCTACCGAGTCGCCTTTTGTCATGTTTTCTTTAATTTTTTCCAACTCAAGAAGGATATCGTATATACAATCGAAGGCGGAACCTATGCTAAGGTCATTATCCATGTTTGATTCAAAGGCTCGCTGTATGTCACCGATCAAAGACCTTACACGCTTCACTGCAGCTGGATTGGAGCGCGGCGGTACACAAAGCTTGCGGGAAAGATTTATGAAATTTTCAACTTTATCACATGACTGTCTGAACCGTGCGCTGGTAAAATTGAGCTTCTTCCGGTAGTGGGTGTAAAAGAGAAAGAACCGTAAGTCGCGGCTCCTGCATCCGTGACGGTAAATATTCTCCGGGTACACGATATTTCCCCTGCTCTTTGACATCGGTTTGCCATTTACGATTAGATGAGCCCCGTGCAGGTAATAGTTTGCGAAAATGTCGCCGGTAAACGATTCGACAATGGCTATGTTGTAATCGTGATGGCGATAAATATTGTCAATACCGCCGCAGTTGATGTCGATCTGTCCGCCCAGGTGCTGGATAATAACGGAAGGGTCCTGAATATTCCAGGAGGGCCGTCCCTTCCCCACCACGGTGTCCCACCATTTAATGTCACCCTCGCGGTAGCCGTGCCAGAGGATAAAGTCGCCCAGGTTCCAGCGGTTGCCGTTGTAGGTATCGCGCCTGAACCGGACCTTTTTTTTAGGCCAGCGCGTTATATCAAGTCGGAAAAGCTTGCCGAACCCTTTGAATTTCATCGGATCGAAGAATATGTCGACACCGTGGCGGTAGGCGTGGCCTGAATCGATAAGTTTTTCAATGAGCCTCCCTGCACACTTGACGCAAAGGGAAGCCCGCTGTGCTTTCCGGGGCAGAAGAATATTGAGTGATTTCATTTCCGAGATAAAAATCTTTTCAATATCGCTGGTGAGTTTGTCGATTTTTTTATTTTTCTTTAAGGCTTCCAGGATTGTTTTATCCTCGATGTCCGTTAGGGGGATGGCCCGGTCCACGCGGTATCCATTATACTGAAGATAACGGACAAGGATATCTTCGTACATAAAGGTGCGGTAATTACCGATATGCGGACGGCGGTATATGGAGGGTCCGCAGGTGAATATTTTAACGGCCCTTTTGTCCCGCGGTTTGAAATCTTCCAGTGACCGTGACATCGTGTTGTAGAGTTTAAGCATAAAAATCCTGTATTTTAATTCAATCTGTTAAACTTCACATTAAGTCATATTACACAATACTATAATTATGTGTTAAATTGTCAATTGAAAGTGATATAGTATATATAATAGTTAAATAGTTATTGACTTTTCTTGTTTGATCGAACGTTACACAATAACACATAAAGGAATTATCATGCCATACCCATTGTCATTCATAGCAGGCTCACAAGCGCTGCAGATAATCCGGGATGAGGGCCTCAATCCTGATCGTGTCAGCGTTATGGCCGGCGCCGCCGGCGGCCCCAAGTGGCTCATCCTTGGGGGGATGGACCGCTACCTTTCCGGTGATTTCTTCAGAAAAAGAAAAAATCCCCTTTTCCTTATAGGCTCATCAATCGGCTCATGGCGTTTCGCAGCCCTGGCGCAAAACAAGCCTGTTGAAGCCATTGATGCCTTTGAAAAGGCGTATATGAAGCAGTCATATTCCCGTGTGCCGACAACAGATGAGGTGACGGAAGAAAGCCGGGCAATACTTGACGCCTATCTGCCTGATAACAGGAAATCCGATATACTCAATCACCCCTATTATCGCCTCAGTATCCTCACGGTAAAATCAAAACACATCCTTGCCATTGAATCTCGCTTTGCCATTGCCGCGGGCATGGCGATGGCGACCATCTCCAATATAGCATCAAGAAAGTCAATGGGCTTCTTCTTTGAAAGGACCCTTTTTTATGACAGAAGAGATATCCCGCCATTCCATGATATGAAAGGGTTTCCCATTCATCATGTGAACCTTACTGATGACAACCTGAAACCGGCCATCATGGCCTCGGGATCGATTCCCATGGTAATGAAGGGGGTCTCCGGCATCCCGGGCGTTCCGGAAGGGATGTATCGGGATGGCGGAATGATCGACTACCATCTTGATATTCCCTTCGATCCTGATCTGGACCATATAGTGCTGTACCCCCACTACACCGATTCAATTATACCGGGATGGCTGGACAAGCACCTTCCCTGGCGGCGGGCGCACAATATGAACATGAGAAACGTGCTTATCGTGTGCCCTTCTAAAAGTTTTATAGCCGGCCTTCCCTATGGCAAAATCCCCGACAGGAATGATTTCATGAAATTCAAAGGAAGAGACTCCGAGCGCCTTGATTACTGGCGTAAGGCTGTTGAGGGAAGCAGTTATCTGGGGGAACAGCTGCATGAAGCGGTGGCCTCAGGAAAGATCCGTGAGATGGTTTCCGAATATTAGATGAAAATAGAATTGGACTGCAAAACCGCATTTCACGATGTAGGGGTCCATGGTTCCGGAATAAAAAAAACCCCGTGTCATGTTGCCATTCACAGGGGCTTTTTATTGTCTGTGCAGTTAATCTATTTTTTTATTTTCGGATACCCTTTCTTGATGGCATCATTGATCATCCTGTTGTATTTTGATGCCATGCCGCTTTCAATATATTTTTGAAGCTTAACCATCTTCTTCATTCCATCAAGGGTTTTATAAGGAATGCCCTTGATCGTTGCATTGGCTATTCCCTTCGGGATGCCTTTTCCCAGATCTGGGTCAATCGTGAAGGTGACTCTGGTGTTTTCTCGATCGATCCATTCCAGCAGGAATTCACTGCTGAAGGAGGGCATCCTTACATATCCTTTCTTTGAATCATACGATGTATCGTTAGTGCTGAAAGCAGCTATATGACACCATCCCTGCGGGTAATTGAGGACAACATCCGATTTCAGCACCATATCCCTATCGGTCAGAATCGGGACATTCTGATGGAACCAGAATAAAAATACATCCTTTTGATCATTAACTACTTTAAGCATCTTGGTGGCATTGCAATCGGCCATCCAATTCGGATAATTCAGTATATCCCTGATAACCACGCCCACAATTTCCATTTTTGCCGGGATAACGCATACACATTTTGCAGCGATATAATCTTTTCCGGGAACTTCGCTTGTGTATATTTGGCAGCCGTTTTTATTGCCATCAAGTTTCCACTGGTACTTTACGCCGCTCTGGGTCCCAGTTGTTGCTACCACAATAAAGAATAAAAGCGCCCCGATGATAACCGTATTTCTTTTAAACATAACAACCTCCAAATAGACTGTAGTAATATTTATAATCCACCATGTTGGGTTTAAGGAGTCAAAGCTGTTTCATGGGCCACAGCATCCCCTATTAGATCAACCGTCCGGCCGGATTAATGCCTGTGGCTGGGTTTACACCCCTCCTGCAAGCACTTTATGCAATTTGTGGTTATCTAATATACGCCATCTGGTATGTCAACAAATAAACTGACATGTCAGTTTATTTGTTGACGGCGATGTTTTAACCAATTCATGGGCTCCCTACATCATTGAAAAATAATAGTTCTCGATCATCTCGAAGTTCTTCTTGATAGCATGGGCCCCGGTGATGATATTCATGTGGCCGGGAAGGAGATACTCGATGTCGAGTTTTGATATACGCTTGATGCTCTCAATCAGTTTGGCGCCATCGCCACCGGGGAAATCGACCCTGCCCACACTCTGCTCGAAGACAACATCCCCGCATACCAGCGCCTTTTTCTCTTTCCAGTAAATGCAGATAGATCCCGGGGAATGACCTGGCGTGTGGTAGATCTCCAGGTCGGTCCCGGCCACGTTCCACACGCCTTCCTTCATGACGATATTGAATTCGATCTTCGGGAAGGGCATACCGAACATCTGGAAGAACTGCGGACCAAGCTTGTTGTAAAAGCTTATTTCCTCCTCATGCATGCCGATTGGTATCTTTTTTTCTGTAAAATTGAGAGATGCCTCGAAATGATCCGGATGGCAGTGGGTGTTGATGCAATAATTTATATCCTGCGGATTGAGACCGTCTTTTTTCATTTCTTCAAATCGAACGTCAAGATAATTTTTCAGGCCCGGATCAAAAAGTATATTGAGGGGCTCGCCGAAATAGAACATGTTGGCATTGTTAACAAAATAACCTTTCCACACATATGAGTATACGCCGTCGCATAATTTCATTCTGTTACTCCTTTTGTTTTTTAGGGACTGGCCGCCCGAGTTTCCTCAATACTTTCTTGATATCGTCCCATACATCGCGGCGGAGAGGGCTGGCTTCACCGCCATTTCTCAGGATATAGCTCGGATGGTAGGTCGGCATCACCGGGATACCGCAGTATTCGCCCCACCTCCCCCGAAGAGCTGTTATACCGGTCGTGGTATCCAGGAGAAATTTTGCCGAAGGGCTTCCCAGTGCCACTATGACGCGAGGCTGTATGATCTCGACTTGCTGCCTGATGTAAGGAGAGCAGGACGTCAATTCGTCCCTGTCCGGCGGCCGGTCTCGCTCCATTTTCATGTCCACTGTGGGCCTGCATTTTACCAGGTTCGCAATAAACACGTCCGATCGGGGAATACCCATGCCCAGCTCAATGATCCTGGTCAGAAGCTCGCCGGCGCGGCCGACAAAGGGCCGCCCGGTAAGGTCTTCCTGCCTGCCGGGACCCTCGCCGATGAACATAACCTCCGCTTCGGGGTCACCTTCGCCGAAAACAGTCCTGGCGCGGGTGGCGGCAAGGGGGCAACAGGAGCATTGTTCGACCTTTTCCCTGAGGGACTGAAGCTTAAGCTCTTTTGATTCCATAAGACAATGATCAGAATTATTTTGTATTTGTCAAATCTTCCTGTTTTCTGTATCATGAAAAAATAGAGTTGTTTTATTGCGTGACTGTCGTTTCGCACTCGGGAAGCCCCCGGGGGGCTTTTGAGAGGGTTCACCCCCCAATACCATTTACAAAAAGCAGTACCGCAACACCTCAAATATGAACTCAGGAGACGAGTAATGGGATTTTTTGATTCATTTAAGACAAAAGACGGAGTTCGGCCCCTGAAAGGGTTCCTCATTAAAGAGTCGCATTTAAACAACGTTATGGTAACCTGGGTCGAAATGGAGCCCGGGTCGGTGCTGCCTGAACACAAGCACGGTCATGAGCAGATCAGCATTGTCGTGGAGGGTAAGCTCGAGCTGACCGTCGGCGGGGAAAAAAGGCTTATGAATAAAGGCGATGTAGCAATTGTCCCTTCCAATGTTCTTCACAGCGGCCGTGTACTTGATGAATTCACCATCGCGATTGACGCCTGGAATCCTATCCGGGAGGATTATCTTTTCAAGAAATGACAGATACCGATAAAGAATATTTCCCGGACCCCGAAGATTTTAAAATGGAGCCGGAAAGGCCGCCGGGGCCACTGGCTCAATTCCCTTCGCTGCGCCACAGTTATCCCGCGCTTATTACATTTTTTATTTTTTATATGGCCACTGCCGCGTATAACAGATTTTCTGCCGGTGAGTACCTCTGGCTGAGCGGTAACGCTATTTTCAACAGACACGAATACTGGAGGCTCCTCACCTCTCTTTTTACGCATGCGGACCTCTCTCATCTTCTCGGCAATGCCCTGATTTTCATAGTGTTCGGCTGGATGCTGAAGGCCTATTTCGGGCTGATCGTCTTTCCTGTTGCGTCAATTGTCATTGGATTGATAACGAACCTCCTGACCATTGCCGCCTACGATCCGCGGATTAAGCTACTGGGCGCTTCCGGTATGGCATATGGAATGGTGGCACTCTGGCTTGTCTTTTACATACACCTTGACGTAGACCACAGGGTCCCGATACGAATATTCAGGGCCGTGGGATTTGCCCTGATAATGATGTTCCCGACAACGTTTGATCCACATGTAAGCTACCTGGCCCATGCTGTTGGATTCATGATAGGCCTGGTCACCGGCCTGCTCCTCCTTCCGATTGTATCAGTCCATGAGCCAGTATGATCAACCTGAACACTGAAAAAGTTCTTGTAAAAAATACGGTTTTTTCGATTTAAATACATGCGCACATATGACCGTGCGGCATTAATAATTGTCGATGATATCTTTTGCGGAGCAGTACATGTACGGTGAAATGCATTTGTCGCGCCGGGAATTGCGGTCCTGCATGGACCTGGGCAAGGCATTGACCTCGGAACTGGACCAGAACAAGCTGTTCGGGACGATTCTGAAAAAGTTGTCTGACCTCATCCCGGCCGACATATGGTCTCTCATGCTGGTGGAACGCGACAGAAATGAACTTGTTTTCAAGCTGAGCGTTGATCTGGATATTGAGGAAGTTAAAGATATCCGCATTTTAATGGGTCAGGGAATTGCTGGACAGGTTGCCCTCACGCAGGCCCCCATGATGGTGGAAGATGTAAAGAACTGCGAGTATTTCAATGACAAGATAGACCTCATGACAGGAAAAGTCACCAAATCAGTCATGTGCGTCCCCCTTATATTCGGGAACCAGACTGTCGGCGTCATAGAAGCGATAAACCCCTACAAGACAAGCAAAAAGTCCCTGTCTCTTTTAATGTTTGTGGCTGATTATGCCGCAATTGCAGTGGAAAATACCAGAAGATACCAGTATATACAGGCCCTTGCGAACAAGGATAATCTGACCGGTCTGTACAACACCCGCTATTTATATAATAAACTTGCCGAGCTCTTTGATTCCAGCAAGATTTCCGGAAAACCCCTGGGGCTTGTTTTCATGGATCTTGACAACTTCAAAAAAACCGTTGATGCCCATGGCCATCTTAACGGCAGCCAGGCCATACAGGAAGTAGCCAACACGATCAAAGAATGCCTCATGGAACCTGCCTTTGGCGTGAGTTATGGTGGAGATGAGTTTGTCATTGTGCTTCCCGGGTATGATAAAAAATCGACAATTTTAAAAGCCGAGGAAGTCCGATCCATGATGGATAAGACCGTGTATCTGTCAAACAGGGGGATTAATGTTAGTTTAAGCGCCAGTTTTGGAGTGGCTTCCTATCCGGAAGACGCTACAAATATAACACGGCTCTTATCGGTAGCGGACAAGGCAATGTTCAGTATCAAGGACAGGGGGAAAAATGCCGTTGGTACCATGTTTTAATTGATAAAAAACCGTTTCCGAACTATTAATCTTTATATTTCTCGATATTTTTCTCTTCAACGAGGAGCACTGCGGCGGCTATAACCGTTGTCCACAGGCCGTTTTTATTTCCTTCCGAAGACTGGCAGATATTCCGTGTTTTGAATATGTGACCGTGTGCCCGGTATACCTGCTTTCTTTCGTCCCATGCCTGGTCAGAATCAAAGGGGATGCCCAGTGTCGATGCAAGCATCGTCGCGGCAAGGTCTTCTGCAAAGTCTCCGGATAATTTGGCAACTTCCCCAAATGAATGGTGCTCGGACAGGTAACCGTAATTCTCCTGGTCGCGGGGCATTGCAATGCCTATGGCTGCGGATACAAGCCTGTTGGGTTCATTGGTTTCATTTCGAGCCATGACGCAGAAAGTAATCTGGCCCGGATGAAGCAGTTTGACACCCTCTTTCTGGGTTATTATTTTACATTTGGGAGGCAATATGCTTGAAACATATACGAGATTGCATTTTTCAATACCGGCATTTCTCAATGCAAGTTCAAAGGAAGAAAGTTTATTCTTGTGGACACCCACGCCTTTTGTGAGAAACAATTTATTTGGTACCATACTGCCTCGTACAATAAAAGAATGTTAAATGCTATTTTATGTCACTATAAAAGACAAGAAATTTTTTAATAATTTCTATCAGTACACCATTTTTTTGATTTTACCTGCCGCTTTAATGTTTCATCTAAATAGAATCAATTAAACGGTTTCAATGACCATTTCGGTAAAACCCTGAAACACGACACAATTTTTGTGTTTCTTAAAATATGACAAGAAAAAAATTGTTAGAGTGATATTTTTTGATCATTTAATGGGGATTTTAAGAATTGCGGTTGTTTTCTGATTCTCAGAGGTAATGGTGAAATCGGTATCGCTGGCACCCATGCTCCTGAGCATCATGGATATAAGGATCAGGCCAAGACCTGCACCTTCATCAATTTCTGTGCTTACTTCATCATCATTTTCCGCGAAATATTCGGTAATATCATTATATTGGCTTGCACATTTGAGTTTCTTCTGCACCGTTTCTTTTTCACGGTCCGTCATTTCAACCGGGTTTATAACGGTAATGTTCAGGATGCCGGGTTCAGTCTGTATGATAACCTCGGCTCTCATGTCAGAATCCCGGGCCAATCGTTCCAGACTCACCGCGTTTTCCCGGCTCAGCTCAAGTTTGAAAAGCTTGATAGCCATTTCATAATCCATGAGATTTTCAGATTTGTTTTTTGAGGAGTACCCTTCAAAGTATATATTCTTAAAATTTGCTTTAACTGCGTTTATCACTAGTTCTTTCAGGCATGTGTAGACCGGCGGCATCATCTCAGGTTTATCATACTTTTTAAAGATAAGCCCAAGGACATCTTTCATGCGGGTTTCCACATAATCGCTCACCGAGTAGGCGAGAATCTTTATTCTTTTATTCTGTCTGACAGCTTCTTCAAGGGTCATGGCTTTCAATATTCGTAGCGCCAATGTGTATTAAAATATCAGTATTATCAAGCGAATTTATCTGCAATGAATCTTTAATTTTACAAGTTTTATTGATTATAAAAGTAATAGATGAATTATTAAAACTTGGACTATACAATATAATCTTAATGGCTTTTAATGGACTGGTTTGATTATAATTTTGGCAGTTAACTATATGATTTTAATAAATTGTATATTAAAATCCCCAAATTATCTCCATGTTATGAAATTTTATTTGAAAAAATAGATGCTTTGCAACTATATTTGGCATGTTGCATCACTATATAGTATCCACCTAACCGCCTTTAGCGGTTGGAGGAGCATCTTTATAAGATAAAAGGTAAAGCGCCATTATGATGCTAAGTCCATATGAACAAAAAGCAGTTCAGGAAATCAAAAATTGGGAACTGGCCAAGCCGGGTCTTGTGATGAAGACTATTGACGCCCTCGGCAGGCCGGTTACCGCTATTTTAGAAAATGTACCAAGGCCACTCCGCGCTACTGCTGAAAAGGCAGTTATGGGTTTTATGGAAATGCTGAAAGATTTATCCTACTGGACCTATTCGGAAAAAAAGATTATTAAAAAAGGAAAAAAACACGGTTTAAACATTACAGCAATATCGGACCTGGTTGATCAGGACCTTGAACAGCTTGATCGATTGGCTCAGAGACACTTCACTGCAGGCAAGATCATTGCAGCCTGTGAGGGCGCTGGCTGCGGAATGGGCGGACTCGGCCTGATTGCGGCCGATATACCGGTTCTCATGGGGATAATATTTCGCTCGATCCAGCAGATTGGTTCCTGCTACGGTTTTTCGATGCAGGACCCTGCAATGCTTCCGGTAGTTATGAGCATATACAATGCCGGGAGCAGCGATTCGGCGGCGGTCAAATCAGCGGTTCTTGCAGATATGCAGATTGCGGCTGCGGCCATGGCGGGAAAAACCGCCTATTTCAAAGCCGCAACAAAGACAAAGACGTCTCTGGTGGTGAAATTCCTGGAGCGATCGGTTGGATCCTTTCCTGCCCAGATAGCTCAAAACATTTCAAAAAGAAAACTGGGCCAGCTGATACCGGTTTTCGGCGCTGTAATCGGCGCAGGTTTCAATTACTGGCTTATGAGCAGCACGGTAACCTCGGCCTATATGATTTTCAGGAAGCTGCACATCGAAAGAAAGCAGGCAGCGGGTCATGATATGCAGGATGTCATATCAGCAACTGCACCAGTTAAACGCAGGTTTAGACTTCTCCGTATCCGATAGAGTTTCATGGTATTTCTAATCGGCGTTGATCACCTGATCCAGTATAATGGTCCAGTCCCTGAATCGATCCGGGTGGAATTCCGGTCATATCTCGTGCGGATATGCCGTGAACTGGATATCAAAACAATTGCCGAGGAATTTAGCGATGAAGCCCTTCGGGAGGTCTACCAGGCCACCGCAGAAACCGCGCAGGAGGCAGCGAGGATGCTCGGCATTGAGCACCGGTATTGCGATCCCGGCTGGAAGGAGTTTGCGGAACTGGATATTCCCTCATTTGGAGATCTTCTGGAAGAGGCTAGAAAAAAATTCAACGCATCGCCTTCGTATATTCTTGATAATGTATTCCGGAAAAAAGTAGCGGACTATGCCGCTAAAAGGGCCAGGAGTTACTGGCATATACGGGAGCGGTACTGGTTAGATCAACTGCGCGACATCCTGAATCTCAATATTCTTTTTATTTGCGGACATGAGCATGTCAAGCGTTTCAGCTCTCTACTCGTTGAAAACGGTTATAAATGTGCAATAATTGATAGATTCTGGATGAAAGAATTGTTTGCGGACTATAGCAACCTTGGCCTTTCGTGATATTGCATATAGATAAGATGTCTGCGGGAAACACAGAGATTTATATTAATCATCGATAAAAGTAGTTGCCGTTTATTTACTTATTTTATGCAGATAAAATCTTGAAATGGTATTGAATTTGAAATAATTAAGTATAAACAGGTCTATTATTATAATTTAAATATTATCGGATGGCCGATGTATATAGTATATGCTATAGCATAACTAGAAAAAAGTAATCTCATTTTAAATAAATAAAATAATATAAACAATAAATATTATATGTTATTTTAATTCAAATTTTAATGTATATCAGTAAAAAAGAGATAATAATCTAATAAATTCTTATTACATTTAAATCAAATAATATGAAACAAACCAATACATCATTAAATAAGTTATTTTTAGAGATTCTCCCCGACTATATTTCACAGGATGAAATAGCGGACATTTTCTCGAAATCAAAATTGAAACTCCTTGCCCGGAGCAGCGTCAGGTCGGCATGCATTGTGTCTTCAGAGCCCGTTGATGCGGGTATTTACCTCTCAATGGTCAGTATTTTCAGCAAAGCCGGGATACCGGTGAAGAGCCTGTATTTCGACACACCCGATGTTCAGCATGTTGACTCGCTTCGGGGCGCGGTTAATGATCTTAAAAATGCCCTTGCAAAGGGCGGATGCCTCATCATCTCATACCGCACAAGGTTTGCCCTGCCATTGATAGCAAGTCTCCACATATACAACGGCAGAAGCGTTGATGAAGCCATCACTGCAGTACAGCAGATAAAGAAAGATGCACCGGAGCTAAATAAGTACCGCCACATCCTTGAAATTTTCAATAACAACCTCGGCAATCCTGCCGACGACAATCGACAGATACGCGATGCCATCAGGATCGATAATGCTCCCTCCATGCAAAAACAGCCCCGTGGCGATACTTCCCAGACAAAAACGGAACAAATCGCAGTCGCACCTGTCCCTGCTGCGGTAATATTATCGCCCCCGTCCCAAGCTGCCGGACAGAATGCTGTAAAGAAAGAAGCGGGAATAAAAAAGACCGTGCCGGGCCCCCCGTCTGCCATGACTCCGGTAAAAGCCGGGCCGTTCTATCGCTCGATACGGTTCAAGCTCATTTCAATAATTTCATTCATAATAATGGCGTCCCTGACGGGAATGATTTTCCTTGCCAGTTATTTTTTCAAGAATGACAACAAGATCAGGGTGCAGGAAAGCAACCTGCAGATTTCGGAAGTAATTGCCCTTAAAATAAAATCGGAGATTGAAAAATACCAGATCATGTCTTCCGTCATGCTGAAAGAAAAAATGGCAAACGTTACCGGCGAGGAAAGTCTTCTCGCTTCAGGTCAGAAAGAAGTGCTCTTCGCAGGAATCGCAAAACTTTCAGATAAGACCGGTAAGATGGATTTTGTGAAAACATTTATAAACAAGCCCCTGATGAATAAATATTTGATTAATGAAAATGACATCAACACGCTCAATGAAAAAAAATTGCAGGCATTTTCATTTTCCGGGGAACAACTTATTATCAATGTCTCTCCTTATCTTGACAACCCCGTTTTTTCACTGAGCTTTCCCCATGAGAGGGACGTCAACGGGGTTGTTAAATCCGTCATAATCAGCTACATCAGGCTTGAAAACCTATTAAAGACTTTCAAAACAACCGGCATTACAAATATATTCATGGTAAATTACAAGGGTGAAGTGATTGCTCACCCGGATAATAACGTCATCCAGAGCGGCGCCAGTTTTGCATCCCTCCCCATCTGCAGCATGATGATGAAGAGCAAAATTGACAACGGACAGACCAGGTACCGGGACGCAAAGGGTATTTATTATCTTGGTTCATTCAAAAAAATGGATGTGGGAGGCTTCGGGATCATAGCCACTGCCGATGAGAAGAAGGCATTTGAGGCGGTGTATGACATACAGCGCCGCAACATGATAATCATGGCGATTGTCCTTACCGCCGCAATACTGATAATATTCTTATTCGGGAAAACCATTACAACGCCGATTATCCGTCTTGTCGGTGCAACAAAAAAGATAATCGAAGGCCAGTACCGCATCGACATAAGGCCTACCTCTAAGGATGAAATCGGACAGCTTACCAGCACTTTTATTGAGATGGGAAGAGGCCTGGAAGAAAAGGAACGTATCAAAAATGCTTTTGGCAAGTTCGTCAACAAGGAGATTGCCGAAGCTGCCCTCAGGGAGGACCTCCGGCTCGGGGGAGAACGCAAAACAGTGGCCATACTCTTTTCGGATATCAGACAGTTCACCGCCATATCCGAAAAGCTGGAGCCAGAAGAGGTCGTGGAATTCCTTAATATCTACATGACCAAGATGGTTTCCTGCATCGAGAAGTCAAACGGGATCGTGGATAAGTTCATCGGTGATGCAATCATGGCAGTCTGGGGAACACCCATATCGAAGGGAAACGATACCGAGTTTGCGATCAATAGCGCTCTTCTCATGCGGCAGGAGCTGATCGACTTCAACCGGGGCCGGGGCGGAGACAAAAAGCCCTTTATAAGCATCGGCTGCGGCATCAACACGGGGACCGTGCTGGCGGGACAGATTGGTTCAGAAAACCGGATGGAATACACGGTCATCGGCGACCCGGTCAATCTCGCGTCCCGTATTGAACAGCTTAACAAACCCTTCGGAACCGATATCCTCATTAGTGAAGATTCATACAAGCTGGTGAAAAATATTTTTGCCGTGGAAAAAATGAAACAGATCAAGGTAAAAGGAAAAATGGAGCCGCAGCAGATATATGCAGTCCTGGGACGAATGGAAGACCCTGGCAGACCCGCATCCCTGAGGGAGCTCCAGACCATGATCGGTATCGACCTTGACTCGATATTGTCCGATGAAGAAGCCATGCAGATGATTGAACACGGTGAAGAGAAATATGAGATTATTGAAAAGTGACACCCTTGCGGTCATCATTGGCGTCGCGATTCTAGCGGTCCTCGGCTTTTTACTGTACGAGGACATCATGGACCGGTCCGGGATCGGAAAGACCAAGCTGATCGGCGAGATCACTGCTAAGCACAAAACAACCGAACGAAAATTTTCATCCCAGGTGGTCTGGGATGAAATATACAAGGGTTCCAGCCTGTACAATTATGACACCATCCGTACTGCGGAACGGTCCGAGGCAACCATACGCCTCATTGATGGCACGGTAATCACCCTCAACGAAAACAGCATGATCCTTCTCTCGCTTTCAGAAAAGGAACTCGACATTAAGTTTATCCAGGGAACCATGAGCGCCAGTCAGAGCGCCGTGAAAGGTTCAAAAGCGCAGGAAGTTAATATTGAATCGGGCGACACAAAAATATCGCTCAGCAACAGCGATGTGAGTCTCTCCCAGGATCGCGATAACCAGATCCAGATGACGGTAAACCGGGGCAAGGCGACCCTGCAGAGCGGCGGGCAGGAAAAAGTTATCAACGAAAATCAGAATATACTTACGGGAAAAGACTCTATCCGCGTGTATGATCTTACCATAAAGCTGGTAAGCCCTGATCCCAACATCTATATACCATCAACGCTACCCATGACGCTGGTGCCCTGCTCATGGGAACAGCCTCGCGGGGATTACGAAACATATCTTGAAATAGCGGCAAACCCCGCAGTATCAGACCCATTTATACGAGTGAAGTCAAACCGCACTAATGCGGCAGTGAGGCTGAACGACGGTGTTTATTACTGGCGAGTCACCGCCACGAATAAGGCAACGAAAAAGATAGAATCAAGCGAAATACGAAAATTTAGTATTGTGAACGACAAGCCGGTTGCTCTTATTTCTCCGGCAAATAAATCGGAAATCAAATACCGTGATGCAAAACCGATGATCAGCTTCATGTGGTCAAAAAATGAATCTGTGCCGCGATACCGGCTGATGGTTTCCGGGCAACCGGACATGACATCACCGGCAGTGAATACGGTCGTGGAAGGGAATAAAATATCAATAAACACCCTCGCCCAGAACATCTATTACTGGAAAGTTACTAATATTTCCGAAACGGATCAGGTAAGAAGCATTGCTGAATCGCCGGTGTTCACATTTACGATATCAAAAACTGATGCCATAGCACCCCCTGAACCGATATCACCTACTGATAGTAAAACGGTCCATCCGCGGTCGATTATCCAGAAGGGACTCAATTTTACCTGGACCAAGGACCCGTCGATTGTTGACACCAATCTTACCATAGCGGAAGACCGGGGTATGACCAGGGTCGTCGTAAAAAAAAGCAGTAAAGAAAATTCTTATCGGTTGAAACATGAGTTTAAGGAAGGGACCTATTTCTGGAATCTCCGCGGTATTATGAGCGACGGCAAACAGACCGAGGCATCAAATTATTTGAGATTCAAGGTCGGCGAAACAGCCTCACTGCAGCTGATAGAACCTGCTGACAGGGCCATCATCATCAGCCCCAAAGACAAAACCGCTTCAGATGTTAACTTTTCATGGTCAAAGACTGACCTCGAAGGGACCTACATCGTGCAATTGTCGAAAACCAGAAAATTCGAAGCGCTCATCAAGGAGCTTCCCGTTTCAGATCTGTCTACTGTCATACCGAACATAGCTCTTGGCTGGTATTTCTGGCGCGTCAAAATGGTCGATGAAAAGAAATCTTCAATTATGACAAGCACGGTGCACTCTTTTGAAGTGTTGAGCCTCCTAGATACTCCGGTGGCAATCGGGCCTCAGGCTGGGAGCATGGTCAACATGCTTATGAAAGATTCCCTTGATTTCAACTGGAAGCCGGTCCGCAATGCTAATCTCTACCGAATAGGCCTTTATCAGATAAAGGCAGGCATGCATTATTCGGTGGCAACACTTGAGACAAGGACTACTGCATATAAATTTGCGACCCTGAACAAGCTGGATGAAGGGAAATTCATGTGGACTCTCCAGGCGCTTGAAACAGAACCGGGCACCAACCGCGTCAAGAGAAAAAGCGAGGAAGCCAGGTCCGTTTTTGAAATAATGCTGGGAATAAAAAAAGACTTGAAGCTTGAGTCAAATAAAGTAATTAATACAGAATAGTGGCCCATGAAAAGGATAACGACAAACATCGGTATTATTACGTTGATATTAATGGCGCTGGTGGTATTGACCGCATCATCACCGGCCCATGCTCAAGAAAAAGAAAAAAAGGAAAAACCCATCCGAATAAAATGGGAATCAGTCCAGGGTATCATCAAATACATGGTGCAGATGAAGGATGCGAACGATACCATTGTCCTGGACAGGACCGTTGCTAGCAGTTACATAGATTTTATTCTTCCCCAGGGAACCTACAAAATACGAATCGGCGCTATAAATAAATTCGACAAAGTCAGTTTCTGGACAGAATGGGATTCGATCGAGATCCGCAAAAAGATTAAACAGAAATTTTTCAGCAACAAGTACCCTGGCCAGGCGGGCCTGAAGATAAACGCCGGAATTTCATATAACATGCTGCTGCCTGAATGGAAGAGTATGTACAAAGACAGCGCCTTCAATTTGAAATATCTGGGCTACATGGGGTCTATCGGGTTCCATTTCGGTGATTCAAAGTCTGTCAACAGAAAAAATTTTATCCGTTTCATGGGGCTTGAGCTTGACGGAAGATACTGTAAATATTTGGGGAACAACTCCGTCCAGTTTAACTCGAAGCTGACGAACATCGCCGGCGGCCTTAACCTTTTCATTAAAACCAGGCTTGATGTGCCGATAAATTTTTATTTTCGCCTTGGCGGCGGTGTTTCTTATTCAATGCAGTCATATACAAGGAGTAATGCCATAGGCATCCCCCTTGTTCATGGCAATGTTAAATCCCTTGATCCCTATGCCAAGGCCGGCGTTTCAATTGAATTGAATTTCTTATATGCCCTGAGCCTTAATGTCGGCACTGATTATTACATACTTTTCTATAACAATAAGTTTTTTCAGTCATTGCATTATTATGCCATGTTGGGTTTCAGGATTTAGCAATGCGTAATATGCCAAGATAATCATTAACATGTTCGGCTTAAATGAGTATTTCCCTATAGTGAAGACATTCTGAAGAAAGAATAATGTGATCTTTTGTTGATCTCCGATTTTATTACCAAGTCATTTGTTTTTTAATTTGAATGATAATGATGACTGGTTGCTGCATCATGCCCATGATATCCGCGCCGAACCGCCGGAGTCATTATTGGTAAGGCACCCCAATTTAAACAGGCGGTCAATCTCCCGGCACACGAGATCCTTGTCGAAGCCGGAATGCTCCGTTAGATAGTCAATGAAACCGTTGAGGCCGGCTCCGTTTATATTCTGGTCTGAGAACTGTTCTACCAGTTTGCCATTAATCAGTTTGTAATTGAAATCGAGAGAGGTAATGCCGTTAACCATTGCAAGGCTATCTTCCGAAACGGCCTCTCCCCTGTCATGCTTGTTCAGTATGCCGATGATAAGGCGGTTTATGCCATCGTTGAATTCATTAACGATACGGTCCACTTCCTGGTGCGGCAGATAAATCGATTCGCACACCGATTGGTTGGCGTCATACTTGTCCCAGTCGCTCGTGAGTATTCTCATCCCGTATTCCTCGGCCTTGTCACGTACTTCAGTGCCGGGGAACGGTGCAAGGATGTGAAATCCGTAACTGTTGCAGGTGCTTTTGGCAAAATCCATGGTCTGCTTTACTGTTTCGGGCGTCTCACCCGGAAGGCCCATTATATACGAGGCCATGGGCACAACCCCGACTTCCCGGCAAAGGGTCAGGGCTTTTTCAATTTTTTCCAGGGTTGTCTTTTTCTTCACCCTATCCAGGATTTCCTGCACTCCGCTTTCGATTCCGAAGCAGAGCATGGTGCAGCCGGCGCTCTTCATGATCTCGAGAAGTTCGCGGTTAACCGTGTCAACCCTGGCAAATGCAGTCCATTCATGCCTGATCCCTCTGCGGAGTATCTCCTCGCAGATGTCAATGCAGCGTTTCTTGTGGGAGGTGAATAGGTCGTCGACTATGTTGATTTGCTTGAATCCCATGGTGGAGAGCATCTGAAACTCATCAACGACCCGTTTGGTGTCAAAATACCTGACGCGGCGTCCAACCATCTTCGATCCGACACAGAAGATGCATTCGAAAGGGCAACCCCGGGATGTAATCATGTTAACCGGAAGTCCAAGGGCCCTGTATTTACTGAGCTGTACCAGGTGGCGCGCCGGGTACGGAAGGATATTTATATCGGGAATGAAATCTCGGGTTTCATTATGACTGATGGATCCATTATTGCGGTATGATATGCCTTTAATTGTTTTATATGCTTCCTTATCGCCAAGGTTCCGGACAAGCTCCGTGGCAGTCAGCTCACCCTCCCCGCGCACGATGAAATCGACATGTGGATTGTCAGAGAGAATATTCTGGGCGTCAAAGGATGCATGGGGCCCCCCCATGACGATTGCCGATCCGGGCGATTCCTCTTTGTAATCCTTGAGTATCCTTAAAGCGGTATTGATGTTCATGGTAACGCCCGTGGCGCCGATGATTTCAGGCTTAAAGCGCTGGACGATTTCCCGGGCGTGTTCCCGGGAATAGGGATTTACAATATAATCCGCTATTATCACATCCACATCCTGCTCAAGAAGGTATGCTCCCAGGGACATCAGCCCGAAAGGCGGTGAGGGAGATTCCTCCAGCGGATAGGGAGGATTCACCAGCAATACACTTTTTTTCATCAGTCAGACTCCAAAAAATGCAAATATTTAAAACAAAGTTAATAATTGTCACATGGCATTTTATGTCAAGAAAATAGTAGTTTGTTACGTGCAACGGAAACGCTTTATCAAAGCAGTATTTCAGAGGGCACCACGTGTTCATGGGCATAGGGTGAGCGGCGAGTCATCTTACGTGCTTTGCCTTTGCAGACCTGGACGCATTGCCCGCATCCCTGGCAGCGCGTATAATCCACTGAAGGTTTGTTTCCCGTGGCTATGTTTACCCCGAAGATACATGCCGGAATACACCGGCCGCACTTTTTTTCGCCCAGGCAGCTGAGCGTGTCCATTATTACTATTTCAGGGCCGGCATAGATAAATTTCCCGGTCAGAAGATAGGTTCGGGTCAGGACACAGATGTCTTTGTCGCAATTGCAGAGAACAAAGGCCCATTTACCTGATTGCATGCAGAAATCAATGCTGTGAACGAGGCCTGCTTTCCGGGATTCCTGCACAATATTTATTGCTTCAGCGGCCGAGATGATCCGGTAGCCCAGGTCCAGGTGTCTGTAGATGTCGGCGCCATACAGTATCACAATATCCTTACAGGATGGCTCCTTCCATTTGTTGAGAGACCTCTGGCAAACGCAGGGACCGACGGCGATCTTCGCTCCGGCAGGTACTTCTTCTTTTTCTATGTAATCAAGTAATTTTTCTGCAGCTCTGGTCGTGACGATTATTCCGTGGGGAAGGTAATGGCTGAGCATGGCAATGGTCCGCAAAAACGCCCTGCCCGGTACGCTTCCGGCTATAATTTTTTTTGTGATAAGGAAATCGGTTATTCTCAGTATTGTGGGTTCGGCAACAGCATAAAGCATGTGGAGCAGATACTGGACAGGACCCGCATGTCCGAGGCCTTTACCAACAAGACGAACATGGACTGCAATAAGAATAAGGGGTAAAATATATAATGATAATAGGTTAAAAGATCTAACTATCATGATTTTTCCTCTGGAACGGGCAATGCGCGCTTGACCAGAGACACATAATTGGTTACAAAACCGTTAACGCCGGCTTCGCTGAGACGTTTGACCTGGTCTTCTTTCATGACATTGAGCACGTAGACGCGTATCCCTCTCGACTTCGCTTCTTCTATCAACCCGGAATTGGCGAGAAAGGACGCTCCAATCATTTCATGTATGATCAAGGCGTCATCAATGAATTTTCTCTTGAAGAAGATCAGCCCTGTTCTATAAAGTGCATAGAAACCGACAATGCCGCTGAAAGAAAACGCTGTTGCAGTTTGCGGTAGGGTTCCCCGTATTTCTTTCAAATTTGATCCGGTTAATGACGATACAAGCATCCGATCTTCCGCATTGAGGTTTCTGATTATATCGCATAATTGTCGTACAATACCAGGGTTTTTCTCGGGAAGATGAAGGTTAAATCGCTGATGTTTTAACGCGGCTATTGATTCCTCAAATTCAGGGAAGAGGCCATGGATATCCTCGTTGTCTTTGCCGCCGGCCTGATTATCGGCACCGGTACGGCATATCGTTTTAAGCTCTTCCAGCGTATAGGAGCTGACCCCACGTTCCGAAATTTCTCTATTCTGGAAAATCGCATTTGAAAACAGAATGATTTTTTCATCCTTGGTGATGGATACATTGGTTCTTATCACATCAGAACCGAGGGAGATTGCGTTTTTCATGTTTCCTTTGGTATCATGAAACAGGCCGGGACTGCCGCCGCCTGTTGTAATAATCAATGGTTCAGGAGAAAAAAACTTTTTCATTTTAAGTAATCCGAACTATAAAATAAATTATGTTAAATAAAACCAGCTCAAAGTGTATGAAATTACATGTTAATATTTATATTTGCTACCACCGCAGAAGGCGGTGGAGACAACAACGTTGATTATCAAGCAATAGAACAATTATATGTAGATAGCATATTGCATGATAAACCGTTATTAAGATAATGTTTATATGTAAACAAAAATTTTAATATTATTCAAATGATAAATGTCAGAAATAACCGGAAAAATACTGTTGACAAAAACGTTTTAACATGTTTTTTATAAAATAGAATTATTTAGAGGAAGGTTATACCCAAAACAGAATGATATCAGACAATTCTGACTCAGACAATATCCCCGCAAAAAAGACAAAATTTCTCAATCGTCTTAAGAAATCATTCAGGAAAAACAACAAAGATGTACTGGAATCGTGCGATTATGAGAACCTGGACATCCTGAGAAAAGACATGATACGCGGGATCATCAAGCTCCCCGTTCTCAACGCCCGCGACATCATGATCCCGCGAGTTGATGTTTTTGCCGTTGATTCAGAGACTGATCTGAAGCCCCTTGTTAAAACCATGTGCAAGGCGGGGCATTCCCGCGTCCCCATATACAAGGAAACGATAGATAACATTGTCGGGATACTCTATGTTAAGGACCTCCTGAAGCTTCTTATCGATACATCACGGAAGAAATTCCATCTGAAGAAAATTCTGCACGAACCGTATTTTGTGCCGGAAACCATGACGCTTGACGAACTCCTGGTGGAATTTAAATTAAGGAAACTTCATATCGCTGTTGTCGTTGACGAGTATGGAGGATTCAGCGGCATCGTGACGCTTGAAGATATTCTTGAAGAGATAGTGGGGGAAATAAATGATGAGTTCGACAACGTCGAGCTTCCCGAGATAGAAAAAAAAGGCAAAAACACATATGAAATTGATTCCCGAATGCCGGTGGCTGATTTCAATGAACAACTGGGTCTAGCCATTTCACAGGACGGCTTTGATACCGTCGGTGGTTACGTTTTCGACCTTTTCGGTAAGATCCCGGAAAAAGGTGAGACTATCCGGGATGGGAATATCCAGTTTACCATAAAAGAAATCAGCGGCACAATTATCAACCGCATCATCGTCACCATCACGAAGTCCAGATAACGACAGATGGAAATACTTAAGACAACCGGTATTGCCCTTTCTTCCCGGGTATCGGGTGAAGCTGATATCGTCTGCAATATTTATACACGCGATTTCGGCAAAAGAAAATTCATATTTAAAGGGCTAAAAAAAAGCAAGAAACGGTCTATGGCAGCCACCGAACCAGGGGCGATTTCTACCCTGCTTTACTATCATAGGGATGAACGAGAGTCATATATCGTCAATGATGTTACGGTTGATAAATTTTATACATCAATCACCGCCGATCTGAAAAAGATAGTGCATCTTTATTTTATACTGGAGTCTGTAGAGAAAACGTGCGGTTACGATATATCGGAAACCTCGATATTTAACCTGCTTCTGGCCGGGATCGAAGTTCTTTCAAAAACGAAATATCCGGCACACCTGTCAACATTCCTGGTTCTACACATGCTCAGAAAACACGGGGTACTTTCCGATACGGAAGTTTGCAAAATATGCGGTAAAAGGAATTTTTCAAGTTTCACGATAGATGTTGTAGACCTTAGGCCGGTCTGTGGTGCATGTCTGGGAGAAAATCCTTCCGGGCCCTGGCAGAGAAGTGCCCTTCTCCCCGTAACCATAAGGGATTATATTAAGAATTGCATGTCGGAAAAGTTCAGCGCCATCGATCTTGGCGGATACGATGAGAAGGATATACTTGACCTGCTTTTTACTATCTCCCTGTTCATGGAAAACTATTATCACATGGAGCTCAAGTCTAAATCCTTTATATTTTCCGGCAGCTTTGCCTGATAGGTTACCCATTTCCGTTCAGTCTCTCGAAAATCCCCTTGTTCTTTTTATATATCATTACGAACACATCAAATAGATTTTCATACACCGCGGCATTGTTTTTGGCCGGCGTAAAAAGAGAATCATATTCGATCAGTTCCGGTATATCCTCAAACCGGATGTGATCAAGCCCCACAGAAGCGATGAGAGCTGCGCCCCGAGCGTTTGCCTGGATCGGATCGCGCACCCGGCGGATAGTACGTCCCAGGACGTCAGCGAAGATACGGCACCATTCGTCCGATTGCGCACCTCCTCCTATGATGTGTATGGTTCCAAAATCGCGGCCGATAAATCGCTCCACATACTGCATGCTCCATTTTGTGTTGTATGCCACGCCTTCCAGGACTGAGCGTATAATATCATCGGTATTGGTCGTCATGGACAGGTTGTACAGGACTCCCCTGAGTGTTGTGCTGTCCACCGGTGTCCTCTCACCGTTAAGCCAGGGTGAAAAAATAAGGCGGTTGCTGCCGGCTGGTACCCTTCTCACCGTCTGATCAAGACGCGCGTATGGATTTCTGGGTCTTTTGGCCTCATAAAAATGGCTTTTGTGAAATATGATATTGTTGAGGAGGAACGTGAGAGCTCCTCCCGCAATGTCTTGCTCGTTAATGCATTGATATCGGCCTGGTATTGCCGACGGAAGCGATGCGATGCTGTGGAACATGTCAGTTTTTTTGAAGGGAACCGCGCACTCAATCCAAGACGAGGTGCCGATGTACAGGTGCCCTTCAAAATCCCGGACAGCTCCTGATCCGACGAGAGCTGACTGGTGGTCAGGTGAACCGCCTATGACATGCACATCGTTATGCAGTCCCAGTTCCCGAGCAACGTCCGGAAGCACGGTTCCGATTATATCTGTTGATTTGACAAGCGGCGGCAGCTTTTCACGGTCTATGCCGAAGGCTTTTATTAAGGGAACGGAATATCTGATATTATTTATGTCTCGGGTATCGGTCACCCAGAAGAGCATTATTGAATCATGGGTCGCGGCATATTCACCGGTCAGCCTCAGGTTGAAGTAGTCCTTGCTCCCCAGGAATTTGTAAGTTTTTTCATATACTTCAGGGTATTCATGCTTGGTAAGAAGAACATGGGCTATATCATCCTTCCCGGAAAGTGATGGCCCTCCACCGGTAATGCTTATCCATCGCAGCACCTTTGAAAGTCCATAACCCTCAATGGATGGGAATCCTCCTGCTGCCTTTTGTATATAACGAGCTCCCCGTGAATCCATCCAGGTGATGGAATTCATCAGGTGATTGCCATTATGATCAACGGCAACAGTACTTGAAAAAGTACTTGATACGCATATTGCTTCAATACGCCCGGCCTTTTCTCTGTGGCGCCGCAGCAGCCGTTTGGCTGACGACATGAAGGCGTTCCACCATTCATCGGGGGACTGCTCGACACCGCCAGCTGGCAGAAAATACAACGGCGTTGCTTTGCTATCAAAATCAAGTATATGGCCATGTATAGTTGACAGGGCCACCTTGCATCCTGATGTGCCATGGTCAACGGCGAGAATATACTTGTCGCTTATTTTAGCAGCCATGACAGTTACATGTTCATTTTTGATACTTTTCCGTTCATGTCCACGCTTTCGATAATGAATCCTCCAAATGATTCGCCCCCCTCAGTTTTCTTGTCCAAGTCCATTACTTCGGGCATCAGGGCCAGGAGGTCTTTCGGATTCACGCAGGCTTCGGGGGGCATGACGCCCCTGCCTTCAACCTTGCCGCGGTGCATTAGGATTGCTCCCATTGCCGCCGGAATGCCGGTGCCTTCACCGAGGGCCTGGCTTTTAGAAGCCATGTGGAAGCGAAATTCTTTGTATTCGCCATTTTTCTTTCCTTTAATCACGACTGAGGAGCAGCCGCGTTGAGGACCAAAGTTTAATTCTTTGAGGATTCGTTCCCTCTCGCGGAGGATATAGGCCACGGCAAAATCGTATGGAACAACTTCCCGGCCGTTTACCATTACAGGCACCCTGCTGTTAAAGCCAAGTCCACATAGGTCACGGGTCATATCATAATATTCGTTGGGTATAACAGATCCCTTGTTGGTGACCCGTTTGGTTTTGATATAGTTGGGAATGGTAACCTGCTCGGGATGCGGATATGGATATAGGGGCACCTTGCCGAGTATGGGGAATTCAAAAGTTTCCCGGAGGGCAATGCCGTCTTTTTCGAAGTATTTAACGTATTTCAGATCACCGTCGAGGAACATGGGGATGTCGATTGTCATGCAATGGAACCGGTGGTCTATGACGCCTTCTCCTTCTACCTTCTCACCGCCGTGGGCGTGGAATATATCTATCGAATCTGTTTCATCGAGAAGATCAGTGGCGGCCAGCTTTGCTATAATATTGGTCACACCGGGGGAATTCCCCATGCCGATAAGAGCGGTCACCCCGGCAGACTTTGCCTTGCTGTCCATCTGGAATATTTCCAGGGTGACATCCACATCGTCGCAGACGTCAACATATTGTATCTTGTCTTCAATTGCCGCGGTAAGAATGGGTTTTACCGTGCTATAGAATGGTCCGACGCAGTTCAATACTACGTCGCATCCAGCTATCGCCTTGTGTATGCTTGCAGAATCATCAGCATTAAAAGCAGTGCAGGTTATTTTGTTGGAGCCAATTTGCGACCGTAATTCTTCAGATTTCCTGGTGTTGAAATCTCCGATGACTACTTCTGAAAATTCCGGATGCCTCGCCAGTGTTCTCACTGCTACAGAACCTACTGCGCCTGCACCACCTAATACTATAACTTTTGCCATGTTAATACCTCACATAAAATAAACATATGTTAAATATAACAAACGTTAATCATAAGTCAAGTATTTTTTAGAAAAAAAATTAGATCAGGATTTAATATATCCCAGCAGATCATCCACGATCATTTCATAAGTATCCACCGGTTTCACAATAACATAATCGATCATTCTGCTATTGTACAAAGAAATCATTCCATGGAGCATGCTCCATATTTCTATCATCCGCCTCTCAGTTTCAGCAGCATCAATGCGTTTCTGTTTTTTCAGAACTGCCCCAACGGCCTTCACCGATAGCTCGATTATTTTTTTTGAATAATCCATTTCAATGCCGGCCAATTCTTCGAGGGAGGTGTCCACATAATCGTTGTATTTTGGCAAAGCAGGCGAGAACATGATTTCATAGTAATTGTAATTCTGTATTCCAAAGGCCAGGTATGCCATGATGAATTTTTTGCCGCGTTCAAGAGGGTCATCATGTTCATCATATACCGATTGCAGCTTTTCATAAAGCTGCTTGAACCCGCGGATGAGGATGTTTATGTAGATTTCATCCTTGTTGGAAAAATAGTTATAGAGGTTCGTCGCAGACATGTTGTTCTTTGAAGCGATCTTCCTCATGGTCATTCGGTTGAATCCTTCATCCTTGATGATGGCAACGGCTCGAGCTATGATTAATTCCTTGATTTTTTCTAGTGTTTTAATGTCCCGTGCTGTTTTGGTCATTTTTTCCCCCGAGGCGGTGCATCGTATTTCATTTCATTAATTCTACGCTCTATCTTGGCAAGTTTTTTTGTAAGGGTATCGATGGAACGCTCGATTCTATCGCGCTCTTCCATGAGTATGCCAAGGGAATTATCTGATTTAGCGCGTGGGGCAAATTCAGCCTTAACCATGTCAGGGGACATCCCTTCGGCAAAGGCCTCTTCCGCGCGTCCACGAGCCGCATCGTCCCGTATGCTCGCCACGGTTTTCATATTTTCATAACCGATTTTCGGATTGATGTTCATCGAACTGATCTTCATAAGGAGCCTGGCCGTGGTCCTGTGCAGGAGCAGTTCGCGGTCCACATAATCGTCATAGCTGATGTTCAGCTCAATACAGAGTGCATGCGCTTCCTCGAGAAGACTCCCCAGTTCTTTCATAAGGCTGCCGTTGGTGGACAGGTATTTTGTTTTTATCTTTCCGGTCAGTTCAATAAAGCGCATGTCCTGCTTGAACACGTTCACGTAGACTCCTTTTTCCTCGGCCAAAAAAAGGAGCTTGTGGAAGATATCCCAGAATCTGTTCGTATGGGCCCGGGATGAGACCGGAACAGCCGATCTGGTGTGGTGAAGATGATGGGCGAATTCATGTATCGCCGTGTAGATCAGCTGGTTGTCATCGGTAAAATTCTTATTGTGCAGTATAATTTCCCCGCGGTCCGGATAGTACAGACCGTCAACTTTTTTACTTGCCTTTCCGGATAGGATGACAGCAAAATCCTCTACCTCATTATCCAATTGAAGAAGCTTTTCTTTTACCTGGTCCTGGTTCATCATGTCTCCATAATGCTGTTAAGCAAAGAGTCTGCTAGCGTCAGATCCTTAAGGATTGCATATCGTCAATATCGGAATGCTCAATAGCGCTGCCGTTTTCAGTATAATGACCGAGATAAAAAAGGGCGCGGAATATGCGGTACGTGACCCGGTCAAGCCAGCGGATGGCTTCAATCTGGCGCATTGCCGTGTCAGCGTCAATGGCGCCTGATGCCGTCCGTGTAAGTATTTCCTCTCGCTGTTTTTCCCTCAATTCCTTCATGTAGTGAGATGTCTTTTCCATTTCAACAACAGATTCTTTCTTCTTTAATCCTTCCAGCATGACCAGGACGGGCCCGACGTTTTCCGAGAGCGTCACTGCCAGATGATTGAGGTGCTGGTCGTTGTGCATGGTCGAGAGCTTTTCAAATTCCCAGCAGGCTATGTTGAGCTGATCAACATGATCGAGGGCATGCATGACAGCCATCAGGCGCGAGCTGTAAACCGAGGAAGCGCCTTTATCTGTTTTAATCTGCCCAAGAAACCTGCGCGTCTCGTTGAGGGCCTTTCCGACTTCCCGGAGCCTGCTTTTTATAACCGGTGATATGGTTTCACTTTCGATCATGACCCGCACAACATCGATGGTGGCAATGGTTATATCAATAATGGTCCTGCGAACGGTTTCAATTGCTACAGTCGGCACATTGCGGATTGAATTATCCAGGAACCTGGTAAGGTAGGGTCCGCGATCGGGAATGATCCTGGTTAGGAATTTTGAGAAAACATTGAGAAAAGGAAGAATGATGCACATGCCCATAAGGTTAAAAGCACTGTGAAAACCTGCAAGCGTGATGGTTTTATCCATCACGCCGAAGGTCTGGATTATGTAATCGATAAATGATATGAAAAATGGAAGGAATATGAATGCAACGATGCCGGTAATAACATTGAATAGGATGTGGGCAGCGGCGGTCCTTTTAGCGGCAGAAGTAGCGCCCAGTGCAGCAAAGGCGGCTGTCAGGGTCGTGCCGATATTCTGCCCGATCACTAGGGCGGCCCCCTGTGCGAGGTCAATGGTCCCTGTGTTGAGGGCCGCCATGGTCGTAGCCACGGCCGCACTGGATGCCTGCATGATCACGGTCATGAGTATGCCGACGCATACAAGGAGCAGCCTGTTGAAAATGCCGGTATCGGCGAATCCGCTTAAATCTATGTATCCGGACAAGGTTTTCATTCCGCTCTGGAGCACGTCTATGCCGAAGAATATAAGACCGAATCCTGCCATGACAAGTCCGGCGCTTGCGATGCGTTCCTTGCCCAGTAGCCTGAGAAGCGCGCCGATACAGACTATGGGAAGGGCCACGACGCCTAATTTGAGCTTCATCCCGAGGAGTGATACGATCCACCCGGTGCTGGTTGTACCAAGGTGAGCACCCAGGATAATCCCCAGCGATTGGTGGAAGGTAATAAGTCCGGAGCTTACAAAACCAATGGTCGTTATGATCGTGGCATGGGAAGACTGGAGCAATGCCGTGATGCAGGCACCCGAAGTTATGGATGAGAGTGTCCCTCCGGTGAATCTGCTCAATCCACGGCGCAGCGTGTCCCCCGCCAGCGATTTCATGCCTTCGGTCATGAGGATCATTCCCAGCAAGAAAAGACCGATGCCCCCGATTATGTATGTAATAATGGTAATATTCATAGCATGTGATTATAATTGTTCATCATCCATACGCATAAGGAATTCTTTTAAAAAGATATAAATTGGATTGTTAAAAAATGCTAAATTAAATAAAATGTACCACAGGTTATTTATGCAATACTTTATTTTTCAGTTATTATAAAATTTTGCTATAAAAGGTCGAAATTGAATTCATATTGCGGCTCTGTAAATTGACAGATATAATGAACAAACCGTTCTCGATTTTCAACATTGAACTGACCAACCACTGCGTCATGAGGTGCATCATGTGCCCAAGGACCAATAACATGAGCCGGGATCTCGGTTACATGGAGTTCGATCTATTTAAAAAAGCAATCGATGAAATATCCGTCTGCAATCTCCCGGCCGACCATGAAATATTGTGGCTTCATCACTTTGGAGAAAGCCTTATGCACAGGGAGTTCGGCAAATGCATTGCCTATGCATCGGAGCATGGCATACGGACCGGACTTTCAATAAATCCGATCATGCTCAAGGATGACGTTAGTACTGAATTGTTGAATTCAAATCTCAGTGTTCTCTATGTCTCTCTGGATGGGCATGATAATGAATCATTTTTCCGGATTCGGGGGATCAGAAACGCCTATGATATGTCTAAAGAACGATTGCATCAATTTTTGAAAAGAAAAAATGATAGCGGGTTCAGCGCCACCGTTGTTTTGTCGATGGTGGATTTTAATATGAATCATGACAGCATTGAGATCGCAAGGGAGTATTGGGGAAACACACCGGGAATAGACCAGTTTTTAACCAAAAGTTTCACGACCTGGGATGGAAGTGCGCCGGATGTAAACAGTTTTTCCGGGGATGTATGTAGGTCAGACAGGACCGCGGTGCAGTGCTCATGGCCATTCGATAGAATGACCATCACCTGGGACGGCGACGTGGTGCCATGCTGCTTTGACTATGATAAGAAGTATGTCCTGGGATCTGTCAGGTCTGAATCTTTGACGGAAATATGGAAAGGAGAGGCGTTGTGGAACCTCAGGAATGAATTCATTGCGAACAACGTTAAAAATCCCCTGTGCATAAATTGCGAAAGACTGTATATGCCTAAGCATCTGGTTAAATTGTAATAATTAATTGACATATATACGCCTTCTTGTATATCGAAGAATACTATAAAAAAACTGTGAGGCTTTATGATCGAACGTTACTCCAGAAAAGAAATCTCTAGGATCTGGGAACTCGAAAACAAGTTCCGGATCTGGCTTGATATAGAAATTTCCGTCTGCGAGGTCCAGGCCGGTGACGGGATTGTCCCGCAATCTGATTTGAAAATAATTAAAGAAAAAGCTTCATTCAATGTGGACCGAATACTTGAAATTGAAAACCAGGTGCACCATGACGTTATAGCATTTCTTACGGCGGTTGGTGAAAACGTGGGCCCTTCCAGCCGTTTTATACATTATGGCCTGACCTCCAGCGATATTGTCGATACCGCATTGTCAATACAGCTCAAACAGTCGGGAGAGATCATTTTCGCCGGAATCGAACGGCTTATTGATGTTATGAAGAATTTAGCACTTGAATATAAAAACACTCCCTGCATGGGCCGTTCACATGGCGTTCATGCTGAACCGACGACATTCGGCGTTAAGATGTCTCTATACTTTGAAGAGTTCAAACGCAATAGCGACCGTATACGAAAAGCTATTGAGAATATCTCATATGGAAAATTCTCGGGTGCAGTCGGCACCTTCAGCAATATTTCACCCGATATTGAAAAGAGGGTCTGCGACCTGCTGGGACTCAAACCTGATCCGATATCGACGCAGGTGATCCAGCGGGACCGCCATGCAGAATACATGGCAGCCTTGGCGATTTGCGCGGGTACCCTCGATAAGCTTGCCACTGAAATACGCCATCTGCAGAGAACCGAGGTTCGCGAAGTAGAAGAGCCGTTCCAGAAGGGCCAGAAGGGCTCATCGGCGATGCCGCATAAGCGCAATCCAATACTGTGCGAGCGGGTTACCGGCATCTCGCGGGTGATAAAAGCAAATATGAATGTTGCCCTTGACAATATGACCCTCTGGCATGAGCGGGATATATCGCATTCTTCAGCCGAGCGCATCATATTTCCGGATTCAACGATAGCACTGGATTATCTTATCCATCGAATGATCTTTATCATGGAAAATCTTAATGTCTATCCGGAGAACATGATGGATAATATAAACAGAACCGGCGGCCTCTTTTATTCGCAGAGCCTGTTACTGGCCTTGGTCGAAAAAGGCCTCTCGCGGGAAGAAGCCTATAAAATTGTTCAGGACATGGCCATGCGGGTCTGGGCCCGTGAAGGTAGTCTTCTTGATCTTTGCAGAAAGGACAATGTGGTATCAACTAAGATTCCGGCAGATGAGCTGAACGCAATATTTGATCTTCAGCGCTATCTAAAAAACATTGATTTTATCTATAATAAACTTGGATTGTCATAACATCGAAGATAAATAAAAACGAATAACAACAATAACTATTATAGTAAAAGATTTGCTTTGCATATACGCCACGGTTCCGTAATGGGATTGTTTTCTACTTTGTTATATTCAGTAAGTATTGGACCAGTTTGAACCTGTCTCTGACCTTGCGCCAATCCATTTCATGATAGCATCTCAGTCATTAAAATAATATTTGACAATGAAAGGATAAAATCACAATTTGCTTTTGTTGAAATGCTCAATGAAGGCAAAAACTAAAAACCACAGGGACTGCATATGGAAGATAATATAAAGAAAATTGGAGAAAGCCTGTACCGATTTCAATCGGCAATCAATGAAAGCGGATCAACAATGGAAGATTATATCCGCGAGCATTATCTCAGTAAGTGGCTGTCCGATGAAATGTATCATGCCGCTGCAATCCGGACCAGTTTCGTCAATGCAACAACACAGTTCATGATAAACGAAGGGCTGTTCAACCTGGAGCGTGTCATGCTGAGCATCATAACCGATCCGCTGGCCCATGACATCGAGCATACCCCTTCCATCCCGTACAAGGGGCACACCTATCTGACGACCCACAGCATGATATACAGCAAGTTCCTTGCCTGCGCCAATCCCAATATAAAGGGAATTTTCGTCGACTCTCCCAATATACGTCTTGAGATAGAAAGCCCGATGCGCCTTCAACGAGGGAGGTATCTTGCCGATTTTTCCCAGCTTGACGTTGAACTCCGACGTAATCGTGGCCTCACCCTCGATGATTATTATTACAATTCGAAAAAGGTTCTCGAGATGCTTAATGAAGACATGAAAAAAATCATGAATTTTTTTGAGCGCATGATCATAGCCGCCTGCGAAGAAATAAACAAAAAGAATGCTGACAGCCTGAAGAAGTTGGGGGTTGTCCTCGAAGTGCCGAAGGCCCCCTTCCCTTCATACATGAAAGACGACTGCGTGAAAAAGCACGGACCACGCGGATTCGAGGAAAAGATGGGAGAAGAAACAGATTCGCAATTCTTCTGGATCACCGGACTGTTGCGCGAAAACTACGACCTCGTGTATCCGTACCTGCTGCCCCATGAAAAGAAAGTAGACATGCATAACATACGCTCCGCCGATATCTTTAATTATGATATGTGTGCAAAGAGCATAGACGCTAAAAACGGCAAGCATACTTCGGCAAAGGAGATTCTTTCAGGAGCCATTCGAGAATGGCTTTTTGATGCAATTATCGAGCGCATATACGACAACAAGGTTCTTCCGGCACGGCCTGTATTGAAAGACGGCAACATAGAAAACATAAATGAGCTGGGGGGATATGGACCATTCCTTTATTTCGCATCAATGAAAGATGCAAACGGAACACCACTGTTCCCGGACACAATGGGCGGCGGGATCGGCGTAGAGCGTACCCTGTATTCCATACTCCGCGGAGAAAAGATTAAGAAGATAGACGATATAACTTTTTTTGGGAAAAATCCGGATTCACATCCTTTATATCTATTCTGATTACATGCGGGTAAAGTTAAAGATGACACGGTAACAATATCTACCTTCCCCTGCAAACAATCTCAGGCAAAGCACTATTCTGCAGCGGGGATGGACTTATGGCCACCGCCTGCTACAATTTATTTTGAGGGACAGAAAATGAAACCTGGAATAAAACATATACTGACTCTTCCGGGAAATGGCGCGGATATTGCTGTCGAAGGTTGGATCCGTACAAAGCGTGATTCAAAGGGCGTAACCTTTCTTGAAATCAATGACGGGTCAACGTTAAAGAACATCCAGGTCGTTATTGAAGAAAACTTCCCCAACTACCAGTCGATTGCTAAGGAGTTAACGACCGGCTCAAGCGTATCCATAAAAGGAAAACTGATGGAATCTCCCGGCAAGGGACAGGCAGTGGAAGTGCTTGCCGAGGATATCTGCATCCTGGGTTCTGCATCACCGGAAGAATATGCGCTTCAGAAAAAGCATCATACTTTTGAATTCCTGCGTGAGATCGCGCACCTGCGGCCGAGAGCCAATTCCTTCGGCGCCGTAGCCAGAGTGCGAAGCGTAATGAGCTTTGCTATCCATAAATTTTTCCAGGAACGGGATTTCGTGTATGTCCACACCCCAATAATAACGGGAAGCGATTGCGAGGGTGCCGGCGAAATGTTCCAGGTGACGACCCTGCCCCTTGAAAGCATCCCCATGAACGAAGGGAAAGTTGATTTTTCCCAGGATTTTTTCGGGAAAAAAGCGGCCCTTACCGTCAGCGGCCAGCTTGAAGGCGAAACATACGCCTGTGCTCTCAAGAATATCTATACCTTCGGACCTACCTTCAGAGCTGAAAATTCCAATACGTCCCGGCACCTGGCTGAATTCTGGATGATAGAGCCGGAAATGGCTTTTTGTGATATCAACGGCAACATGGAAGTCGCAGAAGAATTCCTGAAATACATTTTCAAGTATGTACTGGAGAAATGTCCCGACGACATGGATTTCTTTAACACGAGGATCAGTAAGGGAATAATCGAGAACCTCCAGCACATAATTAAGAGCGAATTCAAACGAATCACCTATACCGAGGCGGTTGACAATCTTATTAAATCCAAGGCTGATTTCGAATTCCCCGTGGAATGGGGCATTGACCTGCAGAGCGAGCATGAAAAATTTCTCACAGAACAGGTCTATCGTCTGCCGGTAATAATTACCGATTATCCGAAGCAAATAAAGGCTTTTTACATGAAAATGAACGATGACAATAAGACGGTCCGGGCGATGGATATTCTGGTACCCCGCCTTGGCGAGATTGTCGGAGGTAGCGAACGGGAGGCCGATTTAGACAGACTCAAAAACAGGATCGTCGAATGTGGCCTCAATCCGGATGATTACTGGTGGTACCTGGACCTGCGCCGTTTTGGCTCGGTGCCCCATGCGGGATTCGGGCTGGGATTTGAGCGAGTAATCCAGTTCGTGACTGGGATGCAGAACATACGGGACGTCATCCCCTTCCCGCGGGCGGTAAAAACACTTGAGTTCTGATAATTCTATTCGCGATGAAGTGCGTAAGTCAATGTAAATGCAGATTATTGATTATTACCTGCGCATGCTGTGTCCTCATGCTTGTTTCTTTCCCATCCTTCGGGGCTGATGCAGAAACAAAGCAGGAAGATCAAGCAGTCTATAAAAAATATGTAATATACACTGAAGACCAGAGAACCCCGGGTAACTTTCTCCTTCCCCTCAGATTTTACTTCAATTCTGCTTTCGACAGTGTGCAGGTCCCGACCGCTTTCAAGCAGGCCGGATACTTTAGAAAATATAAGAATGTGTATAATATCTTTGCACATTTTTCCGGTTCAATTGCCAAAGGCGGCGGGTGGAAGAAGTTCTTTGCGGACGAATGGGGAACGACGCGGGCCATCCCGAACTACACGTTGCACATAATAGGCGGCGGATACGATTTCAGGATGATCGCCGAATATTACAAGTTCAACAATGTGCCAGCGCCCTATTTCTTTTCATTAATTACCTGCTATGCCGGCCATATCAGCAACGAAGCACTTGAGAACTCGAACAAGAGCCTCACGCCCCATGATCCGATCGCGGATCTGCTCTTTTTCGACTGGGTCGGAAAACTAATATTTCTCAGCGATGATGTAGCCAGGTTTTTTAACAAGACCCTGCAGATGCGGAACTGGATGGGCCAGCCGATGTTCGATGTACGGAAAACCAGGATATACAATGCTTCATGCAACTACGTGCTGCGGCCCTTTATCTATAAGAACATGGTGCGCTTTTTCTTCTTCATGGGATACCATTATATTGCCGGGTTCGGATTCAGGGTGAATGATACGGATTTTGTAACCCTCAGCGCCGGGGTTGCTGTGGTAAAAGGTTTCAATCCCAACAAAGAATCAACTGACGACGCAGTAAAAAAATTCAGGACCTGCGGCGGAATATTCTATGACCGTACGGAAACCTACTCGCTTCATTGATCATCAACGGTACCGAGAATTACAAATTGAGGCTCAACCTGTACCCGGACCTGCTGAAATTTGACCATGCCAATTTCGGGATATTTATGGGGCTTGACGATTACAATAAAGTTTCAATCGGCTTTACCATGTATACCCTGATAGGTCTGTCTGTGACTCTTTAGGGGCCTTACATTGCAAACGGGAACACAAGCTGCCGTTCAGCGAGTTCAATTTCCGCCAAATCAAGGTTTGAGATTGATATGCCAAGGAGCCTGATCTTTTTATTTCCCGCCTCAGTCCTGGCAAGGAGTGTCCTGGAATGCATAAAAATGATATCACAATTGTCACAAGGCTCGTTAATGGTAATGCTTCGACTGACACAGGTGAAATCGGCAAATTTGACTTTCAACGTGATGGTCTTTCCCTTTGTTTCATGATGTTCGAGGGCGGCAGCAACTCTTGCGGAGATCGAGCTAAGGATTGAAATCATCTCCCCAACATCATCTATATCTTTTACAAATGTTTCTTCTTTACCGATGGATTTCCGCACATAATCGGTTTCAACCGGTCTGTCATCAAGACCATGGGCAATGTCATAATAGTAATGACCGATTTTACCGAACAGGCTCACCAGGTCTTCTCTGGACAGTTGTTTTAAATCATGACCGGTACGAATCCCCATCTGAAGCATTTTCTTTTCGGTTACTTTACCGATGCCGTAAAACTTACCAATGGAGAGCCGTTCAATGAAACTATCGGCAATTTCAGGCGTGATAACCTTGAGGCCATCCGGCTTATGATAATCAGATGCGACCTTTGCAAGGAATTTGCAGTACGATACTCCGGCCGAAGCCGTTAGTTTTGTCTTGGAGTATATTTTTTTTCGTATTTCCATGGCAATTCGTGTTGCATAAGGATAGACTGTTTTATTTTCAGTAACATCCAGATAAGCCTCGTCAAGGGACATCGGCTCTACAAGGTCGGTGTATTCATGGAATATTTCATGGATCTGCTCTGACACGGCATGGTATTCATCGAAGTTACCATGCATGAAAACCGCATGGGGGCAGAGCCTGTAAGCGATGCTTGATGCCATGGCTGAATGGATGCCATATTTACGCGCTTCATAGGAGCATGCAGCTACAACGCCTCTGCTTTGGGGATCTCCGCCTACAATGACCGGTCTGCCTTTTAAAGAAGGGTTGTTTCTTTGTTCAACGGACGCATAGAAAGCATCCATATCTACATGTATAATTTTTCTCAGCTCCATGTATAACAAAATAGTATACAAACATATATAGTCAACATATATTTAGTAGATGATGTTTTTTTTAAAAATCATATGATAAATAATAAATATTCAATATTTAAATTATTGACAAAGAGGTAACCGGGGAATTAATACTATTTTAATATAGGAATATTAATCATTCGGAGCGTTAAACATGATACACAGAGTTGATGCCCGCGGACTCGCCTGCCCCCAGCCGGTAATCAATGCAACGAAAGCACTTGAAACCAATGACAGCATTAATGTGATAGTAGACAATGTCACTGCTCTTGAAAATATCAGGCGCCTTGGAAAGAGCAAGGGGTGCACCGTCACTGACGAAAAGAAGTCCGATGGCATATACATTGTACTTGAAAAAAAGGGAACTCATGAATCAGCATCAGAAAGTGACCATGAAGCCTTATTTTCCTGCTCATCATCAGGATCCATTGTACTCGTCATTTCGCAGGAGGTTATGGGCAAAGGCGATGATTCCCTCGGCGGTATCCTCATGAAAAGTTTTTTTCATACACTTGCAGAAACCGATCCATCGCCTGATACCATCATATTTTTAAATAGCGGCGTAAAGCTGGTTGTTGACGGCTCGGAAATACTTGAGGATATAAAAAACCTTGAAAAAAAAGGAAAAAAAATTTTTGCCTGCGGCACATGCCTGGATTTCTTTAACATTAAAGACAAACTGATGGCCGGCTCTGTTTCAAACATGTATGAGATAAAGGAATTGATGCTTTCCGCGTCATCAACCATCAATCTATGATAGTACAGAAGACATATCACGTGGTTTTGTTCCAATCAGTGAACCAGACCATGTGGGCTGATAAAATCCTCAGGGAAATAAAATTTCAACACAAGCTCGTACCGGTGCCACGCCATATAAGCTCTGACTGCGGTGTATGCCTTCGGATCAGCTCAGATCAGGTTAAAGAAGTCAGGGAAGCGCTAACCGGGGTCGAAGGTTTTATCGAAATAGTACCACTATAATTATCCGGCATATCAAATAATCATCCTGAAAGCGTCCTCCGGAGAAGTCAGCTTAATAACGCATCCGATTTCATCAAGCACCCGCGAGGCCACAAGGTACGTGGCAAGGACGTCAGCTTCACAGTAGCTTATGAGAAGTTTTCGGGAACCGGCATCTCCCTGCTGCCACCGGTAATACAGGTCAACCGCTTCAAATCCGTCGATGCCGTCGATATGGGGCGGCCGACGTATACCAAGCTGCTTCTCAATCGATTTTAGACCGCCCCTGTATCCCCGGTGCCAGGCAATCCAGCGCAGGTCAACGTGGGGGCATGGAATTGCAGGGATGTTAAAAGTCCGCTCTATAAATGGGATGTCGAAGCTATTGCCGTTGAACGTAACCAGAAGTTCTGATTCGTCAGCCAGTGAGAGAAAATCATCAAGGTTCTCGCCGTGTACGAAAGAATGCAGTTTTCCGCGGTGGTAAGCGGAAATTACCGATGCATGGCAATAGTTCCACGAAAGTCCGGTGGTCTCCAGGTCGATGAATGTCGCGGAGGGAAAGTACGCCGCAAGTATGCGCCATTGTTCCGACGTTGGGAACGATGAAGTAAAAAATCCGATGTCCCGGGATTCAAGGGATTCGATGCTTTTACGAATATTTTCAACGAATCTTTTTCGGCGTTTGCCGTTGAAGGGTATCGATTCTTCCTTCGATATGCAATCTTCCCAAGTAAGAAGGCCTGAATCAAACAACAATGCAGCTGTCTTGGGCCCAATCCCCTGAACATGCCTGAAGCAACCCTGCATCAATGGAGCCGCTCCCGTTTTTCACGCAGTATTCTTGCAGCCCGGTTGAGTTTCTGGCTGACGCGCTTCTTCTCGATATCCTCAGGCGGGGCTTCGTAAGCGGCTATGGGTGTCCTGCTGATGGAAATCTCGGGGATGCGGATACTTTTTTCAAGAAGGGATACCAGGAGACTGCTGGTGCACTCCACAGCAGCGTTAGATTCAACGAGAAATTCTTCAAGTTCTTTGCTGTCAACACCCGGCGGCAGGGGAGGCACGCAAGAGGGGCAGCCGTAGCTGCATTCGCAGTTGTCAAGAATGTCCTTGCAGAAACGAAGGACCTCCTCGATGCGCTCGAATATTCGCTCGGCGTATCCGACACCACCTTCGATGGTATCGTACAGGTAGAGGGCGCTCCTCCACGCCCCCGGTTCCGCCTCGTAAAGGGATATGTCGGTGTTTATGTCCTTGATATCGGACATACAAAATATTGTTGAAGCATGACGGAGGATGTAACTGAGGCCAAAATAAGCAGCTCCCGTGTAGAGCTTGTTTTTTTCATCCAGAGTTCTGATCCATTCCGTCGGCGCTACAATGTTGAAGCCGGTTGTGTCATATTCAAAGGCAGGTAGCGTTATAGGGCCGTATCCTATATTTTCGTATGATCGCTCGCGAATTTTTTTGTAGAGCTTTGGCTGCTTGTTCACCCGGATAATGCCGAATTCGATGCGGGCGCTGTTGAACAAATGGATCTCTTCGGACTCGATGAGATCGACCCGGCCTTCCCATACCGCCTCGGTGTAATAGTCAACATTGACAGGATCAACCCTGCAGAGCTTTTTATCCAGATCGAGGTCCATGGACATATATTTCCGGCCCAGGTGCTGGTAGATGGCATCTTTGTAAAGGGTCCCGCGGGCCCCTATGGGATCAAGTTCGCCGATTACTTCGGTGCCGCAGTAGATCTCGACATTGTAATCGGTCATACCCCTGATATTAACACCCCGAGCAGGATAATCCTGGAGGGCGTAGCGGTATGAATCATGATACGGGACAATCGATTTGTCCGTTTTGAGGATGTTGAGGGCCTCCTCATACATGGACTGGTCAAAGCCCTCTTCTTTCTCGCGCAGTGGATGCTCCTGGGCAGCGCAGGGAAGATGCTGGAGTATGATGTAGGGATTATCCGGGTTCAAGAGCGCCTGTTCTACCGGGGTGCTGGTGACAAAGTCATGATGGTTCACGAGGAACTGGTCGATGGGCCGGTCTTTCGCGATATAGACGATAACCGGGGATTTTCCCTTGCGTCCCACCCTTCCCGCCTGCTGCCAGAAGCTGGCGATGGTCCCCGGGTGGCCTGAAAGAATGCAAAGGTCCAGGTCGCCGATATCGATGCCCAGTTCGAGGGCATTGGTCGTAATAATTCCGAGGAGCCTGCCTCCCGCCAGATCGCGTTCAATCTGACGCCGTTCTCCGGGAAGAAGACCTCCCCGGTACGGCTTTACGAGAGACTGGAGCTCCGGATAATCATCAATAACCGCGCGGTAGAGGCGCTCTACTTCCTGGCGTGCCCGGCAGAAGCAGATAGTGCGTATTTTTCTTCGTACAGCTTCGCGTATCAGCGGTATCGATGCCGAAGCCGGGCCTTTACGGTATGCCGCGTGTCCGAGCCCTGCCTCCAGGGGGGGATTGATAAAGTAGAAATGCTTTTCCGGCTGTGGCGATGAATCGTAATCAATTATTTCAAAATCCCGGTGGAAGAGAAGTCTGGCGTGTTCAAGGGGATTACGGATTGTCGCTGAAGAGCAGACAAATACCGGACTGCTCCCATGGATTGCGCATACACGCTGCAGCCTGCGGAATATGTTTGATACGTGTGACCCGAAGGCGCCACGGTATATGTGTACCTCGTCGACGACGATAAACCGCAGGCGCGAGAGGAAGCTCCGCCATTTCCGGTTGTGGTTGGGGAGGATGCCGTTATGAAGCATGTCCGGGTTGGTTACGATAAAATCAGAGGAGCGCTGGATCCGCTCGCGCTCATCTCGGGGCGTATCGCCGTCAAAAGTCCCCAGCATGCCGCTTTTGTTAACAGACGCCATCAATTTTCCAAAGGTGCTCTCCTGATCTCGTGAAAGGGCTTTAGTCGGGTACAGCAGCAAAACGGAAAAGGGCTGTTCGGCGTGGAGATACTCGTTTAAAATGGGCAGAAAAAAAGATAGTGTTTTTCCGCTTGCTGTCCGGGAAACGATCAGGGTATCATTTCCTTTCTCTATCTTATGGAAGGCATCGGCCTGATGAGTGTAAAGTGCCTTGATTCCCTGCGATAAAAGGATTTTCTTTATATCATCATCAAGGTTCCCGGGAAAATCAGTAAAGGCGCCCTTTGCACCGTCAATGGTGAAACCGGAACGGAGTTCCCGGTTGAATTTTGATTCGATGAAGTGCTTTATATTGTTCATATGCTATGACCTTTTCAATTAAAAATCGGCCATAGTATACATGACATAATTAATATGTCAACAAATGTTTGGCATACGCATGAATATTAATTGCTGTACTCTGGTGTTCGTTATATGATTTAAAGTTAGTGTCAATCCTCGGCAAGTAATGTTTTCAGATTGATGCGCCATTCTTTGCTCATGTATTGCAATATCTCGATTTCATGGGGGTTGACATCAGCATCGGCCCTTGAAAATTCAATGGCATACTCCAATATTTTATTTCTGCTCTCCGTGTTTTCCACCTGCTTAATCAGTTTCTTGAGATCATTCATTGACCGAATGGTTTCATCAACTTCGTTGAAAAGGTTCTGAAAATCCTCGAAGCCCTTTTCTTCGGCAAGATCATTGATATCATCAACTTCACGCTCCGTAATAACACCGTCAGTGCTGACAATATATTTCATTACAGCGATCAGTACCATTTTTTCTTCTTTTGTAAGAGATTTCGACATGACATTCTCCTTCCTGGATTATGCAAATCATGTTATTATCTCATATGGCAATAGCAAGCATTTTTTTATCGTGCTGCAGAGCCTCGGAGAATAAATATCAGCAATATCACTTGACTTTTTCATAACGGCCGGATACGTTCATATGATCAATCAAGCCATGATAGATCATACATTATAATGATACTGCAGATAATAAAAATCATTTTAATCATTATTGGATTCATCCTTGTTTATGAAATTATACGCTTCATAATTAAGGATAAAATCCTGAAGCGCCTCTATCGCTCCGTACGAAAGTACATATCAGAATACAACATCAAGCTCGACACATACAAGTTCATGAACAAATTTATCGTGAAACAGGAAATCATGAACGATGATGACATCCACAACGCAATTCTGGTGCATGCCCGGGAGAACGGCCTTGACATACCGCAGGTTGATGAGCTTGTCGAACAGTATATCGAGGAGATAGTTCCCTTTTTCAATCTCCTTTCGTATTATAAAATCGGGTTCTGGATCGCCAACTTATTCCTGAACATTATCTATGAGGTCGTCATTGACCGGGAAAACGCGCAGAAGATCAGCAAGATACCCAGAGATTCGGCAGTTGTATTTGTCATGAACCACAGGAGCAACGTCGATTATGTTCTGGTCGCTTTCATGCTGGCCCGCAATATTTCCATCAGCTACGCCGTCGGCGAATGGGCGCGCGTGTGGCCCCTCGAGTATGTATTTAAATCCTTCGGCGCATATTTTCTCAGGCGGCAATATCGTGAAAAACTTTATCATCTCGTACTTGAAAAATATATCCAGATGATAAGCCGGCAGGGAATTACCCAGGGTATTTTCATTGAAGGAGGCCTTACCCGCGACGGAAGATTTCGCGATTCTAAAATCGGCCTCCTTGATTATATCGTAAAGATCAAAGATAATCCGGAATATAAGAATGACATTGTGTTTATCCCCGTCGGCATAAATTACGATTGGGTCCTTGAAGATCGGGTCCTCATACGGGAATGGAAAGAAAATAAGGAGAAAACAGGTTTCAGGGAAAACATCAGGTCCTTCTTCAGCATTGTATTGAAGACCCCCTTTATCATACTGTTTAATTCTGTCCGCTATCTGACAGGCAGGCTGAAGCAGCACGGATATGCCAGCGTAAGTTTCGGGGATCCCGTGACGGTGTCTGAATTCTTAAAAAAGAATAAGAACTTTTTCAAGCTCAACCGAAATGACAGGCTTGCCGTTGTAAAAAAATTTGCCGACAGCCTTCTCTTGAAGATCGGCGATGTAGTGCCGGTAACCCCGGTATGTCTTGCATCCAAGGCTATATTGATGCTTAACCGCGACAGCTTTGACCGTAACACACTCGTAAACAAAATCATCGAGATTAACCAGGAACTGAAAAAAAACAAGCGACGTATAGTTATCGGCAAGGCCTTCAGCAGTTATCAGCAGACCCTGGACACTCTCAATGTAGAAAAGAATGACCGGAAAAAGGAACTGGTTGCCTTCGAAGAGGATTTCCTGGGTGTCAACGAGGCAAGAAACATGTCCCGGATAGCCATGGAAATACTCCAGCGGCGGCATTTTATTAAAATAAAAAAAAATGCAATAATCATAAATAAAAAATATTTACCCTTTCTGGAGTATTATGCAAATTTATTGAATTACAAGGAATGACGAATCTGTAACTTTATCTGATGAAATCATTTTTAAAAACATTGTGTGTGATGATAATGGTCCTGTCATGTACTCTGCTGAATTTCTGCTCTGATGGTCCTGACGGCATGAAACAAGGAAAAACAAACATAAGCGCACCGAAGAACAAAACACGAAATGAATGGGTCGTGCTGGTGCATGGTATGCTCAGCAGCCCGCGTGCAATGAAAAAAATCGAAAAAGAACTGACCATGAACGGCTATCATGTAATGAATTTCGGTTATGACAGCCGGGAGGATTCTATTCAAATCGTCACAGATGTCCTGGATCATTCTATTAAGAATCTGATACCCTCCGGCGCCGGGACTATTCATTTTGTAACCCACAGTCTCGGTGCCCTTGTTGTGCGGTATTACCTGTCGAAAAGAAAAATCAAAAATCTGGGGCGATTCGTAATGATAGCCCCTCCTAACCAGGGCTCTGTATGGGGAAAAACCCTGGTGAAAAATATTCCAGCAATGCGGCATATACTCGGTATATCCGGTGAAGAATTGCAGTACTCCCTGAAGTACCGGCCGGTAAAGCCGCCACCATGTGAATTCGGCATAATTTCAGGAGGAACAGGAAAAAGCCGCGGTCTTAATCCCTTTATCCCTGGCGATAATGACGCTACCGTCGCGGTATCAGAGACGATGATGGAAGGCATGAAGGATCATATAGTAATACCGGGGCAGCACACGATGCTGCTGTTCCAGAAGCGGGTCATCGATAATGTCATTTCCTTCCTGGGAACAGGGAAATTCATTTATTAATGCAGATCCGTCCCACCCTCGATTAACATAATAACCGTGCGGAAATCCTTCATTACCGAAATGTCGATATTAATCTGTTAAACTGCATTGTAAACATACCGATATACAATACAGAGACTATAAACAAGGAAAATCCTATGCATCCAAAACGTTTTTCGAGCATGAGCATCATGAAGTATTCAGAAATGGTTTGCAACGCCGTAAGCCTCGGCGTTAATTTTGACGACATTATTTGCGAAACTAGAAAATACCACGGGTATGAATTCACGCACAGGGTGGAAAAAGTAGTCAAGACACTGATCTACTTTAATTAATACAGGTGGGTATGCTGATTCAAATTTGTAGTTAATTATTGGCGGATACTTTTTTTTCGCTCCAGATGCCTTTTTTTACTTTCCCGTTACGATAGTAGTAAGTCCCTTTTCCGCACATCTGATTATCTTTCCATTCACCTACATATGTATCGCCGTTCGGCCAGCTGTAGGTGCCATAACCGGTACGCTTGCCTTTTACCCATTGTCCGGTATAGAGTGAACCATCCTCCCATTTGACACTGCCATTCCCATGCATTTTACCTTCTTCCCACTGTCCGGAAAATATCGAACCATTGAAGTAACTCATAACTCCTCTACCGTGAGGAACATATCCTTTCACCTTGTTGCCCTTGAACCATCCGGAATAGCGCCCGAGGAAGACAAATTCCCCATACATGCAGCTTGTTCCGTCATTTTCATGGCTGAGAAGATGTGCTTCAATGAGTCTGCCTGATTGAAATAATACCCTTTTTTTTCTTCCGTCAGGATAATGGTAAGTTCCCGAGCCATGGGGATGTCCGTTCATATATTCGCCCTGATACTCGGAACCGTCAGCCGAGACAAATCTTCCGCGACCATGCTTCACCCCATCCTTAATCTGACCGGCATAATATGAACCGTCCGCTGACTGGATTCTAACGAAGGATCCGTCGCAATCCTGATCGGGATTATACGGCTGAGCTTTATTGTGGATCATCAATGCCATGAATAAAAATGTTAACATACAATATCGCATTACAGATCTCCGATTGTATAATACCTGTGCAATAAGTAATAATTACTTGAGAGTAGATCTAACTTTAATATTATCGGGATTTATTGAGAATTGTATTATAGCAAAGCAGCGCTATTGCTTGTCGATAGTTTCCTGCATGAAAAAACTCGAAATGAAGGCAATGATCATGCATATAAAAAGCGCAAGGAAAGCATCTTCATAACCTCTTACAGTAAAAGATCCTGAAACCTTTCCGTGCCGTTCCAGAAGATATCCAAGTAGGGGCTGCGCCAGTGCACCCCCCAGGAAGGGAAAAAAGTTCACCAGGCCTGTTGATGTCCCGGCGATCTGAACCGGAAAAAGTTCTTTTGCCATGGTGAACCCGACCACCACGATAGCATTGGTAAAGAACCCCATGAAGAAGCAAAGTGCGTAGAGTGAAGCGATCGGAAGCCCGCCCGTATGAAAGGCAAGCACGGCAGTTATGACAAGTGAAACAATTGAGGCTATGATGATGACGGGTTTGCGGGCCCTGAAGATTTTATCCGAGGCGAAACTGAGAACGGGACTGCCTACAATCATGCCAATGGCAAGCATCGAAAGGATGCTCCCCGATTCGGACTTCGTGAGGCCGTATATATGCATAAGGTACGGACCGCCCCAGAGGCCGCCGAAGGAGAAAAACACGGCGCAGCTGAAGAAAAACCAGATTGAGATGACCCAAAATCGGGGATGAGTCACGACCTGACGGACCCCGTCTCGCAGGGAAATTCGGGATTCGCCCAACAGGGATCCCTTTTCAATTATGTCAAAACCTGCGTCAGCAGGCCGGTCCCGGACAATGAGCCATATTAGAATTGAGGACACAAGCGTTATTATTCCAATAAGGACGAAAGAAGTACGCCATCCCAAGCTGTTGCTCAGATACGCAAGGGGGGATGTTGCCATTAATGTCCCAACACCTCCCATAGCAATAAGCAGCCCTGTCATGAAGGCAAATTCCTTAGCCTTGAACCATTGAGCAAGAATCTTTAATGTGGGCACAAATAGCATGGCTACACCTATGCCGACAATGGTTCTACCGGCAATTGCCCACATCACTGTCGGGGCAAGTCCCAGAATGATGGAACCGATACTGGCGACAATAAAAAATAGCGTAATAGTGCGCCGGGGTCCCCAGGAATCAGACAGCAGACCTGCCGGAAGCTGCATCGCAGCATAGGGGTAAAAGTAAGCAGACCCCAGCAGACCCATGAGAGCGCCGCCTGATTTTAGGTCCTCCATCATGTCCACCGCTACCACGGCTGCACAGAGCCGGTGGAAATAGACAAAAATATACGCAAGGGCGAGTATCACGAAAAGTATATACTTGTACTGCTTGTATGTAAATGGATTCTGATGCATTATGAAGATAAATTGTGCCTGACCTTGAAAGATATAACAACTGGTCAGATCAGGCCATTAATGTAAGCACAATAGAATTATTTATTTTTGCCGATTTTGGGAATAAACTTTTCGAGGTCTTTTCCTTTGATCTTCGGGCCGGTAACTTTTTCCATACCCGCCAGGTCAAAGGAAAGTATAAAATTTTTGAGCATTTCAGTATTTTGAAAATCTTTTGATTTGTCATCAGCGATAAGGCGAATCTCGATGCGCTTATTTACCATCATCCAGATCCATTTATTATCGAATATTTTAGCGGGATACTTGCCTATTTTTTCAGTGGATGTACTATAGCCATCTATAGTCGCTTTATCTTCAACCTGGTCAAAAACCTGAAACCAGAGAACGCCTTCGCCGCTTTTATTCTTTACATTAGCCTGGAGCCAGTCAAAGGCGCTGACATCGGAGTATACCAGTTCATTCCAGCTGCCGGATTTGCATGAGATTCCGATCGCTAATAATGCCAGGATCCCAATTATTGAGAGAAATGATGCTTTTTTCACACTATCCTCCTTCTGGTTTGTCAAAGATTATTAGTCTAGTGATTATTGGAATTTTAAAATAATTAATCAAGCATATTTTCACTAAGAGCTTTATCACATGTAAATATATGGGGTATAACACTATCACTATGGATTTAACGTTCAGACAATTAATTATTTTTGAATGGAAAGATAAAAAATGTTGTGAAACAAAGAGCCCGGTAAAGGGCTCTTTGTTTCATAAGAATAAATCTTGGAGGATTTATGAAAAAACTTTAAACTTATAGTATATGGTATTTATTATGAATTGATGTTACATGAATACTTATTAATTAATGCAAAAATATTTTTTTATTAAAATTAAAATTTTAAAAAATATAATAAAAAGGTATTATTTGTGTAACAAAAAGAGGCGGTAAGTTAAACATCGCGGGTTATCTTGAGTCTGTTCAATTCGCTGATTTTACCAACTAAAATTTCGTCAGTCCTGGCAAGTCTCTGTGCCAGCGTGTTTACCATTTTAGCGGCAAATACCGGGTTTTTTATCAGAAACAATCTAAGCTGTTCTGCATTGTCGATAAAAGCAAGCTTCACATTGCCGATTGCCGTGGCTGTGGCGCTTCGGGGTGTCTTGTTGAAAAGCGATATTTCGCCAAAGAAGTCGCCTTTTTTCAGCAGTGCCACATTGATTTTGTCTATCTTGTCCGATAGGGATATCTGGACTTCACCTTCCAGAATTATATACATCCGTGTTTCAACTTTACCTGCTTCTATGATTCGTTCGCCATTCTGGAAATATACAATGCTTTTACTCATAGTTGTGTCCTTTTGTGACTAATACAAAAACAGTTTAGTCAGACCGGCAAATTATTTTCATTGTTATTGTTTGCATGACCCAAGGGACCATGGGAATCCTTGTCGCTTTGTGTTTTATTGTTTTCACATGTATTTTTGTTTATACAGGCATTACAACGTTCGTCGCTGCACATCTGGCACGAAAAACAGTCAGTACAATTATATTTTCTCTCCTTATTATGACTTGCTTCAGGAGCGAAAACTTTTCCTTCAAAACCCGGTATGGTGTAATAAGCCATGTAAATAGTGAAGTCCTTGATAATATTCTAATATACTAATATTTCATATTTTTAACAATCATTATTAAAAAAATAATTTAATACGCTACTAACGACTCTGGAGGTCGGAAATATTTATGTTTATGTTAAGTTTTATAAATTGACATCTGCCCAGCGAATGGTTAAACACGGCTTTTAGAATACTATCGTATCATCAATTGAAATAATGAAACGTGTCAAGATATTTGTCTTATACTCATTAGTTATTATGCCAATGCCTGTTCCTATAACGGCAATTGGGATAACGATATATGAAGTGGTTATGGTGAAATCTATTTCAAAGGCAGAATCATTCAGCGCGGAATCTGGAAAAATGGTAGACTGATATCACCATAAGGTGTAAAAGTCCATCAAAATCTACTGTAACGGGATATTACAACAATGGAATCTTCTAACAATATACCATTTCGGATCAGGATTATTTTCTGGATCATTGCCGGTGCAATTGTTGCGGCCATATCCGTGGCACTAACGTACCGTTACTATTATACCAACACGATTGGTGAGATAACTTCGTATCTTGAAAAAATCCATTCTATTGAGCGGGGATACATTGAAAACATCCCCCTCTATGATGATTTCGCTACACCCCTGCGTGAGTTAAAATTGCGGACTTTTTTATTCCCGGCCCACATGAATATTGCCATGAAATCCGGGATGAAACCGGTTGCCATTGATGATTCAGTGCCGGAACTTGTTAAAAATGGAAGCCTTGTACAGCTTAAAACCGGGCAGGACCGGCTGTACTATTTCTACAATGTGAGGGATAAATACCGCGTATTGACGCCCCGTGCGGCATGCGGGCTTTCCGTACTGACCGAACGGTTGCAGCAGAATATTGCAACGCGCATGAAACTGCCTCCGGTCAAGATAGCACTCTCCTCATTGATGCGCCCGTCGGCATATCAGGCCGGTCTTCGCGCAACAAACTTTAATGCGACTGAAATTACCACCCACAGCTACGGCGTAAGTTTTGATATTTATTTTGATGATTATTTTGTATCCCTGCCGCGTCCGGTATCTTCCAACGCCATTTCAGCCGCAGTACTGGACCTTATCAGGACCAGGTTCGGGTTTCTCATGGGGGACGCGCTGCGCGGCCAGTTCCGGTCAGTGCTGATGGAGACTCTTATCCAGCTGCAGGATGAAGGGGTCCTGTATGCAATACTGGAGAAGAATCAGCGCTGCTACCATGTCACTATTGTGCCCAATTCACGGTGTGCGAAGCATGAGCGGATCTGACGGAGGTTCCCTTCGGATTAATTCCTTGTTTTTGCATACCGTTCAGCCGTGACGATACCGGCTATAAAGCCGCATAGATGGCTTTCCCACGACACAAATCCCATGGTCGGGAAAATTCCCCAGATAGCGCCGCCGTAGAGGATGAAAACGACGACAGAGACCAGTATCGCTTTTAGATTTCTGCTGAAAAAGCCCATGGTCAGGAGGTATCCGAGAATTCCGTAAATTACGCCGCTTGCGCCAATATGAATGAATTCGGAACGGCCGATCAGCCAGGTACCGAACCCTCCGATGATAATGATGTGCAGCAGCAGCAGGAGTGAAAGCTTTCGTTCCATGGTTAAAAAAATGGAACCCAGTATCATCAGGCTGATTGAATTCGCGATGAGATGATTTATACCAGCATGGATGAAAGGGGCGAAAAGAATTCCCGGCAAACCTGACAGGGTCCGCGGTTTTATCCCGAAGTTTTCTATCGGAAAAACGAACCCGATGACGAGTATAACCCATAGTATCAGAACAATAAATAAAACGTTTTTAAAGGACTGCCAGATATTGCTGCCGCTTATGGATGACATATAACCCGCCGCAAACCATTCAACTGAAAATTTTCAGCCGCAATCTAGATGATGACGACCGAACGGTGCAAGGAATTTCACTCTTATGTGTATTAAGGAAGATTGTCAATAACATTACCAAGAACAGGCCGGCACGCGCCTTTTGAAAATTTATTTTTCATCCGTGAATAGTCTTGACTTTTTTATTTTAATATAATGTTTCTGCTAAAGCAAATCATCATGAATGCACCATTACCAAAATCATCGAGGCATCCTATGAAGATAAAACCACTCGGGAAACGCAAGTTATCCCTTACAAACAAGGGAGGCCTTGACCTTTTCTTTCTGGGGATCGGCAGCGCTTTTACGAAGCGCCAGTATCAGACGAACCTCGTTATTATCAAGGGAAAGGATCATGTTCTCATCGACTGCGGCAATCGCTGCCCACAGGCAATGCACGAAGTTGGGATTCAGACGACCGACTTCCGCACTATCCTTATAACCCATTCTCACGCAGACCATATCGGTGGTCTCGAGGAACTCGCGATAATGGGCAGGTATTTCGCAAAGCGCAAAGCGGCGATGATAATCCATGATACATTTCAACATGTTCTGTGGGAAACATCGCTCCGCGGCGGTCTCGGACACAATGAGAGGACGGCGCACAAGGTGCTGACCTTCGAGGATTTCTTCGATGTCATCAGGCCGAATAAACTGTCAAAATATCCCCGCGAAACGTTCTCCGTAAAAGCAGGAAGCATAGACATCAAGATGATACGGACCAAGCATATACCGGATAACGCAGTTGACTGGCAGAGCTCTTTCTGGAGCTGTGCCATCATCATCGACGACCGCATTTTATTCAGCAGTGATACGCGCTATGACCCGGATCTTATCACCACCTATGATAAAGAATTCAATTTTGAAGCGATCTTTCATGATTGCCAGTTCTTTACCGGAGGCGTGCATGCCGGCATTGACGAACTCAATGGGTTGCCGGCGGATATTAAAAAAAGAATTATCCTATCGCATTATGGAGACAACTGGGAAAAATTTGAAAAGACAGCTGTGAAATACGGCTTTGCCGGTTTTGCAAAACAACATGTTTACTATAGTTTTGGCTGATCATCAATTAGGTCCCGGCAATGCCGCTTCATTTAAACATACTGGAAAAATTTGGGATATTCCGACTCAACCAGGGCCCTGCCCCGATCGTTGACCTTCTCGGAATGCTGTCGTTCAAAGCCGTATTGACGGCACTCCGACTGGGTCTTTTCGATACCCTGGGAAATGACTTTAAAGGCGTTGAGGATATTGCCTCTGAAACAGGTGCCGATTCAGCAGGCCTCTCATTGCTGCTTGATCTCCTCGTGAATCTCGGATATCTCAAACAGCGGCGAGGACGATATATCAATTCAAGATTTACAAAGAAATGGTTACTGTCAGATTCGAAGAATACTATTGCCGACCTTTTCCCTCATTTTAATGACATATCATATCGCTGGGATTATCTTGATGCAACGATCCGACAGGGCCTTCCGCCTATGGTGGGATGGGAGTGGCTTGACCAGGATGCGGCACGATGGCAGACCTATCATGCAGGACTTAAAAGCTCAGCCATCCTCATCAGCCGTGAGCTCATGAAAAAAGTAAAGATATCCCCGACGGCCGCCACTCTCCTCGACCTGGGGGGGAGTCACGGTCAATATTGCATTGAATTATGCCGCCGGTATCCTGATCTGTCCGGAGTCGTATTCGACTGGGAGCCGGCTAGGAAAACAGCGATTACAAACATAGAATCGTCCGGTATGACGGAACGCATATCCTTCAAGGCCGGTGATTTCGTAACAGATCCAATCGGCTCCGTTTATGATGTCATACTAATGTTTAATGTAATACGCATTTTCAGGCCCGATGAGTTAAAGTCATTATTAAAAAAAATATACACCTCTCTTGCCGCTAACGGCATGGTCGTTATCATGGACCATCTCGGGCATAGATCGAGTTCACGATTCATGAGGGCAAATGCATTGATAATCCTGCTGGAAATATATAATTCTACGGAAGGAAAAACGCACGACAAGAACGATGTCGCATCATGGCTTGGCGAGTCAGGGTTCACTGATGTACGGGATTACAACCTTAAACGATCGCCGGGACTCGGTGTCATTACCGCAGTCAAGTTATGATGAACAGCTATTTATCCAGTGACCTGAAAAGATCTTCGAGGTTTATCCGTGCAAAAGCCTGACGTATTTCAGTGTTGAGTTTCTTCCACATGGAGCGGGTATAACAACCGTCAGGATTTTCGCAGCTTGATAAATCTACCAGGCAATCAAGGATGGCGAGCTCTCCATCCAGTATATCGATGAGCGAAAGTATAGTTATTTCCTTCAATGGCTTGACGAGATAGAACCCCCCGCCCTTTCCTTTCGAGCTTCCCAGGATACCAGCAATCTTAAGTTCATGGAAAATATTCTCCAGGTACCGTGTGGATATGTTCTGTCTCCGGGAAATATCTTTTACACTGACCGGCTTTTCATCAATATTATGGGCAAGATCAATAAGAGCGCGGATTCCATATCTTGTTCGTGTAGATAATTTCATGATATTGTTACTAATACAGCAATTTAATTTTTATCAAATACTTTTTATGTTTTATTATAAAATGATACGATATGTCATTGAGGGTTTAGATGTTCAGAAATAATTTATACAGTCTGTGATCTGTCATGGCGAGCAGTCGACATGGATGTCGCCGATTCCGCCGAGTCATCAGGGGGCGCTGGCCAGGAGGTACTAGTGCAGAGATGCGACAGGAGTTCGCATTATGCTCTGCTTATACGAGGCGGACGAGCGGGACAGTTCACAGACTGCTAATCTTTATTAGAATTATTAAATCTTTACAGATAGCATAAATATTATTTGCATTATAAAAACTCTGTTTAAATAATTGCACATATGAAAATTAAATTGATCCTAGCCGCGTCATTGAATGATCCGCTCCGTAAAAATGATCCCTTCATGCCGCTCTCGCTGCCAATTCTTGCAGGGACTGCTCCATGTCATGATTACACCTTCATTGATCTACTCTGGGAGGACGACGTCCGGTATGACGAACCGGTAGATCTGGTAGGGATCAGCGCCCGTTATACCGCAGAGAACAGGGCTTATGAGATTGCCGATGAATTCCGGCGCAGGGGCGTTAGGGTGGTCCTGGGCGGTCCGCAGCCTTCTGTCGTCCCATTCCGCGCTATAGCTCACGCTGACGCTGTCGCCGTCGGCGAAGGCGAGGAATTGTGGCCGGTCATTGTCAGGGACGCGGAGCAGAAGGCGCTTAAGAACTTTTACGTCTGCTCGCCCGGACCCTTTGATCCTGGTAAGCATACCATCCACAAAGTTGACACCTATCCTGATTTAAAAGAAAACACGTATCCGATCCGCGGCATATATCGGAAAAAATACGTTTTCGATACGGTCTTTGCTGTGCGTGGATGCCCCGTTAATTGCGATTTCTGCACCGTCACGGAAATATTCGGTACGCGGTTCAGGATGAAGCCTGTCGCCGATGTGGTAAAGGAAATTGATTCATTTAATAACTATTATTACATTCTGGATGATTCAGTTTTCGGTAAACCGGCAACCTATGATTATTACCTCGATCTCTACGACGCCATATCAGGGCTCAAAAAGAAACGCTTCTGGACCGGCCAGGCAAATCTGGATGCAGCCGCTGATGATAAGGGACGCAGTGTTATACGAAAAGCTGCTGAATCAGGGCTCCTGTACGCTGCCATAGGCATGGAATCGATAAACCCCGGGACGCTGGCCAGGTCAGGTGCAATCAGGAAAATGGGCGCAAAGTCCGATTCGGATGTAATCACGACAATGAAGGATTCGATACGTTTCATTCAGGAACAGGGAATCATTGTATCTGGATGGTTTGTTATCGGTTACGAAGACGACGATATTGACACGTACTACCGGACGGTGGATTTCTGCCGTGAAATGAATGTGATCCCGGTGATATTCCCGGTTAAGGCCCTTCCCGGGACACGTCTCTATGACCGGTTGAAAAAAGAAGGGCAGCTTGATGATAGTAAACTCATAAATTTTCGCCATCCGTCGATACGCGACGAGGATATCTTCGAGGCCCTCAAGAATGTCGGTGATGCAGGATTTTCCTGGAAGGAAATCATCAGGCGTACCCGATTTTATCTTTCGAAGTTCGATGAAGATACAATCCATAAGACGATTTTCGCCCTTGTTCTCCAGTCTAAGCTGCGGGGCGCCGTTGATGTTTCGAAGGACGAGTTTTACGTGGGTCGGTAATTACTTAATCTTTTTATAAAGTTCTATTCTTTTCAATAAATTCTGCGATTGTTGTAATGGATTTAAGAATGAAACGCGATTGGTTCTTGTCGTCGATACGCACGCCGTATTTCTCCTGAAGGGCCATGACGATTTCAAGCGCGTCTATGGAATCAAGCCCCAGCGTATTACCCTCGCCGAAAAGTGAATCATCGTTTCCCACTTCATCCGGTTTTACATCATTAATATTGAGCACTTCCATGATGAGAAGCTTTATTTCTTTTTTAAGGCCGTCATTTAATATTGTATTCATGAACCCTCACGAGATTATAATTTCGTTTTGCTGAGCTTTAAAAGATCGCTAAAAAAGAGCTCTTCCGCGTCGGCCCGGGCATGTATCAGCTCGCTCAGTTCTTTGAGGCGTTCCGGGCCAAGGTCCCGCCGCTTGCCGATGCGTGCTGCAAAGAGGGATATTTCCCGCCACCGGTCACCGATCTCCATGATGCGTTTTGACATTTCCAGGAGATCAGGATCGATAAGGAGCTCCGATGCCTCCCTCAGGAAGGTCGCGTACATGAAACGGAAACCGGCTCCACCAGTGCCCTGGTCCTCAAGGAAAATGTTGATTTTCATTATCTCGTGGGAAAGATGGTCAACGTCCCGGGAGAGCTTTGGCCAATCTATCACTTTTTTAGCAAAGAGCCGAATCCCCCTGACGCCTAAAAAGGGCATTGGCAGCTTCACCATGTTGAAGGCAGCGCTTTTTATTCCCTTCCAGACTGCGGTGTGATAATCGATGATGTGGGGAATGGATTTCGGATAAAAAAGAAATCCCCGGGGAGAGAAACTTCCGCCGGCAAAACGGGCTTTCATGAGGGAATCACGTTCCAGTTCCGCCAGCGTCGGTGAATAGCAGTCGCTGACGATATATACGTCGCCGCGCTTTTCAACTATGGTTATGAAATGCACATTTATATGCACACGAACATGCCCGGGAAGGTAATTCATATAGAAAAAATCGGTCTGACACGCAACAGGGATTCCCATAGAAAGAAGGCGATTGAGCTCCCGTTCACCTTTTTCAGGGTTTCTGAAACGCTTTTCGTTGAACCTAACTCCGATCCGGCGGGTAATCCCGGTGCGCATCTGGCCAGGCCGGTTCCGGACCACGAATGTGGGGAAAGGGAATTTCTTTGATTCGAAATATCCAAAAAATATTCCGGCGGATATGCCGAAAACAAGGGGCTCGGATATTGTGAGGCCCGCATGATTGAGTAGTGCCGCCACTGTCCCGGATTCGCAGTGGGCTGCCATCTTATGTTGAAATGTCATTTCTTTCCTGCTGCGATTTTTAATATAGTAAAATAAGGATTATCCGTTTTCTCTTCGATTACATTCAAGTTTTTTTTATCTGTTACTATGACCTGGAGCATATTAACGAGTGGCACGTTAAAGACTTCACAGTAGCGCTGGAGCTGTTGCAGTGTGATGGACCCGAAGTGCCTGGTCATCAGGTGCTTTTTAACCCTGCGGGTGCTCAGACGAACTCTGGCGGCAAGTTCCGAGGGCGTCAGCTCTTCAAGAATCATATAATATGCGATGGGGCTTATCTCGCCCTTTCGTACCATGCCAAGATATTCCTGCTCAAGTTTCTTCCGCTTATACCAGAAATCATCAATAAAATTTTTGGTAATATAGGATCCGGTCTTAACCGGGCCGTAGGAGCCGTCCTTTTTCTCGACATAGAGAATAAGCTGATGCTCCTTGTAATCTACAGCCGCGTCCTTTTCCTTCATCTGTTCCCCCCTACAGTCTGAACCGGTGATCTGTTCCCACCGGCACATGGTAATACTTGAATGGCTGCTGCAGAGCTCGACATGCGAGGCTGTCCTTGTCGGTAAAAAAATCTTTTATAAATTCAGCCAGATTGACTGAAATGCCGATGAAGACATTGCGTTCCCTGCCATGGATTGTTAATCCCCGCTGCAGCTCGGCGTACCGGTAATCATATTTCGTAAAGCCGGTGGTGTAGTACCCGATATCGAACTGTATATAGCGCATGAATTCCGGAACATTTATCCCTATGTACCGGAATCCGGCAAGCTTGATGTTTGCCATGAAGCGCCAGCCGCTGTAGTCATCCATAAGCCATTTCAGTCTCTGTGGATGCTGACGGAAATATTTCGTCGGTATGTACTGTGCGCTCAGGCTGACAAAGGCGTCAACCGCGGGGAAGAGTTCAAGAAGTGATGCTATCCCGATGCCGAAAAGGCCCATCGTGAAGTCAGCCACGCTGAAACCATGCTGGTTAATGCAGAATCCATCGCCGATTTCAATACCTAGCGCCAGAAATGTCGTCAACCCCACGGAATATGCCCATTTTGATGGTCCGCCGCTTTCTGTATAATTGTATATATTGTATAACGCCCGCATCAGCATATAATGGGAAAAGAGGTGGGCGGCCTTGTCAGCGCCGCCGCTGTAGGTGTTCTGACCGTACCAGCCTTCATGGGAAAGGCGGAATTTCGTTGTCTTTCCCCAGTCCCAGGTGAGCATTGCCACGATATAGGTGTTGACCGGAACAGCGAAGAGAACGGAATACCGTATCGATGTTTTCATTATCTCTTCGCCTTCTTTATTACGGGCGGTTTCTTCCGGCGACAGTATCTTTTCGTCCTTCTGTCTGCCGGCTTTTCCCAGTTGCTCGGTTTCATCGGTTTTTTTCCCTGCATCTGCTTTGCCTATCTGCGCACACTCAACTGTACGGCTGAATTCATCATTCTGAGCCGCCAGCCACGCAGGGAACAAAGAGATCAGGATGCATGTTGCAATTCGTATGACCATACCGGGGACCATGGTGAAAAAAGATTCAGTTGCTCTGTATATGTCAAGCATGAAAAAATGCGGCCTTATTTACCGGATATATTATCAGGCGAGTTGATGTTGTATTTCATTAATAGGTTTTTCCCTTGCCTGATTGCCAGTTCCCTGTCAAGAACAACGGTTGTTTCTCCGACAAATTCGAATACGATAAATCTGTCACCGGAATGCTCTATGATTCCTTTCAGTTCTGTAAGGTTTTTTACCGGTAATCCGTTGATTTTTGCAAGGACAAGGTCTTTCTGGTACTGGTATCCCTTGTTAATGGGATCGGGAAGAGCGCGGCTGAGTATGACGACCCTACTGTCAGGACCCTTGTCCGATAACAGCTTTATGCTATCATAGTAGTAGAGGAGCCGTTTGTCAGCCTTCTGTTTCCAGTCCTCCCCGAAGGATTCAAGGTAGCCCGTGGTGAGTTCCTGGAAAACGAGGCCGCCAAATATATAATAGCGAGGTCCGGCATCGAAGGATATAATAGGCACGGTGCAACAGCCGTCAGGGACAGCTTTGAGTTTGAAACGCACCGGAATCTTTTTTTTATTTCGCAAAACCGTCATCGAAACATCATCGCCTACATATCGGTCAAGTTGGATAAGGCCGTAGAAATACAATTTTCCGTAGGGAGAATCATAATTTCCCATGTCGTCAATCGAGCGACCTTCAATGGCCAGTATTATATCATCTTTTTTAAGAACGTCGTTTCCGCTGCTGATGCCGGGGACGTGAGTTACCAGTACACCGCCGTTTCCGGGAGCGACACCGTAATATTCCCTCAGGTTGACATCGCTGTGAAGATCAACTCCTTCGATCCAGAAAAACGGTATCCCTTCGTAGATCCCGTCAGCCGCATCCCGTACCATGCGTTGGACCATGTCCGAGCTTATGACATAGAGCGTCTTCGTCTCTGCATTGAGACCGGTTGCGATGCCGGCCAGCTTGTTGTCAATAAAAACCGGCTCCCCGTTGCCGCCTTCGTTCATACTGGTGGAGAACTGATGCATGAGAATGCCGCAGTTCGGCTCGTAAAATCTGATGGAAGTCTTGGTGAGCTCGGCCAGGTATTCTTTCAGGCTGCTCAATGTATCCCACTTGTACACCTTGGCGCTTCTGCCGACCATCGTGCTGACCGGTGAAAAGGAAACAGGCTTCAAGCCTTTAAAAAATGAATCGTCTTCAACTTTGATCAGTGCCAGACCGCAATGGTAATCCTTAATGGCGATGGTAGCGGCATACTTGCGGCTTTCTCCCTTTTTCATGACCTCGATGAGGACGTGATCAGTGATAGAATAGGAAGATGTAAGTATGCGATTGCCTTCAATGACGCACCCTGAAATACTGGCTCTGGTTATTCCGCCCTTCTGCCACGGAGAAGCATAATCATGCTTTTGGGATGTAACCAGAATAGTGACAATCCGGTCTTCGAAAGACTGGGCTTCGGCTGGAAAGCCCGGACAGGGCGCGAAGAGTATGATTAAAACTGATATATTAAATATATAACGCATCATTGCAGCCTCATAAGGGACGGGATATCGTATTTATCTTTTATACGGAGGTCGGCTTCATCAATCTCGGAGGCCTTGAGTATAAGGGGACAGCTGGTGCCGTCGATCCTTATTATATGATATGGTCCTGCCGGTTTGCGGACCGCCTCGGCCACGTCGCGCAGGGTTTTAATCTTTATGTTATTGATCGAATCTACGATTCTGTCATGAACGTCTGACAGGTAGGTGTTTGCCTGGTCGGGAAGAACACGATTGATGATGATGAATTCCCGTCTTTCAGGAAAAAGATTATCGCTGATATGACATGAATAGTAATAGAGAAGGCGGCGGTCAGCCGTATGCCACCATTTGTTCCAGGTCTTGAGGAATTCCTTTGAGAGCGGCTGAAAGATAATGCCGCCGACAATACAGTAGCGCGGAAGTTTCTCATATTCATTGAACCATGAGATGCGGTATGGATAGGCTTTCAGCGGATAATTAATCCTGATTACCTTTCCCTTGCGTAGAACTGTCAGAGATATAGATTCGTTAATCTGCTTCAGGTCAATGAGATATGAATAATATATCCTTCCCTGCATGAAGCGTATCGTGCTGTCGTTGGCGACCAGCACCGAATCGACGCTCATTATCACGTCCCCGGCGCTCAGCACCTTCTCGGCTCCTCCACCCGGGATAACCATGCTGACCAGGACGCCGCTCTGGTCGTCCTTCATACCGAGGTAGCGGCGGTAGCTTATGTTTTCCAGTGGATCGGTAAAGACGCCCAGCATGGGAAAGCCGTCATAACGGCCATCTTTGATATCCGTAAGGAAATGCCTGATGATGGGGACCGGTATCATGTAACCGATGTTATCAGAATTGGCATTGCCCTGAAAGGCAACACCCACTATCCTGTTGTTCTGCATCACCGGCCCGCCGCTATTGCCTGGGTTGATGGCTGCGTCGGTCTGGATCATAAGAAAAGAAACACTTCCCATGTGCGAGTATTCCCCGATTTCTATCCGGGAAGTCACTCCTTCGGTTATGGAGATGCGGCTTCCTCCCATGGGATAGCCATAGGTGGTTACCTTTGATCGTAGTTCGGGTATGTCGCCAAGTTCAAGAGCCGCAGTATTATCATAAAACCTGTGGTCCTTGACCCTGAGCAAGGCAAGGTCGCAGTCATGGGCGATGAAAAGGATCTCGGCCTCGTACATTTCAGGGTCAATTTCTTTTTTGACCTGGATGTACGTGGCATCGGAAACCACGTGGGCATTGGTCAGAATCATGTTGTCATGGATGATGGCACCGGACCCGACCGCAGTTTCAGGCTCTTTCATTTTCCATGGTAGATTGTAGTCAGGCCTTATGGCAGTTCGAATAATTTTCACCGTGCCCCTGCTCACATCAAGAGGGGCTTTTTTGCCGTCAACGGCCACGGCCAGCGAGAGCAGGAGTACCGGTACGAGGATACAATTAATAATTCTCATGAATGATTCCAATTATAATATTAAACTGAATGACCATATATTCATGCAGATGTTTTTGTCAAATTATTTACAGGATGAAAAAAGAGATCGCCCATTCTACCGAAGGTCAATCCATTTCTTTCCCGTGCATGCGGTACCTAAGCCTGAGGAGAGTCCTGAATATAGGTTCCGTAAGGTCCCCCTCCTCTCGCATCCTCATTGCATCCTGCATCATCTCGGGTGAAGGTTTCGTCTCCATAACCGGAACACAATTGGGTCTTGCAACGGAAGCCTCCATGATAATCTCAAAAAGCCGGTCCCGTCCCAATTTCGGGGATATGTAGAACCGCGTTTCAGTGAGGTCATCGTCAGGTCTTATGACGCCATCCTCCATCGCACGCCGGTGAAGGCCGGTGCCAGGATAGATGCGCATGCCGCAGGTCATGTGGACCATGTCCTTTTTACTGATGAAGGTGTCGATGAATTCAAAAGTTTCTTTTATGGTTTCTCTTGACTCACCGGGCCCGCCGAAAATAAAAAACCACATGGTTGGCATGTCGATTTCCCTGATAATGCGTGCCGTATTCTGCAGATCGGCAAGGTTGAAATTCTTGCCAATGGTTGCCAGCATGGATTGCGATGCCGTGTCCGGCGTACAGTCTATCTGGGCGAAGCCGGCTCTGCGCATCAGGTCGAACAGCTTCGGCGTGGCGTTGCAAGGATTGATGCCCATGGTCCTGAGGCGCACCGTGATGCCGCGCCGTATGATTTCACGGCAAACCGCTTCAGCGTGCCCGGGAGGGTCATTGAAGGTGGAATCAACAAATTCGAAAGTGACCGGTCCAAGACGCTCTGCCGCATTGAAGATTTCTTCGGCTATCTGTTCCGGAGGCCTGGTCCTGTACCGGTATCCTTCGATACAGTTGTAGGTGCAGTATATACACCGGTGAGCGCACCCGCGTTTGGTCTGGACCGGGTATGAGCTCCGCGCCTGGTACGGAGCAAAGTCAACATGCAAGTCGATGTCGGAAAAAGGAACGTCATTCATGGCGAAGTCCGATGTCCGCGGCAAGCAATCCTTTATATCCTTTGTGAAAACCGATGGGATGCAGGAGGGCTCGCCGCTCTGTTCAATGCATTTCAGAAGGAGCGGAAAAGCGGCCTCAGCTTCTCCGAAAATGCCGTAATCGGCATTATAATAATCCATGAAATAACGCGGGAATATACTGAAGGCGCTTCCGCCAAGGATCAGCGGTGCTTTGGTGGCCCTTCTGATTGGTTTAATGAAATTTTCTAGTATGGGCCCGATGTAATTGGTGGGTTTGATGATATCCATATCATCAATATTACGGATCGAGACCCCGATATAATCAGGACCATATCGATCGATTACTATCGGCAGGTCCTTTCCATTATCAAAAGCGCCGTCGTATATCATGACATCGTATTCACTTTTGAGCACCCCCGCAATCAGACAAAGACCAAGGGGGGGGACAGGATAAGGGTTTTTTTCTGTGTTGGTGTTTACGAGAAGTATTTTTTTCATTTTGAAGTAACCATACAATAGCAGCAGACGTCACTTGTTGCAATCACAATAACAGTGAAGGCCGATATGCGTCAAACCCTGTTTTATTATAATAATGTTGCAATAATTCCTTTATTGCAGCATGCCCCATCTCGTCCGCTAACGTAAAGGGGCCTTTTTCAACGCCCATGTATTCTTTTACGGCAAATTCAAGATTAACGCGAGACCATATATTTTTCTCAAAGGCCCTGAAGACGGAGTTGATGTACATGCTCTGGAGCAGCGCAACAATTTCAGTCCGGGCCCCGTCATCCGGCAGTGAAACACCTGGGTCGTTATCGGGATAATTATAGAATCCCGCACCTGATTTGCGTCCGATCTTTTTTTGAGATATAAGCTCATCAAAGCAGTCAATGAGAGGCATGTAAAAATCCCTCCCGGCCATCGTATCAATGTAATTGATTATTGACTGGCGCATTATATCGATCCCCACAAGGTCAAAAAACTCGAAGACCCCGACAGGAAACATGTTCTTCTTAATGATGGCATCAATGGCTTTCATGTCCAGGCCGTCGTCATGATGCAGCCGGAAGGCCTGGGCCTGAAAATCCAGGAAGAGCCTGTTCAGTATAAACGCTTCATCCTCATGCATCTCGAGATGGAACCTGTCCATGGCCGAAATAAAATTTCGTAATACTGTTATTGTCTTTTCGTCTGTGAAATCGGTTACTATCAGCTCAACTATGTTTTTCATCTTTACCGGGTAAAAAAAGTGAAGTCCGGCAAAGTGCTTTTTCATCTCTTCATCGCGGATTAGCAGGGATGGTTTTATTGAAGATGTATTGGTCACAACAACAGCATCTTTGGCAAGGACCTTCGCAAGATCAATGAAGAGCCTCGCCTTGTCCGCGGCATTCTCCTGTATGCTCTCAATAATGATGCCGCAGTCATGAAGGTCCCTGATGGAGGATGATATAAGCACCTGGTCCTTTTTGTGATGAAGCCCCTTTTCATCTATCAGTCCGTTCCGGAACAGCCGTTCAGCCTTTCTGCTGTATGCGGACTGAATCCGAGACTGTTCTTCTTCACCAAGGCATATCCAAACAAGATTAAAATCAAAATCAGACAGATAATACAAAATATCCGTCCCCATGAGGCCGCTGCCGATAACGCCTGTTTTTATGTTCGACGGTGTTGACATGTTAATCATACTCTATCTCCATTGCCGGCGGAAATAATGCAATTAAAAAAAATGAATATAATCAATTATCATAGTCGGATTTCATAGCGAACCATCATTTTTTTTACCTTGTCCAACGATTCCCGCTTGCATGATGAGGTTATTCCTTTACAATTGCCAGTGACAGGTACAGGAGTTATGTCATTCAAATATGCAATAACCGTTCGCGGCTATGAGATCGACTCTTTCGGCCATGTGAACAACGCAGTCTATCTAAACTACATGGAACAGGCGCGATGGGAAATACTCAGGTCCATGGACCTGTTCGATTATTTTCGGGAAAATAGTCTTGTTCTTGTAGTGACTGACGCTGTTTTACATTATTCAAGAGAAGCGAAAGTATTTGATGAGCTGATGGTCAAAACGGAAATTGACCATGAACCGCCCTATCTTGTTTTCAAACAGCTGATCAGACACACCGTTACGGGAAACGTAATAATACGAGGGACTATCAAGACACTTCTTGTCGATGCAGACCGTATACCCCATGATATCCCGGAAATATTTTTAACCGGGAGATGATATCAGGCAGTATGATACAATCCACTGTAGCGACATTTGATATACGGGATTCCATCGGCATATTGACAATCGACAATCCGCCTCAGAACATTCTCGTAGAGCCTGTTTTTATCGATCAGGATCTGTTACGCCAGTGTGCAGTGAACGATGACATTAAAGGCCTTATCATCACCGGGAAAGGAAGACATTTCTCCGCCGGCGCAGACCTGGAAAACCTCAGACGCATGGCATCGGACGAGAACCTCATTATGGCCAAACTGAAAGCCGGGAAGGGACTCCTCGATATCATTTATACCTTAACAATACCGACCATTGCCGCCATCGAAGGTGCCTGTTTCGGAGGCGGCCTCGAGATAGCCCTGGCCTGCCATATCAGAGTATGTTCAAAAAAAGCACTGCTGGCATTCCCTGAAGTCAACCATGGCCTTATGCCCGGACTGGGCGGGACCGTACGTCTCCCGGGACTGGTCGGGTCCGGTATATCCATGGAAACCATACTGTCAGGCGACATTGTTGACGCGGAGAGGGCCCTCGAGATAGGTCTGATAGACCATGTGACGCCGCAGCGGGAGGCCTTTGAATTTTCCATGGTACTGATGAAAAAAATGGTTGCTGACAGGCCCATCGAAGTGATTCGATCCATTGTGCAGTCGCTGAATAACGGGCGCACCATGACCATGCCCGAGGCCATGGAGGAGGAGACGAAAATGTTTTGCAGTCTTGCGGGGAAAATGCATGGATAATCCTGCCTGGTATATTGAAGACTCCATCGGGCATATTGTTTTGAACGATCCGCCGTCTAACAGGATGACACGCTTTTTTTTTCTGAATTAAAGCGGCTCACTGAAGATGTAATCCCCCGGTGCGATGTTTCCGGCATCGTCATCCATGGATCGGGAAGGCATTTCTCTTCAGGCGCCGACCTGGAAGACCTCATCGGAGCCATGATGGAACAGGCAGTTCACAATTGCCAATTATACGATGACTGCCAGTCGGCAATGCTCATCGACAATCTCAAGTCGTTTCGCTTTTTTGAGGAACTTCAAGTGCCTGTCATAGCTGCGGTACGTGGCGTTTGCCTTGGATCGGCCCTTGAGCTGGCCCTCTTCTGTCACTGCCGTATATGCGGCGCGGGAGCGGTCCTGGGACTGCCTGAATCATCCTTCGGACTTCTGCCAGGTTGCGGAGGCATTCAGAAATTGAGGGCCCTGGCCGGATTTTCGTGTGCAATGGAGCTTGTTCTCTCGGGCACCACGTTTACCGCAGAGGAGGCTTTGCATTGGAATATTGTCGATAGGATCGTACCCAAAGAAGACACCGTTACTGCGGCTGTCAATTTTATCAGGGACATCGGAGCCGGATACAGCAGGGTGCGGATCGGCAGCTTTATTTTCAAACATCTGAGAGAGAAAGGATAGTCAATAAGAAATGTCAGAAGAAATACGTGTGAAGGTTACGGGGAGCGGATCCTTCCTGCCGGGCGAACCGGTGCCCTTCGATGAAATTGACCGTTACCTGGGTGAGATAACCGACGCACCTGCAAAAGTGATGAAATGGATGGATCGTATACGCCCCCTCATGAAGGAAATGCTCGCTATCGACCGGTATCATTATGCTATCGATCCGGTCACGCGGGAATTCAACGAAGACAATATTACAATGTCTGTCAAAGCAGCCCGGAAGGCCCTGGCTGCGGCACAACTCGACGTATCAGATGTCGACCTCATCGTGTATGGCAGCGCCCACATGGATCAGATGCCGACGCCGTCGGTTCGTATACAGGAAGCCCTCGGTATCGAGCGCTGCGCAGAGCTTTCCATACACGCGAATTGCACCTCGGCATACAAGGCGCTCCTCCTGGCAGGCGACCTTATCCGCAACGGCAGGTACCGAAACGCCCTGGTCCTTTCTTCCGGCATATCCTCTTCGGAACTACGTGCAGAGTATTACAACCAGCCACTGATAAAAAAAGAGGACCTATTCCTCAGGTGGTTCCTCTGTGACGGTGCCGGTGGACTGGTCCTGGAAGGCCGTAATAAAAAAGAGAGCGGCCTCTATCTGGAGCACACCTACATGGAATCGGTTGGCGGTAAAAAGCCGGCCTCCATGGGAAACCGCCGCCCGGCCTACTGGATGAACCCTCGTGATGAATATGACCAGGGTTACCATCACCTGGCCCAGATGTTTCAGCACCTCCAGTCTTATTTCCACGATTCGGACGGCACCGTGTTCTACAAGGGGCTCAAACGGATGATAGACACGTGCCATATCGATCTGGCACAACTGCGCTTTTTCCAGGTCAATCTTCCGTCCAAGCACATATCCGACCTGGTCCTGGAAGAATGCGCCTCGCTTGGAATATCCATCAATACGCTCTATACAAAGATGTCAAGGCTGGGATACTCGGGACCGCCCATGGTGTTCATCTGCCTCGACACGATTCTCTGCGAAGAGAAACTGGTTAACGGTGACCTGGTGCTAAGCTTTGTTACCGAGGTGAGCAAGTTTATGCAGGCTGGATACGCCATGAGGTATTACGTGTCGGCAGGTTGAAAATTTACTGATGCTGGATCAGATCACGTCCATCCCCTCTTTGATAAGCCATAGCCGGCCTACATTTTCATAGAACTTTTCTGCCGGGATGGTTGTCTGGAAAACGCTATTGAAGAAGTTGTATTTCGACAGATCGTAATCTATAATGCGGTCTTTGGCAGATTCATAAAATTCCGAACCGGGCATGGGCGTCAGTATTGTATAGCCCGCGTACACGACCCTGTGTGATCCGGCATAATCGGCCATTGCCTTGAAGTCTTCCCCTGTGTATTCGGCGGGGATAACATAGTTGCCCCTCACCATGATGCCGTTGGCATGAAAAATCGATATGGCCTCTTCAATGAGTCGTGCGGGTGCTTCCTTCCGGTACCGGCGAAGCTCGTCTTCCTTGTATGATTCAAAGCCGCAGATAACGACCCTTAAGCCGCCCCGGGCCAGCTTTTCAATGAGTTTCGGATATTTAGCCGCGGTGTCGAAGCGTATGTCCATTATGAAGAATTTGCTTATCTTCTCTTCCCGTATCCGGTCGAAGAGCCTGTCGATGAATTGTTCATTCACAATGGTATTGGCGTCGGCGAAGCGCACCACGGGATAATCGTCTACCATCTTCAATTCTGTAATGATGCTCTCAACATCGCGCTGGTAGTATCGGCCCCCGAACTGGGACCAGATCGAGCAGAAGGTGCACCGGTACGGACAGCCGAGCGATGTGAATATATAAGTGCTCGGGTGAGGTGATCCCCCGGCGCAGTAGGTCGATATCCAGCGCTTCAAATGTGAACGGTCAGGATAGATGAAATCGTTTCCCGCCGCGTCCCAGGGCGCATTTCCGGAGCCGGTAAAGTCTGGGCCATGTTCCGTATTTACGAAAATCCTCGGTACCTGGTCCCAGGGCATCCTATTCTCAACGGCCCGGACCAGTTCCATGAATATACCGGCGCATTGTCCCGGAATGATCGAGTCAATGGCGGTATCCGTGAAGTCACCCGGACACACCGTTGCATGGAGTCCCCCGGCGACCGTGAAAATACCAGGGTCATATTTCTTAACCGCCCTGAATATCTCGATGGCGTAGGGAAACTCAGATGCTATAACAGTGACACCCACGATATCCGGCTTCATCTGTTCCAGGTGGCCGGTAACCATTACATCGAGACCGGGCGCTTCAGGGTTCAGGTCGTACTCACCTTTCATGTCCAGTACCCGGACATCGTGGTCACGCGCTGCAGCTGCGATGGTGATGAGTCCCAGGGGAGGACCGATCAGTTTTTTATGTATGAAGCGTTTTGCCTCTTCCGGAGCATGGTCAAGAATGCTGTTGTAGGGCGACCTGGGCGGATTAATGAGGAGAATCTTCATGGAGACTAATAGTTAATGGCCCTGACCGACGAGCAGACCCTGCCGGATGCGAGGAGCAGCCGGATATTCTGCAAATGATATACCTCGAAATTTCCGTCTATGAATTTTGACATGCGGTTAAGGCTTTTTCCCGGACCGCACTCGACGAAGGCGTCGACGCCGGCTTCGATCATGCAATTCATGGTTTCATGCCAGTTAATGTTCCGGTTTATATTATTTGCCAGGTCCCGGGCAATGTCTCGCCATGAAGTCATTGTGCGCCGGTCAACGGTTGATATAACCGGATAAAGAGGATCGTAAATCGCCAGGGAATCACAGTATTTCCGGAATTTTTCAGCTGCCCCGTCCATGAAACGAGAGTGATACGGGGAATGGAAGGTTAGATATTTATTGTTCAGTGCGCCCTGCTCTTTCGCCAGGGCGAGTATGTTTTTGACTTTGTCTTCGTAACCCGCAATAAGCAGATTGTGCCGGTTATTGACATTAATAATTTCGACGTCATGGTTTCCGGCTATCAGCATTCGTACATCATCAGGGGAAAGACCGGAAATAACCCCGACACCGAAAGGCAGTGCAGCAGCTACGTCCCGTATGCCCTGATATGCCATGGTGATAAGGGCAAGGCCCTGTTCAAAGGTAATCGATTCGGTATGGCAGAGAGCAGCATAAAGGCCCATGCTGTAACCGGCAACGTAGTCAGTGTGGAGTCCAGAACGCTTTATATAACTGGAAATAGCGCAACTGTACACGTAGACGGCGTATTGCGACTGAAGTTCATCGGTAAAGCTGCCGTCACGGCATGAGAGGAATTCATCGACGTCAAGGCCAACAGCGGACTCGGCCCGTGACGTAAGTTCCTGGAGGTCGCCTGATACTCCATCTAAAATCTCCCGCTCGTTGCCTATATACTTGCAGCCGAAGGCCGGGAAAATAGCGGCTATTTTTTTCATTTCCAAATCAGATAACCAGAGTGCGTTTAATCAAGTTCAGCGATCTTGTTTTCATGTTCTATGATAAGAATTGTCATTTTTATAATCGCTCCTATGGTTTCAGCGGGGTGTTTGACAACATATTTCCCCACTGTCTTAAGCTCGATATTGAGTCCAAACTTTTTTTTGAAAATTTCAAGGAGCTCCAGGAACATGAGGGAATCGCCTTCAAGGTCTTTGATTACATTGGTATTATCATTCAATTCATTAATCGCGACTTCGCATTCTTCAGAAAAGAATTCGTAAACAATTTTTCTAACTTCATCAATGGTTCCGCTTTCTATCTTCGCCATATGAAACTCCTGAGCAATGTTACAAACATAAACGTGTATTGTTGATAATAGATTTATTGTAAAAAATTACGATCAATGGATATCACTTAATCTTGCCGCTATGTGGCAAGATTAAGAATGAGACTTTATTTTTTATAGAAAAATTAATACTTTTTCAACACAATTGTTGCGTTGTGACCACCAAAAGCAAAAGAGTTGGATATTGCAACATTTATTTTATGGGATCGTGATTTATTAGGGACATAATCAAGATCGAGTTCAGGGTCAGGAAGGTCATAGTTAATCGTCGGTGTCACAACCTGATGCCGTATGCTCATGGCTGTTATAGCGGCCTCTATTGCCCCTGCTGCAGCAATGGTATGGCCGATCATCGATTTCGATGATGAAACCGGTATTTCGTAGGCTCTGTCTCCAAAAACTTTTTTAACAGCGATTGTTTCATACAGATCGTTGAGCATGGTGGATGTACCATGCGCATTTATGTAATCCACCTCAAACGGCCCGACACGGCTGTTTGAAAGGGCAAGCTTTATTGTCGCTGACATTCCTTCTCCGTCTTTTTGCGGAGCCATGATATTGTAGGCTTCGCTGGTCACCGCATATCCCGCGAATTCGGCGTAAATGTCGGCTTTCCGCGACAGGGCATATTCTTCCGATTCAAGTATCACTATGCCTGCGCCTTCCCCGATGACAAATCCGTCCCGGTCTTTCGAAAAAGGCCTGCTGGCCTTGTGCGGCATGTCGTTTCGCGTGCTCAGGGCGAACATCTCATTAAATCCTGTTATTTCTTCCGGATTGATTGTGGAATCGGCGCCGCCGGTGATGACTATATCAGCGGCTCCGCTTCGTATCAGATCATACCCGAGGCACATTGCGTACGCAGAGGATGCGCAGGCTGTATTAACTGTGTAATTGGGTCCCTGTATTCCATAATGAAGTGATATCCATGCCGGAATAGCATTACTCATGCATTTTATGACCCTGTTTCTGGGGGTTGTTCCCTGCTCCACGCTTGAATTTCCTGTGGATACGGCCCCTATTATAACAGCGGCACGCGTTTTATCAATAACATTAAAGTCAATAGTGCTGTGTTCAATTGCCTCCGAGGCGCAGACAAAGGCCATGGTTGTTACCTTTGTCATCTGCTGGGTCATGCGCCTTTTACAGAATTTCGCGGCGTATGTTTCAAATGCGGCCGGCACCTGTGCGGCGATTCTGGTTTCGCACCCGGTTGGATCAAACAAGGATATAGCGTCAACCCCGCTTTTACCTGCCGTCAGGTTACTCCAATTTTCTTCAAGGTTCAATCCGAGGGAGGAAATAATGTTCATCCCGGTGATAACTACTTTTTTATTCATCTGTTTTGGTTTTATTCAAGATCTCTTTCCGTTTACACCGGGAGACAAGGTAGTCCGCCGTGCAGTACTTCCCGCTTATAGCTTGTTATCTCGGCTCAACATTTTCGCAACAAAATGATTAATTAATAATTTGTCAAGATTGATTTAAAGATTAAAAAAAAATGTAAGATATGGATTTTTAACAACATGTACAATAAGCTGCATTCCTCGCCTGGTTTATTTGCCTCTAAATCCGCACGTAATACCAGTAACGGGATCATGGTTTTCCCGAATATACCAATTCTTTCAAATGACCACTGATCTGTTCAAGAGGCAGCACGATAGAAACGGCATTGCGGGCAACGGCAACTCGTGCCATGCCGTAAACAATAGATGTTGCCTCATCCTGGGCAATGGTGTATCCATTACGTGATATAATTTTTTCACAGCCCATGGCGCCGTCGTTACCCATCCCTGACATGATCAGGCCAATGATATTTTCCCCAAAATGTTCTGCAGCCGAAACGAATAGCTTATCAACACAGGGACGGAGGCTCATGATTGGAGGAGTGTCTTCGAGTACAAGCTTTTTGCCGCTGAAGACAAGATGGTATCCGGCTGGCGCTACCAGAACCTCTCCCGGACCGGGATAATCATTATTGCCTGCCAGCCTAACGGAAAGTTCTGTTTTCTGGTTCAACCACTCGGCAAACTGGCCGTAAAATGAATCTACCGTATGCTGGACATAAACGATGCCCACCGGAAAATCAGCCGGGAGATCCTTCAAAACTGTTTTAACGGCAAGGGGCCCACCGGTTGATGCACCCATGACTATTATGTTATAACGTCTTATACGGGAATGATTAACTGCCATATGTAAAATTCACTGCACCTGTATTAATCCTTGACCGTACTGCATATTTATGAAACATAACATACGATGATTCCGGACTATTGACGTATGAAAAACACGGATAACGTATGATGAAAAAGAGACTTACCGCCCAAGCTATCGTTTGTTTAATCATGACTGTCGTGCTGGGCATGTCATGTCTTTTTTGCGGTCCCCACAATAAATTATCATCACTGCAAAACAGAATAGAAAACCTCGGAATATTCGGCACAAGCAGAAAAAAAAGTGTCATCGGACAGGACGGATGCACACCGATCCAGGTTGGCGATACAATGATGTGGACTTTCGGGGACACTATCATTGGCACCTGGAAAGGTGATCTTACGGTAAATGCCACTTTCGAGGATTCTGCAGTAATGAAGGGTATGCTCAGTAACACCATTGCCTTTACCAATATTCCAGACGAATCAACTATACAGGGTCTGGATTTTGAATTTTATCATGAAAAAGGGTCGGTTGCCCAGTTCATTAAGCACCTTCCAGGAGAGGACCCGTCAATCTGGCGCTTCTGGGCCATCGATGGGATAGAAATCGATGGGACCGTGTATGTATATTATATCCTGGTGCTTATAGATAAAAATCTGTCAAAAAAGGAGAACGCTGGTCTTCCCATCAGGGTCAAAGGTGTCGGGATCGCTGAATGGAAGGTGCCGGAGAAGTGGCACCCCGGAGATCCAATGGCTTTCAGGCGTACGGCCAAAATATTCTTTGAGGGTGAACCTGTATTCGGAGATGCCGTGATTCGCCGAGAAAATCACCTATTTTTAATCGGCCATGGCCCGGCTTCGAAAAACAAGGTCCCGGCATTCATGGCACGGGTGCCGATATCTTCTTTAAAAAAGAGATCTGGCTATGAGTTCCTTGACGCAGAAGGTCGTTGGACCCCGAAAATCAAATCAGCTGCACCAATAGTTGATGACGTTATGGGTGAACCGTCATTATCATATAACGAATTCATGAATGAATATCTTATTATATACTGTAGCCTTGATGGAAGAATAAAATTTGTATCATTCAATGATTTTGCACTCATTAAAAATAAAAGAACGGCGGTCATTTACATGCCGCCGTCTCTTCCATCTATACCCGCCAGGCCTAATCTCTTCTATTATTCAGGAAAGGAGATATTCAGTACCGGCAAGGCACTCTTTGCAATTTATATCAATCCCGCCATATATCAACCGATGCTTCTGAGAATTCCATATAAATATTTCCAATAGGGAAATCTTCAGGTCCGGTATTTTGGCTGAATAAATAACATCACGGATTAATCACTGTCCTTTTTTGTCTTCTTTTTCTTTTTTTCTTTTTTCTCTTTCTTTTCTTTTTTAGGCTTTTCGTCTTTATTCTCTTTTTTTAGTTTTTTCTCTTTCTTCTCCTTTTTTTCTTTCTTTTCTTTCTTTTCCTTCTTCTCTTTCTTATCTTCCTTGTCTTCTTTATCTTTTTTCTTCTTGTCTACTTTTTTATCTTTGTCCTCGTCATCTTTATCTTTTTTTTCTTTCTTAACTTTTTTTTCTTTTTTCTCTTTTTTATTTTCTTTGTCTTCTTTATCACTCTTGTCTTTCTTTTTCTTCTTTACTTTTTCATCTTTGTCTTTATCATCTTTATCTTTTTTCTTTTTATCTTTTTTGTACTCTTTGTCATCACTGCCCCGGCCACCTTTATTGGCAAGCTCGTCATAACGGGCTGTTTTGTCTCTATCAACAGTAATTTTACCATCCTTATGATAATGGTATTCTTTGTTCTGGTGGTCAAAGTGTCCACCTTCTGAATCTAAACCGCCGCTGTGGGCAAAAGTCATTTCTACAATAAAAAATAACAAAAATACAATTAATGCAATGGATCTAGCGATCATAGTTGTTCTCCTTTATCAAACAAAAATTTTCATCATATTTAAACAATATTATTAAAAAGTCAAGCTAAACAGGTAACTTCTCTATCTCCATTAAAGTCTTTTATAATTGAATTTAGTTCTTTAAATTCGTTATAAGTATATAATTTTATGGTATAAAATATGAAAAAAATACCGCGCTGAATATAATCGTTGCATATAACATGCGTTCACCGAAACCCATAACATCTAATTTAATAAGCGAAAACCTTTAAAAAGACTAAAATTGCTTTAAAACCTTCAAATATCTATTGACAATAAAATATTAATAATTATTAATATCAAACTATTAGATTTGTTTCTAAATTGGAAATTTGAAGATTTTTACCCACTATCTTCAGCAGCGGGAAAAAATATAAACAATTGTCGAATAATGAAACAAATCTATTGCAGATGATCAATGTAATCAATTATACATAATTATACATTCATAATGGAGGTCTTGCATGCTTAAAAAATTGTTTATTATTACTATATGCGCTGCTCTTGGAATTTTTATTTCCGGCCTGGCATATTCACAGGATGATCCATCAACAACGGAAAACGTTGCTGATGAAAAAAAGACTGAAGTCACTGATGAAGTGAAAAAAGAAGAAGTAAAAAAGGAAGAGACTGTCAAAACAGAAACAGAGACAACAGGCGGACAGACAACCATAGCTGCAAACGCGAAAGCCTACAGCGACGGGAAAACGATTTTCGTCAATTCAAAAGTTCAATTCAAATTGACCGCAACTGACGATCTCGCGATCGATAAAATTGAATACAGAATTGATGATGCCGCTGCCCAAACCTATCAAAGTCCATTTTCCATAGACAAGGAAGGATATCACACTATTAAATATGATGGTATTGATAAAGCCGGAAACAAAGAAGCAGAAAAGACATACAACGTGGCTGTTGATAATACCGGCCCGGCCATAGTCGTTACAACTGATTTGCCGGTAAAAAAAATCGGTGATAAAGTTTATTATCAGAAAAATGTTATGTTTAGCATCAACACTAGCGATGCCCTTTCTGGTGTGAATAAAGTTGAATATTCCACGGATGGGACTAATTTCCAGGAATACGCAGCTCCTTTCGCGATACCGCCAAAAGGCGACATCAACCTGAAGATTAAAGCTACTGATAATGTTAATAACATTACCGAACAGTTCACCTTCAGGGTTGTTGATGATGCCGGCAACGAGGTCGAGATGAAAGACGCCGTCGTAAAGATGGTCACCGACGAAACGGCACCGGTTGTCGAAATCAAGTCTGATAAAGAACTCAAGAAAATTGAGAATCAAAATGTAGCTTCTACAGATGTTAAGTATACAATTGCGGCGAAAGATGATGAATCCGGCGTTGCCGTTGTTTATTACCGTGTTGACGGCAGAGGCGAATTCGTCCCCTATAAAAACGAGATCCAGTTCCTTAACAATGGCAAGCACCAGATAGATGCAAAGGCTATTGACAAAGCAGGTAACATGTCCACCATTACGTCATTCACCGTATATGTTGACATACTGCCGCCAAATTCGCTTATTGAAACTCTTGATAAATAAAGAAACGAAAAAGGCCCGTGTTTAAAAGCACGGGCCTTTTTATATTAATACTAATGCGTTACCCTACATTTAAAATACACGCCCCTATGACAGTCCCGGCCCTGATCGTTATATGCTTTGTTTTTGCACTACTTGATTCTTCCTGCTCCGGAAACAGGCAAAACATAATATTAAAAGATCATGAATTGCGCGGAGAACAGTGGCAATCCATGAATCAAATTAACGAGGATATCCGCAAAAACGTTTTTTACAAATGTCTTTCTCAATCACGGTTGTCAATGAACTGTTCCAATTGTGAATATATTTATATAAATGTGATCATTGTTATTAATAGAGAAGGACGGATGTGCGGTTACACTAAAACGGTTGAAAATGTCTGCGGGGGCAAGGCTCCCGAAAAACTTGAGCGCTGCTTTATCGAATATCTTGAATCAATAACCTTCCCGCGGAACCTGAGAAACATGTCGATTGAAATGCGTCTCGGAACCGGGCTCAAGTGCTGACTTTAAAGATCCGACCCAAACGATACCTGTAGCATCATTCATCTTTTTTCAGCCATTTAATCAATTTCACGGCATTACCGATTTCATTGTATTGTATTTCATCGAAAATGCTTTTTGCAAGCGTTATACCGCGTCCGTGTGATAGCATCGATTCATTGGCTTCTGTGTCGTTGGTTAAATATTGCTTATAATCAAATCCTTTTCCTTCGTCAACAATGGTATAAACAATTCTATCTGAATTGACTGAATATTCCACCTTTACAGTCCGATCGCTGAAGCGCGGATCTTTCTGCCGTTCATAAAGATAATTAAAGTAATTATCCTTGTCCAATTCTTTTGTTTTTTCTTCAAAGGTTATGGCAAGATTACCGTGTTCTATGGCGTTGATAATAATTTCACGAATTGCAAGCCGTATAAAACTTAATTCCTTCTTGTTTGTGAATTTATTCAGGTTTCTGGTTATCCTCAAGCTTAAGTCATCTGCCACGAGTAGGAGGTTCCCGATGCGATAATGGTGCTGTTCGGATTCCATGTACTGGTTTAGGATATCTTCTGTGATACTGACGCCTCTCCCAAAGATCTCATTTCTTCCTTCAATATTGATAAATTCAAGCCGAACCTGTCGGGAAACCGGCTCAATACCGAATCTTGTTTTAAAATCAAGCTTAAGGTGAAGTGGTTTTTTATCCTGTAAAAATTTATCCAGCTTTTCCTGCAGGAATTGTAGTGAAACTGACAGCTCATTCGGTTCCTGGAGGACGTCGAGAAGGTTCTTGTGCAACAGATAATCCCCGGTGGCATGCAGAAGTTCGTACATTGCCTTATTGGCAGTCAGGAAATTGAACTTTTCGTCCAGGGAAAATATTATATCCGTGGAACCTTCGACGAGGAGCTTGTATTTTTCCTGTGATATGCCATATTGTACCCGTGTCTCCTTCAGATCCCGGGTCTTTTGCCTCAGGTCTACACTCAAACCGTCTATTGCGCGGTACAAATAAAGGTAACGGTTCGAAATCACTATGGTAATTCCGATAACAAACACCATGAACCCATAATTGGTTGTGACAATACCAGTAGTAAAAAACATGGCATCAAGGATGTCAAACATGCCACAACCCACAGCAACCATAGCGCCAACCATCAGGTTTCCCGGAACAGTTTTTGAGAGGCTGTTCCATATAGAAATTATCAAACCCGGTTTTACACCGGCATCTGTAGAAGCGCGGTAATGGCCGACAGTAATAATAAAAGATAGGATAATCTGGAAAACTAAAAAATAGATGGCCGGTATGAATGAAGATAGCTGCCAGATACGCAGGATGTCAATTCTCACTGGGTACGGAGAAAGCAGAGAAAGAACAATAAGTAGCATGCAGAATATGCTGTAGCCGTATACAAATTTCTTTATTCTGCCGAATAATATAAGATCCATAAAACACATGATGAGAGGAAGAAGTGTCAACGCCGATTCTATTTTGCCGCTTTTCACCGGTTTGAATTTGCCGGTTTTTGTATTCGGTATTATTCAAAATTGACTGCTCCAACCTTCAGGCGATCTTTCATGCGGTAAGAATCACCTTTGAGACTAAGGACATG
>JBGSUQ010000007.1:0-103169 GCA_041753395.1 Spirochaetota bacterium
GCTCCTTGTACATTGTGGGGGTTCTCCCTGATTGATGATTGTTGGTGCAACCATCTTCGGGGTTGAGCCCCCTTTTATATACAAATTAAGCGGAAAATTCTAACCGGTGATTTCCGGCAATTTTAAACCGGCGTTGACAGCTCACACCCCTTTATAAACGCACAATCAATAAAATGCTCACAAACATTGACCTCAAGGCCGTCGCGCCGATTGAGCGACCGGGGTGATGAGGAGCATGAGGAGAAGAGGGCGCGTAGCCCTCTTCTCCTCATAATAATTGCACGACCCGCTCCGGGTCAATCACCCCGCCCAGGGTCCCGGGCACTCCGCCCCGGCTGGGGCAAAAATAAAAACGAGTCAATTGAAAGTTGAGGATGTATTCAGTTAATTATAAACATCAATTGTCCTTAGAAAGCCATCTCTTCCTATAATCATCAAGAGTATGTGATATATCTGGCCAATTTAATAACCGCAATATTATCCGTTGAAGTACTACATCAAGCCTAAATGTTTCTTTAACTAAATATTTAAAATCAAGTTCTACACTTGTATGGAATAATGTATTTCTTGTTTCGATTAATTTAAAATTACTACCAGTTGGATATAAATCAGAATTATCAATGCTATATTTTTTAAACATATGGTCTAATATACTTTTCAAGGAAGATCGATTTAATTCTGATATTTTTTCAATAATTTTTTTCTTACTTTCATCTGATTTGACATTCTCGTTTACAATACTCTTAATTGATTCTTTTAATTTTTTAAATTCTGCTTTATTATCATCATTAAAAATAGTTAATAATTTCTCCCTTTTAGCATACATATCTTTTATTGATTCTAGTGATAAAAATAGTGAGGTGAATTGTTCTCTCAGAAATTCTGCTTCATGTCCTGATACAAAATATAGTATTGGCATTGTTATATCAAATTCTTGTTCTTTTAATACTCTTAATGCTTTTATACCAATTTTTAAAAATTCCTTCAATTGAGATAAATTAATTGGATTTTCCAAGCTATACGATTCACCATCTTTACATTCAACAGTTCTCCTATTAAAACTTACTGCACCTGTTTGTGTTTTCAAATTGTATCTGTACCAAGTTATTCTGCTTTTTGAAATAAAAGAAGCAAGGGTTGTTAAATCCTGAACAATTGATTTTGTTAAACTTATAAATTCATCATCAGATAAATTTTCTAAAGTTGTATTTGTTTTAAAAATGACACTAAGAACATTTACAGATAAAGTCCCATGCAAATTTTCATCATCTTTATCATATAAGTAATATGGCCGGATTTGAATTTCGAAAGGAAGTTCTTTATCTAGAACAATATCTGGTTTATAAACTTCAATTTCTACATTTCCATCACTATGATAATCTTCTCTCTCAAATATTTGCCAAATTCGTCTTGAACCACTTAAAAGATACACAATGTTTCTTTCATCAGATTGACTGTTCTTTTTTGATTCTGAAATTTGATACTCATGAACAATTGTAATATCATTCAGCTGAATATCTCCAATTATTCTTATCTCATCTTTATATTTCCCACTTCTATATGTATCAGACAATCTTGTTATAGATACTTTCTTGCTAATTACTTTTTTTAGATATGACCCTTCGATTTCCGCATATAATTCATAATCAAAGATTTTTGAATCAAAATTCTTTTGTAACTCTGAAAATGTTTTTGAAGTGCCTATGATTTTACCTTCAATAGCCTCACCCTTAAGTAAGGAATATTGAATAATTATGTGTATATCATCAATAGACCCATCATTATATATTAGTTTTCCATGGAAATTTAATGTTTCTTTGAATGGTTTTTTAGGATAAATATATTCTTCCATATTAAATCCCTGCTCAATGAATAAATTATTTATGTGTTATACAATAATCATCTTCATTTTCAAGCATATTATTATGTGAAGTATATATTTAAATAAATGTGCAAAAAGGAAGGCATTCATCAACTTCAATCACTGCGGACATGTACGTCCACGATCAGCTGAAGGTTGAGGATGTGTTTTGATAAATCCTTTTGGTAATATTTTTTATCATCGACCAATGTTTACTTCATTCATGAATATCTTATTTATTCTGGGTTGCAAAAACCAAATACCTATGAATAAAATAAAAGTATACAATAATTCTTTTTTATATTCACTGAATTTTACTTCTTTATTATTCTCAATTGATACAAGTATCTTAGAAATAAAATAAAATACATATACTGCAAATATAAAATAAATATATGTAATTATTTTTATTGATGATTCGGGAAGTTGGCTAATAATAACATTTACACTCGGAAAAATTTTAACAAATTCAAATATATTATTTAACAATATGAATATGATTGATAAATTAAATAACTTCACATTCATTTTAATTTCTAAAGTCATAATTCTAAACAAACTTACACCTACGTAATAATACCAGAGACACATAAATACTGCCCAAACAAATATTAAAATATTAGCAATATTATTTAATAATATCAAATCATCAATGGGTTTAATTATATTTAAACACATTGATAAAATAATTGGGCTAAAAAGTATTAAAAAAATGTTTTTTGATTTTGTTCTTAATATCCATTTCATAATTACTAAATCTTTATTTCCTATCCCCTTCATTTACTATTCGTGTATTTTTAAAGGTCCGATCCTCAAATTGAAAATCCGGTTTTGTTTTTTCTATACTTGATGTTGAAAGACCATAAGCTGGAATTTTTCCTACACCAAAAGAAAATCCAACGCCACCAATATTCCATCTTCCTTCATTTTTCTTATAATTATCCAATTGTTTGCCAATTGATAATTTTGCATACAAACTAATCTCTAAAGCTGTTTCACCCAAAAAGGCTTTTTCTGCATCATCAAGATTTTTAAATTTTCCTGACCCCCAAAAAGCTGAAGGTCCTGCATCAACTTTCAAACCAGCTCCATCTGTTAATTTACCTTTATAAGGTACTGTTCTAACATTTATTTGATCTACTAATCTCTTTGATTCTAAATTATATATTGATTTCCTTTCGGTAATAGCTGCTAAACCTGCGAATATATCACCTCCACTTTTATTCAAGAATGAACCAGTTAATTCATTTTGTGTTCCTGCAATACTATAGCCCTTTTGAATATGTAAAAATGGCAATTTAATTTTATCCCCAGTATAAATCTTATCTTTGTTTTTTATTTGAGGATTACTTTTCATTATATCTTCAACAGTTACATCCATCGAATATGCTTTATTTATTGTATTTGCAACGCCACTTAATGTATCACGCTCTCTTACATTCCATGAAGGAGAACCTTTGCTAACAATATTTTCAACTAATTCATGCCCCGTCGGGTCCTTATACCTGATCGGATTATTATGCACATACGCAAACCTGTTCCACCCTTGCGTACTTAACTCCCCATCAATCACCGTATCCGCAGTCACAAACCTCCCAATCTCCGGATCATAATGCCGTGCGTTATAGAAATAATACCCGCTCTCTTTATCCAGTTCCTGACTGTTGTACTTCGGAGCATTCTTGGTATCTCCCTCAGTAATCCAGTCCTCGCCGAAGGGAAGGTACTCGTGGCTCGTGACCACCATTCCCGCGTCATTGGTCACTACCTTTACCGAGTCGACCTGGTCTGTCAAATAATATTGCGCGTCGCCGTTGGGGAGGACCGCGGCCATGCGCACCCCGTTCAGGTACACGTTGTTCACGCCGAAGCCGCTGTCCGGCAGGGTGTTGCCCGCCAGGTCCTTCTGTGTCTCCACGCTATAGTACATGGACGGGTTCAGGAGCTCCACGTTCCGTTCCTGGCCCTCCACCTCTACGCGCGCCTGGCGGCGCACGCGGAAGCCCTGGTCGTCGTAGTAGTAGGTCCCCTTCACGTTGCCGATAGTTATCGGCACGCCTTTTTCTAAACCGATAACTATCGGTAAAACCCCGATTCTAAGCCAATCCACCGCCCTCAAAACTTCCGCCCCCAGGGCGGACACTGATTGGCGCTTGTTGTCCGAGGCCGCACCGAGCGAAGCGAATGCGAGTTAATCGCCAAGCCCGTCGCGCCGTTTAAGCGACCGGGATGGGAGCGCGCGAGGCTGCTTCTTACTCGACTTCCTGCCGGCGGCGGGCCTAAGCTTTTCTCACATCCTGTTCAGCATATGCAAACATCCTGTTCGCCCAGGCGATAAGTCCTCTTGCCCTCGCAATAATTCATTTCAGATTCCCGAAAGCGTCCATTCCTATCTTTCTAAGATATGTGGAAAAAAGAACCCCCTCGACGCGTCCGTATATTTCATTCGCCGGGATAGCGCGGGCAAAATCCTTTACCAGCCTGGAATCCGCCGCCACAAGGATATTCCCCTTTGCCACCCACGGGCCGATAACCCGCAGGGTTACCGCGGGAGACTGGTTGAACCGCACCGGGTATTTCCGTCCCTCATTCGTTTCTGAAAGCACATCAGCCGTGGTTTCAGAAAAGCGCTTGATGGTATCATCGGGAAGGTAGCCGAGCGTAAGGGCCCTGCCATTGACGAAAAATATATTCTTCTCATACCTGACTGCGTCCCCGCTCAGGGCGACGACGCGGCCGAGGGTGCCGTCCCGGAGGAAGAGCAGGTCTCCCCGCTGAAAGCCGTTTGGGGCGTACCGGTATATCAGCACGATGTCCCCCTTTTCAAGAAGGGGCTCCCCGCACCGGTCCGTCACATCGCCTGCCGTGAAAAACGCGGCCACCATCAGGAAAAGGACAGAGGTGATGAGCGATTGAATAATGACATACCCGGCATAGGCGCGTATCGAATTATAGGCGCGCACCGGCAATTCCCGATTAAGCTTCACCTGCACCAGGGCCTCGACGGGAGAAGTGATAGTTATCGCCAGCGCCGCTGCCATGAGGCAGATAAAAGCGGTGATGCCTGAAACGGGATTGCGCGTCACCATCGACGCCGGCACGGCCAGGAGCGCCGCGGTCCGGAGGAGGAGGAATACCGCGCCCTTCGGCAGGTCGCCGTTGTACATCTGCCCCAGGCCGGTGAAAAACAGGGAGAGGGCGAAGGCAACGCCGGGCCTCCTCGCTTCACGCTTCTGTGTCTGTATTATTTTATCAGCCATCGTACCGGAAGGACCCTTTTACAGAAAGGACTCTATGAAATCGCGCACCTTCTCCTTGCCCACATACACGCCGAAGTGGCCCTCGCAGAGTATGTCCGCATCCAGGGAGAGCATGAATTCCAGCGATTTCTCGTAATCCCTGCGGACCGAGCGGAGGGCGTCGTTGAGGGGCCCGTGCACGTCCTGTCCGAAGAGGACCAGCTTTCCGTCAGATACCGTCGTGAGCACGGCCGATCCCGGCGAGTGGCCCGGCGTGTGGTAAAAGGCGACTTCCAGCTCGCCCACGGTAAAGTATTGCTCCTTTTTCTTGACCTTGATGTCAACCTTCAGCGGCTCCATCCAGGTCCCGTACCAGGACGCGGCGGTCACTTCCGAATCGCCGGCCTCCAGAAAGGCCGCGTCGAGATCATGGGCCACGAGCTTGCAGCCGGTGACGCTTTTTACGGCAGCGGCGCCGCCGGTGTGGTCATAATGACAATGGGTGAGGAAGAGATATTTGAGGCCGCGCGGTTCGGTCCCGGTGCCCCGTATGTTTTTCAGCACGCTTTCGGTCCCGCCCCCGGTCCCGGCGTCCACCAGGGCCGCCTCGGAGCCGGACCGAATCAGGTAAATGGCGGCGTCTGACGGATCGGACTTATTCGAGCCGCCCACCAAGTATATATTGGATGTGATCTTCACGGAATCATCCCCTCTCAAGTATTATAATTGTTCTTTCATTGTCATCGGGAGCAATGTAATATCCTTGAATTCTATCACCAAATACGTTACGCCCCCCTGTCCCCCGAAGGGGGCACGAAGAAATATCATTACGGTTGATATTTCATTTCAAATCCTTCGGCATACTCGGGACAGGTTCCGTGAGAAATCATTATTAGATTCCTCATTATTCCAATGGTTATAATTACTAATGTAACCAGTCGATTTTATAAATGAGGCGTGCCCCCTCAGGGGGACAGGGGGGTCTATCAATATCGCCCTGGCGCCAAGCTCCTCGCAATGACAAATCTTGAATTTCAATTATTATATCATTTAGATATTCCCCTATCCTGTTTGATTATTGCAACAGTTTTTTATCGGATTTTCTATCTCCCCCCGGGCGATAACAATCAGCCTTATTATAATGAGACATATTTCACTTGACTTTTAGGGAGAAATTGTTTTGTTTTGTAAGATAGGGATAAAAGAAGATATTGATGAAACAGCACCCACTATCATTCCACAGACTTGCCGCGGCCTTCATGGCCATGGTCATATCCGCCGCCGTGTCCTTCACGGACGGGCATGGCGCGAATAAAAACGCCATCGGGTACAACAAGGACGGCTGGGACTATCTCAAAAAAGAAAATTACAAAAAGGCGATCCTCAGCTTCAAGAACGCCCTCCACGATAATCCTAAATACAAGGAGGCCCTCATAGGCCAGGGCAAAGCGTACCTGGAAGTAGAGGCCTATGAACAGTCCTATGACCTCTTCAGCACGGCCCTGACCCTTGACAGGAAATCCATGGACGCCCTCGTCGGGATGGGCAAGGCCCTGACGGCCATGGGCCGGTACAGCGAGGCGATCCGGTATTTTGACAAGGCCCTGAAACTTTCCGAACAGAACCTCGACGCCCGGTTCGGAATAGCCAACGTGTATGCCTCCCTGGGCAAACGGATCTGGGCAAAGCGGACCCTGGAGGCCATCCTCCGCATCGATCCGTATCATTATGATTCGCTCCTCCTGATGGCGGACATAAAAAGCGCCGAGAACCGTTATAAGGAATCGCGCAAATTCGTTGAAAAAGCCATCGATACCAACAGCGAGTTGTCGAAGGGATACACTCTCTACGGCGAGATCTTACTCAGAGAATTTCTAAACAGCGAGGACGACGACTTCCTGGACGAGGCAAAAGACGCCCTCGCCAACGCCATTTCCATCCAGCCGTCGGCATACCAGGCCAACCGTACTCTGGGCTACATATCCCTCATGGAGAAAAAATATCCCGAGGCGGTCAGCTACTTCAACACCGCCATAACCAACCTGGGCAACAGCACTCTTCTCTACAGCCTGGCGGTGGCCCACGACCGCGCCGGCAGCAGGGACGAGGCCCTTGACGGGTTCCTGAAGGCCCTCAAGAAAGACCCCTCGGATTCGATCCTCCGCAGCAGGGTGGAGGATTTTCTCGTCTTCCGCGACTTCAAGATCGGCCACCCGGCGCGGGTTATGCTCAACAGGGAGCATTACGATCTGGCGGTCAACCGGGAGAAAAAGAACTACCCCGACCAGACCGTCATGTACCTGCGGCGCTCGCTGATGCTGAACCCCATGAACATGGAAGCCCGGGAGCTTCTCATGGACTACTACAAGACCCAGGGCTACGATAACTTCTACATCGACGAAATGAAGGAGATCCTCCGGATGAACCCCGACCGGGCCTGGCAGGAAAAGCTCTCACTCGCCATCATGAAGCGCCGTGACCAGCTTTACCACCGGGAAGGATATTCCTCGGAAGAGCCGCCGCGGGACATGCCCTCGGTCCTGGTGCTGAACTTTGACCCTATCGGCAAGATAAGCCAGCACCCTGACGCGGGAGAAGTGATCGCCAGCCACCTCACCTTTGTACTGGGACAGTTCGGCAGGATGAATCCCATCGGCATCCGGAAGCGGACTGCCGTGACCTGCGGACTCATGTGCGGGAGCGGTCACCTCGGCCAGACCCTCGAGGATATTGAAACAAAGATACAGGACGGTGCGCTCGATCCGGTGGACTACGTGATCTACGGCGGGTATCATGAAAGCGGCAGCCATATCACCCTGGAGTGCCAGGTCATGGACTATAAAAAGGGGTTCATCATCGGCCAGTTCACGGTCACCGAGTCAGGCAAGGAAAGCCTGCCCCAGCTTGCCCTGCGCGCGGCGAAGCGCATCTATGACATGATGCCCTTCCGGGGCCGCGTGCTCAAGCTGAAGGATGACGGCATCGTCACGAACATGGGGCTCTTCGACGGCGTTGACGAAGGCGAGAAGCTCGTTGTTTACAAGTTCATTAACCGCCCCGGCGCCGGTGACAAACTGAAAAAAAGGATCATCTTCACCGTCAGGGAATCCGACACCCTCGTCTCCTTTGCGGAACCCCAGAGAGCATCAGACCTCGATTCCATCGATTCGAACGACATCGTGCTGCCCATGAAGAAGCGCAGAGCCAAACGGATTGAATAGAACGTATACTTGTTTCATGCCACCCGTCCCCCGAAGGGGGGCGCGCGGGTATTGTGCAGGCGCGGTCACGAGACCGCGCTTTCTATAACATGCCCCCTCAGGGGGTGAGGGGGGTCTGCAAATATCATGAAGAAAGTTTTCATATCTGCACTATTGTTATCAGCCGTCACCCTGTCGTATTTCTACGGCCTCATCTCCCACAAGGACCGTTTGCCGCCGTTCCCGCAGCTTCTCTACGTAAAAGAACATCTCATGCCGGAGGCCATCGGCTTCCGCGACACTGCCGGACGGACCGAGGTCCCCTGCAGCGGTATACGCGGCGGCAGGACCATGGTGGCCCTGGTGTTCGGGCAGTCCAATTCCGGGAACCACGGGGAAACGCTCTACGCGCCGAAGAAAGCGGTCTACAATTTATTCAACGGCCGCTGCTACAAGGCCGCCGATCCCCTCCCGGGAGCGACCGGCGACGGCGGTAGCGTGTGGACGCGCCTGGGGGACCTCCTGGTCGGCCAGGGCCTCTATGACCGGGTCGTTTTCATCCCCATCGGCGTGGGCACGACGACCATCGACCAGTGGACGAAGGGCGGGTACCTGCACCGGCGCATCACGAACGCCATCGGGCAATCACGGGCCTGCGGCCTGGCCATCACCCACATGTTCTGGGTACAGGGCGGGTCGGAGCCGAGGACCAGCGGGGACCGGACCAATAAAGACAATTACAAGAATAATTTTTATGCCATGCTCGACAGCATCCGCGACCGGGGCGTAAACGCGCCCATATATGTCGCCATCGCCACCTACAGCGACTCCGGCGTCATACCGGACATCCAGGCGGCCCTGCGGGAGCTCGCGGACCCGGAGAAAAATATTTTTATCGGCGCGGATAATGATACGCTGTATGCAAACGCGGAAAACCGGTGGGAACAGGTACACCTCTCACACCGCGGCCTCGAGCTCTGCTCGCAGGCCTGGCTTGCGGCGATACGCCGGGCAGAGAGGAAATAGCACGGCCCGCCTCACGTTACGAACACGGGGAACCAGACAGCGTCGGAGTCGCTCTGCGGCGGGAAGCCCCTGCAGGTCATTTACGTGACGCACTACGTCGAAGAGATAACGTCCTTCTTTAAAAATATTTTTATGCTCATAAAAGGCGGGTGCTGGTTCTCCGGTGATATTGAAGCCGGACTGACCGATGGCATCATCTCCGGGCTTTTCAGCAGGGAGGTCAGCATCGTAAAAAAGGACAGGCAGTTCTACGCAACTATCGGCTGAAAACACGCCCCCCCCACTTCTTTCAGGGCGCTTTCTTCCCCTCAGCCCGCTCCTCGGCCTGCATTCCCTTCTCCTCCCACTGGCGGGCTTCGATGTCTTTCCTTATAAAGGCATAGATTTCCGAAATGCTGTAGCAGGCGTCGTAATTGTCAGGGTTGAGCTCCACCGCTTTTTTCAGGTTTGCCAGGGCCTGGTCGATGTGGAGCTTCCGGGGCCCCGCCATTTTCCCGGTAAAATAGATATAGCCCAGCAGCACGTAGGTCTTCTCGTAATCGGGCCTGACCTTCTTCAGGCGCTCCAGCGCTGCGGCAGCCGCCGCGTTCTCTTTTTTGCTCTTGTGAAGCTCGTACAGGTCAAGGTAGGCCTCGGTAATACAGGGGGACTCTTCGATCACTTTATCATAGAGGCCGGCGGCCTTTTTATACTCGCCGTTTTCAGCCGCACTGGCGGCCGCGGCAAGGCGCTTCCCCGACCTGGCACTCCCCTTCCGGTAACTGATATCGAGATGCTTCTTTGCCGCCCCCAAGTCCTCCCGTTGGATGCAAAAGCGCACAAGCCTGCATCGGGCCCTGTCGTTCTCCGGGTCGATGGCCACGGCCCTTGAAAAATGATTGTAGGCCAGGTCATTTTCACTGAAGAACTCGTAGATCTCACCGAGGATTACGTGAGTATCAGGCTGATTGTCGTTTATATCAAGTGACTTTTTATACCAGGGAATGGCCAGGTGCTTCTCGTTCATTTTACAATACACTTCGCCAAGGAGGTTCGCCGCCTGGTAATGCCGCGGGTTCAGGTCCATGCAGATATCCAGGCTGAGGACGGCATTGTTATACAAACCAAGGCGTGCCTGGGTCTGGCCCCGTTCATAGTAATATTCCCACGACCGACCCGAGGGGGCGCCCCCGCCCCACACGATCGGCGAAAACATGAGAATGAAAAAAAATATTCCGTATTTTATTATTGACAATTTCCGCATGTGTAATATTTGTGTAACGGTTTTAACAGTGGTCAGGTAGCTCAGTCGGTAGAGCAGTGGACTGAAAATCCACGTGTCGACGGTTCGATTCCGCCCCTGACCACATTTTTAACAACCTTAACCCTGGCACCTCCCCAAATACTAATCAAGCAATTAATAGTAACGCAAATATCACGCTTTAATTATCAGCATCCATAAATCGCACGAAGATATCCTCGTATGGAATAAAATTGTTCCATTCAAAATGGATGGTATTCGTTCCGGTAAATGTAAACGTTTTCGGCTGAATGGAAAACCTATCAATATTTTTATCCAGGAAATCAATATCCACAACGCATCTGTCAATAGCTCCATTCCAGAGCCTGGCTGACGTTAATACATAATAGAACGACCTGTCCTGGAAATTTCCATTTGAAGAACGATAGGTAATAACGAGTTTATGCGTGGCATTTGCCTTAAACATGACGGGAAAATAATACCAGTTACGGTACATTTCAAATGAAAAATCCCCTTTGACTATCTGGTTTTTAATGATATCCAGCAATAATGCTTTTTGTTTTTTATTATACTGTATCCTGTCCAGATTTTTTCTTATCGTTTTTACAGTATAACCCATTGGACTGAAATCATACATTCCCGGCTGTCCGGCTATTTCTGAAATATATTTTTTTTTGAGCAGCATGACCACCAGTTTGTCCTCTATGGTTCCGGTGATTTTATCTTTAAAAATAATTACCTCTTTCATGGCCCGATGTTGCTCTTTAATTGATTCAAGCTGAACGTCATCCAGGTAGACTTTAAAATCATCAATTTCCCCATACCCCTCGCCGGCGGATGTACGTCCGCTATAAAAGGGAAACCCGATGTTTATTGTCTGCGGTGCACCGGAATTATGCAGATAGTAGGTACAGTTGAAACTGACGCATTTTATTTTCATTTTTGACTTCAATGCAAATCCTGGAACTTCCTGTGTGTCGCCAACTTTAATCGATATATGCTCTTCCTTAAGACGAATGCTGCCTGATTTTGATATATAGGGAACAACAGTCCTGCCGGGGCCACCCAGAGGCAATGGATTGGAAAATAACACGGCCGGTAGCAGCATCATCAATAGTATCAATCTTTTTTTCATCGCCCCCCCTTGCGCCGCGAAGAGACCATCGCGGACGACGAACCGGCATGGCCTGTTACCCGAGCCGCTTCCATGCGCGAGACATCCCGGTTACTGTCTTACATGAACCCCACGGAGCGGATAAATCAATACTTTTTTGCCTGGTTCCTTTCAGGGGCCAGATCCGCCATCAGGAACACCCTGGCAGGTGCCTACCCGGGGCCGTACGACAAACCATGCCTATTAATTTCGGGCATTATAATATTTTCTTGATAATCGGGCCGGGAATGCTACCATGAACAATCTTATCAAACCAACGGAGGTTTTATAATGAAAAAGCTTTTCCCGATTCTCGTAATCATCTGCGCGCTGTTTATAAGCTTCGGCTGCAAGAAGACAATGAAAGACTGCCTAAAAGAATGCGATAAGGTTTACGATGCATGCAAGGAAAAGGAAAAGGGACTGACGGGAGCATGCGGGGAGCTTCATAATAAATGCTATTCAAAATGCAACATCCAGGACCTCATGGGAAAATAAATAGAAAACAACCCCCGTTTTGCATTGTTCCATGCTGAACGGGGGCAAGGTTCAGCTTTCATATTTGTCCTACCCGCGTTTCCTGCGATGTGCATCAATGGCGCAGAGGACGCCCACAGCAACAGCCGCCAGGGCCGAAATGATAACAGGTACTATCGACATCATAGCCATATCCGGCCAGTTCATGGCGTTTTCGTTTGTGAGGATGAAAATCACGTAGAGAAACGTCAGCACCGCTGAGACCGCAGAGACGGCAATGCCCGCTGCCAGTGAAGGCGGGCGGGCATTCTCTTTGCCGCGGCTCCTCTTCACCGTATAGACGATCGACAGGACAGTGAAGACAATACACAGGAGCACTCCCGCCGGCCAGATGACTACCGGATAGACCAGTGCCGCGAGATTGTCAGCCATGAGGAATTTCGGAAGGGTCACCGCCATGACCGCCAGACCTGCCCGCCGAATGTTTTGTTTCATGTTGTGCCTCCTTATCATGGAACTGCTCAAATTAAATCTTGACGTATCATGGTTCACGAGCTATTGGTTTGTAACGGCCCGGATACGGGCCTTACTTGAACAAAGGCTGTGATGAAAAAAAAGCTCATTCTCATATTCATTATCGGCACAGGGGCCGTAACGCTGATCCCTTCCGAGACGCTCTCCAACCAGATGGGCCTGGGTCGTGCGTTGGGTGTCAACGCAGTGGGGATCTCCGTTGATTATGCGCGAACCAAGGATAAAAATGATACCGGCCTGTACGTGAGCTACCGCTACGGTTTCGCCCATTTCATCTCACTTTACTTCAGCGCTGACCTGGGATACCGTTTCATCTCCAGCCGCGTCAACGCCCGGGTCGGCGGACAGGCCATGTTCCTTTTCGTAGGTCTGGAGGCCGGATTCCTGTGTGCATACCGGACCAAGAAGGAGCATGTTGAATGGTTCGAGCGGACAAAACCGCCGGGCCCATGGTCGCCCGGGATGTATATCGGCCTTGCCGGCGCAGTGCCGATTAAACCAGTGGCCCTCTTCCTCTCCCTGGGGGGAAATTTTTATTTCATCAATAACGACCATGAGTTCTACTTCATGGTTTCCGGCCTCTTCAATTTCGCCGGCGACGTACGGCCGCATCCGGCGCCGGAGGAGACACGGGCAGAACAACCGCTGACATACCTGCCGTCCAATGAAAACAGGATGCAGTAAAACCTTCGGTTAAGCCTTGAAAACCTCTTCAAATGATTCCAGCAGCCCTAAATCAAAAAGACCGAATTTTTTAATTCCTTCGGCGGTAAACAGGGCAAAGGTTCCGGCCGAACGGGTGCATACATTCCCCACGTCATCATACAGCAGGCCCTCCATCACCGCCTCGCGGTCATTTACCCGCTCCCGGACCCGTCCCGCTGCTATAATCCGCCTGCCGGTCCATACCGGCTTATCGAAGTCTACTGTGATTGACTTGGTGAGAATATACCTTCGTAGCAGGAACATCGACGACCAGCTCATGATCTCGTCCATTATGGTTGATACCACGCCGCCGTGGGCAATATCGCCCCAGCCACACAGGTGAGACGGAATGGATAGCAGCGAGTATACGGCGTTGCCGTCGGAATGGAATTCCATCCGGAGCCCGGAGGAATTTTTCGGACTGCACCCGAAACAGGTATGCGTTCCGATATTGGGAATTTTTTTAAGTTTTAATATAACATCCGGATCAATAATCGCGATGTTCCCATTGTTCTTGTTTTCCATTGCTCCGCTCTATCCCATTGTTATTCAATGATAATGTCCGGAAAAATCCGGCTCATTATCAATACTGGATATGCGGTTTAACGTCAAGGAACAAATACGGGATGCGGACAAGCTTCTGCTGTCCGCCGTCAGGCGCAGAGATACTGCAGAACTGCCCAGTAGAAAAAGCCGGCGCCCGCCAGGATGAACAGGTGAAAGACCTCGTGAAATCCGAAAACCCCGGGAACGGGATCGGGACGCTTTCCCGCATAGATGATTGCTCCAACGGTGTATGCCGCGCCCCCCGCCATGATCAGGGAAAGTACGCCGCCGGGCATCGCCTGCCAGAGCTTATACATGGGCACCAGGGCGACCCATCCCATGGCGACATACAGGGCCGCAGTAAGCTTCCGCGGCTTCCGTATCCAGACAAAGGTGATCAGCGCCCCGGCCAGAACGATGCTCCACTGTACGATAAGAATCCCCCATCGCCACCACCCGGACAGATATTCATAAATAAAGGGTGTGTACGTCCCCGCGATCATGAGGTATATTGCCATGTGATCGAATTTTCTCAGAAGGGAACCGCCGTTTTCCTCTGACTTTATAGCGTGGTACAGGGAACTCGCCAGGAAAAGTACCATCACCGAAATTGCGTAGATTACCAGGGCGGCCTTTTTATTTGGATCGGACACGCTGCAGAGGATGATCGCCGCAAAACCCGCGACAGAGAGGATGAAGCCCGCGAAGTGTGTATAGAACGAAGCGGGCTCCTTGATTGTTAATGCCATGTTTAAACCTGCTGGATATAAATTGACGCCGTAAAAGCTGATATTGATAATGACTTAATTCCGGCCCGGCCGGTTGCATTTTTTTGACACTGCCATGCGCCATTTCTTCACTTTTCCCTCTTGACAAAATCATCATAATTCACTTCTTGTAGAAAGAATCAGCGCGCAGCAGAAAACACCGGAGTGGCCCTATGATAGATCCCAAGTTCATCAAAGAAGACATAGAAAGCATCAGGAAGCTCCTCGAAAAGAGGAACATGACCGGCGTGGTCGACATCGACCGCCTGAAAAAAATTGACGAAGAACGGCGTTCCCTGATCCAGAAGTCAGACGATGCCCGGGAAAAGCGCAACAGACTCTCAAAGGAGATCGGCCAGAAAAAATCGAAGGGAGAAAACGCCGACGACCTGATGAAGCAGGTACAGGGGTTCGCCGACGACATCAAGCAGTGCACCGAGCGCCTCGAAGGGCTCGATGCGGAATTCACCGATATGCATCTCTCCATCCCGAACATTCTCGACGGCTCCGTCCCGGAGGGTAAAAGCGAGGCGGACAACCCGGTGGTGCGCACCTGGGGCGAAAAGCCTGATTTTTCCTTTACCCCCAGGCCCCATTACGACCTGGGCACCGAGATGGGCATACTCGACTTTGAGCGGGGCGTAAAGCTCGCCGGTACCCGTTTCTATGTATACATGGGGCTGGCGGCACAGATGGAACGCGCCATCATCAACCTGATGCTGGACCTTCACACGAAGGAGCACGGCTATACCGAGGTTTTCGGGCCTTTCATCGTCAATGACGACAGTATGACCGGCACCGGCCAGTTCCCGAAATTCAAGGATGAATACTACCGCCTCGAGCGGGACGGGCTCTCGCTTATCCCCACGGCGGAGGTGCCCCTCACCAACCTCTACCGCGACGAAATACTGGAAGGCTCGCGCCTCCCCATCAAGATTACCATGCAGTCCTCCTGCTTCCGGCGGGAGGCAGGGGCCGCGGGTAAGGACACCCGTGGCCTCATCCGGGTTCACCAGTTCCAGAAGGTGGAGATGGTCAAATTCGTGGAGCCGTCCACATCATTTGACGAACTGGAAAAGCTCACCCGCGATGCGGAAGAAGTGCTTCAGAAGCTGAACCTCCACTACCGCGTGGTGCTCCTCTGCAGCGCCGACACCTCTGCCGCGTCGGCCAAGACCTACGATATCGAGGTATGGATGCCCGGCCTGGACCGCTACGTGGAGATATCCTCCTGCTCCAACTTTGTCGACTACCAGGCGCGGCGCGCCAGGATCCGCTTTAAGAGGGAGCAGGGACAGAAGCCCGAGTTCGTTCACACACTGAACGGCTCCGGCCTGGCGGCCGGCCGCACCCTGGCCGCGGTCATGGAGAACTATCAGACCGAACAGGGGGGGATAGATATACCGGAGGCGCTGAAGCAGTATATGAAGTAATTGAGCACCGGCCCTTCAGGCTGCATCCTCAATTGTATACTCGGCCCTGACGCTATCCAGGAGCTTACGCTCCTCCGGCGAAACGGTCCGGTCAGCTTCTGCGGCCTTTTCCATCATTCTGAATATCTTCAGCCGTTTCTTCGGGTCATCGGGCATGCGGAGGGAGAGCCTGCCGTTCTGCGCCATCCCGATAAAAGGCTCCAGCTTATCAGGATCATAGCCCCACTTCTTCGCAAGTTCCTCAGCAAAATGCCGCTCTTCATCTCCGAAGATGCCGTCAGCCGCGATTACGATCATCACGTTGTTCAGGGCGAAGTCCCTCACGTCATAAAGTTTGTCCAGCTGGGAAGTCTTCACCTGGTAAGTGAAATTATCAGCGTGGCTGCTGTGGTACTCCTCGTATTGCTCCATGGGCATGACGCCGGTGATGATCCATTCATTGCCGGTGCTGTTGAAGGGCGTGCCGCAGTAGCCGCAGTTGATCGAAAGCGAGTTCTCCACCGGGGCGCCGCAGCTCGGGCAGCTGTGGGCGTAGATGGACCCTTTCGAGGCGCCGGCCTTACGGTCGCGGCTCATCAGGATAACCTCGGTCCGCGACATCACGGCCTGGTCCAGCTTTACCGCCCTGCCATTGTCTATTCTCACACGCTGACACGAGGACTTAATGGCTATGGCCAGGACGTTTTTGTCTTCTTCCACGGCCACTCCCACGAGGTACACATCATTGAGGTAGATGCGGTTGTACGCGACCCGGGCCCCCGCTTCCGGCATCGGTATCTTGTTGAAGACGTCATCGCTCACGAAGCGGCGCAAAATCGACGGATCACCCAGGGCCTGGGCCGTGAGCATCTGGAGATAACCGTTACTCGCCTTGTCCTCGATGAGCTGCACGGCAAAGTCCTCGTTTTCATCGATAAGGCCCCGTATCTTTTCGGTAAGGCCCGCCGACGCGCCGAGCTTCGGGTTCGCTCCCACGTAATCGTCCGCCTGGGTGATCTCCGACAGGACCCAGTCGTACTCACCGGAGTTGGTCAGGGTTCCACAAGAGGCACACTTGCTCACCTCCCCCATGTCCGCCGGAAGGGGCGCGCTGCAGTTGGGACAGCTGTCGCTCTGGTAGATGTCCTTCCGGGGTTTTCCCCGCTTTTTCAGGAAGGACCAGTATTCGACGAACTCCTCGGTGCCCCCCGTGTTCAGGGAGGAATCGAGGCTGCTCGTGAAGCTGTCGGTTATGGAGGCGTGGACCGCGGTGTGGATGATGTCGTAGAGACCGTCGCTGTCTATCCGGTCTATATACACGTTCTTGATGTCAATGCGTGACATGGTGTTTTTCTGTTTAAGGAGACCCATCATTATAAACTGTGTATTGAAGCGCTGGTACACGCCGTCGGAGATGAACTTCCTCACCTTCGACAGGTCCTGATCCTCCCATGCCTTCTGAATTTTCATAAAGGCGTCCTTTACATTGCTTATGAACAGGTCCTCGCTGAAATCAGGATTGTTCTTTAAGAAGGCATCACGGCCGGGCGCTTTCTTCACCGTATCGCCCGTGGGCAGGCTGTTGAGGATCGTCCGGGCCTTGACCTTTTTGGCCGTCATCTTCGACCCGATTACGAAAACAACGATAATGATGCCGCTCACGATAAGGTTCCAGGGAAAGGGAAGCTCCATCACGATCCAGAGGATGATCTGGATGATGAATCCGATCCCGTCATCGCCGCCTCCGCCGCCGTCGAAGTCCCCGGCCCCTCCGGCCCGTGCCAGGAGCATTGTCGCTGTCAGAAGGACAAGAGCGACCGCGCCAAGCATCAAGAAGGTATTGTATTTTCTCAGCTGCTTCATGGACGCCTCCGGGGAGATGGGATTTCGCTATTGCCTGTACCATCATCATGGATTGAAAAAGGATTTTGTCAAATAAATAATGACACCACCCACGGGTCTTTTCCATCACCCGCGCTCCACGCACCCTCTCCTGTCTTTAACATCCTCACCCCCTAACCCCCTCTCCATAAAGCTGGGTTTGCCTCACCCCCTAACCCCCTCTCCATAAAATGGAGAGGGGGAATTATTTATCAAATAAACCTATTATTCGTTTATTGATTAAACTAAGTAAGGGAGGATCTAGAATGAAAAAGAGGAATTTGAATTGTGCACGACAATTACGGAAGGATTCAACCAGGGAAGAAGAGTTATTATGGGATCTTCTCCGAAATAGAAAATACATGAATCTGAAGTTCCGGAGGCAGCATGTTGTCAATGGATTTTTTTTAGATTTTTATTGCGCTAAACTAAAGCTGGCAATCGAAATTGATGGACCGATACATAATGACAAAAAGGAATATGATTGCGCCAGGCAGCAATTGATTGAACAGAGAGGACTAAGATTTATAAGAGTCAGCAATTATGATGTGATAAATAATATCAATCATATATTTGAACTAATAGAAGATTACTTATCAGTAAATAATAAATAATCAGCATGCCCCCTCTCCTTACCAAGGAGAGGGGGTTAGGGGGTGAGGTCGTAAAAAGGAGAGGGCGCGCGAAGCGCGGGTGAGGTCGTAAATGGGAGAAGGGACCGGGGGGCCTAATGAAGACAGGTAGAATTATTTTTAATGTAACAAATCGTTTTCTGATGTTCAAATATTGGTAATACTTTTTTAAATGGGGAGGCGATAATGCTGAAAGCAATATTCAAAAAAAATTTTTCCCGGGCAACCATTAACAATTTGATGTTCATACTTCTCCTCGTGCTTCTCAGGGCGTCCGTATTCGGCAACTACTCGGTGCCGACAGGTTCCATGAACCCCACGATCCTTGAGGGGGACAAATTCTTTTCCAACAAGCTCGCCTATGGATTGAAGATCCCATTCACCAAGACCGATATTATCAAATTCAGCGCTCCCCGGCGGGGCGATATTATCGCCTTTAAATACCCGGGAAACGAATCAGTCCGCTACACCAAGCGGGTGGTCGGCGTTCCCGGCGACACGATTGCCTTGCGGGACAAGCGGATTATCCTGAACGGGAATGAGCTCGACCTGCGCCTCATCGAAAAAACGCCGGAAAGCATAACTTACTGGGAAACGCTGGGCACCCGGTCATATCATGTCCGTCATTCATATCTCACGACGTTCCTTGACGACATGAAGGAGATCACGGTGCCGGCTAACAGTTATTTCGCCATGGGAGACAACAGGGACAATAGCTCCGACAGCAGGGTATGGGGGTTCGTGCCGGAAGAAAATATCATCGGGAAGATCGTGTTCCGGTGGATGTCCATCGATCCGGAAAGCCTCGAGATGCGCGTGGACAGGATCGGCCCGATGCGCTGATCGCGCATCTCCCCCGTTCAATCGATGAATTTTTCCAGGATGACCTCCATGCCGCAGAGGGTATGATTGGCAACAACAGGGCGGAAATCCACATTATCGAAGGTCTGCATGACCTGGATAAGGCCGATCCCGCCCGTTGCCTCCGGGGAATCAAGGTGGCGGTACTGATTATAGTTGATGTAATAGTCCATAAGAAAACTGTGCAGTTTTTTATTCAGGTCTCCAAACACATTCCTGCATTCGGCGCTCTCCAGTGAGGGAATGTACTGTTTCATCTCGCGCACGATATCGTAGAGCTTGAGCCGGCTCTCCTTGAAATGATGGAAGCGCGTGAAATCCATGCCGCTCCCCTGGTCGGCGACCCTGAATTCGAGGACCTTCCTGCTATCACGCTCCCGAAGATATAAATTCACCGTGACCCGCTTTGCCTCGTCGTACTTGTTCCCGTGGATGATGGCATTCCTGATGATCTCCCCCAGGCCTGCTTCTATGAGGTATAACGTATCTTCGTCGACGACGGCTCGCGTTTTCATTTCTGCGGCAACCTTTTCAACGACCGATATCTCGTAATTGACATTGCTGGGAAAGACCCATTCGGACGCATCCCCCTTCTTTTCATACCGGATATCATCTTCGTTGATGGTATACACCAGGTTCTTTTTCTCAACCAGCATGATCAGGGCGTCCACGAGATCGGGGTCATAGAGAACGCCCTTCTGCCGCGCAAGTTCGCCGACAATCCTGCTCTTCTTGTCTTCCGTCTGGAACTCCCGCCGGCCGAGCATGGAGACAAAATCATCAACAAGGCCGATGATCCTGGCCCCGACGGCAATATCCTTTCCAGCGAGGCGGGACGGATAGCCGCTTCCATTATACCGCTCATGATGCTGGGCGATAATCAGTTTAACGCCCGCCAGGCCCTTCAGGTTCTCGATCATTTCAATGCTCTTCCTCGGATGGTTTTCTATTATCAGCCTCTCCGTATCCGCAACCATGCGCGCCCTGCTGGCCAGATCGTCCGGGAGGCCCATCAGCCCGATGTCGTGAAGGAGGGAGGCAATCCGTATCTCTTCAATCCCGTCGGTCGCGATGCCTATGCGCCGCGACAGCATGACGGAGATCCGCGCGACGTTCTGCGTATATTCAAATAGCCTGGTTGAACTCGCCAGCAGGATCGAGGAAATGATATCAATCGAGCCGGCAAAGAGATGCGCTTTTTCCGATGAGAGTATTTCGATTCTGGTGAACGCCTTCGACGACCTCTCGGAGAGAAGCATTGCCTGGGAGAAGGTAAAAATGAAAACACCGAAGCTGCTGATATTACCGACCTCGATTATTCTGTTGATCACCCTGTCGTGGTAGAGAATGTCAATGCTAACCGTGACGAGCAGGACCAGCATTCCGCCGACGAGATACACGGCGCCTTCCTTTTTCACTATGACTGCCCGCACTATCACATACATGATATAAACCATGCTGAATACCAGGAGTGCCTGATTGGGATAGCGGGTATAAAAATAGACCTGGGATGTCAGCACGATAACGGCACTGCAGAAGAGCAGGCCTAAAGCTGTAATAATTCTCGCCACCACGCGGGAGTATATATCCGGAAAAAGGAAATAGACATACAGGTTTGTAATAAATATTGAGCTGTAAAAAGTCAGATACGATATCTTTTCATTTATTTCCCAGCTGATGCAGGGGAAATAGTCTATAATCTGCCGGTCGCCTTCAAAGGGAATGCGAAGGGCCATTGCCAGACAGAGAAGACCGAAGAACAGGGATGCGCGGTCCGTTTTTCGAAAGAAAAAGATGCTGATATGGTACAGCGCCATTAGCAGGAGACCGCCGAGGAGGAAGGAATTGAACCCGGCCAGATGGCGCTCCATGCCGATAATCCGGGTCTCCTTACCCAGCTGGATTGAGGACCACATGCCGCCCTTTGGATGATGAAAGTTTGAGACCTGCATCACCAGCTCAAGGGTCTCGCTTTCCGGTGACAGGACGACCATTTTAGGAAGGAACTGCGGGGTTTCGTGAGCAGCGTCGATACCGGTTACCCCGTTGGACGAAACCGGCCTGCCGTTGACCCAGAGGCGGTATGCTGTATACATATGAGGGACCTTTATCGCACACAGGCCCTGGTTGTCGCCAACCTTTACCGTGAGCCTCATGGTGGCGTACCCGTGTCCCGGAAGTGTGCGGCCGGCAATGACCCGGTCGTTCCAGAATCCCGGCATATCCAAATATTCAACGGCGCCGGGCTGCGGTTTTACCCTGAAGTCCTCCGGGGAAATGAGACGATTCCAGTAGAATTCCCATTCACCTTCAAGGTCAACAGTTCCCTGTGACGAAAAATCCCATGCGGAGAGGTCCATCACCCCGCTGACGGCTGACGGCTGGCTGCCTATATTTTTCGAGCAGCCGCAGACCAGCAGCATCGACGCTATCAGCGCGAGAGTAATCCATTGGCCCGGGCGCAACCTGACGACAGGACGTTGCCCCGGATTTCCGGCAGCAAGCTTTTTATCGAGTGTCACCTCTTATCCCCTTCGCCTGATAGAATATCCCATAGCACCAGACCGGTGTATTGTCAACATGTTTCGGTTTTTTCAGCATCAAGTCACAAGGCAAGAGTACGGCATAAAAAAAAGCTGGATTTTTATCCCGACACAAGCGGCATCCTGCCGCCGCCGGGACTTCGGCATCCGTGCCTTAGCATGCCGCAATCCATAATTTATGCTTTGACAAACAATTTACCGATAGTTATCCCGACAGGTGCGGTATCCTGCCGCCGCCGGGACTTCGGCATCCGTGCCTTAGCGCGGAAATCTATGGTTCTATCCCGATAGTTATCGGAATCTATATGCGATATAATGGAAGCAATGAACATGATAGTTATTGATTTCCCGGATCCGGACTGGATCATCATCCGCCAGGCCCTGTCCCTGGCCCTGCTGAAAAAGGCACCGATAACTATCGGCGGGGGCGCCGCCTTCATCGAGGGATGCCCTGAATATCAGCCGGTTTTTGACGATATGGCCCGCATGGCGGATGAATTCGGGGCCGGCCGTCTCATGACAGACGCAGGATCAATTATCTACGAACCGCGTCCAATACTGCCGGGAACGTCCCGCTTTGATTCGGGCCATATCTCCTCTGCAACGGAACTGCTCCTCTTCCTGATGCCGGCCCTGTTCCATGGCAATTTCCGATCTATCCTGGAACTGGGCGGCGTGACCCATTCGCCCCTTTCCAGCCCGACGGCCTTTATCAAGGAATCCCTCCTGGCCGCACTGGAGCGGATGGGCCTCTACGGCAGCCTCACCCTGCAGCGTTTCGGGTTCCACGGTTCGGGGGGTGGCGCCATGGAGTCAAGGCTATACCCGCGGGAAGAGCGGAGGGGGAAGCTCTTTAATAACGATAACGCTCCAGCGCTGGGCGGGGTAAAAATATTTATCTCCCGCCTTGATACGGGTCTGGCAGAAATCGAAAAGGGGATGATCGCTGAAAGCCTGGGCCTGGACGCGAAGAGGATCGCCATTATAGAGGTCATGGAATCAAACGGTTCCGGGAATGGAATCCAGGTCTTTGCTTCATTCCGCGGAGAGCCGGTGGTACTTTTCTGGGAAATGAGGTTGTACGACAGCAAGGGGGAACTTGTATTCAGCGAGGAAACCCTTCGCGACGGGATAGAAGAGCTTGCCGGCGAGACGCACCGGCTCATGAAAGGAACGCTCCCGGAACGCATTGTCCGCGAGCTGCTTCCTTACTGTGTAATTACAGGATCTGAGCCGCCTCCTGCCGGTGAATCACCAGGGGCGGCCATGACGCGGGAACTGTGCGGAATACTGCTCTGACACAACGGTGCCTGCCGGTCAGGCGTTTGCTTCCTTGTCCATCTTCTCGATCTTATCGATAAGGGCCGCTTCATCGCTAACGAACTTGAAAAAATTATGAAGCCCGGCAACCTTGACCAGGGTCATGATCTTCTCGTTCACGTTCATGAAAAAGGTATTGACCTTCTTCGTCGACAGGTCGCGTACCATCTGGACGATAACGGACAGTGCCGAGCTGTTCATGTGCTTGACGCCTTCCAGATTAATATACAAATCCTTGTCTTTGCCGGACACGGCCTTTTTTATAAACTTCACGATGTCCTTGGATCCATCCGGGGATATATCACCGCTGATGTCGATTACATCATATCCCTTGATCGTGCGCTTCGATAATTTTATCTTATCACTCATACCCACCACTAGCACCTGATATTGTAATTTCTTTAATATTCTTGCCCCGGTAAAGGGCAATCCTGATTGCCTTGAATTTCTGGTACAGAATCTGTAATTGCCTTTCAATGTCAACCTTTTCTTTCACATCCGCACCGGCAAGACGTTTTTTTAGCTCACTGATTTCCCGGTCCAAAGAGACGGTCTGGATGGCCCGAAGCCCGGTCCCGTTCTCGATAATGTTGACCGTGTACACGGGAACGACCTCGAACCTGGCCGACGGCCTCTTCCCGCTTCCATTGCCATCAAGGATACAGCGGACGATCACAGAGTCGCGCGTTGTTATCGGGGCGCCGCCGAAGAAAGCCTCGGCCTTCGTGCTCTGGTTCGAAATGAAGTTCCCCAGGCTGTAGAAGACGTAGCAGTCCCTGCCGTCGGCGGCAACGACCTTTTCCATGGGCTGGAGAAGATGCGGGTGATGGGCCACGACGAGATCGACCCCGTTGTCAATGCACTTTTTATATGTCTCAATTTCCCGCGCGCTCGGCAGGGTATTATATTCAATACCGGCGTGGGACACCATGACAAGGTAGTCGCACTTTTTCCGCAACTCTGTGATATCCCTTATTACATCTTCATGGTCGTAGAGCCAGTTCAGATGATAGCCGGTCGTCTTTTTCTCCCGGGTAAAATTGAGGTAGCCGGTGTAACCGATGAAACCGATGCGGATCCCGTTCATGGTTTTGACAATGCCGGCGCGCGCGCTTTCTTCATTTGTGCCCACGCCGATACAATCCATGTTGTACTGGCGCAGAAACCGCAACGTGCTCACTACCCCCTGCCCGCCTTGGTCCAGGAGATGATTATTGCCGATGGTCACCATGGTATATCCCGCCCATTTCATCGCCGCGATTCCCTCCGGGGGGCAGTTGAAATAGCGGGGCCTGCTCTTAAACGGCGGGGACACGGGGAACTCCATGTTGCCCACAACGATGTCCGACTGCCGCAGCACGGGACGTATCCTGTCGTACAGAAAATTATAGCCGTTATTGTTTGTGGAGGCCCCTGTATCTTTATCTATTATATTGTGCGCGTTCGCAGACGATTTCACCGGAATATGCATGATGATATCGCCGGTGAAGGAGATGCTGACCTCCCCGGCGTCGGAACAGCCGAAGGCGGGCAGCACCATGATGGTCGCAAGCACGATTGTCAGGAGACGGTTCACAGGCATTCCTAAATTAATGGGATATTCAAATTGTAACAATCAAAATGGCAATGGGCTATCTGTCAATATTTTTTACCTGTTGCCGGACGGCCCCCTTGTAATTTTTTCCCATGATCAAGGCTGCTCTTTAATACTTGACAGGCGGCCCCGGGTGCTGTCTTAACATCATTCAATGAATAACCAGCTGGAACATCCCATTGGCGTATTTGACTCCGGATACGGCGGCCTCACGATTTTAAAAGAATTCGTCAGGAAGCTGCCGGAGCGGGATTTCGTGTACCTGGGGGACAACGCCCGTAATCCCTACGGCCCGCGCTCCTTCGAAACCGTGTACGCTTATACTCTCGAAGCGGTGAAGAAACTCTTCACGATGGGATGCCCCCTGGCCATCATCGCCTGCAACACCGCCTCAGCCAGGGCCCTCCGCACCATACAGCAGAAGGACCTTCCGGGCATTGACCCGGAACGCCGCGTTCTGGGCGTCATCAGACCGACGGCGGAGATAGTCGGATCGGTGACGAAAACCAGGCACGTGGGCATCCTGGGCACCATGGGAACCGTCACCTCTCAATCGTATCTTCTGGAGATCAAGAAATTCTTTCCCGACATCATCGTAACGCAGGAAGCATGCCCCCTCTGGGTCCCCCTGGTTGAAAACAATGAGATGTCAGGACCGGGCACAGATTATTTCGTGAAAAAAAATATCGGCCGCCTCATGGAAACTGATCGGGACATAGACACCATCATTCTTGGCTGCACCCACTACCCGCTCCTGATGGACACCATCCGGAAGCACACCCCGGCAGGTGTCACAGTCATACCCCAGGACCAGATCGTGGCCGACAGCCTGATCGACTATTTAAAAAGACACCTCGATATGGACCGCCGCTGCTCACGGCACGGCACGGCACGATTCTATACGACTGACCCCGCCGGGCATTTCGACGAAATGGGCACTATTTTCTTCGGGGTGCCGATACGCTCTGAGCGGATCACCCTCTGAACGCTGTCATCTCCCGGAGGGTGCTACATCCTCATTATCCTCACGACAAAATAGGCACCGGAAATCAGTGTGAAGGGAAACGTGATGAAAAACGTCGCGACTTCCTGGAAGTTAACAATACTGGTGTTGTATATCTTCTTCCCGAAATGCGAGAAGTGATAATTCTTCGGGTCCCTGAGGCGCTTCAAGATGACTATGATCACGCGTATCTTGATGGTCATCATGTAGATAAAGACCAGGCCCGCCTCGAGGATATAGATGGCATCGAGTTTGATGCCGCGGAGGACTTTCTGGTCAGTCATGACAATGGTCGCGATGGCGATGCTGAGAAGCATGTTGATTACGACGGTTATCATGAAGTACCTGAAAAAGTACATTTTCTTGGTGGAGATGTAGCCGATCAGGCTGTAGATATGAATGACCAGGGAGGTCTGCAGGGCGATGAACAGCGCAATGAGAATGAAGAACTTCATATTACAAAAGTATAGAAACCTGAATCTACGTCAAGAAATTATGTTATGAAAACCGTCCATTCAGCATGATAAATGCATAGCATCTAAATCAACCGGTAGAAATGCTTGCTACTATTTTAATGCATATTGATAATTCTGTATAGAAAAAGTGCACTGCTTCGCCTGACCGGTCAGAATTCGCATCCCAGCTCATCTTCGATGAACTTGATGGCGAAGTATCCCACCAGAAGCTGTTTGATTTCCTCAAAGGGCACGACCGGCATATGCTTGCGGATATTGATGCCGTTCAGTATCTGCCGCTTGAGCATGGCAATATCGGCATCTTCGAAATTATCGAGTTCTTTGATCTTTGCCACGATCTCATCCTGGTGATCATGGACGAATATTTTATACTGCGTTTCATTCATACTATTAGACCATGGTTGCATATCATAACGTACATAATTTCTGCGGCCAATCAATTAAAGAGATCGGAGATTTTCACCATCTCTTTTAGCGGAATATTGAAAAATGGCGGATAAATAACCTGATGCTCCCGGCCACAAACCCGCTCCAATCTGAACATAAAATGTAACTAAACAAAATATTGAAACCCGCAATATAGGACTTGATTATTATCATAATAAAATCGAGCAAATACATAATCATTTCCCTGCTAACAGTGGATATGTCGTCCGAAAAAACTAACGATTATAGGAATGAATATCATGCATATGATGATCGTAACTCGTTTAAAAGTCAGCTGCCTGATAGTTCTCTTCGCTGTCGGTTATGTGATCATGCATCCATCACCTTCTTACTCAAACACGTATAGCGTCGGCGGATATTTTACGGCCCAGGTCGGCAGCTACAGTTGGGATATTTCCACATCATCGGATAATATAATTGCCATACAAAAGCCGCCTTCCCGCAGCACTCCGGTAATGACCGGAGGGGGCTTTGTGTGGGCCGGTGAATTTCTTGACGGCCAGTTCATGCTCAAACAGAACCTGGGTTTTGAAGCCTTTATTGCCGACCGTTTCAGCATGACCCGTTTTTCCTTTATCAACACCTTCGCCTATGTTCTCTTCAGGACGGATATGCTCACCGTATGGGCCGGTCCGCAGCTGAACCTGTATTATATATGGGGAAAAGACTCAACATCCGGCGCGTTCCTCTATAGTGATTACATATCAACAAGTGTTCCTGTTTACAAAAGAAGGACCTATGGATTATTACCCATCGGCACCGGTCTGGCATTGGGCCTTGATTATGATGTGTATAAGAATTTACGGTTATCATTTGAAGCGGGCTTTCATTTCTCCACATCGGTCTACGGGCAAACCCATGAGATCGGGAACGGTAAGGCATCCGTCACGGGCTATGAAGGATATATCAATGTCTCTGCCATGTATCGATTCGGTAAAAAAATCATGCACGATGACACAGATACCGATACAGACAAGGACGCCGATATAGGCACAGAGAAAAAGACAGAGACATACACAGAACCCGATGACTAGCGTGTGGCAGAATAAGCAGTGAGCCCTGCGGGGCTTTCAAGGGGCTCCGCCCCGTGGCCCCGTATTAGTGACGACATGAAGAATAATTTCATAAACGCTCCATCAGGGGCGATTTAATGGCATGAAAAAAATAGAGCTCAAGCAGCACAAGGAAAAGGCTGTTCTCAGGCGACACCCATGGATTTTTTCCGGCGCCATCGGGAACAAAGAGTCCGGCATCGAAGACGGCGATATTATATCGGTGTGCGATGCCGCCGGCTCGCACCTGGGCTACGGCTACTACAACGGCAGGACGCAGATCGCGGTGCGGATGCTTTCCTTTGGAGACACGGAGGTCACCGATAACTATCTGCGGGGACTGGTGCGTGCCGCCGCGGCTAAACGCGCCGGGAGCCCCCTCCTCCGGGACACCGACTCGTGCCGCCTCATTTTCTCCGAGGGGGACTTTCTCCCCGGCCTGATCGTCGACTCCTACGGCGGAAACCTGGTGATCCAGTACCTCACCCTTGGCATGGACCGTCTCAGGGATACAATCACGGGAATACTGAAAGATGAGTTTAAACCAAAAAGCATCTACGAGCGGAGCGACCACGAGGGGCGGACCCTCGAAGGCCTTGCGCCTGCGCAGGGGCAGCTCTTCGGCGAAACGCCGGCAGAGCTTGTCATGAACGAAGCGGGCATGTCCTTTTACGTCAATGTCGGGACCGGCCAGAAGACCGGGTTCTTCCTTGACCAGCGGGACAACCGCGCCCTGGTCAAGGGCCTGGCCCGGGGCCGCAGGGTCCTGAACCTCTTCAGTTATACCGGCGGGTTCAGCGTCGCGGCCGCCATGGGCGGCGCTGCGGCGATTACATCGGTGGACTCCTCCGCCGATGCCCTGGCTATGGCGCGGAGAAACATGGAGCTGAACAATATCACCGGCCCGGCTGAATTCACCAGGGCGGACATCTTCCAGTACCTCCGGGAAGGGACAATAGACGCGGACCTGATCATCCTCGACCCGCCGGCCCTGGCGAAGAACAAGGCCTCGGTCGACCGGGCCTGCCGCGGCTACAAGGACCTTCACCTCCAGCTCGCCCTGCGATGCCCGGCGGGAGCGACGATCCTCACCTGCTCCTGTACGCGCTTCATCGACATGCATCTTTTCCAAATGGTCATTTACGAGGCCTTCGCGGACGCGGGGCGAAAGGCGTCCATCATCGGCAAATACGGACAGCCCTGCGACCATCCCGTGAGCATTTTCTGCCCGGAGACTGAATACCTCAAGGCGGTACTGCTCCAGGTTGAATGACACGTACAGAAAAATATAAACGATGCGGGGGGATTAGATGAAAAAAAAGCTGATGATATACGGCGCATCCGGCTACTCGGGAAAACTCCTTGCCGAAGCGGCGAAAGCCAGGGGCATGAACCCGGTCCTGGCGGGACGCAACAAGGAAAAGGTGAAGGCAGTCGCTGACAGACTTGATTTTAACTACCGCGCCTTCGACTTGAGCGATGCGAAGCAGGTTGATTCATCAATCCATGACATGGATGTTATCATAAATTCCGCCGGGCCCTTTTCCGGCACATCCGTACCCCTTGTTGAAGGGTGCCTCAGGACAGGCACACACTATCTTGACCTGTCGACAGGCATGGCTGACGATTTTGAAACATTAAAGGCATATGACGCTGATGCCAGAAAGAAAAAAATCATGATACTTCCGGGCATCGGGTTCACCCTGGTTCCCTCCGACTGCCTGGCTCTCTACGTTTCAAAGAAAGTTTCGGATCCCCGCGCGCTGTACCTCTGCATGACGGGCCACAAGAAGATGTCCCACGGGACGCTCAAGACCGCCTTCGAGCATATAAACAAAGGCGTCTGCGTCCGCAAAAACGGAGCCATCGTAAGAAAAGAAAAATTATCAGTACGAAAGGCTGATCTGGGAGATGGGATTAAAAAATGCATTTCCATGCCCCTTGGTGATATATCCACCGCTTATCAAACGACCGGCATTGAGAACATCGAGGTGTATTTTCAGATGACGCCGCAAACCGTCATGTCCGCCTGCATGTTCCATTACCTGGGGTCCTTCTACGGATCACCTTTCATGCAGCGGATACTGATGAAATACGCGGACAGACAGCCGGAGGGCCCTTCCGAAGAAGAGAGAAACAATGATCGGTCAGTGTTTGTCGCCACCGCGATGGGAAAAGACGGGACCACCGCGTCGGCGCGCCTGACCACGCCGGAGGGCTACAGGCTCACATGCATGACGGCCCTCCTCATCGCGGAAAAAGTGCTCAAGGGTAAAATCAAAACCGGCTATGCCACGCCGGCGCAGGTATTCGGACCGGATCTCATTATGGAGATTGAAGGAGTGAAGCGCGAAGATCTATAAACAATGTTCACAGACGAGATATGCGGCAGAAACAACAATAACCATGAATTGATATACAATCACATGCAGGGCTCCCCGTCTTCGCATCCCCACATTTTCCAGTAGCTTTCAGGATCACAGGCATATAAAATCATCATTGCATCAAAAAAACAGTCGCTCTGATCCTCCGCGGGAAGCGATCTGCAGGTGGCCAGTTTCAGCATATATGCATCATCGCAGTTTTTATTTTTATCCTCATCATTATATTCGCAGGCGAGAAACAGTAAGAACAGGGCCATGCAACAGTTCGTAATTTTCGTTTTCATGGAAACAAACCTCCTTTGCTGACGGGTCAGACTCTCTCAAAAAAGAGCACGAAATTTTTTTATAAAAAAAACACTTCCTCAAAATACACCGGACCGGTTTTTTATTTGTTGAGTATACGGCTAACGTTGTTTCCGTGCCTCACAATCATTGGCACTGATCCAGATGAGCTGGCTACTGAGCAACATGCAATCATCAAAATCCGCATATTCGTTCTCGGCAAGATACTCAATGCTCGAACAGGCCAAAACCAGTCCCGTGATTCCCCGCTCATAGAGTTTCCGGCAGTCCGTCTCCTTGTCGTCTTTCAGTTCACATCCGAGATTTGCAGAAGAAGCAGAAATAACCAGGAACAGTAATAATATCATTTTCATGCAGATCACCCCATAATACATTGTAATATCATGCAATCTCATTTTCACAACTATACAGTCAGCAAATAACAGAAAACCGCACAAAATTTTTATAAAAAGAATGCGGCCGTCATTGCCATATCCGGCCTCTCCACCAATCCTCGATGCGGACTGTGGCGCCTGACCGGGTTCCTTCCGGGACGGACGGGGAAAAGCTCCGGAGCGCGCTTCACTACCGGGAAACCGCGGTAATTATATTGGGAACAATTCCTGAGGAATTTTGTTCTTGCCCAATACCGGCAACCCATTATCATGTGCTGCCGGAGACATTACTCATGATAACACAGTATCTGAAGCAGTGATCCATGGTGGTGGTATTGAATAATGGGCGTTTTCCATTTTATATATAAAGAAAGAAAAAGAAGATGAGTAAGCATCGATTATTTTTTCTGATCACCGGGCTGGTTGTCCTATTAATGCCCCTCAGGGCCGGGGCTGCCGGCATGGATATCAGCATGACAACCTGGTACTGCTGGTGGCAGCCTTCGTGGAACAATGAGAACGAGGGTTTCAAGGTCGATCCCGCATTTTATTTCGGGCCGGGATTATCGTTCCGGCTCCCGGGTAAGGTAACCATGTCGACGAGTTTTTTGTATGCAAGGGTGAAAGCGGAATCGACCCAGCGGCAGACATCCATACCATGGTCTCCAGCAATGGAGAAACGTGTAATACACAGATATGATAGCGATACGACAATAAGCTATTCATTTACCAGGTTCTTTAAGCTGTTTGCAGGATTTAAATATTCACATTACAAATATGAAAATGATCAGACATTGCTGCTCCCATTATTATTCTCAATGTATTCCGGGACTAAAGAAAAATACAGATATGACAATTACGCTCCCGCCCTGGGCATCGGCTTTACCGTTCATTTAATCGAAAATTTCTTTTTATTAATAAAGGCTTCTGTGTTATATGAGAAGAGTTCCATAGTAAGAAATACATACTGGTATGCGTCAGGCACACCGCCAATGTTTTTTCCGTTCCCGGGCGAACAGTGGTCGGTAAACAAAATCGGCGCTAATGCGCACCTGTCATTTGCCTACTTCATTCAAGCGATCAATACAAGCATATCCCTGGGATTCAGGTACCAGTTTTTTAAAATAGTAAAATCGGATTCTAGGAATGAAGAGTATATTGAATATTATGACCATTTCTACGGCATTACCGCGTCAGCTATTTATAGAATTGAGTTTGGAAATAACAAAGATAAGGACAAAGATGAAGAAAAACAATCGTGATCCGGCGAGTGAGTGTTTTTCTCAATGGTAAATAATGATAAAAAAATTGTACAGGTACCCATAAAAAGCGTCCAGATGAAAAAGACAATCACCTTCGGGTCCTGCATTCTATTGCTTGCAGGGACTATATCATGCATCGACGGCAAAATACATGAAAAGCACGCCGCCCTTCTTCTATCTTTATTGGGCGAAACAGTAACTGAAGGACCATCAACGCCTCCCACGCTGCCCCCGCCGGTCACGGCCCTGAAAGGATGGCAGCTGGACGGGAGCAACACCGGACTGGCAGGGGCCGGGATTGACCGGAGCACCCTGGTGCCGTATGAGCCGCCGGCCGACCAGGTCCAGTACGGCACATGGACCGTTCCCGCCGATACCGTCATAACTGAACGGCGCATTGATATGGGCGGCATTGATATTTCAGCCGGGAATATCACCTTTGAGCGCTGCTGGTTCCGCCCGTTATCGATCGGCCGGGGAATGCCGCTTATCCGCGGGACAGGAGCATCGCAGAACACAATCCGCAACTGCGATTTCGACGGAAGCGCCATACCCCTGAACGGCGACGGCACCAATCCGGCGTGCGGCAGCATGGCGATCAGCAGCGCGAACATCCGGGTCCTTCTCTGCAACATCAGCGGTCTGGCCAGCGGTGTGGCGTTCAACGGACAGGACCCGGTCACCCTGGAAGGCACCTATATCCATGACCTCGTGCAGGGGGAATGGTTCCTGGGCAGCGGCCAGTCCCACCAGGACGGGTTTACCATGAGGGACTATACTGGGCCCCTGGCCCTGATCAGGAACAACCATATCCTGACCAACCCCGCTTCGCACATGGCCACGGGAGCAATCTTTTTGCAGGCAACATGGAATGACTGTTTTCTGGATAATATTTACATAACAGGAAACCTCCTGGCGGGTTACGGGTATAACCTGGCCGCAGAGAGAGATAACGGCGGCTATGGAAGACATCTCTGGGCGGTTAACAACCGCTTTGACCCCTATTCAGGATGGCTGGCGTATGTCGAACACGGTCCCGGCTGGGCCCTGTGGCAGGACAATTACCTGAATGATACCGGGCAAATTGACAACAGAGGAACCGCAGTCGCGGAACCCATGACTCAGGCTAACATATTTTTAAGAGCACCCGGAGATCTGCAGGCAACCGCGGAATCAGCAACCGCCATACGTCTCACATGGAAGAACCTCTCCAGGCAGGAAATTGGTTATAAAATCATGCGCTCCATCGATGGAACGACCTATACCTCGATCACCATTACCGGCCCAAACGCGTCTTCATTTACAGACACAGGTTTGACCGCAGGCGCCGCCTATTACTACCGCGCAGCCGCGGTTAACAACAATGGCATGTCGGATTTTTCCGTTATCGCCGGCGCTACAACCCCGGCCGGACCGTGATAAAATCCCACACGTTAATCCTGTAAAACCCGTCAGGTTTCTGATAATTCCTGCATGCTAATTAATGCTTATCTCCCGTATCATGGCGGTGCGGCTTCTCACGGGCATGGGTATCTCCATCATGAGTGTGAGTACGGTCATCGTGGTCATGGGCTTTCTTGTGGTCGTGAAAAAAATAGTGGGGATGTAGATGGGAGTGCACCTTATTCCCGTGGCGGTGCCGATGTTGGTGCACCAGGTTGACCTTCACGAGAAGGTCCTGGTCTTTCAGGATTTCGTCCACGGTGCCGACCTTCTCGATGCGGTGCTCCTCGCTGATGACGGCCACCTTCGGCTGGAGGTGGTCCACCAGCTCAAGGTCATGGGTGGCGATAATTATCGTCTTGCCCGATTCCGATAGGGAAATGATCAGGTCCGTGAGGAAGGACTCCGTCTTCGGGTCAAGGCCGCTGGCGGGCTCGTCCAGGAGAAGCACCTCGGGATTCATGGCCAGGGACGAGCCGATGGCCACCCGTTTCTTCTCGCCGCCGGAGAGCATGTGGGTGGGCCTGTCTTTTAAAGATTCGATGTTCAGCATCTCCATCGTCTCCGACGCCCGCCGGAGCACCTCTTTTTTTGGAAGACCCAGCTGCTGGGGCCCGAACACGAGCTCATCAAATACCGTGGGGCAGAAAAGCTGCACGTCGGAGTTCTGGAAGACCATCCCCACCCGCTCGCGGAAAAAGCGCTGGTACTCCCGGTCCCGGAGCCTCTTTTCCGTAACCTCTTCCCCGCGGAAGCGTACCGTGCCGGCGTGAGGATGGATGAGGGCGTTCATGACCTGGAGCAGGGTCGACTTGCCGCTGCCGTTGGCGCCGATGACCGCGACCATATCGCCCTCTTCGATTGACAGGCTCACATCAGAAAGGGCCGGCACGATATCATAAAAGCTATAATATACATTTTGAAGCTCAATTATTTTCATATGGTTGTTTATTTCCTTATTCAGGATAGGCCCTCATCCCCCTGCCCCATTAATACCTCACCCGCACTCCGTGCACCCTCTCCTTGATAAGGAGAGGGTTTCAGTAGTATATATCATCCCGCACCCCCCTCGCCATTTTATGGAGAGGGGACGGGGGTGAGGTCCGAGAAAGCGGAACAGGAAGATCAACTACACAGCCCCATCGCCATCACAGCCGCCCCTGACGCCGCGAGGACAACGCCGGCAACGGCGTCACGCACGGTGAAGACCCTGAAGCTGTAAAACTCGATATCGCCGTTAAATCCCCGGCTCACCATGGCGCGGTATGTCTCCTCATAGCGCATCTGCGACTTCTTGAATATAAAAAATATCCTCCCCGCTATCAGCTCCCGTATCGTCCCGCTGTCAATACTGCCGACAAGGCGGCTCTTCATGGCCAGGTACATGTCTTCAACTGTTTTGGAGAAAATAAAGATATATTTATATGTAAGGATAATGATCATGAGAAAGGTGTCGGGAACCCGGAAGACCTTGAGGGCCCTGATGATCTCGAAAAAGGGCGTTGTGTGGATGACGAGGAGCGATATGCCGATGGAATTGGCCACCCGCAGGGTGAGCATGGCAACGCCAAAAGCCCCTTCCCGGGTAATGCCGATATCTTTCGGGATCGAGTAGATCCAGAATTGATAGGACCGTGAAAGCGTGGCCACCGGCACAATGATCTCACCCTGGGTGATCACGTTGAAGGCCGATGGCAGGGCGACCAGGAACCCGAAGAAAAGGGCAAAGCCGATGATGCGCTTGTACATGTAGAATATGTTGAGCCGCGAAAGGCCTATCAGTATAAAGATAAAAACCGTTATGGCCAGCTCCGCGTATACGCTCCGAAGAAGGCTGACGATAACGATAAAGTAAAACATGAAAACGACTTTGACCCGGGGATCGAGCTTCTGGAACAGGCCGTTTTTTCCCGCCATTTCCCAGTAGACATAGCTCGACTTTATTAAACCTGCGATTGATTTTATTGATTTATCGATGAAGGCCACTATGATTTATCCAGAATACTATACAGCCGAGTTGTTTTATAAGCCCCCTAAATCCCCCCAGAGGGGGACTTCCCACTCATTATTATTTAAGAAAGCCCCACTCTGGGGGGATGGGGTGTATTCCAAGCGATTCCGCACTGTAGAAACGACTCGAATCTAAGAGCTGGATATGCGTTGTCACTCACTTTTTTTGACGAGTAATTTTGAGATTCCGAAAAGAAGAAGGACGCAGAGAACAATGCCGAAGACGCCGGACAGGATATACGACAGGGCCTGTACCGCAAAGCTCGATTTTTCGTCGCCCAGATTATAGTCCGGTATCGGGGCTTTCCAGAGGTCGGCGGTCTCTTTCATCTTTTCAGGGATAAAACCGACAAGTTCCTGAATGGTTTCGGTGGACCACTCGCCCCAGGCGTCCCCTGCCTTGAATTTTTCCGGCAGGATGATGCCGAGGGGAGAAAGGATTGCCAGTATCACCAGTGCCACCAGGAGTTTTTTCTGGAATGGGCTCATCACTTCACTCCCTTAAGGGCATAGACGCTGTCGCGATCGTTCTTCATGAAATACATCAGCACCAGCATAGTCACCAGGCCTTCGATAATGCCAAAAAGCGCCAGATGCTGAATGGCCATTGCCGGAATCGCAATCTCGAGTCCGTAGGGCGCATACAGGGGCTTCCCGTCCGCAGAAGCTATGAGGGGCTGTATACCGAACTCCACGGCTGTCACGATAGCGGCGATAACCAGGCCAATATATCCTGACAGGAACGCAGCAAGATACACCCTCCATCCGCCCGTTGCCTTCCAGCTTATCAGCCTGAACACGAGTATGGAAGCAAAGGGCATCACCACGGCCATGTTGAAACAGTTGGCCCCGATGGCCGTTATGCCGCCGTCGCCGAAGAGAAAGGCCTGGATGATGAGGGCAACTGAGACCGCCACCACTGCGGTCCACGGTCCCAGCAACAGAGCCACGATGCTGGCCCCCACGGCGTGGCCCGTGGTGCCTCCGGGTATCGGAACGTTGAACATCATTATGAGAAAGGAAAAGGCCGACGCCATCCCCAGGTAGGGGATGTTTTTTGTGGAAACAGTCTGCCGCACCTTGCGAAGCGCCGCTGCGAGGAATCCGCCAAAGGCCACGTAGAGCGGAACGTAGGTCTGGGGGCTTAAGTAACCGTCGGGGATGTGCATAAGAGTCCTCTTGTTTTATTACATGTGGCAATTACATCCCAAGAAATTCGGGATTATATGATTGAAGCATTATCAATCTACTTGGGTAAACATTTCGCCGCAACATACCCTGTTATAACAAAAATTAAAATCAACACAATTTCAATGGTTGTTCCTGTTATATCCTTACCCGCATGATAGGAAATACCGGGAAACCAGTTTAAAAAACATCAGCATGGTCCCTCCGCAGGCTGCTTTTCTACAATCCCATTTCGTCACGATCCATACTGATGATCCAGGGGATGGATACTTTTTCCAGCCACAGGTAGAGTGTGGGAAGGAGAAGAAGCGTAAGGAGCGTGGATGAAATAACTCCCCCGATCACAACCGTGGCAAGCGGACGCTGGACCTCGGCCCCCAGGCCGGTGTTGAAAGCCATGGGGACAAATCCAAGCCCCGCTACGAGCGAAGTCATAACCACCGGCCGGAGCCTCGTCATAGCGCCTTCGATCACCGCTTCCTTGAGTACTATACCTCGTTCCCTGAGCTGATTAAAAAAACTGACCAGCACCATACCATCAAGAATAGCGATACCGGTAAGTGCGATAAATCCCACCATGGCAGACACGCTCATGGGGATGCCCCTGATCCACAGTAAAATTACCCCGCCTGTAACGGCAAAAGGAATGGTATTAAAAACAAGAATGGTCTGTTTGATGCTGCCGAAAATACGCTTAAGAATGAGGAATATCACCACAAGAATAACCGGTATAATGATTAACAGGCGCTTCCTGGCGCTTTCCAGATTCTTGAACTGCCCCCCCCATTCCAACATATATCCCTGCGGAACTGCAAGGTTCTTCGCGACTATACTCTCCGCCTCATTCACGAAGCTTACCGTATCGCGGTCCCTCAGGTTGATGGATATCGCCGCATAACGGCGAGCCCTGCTGCGGGCGATGGTTGTAACCTGGTCCCGCAGGTTTATTGTGCCCAACTTTCCGATGGGGACCGACCCCCCTTCGGGAAACCCTACCGGGATCCGCTCGATGTCCTTCGGCGAACGCCGGTACTCGTCGGCGATTCTCACCACGATCGGAAACGGTTTTTCATCAAGGGATATATATCCCACGGGCATACCGGTCATCGCAATGGCGAAAGAGTGATTCACATCCTGGATGCGGATACCGTAGCGATTGATACGGTCGTAATCCAGAGTAAAATCCATGACCGGGCTCTTGCGAAGCGCGGTAAGCGGATCCAGTTCGACGCTTTCGGCGCCCCGTATCTTTTCGAGCAGAACCTGCCCCTTCATCGACAAATCATACAGGACGTCGAGACTGGGACCGAAAATACGTAGAGTGATATCTGCCCGTGATCCTTCCAGAATTTCGTTAAATCGCATCTCGATGGGTTGGGTCATGGATATCTCCTGACCCGGCACAGACCGGTCTATGGCGGAGCTCATGGCGGCGAAGAGATCGTCCTTGCTTTTATAGCGCGGCGACCATTTCGCACGGTCCGGCTCCAGAATCACAAAGGTATCGGCGAAATTCACTCCCATGGGGTCGGTAGCCGATTCGGGGGTCCCCATGCGGGAAAATACGTGCCGGACCTCCTTGAAGTTCTTTATGACTTGTTCCGACTTCTTCTGCTTTTCAATGGAACTGCCGATGCCTATTTTTGTGTCCCGCACCAGCCCGATCACCATGTCGCCTTCATCGAGCTGGGGAACGAAATCGCTCCCGAGAGAGACAAACATTATGACAGTAATGACCGCTACGGTCAGGGATGAAAATATAACGGTCCAGCGGTGTTCCAGGGAAAAATCAAGAACCGGCCGATAGAGACGTGATATAACCCCCAGGACGCGGTTTTCACCATGGCCTTTCTTTTTTTTGCCTTTCTTAATGAAATAAAAAGAAAGCACCGGCATGAGAAACAGGGCTAGCAAGAGGCTCGCGGCCAGTGCGAAAAGGACCGTCCCCGCCATGGGGCGAAACATCTTCCCCTCGATGCCGGTGAGGGAAAGAATAGGGACGTAGACGATCATTATTATGAAGACGCCGTACAAGACCGGTTTTCCCACCTCTATGGCGGCGTCTTTGACCAGCAGAAGGCGTTTTCTGGAGTCAAGGGACTCGTTTTTCAATTCCTCGAAGCGGCGTATTATGTTCTCTATCATCACCACTGATCCGTCCACGATCAAGCCGAAATCGAGGGCCCCCAGGCTCATGAGACTCGCCGATATTCCGAACCCGACCATTCCGGTAAACGCCGAGAGCATGGAAATGGGTATCGCCAGGGCGACAAGAAGCGAAGCTTTCAGATTCCCCAGGATAAGGAGGAGCACCGCGATCACCAGGAGGCCGCCCTCAAGGAGGTTTTTCACCACCGTGCGGATCGTGGCATTGACAAGATAGCTCCTGGTGTAGAGTTCCACCAGCTTGACGTCCCGGGGAAGGGGGAGGTTTTTCACCGCTTCCTCCACGGCGAGTGCCACCTCCCTGCTGTTTGCCCCCACCCGCATGAGCACCGTCCCGAGGACTGTTTCTTCGCTGTCATAGGTGGCCGCCCCCAAGCGCTGCTTGCTCCCCTCCCTGACCTCCGCTATGTCGCCAATGCGCACAGGGGCGCCGAAAACATTGAGTTTAATCGGGATGTTTCGTATTTTTTCCAGCGAATCTATCTTAGCCTGTGTTCTGACAATGATCTGTGTTCCCTTTTCCTGAATATAGCCGCCGCCGAAATTGATGCCCAGGCCTTCGATACCTGCAATGAGATCACCACAAACGATGCCTTTATTATCCATCCTTACCGGGTTCACGTTGATGTGTATTTCCTTCTGATAGCCTCCATTCGATTCCACTTCAGCAACGCCGGGTACGGCCTTAAGGACGGGCCGTATGCTCAGGTCTTGAATGGTTCGCAGGTAGAGGAGCCGCTCCATTTCCGGCAGCTTAGAGAGGGGGCTTCCCCGTTTCGGAACGAGGGCGTACATGTACACCTCGCCGAGGCCGGTTGAGAGAGGCCCCAGTTCGGGAGTTATCCCCTGGGGGAGACTGCCACTCACGCTCTGGAGACGTTCAAAGACAAGCTGGCGGGCAAAATAAATATCGGTCCCTTCTTTAAAAACAACAATAATCTGAGAAAGTCCATACTTGGACAGGGACCGAATATCCTCCACGTCGGGAAGCCCTGCCAGTTCGGATTCGATAGGGTAGGTAACCATCTTCTCGATCTCCCCCGGCGCAAGCGCCCCGGTCTGGGTATTCACCATGACGGAGATATTGGTGATATCCGGCACCGCGTCGACCGGAAGACGGTTGAGGGCAACAATACCACCCAGGAACACAGCCACGGTAACGAGAATAACCATGAGATGATTCCTGAGGGACCACGCAATCAAACGCTCGATCATTACCGTCCACCATTTATTTCTTTTTTTACCGCCGCCATAAACAGCAGTTCCGTGTAGGCACCCACCAGCAGCAGCTGCGATTCGAATACCGACTCGATGCTCTCATGGAGGGTGTAGTCCATTTCCAGGTAGGTGGCAAGGGTCACCCTCCCCTTGCGAAATTCATTGTCCGCGTAATCCATTTTTTTCTCCAGGGCGTCAAGGCGCGAGAGGGGAAAAAGGGTAACCATGCCGCCAGCGTACTTGAATTTGGAGTAAAGTTCCGTCATGTTACGCTTCACCGTATCCCTGGCATGAAGCAGGGCAATCCGACGCGATTTAAAATTGGACGATTCTTTTTCAATGCCATGCCTGTTTTGCGACAGGATCGGTAAGGGCAAGGTAATGCCGCCGCCGAAGCTCTGCTCTTTTTCCTTCAACGTGTCCGCGTTGTAGAACATATTCAACCCGATATCCGGCATTACATCCCGTTTGGCCAGCGACACTGCTTTTCCCGCCCTGGCTACTGCCCCCTCGTGATATAGAATCGTAAAATTATCTTTTATTGCCAGGGACAGCAGCTTATCGAAATCCAGGTCGGGCGCCCGGGAAAACCACGCAAGATCCACGGTGAATGTCGCCCCCGCCGGTAACTTCAGATAATGATTCAGCGCGTTGTACGACACCGTGACGCTCTTCCTGATCTCGAGAAGCTCCATTTCCATACGGGCGAGTTTTTCCTGTACAATATTGCGCTCGACGATACGCTGCGGCGCGACCAGCAGGTGTCCCTGCATGTGGGCATTGATGAGCTTTATTCGTTTCAATCGTTCCTGAATGTGTTTTATTTTCTCCCTGTCCCGGGCGTAGGCATAGGCCAACCGTGTGATTTCGTATCGCAGGGCTAGCCGCGCTTCCTCAAGGACGAAACGAGCCTCGCGCTCTTCAAGTTTCGCGATTTCCGCAGAAACCCCCTTTTTACCTGATATGGGAATCTTCTGTGCGAGGCTAACGGAATATTCCATGCCCATTTCCCCGCCCGTTTTTTTCCCTCCAAGGGAAATGCCCGCTTCCGGATTCTCCCACTGCTTCTCCTGGAGAGAAAGTTCTTTCTTTACGGTAATTTCCGATTTTTTAAGCTCCAATGGCAGATAATTGCTTTCGGCCATGCGGATCAGGGTTTCAAGGGTATACCTGCTGGATATCTCAGCGGAATACACTCCTGGCACTACCCCCAACAATGGCACTACATATAAAAGGATAATGATGAGATTGATATGTTTATTCATGGATGTGTTATCCCCGCTGATCCAGACAATCCTATTATGCATCAATGAATATGTCAATTATTCCACGATACAAGTGCTTTTTTTACTGCGGCTGGCATACCCGCTCACCAGCGCCAAGCATGCGACGGGGTGGTCAATCAGCAGGGAATATTTCCGTTAACATGCAGGAATACATTGGGTATACATGGCACAACTGGAAGAGCACCCCGTCAAATCAGCGCCAACAAGTTCTTTTTATCATCCGCAATTATCCCCGAATTCCTTTTTCCTGACGGCCATGGTCACCACAAGCGCGAACAGGGCGTGTACAAATACCAGCGAATAGCCGGTCGGAAAATCCAGCTGGTACGACAACACGATAGCCAGGAGATTGACCGCGGTCCCGATGATCCAGGCGACTATCAACGACTTTCCCCTGCCGATCTTCATCGCTATGAGGGCCGGCGACACCAAGAGGGCGAACACGATGAGGACCCCGGCCAGCTTCACCGAGCTTGTCACCGTAACCGCGAAGGTGACAAAGAACACCACGTCCTTGATCAAACCGGTCGTCCTCCGGTATAAAAAGAAAAGAATAAGACCCAGCGCAGCGTATATAATGGCGGTCCGCCAGATATCTTCAACCGGCGTGAACAGTATGTCCGAGGCCGTAAGTTTGTGCAGCGTTTCCATGCCGTGTGATGATTTGGAAAGAATGATATACACCCCGGCGATGCCGAAGGCGTACAGGAGGCCGATGAAGGCCTCCAGCGTATCGGTGCGCTTTGCCGTCAGGGCTATGGCAAGACCGCCAAGAAGGGCAAAGCTTAACGATATCGGATAGAGATAGGAGCCATCAAAAAAGAAAATGGACACGGCGGCGCCAAGCGCCGCCATCTGTCCTATGGCGAGGTCGGTGAATATGATACCCCGCTTGATAATTTCAAGACCGAAGAAGGAATGGATGCCCACAAGGACAACCGATATGATAAACGCAGACAGCATAATGTCCGTCATTCCGCCAGCCTCCTCACGATAACATCAAAAAGCATAAAAATATCCCTGGCTTCTTCGACCGCCCCCACGTCATGGGGCAGGACGACCAGCCTGATGCCGTGCTTCTGGGAAAGGTGGCGGCTCGCGTCGTCCGGATGGCACACATCATGAAGAATGCATTTAACCTTGACCGTTGATATAATGGATTCCAGCTTATTAATATGCTTTGACGTGGGAGGAATCCCGGGAAGCGGCTCCACGGTGCCCACAAGGTGCATGTTATAACGATGAAGAAGGTAGTCGAAAGTTTTATGATATTCTATCACTTCCATGCCCCGGCATTTCTGGAGCCTGGAATTCCATTCCTTCAATTTACCATTGAATTTTGCGAGGAATTCACCGCAATTAGCCCTGTAATAAGAAGCATTCCGCGGATCCAGTTTTACCAGCCTGTCAGCAATGGCGCTGGCAGCCGGAGGGATATTTTGAGGGTCAAGATAGAAATGCGGATTCCCATCGGGATGCACATCGCCCTGCGATCGTGAGACGCTCGTGGGAACGTCGATGAGCTCGATATACCGTGACAGCTCGAGGAAACCCTCCCCCCCAGGGTTTACCGCCGGATTGTTCGCCTGTTTCAAGAGCGGCGGTATCCACCCGATTTCAAGCTGGGCGCCGTTTATAATCAGCAGGTCGGCATTCCGCACTTTTGCGATAAACGACGGTTTGGGGACTATGGTATGAGGATTGTAGTCGCCCCTGGCCAAAAAGTCAACCTTGAGGCGGTCCTTGCCGATCTGCTGGACAATGCTCGCTATGTACGGATACGCAACAACAACCCTGAGACTTTTCGCCCACGCTGCCGGTGACAGCATCAGCAATGTCAATGCAACCAACAATATTTTTTTCATATTTTATTCTCCTGTTATCACAATTAAAATGGATGCGCGCCATGGGCGCCAATCGATATATTCGCCTGTAAAACGACCTCGTGGCCCGGTTTTATATGATTATACCGGTTGAACCTGCTCCGGTCATAGTTATACTGCAGCCGGAAAAGAGAAAACTCGGATGGATGATAATCAACCATCCCCGAGGCCCGGTACAGCAATGCTGGCTCGTTCTTTTTCCGCGCGCCGGCGACGCGAAACATGTCCGTGCCGGCGGCGTCAAAGCGCGCGCCGAAACGCCACTGAAGAAACGGCTTTACGAGCACCTGCCCGTAGGCTCCCCAGTGCCGTGCATGGTAGGATAGTTTCGGCGTCGCAACGATTCCGGAGCCGTTTACAGGAAAAAGTGCCGTGTGGAAATACCTTCCCTGCTGTATGCGGTAAAGTCCCTCCCCCTGGAACGAGACATAGCGGTTCGAATCGATGAAGTACTTCATGACGAGCTCGGCGCCGGCCACCCAGGTTCTGGCGCGAATTCCCTCTCCCAGGCACCCCAGGGTTTCAACAGTCATCGCCTCCAGACCGATGTCATTAAGGTCATGGTACCGCCGTGCGACCCCCATGGCCCCCGACGCCCCCAGGACCACGGTAAGGTCATCCGCGTCAAAGGACGTTTTTATAAAGGCGGTATAGGCATTCGGGCCTTTGCTACCGCCCACCCGCTGCAGGTTGAGCATATCATGGAACTTCCTGGTTCCGAAACTTGTTTCGTTTGTTCCCTGGAGCGCTTCGGCGCCGATGGTCAGAAAGAAATCAGCCGGCGCGACCCAGTTCAGCTGCGCCCCGGGCTCGTTCAGTCCTTCATCCCCGAAAATCACGTAATACGGCAGGGGCCGGTCGGTGAAATCCCACTGGTGGGCATGCTGACCGTTCAGCTTACCGAAGCCGCTCAGAAACTTACCGGCTTTCAGCCCGAACCCTCCCGGAAGGCTTGTGGTCTTGAAATAGGCCTCCTCGACTTCAAAACCCGATGGCGAGGCATGAAAAATCCCGGCAAGCTCGAAGTAGGGATCGACGGTCGCCATGAGGGCAAGCTCGGCGTAATTTAAATTGAACCCGATATTGGCGTTGGCGGCGACGTGGTTGTGACCATGATCATCTCCGCCGGAATGATCGAAGCCCCTGATCCTTGTTTTTTCCAGAACATCATCGCTTAAAGAGCGATAGACCGCGGACATGTCAACGATGAGGGCAAGGTCAGGATTGAACTTCACCTGGGAAAAAGGCGAGCCTTCGGAAATGGCCTTCTTAGGCTCGGGTTTTTTTTCAGTGGGTTCAGTTTCCTGGGCAAAAAGGATGTTCGCCAGACATAGTATAATAATACATGAAAATAAGCATTTTTTCATTAAGTATAACCTCCTGTTATTTAATCAGGCCGACGTACCATACCATCAAGTATGGATACAATCAGCCGCCGATCAGCAGGCAGCGAATACATGCGCGAGCATTCTACCCGTGCGGTAGAGCATAGTGTCGATCGGAATGATGATGATTATCAGGAGAACAATGGAGGCGCGTGCGTACGCGCGTTTGGTGACAACAGAACAACAGGGATATATCCATTTAACTTCGATATCTCAATGATTATAAATTCGACTGTGGGGACCAGTACAAACGAAAACAAAACTTCACTGTTATTCCTGTAATCATTGAACCAGCAAAACTGGCAATTGTCGAGTATCTTGCCATCGTCATGGTGGTGAAATGGAGCGAACAGCATTGTGCTGAGATAAAAGATCAGGCACAGTGCATATAGTAGATTTTTTTTATTAATATGTATAAGCATGGTAATTGCGTATATCTCGTTTATTAGTGCAAACAATCATTTCATATTTTTAGTCAATTAAAACATCAAACGTATTCTGCCGCTGAAAGTGACGCCTTCTTGCCGCACATTATTATTATCTTGTTAAAATCAATTATGAAAAAAGACTGTCAACATCTTTTCAGCATAAGCCTAATTCAGGTCATAGACATTACATGTTAAAAAAAACACCTTGACAGCCATCAAATTGATATTAGTTATTACTAATATTGTTATATCAGTCTAATTTTATTTAGATTTGGGGTCTCTTGAAGGAAAATATGAGCTTTACAATAATGAAACCTCACATAATCTTTCTGGTTGTAGAGGCACTTATTGCGTCTGCATATATTTTTCTCTCGCCACTCCGGCTGCGGCTGTTTCCGTATAACCTCACCGGGATTATACTCATAGCGGGCGGCCTATGGCTCCTCATCAGATCACTGTGCATTTGTAAAGAGAACAATACACCTGAACGCCTCGACCAGGTCCCCCTCGCCATTGTCGCCAAGGGTCCATACCGTATTTCACGGAACCCTCAATATTTCGGCGGTTTTCTCATGCTTCTCGGAACGTCCATTGCGGCACCCACACCTTCAACCTCGGCGGCTGGTACGCCATGGAAAACAGGCCCGATGAAAAAGATTTCTCTCTTGCCCGGGAATTCGCCGGAAAAACATACCGGCGCTTTACCCGCGAAGACACCGGGCTGCCAGGGCCCTTCGAAAAAACCGCGCACACCGAGGAGTTGATTGATTCAATAGAAATCTTCCGTTTTAAAGTCCTCACCATGCTGCTGACAAGGGAGGGCAGGACCTGCTCCGTCTGCATGGCCTGCGAGGAGATCTGCCCCAGCGGAGCCATGAACGTGGCATCGGGAGAGGCCCACTGGAGCAAATGTATCGCTTGCCTGGCCTGCGTGGCCGCCTGCCCTGAAAAAGCGCTTGTGATTAACGACATGACAGGCATCTGGAATGGGAAGCTTCAAATGGAGAGAATAACCGCGGAGGAACTCCAGCAGAAACAGGGCGTTCTTTATTTTTAACCGATGCTGCGTATAACATCCAGGCACAATATGACAAACCCCGGGAAGCTCCATAGCTACATTTTTTCAGGAAACAGTTAAAAAATCGGCAATAAAAACCTTGATGCTTCGTCTATAGTAGTATACATGAAATACAATAAGGAGATGCGCCATGAAATAGCATCACGTGTTCCCCTGGTGGGCCGGATACCTGCTCATCAGCCCCCTGAGAAAACTGATGCTTGACCCGAGTGAAATATTAGGCGAGTATATACAGCCCGGCATGAAGATACTCGACGCCGGCTGCGCCATGGGTTTTTTCAGCATACCCATGGCGGAAATGACCGGCCCCGGAGGAAAAGTATACTGCATTAATCCGCAGAAGCGAATGCTCCCCGTGCTGGCTAAACGCGCCAAACGAAAGGGTCTCTCGGGAATAATCGAGACGAAGGAATGCAATTTCACATCGCTCATGGTTGATGATCTCAGTTCCCGGATCGACCTGGCCCTCGTCTTCGCCGTGCTCCACGAAGCAACGGACAAGGCCGCCTTCATAAGGGAAATCGCGTCAACGGTGCGGCCCGGCGGCCTGTTCGCATTCGGCGAGCCCCATGTTATCTCGGGCGAGGAATTCGATACCGAACTCGCAATGATAGAGGCAGCGGGATTTACTGTCGTGGAACGCCTCGTCAAGGGTTCCAACAACATCGCAATCCTGCTGAAAGCCGGAAAAGAAAAAACAGCATAATCGTGCCACAGGGTAAAGTGCCATTCGAAGAACGGGGATCCTTCAATGGCAGACACCCACCTACACGTCAACGCCGATGAAAGTCTTTACCAGCACGCCTATGCCGAAGGAGAGTGCCGCCACACCCAGGCTGATGGCGCACATTTCGAAGAAACGCTTTTTAAAATCAAGGTCTTTCGCCACCGAGATATAGAAGTTAAAGGCGAATATTATAACGACAGCATTGGTGAGCATGGCAGCCAGGCACACAAGGTAATGACTGAAGAGCAGATAGGGCGTTATCAGGATAGTCACCGTGCCGACATAGGCCGCGCCGGTGTAGAGGCTGGACATGAGGGGATTCTCGCCCCCCTCCGACTTGGTGGAGAGGTACTCCGACGCCGCCATTGACATCGACGCCGCGATCCCGGTGATGAGGCCGGTCATGGCGATGAGGCGCGTGTTCTGAAAGGCGAAGCTGAGGCCCGCCAGGGCCCCGGTCAGCTCCACCAGGGCGTCGTTCAGCCCCAACACCACGGAGCCTATGTAGGCGAGGCGCTTTTCTTCTATGAGGGCTATCAGGGCGTGTTCATGCTCCTCTTCCTCGTCCGCAATGCGTCGCGCTTCTGGATACTCTTCCGCCAGCTCCCGGTAAACTGTCTGCGCTCCCTCCTCCCCCCGCTCCATGAGCTTGATGCCGAAGGTGAGACCGAGGAGCCTGGCGATCCAGAAAAACTTGAAGACTTTCCACCGGCTCGGCTTCACATCCATGCCGGTTACGCCCTTCCACAAGTTGTAGTGGCGTAGTTCATCCTCGCCAATCTTTTTCAGTACTGCGCTGTTCTTTTCGTCTTTTATCACGCCGGCGAGCCGCGTATAAATCAAATGCTCGGTTATCTCGTTTTTCTGGAGACGCGCTATACGTTTGATCGTTCCGCTCTGAAATGATTCGGCCATGGCCCATTTACCCCTGTGACAAATTGAGAATTCATCTTTTATGTTGGATGATACTACAGATCGATGGAAGGTGCAAGCGTCATTTCCAATATCGACATAAGTACGACAATTTTACCCGCAGCACAAGGAGCAGTGTTTATCGGCACAGCTATGCGGCTTTCCCTTTCCTTACATAAAGCGCCGTCATGATACCGCCCCAGGCCAGGAGAAGAAAAACAATAACCTTCTGCCCGAGCTTCACCAGGACCGGCGAGGAGGCTTTCCCGCCCATGTCCGCGTCGACCTTGACATGCTCCTCGAAGCCGTGGCCGGTGCCGTCGTCGAGACGCACCAGCCAGTCACCCGCCTCGGTCGGCACGAAGGCGAAGCGGCCGTTCTTATCGGTCCGGCCGTTCTGGAATTCCACGTCCTTCTTCCCCGGCGCGAACACCTTGACTGAAGCGTAGGATATCGGCTCCCCGTCATCATACAGGGCTGTCACCACCATCGACTTCCCCTGTTCGATTGTACGCGTAATGCCATGAGCAAGAAGCCCCCCCGGCAGCAGCATAATTGCAGCGGCAATAAAAGCCAATTGAATTGAATGTTTCATAATATCAATCATCCTCACGTCCTTTTCAAAGGCCTCGCAAACACCACGGTATCGGGCAAGACAAACTAAACCTATTACCAGGATCAAACAGACTCACTATTGCAGCCTGTTTTCTTCTGTCAAACCTTTTTAGCACTTTTATTTTTTTCGTGCTACTTTTGGCATATTCATTGACAAATACTATCACATTAGCAACGTGTTACTAAAATATTATCGGTGCCACCTGTGGCGCTGATCAGGAGGATTTAATGAGCACATTCGCATGTCGTTTGCTGATCATCGTGCTCTGCGTGACGGTGACGGCGACGGTCCTTTACCCGCAGCAGGGGGCGCAGAAAAAGGACAATCCGGCCGCCAAGCAGCAGGAGAATGAAGAGCAGAAAAAACAGGAAGATGCAGGGAAAGACGCTGATGCAGCGAAAAAACAGAGCGGCGGAGACATCACCCTGAAGGAAATCGTCGTAAAAGGCGAGCAGTTCCTTAAAAAATCGCCTTATACCATTAATGTCGTCAATTCCAATGATATTGAAAAGAAGGGCATATCCCGCACGGCCGACATCATCAAGTCGGTGCCGGGCGTTAAAATGCATGAATACGACCAGGGCGGCGTCTCCAATGCCATTGCCATCCGTGGGTTCCAATCCGGCGTACATGGCGGCGACATGGGCGTGTATCTCGACGGTATTCCGTTGAATGAATATTACGGCCACGGCGGTGGATACGCTGACCCGAACATCCTGATACCGCTGGAGCTCGACAAGGTGCTGGTGTACAAAGGGCCCTCCTCGGCCCTCTACGGCAACTTTTCCCGCGGCGGCACCATCGTGTATATAACGAAAAAAGGCGGCGATTATATCGATGTGAACACTAAATACGGGTCATGGAACACCGTGGATATCCAGAGCGTCATTGGTAAAACGATAATAAGCGATAAGCTTACGAACAACACAGCTGTCCAGTTTTACCGCACTGACGGATTTCAGAGCAATTCAAAGCAGCTGTACGGCAACGGATCCACTCGTTTTACCTACAAGCCAACTACCGACCTGGAAATAACACTTTCCCTCAGGGCCCACGGCGATGACTGGAATTCTCCAGGATATTATTCAAGGACCCAGTGGGGAATGAAGAAATATACGTACAAACAGCAGATGTTCAACCTACTTGATTTGCCGCTTGACGCGAATGATTTTGCACAAAACGATGGCGGCGAACGCCGGCAATTCACTGAACGGCTTGATATTAACTACACGATCAATCAATACGCGAAAATTCTCGCCTGGGGTTTCGGTCTCCAGACGAACTGGACACGGTTCTCAAAATTCGGGTCCGGCAGCCAGGCCGAACAGGGCTACCGGGTCGGTAAATACGGGACCGGTATCAGCGCCAACCTTGATGTACCGCTCTACGGAGACATCAGGCTGAAAGGAATTCTCGGTTATGATTTCTTCAGAGACGGCACGGTATACCGGCAATTTGACACCCTTGGCAGGATCAGGCAGAACCTTACCCAGAAAAAATACACAACCTTTGATACTCACGCTTTCTTTCTTGAGACAGAGTGGAGCCTGCACCAGTATTTCTGCCCCGTCATAGCCGTTCGGACCGATCTGTTCACGGGCACGTTCAAGAACGCAATGTATCTGCAGGATGTACTGGGCATGACTAATCCAATACAGCAAATCATGAGATTGGAAGAACGGCGCCAGACGATAAATCCCAAGGAATACAGTTCCGTGAGCCCCAAGTTCGGTTTTATTTCAGAACTCGTCAAGGACGTGCTCCGCTTCAGGGCCAACGCCAGCAATGGTTTTGTGATGCCCCCCGACACAACCATTTTCCAGACATGGCAGCACCTGAAGCCCTCCAAAATCTGGCAGTATGAAGCCGGCCTGACCGCCACATACGAGAAGTACCTGTGGGTTGATGTTACTGGCTACATGATAGACGTCACCAACGAAGCGAACGAATATCCGACCGGTTCGAATATGTATAGAAATATGGGCACGACTCGCCGGTGGGGAATAGAATCCACCGTGAAGGTCATGCCGGTGAAATACCTCGAGCTCGACGGCACCTTTACCTGGATGGACAGCAAGGTGCGTGATATCCCATGGATCGGAACCGATGCGGCGACAAATTATATCAATGTCGGGAACCTGCTGACCAAGGGGGCCCCGCTCCCCAACCTGCCTGAATACGAAGCCGGGGCCGATATAATCTGGAGTACCCCTATCGGCCTGGGCGGCGGCTTCGGGTGGACCTATGTAGGACCGCAGTACACTGATTCGTACAGCACCAAAACATGGTCGCAAGCCTTGACGCTGCGATACCTGAGCAACATGTATTCCTGGGGGTTAGATCCTGACCCGATTTACAAGGGATACAACTTGTTTGACCTGTACCTGAGCTATACCTTGATGGCGAATAACACACCCATCACCTTCCGGTTTGACGCCAAGAACATTTTTAATGAGCATTATGCGGGGTATGCCGGAGGTTACAGTGTATGGGCGCCCGGTGCACCCCGGTCGTTCCATGGCTCGGTCAACATGAAGTTTTAGCGGGATGTTCAATAATAACTCCTCCCTCTTAATGGGGGAGGAAAATATAGAAAGGAGCAAAGCAATGAAAATAAAAATATCCGTAATGATTAAAACCGCAATGCTGTTTATAGCCGTCACCATACCGGCTATGATCAGCGCCCATGACATGTGGTTTGAAATGAAAAATTTTAATGTGGCAAAGGGTTCAACATTGGAATGCACCTATCCTTCCGATCATACTTTTCCCTCAACAAACAAGGAATTTGTCCCGGTCGACAGGATTGCGCCGAGTTATCTCGTTGCTCCGTCGGGTGCCGTAATACCGATCACATCAGCCGGGCACAACTTGAACCGAAGCTCACAAAAACTCGTTCAGCCGGGATCGTACCTGGCGGTAACAGGAAAGAAGTGGACGTATTGGGTCAAGACAACCGAAGGCTATATCGAGGGAAAGAACAAGGCCCAGGTTAAAAATGCCCTCCAGGGAATATACAGCGGCAAGTTCGCGAAGGCCATTATCACAGTAGAAAAACCGGGTGGCGCCGTATTCTCAAAAGTTTTCGGTCATGAACTTGAGATTATTCCCCTCAAGGACCCGGCAACACTGAAAAAAGGGGACGCCCTACCCGTCAAGGTGCTATTCAAGGGAAAGCCGGCGGAGATGGAGTTGAAAGCCACCTATGAGGGATACTCATCAAGAAGCAATGTTTTCGCCGAAAAGATAAAAACAAATCAGCAGGGAATGGGAGAAATAAATATCAACAAAAAAGGCAAGTGGCTCATACAGATAAGTTACACGGAAAAAGCAGCAGACAACAGACTCTATGATGAAAAAATGTACGCTGCGACACTGACGTTTCAAATCCTATAGAAAAACATCCCCACAACATATCCATATACCCATCAGGGCCCGGCAGATCGCAGGTCGGGCCCTGAAAAATTTTTTCGCCACAAGCCTTTTAGAACCTTCAGCCGGGAATATGGGCAGATTAAAATCGATACCGCCTATCCTGTCGTGGTGCAGGTCAGCTTGCCGTGGCGCACGTTCTTTATCGACAGGAGCTTGTCCGCGATGGCCTGTATCTGTTTCGTCTTGCCCCGCAGTATAAGCACCTCAAGACAATTGTGCTCGTCCAGGTGTATATGGGTCGTTGATATAATGATGCGGTGATTATGGTGCTGGATCTCGTTGAGCTTATCCGAGAGCTCGCGAACATCATGGCTATAGATAAGGGTGAGGGTCCCTATTGATTCCGCGTTTTTGTCTGTAAGCTCCTCGGAGACCAATCGGTCGCGGATCAAATCACGAATCGCTTCCGAGCGGTTGACATATCCCTTGGATTCAATAAGTTCATCGAACCGCGTCAGCAACTTCTCTTCAATAGACACGCCGAACCGGATCAGTGATTTCATATTATTCCCCGCTCAATTCAAATATTTCGACCCGTGGAAACGGGTCTGTAAGATCCCATACATTGTACAGCCGGCCGGCCCCGGCAGCAAATCATTTTTGATCAGAAATGCAACAAAATAACCGGCAGCGGTCTTTGATTCACTGCCAGTCGGGGCATTGCCGCCGGCAAATTAACTCTTGATTTTTATCAGGCTCTCCTGCATAATAACCATATCATAGAGGTTCCCCATGAAATTAAGCCTTCGCATGAAATTGTTTCTCGGTTTTATGACTCTTAATCTCACAGTATCCCTCCTTTTCGGTTTTTTCATGTACAAGGCCTCCAGCGACCGTTTTTTCAGCACCTTCCGCGAGCACAAGCTCTCCATAGCGCGTTTCGTGTCGACCGCAATCGATGGCGACATCCACGAATCCTTCACCACGCCGGAATCGTCAAAAAACCCGAAGTTCTGGCAGTACATCAAGCTCATCAACACCACGTGGAAACATGAAAAAGAAGTCCGATACATCTACACCCTGAACTATGACCAGAAAAATGATAAGCTGTTTTATGCCCTTGATGCCAATATCCCCGATCAGGACATCATGTGGTTCGAGACCCCGTCCTTCGCCTTTGATTATTTCTTCGACAAGGACGGCCGCATGACCGTCGAGTACAACTATACCTTCTACAAGGAAGACTTCGACATCAGCACCGATATTGGGAAAGTCAGGATATCGCTGCGGGACGGGAAAGATAAAAAGCAGCTCCTGGTGCAGGGGCAGCCGGTCTTCGAGGTCCTTACCATCGATCCACTATCGGCTAAATGTCCCGGTGGCATATCGAAGCGCGATGACCGGATCAAAACCGGTTCCATCACCATCAACGGCAAAAAGATGGAGTGCACCATAACCTATTCGGGCAAAGGGGAACCGAGCTCGTATCCCGGCAATGACTTCGTGGAGATGAAAAATGTGATCAACCAGATGCTGGGGATCATCAAGAGCAAAAAAGACTATGTTGACAAGGAAATTGTCAAGAACGCCTACGGATCCTTCATAACAGCCTACTCTCCCATCATGAACAGCAAGGGAGAAGGCATCGGCATCGTCTGCGTCGACATCAACTCAAAGGAAGTCCTGGATTTCAGGCGGAGCATCCTCCTTGTCGCCGTGGCCATGGCGGCCATTACCTTCGTCATATCAACCCTTTTTACGATATACCTGTCGCAGCACTTCACACAGCCCCTGGCTAAGCTGATGACCGGGATCAACAACCTGGCGTCAGGCGACATGACCACCATGGTCGAAATCCGGAGCTTCGACGAGTTCAGCAAGCTTGCGGAAAGCTTCAACTCCATGGTCAGAAGCCTGCACGCATCATCGGAGGTGCAGAAGAGTCTCATTAACGAGATCTCGCAGCTGAATGAGAACCTGGAACAGCGGGTCATCGACCGCACCCTCACCATCCAGGCGCAGTCGGAAGAGCTGAACCGGCAGATCATGATGGCGCGGCGCATCCAGATGTCCCTCCTGCCGGTTCGCCTGCCGGATATCAACGCGGTGACCCTTAGCTTCAAATACCAGCCCATGATGGCGGTGGGGGGCGACTTCATCGATTTTTACTACAACAACCGGGAAATGATGCTTTTCATCTGCGACGTGTCCGGGCACGGCGTGCCGGCGGCCTTTCTCTCCGCCATGGTGAAGATGTCGCTGCCGGCCTGCTACAACGCGGGGCGCAACACCTCCCTCGCGATGGAAAAGCTCCACCAGTCGCTGCAGGGGAAGATGGGGGGCCACTTCATATCCGCGATTTTCTGCCATATCGATCTCGCGTCCGGCACGATGACTTCCTCAAACGCCGGGCACCCGCCGATCATCATCATACGCAAAGACGGCGACGTCGAATTTGTCGGATCCCAGGGAAGGATCATCAGCGAGAAGCTGCCGCTGAACGCGATGAACGTCACGACGAAGCTCAGCGAGGGCGACAAGATGATACTCTACACCGACGGTATCACGGAGGCGCGAAACCACGACCTCGTCATGTTCGGTGAAGACAACCTGGTGCGCTTTATCCGCCAGCACCGGCTGCGGCCGGCCACGGAGCTGTGCGAGGAAATCTACCGCATGGTCATCAACTACATCGGCACCACGTCCCCGGAATTCGAGGACGACATCACCCTCATGGTTTCCGAATATAACGGCTGACAAAGTATACCACTGGGGTTGTCCTAAATCCCCCTAAATCCCCCGGAGGGGGACTTATTTGATCAGAACTTTCGGCCTTGAAAGCCCCCCTCTGGGGGGTTGGGGGGTGAACCATTCCTATAGATTATAGGCCAGTCCCAGCTGCGCGTAATATTTATGAACAGGCCCGCCCTTGTACCACGACTTGGCCGGAACAATGACCCAATAGAAACCCGACGTGAAGGAAAAGCCGCCGTGCGTTACGGACATGGTGACTGACGGCATGATGTCGCTGACCCCCTTTTTTGTAGCCACATGCTTCCGCCAGATGATATCATCCGAGAAATCGAAATCAAGACCGTTCGGAGATGCGATGTACCAGTTGTTATACCCGAAGGTCGGGCCGATGTAGTAGCCGGCAGTTATGCCCGGGGTAAGTGTGATGATGTCCTTTAACAGCTCAAAATCGTGGCTAAAGCCGAGCTGAACATAATAGTCGCCGGCCCTCTTGTACCCGATGTAATTGTCATAGTAGACAGCAATGACCGGGTTGATCCAGGGCACGCAGTCAAGGCCTATATTGACACCGGCGCTGAAATAGCTGGTGTCCCATTTTTTCACGATATTGATCGACTCCACTTTCGTCCAGGCCATTTCGTTTGCGTATTTGGAGTTATAATAGAGGTAATACCAGAAGTTCGCTCCCAGGGTAATGATGTTCTCAAAGGTGTAGGAATATTCGACCCCGAAATCCACTCCCTGATTGGCGTAGGCATAGGAGTTAACTTTTTTCTTTTTCTTATATATCGAGCTCAGGGTCCAGTCTTCAAAGTAGTACTTGTCCGGTTTCTTCTGGAATCCGTTGAAGACCCAGCTCGATGCTATTTCAGCAGCCACGGTAAACTTGAGACCGGTACTGAAGGGCTCCCATGAGATGGAGGGATAAAAATATCCATCGCCGTCGTAAAAGTCGATGCCCCGCCATATGTATTTCGTGTAATAGTTCATGGAAAAACCGAGACCGATGGAGCTTTCTTCCTCCTTGGCGGCCTCTTTTTCTTTCGCGCCCGCCTGAGCAAACACCTGAATAGATATAAAAATCAATGCCATGGCCACTATAAGTGTTTTTTTCATAAATGCACCTGCTTGTAATTGATATGGTTTTACCGACCGCCATCCGCGATCAATCCGCTGCTATAATCCCTGGTCATCATCCAAGTATTGCAACTGACCTGTTTCTGTGCCCGATAATCCTTTCCATGTACCCCGCTGCCAAAAGCGGTACAGGAACAGTATCAGACAACACAATCAAGCAACAGGTCTATTCATATTTGTACTATATCACCGGCAAAATCTTTATGTCAATATTTTTTCATCAGGTTCCGGTTTCTACAATGTTAAAGAAACATGAGATAAAGCTGTTTTTTTCTCTTGCCCAAAATCGGCAGTCTATTACGATCAACCCCGGGGGGGATTGCCCATGAACAAAACAGAGTTACATCGCTATCTCAATCCGTCGGCCATTATCAATTGCGATCATCCAGACATTGTCCGGACGGCGAAGGAACTGGCGGCAGGGTCCGGGAACGCCGGCGATATTGCCCGGTGCTGCTTTGAATTCGTCAGGGACAAGATATTTCATAGCTACGATTATCAGATGAATCCGGTTACCCTGAAGGCGTCAGACGTGCTGGAGCACCACACGGGGTACTGTCTTGCCAAGAGCCACCTCCTGGCGGCGCTCCTCAGGGCCAACGACATTCCCGCCGGTCTCTGTTACCAGCGCCTGCTCCTTGAGGAATTTGGCGTCCATTGCCTGCACGGATTTAACGCGATATACCTGCCGGGTCCCGGCTGGTACCGGGTAGACGCGCGCGGCAACAGGGAAGGCATAAACGCGCAGTTTTCCCCGCCCGTGGAACAGCTTGCCTACCGGGCCGATAAAGAAGGCGAGATGACCCTGCCCGGCATCTGGGCCGAGCCCCTTCCGGCCGTGATCGACGTTCTTTCCAGATATGATAATTATCTTGACGTGCGGAAGAATCTGCCGGATATCGATCCGGTAATGATACCAGCGCCATAACAGGAAATCATATGCTCCATACCCGGCTTTGTGAAATCTTCGGCATCAAATACCCGGTTATACTGGGAGGCATGGCATATGCCGGCGACCACCGTCTGGCCGCAGCGGTCAGCAACGCAGGCGGCCTCGGCGTCATCGGATCCGGCAACCTCACGGTGGATGAGCTTGTGGCCGAGCTGGAGGCCTATCGGAAGATATCGGATAAGCCCGTGGGCGTCAACGTGTTCATGAAGAGGGACGACACGCCGGCCAAGGCCGAGGCGATATGCTCCATGGGAGTGGCGGCTCTCTTCACCGGAATCGGAAACCCGATGCCGGTGGTCCCCTTCGCGAAAAAAGCCGGGATACCCGTGATCCCCACCATTGCCGCAGTCAAGCACGCTTCCGCAGTCATCGCCGCCGGCGCCGACATGATCGTCGCCGAGGGGCAGGAAGGGGGCGGCCACATAGGCACCATCAGCACCCTCCCCCTGGTGGCCCAGGTGCGCAATGCTGCCGGCACAAAGGTGCCGCTGATCGCCGCGGGGGGCATCGGCGACGGCACCCAGCTCATCGCCTGTCTTGCCATGGGCGCGGTCGGCGTGATGATGGGAACACGCTTCCTCATCGCCAACGAGTGTCCCATCCACGACGCGGTGAAAGACCTGCTCCTTCGGTGCGGCCCCGAGGACACCACCGTGACCGGACGCTTCACCGGATTTCCCATGCGCTGTCTTGCGAATGAATTCACCAGCCAGTTCCACCAGGCCGAGATCAAGCGGGGGTATGAAATGCTCAACTTCGGCGCCGGCAAGATCAACGCCGGCCTCATGGAGGGGGACATCAATACCGGTTCCCTCCCCGCAGGACAGGTTATCGGGCAGATAACGAAACGCCAGTCTGCCGCCGACATTATGAATGAGATTGTTACCGAGGCCGAATCTCTTACATGCCGGATCATCGGCAACAAGGGATTCGACGGATGGTGCTGAGCGGCGGAGGCCGCGGCACCGGATGTATCATCAATCCTCAAAGGAGAAACGATTTTGGATAAACAAAAGCAGGACCTTATATTCAAGAGTTATAAAAAGAAAAAAAGGTTAAACACCATGATTACACTGGCGGTGTTTGCCACTGCATTCTTCGCTCTCTGGTACTCAAATAACCGGAACCAGTTCCCCGATGAAACCGTCCGCTCCATCATTACCTATGGCATCTGCATCATCGCAATCGGCGGCTTGGCGGCCTCCTACCTCAACTGGAGGTGCCCCGCATGCAAACGATATCTGGGAAGAATGATGAACCAGAAGGTCTGCAGAAAATGCGGCGCCAGATTGCAGTAGACCGGTCAGGGATGGCGTGATCTACTTAATCGCCGAAACTACCATCTCAGTCTTTTCATAGGTGATTTTTTCAGGAACAACTCCGTCCGGAATAATATAAATAAGCCTTCGCGACACTGTCTCGCCGGGCTTGAGCCGGGGCGCAGGGTTTGCCCTCATCGTAACCAGGGAATTCATATCAAGAATAAAGGGCTTCACCTGTTTCCCGCCAACCGCCAGCATGATCTTATCGAGGAGTATGTTCTGATCAGTTTTGAGGCCATTCCGTATCCTTACCGTGGCCCAGACAAAGCGCTTCCCCTTACGCGGCTCCCAGTAACCGCCCGCGGTATTATAATGATGGGGACCAAGGGTAAGCGCCTCCAGCGTCATCTGCCAGCGGTTATTCTCGACAACCAGTGGGCCCCTGACGAGCGCCTTCGAGCATCCGGCACAGAGTATGAAAACCGGTGCTAAAAATATACAACATCGTATTTTTAAATTCATTACCTATCTCCTGCTGCTAATTAACGAACAGAATATCGGATTTGAGTCAATTTTTTTTTGTTGATCAGAAAAATTATAGGAGGACGTCAGATATAGTTCTCCAGGTTGGGCGGATAGCCCCAGTAGTGTCTCCAGCAAATTATACCATCTACGATTTCTTTAACAATGACATAATTTCTAAATCGATAGTTATCGGTAATATTTATCTCCTCAAAATTGATCAGGTACTTTTCAACAGCATATGCAAGAATTAACGATACAGACATTTTAAGCAACTTCCTCAGATCCAGGAAATACTCATAATCATCCTCCCGGAGATTCAGATGAAATGTATGCCAATTTTCAAGGCTGCTTTTTTGCTGATACTTCACCATTCTTCCCATGTTACTAGTCTCCCAGTTTTCATTCATAACCTTCTTGATTAGTATGATAATCATTTCAGAACGTGGGATGCCCTTTGATTCAGATGCCCTGGTGATTTGCTTTAAAACTCCAATATGCACATTCAGAGTGGTTTCCATTACAGTAATCCTCTCATTATATTTATTGGATATACGATTAGAGAGGTTTTTTAAAAAATTTTTCCCGCATGAAACGCCAAATAATATTCTAATTGACAAACCCATAAAAAAATAATACTTTTTTACACAATTTCATCACACCCGGTTCAGAAGGATAAAAAGATGACAGACACCCAGGCCCCCGATAAGCCGAATCAGGACCCGGCAAAGCCAAAAGGGATTATATTCACACTCATCAGCATAGCCGCGTTCATAGTGATCCCTGCGGCTGCAATTTCGGCCATAGTAATAACAGTATTGCTCCAGCCGGACTTCTATACCGGGATCCTGAAAGATGGCAAGTTCATCACCGCCTTTGTCGAGGCCAAAAGCTGGAAGGTAGAAAAAGAGATCAATGATGAGATCGAGCGCGATCTGCAGATAACCCGGTTCACTACGGAATACGAAGATATCAAATCACGCTATGAACTGGCGAAGGAAGAGTATTCCCGAATCAACCGTGATGATGAAATAGAGTCATTGGAAAAACAGCGCGGAGACCTGAAAGACCTGGAATGGAAACAGGTAAAAGACACGTTCCCGAATAAGGAAAGTTTCGATAAAAACCGCGATGAGGAAATCGAGAACATCAAGGTACGAATCGCTGCCATTGAAGAATACCAGGAGCAGAACAGCAACCGGATAAAATCGGCCCGAAAAACCATGAAAAAGGCCCTGGGCGATTACGAAGACGCCCGGTCCACACTTGAAGACAAAAAAAAGGACGCTGAAAAAATTGCCGAGAAGCACAAGAACACCCTTACCGGGAAACTCTATGCCGATCTGGAGCGTATCGAGGGTCCTCTCTCAAAAATTCTTAACAACAAACTCATTGACCGGGCAGTTCGCGCGGAAATAGAGAAGGTCCTCAGATTTATCACCAGTTACGACAGCCAGATAGAGCAGCGGAATATTTACTACGCTCGCACCAATGATACTGAAGGCCTGACCGGCAGATCCCTCAGAGTGAGATTTCCCGAGGTAGCAATCAGCCTCTGGGTTGAAGATGATTCGAAAGGGACGCCGAAGCAGAAACATGTGTTAAGCCAGCTTATGGTCGAAGAGCTTGACAGCATTGAATCTCTTCAGAACCGAACGCTGCTGAAGACGCTTTTCAGGCTCTCCGACACGAGCCTGGGCGAGTATTTTACCGGCAAATATCTCAAGAAGCTGGGCCTTTCGATTGATGGAGGCGTTATCCGCCTTTCAAACCTTGTACTTAAAGACGAAAAAGCGAAAATTGCCTCCGGCGCCATTGAATTCCTGTCATGGGGACAGCACGCTGTATACGGCGCGGCGGGACTCCTTCTTCTCTTTATCCTGTATCTCATTTTCTCGACCGTGGAGCGAAGGCGGAAGCTTGCCATGATGAAGCGGCTCTTCATCTATCCGTCGATCCTGGTGCTTCTTGCCTGCGGTGCCATCGTAGCCGCTTCACGCAATATTTTCAGTTACTATCCGGACTTCATTCAGGACCTGTCAATGCGGAGTTACGTGAAGTACCTGAGCTTTATCGCTGCGTGGCATTTTATAATGCCGATGCTTGTTGTTTTCGGCGGACTCTTCATTGCCGGTCTCATAATCCGGAAATTTCTCGCCAGAAATGCCCCGAAGGTATAAGTCAAGATGGCATTCCCGGAGCCTGGACCTGTATCCCCCGCGGTCACTGAACGAGGCATGTAAAACTGATGGAATGCATATCAGCTATTTTTCCCTAACATGAGATAATAATTCTTGCCTGCAGAATACCTGTATTCACCTATTGTTAACATATCGGCTTGATAGTCCCTTGTCAATGAATACCATAAGGATGATCACCATGAACGATGACGTATACCTGAAGCTGGCCGGAGTTCTCGATTCCCTGCCCAATGGCTTCCCCCGGACAGAAAGCGGCGTGGAGATAAAGCTCCTAAAGAAGATTTTCGCCCCTGATGAAGCAGAGATCTTCTGCGATCTAAAGATGACCAAGGAAACCGCCGGAGAGATATCCCGGCGGACCGGCAGGCCGTCCCAGGGACTGGATGAAAAACTAAACGAAATGTGGTGGAAAGGCCAGATCGAATGCGACCCCACGGGTGAAGAAAAACGCTACAACATCGCCCCCTGGGTTGTCGGAATCTTCGAGTTCCAAGTCAGGAATATGGATGAAGAATTCGCCCAGCTTCATGTTGAGTACATCAAAACAGCCGGGCTCTTCTTCATGAAAAAAAAACCGCAGGTCATGCAGGTGGTGCCCATCGAAAAGGAAGTCCCGGACCATAATGAGACACTTCCCTTCGCCCAGGTTTCGGCCCTGATCGAGCGGAGCAAATCCTTCGCCGTCAATGAATGCATTTGCAAGAAACAAAGCGGATTGATTGGAAGGGGCTGTTCAAAACCGCGGGAAGTCTGCCTTCTCATAGCCGAGACGCCAGGATTTTATGACAATCATCCGATGGCCGGCAGACTAATCACCAGAGAGGAAGCCCTCGAAATTCTCCACAAAGCGGAAGAGGCCGGACTGGTGCACATGACCGCCAACGTCCAGCAGGGGCACTGGTTCTTATGCAACTGCTGCGGCTGCTGCTGCAGCCAGCTCCTGGCGGCCCGGTTCGGCATGAAGGGAGCGGTCAACTCGCACTACCACGCCCGGATCGACGCGTCGCTCTGCAAGAACTGCGGCTTGTGCTCCGACACCCGCTGCCAGATCCAGGCGATTGACGCCGGTGAAGAACATCGCATAGTCAACGAAGAAAAATGCATCGGGTGCGGCCTCTGTGTTTCCACCTGCCCGGCCGGGGCCATTTCCCTCATCCACAAAAGCGCGGACCGCATCATACAGCCGCCCCTAGATGAGAAGGAATGGTACCGCATCAAGGCACAGAACGAAAAGAAGGACATTTCGAAATTCGAATAACACAACAAGCGACATGACCTCCCCTAACGCACCCGTTTCTGCGTATTCATTTCGCGGATAAACTTTTCTTTATATGCTTCACTATTCGCTGCTTTATCCACCACTCCATGAGCTGTCTGATCTGAGGCAGCTTTCCCTATTGCCCGAAGAGGATACAGCGCCGCTGTCACGACTAGGATGAGGGAGGCAATCCTATAGAAGACCTGTCGGCGGGAAGCTGCCGTTAGAAAGTTATCATACACCGTTGCCAGGTTGCATGGGAGATAGAACATCAGGAACAGGATTGAAGCGAAAAAAATGGCAAGTATGGTCTCTGATGATAATTCTGTTATTATAACCGGGTTAATGCGCCAGGTAGCGGTAAAGGCAATAACGCCGAAGATAAAAAGGCAAGTTTCACCCAGCGTATTTTTGATAAGCGCATGAGGCCGCGGTCCCTCCGGTATGCGGGCTGAGAAGATCAGGTATGTGATGATTCCTTCGCGGATCAGGTACAGGATGAATAGCAGCGCAAAAAGATTTTCGTTTTCATGGAATGTAAGGCCAAAGGCCCGGAAGGCGCTCATTGCGATAATCAGCGCAACGGCCGTATGCAGCAGGTAGATAATAAAGCCCCATTTAAGCACAATGCCCTGCCCCGGTTTCCCGAGGCCCGCCTTCAGCATCTTATCACCGATGGCCTTAAACTTCAGGTAAAGCCCCGGGACCTCGCATATCAGCGCTGCAATAATAACAAAGGCAATCCAGTAGCTGGGGCGCTTATAGGTATAAGCCTGGTTTATATAGTTCTTCAGCTCCGGCAGTATCAACGGCTCGACAAGTATAATATAGAGGCAGAACAATACATCAAAGGCGATGCTTCGCATAAATCCCGGGATGCTGTAGGTGAGGGCCATGTAATACAATAGGCACTAGCCTATTGCGAGTCAAGCAACTTGTCCTTTTTCGTCCAGACATCGTTCAGCCAGTTCTGGAAACTGTTCTGGTAATCCTTGTCCTCGACATAGTCACCGAGAAGGTCCGGCGTTACCGGCATTTTTTCTATGATGACCCGTATCTCTTTTATCCTGCCGCAGAGGAAGCTCCAGAAGCGCGTGTCGCCGCCGGGATACACGATGGTCACGTTCAGGATGCTGCTCAGCTGTTCCCCCATGGTGGAGAGGACGAATCCTATCCCGCCCGCCTTGGGCTTCAAGAGATGCCTGAAGGGAGAATTCTGCCTGTTATGCTTTTCCGGTGTAAAGCGGGTCCCTTCCACGAAGTTCATGATGGATACCGGGATCCCTTTAAACTTTCTGCATGCTTTCCGGGTAATTTCAATATCTTTCCCTTTAAGGTGAGGATTCTTTTTCAGGAAGGATGGAGAATAGCGCTTCATGAAGGGATAATCGAGGGCCCACCAGGCGATGCCGAGCATCGGCACCCAGATGAGTTCCTTTTTTAGAAAGAATTTCAGGAACGGTATCTTCTTGTTGAAAACCTTCTGGAGCACAACAATATCAACCCAGGTCTGATGATTTGATATTACAAGATACCATTCGTTCAGAGACAGGCCTTCCAAACCCCTGATATCCCACTTTATCCGCTGAGACCACCACATATTGAAATTGTTGATCGATATCCATGTCACGGCAAGCCCGTTTATTATGACACCGAATAGCTTTCTCCACCCGCTGATCGGCACCAAAAGCTTCAACAGGGCCAGTATCATCAGCGGGCCGAACCAGAAGAGCGTATTAATGTATAGTAGCATCATCGAAAGCAATCCCCGGAGATTGTATCCGATGGTAAGCAGTATCGATTCCTTTTTATTCATATCTTCCCCCTGCCGGTCAGCCGCATAGTTTTTCATGTTCATAGGGATTCTATACTCCGTGGTTTAATAAAATTGCGCAACACTAAATCTATCGGGAGTGGCAATTCCGGCAGGATTATGTTACGTGACAAAAGACCGTCAATCTTTTATTACGGTTGCAAAAAAATAAAAAAGCCACATATAATGTGGCTTTTCAAGTTTGCTCATTTATCCAGGATTATTTTCCGGAAAGAAGAGACGCTTTCAGGCTTTCCTGAACCGGTTTAGCTCCGAGCCAGATGGCAAAAAGAGCCTTTTTCAGGTCAAGACCGGCAATTGATCCCAGATTTTGAGTTTTACCGGTTTCTTTGAATTTAAACTGCGAGGTCAGGCCGGCAGGCGTATAGGTAAGATAAATGATATCGCCTTTAGTGAACTTAGTTTTATTGAACTGATCCATGAAGGCCTTTGTCTTGGGTGTCGGGTATCCTCCCGCTGCGGATTTAGCAAACCCTTCATTGACAGTTTCAATAAAACGCTCGCGGGTGACCATTCTGCTGTCAAGGACCAGTATCATCGACATCGGCTCATTGGCTTCGATGATCGTTTTGCCGTCCTTGCCTTTAAGGCTCTCAGGTACATACAGGGTACAGTAATAGAGGGTACCGAAGATCGACTTGGTCCTGACTCCGCTCCCGTTTTTCACCATTTTTTTGCCGCCTATCATGAAGTCAGCGGACATTCCCGGCACAGATAATGATAATACACAAGCCGCAATAATGACAAGTAAACTTAACCGTTTCACTCTTATGTTCCTCCTTTTGTTAGATTGTAGATTTCGATAAATAAACAGAGGATTTTGCCATTTGTCAATAGAATATTTGAGTTTGATAAAATATTTTATTGAGTAATATAATGCGTCCGCCACGAAAGCAAAACTTCTTGACAGTTGCATCGAGTATGACTATGTATTAGTAGTCCCGCGGTGTATATCGGCAATACTACTACCCAGGAGCCGCAGCATGAAAAATCCTTTGCTTGTGCCGGAATTCCGCGAGATGCTCGCGACCAACAACCTCGATGAGATAAAGGAATTCTGCAATACGACCCCCCCGGCTGTCGTGGCGGATTTCCTGGGGGCGATGACGCCCGAAGAAAACAGGGACATCCTCCTGAACCTGGCACCCGAACAGCGGGCAAATATATACAGCTATTACGATAACGACGTCAAGCTGGCCCTGCTGGATCTCTTCGAAGGCGAAGGCCTGGTGGAGATCATAGCCGGCATGCACGACGACAAGCGCGTGGAATTCCTCAAGGAACTCCCCATCGGCAGCCAGAAGGAGCTCATCGCCCTGTCCCGCCGGTCCCTGAACAAAGAGGCCCAGCAGCTCACCGGCGAGCTGGAACAACTGATGAAAGCGGAAATCCCGGCAGAGGAGGAAATGACGGCGGAAGAGATCGCCGTCGAGATCCAGCCCCTCATACAAGTCTACAGGCTCGTCGACGGCACCATCAGAAAAATAGACCGTATCGAGAAGAACAGCTGGATCAACATCGTCAATCCCTCCCGGGACGACCTCCCACACCTGGCGCAGTATTTTAACGTCCCCTTTGACTTCATCACTGCCTCCCTTGACATCGACGAGACATCCCGCGTTGAAGTTGAGGGCAATGCGACTCTCATCATCGTCAAGGTTCCCTTTTTCGACGAAATGAGCCCGGACCTTATGTACGTGACTCTCCCGATCGGCATCATCCTGGTGGGCGGCGTCCTTATCACCGTATGTTCCCGGGACGAGGTGATACTGCGCGACATCATAGCGGGGCGGGTGAAGAACATCACCACCGTCACCGGCGTCAAGTTCATTCTCCAGATCATCCTCAGGTCGCTCATGCTCTACCTCCAGTACCTGAAGCAGATCAACAATGCGGCTAACATGATCCAGAAGAAACTGGAACAGGAATCGAAAAACAAACAGCTCATCAAGCTGATGAACTTCGAAAAGAGCCTGGTCTACTTCACAACATCCCTTAAGACGAACGAGCTTATGCTGGAGCGCTTCCAGAAGCACAGCTTCGTAAGGATGGACGCCGAGTTGGAGGACCTCTACGAGGATATCGTAATCGAAACCCGGCAGGCCCTGGAGATGGCCAACGTGTACAGCGACATCCTGAGCGGCATGATGGACGCTTTCGCGTCAGTCATATCGAACAACCTGAACATCACTATCAAGTTCCTCACCTCCATGACCATAATCCTCACCATCCCTGGTACGATAGCGGCCTTCTACGGCATGAACGTGAAGCTTCCCCTGCAGGAGCATCCCCTGGGGTTCATTTTCGTTATTTCAGTCAGCCTGTTCCTCGCGGTAACGGCAGTTTTACTATTTATCAAGAAGAAATGGCTATAGGGTATGAAGATACTCGATTTTATCACCAGGGGTTTCCCCGCGTGGGTGCTCATCGCCAGCATTGTATCCCTGGCATATCCGCCGTCATTCACCTGGTTTTCCGGGCACTGGATCACCGTGGGCCTGGGGATCATCATGCTCGGCATGGGGATCACCCTGACCGTTGACGACTTCCGGCGCGTTGTAAAGTTCCCGGGCAGAGTGTTGGCAGGAGTATGCCTCCAGTTTGGCATCATGCCGGCCCTGGGCTGGGCCCTTGCATACCTCTACGACCTGCCGACGCCGCTGGCGGTGGGTCTTATCCTTATGGCTTCCTGCCCGGGGGGAACCGCGTCCAACGTCATATCGTACCTGGCAAAGGCCGACGTGCCCCTGTCGGTAACCATGACGAGCATCACTACCATGCTTGCCATCGCCCTGACTCCCTTATTTACCACCATCCTGGCGGGGAACCGCATTGATGTGCCGGCCTTCGGCCTTTTTCTTTCCACGGTGCAGGTAATTCTCCTCCCCGTTACCGCGGGGGTCCTCATGAACCGTTACCTGCCGCGATTCACAAAAGCGGTCATGCCCGCCATGCCCGTGGTGGCGGTGATCTTCATCACCCTTATCGTGGCGTCCATTATCGGCGCCGGCAGGGACCATATCCTCGAAGCAGGATGGAAGCTCATCGCCGCAGTATTCTCACTCCATGCCGGGGGCTTTCTCATGGGCTATACCCTGGCCTATATCATCACCCGCGACGTCATCACAGCCCGTACCATATCGATCGAAGTCGGGATGCAGAATTCCGGGCTTGGCGTGGTGCTGGCCCGGAGCAACTTCGCGAACCCTATCACAGCCATACCGAGCGCCATATCAAGCCTGTTCCATTCACTTATTGCCAGCATGCTTGCAGCCCTGTGGAAGCGCACGTCGGACAAATACCGGGTGCGATCTCCCGATACAGAAGGAAAGGAAATAATCGCACAAACATCATGACCCCCCTGTCTCCCTTAGGAGGCATGCGAGAAATGCCAAGAAGAATAAGCTCATGTTCTATTTGCACACTCTCAGTGAGACAGTGGAACTATTTATAAACTGATATTATATCCACAGGAGAAAACCGGATGAATTTAACAACAAAAAAGAAAATATTGATCGCAATAGCGGCCCTGTTCATCGCCATACCCATCATCGGCTATTTAACCATAGGGCGCGAAACCAGGGGATTAATTAATTACTACGCATGGAAGACCTTCAGTAAAGAAAGCGGCAAGGGAGAGCGCGCTCCCATCAATGACATAACCATGTATTACGAGATCCACGGCAGCGGGAAACCGCTCCTCCTGATGCACGGAGGTCTGGTCTTCATAGAAAGCTTTTACAACCAGATCCCGGCCCTGGCGAAGGAATTCATGGTCATTGCCCCGGACAGTCGGGCCCATGGACGGAGCAGCGATACGGCCCAGCCCCTGAGTTACAAGCAGATGGCAAAAGACATGGCGTCCCTGCTTGAAAAACTGAAACTGAAAAAGGTGGACATCGTGGGCTGGAGCGACGGCGGCATCATCGGCCTCGACCTTGCCATAAACCGGCCGGACCTAGTGAATAAGCTCGTGGTCATAGGCACAAACTTTCACACCAACGGCATGACCAGGGAAGGCCTCGACATGACCAAAAAGATGTCTCCGGATACGGCGGAAATTAAACCTGCCAGGGACTTTTATCAAAGGATAGCGCCGGAACCGGCGCGCTGGCCCGTGTTCCTCGAGAAAGTCAAAAACATGTGGCTCACCCAGCCGAATTATGCCCCGGCAGAACTGAAAAGAATCAAAGCCCCGACCCTTATTATCCTGGGAGAAAAGGACTCCATCAGGAAGGACCACGGGGAGGAAATGCAGCGTATAATCCCCGGCTCGAAACTCCTGATCATCAAAGGAGCCTCCCATTTTGTTGTCATGGAAAAGCCGGAGGAGCTAAATAAAGCCATAATTAATTTCCTTAAATAGAAATGGTTGCTGCACCGATAACTATCGTCCAATATTTAACCTTACCACATGTTTACCGATAACTATCGGTGATTAATATAGTATTGGTCATTTGCCCTGATCCCGCCATTGATGAAAGTACCGATAACTATCGGCGTAAACCAAAAATCTACAGCCTGCCTGCCGATAACAATCGGCATTGAACTGATAACTATCGCACTACTCCCCAATTTCCCTAAAAATAATGCTTGTGAAAAACCGTCCCTTTGAGATAACCTGGGGTCAGAGTAACAAACATAAGGCCGGATAACTATCATGCCATCATCCAAGGATATAGAAAAACATCTCGATACGATCCACAACTGGATTCTTATATCAAACAAGAAAAACGTCCTCCGGGGCCTGGAAAAACTGCTGGGTCGGGGGGAGAACGTTATCGACGTTCTGGACGGCCTCTACCACGGTATTAAAATTTCCGGCGACAGGGACCTGGCCGGCGTTCTCCTGGCTACTGACCGGCGCCTCCTCTTCGTCACGAGCGAGTTTTCCAGCCCGCAGTACGAGGAACTGGCCTTTAATGACATCAGGGGCATCGCCTTTGAACGCGCCTTTTCTTCTATAATAGTAACCCTGAAGCTCAAATCGACACAGGTCACTTTCAAGACCTTTGACAACAGGTCTGCGGTAACAAAATTCATTGACATCATAAACAGCCGGACCGGAGTCACGGCCGCTCCCCGCGAGGACACCACGCTCCGGATCCTCGACGAGATCAACAGCACCATGAAGAGCCTTGAGGAAATGAACAGGTCTATCGTCACCGGCGCAGCGGCAGCGGAAAAGCAGGGCGGAGAAGAGATTTCCATTGATGAAAAAAGCCTCGATTTTCTTTTCAAGGAAGCAAAAAAGATACACAAGACCATCGCAGAGCTCCTGGGTCAGATTAATGATAAGGATTTTAAAAGCGCTCTGGTGAACGACATCATCCTTCTGTCGTCGGTATGCGGCATGCCCGACGGCAGGTTGTCAGCGGCGGAGCTCATCTTTATATCGCTGGTCCTCATGCCCCTCAACCCGGACAATTCCGATACAACCGCCTCCCTTGCCGAAGAGATATTCAGGAGAGATGCCTTTCCGCCGGACCGGAAGGGTGACCTCATCGCCTACTGGAACAGCATATCCGGCTATATCAAGAAAACAAAGCCGGGCATGGACCTTGAAGGCTATTCCCTGAAAACCATGAATCTGCTGGAAAACATTGACCGCGAACAGGGAACCAGGAACGCCGACCGCGCCGGCACCACCCTCTACACCTTCGCGCAGTGCCTCATGAAGGCCGATGGCTCCCTTTCTCCCGAAGAGGAGGAGCGCCTCAAGCAGATATACAAGCTCATTAACCGCGGCACTGCCGTGTCTGCTACTGCGGTCGCCATCAAGGAGCCTGAAGAAGAAGAGACCCTGGACAAGGTGATGGAAAAGATCAACGCCCTGGTCGGTATGGGCAAGATAAAAGAGCAGATAGCGACCCTGGTGAACCTCATCAAGGTGCAGAAGGAGCGGGAGGAGCGAAAGCTCCCGGCAACGCCCCTTTCGCTCCATGCCGTGTTCTACGGCCCGCCGGGGACCGGTAAGACCACCATTGCCCGCCTCCTGGCCAGGGTGTATAAAAGCCTGGGACTACTCAAGCGCGGCCAGCTTGTCGAGACTGACCGGGCCGGCCTTGTCGCCGGGTACGTGGGACAGACCGCCATTAACGTTGACAACGTGGTGCAGAAGGCCCTTGATGGAGTCCTCTTCATCGACGAGGCCTACGCCCTGATCCCGGATGACATCGGCGGGAGAGACTTTGGCCAGGAGGCTGTGAACACCATACTCAAGAGGATGGAAGACTACCGTGACCGCCTGGTGGTGATCGTGGCCGGCTACACCGACGAGATGGACCGCTTCATCCTCTCCAACCCGGGACTCAAATCCCGCTTCAGCCGTTACTTCTACTTCGATCATTACAAACCCGAGGAGCTCTTGAAGATATTCGACTCCTTCTGCAAGAACTCGGAATTCAAGGTCCCCGGGGAAGCCCGCGACAGGGCCCTGGCTCTTTTCAGCTCCCTCTACGAAAAACGCGACCGCACCTTCGGCAACGGCAGGGCGGTGCGCAATATCTTCGAGCGCATCGTGGAGCGGCAGGCCAACCGGATCGCCGGCATATCGCCCCTGACGGACGAAATACTCTGCACCATCGCCCCGGAGGACATACCGGATGAGAAGGACCTGGTCGGATAGCAGGAGATTTAAATGCGCAAAAAGGAATACGAGATCACGGACCTCGCCGAAATTGAAGCCATTTTACTCAAAGCTGATATCTGCCGACTGGCAATGACCGACGGCGCAGTCCCCTATATCGTGCCCCTTAATTTCGGATACCGCGACCGGACGCTCTACTTCCATACCGGCCTTGCTGGAAAGAAGATCGATATCCTAAAGAAAAACAAAATTGTCTGCTTCGCGGTTGATATTGACGCGGAGCTCATCAACTCCGACACCGCCTGCGGCTACGGCATGAAATACCGGAGCGTTGTCGGCACCGGCAGAGCCGAATTCATTCAGGACCGGGTTGAAAAAACAGAAGCGCTCAATATAATCATGAGACATTATTCGCAGAAGGAGAAATGGGAGTACCGGGAACATTCCTTTGAGAGAACCTGCGTCATAAAGATAATTATTGAAACGATAACAGGAAGAAAAGTGGGATAATTATTAATTCATCCTGTCATTGCGAGGAGCCCCCATCTATTGGGGACGAGGAGATATCTATGCAAGTCTTCTCACTTTGTTCGAAATGACAAGGTATGAAATATTTCCCTTCGTGCCCCCTCAGGGGGTTAGGGGGGTCATAAAAAAAACGACGTCGCTTCGCTTGCGATGGCAAATGAATTATTGATATAGTTCTTATTTACTTGCGCCGGAGCTTCACTACTGATGGATGGCCGGCGCCGCAATCATACTCCCCCAGGTCTTTCAGGAACCTGATGACCGCCTTTCCGCCGGATATTTGCATTGCCCCGATGACCTCATCAGCGCCCGATACAGCGCGGGTCTTAACGAGCTCGATCCTTCCTCCGCTCTGCCTGAGCGTAAAAGTCAGCTTATCGCACATGTGGGCCTGGCCGTAGACCGCACTCCAGGTCCCGGTGAGCTGTCCGTTCGAGGCAAGGGCTATGGCCAGGTCAGCAGACACGCCGGCTGTTTCCGATACGTAGGTACCGGCGCAAGTCACCAGGAGATTGATCATGGCCCTGACCTGCGTTGCATTCGAGCATAGATCGCCGAAATAGAGTTCTACCTTCTCACTGCTTGCAAAGGCAGTCCCGTTCCAGTCCATGACCGCAACGACCAGAAGGGGATAACCCTCCGGCCCCTTGCGGTATCCCCTGACGGGAATGAGGACCTCCTTCTGCCCGTCGGAATCCACGTCGGCAAACAGGGCTGGCCCTGCCCCCCTGTTGTCCACGGTAAGGTTGTCGAACTGGCGGATATCGGGAAGATTGACGGCCCGGTACCCGCCGCCCTTCTGAGGGATGAGGGCCAGGCCTGCATAGCGGCATTCTGAACATCCCTCCTCCTGGTATACAACGATTACGCCGTTTCCGCTCGGACCGAAATCCCCTTGAGACACGCAGACCGCGTCCTGCCCCGGGGGAAGATGGCGACGGACCTCTCCGTCAAGGTTGGGAAGAGCTGCCGCGGACAGCGAAGCAAATAAAAGAACAAAAAGGATGAATGCGGTTGGCCATAGTTTCATGAGTGTCTCCCGATCGTTCTAGCGCATGTAGATAAACGGCATTCGGAGATTTTTAAGCTGGCGGGCCGTCTCCATGATAGTCTTTGCCGCATAACCCTCGTGCCCCGCCGCGGGCCGGTCAACAGTTTCGTTTCCTTCAATGACGCGCATCAATTTTCCCGCCGTGAAATAATATCGTTTCTCCGATGATTTGGGCGTGGACTGATAAAAAAAGACGACATTGTTTTTATCATCGAAAAGGAACTCAAAGGACAACTCCGGGTCCGTGCCATTGGAATAATTCAAGTGCGCTATCCAGCCTTTCGGCATGGGCCCCTCCGAGACATTCTGCCAGAGGTTTTCATCGAACCGCCAGATACTGACGCGGTAACTCACCGCTCCTGTCCCCGGAAGGATGACCTTCCCGCTGTTACGCTCATACCGATCGCAGATCATCCTGCCGGCAGTCCGGTTCTTAACGATACTCTGATAGAGAATGCGGATATCAGCCACGAGATTGTTTTCCCGGGGCTGGACTCTAGGGCCCGCGGAGACGCTTACCGCGGATACAATGATTAACGCCATCCATAAACACGACAGAATTGCTCTCATAATCCCTGCCTCCGAATTTTTTCACGGCGCCCTTTGTCCGGGGCATCATTCCGTTGAGGCAACCCCGCCCTTAATCCTGAACACCGTCTTCACTGACTTGATGATAAAGAGGGTCGAAAAGATGAGGATAAACATCGAGAACATCGCCAGCACCGTTTCCTTCGTGGCGAGAACATCAAGCCAGCCTGAATCTGAACCGTGGCCCGTGACGCTACGCCCGGTCTCGTACAGGTCCTGCGCTTTAAAAAGAAGGAAGAGGACTACGCCCATGAGGGACCCGATTATCCGTTCGATACGCGTGAGGGTCCGGTGCGATTTCCCGTCCATCTCCGGGCCGGCATCGGCGCTGCCGACGCGGAGAATCCGGAATGTTCGTTTGACCCAGGCAATATCGGTCTGCGCCTCATTCAACGCTGCGACCTCCCGGACCAGTGTGTAGCCGCCGGAGAGGAAGAAAATCAAACATGCCGCGGCGAAATATGCCATGGCGAAAAAAATAATGCCGTTGCCGCGGAAATAGAGGGCTGTCATCACGATAACAAAGGCAACAAGAACGGGAAGAGCGCAGAGAACAATACCGCCGGCCAGTATAATCACGATGCCGCCCATTGATGATTTCATCCGGGTCGCCATATCAACTTCCTGCGGTTTCATCAGGAGGGACGCGATCAGAATGGCGAAGAACAGGAAGGGAGCGGCAAAAAACAGAGGGATAACGCTTACCATAATATTCCCCGCATACTCGATTATACGTCCCCCCGTCCAGAGCAGCCCCAGGAGGGAGGCCGCACCCATGGAAAAGAGAGAAAAAACGGTGAGGACCAGGCTGGCGATAAAACCGTACAGGCCTATCTTAAGAAGCCGAAATTTCTTCTCAATCCTGACTTCCGGATCGGCCCTGTTTTTATCCATGTCTATGTATTCCCCTTGTTGTTAAAGAATAGTCCGCCACACATCAAAGATTATAAATGATCTTGTATGCCCCGTCACTCCCCGGGGGTGCATCGGGAATTTCTTCGAAGGAGATGCCCTTGCTCTGTTTGGCCCGCTGGAAAACCGCCTCCGTGACCAGGATATCCCACGCATCGGCAGTGTCCTCGCCGAGCTTGCTCGCCGCGTTCACCTCCGCGCCGAACACGTCGGTGTCCCCGATCCGGAGCATCTTCCCGTACCCCAGTCCCACGCAGAGAAGCACCTTCTCCTCGTCGGACTTATCCACGTTGTAGCCTTTAAGAGTGCGCTGCATGGTGATGGCGCACTGGATCGCCTTGGCGACGTTGCGAAAGATGACCAGGAAGCTGTCTCCTTCCACCTTCAATAAAATTCCGTCGTTGTTTTCGATAATAGGGATAAGGATCCGTTCCGATTCATGGATGGTTTGTAAAAAATGGATGATGCCAAACTTGGCAACACCGCGGGAAAAACCCGACAGGTCGGTGAACATGACGCACCAGGTTTCGCCGAACAGGTCCCAGATACGTTCATCGATCTTTTCCTTATTGGAACCCGGCTTGAGCCGCTCCGAAATGAGCTTCTCGAGACGGTCCTCGGAAGCGCTGCTGTTAATCGATCTTCTGTCTCCCATGCTACCATTCTCCTTCTTTGTATTTGTAATTGCGAGGAGCGCAGCGACGAAGCAATCTTGTTTCTATTACTTAAAAATCCGTGAAAAAGGTTGCCTGTTTATTAACATCCATACTATTAATTACAAGATCGCGTCGCTTTGCTCGCGATGACATCCGGTATAAAATAATTCAGCTTATTTCTTATTCATGTACTCTTCTGAGAATTTCCTCCACTTCTCCGCCTCGGGATAATCGGGCTTGAGCTTCAGCACACCGGCATAGGCATCCCGCGCCTCCCGATACCGTTGCTGCATGTAGAGCGCTCCGGCAAGGTTAAAGAGCGCATCAGTGTAATCGGGCTTTTTCTTAAGGGCGGCCCGGTACGACTTTTCCGCGCTGGCCCAATCTTTGAGTCCGTAATAGCCAAGACCGATCGTGTTATAATACTGCGGGATATTCGACTCCGATTCAACAGACCTTGTCGCGTAGTCGATGGTCTGCTGATAATCCTTCTTGTCGTAGTAAATGAGCGCCACGTTATGGAGGCTCGCTGCGTGGCGAGGGTTCACCTCCAATATCTTTTTATACTCAGCCATCGATTCGTCCTTCTTGCCAAGCTCCGAAAGGGAATGGGCCAGGGCCCACCGAGCCACTATGAGCTCCGGATTGATGCTGAGGGCCTGCATGATAAACCGGTTCGATTCGCTTCCCTGCCGGCCCATCTCCTTGTACCCGTAATTGCTGACCGTGGCCTTGACGAAGAGTATCTCCGGGTCCCGGTCGTTCATGGCATAGGCCCGGTCGATGACGATGCGGGCATTCTCGAAATCGTCGTTATTGACATAGGCCAGGCTCAGCGCCCGGTGTGTCTGATAGAGGTTCGCCCCGAGTTCAACGGCCTTCATGCCGTCCCGGATCGACTGATCAAGTCTCGGCTTGTAGTTGCCGCCGCCGTACTTTATGTGATAGCCCCACATGGAGTTCACTTCGGACATGCCGGCGTAGGCCAGGGCGAACTTCGGGTCCCTCGACGCCGCCTTCCGATACAGGTCGATGGCCCGTGAGTACTCCGCCGGGTTGAACTTGAGGTGTTCCATCCTTGCCTGGATGTAGTACTGGTACGCCTGGTAGTCGCTCGTCGACGAGATGTACTCATTCATGTTCTCGGTCTGTTTTTCGTTGACCCTGCCGTTAATAGCGTTGGTCAGCTTTTTCGCAAGATCTTCCTGTAGATCGAAGATCCGCTCAGGATAGGGGCCGTGGACCGACGCGGCCTTCAGGACCTTGCCGCTGTCCACGTTCACAAACTTCGCGTCCAGATTGATCTGCTTACCCACCGTGTAAAAGCTTCCGTACACGATATAATCGCCGTTCAGCTTTTCCTGGGTCAGCTGCCGCAGGCGGTCCATGTTCTTTTCGTCGCCGGCACCGATGACCTGGCTGAACTCGGAATTGTCCAGGAGGTACTTTCTTACCCGGTATGAATCGATGATGATGAAATTGTTCACGTTGGAGAGGGCCCCGGACAGAGTCTCGCCGATACCGACGGAGAGGGTCTCCAGTTCAGGGTTTTTTTCCTTGTTGATTTTATCGAAGGGCAACACGACAATTTTATAATCCGCGGCGGTTACCGCCATCGGAACCATCAGAAGAAGAAGCAGTATAAAGCGGGCCGTTCGTTTCATGACATTCCTCTTTATAATTAAAGATAAATAGACTTATTGTAAAATCCATTAATCACTGATAATTGCCCCCGCCGCCTTCGGCGGCGGGGGCAATTATAAATAATTATGAATGATACTACAACAGTACTAGAATATATATCTGTATTGAGTACCTGTCAATATTAATACCGGAGCAAGATAATTAATCAAATTCCCATATTTAGGTCAGGATTTCATTTCCTCCCGCCGATTATTATAACAGAAGGTTTAAATCTCAACAGGGGCCCTGGACCATGAAAAAAATCATCATTACCGGAACTTTAGTTATACTGCTGCTTGGACTGATATCGCTAACCCGCGATACCATGAATTACCATTTCGGCAAAGCCGCTTTTGCCCTCTGCACCACCGAGGGCATTATCAATGACTGCTGCTTCAAGTTTTTTAAAGTGCTCGAGGGCGATGTCATAGTCAATGACCTCAATACCAAGGAGAAGATGGCCGTGGCCGAATTCAAGCGCTGCCTCAGGAGAGACATCGGCTGTTCAGTGGAGATGACCGAACTGAAATCAAAGAGCATCAAGCAGGTCAGGAATATCTGCAAATAGCACCGTTTCGCTCTCCCGCCTCTCTGCGCCAAAAATGTTATTGCAAATATTCGGCGCCGCTGCAGATTGTTACTCACCGTGTATATTCGGGTATATGAAACATGAAATCACCGACATTTGAAGAGATCATCCGGCAGGACATCGAGTCGCTGCGCAGATGCCCCAACAGCCTTGACTGCGATGGATGTCCTGACGAGTCGTGCGTCAAGGTCGTTTCGGTCGCGGATTTTCCCTCTGATTACGGCCAGTTCAGGATCATTGGATTCGTCAACAACAAGGATGCGAAAGACCACACCATCGTCCTGAAAGGAGATGTGGGAGACGGCGAAGCAATGCTCACCCGCATCCACTCATCCTGTCTTACTGGCGACGCCCTGGGCAGCCGCCGGTGCGACTGCGGGCCCCAGCTCCACGAGGCCCTCGATATCATCGAGCAGGAAGGAAGGGGAGTACTCCTTTACCACATGGAAGAAGGCCGCGGCATCGGGCTCATGAACAAGCTCCGGGCCTACGCCCTGCAGGACCATGGCCTGGACACCGTGGACGCCAATACCATCCTGGGTTTCAGGCCGGATGAGCGGGACTACCGCATACCGGCTGAAATGCTGAAAAAAATCGGGATCAGGAGCGTGCGCCTGCTGACCAATAACCCGGACAAGGTGGAACAGCTGGAACAATACGGGGTCCGGGTTACCGAGCGGGTCCACCACGAGCTGGCCCCGGACCGGTATTCCCGGCGGTACATGGAAACAAAAAAAGAGCGCTTCGGCCATATACTTCGTCTGGACCACGAGGAAGACGAACGGTTCTGACCGTCGCGATAAAAATTACAACTGTATTGACAAAAAATATCAATGCGATACATGTGTAATGTGCCCTGCCGCCTTCGGCGGCCAGGCACATTACACATGACCCAGAGTTATCATTATCACGAGGTACACCATGTTTGAAAAAACCAAGCTCTTCATGACAGCAGCGTTTGCGCTATGCTTTCTCTCATACAGTTTCCTGTTCGGAAAATTCTATGATAAATTCCATATGAGCCGCAGCGCCATGCTCGTCATATGCATCATCCTGACCATTGCCGTGGCGGCAACATTCATCGCCGATGTGATTGCAGCAAAACATTCCAGAGAACAGGCGCCCAAGTCCAAAGAATAGGCCGCTTTTGTCCCACGCGGCACCGGAGGGAACTATCCCGGAGAACCTCCCATGGACGCCATATATGCCAGACGGAGCATCAGGAAATACTTATCCCGGCCCCTAACACGGGAAACGATCGAGAACATCATCAAGGCCGGCATGAACGCCCCCTCCGCGGATAACGAGCAGCCGTGGCATTTCATTGTTATCGACTGTCGCAAGATCCTCGAAGAAAAGCTTATCGGTCATCCGGCGGAAAAAAGCCCCAAGAAACGAGTTTTATCCCCTGCGGATCCATTACAACACCTGGAAGAGGGCACTTCGTAGCATTGACAATACTGACAATTTAAAATCGCAATATACAATACTCAAACTCCGGGAGCTCATTCCTCATTTGCAAATTATCTATATGAAAGTAACATTATTTTGTTCGTGTTTCCTCAATTAATAGTTGAAAAAAACGGTCTTGTTATTATGTTATGTATATGCAGGTTATCTGAATGAAATTATTGAAGAATCTCCGTCAAGTTAGCATCATTATCACCCTGGCAGCCACTCTGGTATTCATGTCCTGTGACATGTTCGAGGACACGGAAGATTATGATATTAGTATCATGATTATTTGCAGCGGAAGTGCCAGCCAGGAATTTAAGGCTACTGTTATTCTTGATGGGAAGATTCCGATATCCCTTCCACCAAGCACAAATGATGTGATAATTCCTGCAGGTAAAATATCTACAGCGACAATAACCGCAACAAGAACAGATTCAGAGGATTCCCTTTTAATACTTGTATATAAAGACAACGAGCTGGATGAGAAAGGATTTGCTCTCCTCGAAACCTGCACAACAGGCGGTACCACCACTTGCTCTGATACATTAAACCTTGCATATAAAGTTACTGATGATGACTCAAAAGCAATATCCGGTAAATCGGATAAAGTTGATGAAGAAGCGGCTGAATAACACCCAATACAATATCCTTACAGCAGTACTGAACCGCCGCCCTATGCGGCGGTTGTCATATACAAACATTTATTTTTGGCATATTTCTTTTTGATAACGATAACCTCGCAGTAGGCATGGCGGGGAAAAAACGGAGCCTGACAATGACATCAATTCAGCCATGGCAGTACGACGAAATGAGGCACGTCGGCACCGACTACAACAGCGAGGCGGAAGTTGAAGACTACGACCGGCGCATGTCCACCATACGGGACATCCCCTCCGAGATAGGGGAGATCATATCGTCCCTGGACCTTCCAGCGGACGGCTCCCTCCTCGAGTTCGGGTCCGGCACCGGGGAATTCATTTCGACTGTATCCGGACAGTGCCGGCTGGTCTATGCCGTGGACATATCCCCCGTGATGCTGGCCTACGCCGAAAAAAAGGCCCGGTCCCGGGGCCGGACCAACATCAGCTTTGTCAACGCCGGGTTTCTGAACTACCGCCACGACGGCGGGCCCCTTGACGCCGTAGTGACCCAGCTGGCCCTGCACCACCTTCCCGACTTCTGGAAGCAGGTAGCCCTCGTAAAAATGAACAGCCTCCTGAAGCCGGGTGGAAGGCTTTATCTCCGCGACGTGGTCTTCTCCCTGAAACTGGAAAAATACGAAGCAACGGTCACCCATGTCATCGACAATTTCAGAAAGGCATCCAGTGACAACATGGCGGACAAGTTTTCCAACCATGTCAGGAACGAGTATTCGACCTTCGACTGGATCATGGAAGAAATGCTCTACCGCGCCGGTTTTGATATCGAACGCGCTGATTACGGGGACAACTTCATGGCCGTATATGTCTGCAGAAAGGCGCGTCATTAATAACTTGCTAAAACAGCCAATTACCTCGGTTTAACCATACTGCCGGTTGACGTAATTCAGGAGTTTCTTTATATTATAAGATAATCAGCATATTTCCTACTTTGATAGAAGCGAGGCGGCTCCATGACCAATGAATACATCAACTTCATCATTTTCCTTGAAAACACTCTTGCCACATATTACCAGAAGATTAAAAACCTTGCCCGCCTTGAAGGAGCCCGGAACGTACTGGAGTTCATGGAAGTGCACTCCTTCGAGCATGCGAAGATAATAGAAGAAATCAAGATGCAGCTCCCGAAGCCGGTAATGCGGGAAAACATGATCGCCGATTTTCAGAACAATCTCCTCGATAATGTTTTCAAAAAAATCTCCGGCGAGAAGGACATCCTCAAAGTCCTGGAGATGCTTGCGGATTCCGAGGAATCACTCGGCAAACTGTATGAGAGCATGGCGCGCCTTCTCAAGAAAATGGCTGACCACAACCTCATGATCGCGGAAAAAATTGAAGGAATTGCCAGCCAGGAATACAATCACCGCGATCTCCTTCTAAAAGACCGGGACCGCCTCGCGAAAAAGCTTTCATAACAGCCCCGGGCTTCGCTGACATACCTGTTTAATGGACCACGATAAAAAACAAGACCGGATAACCGGTCTTGTTTTCATTAAAAAAAATCATTAAAAAATCCTCAATAAATTTGACGATCATCATTTTTCACTATAGATTAGATTGGTTGTAAACAGGATTGCATCATGATGAGCGCAATCAATGTTAATAACAACCTATCATGATTTATTTGCGTCTACTCCTAAATATTATCCCCGCCACAAGCGGGGATTTTTTTTGCATCCGTGGAACCAACACCGATAGTTATCGGTTCATAGCGATGTTTCTCCGCTAGCATACCGATAACTATCGGTATAACTTCAGATTATATCACCATCCACTAACAGTAGCATCATAAACACCTTCCAAGTTACTCTGACCCCCTACCCATTTTTCTTGACAATTCCTTCTTTTGAATACATTTTCAGACCATGAAACGCCGATTATTCCTTATAATCCTTGCCGCCTGTTCCCTACCATTTACCGCGTGCCTGATGGCCCAGCAGCACAAAGTCATTCGGAACATTAACACCCTGGCGGGAAACCAGCGATTTGACCCGTCGCAATTCAGCAAAATTGACCGGTACTCCCTGCAGGCGCCGGATACAGCCATGGAATCAATTGATTCTCTCGCATCATATCTGGTGAAATCGTCCGTCAGCGAACTTGGGAGGGTCAGAGCAGCATGGCGGTGGATTACAGCTCACATAATATATGATACCGATAAGAAAAACTATTCAGCCCGGGAAACCCTGCACGACCGGAAGGGCACCTGTCAGGGTTACTCAGAGCTTTTTGTTGAACTGGCGCGACGCATGGGTGTCAGAGCAATGGAAATTACCGGCTACACCAGGGGGTCCGCTTACAACCCCGGCGACAGTGTGGTCAACGACCATGCATGGAACGCGGTGTTTGCTGATGGGAGGTGGTATCTCCTGGACTGCACCTACGGCGCCGGGCACTTCAATGGTAGCCGATATTTCCGGGAATACCGGGAGCACTATTTCCTCACACCGCCGGCGGAATTCATCTATACCAATCTGCCGGAATTGCGCCGGTGGCAGCTCATCCCCGACAAGATATCAAAGAAGGATTTTGAGCTCCTTCCCCTTTACCGCCATGGATTTTTTCATTATGGCCTCAGGCAGGTGGATGCGAATAGATCTAGTGTCATATCCTGTTCAGGTGAATTAAAACTCCGCTTCTCCGCACCCCACGGCCTGATTCTAACGGTCAATGTGAGGGATAAATCAGGAAAAACCCTTTCCCGGCCCAATGTCATCCGGGACAGTGGGTATATGCTTATACATGCCCTGTTTGATAGACCCGGGGTATATCATTTGATCGGCTGGGTGAGCCCGGCTGGCAGGCCTAAAGACTATGCATGGGCCTTTACCTACCTGGTCAGGTCACAGTAACACCTCCTATAGACGCAATTATAAACTGCAGCTACAATTAATTTACCAGCTATATTAATCCATACTTGACATAATCCGGCTCATTTTTTAGTGTTACTAATGTTAATAGCTGATTATTAACCTATGTCCCAATTCCATGTTTCTGGCCATCCGGCCATTGCTGCATGGAACATTCTGTCGGCAGACGACGTCCGGCGGAAATGTAATTAATTACGCTCCCCATCCGGGGTGGTGTATCTGAGCACAATTCATCCCTATATTCTCAACGAGGTAATTCTATGCCAAAACGCAACGATATCCACAAGGTTCTCATCATCGGATCAGGTCCTATCATCATCGGCCAGGCGTGCGAATTCGACTACTCCGGTACCCAGGCATGCAAGGCCCTGAGGAAGCTGGGCTACCAGGTGGTACTGGTAAACTCAAACCCCGCCACCATCATGACCGACCCCGGCATGGCAGACGTTACTTATATAGAACCACTCAACGCTGAAACCATTACAAAGATCATAGACAAGGAACGGCCTGACGCGCTCCTCCCCAACCTGGGCGGACAAACCGGCCTGAACCTGTCCTCGGAACTGCACAAGACCGGGGTGCTGCAAAAATTCGGCGTACGGATAATTGGGGTTGAGGCAGACGCCATAGAGCGCGGCGAAGACCGCATTGCCTTCAAGGAGACCATGACCCGCCTCGGCATTGAAATGCCCCGGAGCAACCCGGCCTACACTGTTGAGGAAGCCGAAAAAGTCGCGGAGGAGCTCGGGTACCCGGTGGTAATCCGGCCGGCCTACACCATGGGCGGCACCGGCGGCGGCATGGTCTATAACGTGGAGGAATTGCGGACCATTGCTGCGCGGGGCCTGTCCGTCAGCATTGTGCACCAGATCCTTGTCGAGGAGTCGGTGCTGGGCTGGGAAGAGCTGGAACTTGAGGTGGTCCGCGACTCAAAGAACCAGATGATCACGGTCTGCTTCATCGAGAACGTGGACGCCATGGGTATCCATACCGGCGACTCCTACTGCACGGCGCCCATGCTCACCATCAGCCCGGAGCTGCAGCAGAAGCTCCAGAAATATTCATATTCTATAGTTGAGGCCATCCAGGTTATCGGCGGCACAAATATCCAGTTCGCCCATGACCCGAAAACGGGCCGGGTCGTGGTCATCGAGATCAATCCCCGCACCTCCCGTTCGTCGGCCCTCGCATCCAAAGCGACAGGGTTCCCCATAGCCATGGTCTCATCAATGCTCGCGGGCGGACTCACCCTTGACGAGATCCCCTACTGGCGCGACGGCACACTGGAAAAATACACGCCCTCGGGCGACTACATCGTCGTCAAGTTTGCCCGGTGGGGCTTTGAAAAATTCGAAGGCGTGAAGGACGAACTAGGCACGCAGATGCGCGCCGTCGGCGAGGCCATGAGCATCGGCAAGAACTACAAGGAGGCCTTTCAGAAGGCGATCCGCTCCATGGAAACCGGACGCCACGGCCTCGGTTTTGCCAAGAACTACAATTCACTCCCGCTGGATGAGCTGATGCGACTCGTTTCCATCGCGACAAGCGAGCGCCAGTTCATCATGTACGAGGCACTGCGCAAGGGGGCCGATATCGCCCAGCTTAACACACGGACCAATATAAAGACATGGTTCATCCAGCAGATGAAAGAGCTGGTTGATCTTGAAGAAGAAATACTGAAACACAAGGGGAAGAAGCTGCCTGACGCTATTCTCAAGAAAGCCAAGGAGGACGGTTTCTCCGACAAATATCTATCTAAAATTCTTGATGTGAAAGAGGACGATATCCGCAATCAGCGCACTGCTATTAATGTGGTCGAGCACTGGGACGCGGTGCCGGTAAGCGGCGTCGAGGACCGGGCTTACTATTATTCGACCTACAACGGCAAAGACACGGTCCCTGTCTCGGCGAGAAAGAAAATCATGGTCCTTGGCGGCGGGCCAAACCGCATCGGCCAGGGGATCGAGTTCGATTACTGCTGCGTCCACGCGGCCTTCGCCATCCGCGATGAAGGGCTCGAGTCGATTATGATCAACTGCAACCCGGAAACCGTGTCCACCGACTACGACACCTCGGACAAGCTCTATTTCGAGCCGCTCACGGCCGAAGACGTGCTGTCGATTTACGGGAAGGAGAAGCCCGACGGCGTTATTGTCCAGTTCGGCGGCCAGACGCCTCTCAACCTGGCGAACCAGCTCATGAAGGCCGGCGTGCCCATCATCGGCACATCGCCAGAATCGATAGACCTTGCCGAGGACCGCGACCGCTTCCGCCAGGTCATGAAGAAGCTCGACATACCGCAGCCGGAATCCGGCATGGCCAGCACCATCGATGAGGCCATGGCCATAGCGGGCCGGATCGGTTATCCTCTCATGGTGCGCCCCAGCTACGTGCTGGGCGGACGAGCCATGCAGGTCATCTATTACGAAGATATGCTCAAACAATACATGGCCGCCGCCGTCGACGTATCGCCGGAACGGCCCATCCTCATCGACAAATTCCTTGAAAACGCGATCGAGTGCGAGGCCGACGCCATCAGCGACGGCTCAGACGTGGTTGTCCCGTCCGTAATGGAACACATTGAACTGGCAGGCATCCATTCAGGAGACTCTGCCTGCGTGATACCACCGGTGACCATCTCGAAAAAGCATATTGCGACCATCGAGGAATATACGAAAAGGATCGCCCTGGAGCTCAAGGTCATCGGCCTTATGAACATCCAGTACGCCATAGCGAACGACACGGTCTACATCCTCGAGGCCAACCCACGCGCATCCCGCACGGTGCCTCTGGTGTCAAAAGTATGCAACATTTCGATGGCCCGCATCGCAACACAGGTTATGCTCGGGAGAAAGCTCAAGGACCTCAAGGTGAAACAGAAAGAGGTGAAACACTTTGGTGTAAAGGAAGCAGTATTTCCCTTCAACATGTTCCCCGAAGTTGATCCCGTGCTGGGTCCCGAGATGCGTTCCACCGGGGAAGTCCTTGGCATGGCCGATTCCTTCGGCCTTGCATTTTCCAAGGCTGAAGAAGCTGCCGGTATGAAGCTGCCGGAATCAGGGACGGTGCTCATCACCGTTAATAAAAACGACAGGGCCCAGGCCGCGGAGACGGCGAAGCAGTTCCAGAAACTCGGCTTCAAAGTCCTCACAACGGAAGGCTGCGGCCGCTATTTCAGCGAGAAAGGTATCCAGACCGAAACTGTTTTCAAGATCTACCAGGGGCGCCCCCATATCGTCGACCGGATTAAAAACAACGAGATACATCTCATTATCAACACGCCGAGCGGACGGCAGAGTGAGCATGACGATTCATACATTCGCAAGGCCGCTGTCCATTACAAGATACCCTACCTCACGACCATGGCTGCCGCCATTGCGACCACGAAGGGAATACAGGCCATCAAGCAGGGGAAAAGCGATGTCAAATCGCTTCAGGAATACCATAAGGGGTTGTGATGACCTGACAGCTTTACCGCCCCCCTGTCCCCCGGAGGGGGCACGATTCATCCCCGGCCCTTCTGAGCACCTCATCCACTAACCCCTTCTCCGCTATTTCAACCTCACCCCGCCTTCGGCGCGCCCTCTCCTAAAAAAGGAGAGGGCTTTCGTATTAATATCTTTACTCAAACTCCCCTCTCCATTTCATGGAGGGGCTCCCGACAGGATGTCGCAGTGCCGAGCGCGGCCAGGATGGCCAAAGAGCGCTCGGCGACCGGGGGTGAGGATTTAAAAGCGTGAGCAGAGCGCGGGTGAGGTCGAAAGTCATGGAGTCGGGTGCATTAAAATTTATACGCAGCACCAAAATTTATGCTGCCGTACTGTTCCAATTCTCCGGTGATCCATCCTTTCTTGTATTTGCCATTATAGGCCGACCCTATATCATACAGTGATATGTGGGGCAGTATAGCGTAGCGACCGCCGATCCAGAATTCGACACGGATCTTCTCCACGAAATAGGCAAACTTGAGATCCGCAGCTCCACCCATAACAAGATAGGCAACAGCGAATTCATCAGGCAAGTAGGAGAATAGTATTATCCCGGGCAGGGGACTGAAAAAACTATTTTTACAATAGTATGTGCCTCCCTGTATAAGGGCTGATATGCCCGCTTTTATGGAAAAACCTTTAACCTCGTAATAAAAAGCAATCCCAACCGAAGGGCCAACGTACCAGGCATTATACTCCAGGTTCGTTTTGCTTATCGGGAAAAACAGGGTTGACAATCTCATTGAAGTGCCATCCCCGTCAATGTACTTGAACCGGACGCCAAAAAGCAGATTGAAATATTTATGAAACGAATATTCCACTGCAACATCCGCTTCATACCTTCTTGTTTTGGACGTGCCGTTTTGAATAAAGGGGCTGTACATAGTTTGCGGAATTGTAAGATAGAGTAAATTATTATCCACTCCCTGAGTTGTATGCTTTATCTTGTCCTTCGTAAGGCCGAAGAGGGCGGATAATCCGATATTCCATGCGCCACCAACTTTGATCCATAATACAGGTCCCATCATAAAAGATCCGCCATAGTTCGTTCTAAGGTTCTTTGCCGTTACATTGCCGGTCATGCCGTTTTCAAGCTTGAGGAACGCCGGCATCCACCAGTCATAGGCCATGTTAAAGCCAAGCTTAACTTCTACCTTTTTCAAACCAAAGGGGGTTGACGCCGAATACGCCTTACGCTTCACAGGTTGTTGCTTTTTCCTTGGTTTTGATTCAGCGGGAATAATTGTCTGCCCTATAACAAACAGCACTGTCAGAACTATCAGAATGCTTTTTTTCATGCAGCTCCCCTCTCTCTGCTCTTGTCTGGTTTAGACAGCAAAACCGCCGCTTCCGCGGCGGTTTTGACTTTTTATAGCATGCCAGACTATTGTTAGAACTTGTATGCGACACCGAAGGTGATGCCGCCCCAATGCTCGATCTCGCCGCCAATCCATTCGTCCTTGTAGGTAATATCGAATCCAGAGCTGTCATCCCCTGCCGCTATATGAGGCAGCATGATGTACCGGCCGCCGACGAACAATTCAAGATGGGCAGGCTCTATGAGATAGGCCAGCTTCACGTTCATGTCAAGGCCGATGCAGAGGTATCCGACTGTGTATTCATAGGGGAACATCGTTAAGAACGACATTAAATATTTCTTTTCATTATTGTATTCGCCGAATTGAATGAGGGCTGATACGCCGGTGCTAAAGGTAAGCCCCTTCACGAATTCATAATGAAAACCGACGCCGATGGAGGGCCCGAAATACCAGGCGCTGTATTCTTCTTTTTTTGCGTCAAGAAGCGGACCGATAAATCCCAAACGAACTGATTCTCCTTCACCGTCGTCATAGTTAAACCTCAGTCCGATGAGAAGGTTGAAGTATTTATGAAAGGCATACTCAGCTGTAAGATCCGTATCATACCTGCGGCATTTCGACTCTCCAACATCATAATAAGCACCCAGGATAGAACCACCCGGAAATATCCGTGCTATATTCAAGTCAGCGGCGATGGTTGAATACTTGAATTCATTCCTGCTGAGGCCGAAGAGAACCTGGCCCCCGAGGCTCCAGCTGCCGGTAAGCTGCACCCAGAACATCGGACCGAACATGAATGAGCCCGATGTATCATGTTTCAGGTTATCGCCAAAAAGCTTAGCAGCATGTTCACGCTCAAATTTAATAAATGCCGGCTGCCACCAATCACCCATCATGGATATGCCGACCTTGGCTTCGACAGCATGCGATGCTGACGGTGTAAAGAAAATCCCCAGGGCGAATAATGCAGCAAGCATTACAACGACCAGTTTTTTCATAAAAACCCCCTTAATGCATTAATAAAAAGATATTTGATCTATAACGTATTTTGCATACCTAACAAATTGAGTTTGTACTGTCCAGAAGATTTTTTAAAAATTTGGTGACATTTTGAGATTAACTGATGGGCATATACTCACTATTGTTATGTGTGCAAACAATTCTTCTTTAAACATGAAACGTGGTTATGATTTTATTTGCAAAAGCGCTCCATATATTCTCCGGATTTCACCAGATCTTTCAGATTATAGACCTCGAGTATCACCGATCCGGCGAAATCCTTCAGGAAATGGTTGAACAATCCCGCTGAAACGACATCGAGACCGGTCAACGCCTGGTGGTCTCTGCCTCCGCTTACACCGTGGAGGTGCACCTGCCGTATCTTCTGGTGGAATAGTTCGATAAACCTGCCATAGTCGTGGCCATGGAGGGATATATGACCCGCATCCATGCAGACCGAGCATCTGCTCCGCATGATGAGACTGCTGAAGAATGTAAGGTCATAGGTAGTATTTTCAATAAGAATATTTTTGGCCGAGTTTGCCAGCCTTGCGGAAATCGCGTCCAGGGCCCTGTGAAAAAGATTAAAATACTCCCGGTCAAGATCAACACTGGGCGAGCCTTTCACCAGTCTATCCACATGGAGGACATACCCATCGATATCAAGTATTTCCGTTTCAGCCATGATCTTTTCAATGACGCTGATAGATTCTTCCATGCAAGCCTCTGACGGATTGAGCAGTTCCAGGTCAGAGGGCAGGTGCACCGTGTAACGGAGACCGCTTTCGTCTTTAATGGCTTTCAAGTCCTTGATTATGCGGGGGGACATCATCTCTTCAAGATATTCCCTGCCGAAAAAAAGGAGCTGGACCAGGTCAAAACCGTCCTTGAGGTAATCAACGTTGGCCACCACGCTATCTTCTTTCACGGGAAGGATATAGGAGGTGGTGCCTATTTTAAAAGGAAACCTGTTTTTATATGAAACCATGACGCATTCCGCGCCAATGGCCGAGTTAGGATACCAGGCCATCGCATTGGGATTATGAATATGTTTATCATATAATAGACTTATATCCGTGTAATATCAATTGAAAAAAATCGGTATTCAAAAATTTATTTTGACAACCGGTATCAGCATTACATACCATACGGATGACATCCTATAACCTTTTGCCGGGGAGGGGGTACAGGATTTATGATCCAAATCCGGCCATTTTAACGGAACTTACAATGACACAAGCTGAATTATTTACCATGATGTACATTTTTTTCGCCCGCATCATTGACGTTTCCATCGGGACTGTCAGGATCGTCCTCATCTCCCGGGGATACCGATACGTGGCGCCCATTTTCGGCTTTGTTGAAGTGCTGATATGGATCACAGCCATAAGCAAGGCCCTCGCCCACCTTGAAAGCGTCTACAGCTATCTCGTCTATGCGGCAGGGTTTGCCACGGGCAACTATGTGGGCATGCTCCTGGAGTCCTGGCTCCCCTTTGGCTATAAATCGATCAGGGTCATAACAACCAAGGAGGTATCGGCCCTGCCCCTCATGCTGCGCGGGGAAGGCTTCGGCGTCACCATCAGCGAGGGCCTGGGACTGAAAGGACCGGTATACATCTTGTACTCCCTGGTCCCGAAAAAAAATATGGCCCGCTACCTGGAGATCGTAAACATTCTGGAGCCAGGCGCTTTTATCACCATTGAGGAGGTCCGCGCCTACCGGCCTGGATTCATGTCCAGGAAAACCTATCCCGGCTTTTTTGGACGGTTGGCAAGAAAAGGGAAATAACCGATCGTCAGGATATATTTATGATAGACGCAACAGTAAATGAAAAAATAAATCTACTCCGTAACATGGAGATCTTTTCCACCCTGTCCTCCCGGGAACTGGAAACAGTCGCATATAACAGCCAGATGGTCCGTTACCGCAAGGGATCGCTTATATTTACTGAAGACTCGCCAGGCAACGAGCTATTTATCATCAAGGATGGGGAGGTGCTCATTACGCGGCGTCGGGGCGATGATGATGTTGAAATAGCCCAATTCATAGCTGGAGAATCATTCGGAGAATGGGATCTCATCGGCAACACCCCGCGGGAAGCAACGGCCGTCGCCATCCGGGACTCAGTGCTGCTCGTGTTCCCCCGCGAGGGCATGACCTTCCCCATATTTCTGCAAAAATACCCAAAGATGTCGGCGCAGATGACATACAAACTCCTTGCAATTATCACACAACGCATAAGGACGACCCAGCGACTCATCAACGAAAAAACACCATGGGTCCGCAACCTCAAGAAGCAGATGCTTGTTGACAAGCTCACCGGCCTTTACAACGTGTATTATTTGTTGGAGGAATTTGATGAACTCCGCACCCAAAGCGAAATGCCCCTGGCGTTGCTTGTCATCAAGCCCGACAACTTCAAGGATATCAACGATCGTTTTGGCCATGAGGCGGGGGACAAGATACTAATTCTTATGTCAATCTTCATTCAGTCGGTTTTGCGCGACACAGACACTGCAGTCCGCTTCCATGGTGATGAGTTTGCCGTAGTGCTCCTCGGCACCGGCCGTGAGGAAGCGATCGCCATGGCCCGCGACATGGGTGTCGTATTACACGGCATCGATCTGGATCAGGTTACCGGCATGCCGGAGCTTAAGATCACCGTAAGCATCGGAATATCACTTCGCCCGGCCCATGGATCAGACGCCCCAACCCTTGCCCAGAGCGCTCGCGATTCTATGTTCCGCGCCCGCGGCAAAGGCGGTAACCGAATAATTGCCACAAAGTAATTCTTTTTTCATTCTATCATCTCTGTTCGTATAATCTGACAGAAAACTCAATTATAGGGATAGAGAACACCATGGAAACCACCCTCAATGTGCAAATTGATATTTTAACAAAAATCACCAGGGCTGCCCAAAAAAGAGGTATCTCACGATCCGATCTAATTATTCTTCTTATTAAAAAAACAATGGATTCAATTTCAGATCCGGTTCGTATCGGTACAATGGTTAAGTACCAGAAAAGAATGAAACCTGATGACTGGCATACGTTTCATATCCGGCTGCAGATGGATGATTATGAGTATTTATTAGATTTGAGGAAATTACTTAAAATGTCAGTTTCTTTGATTCTTGCTTATGCTGTTGAAAAATATCTTGATGAAATAATCAAAGGTAATATTACCGATAACTATCAACATAAAAACTATCTTGTCATTAAGGAATTGATCGGCAATATAATTTGCTGGAAGTTCATCTGGGGACTACCACCCAACCTGGAAAAACTGCTCAATTAATAATTCAAGGGGATCAAACACGTTACATCACTGATTCCCCGCCGCCTTTGCATCGATCTGTTCCACGATACGCATGCAGAGATCGTTCATCAATTTCTGCGCCTCTGGATTAATATGGTCCAGAGTGTCATACCGGGTATGATAATTGGAACCGGGCGTCCTGTTCTGGGCCGATACCGTTATCGCCTTGGCAATGCCGGCCTTAACGAATTCTGCGCTGTCCGTACCTCCCACATCCAGGGTCCACCGGTAATAGTGGAGCCCCGTCTCCTTCATGATCCGCTCCACCATGTCCACATAACTCCGGTCATAGCGGACCATCTGCCACGCCTCTCCATCCATGCAGATGAAGTCGTCCTTATCCGCGACACCGTCCACGTTGAGGACCCAAACATCTCCGGCGAGAAGATCATCACGATGACGCTTGATAAAGGCTCGTGATCCCCTGAGGCCGGCCTCTTCCGCGCCAAAGGCGACGAGGAGTATTCGCAGGTTCCTTGGCCTTTTTTTCCGGTGAGCGCGATATATCTTGGCCAGGCCCAGTGCTGTCGCAATTCCCGAAAGATCATCCATGGCGCCCGGTGATGCAGTTGTTTTATCGTATATCAGATAGCGGAATAAAAAGTAGAATCCCGGGTAGAGGACCGGCACGATCAGCATGGTCCACCACAATGACCAGGGGAGCACTCCCATGAAATCAGTGCCGAGAAACCGGGTAATTGACAGAAGCAACAGCAGGATAGAGGATATGGCGCCGTAGTAGAGCTTGAACCTCGCACGGCGGTTGTCTTCGGCAAAGTGGGGGCAATGCCACGAAGAGTCCAGGTGGGCGGACAAGACCAGGGTTGCCCGCACGTAGCGAGCGCCGCCAGGAGGATCGATAATGCTATAAACATTGCGCGATGTTGATTTCGGGAATAAAGCATCAAACCATTCACGGTACAGAATGATCTGCGGCACAGTGAAAATAAGAAGCGCTGCCACGATGACCACTGTCACCAGCGGGTGCCAGAAGAAAAATAGACCCGCTATCATGAGACCGGCTCCGATGACCGGGATGGCGCCGATACAGGCCTTTGCCGCATAGGTGAATTCCTCCACCGAAACATTCCCCATCACTGCCATGAACTCGTCGGCTATCATGCCGGTGGCGCGCTTCTCTTCCTCGGAACCAGGAAGTCGCGGGCCGCACCGGTCGATGATGCGCTGTATAAATCCTCGCTGATACGGCAGTATTTGTTCCATGGCCCGCCTTTATCTGGCCGGGTCGGTTACGCGGCCGATGAAGAGAATCAGGCCGGTCTTGTTATCACAGATGGCAAACAAGAAAGGATGATCGGCCCGGAAGGTGTATTTCTTGCCGCCGTTCGCCTTGACCATGATGATGGTCGTGGCCGCGGCTGCCTCGGTCCCTTTTTCATTCACTTTCACATAGGCCTTGTGAAAAGCCTCGCTAATGGCCAGCTTGGGAGCTATGCCGGAAAAATCAGCTTCCGGCGAAAAGGCCGTTTTCATTCCCATCTGGCGGAGGGTTTCAGCCAGACTCGCAAAGGAGGTCACTTCAAAACGCGGCAGATAAACATGGACTTCATTATTTTCAAGGCCGGCATTCCATTTTTTCCAGTTGTCATGGGTCAGCTTCTTCTCAAGACCCGTTATTCCAGCCCTCCCTTTCGGCAGGAGGATAATCATGGATAAGGCCTCATCCTTATTGCCCTGGGTCTTATAGGGGAGCGATACGGCCTGAAGCTCCCTGTTCTCAAAGTATTTGAAATGGCCGAAATTCTTCATCATGTCGACTTCTATCTTCTTCGACGGTGTGATAAAAAAATCAGCCTTCGCTGTAGTTTTATCATCGAAGGGGTGATCCCAGTTACCGAGAAAATAAACAGCATTGGTCAGCACCAGGCTTGTCGCTTTCGTGACCGCTCCCTCCGGCACGAGACCGGTAATCTTGTCATTGGTATTTTTGGCGACCCACCTGTTGATGGCCGTGCGCGATCCCTCCGGGTCCATTGTGAAATCCATCTGTTTCAGCCCGGCATCATAATACTTTTTCATGGTCACGGTGAAAGCGTCTTCCAGAGATACGTTTTTCCCGACCCATATTCGGTTCGCCGAATCAAGACGGTATTTTCCGCTCTTCGCGCGGATCTTCATGTCAGCCAGCAGTGCATTCCAGTCCCTCGCCATGTCTTCGCCGGTGACTTTAAAATGGAAGACATTTTCTATTTCCTGCCTGGTGACTCCGCGCGAACCAGCATAGACCATGGAAAAGGCTGTAACCATGCTGAGGGGAGAAATAAAAAGGTTTTTTTCCGGTATAACAACCTTCCGGTAAATATCGAAGGCAAACTCATTGTTCCCGGCCACGGATTTGCTGATCTGAGGAATCCTCTGTTGTTTCTCCGCGGAAGAGGCTGGTGCAAATATTACGATCGGAATGATCAGTGAGATCACGACTATCCTGCATATCTTGTTCATTACATTCTCGCTTGCTTGTATATTTCTGGATTCTGCTTCTGTTCGCAAACTCAGCGGAACAGATTGCGGTACAGGCATTAGATTGATCGTTATCCAAATTTGTTCTATAAACGACGTAAAAAATCAAGCAGATTTTATAAGAACAACATGGGATATCCCAATATGTCCACAAATACGTTAGACCCCCCTGTCCCCCTGAGGGGGCACGTATTATTCAACTTATAAATAATCTATTATATCCCGGAATAAAAAAAGATTATGTAACTATTCCAATCTTCACTTTTACTATTTAATGTATTGTATACATTTATTACAAAACTCACAGAGTAATATTTCATGCATGCCCCCTCAGGTGGACAGGGGGGTCTAATAACAGTGGACCTATTGAACGAAGATACGACAATTTCGGCAGAAATAAGAAAACCGGTACTACCCGCGTCAATAGAGAATATACTCCCCATCGACCCGTACAACCGCGCCGCCGCCGAATTGAACGCGGCGTGTACCATCCTGCATGACAGTGCGGAGGCAGACGATATTCGGGTTAACGCGGTCGTTGTTCTGCTCAACAACGAGGCCTCCTCCGTCCCATGCACCGACATGGAGCAGGTAACAGGCAAAGGCAGAGTTCCCCGATCCGGTAGCCGGATCTTCGAGATAGCCGTACCGCGGAGCGAAGACACGCGTCCGGTACTGATATTGTCGGGAGGAAGTTTCCGCTGTAAAGACGAGGATAATATCAATGCCATGGTCCTGGCAAAAAACCTTCAACTCCGCCAGACCGGGATTGATCTTCAGGCAGTCATCGAGGGTCCTGATCGGGACGATGAGCGTATTCAGGCCCGCGTTGACGATGGCAATCGGCTGCAGGACATTGATGGCTGCCGCGTCAATCTCCAGGGCCGCTGACGCTGCAACCCTATCGATTACCGTGTCCTTGATCAGGGGAAGCGGCGCGGTTATATAAACCGAATCGCTGCCGGCAATATCATTGACGACATCCAGACGCTCGTCCTTCACCCGGATGGAAAGTTTCTTTTTCGCACGCAGCCGCGCATCGCCTGTTATCGCATCGTACATCGCGGCTATAGTCCCATGGCCGCAGAACTCGACTTCCCGTTCCGAAGAATAATATCTCAAAAAAAAGCCGTCATCTTCCGGGAAGAGGTATACCACCTCGTTGACAAGACCTTTCAGCTGCGATGCAATGGCCTGCATTTCACCTTCCGAGATATCGCCGATGCGTTCCAGATACACGCACCCCGCCGGATTTCCGGTTGATGAGCCCTTGGCGAAGGCGTCGATTTTCTTAAACCTGAATTTTTTCATTAATGCTTCCCGTATATTCGCACGGTCAGATTATTTCGCCCCTTCCCTTATTTCGGTCAGTATCCCGGAACCCTCCCGGGCATGTTCGATAAAGGCCGGATCATCCATCACCTTTTGAATATCAGTATCGGAGAGGAGTGCATTGACCTTCCGCATCTCCTCATCCAGGAAGTCTGTTTCTTCCTTAGAGAGATTTGATCCATCGCCGTATTTCCTGTAATACCGCCCGAAGGCCCTGGCCACGGCTTTGCGGTTCTTTTTATAGTATTCCGTGAAGAGTTTCCCGGCCCGGACCGGGTCGTCCCTGTTGTCTTTTATTATCTTGTACGATTCATACTGCATGTTCAGGGCGCCGGAAAAATCCTCCATTCCGTCGTCTTTTTTCTTACATCCCCACCCGAGGGCCATTGAGGCAATAATTACCGCAACGATTATTACGAATTGCTTTTTCATGGACCTTCTCCCTGTGCATGAAGTGCTGCAGGGGCTCGGTATTTACAAGAACTTTTCCGGGGAGGCACCCAATTACTGCTGAAAATAGAATCTTACTATTCCGTCTGACAGTGACATGGATAGAATATATTGTCTGCGAAGCCAGCGGATCATTTAATGTACGAGACTATATCTTCCCGTCCTTCAGCTCAATCTTACGCGCAGCCAGGCCGGCCAGTTCTGTGTTATGGGTCACCATGATGATGGTGATGCCCTGGTCGCGGTTCAGGGACCTGAGCACTTCGCCAATATCTCTGCTCCGCTTCGAGTCAAGGTTTCCCGTCGGCTCATCGGCAAGAAGGATTTCCGGCCGGTTCACCAGGGCACGTGCGATGGCTACCCTCTGCATCTCCCCCCCGGAAAGCTGCCCCGGCAGATGGTCCATGCGCTGGTCGATTCCCAGTGAAGCCAGCAGTGCCGGTATATCCGTTAGAGCATTCTCCTTGCGATAAAATGAAAAGGGCACCGTTACATTCTCAAGGACTGTGAGCGTCGGGAGAAGATAAAAATTCTGAAAAATGTAGCCAAAATGTCTGCGCCGGATCCTGGTGAGGTCTTTTTCACTGAGACACGGACCTTCCCCGAACACGCTCGTTCCGCCGATTGCAAGTTTCCCCGCCGTAGGATTGTCCAGGCACCCAAGGATGTTAAGGAGCGTGGTCTTCCCCGATCCTGAAGGGCCGATAAAGGCAACGAAATCCCCCTTTTCGATCTGCAAGGACACGCCGTCAAGGGCTGTTATTTTCTCGCTGCCGCGGTGATATATTTTACTGATGCCCGCCGCGTGTATTGCCATATCCCTGTCATTCATATCACGCCTCCTGGTTCCTCATGGATTCAATCGGCCGTATCCGCGCGGCTTTCCAGGCCGGATAGAGTCCGGCGAGAAGACCGACGCCGATTATGGCGACCATGGCCATTCCCGCCAAGGGGAGGTCAATCATGACCAGGGACCCGGTCGGCGAATAGGGAAGGAGCCGCCGGATGAGAATATCGGTGATCCGAACAAGGCCCAGCGCCAGGACATTACCGGCAACGCTGCCTAACACGCATAATATGAAAGTCTCGATCCATATAAGCCTGAAGACGTCCCGCGGCAGGGCGCCCATGCTTTTCAGGATACCGATCTCCTGGAAGCGCTCGAACACCGACATCAGGATGGTGTTGACCACGCCCACCATGGCGATGAGGACCGCAATCACCGCTATGGAAAATACCATGACCCGGGCCGTAGAGACCAGGCCGATGATGGTCTGCTTCACCTGTGCCAGCGAAACCACCTGGACGTCCGGAAGGTTGTACATCTTCTGTTCGACATCCGTAATTTTAGCGTTCTTGTCCACCTGCACGCCGACGGCGGTGAGCTTGCCTGTGACGCCGAAAATGCGCTGGACCGTCCTGATGGGCACGAAGATCGTCCCGTCGTCCTGGGTCCCGGTGCGCTTCAGCACGCCCACTACCGTAAGCTCCAAGTTCTTTTCCGGGATGAGGATCTTGTCACCCACTTCACGCTGTTCCAGCTCTGCTGCTTCGTAGCCCATGACTGCGTCGTTTGCATTGGGGTCGGTAAACCATTTCCCCTGCTGGAACGTGAAGTATCCCTTCATCCCCGGGAATGTTTTCGGGTCGACACCCAGGTATGCGGAGATACCGCCGTTTTCTCCCTTGTTCGGGTCAAAGACTGCCTGCATCACCATGGGGGTTATCTCTTTCACCTCGTCATACTTGAGGATATCCCGCGCAATTCCCTCGTCCATGTACCGGAGTCCGGTACCGCCCTTGAGCATCAGGGTCGCTGCCTCGTAGGGGCACCCCTTTGCCGCAACAAGGACTTGGTACCCCATGGAATCGATATCCTTATTGAGGGCGTTCTCGTAGCCCTTGTTGAAACCGAGCAGGCTCACCAAGACCCACCCGGAAAGAGCTATGCCGGTAATGGTGAGGATTGTCCGTACTTTCTTCCGGAGAAGGTTCTTATATGCTATCTGCCAGATGCGAATCATAATTGGCCTCCCTTATACCGATAGTTATCGGTATAACCGATAACTATCGGTTCTCATAGACGAACTCATCCATCAGGATCAAGTTTTTTTTGACCGCCCGCAGGGTCGCTCGAAAATCCTGGTCAGCGCCAGCTGCCGGATTCCTGATGTTTGCCACAGGGCCCAGAGTTGCTTTTCCTGTTTTTATATCATATACCTTAAAATTATCCAGAGTAAGACCGATGAACTGACCGCTGAACGATGGCCTCCGCAGAAGCGCTGCTTCCCGATTTGTGAGCTTCTGAAAATAGAGGGATTTGATAATGCCCTTCAGGTCCAGGGAAAGAAAAACCTGGATCCCGCCGTATTGCCCCTTCTGGTTCACTCCATGGATATAACCGATCTTTTCCTTGCCCCGGTAAATTTCGTACAGGGTATAGGGCACATCTATGGTTTCGTACAGGCCATGGAAGGAGTCCCCCAGCCTCTTTTGAATGCGCTGAAGCATCGGCTGCCCGCCCTTCCGGTCGATTGAAACGTAGACGGTCTTAAATCCCGTGGAACCGGGGAAGAGGCGCTTTACGTCACGATCGGGATCGTTCAGGTCACATCCCACAGCTGCGTACAGTCGCGGCGCTGCCAGGATGAACATTATTGTAATAATAAATATATTTTTCATTGCATTCACTCCTTTGTTGGAGATAGTTATCCCGACATTGGCGGCTTCCTGCCGCTGTCGGGATTTCGGCATCCATGCCTCAATCCTTAATCCATATCTTAGAATAATTTTCCTGGCATTCACCCGATAGTTATCGGTGTCAAACCCTCCAGTAAAAATATAACTGCCCAATAACCTTGTGATCATTGGTAAGATAATCATATTCATACATAGTCCTCACCGTAAGATATTCCGTAATGATGTAGGATATGCTTCCGAATACCTGGTAATTATTATCATGCCCCATCCGCCAATAGACCGGCTGGACCTCGATTTTTAACCGGTCTTCCTCCAGAAGATTTATCCCGGCCCTAAACAGAACGGCCGCGGTAAATTCACCCTCTTTTTTTCCTGCCAGTGCATCGATACGGAATTCGAAATTGTTCCAGAGGTGCGCATAATCGATGCCGCCCATGCCGAACTCATAGGGATCCGACGACATTATGGTAAGCCCCATGGTTTCGAGAAGACGGCCGTACCCGCCGGAGAAACCGATGGTATAATTATCGCGGGACAGGACTCCCACGCCGATTCTTGCAGAGGTGAAGTAGCTCCCCTTGAAATAAACGGGCATGCCGGAGCCGGTGGTGGCGGATACACTCAGGTCCCCGAAATCGAACTGCCGGTACAGGCCCCCTCCCCAGTCGCGGTCAAAGCCGAATCCTTCCATTGCCAGGGTCGGCAGGAGAAGACCATGACTGTCGAAATAGGAGGAAAGTCCCAGGGCAGGCCTGTCATGGCCAAACCAGATATCGAAGACAGGCGTTTTAAATTTAACATAGGCATTGTATAGCTGCGGCTCGATATAGTGGTCCTCAATACGGGTCTGGTCAAAAGCAGCTCTGATCTGTACCGCCAGGGTCGCGATATCGCCGGTCTCGCCGGAAAACTTCTGGATATAATCAAAGCCGATGCCTGGCTTCTGCATGGCGTCTTGCTGGTGCATGGAATAGAATATCTCTTTATTTTCAGCCGACGAATATCCCGCAATACCCTGGGCCTCAACATAGAAGAGGGGGTCCGACGCCATCAGGGGCGCTGCTGTTGTGAGAAGCAACGCCTGCAGGGTGACCATGGCTCCTCTAAACATCAAAGCGTATCACCCCGTGAAAAATTACTTTCTTATCTTTTATGAATTTAACCTTGATCTCCCAATCGCCGGGCATGACGATATTTACCGGCAAAAGATAATCTCCCTTCTTATTGAGTTTGAACAGCATCTCTCCCGAATCATGGGCGCCCTGCATGGAAGGCATGCCGGAATCACCGGTTATCTGCAGCCCTGTTATTTTATCACCTTTTTTGTTAAATACCCTGATCTTGACAATTACCATACCCATCGAAGGATTCTTATCAAAGTCATAGGTAACAACAAGGTCTTCCCCAATACTGTTTTTATGGCCGGTGTCACCCAGAGAAACATATCCAGCCGTGGATTCTATTTTCGAAGTCCCATGACCGTCATGGCGGGGAAAGGCATAACTAGAAATAAGAATCATCATGCCTGCTGTTGTTATTGCTATGTATTTCATCATGAATATTACCTCATTTATATCTTATGAATATAATAAAATACTCAATGTTTCAATAAAATACAACTAATTTAGTGATATTATGATTTTTAATAAAAAAAGCCGTTCAGGATAACGGCTTTTTTCTGCATAATTGTATAATAATTAAGTCAATTCTTCTGAAAAAAGGCCTTGCACGGCTCAACAAGCTCTGCTTCGTGGCTCTTCAGGCATGCGATAATCCGGCCTTTACCAGGCGGTACGCTCTTGCAAAATTTTTTTATATCAACTCTGCACGCCTGGTGGAATTCCTTTCCTTTCTCGCGGGCCTGGGTCATCTGGTCCTTACAGGGCTGTGATAGACCGGCCTCGTTGCTCTTCAAGCATGCCCATATGCGTCCGCCGCCGGGCCTGATACCCTTGCAAAACTTATCGACGTCCGCCTTGCATACACCCTTTCCCGCTTTGGGGGCCACTTCCTGGTCCTGGTCCTGTGACAGACCCACGACCGTCACGAAAAACAATGACACTATTACCAAGCATGAAAAGAATACAATCTTTTTCACTATCCTACCTCCGTAATGCTATATATCCTGTGCCTGCCAGGCGCCACAGGGCGCGGCGGGTACGGGGAAGCTAATAATTATGGATTGTTACAATCAGGAAGGCCCACGAATTCATATCCATCTTACCCCTGCACTTGAATTTCTGAATCTGGACTGATTTCGGTTTGACCGCAATATTCACGCTGCATTCTTCCGAACCGCATTCCCGCGGCTGTATATACATATTATAGAGACAGATTTTCCCTTCCACTGTTTTCTTTATTTCATTCAGATTCTCAACGGTAACCTCAAAATTCCAGAAGTAGCGGTCTTCGGCATAGAGTTTTTTCACCATGATGACGACATTGTCCTTCCGGTACGATCTCTCCTCCTCGGCGTCGCCAAGAGCTTTACGCCCGAAATCGGACTTATCTCCATCTTCCACTCTGACACGGTGTTCCTTCTCTATACCCTTTGCATCGCCCGACAGGGGCCTGCCGGAATCTGCATAATTATACGACACCGCCATGATACATATTAGTAATGCGGGAATTGATACAACATTCATCCTCAAGAATTTCCTGCAGACTTTCATGACACCACGTACTCACCTTTTCTGGTTTTCAGGACCAGTATCGTCAGGTTAAACAACAGCATGGCTGTGATATAGGTTATGGAAATGGCGGCATAGCATTTATCCGCCGGGTTGTTAAAGGCCTCATAGCCGACCATTATGTCCGACACAACAAACGAAGTGGAGGCTACAACCGGCGCCAGTCTGAACACGAGGGGCCGCTCCGACAATGCAAAAGAAAAATAGGTCGTTATTGTCATCACGCTCAGGAAAAGCATATAGGGGACCACCACGAGGGACTGCAATCCGTTATAAATAAACAGGCAGAATATTACCATCGGCACCAGTAACAAAACCGCTGTGACCGCCCGGTAATAAACCTTTGACTCGCCGGAGCGGAAATCCCGCATCCTGAAAGGCAGAATTCCGGAAAAACAATAAATCAGAAGCACCTGCATTGCCAGATACAGGATCATTCCGGCAATGAAATTGTAGCGGATCGTGATCTCCGCAGCAAGCCCGACGACCATCGCGGCCGGCATGCCGTTGATGAAGCGGCCCGGGCTGACCGGCCGCCCTTCCGGAAGAGACTCCATTACGGCCTGCAGGTATGTTTTCTCATCGACATGACCGCGGATATAAAAAGAAGTCGCCACAATCAATGCGTTTGCAGCCCAGTCGATGGCCATGATGGGGCTTCCGGTGTAATACCGGACTGCTTCGTGTATTATAACCATCACAAAGGAAATACCGCCCGATACAAAGGCGGCTATCGCTGTGCGGCTGTATCCCTGACCCTCCATGGTCCCCCTCCCCTAATCCCGGGCATCGCGCCTGAGCGCCAGACGTATCATGAAAGCGAGAATGATCACCATGAATGATGGAAATATTATATAGTGCAATTCGCTTTTCATCACTCGCAATCCCCATTGGCTGAAAAATTCCCTTATCCCGATCGGTGAAACCGCTATGGGCCTCCAGGGGAAAAAGATCCGTTCATTATAAAAGGGAATAAAAAGCCCGATACCCAGCCCGCCGCCGGTCATGGCATCAAGGATCGGATGAGAGGCCGCGATAATGAAAAACAGTAACAATAGCCTGGGTGTCCCTGCCGCCGTGATGTCCCGAGTCCGGTAAAATATCAGCACCATCGTCAGTGATATCATTAAAGAAAAAACCAGTGAGTGAAAAAATCCCCGGTGGCCGAAGATATCACCATAAGGAATCCCGAAGCTGAAGGCCAGCACATCCAGGTCAGGAAGTATGGAAATGAGTGCGGCCAGGCAAAAGAAAAGCAGGCTCCGTTTTCTTCCGTTGAGGGCATATCCCAGGGACGTCCCGGCGACGATATGGCTGATGGCTGATGGCATAGACCTTTAATTGTGATTTGGAATGAATGTAGTTGAACCGTGATAACCGGTTATTACAAGCTTTTTTTACTCTGACACCATATTTCCGCCATTTTTTACCGATAGTTATCGGTATGGGTTATATGATGGTCATGGCCACTTTATTGAGGCAGGAGGCCGGATTGAGACATGGATGTCGAAATCCCGACAAAGGCAGGATGCCTGTTTTGTCGGGATAGCGGCAGGAAGCCGCATTATCGGGACTCTGACACCAATAATACCGATAACTATCATCCCCATATTTATTTTGCCTGTATAAATACATTTTTTTGTATCCTTTACAAAATATTAACAACACACAATCAGGACTTTAGTATTTTAGATTATTATGGAGTCTTTATGTTTAGATATATATCAACCATATTAATGATTATGACATTTGCAGGAATGCCGTTCTGCACAACATGTAGAAATGAGGGATATTCAGCCATGAATAAATCAGATAAAAAGGAACTTCAGCAAAAGCTTACCCGGGAACAATACCGGGTGACCCAGGAATGCGGGACGGAACCGCCCTTCCATAATGAATACTGGAACAACCATCGCCCCGGCATATACGTTGACGTGGTTTCCGGCGAACCGCTGTTCAGCTCCCTGGACAAATTCGACTCCGGTACGGGATGGCCGAGCTTCTCCAGGCCGCTGGTAAAGGAGAATCTCAAAATGAAAATTGATTCGAGCCTTTTCACGGTGAGGACCGAGGTGCGCAGCAAGAAGGCGGATTCCCACCTGGGCCATGTCTTTGAAGACGGCCCTGCTCCCACAGGACTGCGTTACTGCATGAACTCCGCCGCTCTCAGGTTTATCCCAGCGGAAGACCTCGAGAAGGAAGGCTACGGAGAATACGCCAGGCTCTTCAAAAAGGAAGCCGCATCGGGAAAAAAGACCGAGCTGGCCACCTTCGCGGCAGGGTGTTTCTGGGGCGTCGAGCATATCTTTAAAAAAGTGAAGGGCGTGGTTAAAACTACTGTGGGATACACCGGCGGATCAACCGAGCATCCCGGCTACCGGGATGTATCATCCGGCGAAACCGGTCATGCCGAGGCGGTGCTCGTGGAATATGACCCGGCGGTGGTAACCTACGATGAACTCCTCGGTTACTTCTGGCGTCTTCACGACCCGACGCAGCTCAACCGCCAGGGGCCGGATATCGGTACGCAGTACCGATCTGCCATCTTTTATCACAACGAAGCACAGAAGAAGGCAGTGGAAAAATCGAGGGAGAAGTTCGACCGGTCAGGCGTGTTCAAGAAAAAAGCCGTTACCGATTTAATGCCGGCTGGTAAGTTCTACAATGCCGAGGAATACCACCAGGATTACTTCGGCAAGAACCAGGGCAGGTCATGCCATATCCTCAGGGAGCGGTAAGACGCGGAACAGAAGCTCAGGTCTTGCCGCAGCACTTCTTGAATTTCAAGCCGCTTCCGCAGGGGCAGGGATCGTTCCGGCCGGCGGCCCCGGCGCGCGCGACCCGGGCCCGCCGCTCCCGCTCCGCCCCCTCCATCCGCTTC
>JBGSUQ010000008.1:0-417550 GCA_041753395.1 Spirochaetota bacterium
CATGTCCTTAGTCTCAAAGGTGATTCTTACCGCATGAAAGATCGCCTGAAGGTTGGAGCAGTCAATTTTGAATAATACCGAATACAAAAACCGGCAAATTCAAACCGGTGAAAAGCGGCAAAATAGAATCGGCGTTGACACATATTCTTTTGTCGGGTTATAACCGACATTTTCAATACCCGTTATATCCTTGGCCACTCTGGTTATTGACTCCAACATCAATTGTGTGAAATAGTGGTGGGGATCGGGATTAAGCTTTTGAATTTTTCGTTGAATCTTTACCCACTTTGGGGTAGTCTTTGATCGGCAGATTTCCGTATCAGCATACCAATATCGGCGAGGGTGAGGATCAAGCGGGCACAGGGCTGCCGAGCAATTTTCAAATTTGGGGCAATTTTGCTTTTTCATCTGTAAACCCGTCCTTGTAATTATTTGTCGTGGGTCGCAAAAACCTTTAACCGTTGTGCTTGTTGTTTTATCGCCGATGTTGAGTTTAGTGTTAACTATCATAATCGAGAACCTCCATTAAAATAAACACAAACGATCCGAGTGAGTTTTTTACGAACTCGGACATCCCCCTCTTGGTTGAGGGGGTGGGGGGTGATTTATTTTTAACTTCGGTTCCTCTTCTTGGGTTTTGTCTTTTTCTGTACCGGCGTTCGGTACATCATTCGTACAGGTGCGTGGAACATCTTTTTTGAATATGTTCCTGCGTGCGGAACGTACTTTGTTGTTTTTGTGTAATAAATGAAGCGTTACACGCGCATCATGAATTTTTGAATTTAGTGCCTCAATACCAATTACCGGTGAATTAAGATAATAAATGTTGTGTGTTAGCTTGCTTTCTGTTCCGTCTTTCTTTGTTCTCTTAACTGATTTTTGTGTGATTAAACCAGATGCGCGGAGAACAAAAAGGGCATCATTGATTTTATCATTTGACAAACAGGATTTGTTTTTAATAGTTCTTAATGAAGGATAAACAAAACGTTTACTTTGTTTCGTGTCTTTGCTATAATAGTCATACCGTAATAATACAACATAGACGGCGAATTCATTGGAACGCAATTTTACAAAATCAATAATGTCATTCGGCACCATTGTAAAACTAACTTGACGGTCTTGGGTATTTTTATTAACTTGATTATATCGCATTGAAAATTCCTTTTTCATTCACTCGCCACCCGGATGGTTGCCGCCTCCGGGTGTTTTCATTCATCCACTTGTATTTTTTCGGTAATGATTTTTTCAAGCCGTGTAGTTTTCCCGTGACGAATAATTTTCAATGTTATATCGCCATACTCTAAGCGCCCGATCTGATCCTGTAACCATGCAATCTCCTTTATTATTACCGGATCTATCATTCGGCAGCCTCCGTGCGAGAGTTATCGAGCCATGTAGCAATTTCTGATTTTTTAAACCGTACGAGGGAACCATTGGCGAGTTTGATAAATGGAATTCGTTGTTCGCATACCCATCGTCGGGCAGTGTGAATTGATATTCCGAGGAATCCACTAATCCATTGGTAGTCACCGTAATCGTTAGGGTCGGTGTCGATTTTGGTAATTGATTGTTTCATTATATTTCCTCTTTGATTGATCTTGAGGAAAATATATAAATTGAGCAGGGTGTTCGTCAGGAAGGTGTGAATAGGTATTACTGGATTTTTATGTTCTATGAAGATAAATCAGGAAAAATTTTAATAATGTCTTGGCGATATTTATTGCTGGGTTTCATTTCGCTACGCGTTTTGGAAATAGTATTCTCTGACGGCCTTTTTTTCATTACAAAAACTGATTCTGCGATAATTTTATTTTTTTTACCGTCTTTATGCCCAAGTTTCCCATAGTCAGGAATATCATATATTTTATGGCATAAATCAAAAAAGGCTATTACATGGCGTAGATGCTTAAAATTTGGTTTACTTTTGTATCTGGTGATGAATTTATTATCTTCAAGAATTTGAAAATTATTGAGCATTTCTTCTGGTAACTCATGAGAAAAAACAAAATCAGTTTCCTCTATCTCATTCTTATATTTTTCAAATAATTCAATTTTATCTATCAAATCATTGATTAAATCAATTCCAGATGTGGATATTCTATAATGCGGAACATCTCTATCTAAATCGGTTCTTTTTGCTTTATAATCTTTAAAGAACCCCCCAGCTTTTTCAATGCGAGAGTCTATTTTGCCATATTCTATTTCGTATTTCTGTTGTAATGATTTATCAATTCTTGGTTTTTTGTCATTCACAATGAAAAATAAATTAGGATAATAATACCAAAAAAGTCTATCTCGGATACAATCTTTAACATCTTTATGGGTGTTAATAAACGATACAATATATGACTCTAAATATTTTATTCTTTCATCAAATTTCTGTATTTTGTCAATTTGGGAAAATACATTTATTCTTTCAGCTTTATAATCTTGTTTTCGTATTATTTTTCCAGCCCCGAATGACTCCCAATCCTTTTCCATTTCAATACTCCCGCTGCATTGATTCCCGGGAAGGTAAACGGGAAAGCCATCGGGAATGGCCTTGTCGGTCAAGGTAGCTAATCCTGACCTATCCCGTACTATCTGTTGCTGAATTTATTCAAATTGATAATTTATTAGATCTTTTATTTTGTTTACAGTAGATGAACTACATTCAAAAGTATTCTTGGCAACACCATCGATATTTTTTGTCATAATTCGGAATGTAATTGATTCGGCAACTTTCATCGCGTCAGTTATTTCTTTTGAAACAGTCGATTCCGTTGCAATATAATGAATACTGGTGTTCTCGGAATCGGCAACAGTAAAACCGTCTATAATGGTAACAGCAATGGTTGAGGTTTGATCATTCTTCTGTAATCTTGCCTCATTCAATTTGAGTCTGAAAATTTTATTATCTACTTTAACCTCAATTTCTTTTCCTTCTAAAACTTCTCCTTTTTCACCTTCGAATTTGCAGTATAAAGTTAATGGCCCAATTGTTTTATTGGCTTTTTGCTCTCTTGTGAAATTGATATAAACTATTTCAAGAGTGCCAGAAATTATATTAAAATCAGTTATATCTCTTTCCAGCTTTATTAAATTTGAACCATCAAAATTGTCTTTGATTACTGATATTGCACAGCCTGTAAAAAAACAGAGAATGAATATTGTAAATATATATTTCATATCTAACCTCCTGAGTGCTTTTATATAAATAGAAATTATGAAAATTGTCAATTAGTTAAATTTATATAAGTAATGGAATCACATAAAGAATCTTGTACAACCCGCACTACATCACCCATATCGTCTGAATGATAATAATGCTGTGTCATTTCCAATGTTAAATGCCCGGTAAGACTTTGAATCTTCTGTAGTGGTATTTTAGCGTTTACTAAAAGACTATTAAACCAGTGCCGCCATGAGTGAAAAGTAATGTTTCTTTCTCGACGTTGTGTTTCGTCAATACCGATCTGCTTTAATGCAGTATATAATGACCGCATAAACACAATTGGTTCTGCTGGTTTACCCGGTGTCTTTTCGCTGAAAAAAAGAAAGCTATCTGGATTCCCCGGGTTTGGGTTCATTTCAATAAGACGGGATAGTACTATCTTGACCGAGTCAGGGATAAAAATGTTTCTTGCCCGGCCTGTTTTTGTGGTTTCATTTAAGCCATAAAGTTTATCCCATGAGCGCCGAACGTAAATAAATCCTTCCTGTAGGTGGATGTCGGATAATACAAGGGCTTGAATCTCACCCATTCGTAAACCCGTTGTACATGCTAACAGGTTCCCTGCATAGCCCATGTATTGATCTTTAGAGGGGTGGCAGTGGATGGGCTTTGATTTCCATTCAAAAGAAAAAAGCTGCCGTGTTTCTTCGATTGATAGAATCCCCTTGTGCTTGGGATTGACAGCAGCCCGGTCTATCTTTGGCACATATTGAATTAAAGATTGCTCCTCTGCGGTTTCCAGTATTGCCCTTAACGCTGACAGGACTTTATTTATTGTGTTTCCTGAATATCCTGAATTGAACAGGTGGTTCCGGTATTCCCGTATTACAGCTCGATCAATACTTGTTAGCTTCATGCCGCCAAGGTATGTGTGGATATGGTTATTTAATAAATAAGTCAGATTGTGACATTGACGGCGGCTAATCCGTAAGCCCCGGACACGCTTATCGGTAGCCCATGACCCTTCCCATGAAAAAAAGTCGTTCGAATATTTTTCAAGGGTGATATTCTCTTTCTTTACAATTCGACCGGCATTGAGATAATCAAAAGCCCATCGCTCGGCTCTGCTCTTGGTTGTGTCTCCAGTGCTTTTAGCAGTGCTCCATCGATTGTTTGGCAGTTTGAAGCGGCAGTAATAAACGTGGTTTCTTTTGTAGAGAGAGTAAGGCTTACCATTTGATGACATCTTAAACCTCCCGGATAGTGGGCAAAGTGTAAAAGTCATGCTACACTTGTGCTACACTTTTGGATTTTAAGAAGCACCGGTTGTCTGGCAGCCTCAATAACGGCCATTTTCTAAATGAAAAGTGCCGTTTCCTGTGGGCAATAATGGACTCGAACCATCGACCTCCTGCATGTGAGGCAGGCGCTCTAACCGACTGAGCTAATTGCCCGATAGATGAATCTTTTAATTATATACCGACAACCTGTCAATAATAAAAATTGGAAATGGTTTTATAAAAGGCGGGTTTTTATAACTTTATTGTTCCCGCATTGCGGTCAGTATTATTACTGTATTGTCCTACATCATTTTAAAGAGTAAACTCTTTCCAGCTGACGTAATAATAAAAAGGTTGATTCCTTCCTCCTTATTGGATATCTTGCAACTCTACTGACCACATATCCGACAGATCAGAAAAACGCACGTGGAGGCGTAATCCCGATGTTTCATCTTATCGTTCATGACTATTTTTCATCGGCCCATCAGCTCAAGGGGTACAAGGGCAAATGCGAGGCCGTCCATGGCCACAACTGGAAGGTGGAGGTGACGGTCCAGGGCTCGGTCCTCAATGACATCGGGCTGCTCATGGACTTCTCCGACCTGAAGAAGCTCTTGAAGAAGACCATCGACCCCCTGGACCACGTGATGCTGAACGAGGTCGACGGGTTCCGCGATAACAATCCGAGCTCGGAAATGATTGCGCGTTATATCTACGAAAAAATAAAAGGCGGACTTCCCGAAGGCATCACAATCGCCTCGGTAATCGTGTGGGAGTCGGAGAACGCCCGGGCCCTCTACTGCGAGTAGGGAAGGATCCGCAGCGCGGACTCCATGGGCGGCCTGCCGGCAATGAAATAAAGGATCAATGCCATGAAAAGTAATAGGACTAAATATTTTCTTACTCTCTTTATTCTCGCGGCGGCCATTTCCGGTCCCCTCTACGCGGAACCACGCGTCGAAGAAAAGGAAAAGAACAAGATCTGGCATGTGATCGTCGACCGGGTGCCTTCGACGATCGAGGAATTCAAGACTTTCAGTAACAGGCTCACCGTTACGCCTCAGGGGGGGATCGTCGCATACCTGGTCGCCCACCTGATCATGATCGACAACTATGAATTGGGCATGAAGTGTCTGATTCTTTCCCTGGATAAGAGCCATCTGGTTGACAGCAAGTTAACGGCACGGCGCTGGATCTCGGTCGAAGGCTGGCAGCTCGGCTCTTCGGAAACCATGAAACTCGGTACCAGTAGTTTTGTAAAGGATAAGGGCTACGCCGCCTGGTCCTTCGTGGAGGGCACGAGCACGGCGACGGGATACCGCCTGCCGCGGCTTCCCTACCGGTACGTCATCCGCGCCCACAAGTATCAGGACGCGGACCCTTCAGTCTGGAAAGGACATGCCAGCACCTCATGCCATGATTTGGGCTACGTTCCGATCCATGTGAAAAAGAACGACAAGGGGATATGGAAGGTGGTCAATTCAAGCAGCTTCTACAGCGGCTGCAAAGACCCGGTCGTGGAAGAGAAGGACGACCTGTAGGGGCACATCCCGCCGCTGCAGTGTCATCCGGCGGCGGTTATGATCTGTCGGAGTATGCCGTCTATTGTTTCATCCAGTTCCTGCGGCGCTTCGCGTCCCTCGAGATCGGCTTCTATTAATCTCTCATCGAAAGGAATAAATCCCAGTATCTTCATGCCGGGCAGGCTTTCGCGGATAAAGGCCCTGTCTGCATCGCCGCGTATTTTATTTCCCACCACGCCGAGGCGTTCAATGCCGAGATCCTGTGCGAGCTTCCTGATCTTCTCCGCAGTTTCGATGCTGCGCCTGCCCGGTTCGACCACCACGATGACCATGTCAACGGCCGTGGCAGTGCCGCGCCCCAGGTGCTCGATGCCGGCTTCCATGTCCATGACCACCACATCGTCGCGGTAAAAGACGACGTGGGATATAAGGTTTTTAAGGAGGGTGCTCTCAGGGCAGACGCACCCGCCACCTCCTTTTTTGACCGTTCCCATGACCATGAGCCGGATGGGGCCTTTTTCCAGCCAGAGTTTCTCCGGCAGGTCGTCCACTTTCGGATTTATTGTGAAGAAGGACCCGGACTGGCCCGGCTTTGCGCCGGTGCGCTCCTCCACCAGGGCCTCCATGTCAGCGATGGGGACGATTGTCCCGGCCGTGTCAAAGCCGAGGGCGGAAGCCAGGTTCGCGTCCGGGTCTGCGTCGATGGCAATGACCCGCTTCCCATCCCTGGCTAGTTGCCTGATTATCAGCGCCGCGGTCGTGGTCTTGCCCACGCCCCCTTTTCCGGTTACAGCCAGTTTCAATTGTGTTCTCCAGCAGTATGGTATAGCCGCGCGATGTGACTGCATAAGGAAAAGGTAGGGAAGGGCGTGCTGGATGTCCAGAAGGAAATCCCCGGGCCATGCAATTTTTGGTGGACATATTCGGCGTGGAGAAGTCTGATAGACCCCCCTGTCCCCCCGAGGTGGCACGAAGGAAATACTTGATGTAATGTAATAAACTTGTTGCTAATCTAATTCTTTTTATCGGGGTTAAGGGTCGAAGCCCCTTAAAAGCCCCCCGCAAGGGCTCCCCCGCGAGCGCGAGACGGAGTTTCGCAACAAGTCTAATGATTATTTATGAAAGAGGATGATATGAAGACAGTAATATACTATTACACCGGTACGGGAAATTCTCTCTGGACCGCCCGCGCTGCGGCCGCTGAGATCGGTAATGCCAGGCTGCTTCCCATGGCTGGCGCTCAGAACGATAAAGAGGCGGCCGGCGCCGACGCTGTGGGCCTGGTCTTTCCGGTACACATGTGGGGCGTCCCCGCCCTTGCCCTGCGGTTCATCGAAACTATGACCGGTGACCCCGGTAAATATTATTTTGCCTTTGCCGTAAATGCGGGCCAGGTGTCCCGCACACTGATCCAGCTCAAGGAGCTGCTGCAGTCGCGTGGCATGACACTCTCCGCGGGCTTTGATATCAAGCTGCCGAGCAATTATATTCCCTGGGGAGGGCCCGGTCCCGCGGCAAAGCTGGAAAGGCTCCATCGGGAAGCAGGTGAAAAAATAAAAAAGGCCGCTTCCCTCATCATGCGGAAGGAGTCCGGCCATATAGAAAAGGGCCCCCTGTGGCAGCGGATAATCTTCACCTTCCTCTATAAAAGGACCTTCAACATGGTCCCGAAGATGGACAAGGATTTCTGGACCGATGAGAAATGCAATGGCTGCGCCATGTGCGCCAAGGTATGCCCGGTGGGGAATATCAACATGGAACAGGACAGGCCGGTCTGGCTCCATCACTGCGAGCAATGCCTTGCCTGTATTCAGTGGTGTCCCCAGGAGGCGATACAGTTTGGCAAAAAAACGCCGGCCTATGAGCGCTATCATCATCCGGAAATAAAAATGAAGGATATGATCGTCAGCTCCGGCAAAAAGTGACCGGCGCTGCGCTAGCGGGGAGGGGGCGTTTTCAGTATCCTGACCGCAATCATGTTGCAGAGCACTGCCACGTCTTCCGTGGACAGATAATCCGATATCGATGAATCGAAGACAATGCTCCCCGATGGAGGGAATTCATCGTCGCCTTTCCAGAGGATGAAAGTGACTTCAACCTTGGGAAAGGCTCTGAACCTAAGGGCGTGATCGCCGATGTCTGACTGTCTTCCCCCGGCGGCGATGCCCGTCTTCATGAATCTATCCATGTCATTGGCAAAAGCTTCCAGGACAATATTTACGCTGCGCCGCTGGAACGCGGGATAGTAGCCAAGTCCCCCTTCCAGCTGCTTGAAGGATATCTGCTCGCCCTGTAATGGCGATCCCGTGGCGTGGTCAAGATAATGGAGCGTCAGAATCTTTACCCACATCGGAACTTCATCATTCCTGCCTTTATAGGTGACTGATATATCCGGATGTGAAACCAGAATTTCATCGCCGAGAAAGGTGAGCAGCAGGTCTTTCCCGGAACCTCCCTCAATGACCACGGCACCGCTTCTTCGGGCGATCTCTCCGATTGTTATCGGTGATAATCTGTCCGCGGCTTCCCTGTATGCAGTCTCATAATTGTTCTGCTTTCCCGGCAGGGCGGCTTCTGTTTTGTACAGGCTGTTTGTATTATCGGGCGCCATTTTTATAGTCCATTGAGATAGATGATATAATTCAAAAACGATAGTTATTTATCAATATTTTTTTATTGTTAATATATGTCCCATGAGTTGATCAGAGTCCCGACAAAGGCGGCCTCCTGCCGCCGTCGGGATTTCGGCATCCGTGCCTCAATATGGAACGATAGTTATCGGTAGCATCCATACAAAAACTTTCCGCTAGCGGAAAGCATTCGTTCCCGCCGATAGTTATCGGTAAACAGTGATTCAGAATTTGGGAACCTGAAAAAAAGTCTTATTATCTGGTAACAGGAGGGTCAGGGCATAGAGTTATGGTCGTAAAGCCAAACGGTTACCTCGATGTCCTTCGCTTTTGCCGGATCGCTTTTTGCGCATTCCTGATCAGTTTTTTATTTTTATTGATCCGATCCTTCTCGCGCATGCCCGGTTTAACCGGGCTTATGATTTTGTCCCTGCGCAGTGATTTTCCCCGCTCCTTGTCCCGGTTGTCCGGGGTTTCTAATTGTAATTTCCGTTTACTATTGCCGTGGATTTGTTTATGGTCTATAAGACGTCCCTTAAATCTTTTATGTTCCAATTCTGTATCTTTACCCAACGGCTCAGGCTTGAGGAGGCGATGTCCAAAGGCCCCGGCGCGAAGCTGCTCCATGCTGCCGAATATCTTCAGGTCTTCCGGATCCGCTTTTGAGATTTCGGTTTTTTCCGCCACCATGCACCGGTTCCCGGATGAAACGGCTACGCTTTCCGCAGACCGCTCGGGTTTTACTCTGACGCTTCCCGTTTTCATCACCACCAGGGTAGTGCCGCCGGCAGATTGCAGGAGGAATTCCGTGCCGACAGGTTCCACGCGGGCGTCGGGCGTGTTGTAGGTGTATGCCACTTTTTTGCCTGTGCCGTCGCTGGCTGATACAAGGAGGCCCTGCGCAAGGGTGCATTCAACCACTACCGGCTCTGACGGTCCCCGCGACATCAGCCGGTCAATGGAAAATATTGCCGGCCCGATGAGGGTTATGGAAAAGCCGCGTCCGTACTCCAGGCGCATTGTGGTTTTATCAGGCAGAATGATGGCGCTCTGCTCGAAGACCTTGTCCCGGTCCCGGACAGGATGGTCATTGATGGTGACCCCCGCATCGGCAATGACCGCTGCGAGGTGGAGCCGCGCTTCCCCGGCCGGCGGGCGTAACAGAAGCGCCGCAGTCACCGCAACCGCGGTGACCAGGGCCAGTGAAGCGGCGATGAATGCCCGGGGATGCAGGGACAGTATGGAACGTATTCCGCCGGGCGCGTATGCGTCTTCGCCCTCTGCCAGTTTATCCCGGGAACGCATGACCCGGACCTTGGCGGCGTCGCTGGCCCGTAGAGAGAAGTAGCGCGGTGCTATGACGGCGAGCATCTTCTCATGGCGTGCCCGGCACCGGTCACACTGAGTCAGGTGTTCGGCAACGCTGGTGCGTTTCCGGTTGCTCATGGCCCCGGCAATGTATCTTGCAAGCTCCCTATTTGTAATATGCCTCTTCACGGTTCCGGTACCCTTTCATTTATATATAACGATCAGGATCGCAAGTAGTGACAGCAGAAAGAATATAAAAAGCTTGAAACCGGCCTTTTCCAGGGAATCGGCCAGATATTCCAGCATCGAGCTCATTTTCCTCTTGGCCGTGCGTTCTGATATGCCCAGGGCTTCGGCGATATCCTGGAACGGCATCTCAAGCTCGGTCCTCATCAGATACACGGATCGCGACACCTGGTCCCGGTCGTCCACGAGGGAATTGACCTTGCTGCGCAATTCCCTCAGCTCGAGGTCGTCCTCGGGGACGCTGCCGGCGGATTCGATGTTGTCCTTCAGCGGCGAGATGTCAAGCTTCCGGTTTCGTCGCGCGTGATCGATGCAGATGTTGCGGGCGGTCCGGTACAGGAAGGCGCGGATATTGTCGGGATCGAGGGGATATTTCTGAGAATAACGTATGAGACGCACGAATGCGTCATGGAGAAAATCCTCCGCCACTTCCGGCATCCGCGTAAAACCGCAGATATATACGAACAGTTCATGGTGATGACGGTCGTAGATGTCGCTTAAGGTCTTATTGTCGATCATAGAATATCAGGATAAGATTGCCATTACACTATCGCGTACAGCTATATGCATTACATAAGTTGTTTTTTCGAATGTCAATTGGATTTTATAATTACCGTTAATTGCAGCGGCATATCGACCATTATAATAAGTATCCCTCTCCCTTGATGGGAGGGGGCAGGGGAGGGGGATGCCATGTCGATGAAAAATACAGATGACACCCCCGCCCGACCCTCCCCCATCAAGGGGGAAGGGGCCAGGTGCGTGCCTTGAATCATGAACCGAATCTCATCATACTACTGACATCCTGAAACCGCGAAGGATCCCTCTCCACTGATGGTCCTTCCCCGATCGTTGGTATATGAATAGGTATAATTCGCGGTGCCGTCGCCGTTGTATGTAATCGTGCCGCTGCCGTCCCAGAACCCGGATATGGTTATCGTCGCGGTGCCGGAGCTGGGTGTGCAGTTGCCCATGGGTATGACAAGGCTGGAGAAGGCCGTCTGAACGATGACGCCCCTCCTGACGTGCTCTACCCGCACTGTGCCGGACATGGTCCGGGTGCTGCTGCTTGTGTCGGCTGTTATATCGAGGTGCGTCGGTGTCGTGACATGATGTTCGAACATCAGGGAACCGCCGCCATTATAGCCCCGCCTGGTCAGGTCAGTTGTTACTTCGAAGCTCCTTGAAGTGCCGCTTACAGCAGTCCAGTTGACCGTGTGAGCTATGGCGCCCGTGAGGTCCCCGCTGGTCAGCGTGGCGCCGTTCCCCTCAACAGAAACGTAGCCCCCGGTGGAAACCCTGGTAAAGCGTTTGTCCACTGGTGCCTGTTCGAGCTTTGAACCTGCCTGCAGCTTGGATGCTCCGGTCGCGGCGGCATTCATCCCCGACCAGTAGAGCAGGGCATCGCCATTCACCCTGAACAGGCCATATGGGCCGGCGCAGTTGTTGAAAGACCTGGCAACATAAAAGGATCCATTACCCGAGTTCCAGGTTTCGGTGAGATCGGTCACGTCAATGGAACCGCCGCCAGGGCAGCTCACGGTCTCGGCCCATGCTGAAAGGGGGCTCATCATATTCCCCTCTACCATGAGGAGACGCTCCTGAATGTTGGCGTTCTCATTCCATGTGCCCGGGAACTGAACACGGTATGAAAGGTTCGTTTCACCGGAAGTGTTGATGTCCGTCATGCTGTCATTCACGGTTTCCAGGGATGATTGCGACATTTCCGCTATGATGTCTCCCGATGACAGGAGGGCCAGCAGCCCAAGATTATTTGAGTTCTTTTCTGATTGGCCGCACCCGGCCATGATTATGGCGGCCGCTGACATAATAAAAGCCGCTTTGATTCTCATTTTCATATGTTCCTCCATTTTGAGAAAATGTTGATGTATAGCAGTCATGTCCTGCTGATCCATACAACGATTCTCCCGCCGGGAAGGGTCATGGATTTTCGGTATTTTTTATTTTTTTAGGATTTATTGCAGAAATGGGCAGCCCTCAGATTTCCATGGTCCAGAGTTTTTTCCCGGTGTTGTAATCGAACCCCATGAGGCCCACACCCTTGAGGTGGAGCACGACCAGGTTGCCCGATCTCCTGATCTTGATAGTGTCCTTGGTAAAGAAGAGGCTTGAAAAGGAGTCGTCTTCCTCGTCAATTTTCAACTTCTTAAACATCCGGTCCGCTTTGACGGTCCACAGGGCGCGGCCCGTTGCAAGTTCGTAGCAGGTCATGATGCGGTTTGCTTTTTTCCCGATCTGGTCCAGGTAGATGATGATGGCACACTCTTCATCCTGGTGGTAGATGATTCCTTCGAGGAATATGCGGTTACTCAGGAGTTTTCCTTTGGCGCCGGCGAAAAAGAAGAGCTGATGCTCGTCGGCGGCATAAATATCAAGACTCGATGCGTTATCAATCAGTTTGCCCCTTGGGGCGGAAACCAGGACAAGTTTTTTCCGCGGTCCCCCGTTCCGGTCCCTGGCCATGACCGCGACTGAAGCGGGGGTCTCATCCTTGATCATTCTTTGTCTCCATTCTCCCTGGTCCCGGTACAGGTTGTCTGTGGAGATGCTGTATTTTACGCCCTGGAGTCCATCCTTGGTATTGATGATAATGGTCTTTTCGTTGTCGTTGTAATAGATGGTTGCCAACCCGCCCCGGAGGAGCGGGTGACTGGCTGTGAACGCCTGCGTGTCCATTACCAGGCGCGTGGTTTCCGGGTCATAGGCCTCGATGCGGGGCTCGTTCTTGCCGTACCCGCTCATGATGATCCAGACTTTTCCGTTGCCATAGGCCAGGTCGATGAGGGTGACGATATCTTTCAGATCTGACTCAATTTGTTTTATGACTTTTCCCCTCGCCGGATCGTACACGTAGATCCGCATCTTGCAGAAGAGGCATTTACTCCCGATCGACGTGTGCCCCGGGGTTTCTGTCTTCATGACATAGTTAAAGGAGCCATTGGTGAGGACCCAGAGCTTCGGGTTCCCGTCCTTTGACGGCGCCACGGTCGTGGCGAGGAGGTCGCCGCGGATGGTGTCGGGCGTCAGGGCAGGGTAACCTAAGAAATAGAAAGCGAGACCGCCGATGATGAGAAGAGGTATCAGGCATCCGATTTTCATTGAGCCTTTCACTTTGGGGGTTTGGGGAATATTCTGTACCATGAAGCCTCCAGTTGTGCAACCTGTAAAATGCCGGACCATGAGGTTTTCGGCCTGAGAGAATCATTTTCCCGGCGGTATCACCCGGTCGATGCCCCGCAGGTCCATTTCAACCATGGTGCGAAGCTCCGGTGTTTCGCTGTATGACTGCATAATATTTTCAAATTCGCCCTCCACCAGGTTGAAGGGCTTCCACCGGGTATAGCTGTAAGCGCTCCTCCCTATAGTGGAATCATGACCGTGGATAAAGGCCACCAGCCGGTCGGTATCCGGCGCCCGGCCGTCCGCCCAGGTCCTGAGGGGTGACTTGTCATCTATCCGGTGCGAAAGGACCCAGGTGAAAGCAAAGATGGGAAGGGCTGATTGTTCAAGCGTGATAGGTACCAGCTGCCGCACAAGATTGCCTCCCCGGGTTCGCTCCATCGTCTGGAGGAAGAGCCTGGTCTCTACGTCTATCACATCGTTGCCGACTATGTTGGTCACCCGGACCTGGATGTGGCGCACCCCGTCATGGGAATAGAGCACGACCGGTGTGCTCCACACGAAGGGGGACGGCGTCCTGGAGAAGCGGGCGAAGATAAGGCCGGTGACGGTCCCGGTGAAGAGAATGCCGCAGAAGACCTCCGTTACAGCGATCATCCGGCCCGCCCCGATCGGTATGATGTCGCCGTAACCGACCGTGGCGAAGGTGACAATGCTGAAATAGACATATTCAAGGAAACCGGCCTTTGCTGGAAGTGAGACGGTTCCGGTAATGCGGTAGAGGACGGCGAACAGTACGGTGGCAGACGCGAACACCATGCCTATGCAGAGAATGAAAATGAGAGGGTGGAGGGTGAGTATCGCATGATAATAAAAGCGCCACTGGGAAAACCTGTTTCCGTGATATTTTACCACGGGCTGATATCTGCCCTTGGGCATGGACCCCTCCACTACGCGGGTATTGAACCACACATTCTTATCGGGGAATGCTAGATCAAAACAATGCCCTGTCAACAGAAATACAGCCCGGTCAATGAAGGATTAATCTTGATAGACCCCCCTGTCCCACTGAGGGGGCATGTATCATAATACGAACTGATAATGACGTTACTTGTTTTGTTAAAAATATATTGAATAACACTTATAAGATACATCACTCGTGCTCCCAGCGGGGGTCAGGGGGGATAACATTCGTTATGATAAGTGAAAAAAATCCGTAAGTGTTTCGTTATTACGGCTGATAGGGCCTGTCAAAGCGGCGATCAAAGGCGTTGTTTTGTTTCAGGATTTTGTTCCACCAGGCGTCAAAGAGGCCGGTGGGAACCAGGAGACGGAAAAAAAATTTTCCGACGGCGGAGAATTTCTCCATACCGGCAAGCTTCTTCACGATTATCGGATGAAATTCCTTGGTAACGCCGAAATGGCGTCCCAGGCTGCGGAAGGCCATGAAGAGCCTTTTTGTCATGAAGGGTGGCTTCTCCTGTATCCCCTCGACGCCTCCCTTGATGACGGTACCGATATATCTGGCGTTCAGCCGACGCGCCAGTTTTTCAAGGTACCGCTCCACATAGCGCGAATGAACAGCTTCCGGGAAGCCCGACTGCACGATGAAGCCTATGGGGGGGAATTCCCTTTGTTTCTTCGACGCGCGGCCTTTGGGCTGTGATGAGCCCAGCGTCTCGATGAAGTCCTTAACAATACCTGGCATAGAGTCCGCGTACAGGGGAAAGGCGATAATGACCGCGCTGGCCTTGCGGGCCCTGTCGGCTATGGAGGCGTGGTCCTTCACGCGTTGGAGGTATGCATGCTCAAAGCTGTTTTCCTCGTAGGCGGAAAAGCCGTCGGTGAAATGTTTGAGGAGGATCGTCGTGTTGCTTGCCTTGCCGCGGGGCGATCCGTTACAGAGCATCAATTGCATGGGACACCTCCGAAACGGATTGATCGGTCAGGAGCGCACAGCGCAGGGATGTCTTGAAATTGATGGCTTCGCGCTTGTATATATCGGTAATGATCGATATGTCATCGTCGTCGGTATCGGGTCCCCGGTGCAGCAGGATGCTGAGGCCGGGATAGCGGTCATAGCGGCGGCGGTGATGGCATTCTCCCTCCGCGAAGGCAATATAGGGATGGATGAGGGGAATGAAACGTTCGTTGGCGCGCTTCAGCAGGGCGCTCATGAATCCCATGATGACCGGCGATGCCAGGATGGCCAGGTCCGCGGCCATGACTGCCTTGTAGATCACGGGCATGTCATCGCGGTGCGTGCACAGGCCCGGCGTTTTGAGCCAGCAGCTCCAGCAGCCGATGCATTGCCGGATGTCCATCTCCCTGAGGAGAAAGGATTGAAACACATGGCCCCGGGCGGTGAGTTTGGCCCCCAGGTCCTTGATGTAGCGGTCAAGGTCCTTTTGCTTCGGGTCAGGGTTGCCGTTGAGAATAATTATATTCATGGTGTACGTAGTGACGGTAATTCTTACCGGTTAATAATTCCGTCGGCGGCGGATAACGTCAATGCTTTTTTCTCCCTTGCACATAAGACCTCATCCTCTCACTCCCCCTCTCCCACGGGGAGAGGGGGAAGCTTAAAGAAATATATTATCCCGAAGCCCTCTCCTTGTGGGAGAGGGCGCGCCGGAGGCGGGGTGAGATTCCCCGGGAGGCTGCGAGCAATAAAAAAACGACGATTTTCATCGTCGTTTTTATTATTCAAGCAGGATGTTCCTTTTTAGCGTGACCGGCAGATGCTGATGGTGGAATCCTCCTGGTCGCCGTCGTCATAGCTGATGTGGATCGCTTCCCCCTGCATTTTTGTTATGGTGCCCCTGTAGTAAACACCACCCCTCTTCCAGTTGCACTCAACTTTGGTCCCGACCTTCCAGTCTATTCTCCTGATTTTTACAGCGGGAAGGGCCGCCCTGTCGCCGTCATCAAAGGAAATGTTGAAATCCGCCCCGGTAGTTCCGATTATCCTGGCCGGATACCAGAGGCCGTCGCTCCACTGCCCGAGGACCCTGTCACCTGTCTTCCAGGCAAAGGCAACGGCGGTTAGCAAAAGCAGAATAAAAGCAATTCCCATTTTTAATGATCGCATGTCTGTCTCCTTCCGTGTGGTATTATTTTATATAGTGTAGTTTCACTGATAATAGTAAAGGATCCATGATATTATGCAAATGGTTTTTCAACGCATGAGTAATAAATAATTCGGCACGGGTTTCATGCATTAGCAGTTTGCTGAAAAACAGTCCCGATTATATCGGGACTAAAGCGATACAGGAGGTATCGCCGTTTTTCGAATCATTTACCGGGAAAACGCGAGGTTTTACAGTAAACACCAAAAGCGGCTTGAAAAGCCGTTAACCGAAATATCGGATAACCCGACATTCACTTCGTAAAACCGACCTGTGCCGGACACGATGTCCGAATGCCGACGTTGATCAGAGCGCTAAAATGCATTGGCAAAAACTCCAAGGATGGAGTTTTCCAGGAAACTGTTAGAACATAAAACAAACATCGATGAAGGGCATCGGCAAGGCGATCCGGTATCCTTTCCTTTTTCTGAAATAATCGTCCATGATCTTGTAGTCATAGTTGATCCAGCAGTTGACGCCGATCCGGCAGAAGGGCGCGACGATGAAGCCGAGGCCGGCGCCGCCGCCGAAGGTGACATCGTTGATGATGCCGTGCCTGTTCACGTTGGGGGAATACCACCGGTAGTGGGAATAGGACAAGCCGAAAAAGAGGACCGGGTCAAGGAAGTCGACCGGGGTCGGGATATAGACCGCGGGAGTGACTACTGCCGAGATGAGGCGCTCTCCCTTTGATATGATGGGGCCGTGTTTTTTTCCCAGGCCGTATACGTACACCCCCATGAATCTTATAGCGAGCGGCCTGATGAAGCGGTATTCAGCTTCGGCAGCCACGGCAATACCGGCCGTGGACGCGCCGATCATTCCCTTCCTGCGTTCATGACCGGTCTTCTCTTCCGCGAAGGCCTCCATGGCACTTATCATGATGAAGGCTATGCTGATGATGATGGAGGCATAGTTCATCTTCATGGCGCACTCATATCAATTGAAAGGTAAGGGTCAGGCTGTAGTAGGTGGTCTTGAAATGATAGAACTGACCCTCCTGCGACGGCCCGTGACTGAAGGTAAAATAGAGCTGCATCTTCGGCTGGAAACTGTCGCGGTAAGCTGCGAATTCTATCCCGATGGAATAGTTCCCGTTGACGGCAAAATGGTTGTTCTGCCAGTTTTTCAGATGGGCCGCTATGAAGGGCTGGAAGTTGACGTTCTTCGCGATGCTGATGACGTCGAAGGGCCTGAACTCCGCGCCGTATTCCAGATAAAAGGGATCAAACTTTGCGCCCTTGAAGGAGTGGTACACACAGCCGATACCGAGGTAGAGGCGCACCTGCCTGATGATCGCGTAGGACGCAAATATGTCGACCCCCTCGTTGCTGACGTTCTTCCGCCAGATTTCCGGGTAGAGCAGCAGGAACTCGTCCCCCAGGTGCGACGACATGTGCCAGAAACGGAGCTGAAGGGCCAGGCTGTTGTATGAATAGGATGTGATGAAGGCCATGAAGTAGTCCGCGTTGAGAAGGGTTGAGGCGTCGCCGAGCCACCCGCCCGGCTTCTTGAAGGCGAACAGTGCCCACACGCAGCCTTCAATATCAGCCTGGAGATGGCCCTTGACCACGTTCCAGCGGTAGAGGGGCAGTCGCGATCCCAGCGACACCGCTCCGAACGTCTTGTCGGAGCCCAGGACGCGGCTGTCTGATCCATAGCGTGTCCGGAAGCGGTTAAACGCATCATCATGGTAGCGGATGCCGCCGGAGAAGGCGACCCGGCGCGGGTCGGCGATGGAAGCCGGGAAGAGGCGCGACCCCGGGAACAGGCCGGTTCCGCGTTCAGCCGCGTCTTTATCTTTTTTTTCGGCAGTTGTATTTTGAAGAGGGCTTTTTTCCGGCACGGATTTTATTGTGTCGTTTTGGAGCTGCTGGTCCTGATCTTTTTTCTGTTCAGATGTTATCCCGGCATCCTCCGCGGCCATGGCCAGAAAGTTGAATCCCGCAAAAAGAACGCAGTAACAGAGAATAAGAACGGTCCTGTTTATGCCATTACGCTTCATTATGCAGTCGGGGCTTGTTCCCTACGCCTGGTACTGTTTCAAAAAAGCCGGAATATGGGCGGCCTCGCGGGGTCCGATGGTGATCTTCCAGTCAGGAAGCTGCTCTTCCAGTTCGCCGCTGATGGATGCCGAATATCCGGGAATGATCAGTGAGCGGTGTTTGACCTTGTCGGTAATGCCGCTCTTTTTGAAAAAGGGTCCGATGGCATCGGCCACGAATTTTCCCGCTGCCCAGGCGGTGAGGACCGAGAGGCCCTCGCAGTCCATGACGACGAGCCATGCGGGCACCCGGCTTCCCTCGATCTCCCCGGACACGATAAAGTAGGTGAGGGAAAAGTTCGTGGTGATCATGACGGGTGAATTCTCATCCGGATTGTTGATGGGATAGATACCCTGCTCTGTGGCCATGGGCCGCTGGGGATCGGTGAAGATGTTCATCCGCTCAACCAGGAGTGGGAAGAGCCCCTCGCCCCGCAGTTCCGAGAGGACCACGATCCCCGCGTACTTGGCGATGAAGGTCGAGGCGATCAGGGTCTCCTCCATGTAGTCCTTCGACATTTCGCAGGGGAAGGCGATTGTGGGATATCCCAGTGGACGGAAGGAGCTCTTGATCGCGGAGCGGCGTATCACAACCTGGTCCTCGAAGGCTTTCTTGAGAGTCCGTGCCCCTGAATCGATGACAATTTCTTTCAGGCCCATGGCGGAGAGCTTCTGCGTGAGCTCGATGACCTCGTCCATGTTCGTACCCTTTACCGCGACGGGGCATTTGCTGTCGAGGGCGAGCTTGCCCACGGCGTCCGCGTTGGCCTTCGTTGCCGCGTAGAGGAGCGGCTTTTTAGCCGCCACGTGCTTCAGGCCCGCCGCGAGGACATCGGCGTTTTCGCTCATGAGGATGAGGCCGGCATCAACGGCGCCGGCCACCTTTTGCACCAGCTTCTCGAAGGCGGCAGCATCGCCCTTCTCTGACATGACCGCAACCAGGTCGGCCGCGAGCTGTACGCCGACCCTCTCGTAGCGGAGTTCGTTGTATGACGTGAGCCGTTTATCCACATCGGCATCAGCCATGGTGTCGGTGACAAGGACAGCGATGCCCGTGGGGCTCACGAAGGTCTTCTCATGGCGGAAGAGAACGGTCTCTCCGCCGGTCTTGAAGGATCCGATGGCGACCGGCACTACCGGGGGCGCCGAAGCGGAATCGAGCTTTGCCTTCGACGCTTCTGATACGTGGGGGCACTTGGCCAGCTCAGCCTGGCCGGCTCCGAGCTTCATGGCGAAGGCGAGGCACGTCGGCACGCCGCAGTCCCCGCAGTTGGTCTGGGGCAGCAGTTTATAGATTTCAATTCCGGTCATTCCCATGGTTTGTTCTCCTGTAATGATTGATAAATAGTAACTTAAATAATATACAAGAATAAATTTAATAGCTCGATATCCTCTACGACCTCATCCCCCGGCCCCTTCTCCCGCAGGGAGAAGGGGAGATGCAGCAAAGATCGCTACTCCGGAAACCCTCTCCTTTCTTCCGATTGTAATGGGGGAGGGTGCGCGGAGCGCGGGTGAGGTCAAAACAACGGCTCCATCGTCAGCGCCGGGTGCTGCTTTTCCGTGAGGAAATTAATGATTTCCTCTTCCGTGGTTCCCACGGTCTCGTCAGCTATTCTGTCGAGCAGGTCCGGCATGCCTATTTCGGCAGCGCGCTGGTTGAAGCTCTCCCGGATCTGATCTTTCAGCAGCGTGGGCATCCACACCAGGCGTTTGATGCCGCCCTCAGCGTTCAGGAACTTTTTGCTGGTGATGTAGTACTTGCTGTGGCCCACGAACCCCGGCGTGATATTGCCGCCGCCCACCATGCCGGCTAGGGTGGTGAACTTCATCCCGGAGGGTGTCATCACCGAGGTGTCCCTGTCGACGGTCATGATGCCGTTGCACAGGGGCAGGATGGCGGCGATACACTCGAAGCATCCGCATGAGGTCATGGGGTTGCGCATGATACTGTAGGCGTCGACCGTGACAACGGTGCCCCGCGAGGCCTTGGCTACAAAGTCGTCCACGCCCTTCCACCGGCCGTAGCGCGCATCCAGCACCGCGCCTTTATGCACCGGCTGGTTAGGGCCGGTCGGGTTTATCTCGAAGGAGGCCTTGCAGTCGAGCCAGTTGTAGGCGCCGCAGAGGCCCGTTCGCTCGGGCGTCACCACGCACACGTGGTTCGGCGCGAAGGACTGGCAGAGCAGGCATGAATAGAAGGGGTCGGTGTCCTCGTCGGTCATGCCGGCGATCCGCTCGTCGCGCTGTTTGTACAGTGAGCGCGCCTTCTCGAGTATTTCGCGGGCTTTCGCTTCGTCCGTGTATATGGTGACCTGCGCCTTGTCGAATATTTTTCCAAAGTCCTGGTGGAGCTTCGCATGGAGGATGTTTCCCAGGTGGGCCATGCGGAAGCCCTTGTCGACCGCCTGCTTGCTCACCCGCAGCCACGCGATGTCGCGCTGACCGATGTGCATGATCCCCTGTGCGTAGTTGATCAGGTGGTGGATCTGGCGCTCCAGTATCGGCTCAAAATCAGGCTGCATCTGCCGTCCCGCCACCTCGACGAAAATGGCCATGGGGAGCTGGCTTCCGGCCGGGACGTCGGTGATCTCGGGGCCGACGACTTCGATCTTATTGTCGGTGACCGCGTTCATGTCTGCGGAAACGACCAGTTCCACCGCTATCGTACGGCCGCCGCCCGCTTCGAGGTAGATATCATCGCCGCGCACCCGTTCGCCCTCGAAGGCCGGCCCGTAGGCCACGGGGACCGGGACCTTGCTCACGGAAACTTTCAGTCCCCGCACCTCGATCGCCTTCGAGACGATGTTCTCGTGGGGTATGTTCGATACCACGTGCTCGTAGGTGCAGACGCCCGTGGGTAGTATTTGCGGGGTGGGCGTGTCGGTGATGATGGGGAAGCCGTAATTGATGCAGCCGGCTCCGTTGGCGTACCATTCATCGTTCACGAATCCGAACGTTATGCCGAAAGCGAAGACGCGGTCCTTGTTGTAAATGAGGATCTTCCGGTAGTCACCCGGATCGATGCCGCCGAACGACATAGCCGCCCTGGTGGCGAAGCCGATGGAGAAGACCGTGGCGCTCGTGTCGGAGCCGAAGGGGACCAGCCTGGTGGGCCAGCCGATCTGCACGCCCTGGTCGATGAGCTGCTGCGACATGGTTTTTCCATTAGTGTTGGCGCTCATGTATACATACAGGTTCTTCTGCTGGAGCTCCAGGGCAATCTTCTCCGCGACAGCGGGGTCCTCTGGCGCGCCGAGTATCGCCGCGAACCCCGGGGCGCTGCCGTCCACGAATTCCACGCCGCGCTTCCGCATGATGACGTCATCCGCGGCGCCGAGCCAGATGTTGTCCTCGCGCGGGTCCTCGCCGGGCACGTACACTGCGGGGTTGTCAATATACTTTATCGCCTCGATGCACTCCTCCGCGAAAAATGTGGCCATACCCGCGTCGAGGATCGGGCCAAGGTAGGGGAGGTGGTGGTGCTCTTTAACAGGCGGCGGCAGGAGGTTCCTGCTTGCCTTGATCACATGTTCCATGTCAGTAAGTTTCTGGACCTTGTATCCCATGATGCCGTATATGATGGGCAGATAGTATCCCGTGTTGGGGAAGGCGACCTCTTTATTGGGTCCGTGGGAGTCGATGGCCTGCTTCACTTCCTGTTCGGCGCGGTCCACGATGGAATAGGCCCCCCGTATCGCCGCTGATGCTATTATTTTAGACACGATTGTTCTCCTCGTATAAATCTTCTATATCTTAAACCCCTCACCCGCCCGATATATCCTCACCCCCTCTATCCCCCTCTCCATCAAATGGAGAGGGGGAGGGTGAAGAGAATACCCCCTCTCCATTTCAGGGAGAGGGGGTGTGGGTGAGGTTACGCCAGTTCCCTTCTATCAGCCATGTCGAACAGCACGCGCTCGCGCGCCTTGTCGATGCCAAGATCTTTCCGTTTTTTATCGATATGCTTGATCATCTTCCGGGCCATCTCCTTCGGGTCCACGGCAAAATCCCATTTGCCGCCGTATATCTTTTCCATGTCCTCGAAGAGGTGCTTCGTCAGCTCCTTGCTCCCGGACGTCGGCCAGGTGACGCCGAAGACTGTATACACGCCGGAAGCCACGAAGTACTGGCCGATGGAGATGGCTTTCTCGCTCATCCATTCCGGCGCCGCGCCGGCCGCCGGCAGGTCGCTGATGTCGTTCCCGAGGCCGCCGTCTTTCACCACTGCCGTGGCGGCGATGAGGATACGGCTGTTGTCCACGCAGGAGCCCATGTGGAGGACGGGCGGCATGCCCACGGTCTCGCACACCTCCGCGAGTCCAGGTCCGGCGAATTCCCGCGCCGCCTCCGGGGTGAGAAGCCCCTCCTTGCCGAGGCCGATCGCCGTACAGCCGGTGGTGAGGACCAGCACGTCATTTTTAATGAGCTCCTTTACCAGTATCAGGGTGTTGCCGTCCAGCTCGGTACGGGCATTGTTGCACCCGACCACACCGGCAAGGCCGCGTATTCTTCCATTTATAATGTTGTCATTCAGGGGCCGGTAAGACGCCCGGAAGGTCCCGCCCAGCATGTAGTTGATGGTTTCATGGCTGAACCCCGCGATCATGGGCGATTTCGCCTTCGGGATGAGGACGTCGCTTTTCCGGTTCCCGAAATTCTCGACCGCCGCGATCACGATGGCCTTTGCAGAGTTGAGAGCGTCGTGCTCGTTGAATTCCATGCGTGTTGAACCGGTAATGTCAGCCTTCGGATTGGTGGTGATGAGCTTCGTGTGATAGCAGGACGCCACGCTCTGGAGCGACTGCATTACGCACTGAACGTCCACCACCATGGCCTCCACCGCGCCGGTGGTAATGGCCAGTTCCTGTTGGAGGAAGTTTCCGGCGATGGGAATGCCGTGGCGCATCAGTATCTCGTTGGCGGTGCAGCAGATGCCGGCGATGTTGATGCCGTTGGCGCCGTGGCTGCGGGCCAGCTCGATCATCTGCGGGTCGCGGGAGGCGATAACTATCATCTCGGAAAGGAGCGGCTCATGGCCGTGGACGATAAGGTTGACCTCGTCCTTTTTCAGTACTCCCAGGTTTACCTCGGCGAAGACCGGCACCGGCGTGCCGAACATGACGTCCTGGAGGTCGGTGGCGAGCATTGACCCGCCCCATCCGTCGGCCAGGGCCGCCCGGGTCCCCTGCTTGAGCAGGCTCTTGTAGTCCTGATCAACGCCCATGTGGGTGCGGTGCATGACCTCGACTACTTCACGGTCGATGCCCCGGGGGGCGACGCCCTCCCTGCGCCATATCTCCTGGCGCCGCTGTGGGGCCTTCTTCACGTAGGGAAGTTCGCCCTCCTGCTGGCCGAACATTTCCAGGGCTTTCTGGCCCACTTCTATGGCGAGGGCCTTCGTGTCTTTTCCTTCGACGGTAATGCCCAGGTCCAGGGCCACGGCCAGGAGCTTCTGCTCGTCCTTGATGCCGTAGCCGGGGATCTCACCCCTGGCCGCTGCCAGGAATGTCCCGGCCACACCGCGGCCATGGTCGGAGTGGGCCGCGGACCCGGCGGCAATCATCCTTAAAAAATTGCGCGCCGAAATGGTCTCGGCCGAGGCGCCGCAGAGGCCGACTTTGCGGACAGCCCCCGCCGTTTTCGGCTCCGGCACACGGCATGGCCCCATGCCGCAGTGCTTGCAGCAGTCGCCTGCCGAGCCGATGGGGCAGGGCTTCAGCTCTGCTGCCTTGGTGAAGACGGTGCTGACCGAGTCCCTTATTGATTTTTCGTATATTTCCTGTGATGCCTTGTCGGCAAACAGTTTCTTTTCTTCTGACATGTGGAGCTCCTTGTAATAATCTTGTTGTATCAGACCTCACCCCCCGGCCCTCTCTCCTTCAAGGAGAGGGGGAGCAGCAGGTCGAATTAGTTCATCTGCTCCCCTTTCTCCCCGTGGGAGAAGGGGGTAGGGGGGATGAGGTCATTATCCCATCAAATTCTGTATCATCTTCTTCATCAGCTTCACCGACTCCGGGTGGCGCAGGATGAGTATATCGGCCCCGGCCAGGAGGAGGCTGGTGGCGGTAACGCATTCCATGAGTATGCCCCGCTCCTTCGCCTTTCCCAGCTTCGGATCATCAGCTTCAGCCATTTTAGCTTCTTTTGTTTTCCATACTTCTATGCCAATGTTGCATATGATAGGGTACTGAAGTTTTTCGTCCTCCTGGGTCAGTGCGGCCATGCGGTCACGCTCCATGACTGAGTAGGTGTACTCCAAGCCGTATCCGAGGGGCCCTGTGGTGGGTTCCATGAGCAGCTTGTCGGCTGGAACGCCCAGGTTGCCCAGCAGTATGTTCAGTTGCTTGGCCAGGTTCACGTCGATGGGCGTGGTGGCGACGGCCACGTGCTTGTAGGCCAGCGCCCCGGCGCCGATCTGCTTGTAGTCGCCTTCCTCGACGGGCCCCATGGCGAGGTTCTTGCCGTCGCACTCTTCAGCAATGATGCGCATCACTTCGGTGTCTTTCTCGTGGCTGCCGACTCCCCAGAGGATGACCGGCACGTCCACCGCGGCTATGACCTTTTTTGCGATATCCGCCGCTTCACGGGCAGGACGGTTCATGTCGTTGGGGTCGATACTGGTCATCTGGAGGGCGATCATATCCGCGCCGTATTCAGTCACGTTTTTCTTTGCCCACGCCGCAGGGTCATCAAGGACATCGGCAAAGGGCTCCACTGCCGCCGCAGGCCACTCTTCAGGCTTGTGGTCAAAGACCTCCATAGCGATCCTTGGCGGATGGGGCATGACCCCTTCGAAGATGTGGAAAGGATATGACGTTTCCCCGCCAACGGTGACCGCCTTTGCGCCGGTGCCCAGTGTTATCTCCCTGATCTTTCCGGAATAATTTATTTTGGGTATATCGTATGCCATGATGATCCTCCGTATTTTCCCTGATTCAAATCAAGGGTTATCGTTTTTTCTCGCTTCCGTACCAGTCGCTTGAGTACCAGTAACGCTCGCCGTTTTTCAGGTACCGCAGCATCTCGTTTTTATCCGCGAGATGTCCGCGCCATCCACGGTCCTCTCCCACACCCCTGCTTTCGGGCGTGCCTGGCTCGTAGGTTTCACCAAGGACCTTGACCTTGGCGCCGGTGTAATCTTCTTTTTCAATTGTTTTGTATTTCATGATGATATCCTCTTCTTTGTCGCCCCTCACCTGCTCTCTGCGCGCCCTCTCCCATTGAGCTTGGAAGAAAGGCGAGGGCTTTGCAAAAATCGCCTTCACCATTTCCCCCCCTCTCCTTTCTTCATAAATTATGGGAGAGGGGGTGAGGGTGTTTTTCCCTAATCCAGGGGAATTCCTGCGGCCAGTTTCGCGGCCCGCACCGTGTTCAGCATCAGCATGGTTATAGTCATGGGTCCCACGCCGCCTGGCACCGGTGTGATGAATCCTGCTTTTTCCTTCACCGCATCGAAATCAACGTCGCCTCGGAGAATCGCCTTGCCTTCCGGCGTCGTGCCGATTCGGTTCACGCCCACGTCGATGACGACGGCGCCTTCTTTTACCATGTCTGCGGTCACGGCTTTCTGCACTCCCGCGGCGACGATCAGGATGTCCCCGCGGAGGGTGTGGGCCTTCAGGTCCTTCGTTCTGGTGTGGCAGATGGTCACGGTGGCGTTGGCGTGCTTCTGCTTCTGCACCAGCATCATGGCGATCGGCTTGCCCACGATATTGCTCCTCCCCACCACGACCACATGGGCTCCCTCGATGGGAACGCCGGACCGGACCAGCATCTGCTGGATCCCGTAGGGCGTGCAGGGATAGAAGCGGGCCTCGCCGATCATGATCCTTCCCACGTTGACCGGATGGAACCCGTCCACGTCCTTGTCAGGGTCGATGGCGTACAGGACCCTGTTTTCATTGATGTGCTTCGGCAGGGGAAGCTGGACCAGGATACCGTGAATATCCGCATCCCTGTTGTATTTATCAACGAGCTTCAGCAGTTCTTCTTCTGTAATATCAGCCGGCTGGGTGTCCTGTATGGAATGGAACCCCAGCTCATGGGCGGTTTTCTGCTTACCCGTCACGTAGCTCACTGACGCGGGATTGTCCCCCACCAGTATGGTTACCAGGCCGGGGATTATACTGTGTCTGGTTTTAAGAAGAGTCACCTGTTCTTTAAGCTCTTCCCGTATCTGGGCGGCTATTTCTTTGCCGCTGATGATTTTTGCTGTCATGCCGTTCTCCCGATATATGGGCAGGTTAAGAATAATTGATTATGTATCAAATAAAATTTATTAATAATATAAAAAAATATATCTGTTCCTTCCCGGACAGCTGTTGCCCCCCTGTTCCTCTAGGGGTACGAGTCAGGGATTCTGAACAGAATCATCTATTATAATGCTGTAACCTTTCATCCAGTGAGCCTGTATGCAGTTCGAACAGGTGATTGTCATAGTCATAGAAGTATATGGATTTGCCTTCTCCGGCTATTCTGTTCCTGTCTTCAATGGTTTCAAGCCCCAATTCGGCAATTCTTTCAGAGTACATCATGAAATCATCATGAGTGATTTTGAAAGCAATATGATCATAGGTTTTTTCTCGCAATGAGTCTCCCTGCATCAATGCAATCCACGTGTCGTTAATCAAAAGAAATATTTCTTTTGATTTTGAAAAATACTCATCGCCGCTTGAATAAATTTCTTTGGCACCGAATATCTTATAAAAAAGATCAGCAGTCTTTTCAATATCTCTGACAATGAGTGTTATATGGCTTATTCCTTTAATCATACTATACTATTTATCAGAAATATTTATTCCACCATGCCCCCTCGGGGGGACAGGGGGGTCTCCAATGCTGATCGGGTCACGGCAGTATCCTCCCCAGCATATCCTCAAACCGCTGTACGGTCTTTGAACTGTCCGGCAGATCGAGAAGGGGAATCCCCTTGATCTCTGACTCTTCGATTTCTGTGTCCATGACGGTGTGGCCCAGGAATGGTATGCCGGTTTCCTGTAACCCGTCCAGGAATTCCCGCTCCAGCGTTTCCGGGGTGCGGTTTACCAGAAGGTAGCGGTCCCCCACTTCGATCTTTAGCTCTTTTACCAGCCCGGCCAGGGTCTTAACGGTCTTGAGACCTTTAAGTGAATAGTTCGAGCAGAAAATGAGCGTATCGATGCGGGCCGCCGTCTTGCGGCTGAAATGTTCCATCCCCGCTTCGTTGTCCACCACCACATATTGATAATTTTTCGAAAGGTGCTCGAAATAATCCTTTAGGATGGAGTTGGCCGCGCAGTAACACCCTGGCCCGTCGGGACAACCCATGACCAGCATGTCCATGTCCTTTTCTTCTTTTAATATCTGGTGAAACTTCATGTCAAGGTACGATTGCTTCGTCATCCCCGCCGGTATCTGTGCCCGCTCGCGCATGAAATCGGAAAGGACCGTGCCGATGGTGTCGTGCACCTGCAGGCCCAGGGAGTCGGCCAGGTTCGCGTTGGGGTCCGCGTCCATGGCCAGGAGGGGGACCTTTCCGCTTCTTAGAAGATGGCGGATGATCAGTGCGGCCGTTGTTGTTTTTCCGGTGCCGCCCTTGCCGGCCACCGCTACTATCCTGCTCAACGCGTTTCTCCTTTTTCCGGTCCGCATCCTTTCCCGATGGTTTTGAGCCGCTCCATTACGGTGGGAAAATTTCTCAGTTCCGTGTGGGGGAAGAAGAGGGCCGCAACGTAGTGGTCCATGAAGGACTTGTTCTCGCTCAGCTCGAAGTTGGTCATTCTGGCCGCGATCTCTTCAGCCTCGTTTAAGTGTTCCCGGGACAGTGTCGCCATGCGCGCGCCCTGGAGGGAACTGTTTCCGATGAAAGAGAAGCGCTCCACCGGCAGGTCGGGGAAGAGGCCGGTGATGATCGACTTCTCGATGTCGACATAGCTCCCGAAAGCGCCGGCAATGATGACCTCGTCGAGATCGTTGTGGGAGAGGCCGACGCTTTCCAGCAGCGTCTGGTACCCGGCGTACAGGGCGCCCTTGGCCCGCATGAAGTTGTCGATGTCCACCTCGGTGATTACGATGTCCCCGTCAATGCCGCTCCGGTCTGCGCGGACCAGTACGTATTCCATGCCATCGCTGCCGCGGCGAAGGCGGTCTGAAAGTATATCAGTTCTGAATTTTCCATTGGGCTCCAGGAGCCCCGTTTCAAGGAACTCCGCCACGATGTTGATGATGCCGGACCCGCACACGCCCTTCGGTTTTTCCTCGCCGATGGTGAAGACCACCGGCTCGCAGGTGTCAGGGTCGATACGGATCTCCTCGATGGCGCCGAAGGTGGCCCGCATGCCGTGGCGAATGCCGCCCCCCTCGAAGGCGGGACCGGCCGAGCAGGACGCGGTGACAAGCCAGTCTTTGTTGCCCACCACGATCTCGCCGTTGGTGCCGATATCGATGAAAAGCGTGTTACGGTCACGCCGGTGGAGACCGGAGGCGAGTACCCCGGCCACGATGTCGCCGCCGACGTAGCTCGAGATCATCGGCATGGCGTGTAGATAGGCGTGGCCGGGGAGGGCGAGGCCCAACTCGGACGCCCTGACCGGCGGCATCTGGTTCACCACGGGCGTATAGGGCGCGGAGCGGATATATCGCGTATCAAGGCCAAGGAGGATATGGGTCATGGCTGTATTGGCCGCTATGGTTACGTAAGGCACGTCATCGCGGCCGACGTTTCCCTTTCGGAGCAAATCGGCGATGACGCCGTTCACCGTATCGGTAACTGTTTTCTGGAGGGTTGATAGGCCATCTCCCTTTTGTGCGAATACCATCCGGGTGATAACGTCTTCGCCGTATTTAATCTGCCCGTTGTAATCAGAGGCCTCGGCGATGGTTTCGCCGCGGGCCAGGTCGATGAGCTCACCGCACACCGTGGTGGTGCCGACATCAATGGCGATGCTGTAATGGCGGGCGGTGGTGTCGCCTGCTTCAATGTTGAGGAGCCGGGGATGGCTGTTTCCCGGTCCGATCCCGATACGGGTATGCAGGATGGTGGCAGTCGCCATCCATCCGCCGTCCCTGACGGCGGCGGAGAGCCCGCTGATCGCCGGGTAGTCGACGGAAACATTCTCGATGTTGTGCTGTTTTTTCAGTGCTCGCAGGGTGCGGGACAGATCGCTCGCGGTGTCCTCAAGATCGGGCGTGTCAATGGAGATGACTTTTTTTTCAATGACTTGATGATGGGGCACCGCTGTCGCTTCCGCCGCCCGCGGCATGGCAAGCCTGCCGGTAGGCTTGTTGACCCTCGACGCGTCCAGGATCCCCCTGTGCAGGCGGGACTCCGGCGGTATCTCCACCTCAAGGGATGTGTCGGCATGGGTCAGGCAGGCGAGGCGGTAGCCCTTCGTGTAGTCCGCATCGGAAATCTTTTCTGTTTTGCCGCCTGTCACGCTCCCTGATTTGACCATGACGCGGCACTTGCCACAGGTGCCCTGGCCCCCGCAGGAGGAATTGATATGAACGCCGGCAACATGAGCTGCGCGCAGGAGGATTTCGCCCCGGGGCACAGCCACGGTCACGTTATCGGGGAGTAATGTAACATTGATTTCCTGCATAATCTTATATTACTATATCAAGATATCTTTATATAGTAATATAAGATTATGATCCTGTCAAGATTAATTTTTGAAAAATGATATGTTATGGGTTTTTCCCCGATAATAATCTGTTTGTGGACCGATACCTATTGGATAAAACCTGGATACTTTTCTTTTCATGATGAGCTTTGTGTAAATAATGTGATATTTCATAAAATGCTCAAAATTTACAATAAGTTCTTTGTTTACTCAAAAAAATTATTCTAAAAGTTTTAATTATTTCTTTTGGAAAAATTAAATATTATTTGTACGGTCTCGTCGCTCTGGCGTAGAGCTGTGGGGTCGAATCACCGGTATTGGCCGGATACATTTTGTCTTTGCTGCAATATAATGTGATATGCAACTTTAATATTTGGAAAATATAATATTGACATAATAATTATATTCCAAAAAATGGGAATTATTAGAAACGTGCATATGGATGATATATCCATCAATACTATAGCTATCGCGGCTATTGACATTTTCGATGTATTGAATGACTGTTGATTATCAAGGTAAGAGCCGAATGGCTGGAAAACTTAGTTTATCGATATTATTATTTATCATGGCAATACTGTCGGCTCCGGTATATGTGCAGGTGCATTCATCCAGATGGATCACCGGTGTTGCCTTCGCTGCAGAAAAAAATGATAGTCCCGCTTCTGACGTAAAAAGCAAAACAACAGCAGAAACCACGAATGACGACGCCAAACGTGATGCGCTGCGGTATACCTATTCCATCGGGTTTCCCGGAGCGGTCTTCGCCTATGCTTTCTCCTCCTGGGGCTGGGCGAATCGGGGTTACTGGAAATGGTCCCATGAAGGATTTTTCGAACATAATACCCACTACGGAGGGTACGACAAGATCGGCCACATGTTCACCCATTACTCGGCGATGCGCCTCAGCTGTTCCGTGTTCAATTATACCGAACGGGGTTCGAATTTCCGATTTTTGTACGGCGCCCTGTTAACATTACTCATGGGCCTTTCGATTGAAATCGGTGACGCTTATTCCGGATATGGCTTTGCATATCATGATATTATTTTCGATTCCGCCGGTATACTGATAGGGGGGCTCCTCGAGGCCTTCCCAAAGGTGGACGCGTTTGTCAGCCTGAGTATCGAATACTGGCCGAGTGCTTTTTTTAGAAAGCATCCTGGTAAAATACTTTTGATGCCCGATGATTTCGGCGGCATGATAGTTATGGCCAACATAAAACTTGCCGGCTTCAGAGAGGTGGGAGTAAACATCCCGAATTTTATGCGCTACATTATGCTTGACATCGGCTATGGTGTAAAAGGCTACACATCCTATGACCGCCGCGTCGCGTGGGAACATTACCGCCTTCCCGTGAAATCGCAGAATCTCTATGTGGGAATATCGATAAATTTTGTGGAAGTTATCAAGGATTTCTTCAAAGACCAGCAAAGCCTGGCTTGCCGCGCCACCCAGCAGGTTTTCAAGTACTACCACATCCCGGCCGGATACAAGCACCGCTTTAACCTCAATGAAAGCGTTGCTATGCCGCGCGATTGAAGATTGTTATCGGTTAAAAAACTCCAGTCACCTTTCTTCTGCTCAGATCAACATCGATACGCCGGAATGCCGGGTCAGATGCTGTTCCCGGCATGAGGCTTATGGCGCCAGCCACCGGCACTACGAAGCCGGCCCCCTGATAGGTGAGAATGTCCCGCACCGGCAGGACCCATCCGGTGGGCGCGCCTTTCAGGTTGGGATCGTGTGAAAGGGATAGGTGAGTCTTGACCATGCAGGTGCTGAGCTTTGACACCTCGGGGTCGGCGTCCATCTTTTTCAGTTTTTCCTCGGCGTCGGGAAGGTACTTTACGCCGTCGGCTCCGTATACTTCTTTGGCAATGGTTTCGATCCTTTTTGACAGGGGCATATCAAGGTCGTAGAGGAATTTGAAATCTGTTTTCTCCTCGCAGGCGTCGATAACCGCATCGGTGAGCTCCAGCGCTCCGTCGCCGCCCTTTAGCCAGTGGCGGGACACGGCAACGCGAGCGCCGGCAGCCTCGGCCTGGCGCTTGATCTCGGCGATCTCGGCATCAGTGTCTGTGGAAAAAGGATTGATGCAGACCACCGGGTTGATGCCGGCCTTCTTCACGGTTTGTATGTGACGGATAAGGTTTGCACACCCTTTCTCCACCAGGGCAACGTTTTCTTCGGTGTAGACCGGGTCGAGTGGGTGACCCGGAGGAACCGGCGGGCCGCCGCCATGGCTCTTAAGAGCCCGCACCGTGGCTACGATTACTGCACAATGGGGCCGGAGACCGCTCATGCGGCACTTCAGGTTCCAGAATTTCTCGAAGCCGATATCGGCACCGAACCCGCTTTCTGTTACATGGTAATCCGCAAGCTTGAGTGCGAGTTTATCAGCGGCGATGGACGACTGGCCGATGGCTATGTTTGCAAAGGGGCCCGCGTGCACAAAAAGAGGCTGGCCTTCAAGGGTCTGGAGCAGGTTTGGCTTCAGGGTGTTGAACATCCAGGCCGTCATTGCTCCGTCCACCTCGAGGTCAGCGGTGGTAATGGTGTCACCGTTTTGATTGCGGGCCATGACGATTTTACCGATCCGTTCCCGCATGTCGGCCATGCTCAATGATACGGCCAGGATGGCCATGAGTTCGGAGCTCGCCGCGATCTGAAACTTTGATTCCATGAGAAATCCATCTGTCGTGCCGCCGAGACCGATAACAATCTTCCTGAGAGACTGCGCGCAGAAATCAATGACCCAACCCATCTCAACGCTCCTCGGGTCGATATTGAGACGTCGGAGGTGCTTTGATGCGAGCATAGCATCGTCATAGTTGAATTCATGCTGCATCCGGGCTGTAAGGGCCACCATTGCGAGGTTGTGTGCGTTTATAATGTCGTTAATATCGCCGGTAAGGCCGAAGGAAAACGGTATGAGAGGAATACATTGCGATAAACCGCCGCCTGCAGCGCTTCCCTTGATGTTCATGGTCGGGCCGCCCGATGGCTGGCGGATTGCACCGGTTGCTTTTTTGCCGCGACGACCCAGGCCCTGGAGTAAGCCAATTGTGGAGGTGCTCTTTCCCTCGCCGAGCGGAGTGGGGGTGATAGCAGTTACGTCGATATATTTCCCATCCGGTTTATCCTTCAAACGCTCCAGGACTAGTTCAAAGTCGACCTTTCCGTAATAATGACTATTGGGCAGTAGTTCATCATTACGGATTCCCAGCTCTTCGGCAAGCCGGTAAACGGTTTTCATCTGTTTTTCATATTCTTCTGCTATCTGCCAGTCGGCCAGTTTTGTCGGATCCGGTTTAGACAACTCATTCCTCCTAGGATATGACCATACAAGATTATTTAATCGAACTTCAGTGAGTATGGTTTATTAATCAAGAAATTTTGTGTTTATAGTCATGAAATTAAGATAGAAAGGTGTTAATATTCATGGAGAAATATTTCCAGGTTTCTGGGTATTCCCCAGAATAGCTTCCAGCATAGAATTCCATCAATTGTTTCTTTGAGTATCATGTAGTTTGTATAATGATAGTTATCGGTAATTCTTGATTTCTTTAATGTATCAAGATATTTATCAATTGCATAGGCAAGAATATGCGAAACTGACATTTTAAGAAGCTTTCTCAGGTCCAACAAATATTCATAATCATTCGGCCTCAATTGAATATGAAGAGTACACCATACTCCATGATTCTGCCTGCTTTGATATTCTATCCTTTTCCCATGTCGGACATGATTTTGTGCATCCTTCATAACCATTTTTAAAAGAAGAATAATAAATTCAATGCGAGAAATTCCCTTTTGTTCTGCTGCATGAGTTATTATTTCTAATAGGATTTTTTCGATATTGAGGGTTGTCTCGATGCTCATATGTTTTCCCTTCCTAATTGCGTATTTTGTTTGTTTACGAATAGGAAAGGAAAAATTAAAAAATTTTATCAGTTATAATTATAGCCGATTGTTATCGGTTTTTCATGTTTTTGGAATTCATGAATAATACAGGCGGTTCTGTATTTGCAAAAACCCTTTGGGTCCATGCAGAAAAGACACTCATCGCAGTAATATGAGGCATATTTCGAGCAGAAATATATCCCTTGTTTATTCTGATGACGTCTGCAGTTTGGTTTGCTAATACTCTTTTTCATGATTTCTGATAATTTTAAATATATTCTAAAATACTAAAAAGTTTAAAATTTGTCAATTATATGAATAAATTAATCTATAATAAAAGAACCCTCCATTTTTTTCCAACAGAAAGCTTGAGTAACCTGATTGTTATCGGTCAGGTTGTTCAATCCTTAACGGAGAGGACTGAGCCGGTCTTGAATTCCAGGATTCTATCACCTAACTTGTCTTTTAAAATTTGGTAGGCTTCTGGCCCGGTGCAGTGTCCCGCGTATATCTTTCCGATAGACAGGCTTTCTAATTTTGTCCCGATAGACGCGACTGTTTCTTCATGCTCCGAAAATTATTTATTGAGAGGGTTCATTAGATGAAAACCGCTAATAACGATTTTATTTTCTTCCCGTTATACTATATCAATAGGCTTATACCATGTTCCGGCATAATTGATGTAGTAATATCAGCCACACTGTTTTCTATCGATGTTATAATTATTATTATATCATTGCTGCACTATGATGTTTTTTTTTCCGAAATAGTTGTATCTGCTCACAGGTTGCTGAAATTGTGTCAGGGTTAATATTTAGATGGTTGTGTCAATACTGTAAACAATGTTTATTTAAGAATATTGCAGCATTATTTAAAATAAATGTTATTTTATATTGATTTGAATAATTATAGTACATATATTAAAAAAAAGATAAAATTCAGTGACGTATTTTGATTTTCTTTCGGGGGAGTTAAGATATGACGCAGGCAGGGACAAGGAGGAAGTGATATGCTTTTAAAAAAAACCGTTACAGATACATCTACAACTAAAGCCGGTGTATTGAAAAATAAAAAAAAGAAACCGGAAGCCACATTCGATTTCTCAAGTTTCCAGGACGAGGTCAGGGTCAAGGCATATTATAACTATCTCAAGAGGATGAAAAGCAATATGCCCGGCAACGAAATGATTGATTGGCTGGAAGCTGAGAAGAGTCTCCGGTCAACTACCAGCACCCACTGATTGTTTTAAGCAGAGTTCCCGGGAAGACTATATCTTCAGGACCCAGCCCTTGCCCTGAAGCGCAACACCTTTCTTCATGGCGTCGAGAAAGCGGGAGCGCAATTTTTCACTCATGAGGTTTCGCTTGACCACCGGGAGGCGGAGGAACCCGCCTACGAAGCCCCGCATGAATTTTTGAGTAATGCTTTCCGGGTTGTCGAAGATCTGGTTTTGCAGGGTTCCCCGCTCCAGGTTTCCTAAGATCACTTTCTCGAACACCGTTTCCGGATGCAGAACACGGCTTTTACGATGGGTGAGTTTCATTGCATCCTTCGGGCATTTGACCGCGCACACCCCACATCCCATGCAAAATGCATTATCGATTACCGGTTCCATTCGCCTTTTTGAGCCGGGCTTCTGGACCGGCCTCATCTCGATAATGTCGATGGGGCATGCCTTGGCGCATTTGCCGCATCCGGTGCATTTCTCGTCATAGCACTGGGCTATGTAATTCGACGTGACCACCGCGTTGGCGTATCCGTACTTGCTGATCCCGGACAGGGCGACGCAGCAGCATTTGCAGCAGTGGCAGATAAAGCTGACATTGTTCTTCACGTTTTCGCCGCAGAAGGCGAGGCCGAGTTCCCTGGACCGGGCTATGTTTTCAAGCATTTCGGTGCGGGAGACTTTTTTCGCCAGTTTGTTCCGTATCCAGTAATCTGCGGCGTAACCGAAGGTTGAGCAGGTGTTGAGGGGCATGTCGCATGTTTTAATTCCGGCGTGCTTTTTTTTATGCCGGCAGGAACAGATGCCGATGGCGAAGGTGTCGTGGTCGTGTATGATTGCCGCCGCTTTTTCGTAATCCAGTATTTCGGTGTATTCGGTTTCTTCGATCGACCCTTCATGGGGGATAGACCGCATAAGGGAAATGACCTGGCCGTCGCCGAAATTCACGTCGAAAAATTCGCCTGTCAGGTATTCGTTAAACAGGTGAGCCCATTTCTTGTAATTGAGCTCACCCCTTGTGCGCATCATGGTGAACTCGAAAATGCCGATGACCATGGGGGAGGGCATGTACTGGTACTCGTCATTCGCCCATATGTCGATAACGAGACCTTTTTGCGCCAGTGCCTCAAGTATCTTCTGGAGCCGTATATGCTCGAGACCGGTGATGTCCGATATCCGGTCAAGGCTGGCCAGGCCGTAGGGCATGGTGGAAACAACCGCCGCCTCTTCGGGAGTGTATAGTTCTTTCAGGATGTTGTTCAGCGTTTCGTTCCGGGGGATGCGGGTGCCAAGACCGTCTATTGTTTCGCCTAGTTTTAAATACAATTCTTTTGGACCGAGATGTCCCATCTGTAGCCCTCCGTTTTTTAGCATGATAGTGTGAATGAAGTCCATGTCAAGACAATATTCTGGCTGTATAATATTGAATATCTTGTTGACTTTTTTTATTCTTACCATTATAAACAACTTGTTGATGAAGCAAGCGAACAAAAAAGGGGGATTGTTATGTGGTTCTTTTCACCTAGTATTGAAAGATTAAAAAAGAAGAATGATATGGCCGGATTGATGCGATGTCTCGACCATAAAAGCCCTACCGTCCGCTACCGGGCGTTTCTGGTCCTGGCGGGTGAAAAAAAATTAAGCGATGATATTGTCGCCAATCTGAAAAAAATGCTGAACGATCCTGATGAGCGGGTGAGGACCGCTGCGACCCTTAAGTTCGCATCTCTGGGAGCATCAAACCTGTCTAAAAATCTTGTTGAGTTGATGTCCGGCGGAACGAGAAAGGATAAAATTAATCTATTGAAGATAATCGCTGGCCGGGGTCGCGACGTGGATGGGCCAATCATGGAGGCGGTCGTGTTGGCCCTTGAGGACAGTAACGGGATCGTCAGGCTTAATGCCGTGGAGGCAGCTGGCACCACGGGCAGCGGTCACCTGGTTTCCAAAATCGCTGAAATGATGAACGACCGGCATCCTGATATGAGGATCAGGGTCGCTCAGGCCCTGTGTCGTATCGGCGATGACGCGAGTATCGACCATTTGATCGGCCTTCTGGTCGATACCGACGCCGGCGTGCGGGATGAGGCGCGTTTGTGCCTGGAGAATTTTGATTCGCCCCGCGTCCGCATGGCGCTCCATGACACGCGGTATGCGCGCCTCATTCGCGGAATGGGCGGCCTGGAGCCGGAGCGTAAGGAAACCGCGAAACAGATCGGTGTTGAGGGGCTCAGGGAGGGTCTCCCACTCCTCCACCGGGCCTGCCGGGACCGATATAAGGAGGTGCGCATCGAGGCAGCGCGGGCCATAGCAGCCTTCGGTGATCGCTCCTCTGTGGAGTCCCTCTCGAAAATGATCGGGGACAAGTTTTATGATGTGCGCCTGGAGGCAGTAAGAGCCCTGGGTAGCATTGCCGGGGAAGCTTCATTAAAGGCGCTCCAGCCGGCCCTTGAAGATAGAAACAAGCGGGTACGCGGTGAAGCGCGTCGCGCCATCAGTGATCTGAAATCCATGTAAGATTGATGCGTATTAATCACCGGCTATATCATGGACGCTGCCATCCCAGAGATACTTCCTCGTTTCCGCGATGATGACCCCGTTTAATAACAGCAGGGCCACCAGGTTCGGGATAGCCATGAGCATGTTCATCATGTCTGCCATGTCCCATACCAGCGGGAGCGACACCACGGAGCCCACCATGACGGCGGCAACCCAGAGCACGCGGTATGGCATGATTGACCGCTTGCCGAAGAGATATTCAACTGACCGCTCGCCATAATAGGACCAGCCCAGTATGGTCGAATACACGAAGGTAAGGAGCCCCACAGTGAGGATTATCGGCCCCACGACGGGTATTTCCGCAAAGGCCCGCTTGGTCATCACCGCTCCGTTTATTGATCCGAAGTCATCAGGGAAGCGCATGATGGTGCTCACCAGTACCAGGCCGGTCATGGCGCAGACCACCACCGTGTCCCAGAAGGTTCCGGTTGCTGACACCAGGGCCTGCTTGACCGGATTGTTCGTTTTCGCGGCAGCTGCCACGATGGGAGCTGACCCGAGGCCTGCCTCATTGGAGAAGAGGCCCCGGGCGATGCCGAAGCGGGCTGCCATCATGACCGACGCGCCGATGAATCCGCCCCCCGCAGCCTGGGGCGTAAAAGCGGACTTTCCGATGAGAATGAAGGTTGGCAGCAGTACCTCGCGGTTTATGACGAGTATGATAAGGCACCCGATGATGTAAAAGACAGCCATGAAGGGGATGAGTACCTGGCATACCCTGGCAATGGACTTAACCCCGCCCAGGATAACGACAGCGGTGATGAGTGTGACGAAGATGCCTGTTGCCCAAAGGGGCGCGCCCAGGGTTTCCTGCGCCAGGGTCGATATCGAGTTTGCCTGGACCATGTTGCCGATGCCGAAGGCGGCAATTGACGTGAACACGCAAAAGAGCACGGCCAGCCACTTTTTACCCAGGCCCTGCTCGAGGGCGTACATGGGCCCGCCCAGCATGGTCCCATCAGATGTTTTAACCCGGTACTTGACTGCCAGGACCGCCTCTCCGTACTTGGTGGCAAAGCCGAAGACTCCGGTAAGCCAGCACCAGAGCACGGCGCCGGGGCCGCCCAGGGCCACGGCGGTGGCCACGCCCACTATGTTGCCGGTGCCGATGGTGGCTGCCAGGGCCGTGGTGAGGGCGCCGAAATGGTGCACGTCGCCGTGCCCGTCAGAGTCCTTGGAGAAGGAAAGTTTTATGGCGAGACCGATATAGCGCTGGATGAATCTCAGCCTGAAGGTGAGAAACAGGTGCGTGCCGAATAATATGACCAGCATCGGCGGCCCCCATAGGTAGCCGTTGATCCATTTTATGATTTCATGAAAGAATTCCATGGGCGCCTCTCGTCGGGATGTATTTTCAATCGTAATTTGTTGTTTGTGTTACATGATTGGGGGCCCTGTCAAACCATTTTTAAAGAAGGGGGGCAGAGTAAGTAAACCGGGAGGTTAAACCGGGGTCAGAATAAATGCTAATTATATGAACTCTTCAACTGATAGTTATCGGTGAATATATGTTAATCATCTAAAATACTTCTTCAGCGAAATATTCCCGATTGTTATCGGCAGAAATCATTGTGCCAGAGCAGGCATCTCACTTCCCGGTACGAAACTGCTCAATCGTCTTTCCCCGGATGCATTCGGCCAGTTCCCACACATAATCATATATGTGCAGGCCCTTGGAACAGGCGATGATCTCACCATCTTCAACGCCGATCTCGGAGGCGATGTATTCCTTCATCATCTGCATTGCGGCCAGATTAGCTGGAAAGCCGCCCCAGAGATCCCAGGAACGGAAATAGATGATAAAGTTGAGCCGGCCGTCCTGGATGCGCGTATCAATAAGGCGCAAGCAGGGCGGATCGAGGAGGATCATGTCCGCCGGGTGGGCCACCTGGAGCACCATCTGGTTATTGCGGTGGCCCTTGTTTTTATAGGTCCATATGCAGAGTTCCATCTGGTTGATATAGAACCTCCCATCTTCCTCTATAATGATTTTCCTGTCTTCCCAGGCCTCCCGGTCCTGAATAAGAATATGTTCATAACCATGGGTGTCGTATTTTTCAGCATAGCCAGTTGGTATCGGGTACTTGCAGATACGCTGGCCATAGGTGTAGGATTCACCCGGTTTGGCCTCGCCCGTCATAAGGTATGGCAGGTAGTCGGTCAGATAATCGTCCGCCACCGGGTTGGGCAGGTTGTACTGGCCCGGGATCTGGGGCAGGAGCGGATGCTCGCCCGGCTTTTTGATATGTACGGTGATAAAGTCGAACTCCAGGCGCTTCTCGCCGGCGTATGATCCCCGGTCAATGACAAAGTCCCGGCCCACTTCCAGGCACTTGTAAACAGCCTGGAACCATGCGTCGGGCAGGGTCGTGGCTTCTATATGGATGGGTCGCAGTCCCTTTACTGAAGTGTTCATGTCCGTATCCTGATCCGGAAGTTTTGTTAAAGGGAATAGTATGTTGTAATTATTATCTGTCAAGAACTAACATCACACAGTAATTCATATGTATAAAAAATATTAAAATCATGATTCCTCTTTAAGGATAAGTGCAGTTCTCTGCGCTGTGGACTCTCCGAAAATTTGAATCGATGATCCTTACGGGTATACTGTTAAAAATGCCGCCCCCCCTCAATAAATTACTTGCCCTTTGATGGTGTCAGAGTCCCGACAAGTGCGGCGTCCTGCCTTTGTCGGGATTTCGGCATCCATGCCTCAACCTGTGGTTTTAACAATATTTGAGTCAGAGTAATATGGCCAAATGCTTCCCGCCGATAGTTATCGGTGAACAGAAGTTATTTTTATGATAGACAAGAGTAATTATCAATCGTACCGATTGTTATCGGTATTTTTTTCCAGGAAAAAGGGGTCAGAGTCCCGACAAAATGCGGCCTCGTGCCGTCGTCGGGATTTCGGCATCCGTGCCTCAATCGGTGAAATCAAGGGGGTCAGAGTACTTCATGGGTCATTTTAATAGGGAGACTGCAGATTCAATACGACACCATCTTGAAAAGGGAATGCCCCGCTACATGGACATTCTCCGCGATATGATCGGGATAAACTCCTATACCCTCAATCCTGTCGGCGTGAACCGTCTGGCTGACTACACGTCCGACGTCTTCCGGCGGCTTGGCTTTACCGATGAGCGGGTACAGTCGGCGAATCCTTCCTACGGGAAGCACCTGGTTCTTTCCAGGGCCGGAAAATCACCGATAGTTATCGGTTGCGTGTCCCACCTTGACACGGTTTTCAGCCCGGAGGAGGAGGAGCGTAACAATTTCCGCTGGCGCGTTGATGGAGACCGTATCTATGGACCCGGCTCAGAGGACATTAAGGGTGGCACCGTGGTGATGCTCATGACCCTGGAAGCGATCATGCAAGCGGCGCCCGCTGTTTTCGAAGATATTTCATGGAAACTTCTCATGGATGCGTCCGAGGAAACGGATTCCATCGATTTCGGCGACCTCTGCCGCACGCGCGTCGGCGCCGGGGCTCTCGGTTGCCTGATATTCGAAGCCGGCAGAATACGGGATGATATTTTCAGTGTCGTAACTTCCCGCAAGGGAAGAGCGGAGATAAAAATCACTACCGAAGGGAAGGGAGCCCATTCCGGCGTATCTCACAAAAAAGGGGCCAGCGCCATAACGCAGCTGGCGGATGTCATCGGAAAGATTGAGAGCATCACCGACTACAAGCATGAGCTCACGGTGAACGTTGGCCGGATCGCTGGCGGCTCCCAGATCAACCGTGTGCCACATTTCGCCGAGGCCCATGCCGAGATGCGGGCCTTTTCTCCCGATGTATTCGACAAGGCTCTGGCGGAGATACTGGCGCTCGATGGTTATTCCAGCGTCAGGAGCGACGACGGCGGGTTTGCCTGCACTACGACCGTCGAGCTGGTGCGCCGGGTTCCGGCCTGGCCGGACAATCCCGGCTCCCTGCGCCTTCATTCCTGCTGGGAGTCGGCGGGACAGCTTCTTGGCGTCATGGTCAAACTCGAAAAGCGCGGCGGCCTATCCGACGGCAACTACTTCTGGGATTACATGCCGACCATCGACGGCCTGGGGCCCGCCGGCGGCAATCCCCACTGCTCGGAGCATTCCTCTAACGGCAGCAAGGAGCAGGAGTACGCGGTCAGGTCTTCCTTCGTGCCCAAGGCGGTTCTCAACGCCATGGCGATCATCAATAAGATCGAGTCGAAATCATAAGCTGAATTATCGCCATTTCCCGGGGTCTTTTTTTATTGACTTGTGCGATATTTTTAACAACAGTGTACCCGTCATTTATATCCTCTATCGGAGGCCTGCCAATGAATCTGCTTCTTGTCCTTGGAATTTCCATTATAGCGCTACTGATCGGCTACTTTTTCTATGGCCGCTTTATTGAAAAGAATTTTGATGTTGACGGCAGCCATGTGACACCTGCTGTCGAATATGAGGATGGTGTCGATTATGTGCCCACTCATAAGATCGTCATCTTCGGGCACCACTTCGCCTCCATTGCCGGCGGCGGCCCCATCATCGGGCCCTGCGTGGGCATTATTTTCGGTTTTGCGCCGGTGTGGCTCTGGATCCTCCTGGGCACCATTTTTATCGGCGCGGTCCATGACTATTCGGTGCTCCTGGCCTCTATGCGGGAGAAGGGGAGGTCCATAGCCGAGATAGCGGAAAAGACCCTTGGACGTACCGGGTTTCTCCTCTTCATCGGCTTTACTATTATTATGCTGCTCATGGTCACCTCGGTATTCCTGACCCTCACGACAACGGCGCTCTCTTCGAAATACCCGGTGGAGTTTTTCGGCACCGGCGATCTGGGCATCCGCACTGTCGTGGAAAATGGCGTCACGTACGCGGTCATCGGCGGCATTGCATCCACGTCGGTCATTGTCATAACCTGCTGCGCACCAATCATCGGCTATTTACTCTACAAGCGGAAAGCCAACGCGTGGATCATGGCCATTGTGGCCATAGCCGTGTGCGCGGTTTCGATACAGATCGGACTTATGTTCCCGATAAAAATTGATTCTTTTATCTGGATGGTAATACTTTCGATATACACCATTTTTGCTGCCGGTGTTCCGGTGTGGCTGGTGCTTCAACCCCGGGACTTCACCAACTCCTTCCTGCTCTACGGCGGGATCCTCAGCATGCTTGTGGGCGGGACAATCCTCGGTTTTCAAGGCGCTGTAGTGGACGCGCCAATGTTAAACCTTGAAGTGGGGACCCAGCACCTCGGGTACGTGTGGCCCATCCTCTTCATAACAGTGGCCTGTGGCGCCATCAGCGGCTTCCATGCTCTGGTTGCCGGCGGCACCTCGGCCAAGCAGGTGAATTTTGAAAGGCCGGACGCACGCATCGTCGCCTACGGCGGCATGTCCCTCGAGGCGCTCCTTGCCGTCATGGTCATCATCACCATTGGATGCGGCATCAGCTACGATAAACTCTGCGGCATCGTATTCCCTGTAGACACGGCTGTAAAGGCTAACCCGGTCCTTGCCTTTGCCCTCGGCGTGGGAGGCCTGCTGAATAAATCGGTTGGGCTTCCGGTTGTGTACGGCGCGGTCTTCGGCATCCTCATGGTGGAGGGCTTTGTGGTCACCACCCTTGACACAGCTGTCCGCCTCAACCGGTATCTCTTTGAAGAGCTCTGGCGTGTAATTTTCAAAAAAGTTCCCAAAATCCTCAATACATATATTTTCAATTCATTCCTTTGCGTGGCTCTCATGTTCATACTGGCCTATTTCAACGCCTTCAAACAACTCTGGAACCTCTTTGGCGCAGCAAATCAGCTCCTGGCCGCCCTTTCATTAATCACCGTAAGCATCTGGCTGTTAAAGAAGGGGAAGAAGTACCTCTTTGTCATGATACCGGGTCTTTTTATGCTGGTGACCACCATTGTCGCCCTTGTCTTCATATTGGTGAATGAGTACATACCAAAAGGTAACTGGATGCTGTCTGCTGGTGATATCATTCTCCTCTGCCTTTCGGTTGGGGTAATTGTTTTGAGCTTCAAGCAGTTTGTACAGAGCATAAAGGCTGCGGCATAGTAAAACGGCATTCCATCCCGGTTGGGCAGATCGATCCTGCCTGACCGGAATGGATTTTGGATTCTGCATTTGAATTACTCTGACCCTTGATGTGTCTGGGATTTAATAAATACCGATAACTATCCCGACAGAATCGGCATCCTGCCTTTGTCGGGATTTCGACATCCATGTCTCAATCCGTAAAGTAATTACTCTGACCCTTGATGGTGGTGGGGATTGATAAATACCGATAACTATCGGTGAAAGGAAAGACAATATGAAACAAATGGCCAGCGGGAAAATATGCGACCGTATTCACGTGGCGGGCAACCTGGCATATCCCGGCTATGTGATCAAGGGTGATACAAAAAACCTTATGATCGAGGGCGGCATCAATCTCATGGCTCCGCTGTATCTAAAATCCATAAAAGAAATACTCGGTGACGCGGCCAGGCTCAACTATCTTTTTATTACCCATTCGCATTATGATCACCTGGGAGCAGTACAGAATCTGAAAAGCAACATGCCGAATCTTGCGGTCGGCGCCCATGAGAGGGTTGCGCCGCTTTTACAGAAAGAATCCGTCCTTGCCATGATGAATCGGCTGAGTGAGATACAGCGGGTTTTCTTCAAGGATATAACAGGGGACGAAGACCTGGCCATCAGGCCCATGAAAATTGACATCACCCTGAAAGAAGGAGATGAATTCGATCTTGGCGGTCTCTCCTGCCGCGTCTACGAGGTGCCGGGACACACCAGGGACTCTCTGGCATTCTATATCCCGGAGTTAAAAGTGCTTTTTCCGGGAGAGGCTGCCGGCGTGCCTCTAGGCAGGGAAGGGAATGAACCGCAGGTCGAGTTCCTCTCTTCGTATAATGACTATCTCACCTCTATGGAGAAAATGATTGCGCTGACACCGGAGATGATTTGCATAGGCCACGGCTGGGTCCTTTCGGGTGATGACGCGTCAGGCTTTCTCAAGAAATCACATGCCGCCACGTTTGAGTACCGCAAGCTTATCGAGGGATACATCAATGATGCCGGCGGCAATATAGACTGCGCCATTGAGATGATGGCCCGCAAAGAATATGATGAGAAGGGTGACATTTACCAGGAGCGTAACGCCTATCTCACAAACCTGACCGCCCAGGTGAAGCATATCGCCGGGCTCATGAATTAGGAGTGGCGGGACCTATGCCATTTGGAAAAGATCTCTCGCGGAGTCGCAGAGACGCGGAGTTTTATTATTGTTTGACTCGTTATAATCAAAGGTCGATGTTCTTAAAAAAGTTTTAATACAGTATAATTATACATTTTTCTTTGCGACTCTGCGTCTCTGCGAGAAAAAATCGTACAGGCAGGTGCCCCATGAAAAAGACAATTCTGTTGATGATAATGACCGTCCTTTTCTCCATGACCTTCTGTGTGACCACACAGGACCAGACGATGAGGATCAACGCTATCAAGCCCGCCGCTGATGCTCTCAGGGCCGGAAAGATCGCCGATGCCCTGACCATGTCTGATAAGGTTGTCGGCCAGGATGGCGGCAATTGCTACGCATTGATGGTACGGGGCATAGCCCGCTACGTTTCCGCGATACAGAAATTGTCAGCTGATGCCGCGCATGTGAGTTCCGGAAGATCCCAGCGGCGCGGCTTCGACCTGGCTTTTCTTCGCACCGCAGTCAGGCGGATGGTTGCTGAATTTGCACTGGTGGATTCTGATCTTGAAAAGGCATCATGCTGCAAGGATGTTTTCCTTGACCTGGCCCCGGCCCAATGGATGTTCGACTGGAACGGAGACGGCAGAATCGATAACCGGGACACGACCCTCCTTGAAATAGAGCTCGATGCCGAGGGCAAGCCGCTGCCGGAGGAAGACCGGCGCCGCAGGCCATTATACCGCTACGACGATGGTGACGTGCACTGGGCCCGGGCCTTTGTCAACTTCCAGATGGCGGCCCTGAACATCGCCCTTGCCTATGACTGGTCGATAATAAACACCCTCATGGTCGAGGGGTTTAAAAGTCTCGTGGAGATCAGGATCAAGATGCTGGACAAGGCCCTGATTACAAGGGCCAGAAAAGAAATACTCACCGGTCTTGACTGTGCCGAACAGGCGCGTCTTTCCTACCTGGCGGAAACCGATGATGAGCGCGAATGGATACCCAATCCCCGCCAGAAGGACCACCCCATGCCGCTTCCCGTTAATGAAGAGCTCTACAAGACCTGGGAGGGCGTTCTTGGTGACGTGCGAAAACTGGTAACGGGCGAGGAGGGCCTGCGCCTTGCCGATGTTGCCGAACTTCTGAAATTGAGAATTGAACCGATGCCGAAGGGATATCTTGATTTCGGCAGGATGTTCGACCATCCCAGGGATATCGTTATCAACCTGAATGAGCTGGCCACGCTTGAGAAGTCCCGCGACCTGGAAGGGATGCTCCGCTCGGTGTTCGGGGAATATTACCTCTACGGGAAAAAGCCTTCCCTCATTACGTCACGTCTCAAGCGGATGAAGCGTGAAATAGATGTCGGATTTGAGTCGTTCGGCAGGAAACTCCGGTACCTGATCTGGCTCAATTAAGCGGTGATTTTTTCTTGTCCCGGAAAAAATGGCAGATAACTTTCCTTTCCGGGACAGTGAGGACAACAACCAGCCTGTTCTTGCCGTCGATCAGGGAGTAGGTGTACCCGTACAGGTTCTCTCCTTTCCTGTTCCGGAAATCGAGGGTGTCGCCGTCGATTTTTCCCGTCAGCTCAAGGACCGACCGCTCGCCGGTGATCAACTCCCAGGATATCCGGAACTTGTTGTGCCGGATTTTCTCTATCTCGATCGATTTGCCGCACCAGGGGTCCATGTAGGTCGGCACTTTCTTGTAGCTGCCGTTGAAGTCCGACATGAGGGCAAACGCTGCTGTTGAGCAGAAAGCGGCGATGATTGCAGTTATCGTCAATAACTTCATTATTGTCCTCATGTCAAATGTCCGGACATCAGGGGCGGGCGGCGGCCTGCTGCATCAGGAGTGACTGATGATAAGCCTTCCCACGTCCATGACTGTCGCGTATATCATAAGTCCGATGATAAGCAGCCATCCGACCACCATGATCGGTACGAAAAGAGGCCTGAGGCGAATGCTTATTTTTTCCAGTATGCAGAACAGTATTTTTCCCCCGTCGAGCACCGGCAGCGGCAGCAGGTTGAAGATGGCGAGGTTTGCGCTGATGATGATCGCCAGCCTGACGGCGTTTATCCCGTCGCCCCCGATGAACTTGCCGCCGTCATGGAGTATGCCGACGATTCCCGAGATGCTGCCGGGCTTGGTGAAAAGGTTCGTGAAGGCGATGAAAATTTTTTGTATCAGGTCCGCGGTCTGCAGAAACGGCTGAATGGTAACGCCGGCAAGAGAAAAACCGGACTGGATCATGTTGAGGGCACCGAAGAGCAGGAGGATCGGCGCCAGATTCGCTATCGGCCCCCCGATCGAGAAGATTATCCGCTTGAAGATTGGAATGCGGAAATAGTCCTGTTCATCCTTTACCGCGGGAAGCACGTATCCTCCCAACGGCACCAGCGAGATGCGGTATTCGGTGCCGCTGATGGTTTTTTTCCACAGCGCCGGTCCGAATCCGATGGAAAACACTTCAATGGGCACCCTCACGGCCCGCGCCGCTAAAAAGTGGCCCAGTTCATGGATAAGAATCAGGATCCCTATTATAAGTAGAACTGCCAGATAATTCATTGCATTCCCCAACTAATTGATAAAGATAAGTATGTCATTGCGAGGAGCATAGCGACGAAGCAATCTTGTTTTTATTAACCTAATTATCCATGTAAAAGTAAATGATTCTTTACATGTTGTCGATACATTCAAATGCAAGATCGCTTCGCTTTGCTCGCGATGACAACTATGCTCGTAGTAAATAGTAACAAAATATGTTTTTTAAGATTTTCTGATTCGGTTTATGTTACAAAAAAATTTATAAGCGCTCCCCTCTCCGTTAACGGAGAGGGGATGCCATTTTTTAATCGCTATGGTCCTTGCCGTCCTGAACTTTAACAAAGGCCCTGGCTTTTTCGGCGATTTTTTCCTTTGTCCATTCCTTCGGATCTTCCACCCGGGTCATCTTGGCGCCCAGGTCGTAGGATTCAGCCTTGAGGATGGCCTCGATGCCCAGCGGAGCCGTGTCCTTGGCGTTAAGGACGTTTACGAGCATGTCGTAGACGAAGTCCTCGACGCGCTTTGCCATCCGTCCGCGCACGTCCGCGGGAAGCCCGGTGAGCTTGTTCTCAAAGGGGAGGTTCAGCTTCTTGTAATCCCCCGCCTTCAGGGTCTTTTCAGTGGCGTACTTCACCATCTCGTCCCACATCTCCTCGGTGACGCCGGCGCCCTTGACTTTTTTAAAGTTCTTGTTCGCGTCCATCTGGGCGTTGCCGTAATCGTTCACCTCGAGGCCCCACGATATCATCTGCAGCGCCGTGGCCACGTTGGCCTTGGTTGTTTTCGTTTTCTGCGCTATCTGCCGCAGGCGGTCCGAGCTGTTGCCGGAGGTGCCGTGCTGTGCCCCGGATACCTTGTATTTCTCGATGGCCTGGTGGATGCGCGCGGTCAGGTCCACCTGTATCCCCGCATCACTCTCCTCGATGCCGTGGGTGGTGCCGTTGTTAAGGGCGATCCAGTCCGGGAAGATGTCATGGGCGTTCAGGCCCTGTATCAGGAAGAGGGCCTCTTCCGGCGTCGACAGGCCTTCCTTGCCCTTTATCTCCCCCACCTCGGTCTCGAGGCCGGCCCATTTCGGAACCAGCGGGTTGAGCTCGATGCTGGCAAGAAGGTTCTTGTCGTCGGTCAGGTGTGAAGCGTCGATCGCTATCGACGTGATGCCGGCCTCGAACATGGTCGGTATTTCGATCTTGGCCGCGGCGAGGTCCTTGTCGTTCTGTATCCCATAGTGGTCCGCGTGGATCGCCACCGGTACGGTGATGCCCAGCTCGTTGCAGACCTGGTCGATGAGGGCGGCCATGTTCCAGTAGTTGACAGCGCAGTACGCCTTTGCGCCCCCCTCGGACTTGGCGATCTCAAGGATGACGGCCGAGTTTGCCCTCTGGGCGGCCATCAGGGTACCGCGGATCACGAAGCTGTTGCGGACATTGGCCGCGATTGAGATGGAGTTCCCCTTCGCGATCATGGCCCGGTCGATCACCTTGCCGCTCACGATTAATGCCTTCGAATTGGGGAAGAGTTTTGTTATGTTTGGCGGCCGTCCGACTTCGAGGGCCTTTAAGAACTCTTTGCTGGGATTGGACATGATGTTCCTCCTTCCTCTGGTTATGGTGCGCGACGAACGAAGTATGAATTGTATCACCGGCGCGTGAATCCGATGGGGAATCGTTTTCTACAATATGGAAGAAATTTGTATATTTTATCAAGCCAAAATTGGACCGGGGCAATATAATTAATCTCCGGCCATGACAGATTTAATTATTTGTTCGTTTTAATGATTTTTATGGGATTTTAACAGGAGATGATTATGAAATGAAGATTTGGAAAATAAAAATCCCGGGAAGGTGAACCGCTCCCGGGATTTGTTTCATATAATAATCCGTTATTTCGCCACCTGGAAGGCCGTGTCTCCCCAGGATACATTCCAGTCGCCTGATTTGACGCCGTTGCGATCGCTCCCGGCATACTTGTTAAGCCCCTTGACCACGAGGACCTTGACCGCACCGCCCTTGTCTTTTGCTATGACCCCGGCATGGAGCCCGGCCATGCAGACCGATGAGTCTGTGGTATAGGTGTCGGTACCCCACAGGGACCCGCCTTCGCAGTTCGCGGGACAGTTGACGGTAAATGATACGCCTTCCTTCTTGTCCTGGACGGCCACATCCCTCATTTTCGTGGCGCATTCGACCGATAAGGCCTTTTTGCATCCGATAAATGCCACTGCCGCCAATGAAAAAGCGATAAGAATGATACAGGTTTTTCTCATATCTGCTGCCTCCTCTATGTGATTTATAAAGAATAATACCTGTTCTGCACGGCATGTCAACCTTATTATTATCAGTTTAATTACTGTTTTAGCTAGGTATAATAATATACTGGCATGAAAATTTTATCATGGGGCATTGTAACATGGGAGGCATATAATACCCTCACAAAATCAAAGTAGCACTTATTACGATTTTCTTCTCACTGCCGGGAAGGTTGGGCTATTCCTTATTATAGGCAGGGAGCTGTCCCGGCGAGTAGGCGACACGGATGTCGCCGATTCCGCCGAGTCAATCCCGATTCCTTATAAAGTAAAAAGGTATCGGGATTATACGAGGCGGACGAGCGGGATAGCTCCCTGCCTATAAATAAATTTATTACCGCCAGGAACCGATTCCGGCTGCCCATTTTCTGGTGGACAAAAAATATGCCTTTTTACATCTCATAACAGAAGCAATACTTTTATTATGCTTGGGGAGTTATCCTATGGACTATGCCGAAATTGAAAAGCTCACCGAAAAGGTGAAGGCCGAAAATGACTTTGTTGGAAAAATTAAAGAGGAGATTGCGAAGGTCATTGTGGGCCAGGAAGCCCTGATAGACCGGATCCTTATATCATTCATCTCCGGTGGCCATATCCTTCTCGAGGGCCTGCCGGGCCTGGCCAAGACCCTGGCCATCCGCGCCTTTGCCCGGGCCATCGACACCTCCTTTCAGCGCGTGCAGTTCACGCCGGACTTGCTCCCTGCGGACCTCATCGGCACGCGCATCTACAATCCAAAAGAGATGGACTTTTTCACCAAGAAGGGCCCCATCTTCACGAATCTCCTCCTTGCGGACGAGATCAACCGGGCTCCAGCCAAGGTGCAGTCAGCCCTGCTCCAGGGTATGGAGGAAAAGCAGGTCACTATCGGTGAGGAGACCTATATCCTGGAAAAGCCCTTCATGGTCCTGGCCACGGAGAACCCCATCGAGCAGGAGGGCACCTATCCGCTGCCCGAGGCGCAGCTTGACCGCTTCTTCATGAAGGTGCTGGTGGACTATCCGACGCACCAGGAGGAGAAGGAGATTCTGAACCGCTTCAGCGCCATACAGGTGGACAACGTAAAGAAGGTGCTGACGCCGGAGAAGATTGCCAAAAAATCAGAAATCATTGAAAAAATCTATATAGACGACAAGCTCATCGATTACATCGTCACCATCGTGGGCGAGACCCGGAAGCCGTCCCGCAAGGAGCTGAAAAAATACATCGAATTCGGCGCGAGCCCCCGTGCATCCATCGCGCTGATGAAAGCGTCGCGGTGCATCGCCTTCATGCGGGGCCGCGGTTTCGTCACCCCCGACGATGTCAAGGAGATAGGCGCCGACGTGCTGCGCCACCGCATCATTCTCTCCTATGAGGCGGAGGCGGACGGGAAGAACGCCGACGAGGTGGTGAAAATGCTCTTTGATTCGGTGGAGGTCCCCTAAGTGGAAGCGCAGGAGCTCTCGCTCTTAAAAAAGATACGGCTCCAGCCCGGGAAGAAGATTAACACCCTCTTCATGGGCGAGTATCACTCCGCCTTCAAGGGGCACGGGCTGTCCTTTGATTCTGTCCGCGAGTACCAGTACGGCGACGATATTCGCAGCATCGACTGGAACGTGTCGGCCCGCATGCGCAACCTCTACGTGAAGCAGTATATAGAAGAGCGGGAGCTTTCCGTGGTCCTCATGATCGACATGTCCGGATCCACCGAGTTCGGCGGCGGCCCGCGGAAGCGCGACCTCATCATGGAGGTGGCGTCCCTCTTCCTGAGCCTGGCCCAGATCAACAATGACCGTGTGAGCGCCTGTCTCTTCACCGACCGCATCGAGCGTTATATCCGTCCCAAGAAAGGGCGCAAGTTCATCCTTAAGGTCCTTGATGAAATACTGAAGTGCAAGCCTAAAAGCCGCAGGACCAACATCGGCGGCGCTGTCGATTTCATCCAGCGCGTGCTCAAGAAGCGGAGCATCATCTTCATTATTTCGGATTTCCTCGACCAGGACGACAGCTTCATACTGAAGATGAAGCTTCTGGGACGCAAGCATGATATCATTCCGGTGCAGGTGTCCGACCCGATGGAAAAGGATATCCGTTTCTTCGGCCTCACCGAGTTCGTGGACCTGGAAACCGGGAAGGTCTTTCTTTCCGACGCTGTCCCCGAAAAGGGGAGGTTCCCGGTCCTCGCCGAGTTCAACGCCATCTCCCTGAGCACGGCCGAGTCCATAGAGATCCCCATACTGAAATATTTCGAGAAGCGCAACCGCACCAGGATCACGAGGGCGTGACGGAATGAAGATGAAAATCCTTGCAATCATTGCCCTGCTTGCGGTGTCGGCAACGGCCGGTGAAGTGAACGCCCCAAAGATCAAGGCCGCAGTCCTGCCGGAAAAAGCCACGGTGGGAACGGTGCTGGAATACAAGGTGACCATTGCGGGCAAGGGATTGTCGGGCATCACTATCGTTCCGCCTGAAAAGCGCGAGGTATATCCTGAGAAAAAGAAAGATCAGGCCCCGCCCAGGAAAGAGGGCGAAGATGGCGAGGCCGATGAAGATTCAGCCCAGTATGTCCCGCTCTATGTTATCCATACCATTAAGAAAGACGATCGGTCGGATAAAACCATGACCGATATTACCGTAACGATGCAGATGTCCTTTTACCGGCCGGGAACCTGGCAGCTCCCGGATGTCGAGATCAGGGGCGCCGACGGCATTACCATCGGGTACAATGCACCCACGGTGACGATTGGCGCCCTCAACGAAAAGAGCGAGTACCAGGAGATCGAGCCTCCCCTGAGCCTCGGCGGCAACTGGTGGCGCCTGGTTATCCTCATCCTGGTCCTGGCGGTCCTCGCCATCGCCGGGTTTTTCGCCTGGCAGTATATCAGGAAGCGCATCGAGGAGCGGCGGGCAGCGCCGGTCCTCGTGCCGCCCATTGATATTTTCATGAAAGAGATTGAGCAGTTCAACGGAGACGGGCTGATTGACGAGGGGAAGATAGAGGAATTCGTCTTCGGCATATCACTGATCTTCCGGAAGTTCCTGTCGCTGCAGTTCAGCTTCGACGCGGCGGAGATGACCACCCACGAGATAGAAAAGAAGATCAAGAGGGTCTTTCCGAAGAACATCCATGACGCTTACGCGGGACAGATCCTGGTAAGCTTCAACCTGTGGGACCTTTCCAAGTTCGCGGAGTTCACGCCTACGCCGGAACTCCTCCATGCCAGCCTGGGCAGGACCGTTGACCTGGCGAAAAACATTTCAGGAGAGATGAGCGGTGTCATACCTCGAGTTTAAGAATCCGATGCTCCTGCTGCTCCTCGTCCCGTGGGCGCTCATGATCTTCTGGTTCCTGTTCCGGAAGCTCTACAACCGCGAGGCGGCCGTGGCCATTTCATCGGAACGCGTGGTGCAGGCGCACATATCAATACGTGCACGGACCTACCGTTTCCTGCCGGCCCTGCGCTTCGCGGCGCTCCTGCTCCTCATCATGGCGCTGTCGCGGCCCGGCAAGGGCATCCATTATTCGAGCATCAAGAACCTGGGTGTTGACATCATGGTGGCCATGGACGTGTCCCTCTCCATGCTGGCTGAGGACTTCCAGCCAAAGAACCGCCTGGCCGTGTCCAAGCAAGTGATCAAGGACTTCGTAACACGCCGCAAGTCGGACCGCATCGGCATGGTGGTCTTCGCCGGCGAGGCATATTTACAATGCCCGCTTACCCTTGAGCACCAGATGATCCAGGACATCGCGGGCGAGGTCGATTTCGAGTCGGTTCACGTGGACGGCACCGCCATCGGCGACGCCATAGCCCTGGCCACGGCGCGGATGATGGACAGCAAGGCGAAGAGCAGGGTCATTCTCCTCGTGACCGACGGGATGAACAACCGGGGCAGCATCGATCCCGAGACTGCGGCGAAGGCCGCCGCCGAGATGGGGATCAAGATTTACGCCGTGGGCATTGGGAAGAAGGGCGAGGCGGTGCCGTATCCGACCGGTTTTATGGGAATGAGGCAGTCTGTTATCCTCGACATGGACGAGGATTCGCTGAAAGCCGCAGCCGAGATCACGGGCGGGAAGTATTACAACGCCACTTCCAGCGGCGTGCTCTGGCAGAACATCAAGGACATCGACCGGCTCGAGAAGAGCCAGGTGGAGTTGAAGCAATATCATGAATTCTACGACCGGTTCCAGTGGTTTCTCATCGTTGCAGCTGCGCTCTTTGCGCTGGAGATTGTGCTGCGGTCGGTCGTCTATCGGAAGGTGCCGTGATGCTCCATTTCGGCAATTATCCATACCTGATCTATATCGTTTCGGTCTCGGCAGTGGTCCTGGGACTCTTCGCCTTCTACATCGTGTGGAAGCGGCGGGCCATCGAGCTCATGAGCCGCGGCGTGGCGAGGAGCTACCTGATCCGCGGCTCCGGGAAGATCGCGTTAATAAAGCAGGTCCTGGTCGTGCTATCGATCATCCTCTGCGCCTTTGTCGTGCTCCGGCCCCAGTGGGGCGAACAGGTCCGCGAAGTGAATAACGAGGGCTCCGACGTGCTCATAGCCCTGGACGTGAGCCCCAGCATGCTCGCCCAGGACGTGAAGCCCAGCAGGCTGCAGCGCTCCCGGGACGCGGTGAGGCTCATCGTGGAGTCCCTGAAGGGAGACCGGGTCGGACTGATCCTCTTCTCTGGCGACGCTTTTCTCCAGTGCCCGCTCACGAACGATTACGGCGCTTTCATGATGTTCCTGGACTCAGCGTCCCCGGATTCGATCAACCTGAAGGGGACTGACATCGGCATGGCCCTAAAACAGGCGTACCGCGTATTCAAGAATAAGCGCCTCACGTCGCGGCTGCTCGTCCTCATAACCGACGGCGAGGACCACGAGGGGGCCGCCGAGGAAGCGGCGGGACTCTTCCGCGAAATGGACGTCGCGATCTATACCATCGGTATCGGCCGTACCGGCGGCGAGGTCATCCCGACGCCGGGCACGGAATCGTCACCGGACAGTTATTACCGTGATGACAGCGGCCGGCTGGTGAAAACGAGAAAGGACGTTTCCTTTCTGAAGCGGATCGCCGGCCTCACCCGGGGCACATATATTGACATTTCGGACAGCTTTTCCGGTCTCAGGTTCATCAACGAGATCATAGCCGACCAGCACCGTAACAAGTACGGATCGCGTATCATCAAGGAACCGCGCGAGCAGTACCAGGTTTTTGCCTTCATCCTCCTCGTTATCCTCTCCCTGGAATTGATGCTGCCGGAACGCAGGAAATAATCCCTTCGGGCGTAACAGCGCTGGTCATTCCCAGTATCTGAATATGCCCGGTTTTATTATGGAAAATTATTGACAATCTGCAGGTGCGTTTTATCCATGTAATATTCTTTTTTACACCGGGAAAAATCCTATACGTATTGACGCATTGATCATTCGGGCCTGTCCGGGCTCGCCGCAGATGCTCCGGATAACAGCAGCGTCGTGCTGTATGAAGTCAGATTATCATGAATGGTTTTTTCCCGCTTCCCGGAGGGTGCCGCATGCATAAGGCGGAAACAATTTTTAAGGTGCTGGTCGTCACGGACAACAATACCCTGGTCGCCGGTGTGCAGGATTATCTGGCCGGAAGCCGGTATAGCGCCACGGTCTGTTCCGGCAGAAGCGGTATCATCCGTTCCGTTGCCGAGACCATCAAGAAGAACGCTATTGATATCGTTGTCATTGATATGGCCATGCTGGTGTCAGCCGGGCGGGAGCTTGTCAGGACCGTCAGGAAGGCCGATGGCCATCCCGATATCGTCATGATCGGCGGCCAGGAACCGGCTTTTCTTGATATGGATGATGTTAAAAAGGCAGTCAATGATTTTATGCCCCGGACGCTTGATCGCGACCATCTGCTGTTGCTCCTGGACCAGGCCGCCGAGCGCCGCCTGACGATCAAGGCATCCCAGGAGCCTGATCCCTACCGGCAGACATCTCTCGTCGACAGGCTGACGGGTCTTTATAACAGGAGCTTTTTCCGCGAGCGGGTCGAGCAGGAGATCAGTGCGGCCAGGAGAAAGAAAGGGGACTTCTCGATATTGTTGATCGAGATCAGGGACCTAAAGATGATCAACGAAGATCTCGGCAGGAACGCGGGGGATGATGTCCTGAGGCGCGTATCGGCGAGCCTGCAGGAGCACTGCCGCGGCTGCGACACCATCGCCCGCTGCGGCGGTGACGAATTCGGCATCATACTTTCCGACGCGTCGGCGGAAGGCGCCCAGAAAATCGCCGAGCGTATACTTTCATCCTTTTCAGCGGACCGGGACCAGAACGTCAGCGGCCGGCCCATCACCGCCTCAATAGGGATATCATCATACCCTCAGCATGCCGAGGGTTCGCAGGAGCTGCTAACAAAGGCCGACCTGGCCCTGCGGGCCAGCAGGAACGCCGGCGGGAACCGGTACTCGTTGAGCGAAAACTGAATAGTGGGCAGTCCCCTTAACCTTCTGTAACATTTTTGGAAGGAACCATTCTAATTAAACAAGCATTTTTATAAAAGTCATCCCCCGTTCCTCCGGGGGGCACGATGGATGTTCCTCATTTTCGAAAAAATTTCTTTGACATGCCGGCGCGGCATTGAAAGAATGATTTTTACCGGCAGCAATCGTAAACTCATATGGGAAAACACGGATGATTATGCATAAGCTTATAACTGGTCGGACACTTTTTGGTGCATGCCCCTTCAGGGGGACAGGGGGGTCTAAGTCATTGCATATCCTTCTCATTCTGGCGCTTGCATTCCTTTCCATCGCATGGCTCGATCCCTACCGTGACGCGGTCTCCAGCGGGAACGAGGAATATAATCAGAAAAAATACAATAACGCCAAGCGCTACTACGAGAAGGCGGAACAGTACGCACCGGCAGAGGACGATAAGAAGAAGCTTTCCTTCAATATGGGAAATGCCGATTACATGCTGGAGGATTACGACAACGCCCTTTCCGGGTACCAGCGGTCGATGCAGTCTGATGACCGCGATGTCCAGAAAAAGGCCTTTTTCAACGCCGGCAACACATTCCTGAAGCAGAAAAATTACCGCGAAGCCATCCAGGCATACATGAACGCCCTGAAGATAGACCCCAACTATGATAAAGCGAAGAAGAATATCGAGTATATGCTGAAGCAGATGGACAATAAAAACAAGCAGGACAAGAACAAGGACAACAAGGACAACAAGGACAATAAAGATAACAAAAATAAGCAGCAGAATAAGGACAAATCAGGGCAGGACAAAAAAAACCAGGACAATGAACGAAATCGGCAGCAGCAAAAGCGCGATCGCCAGAGCGGCGGCCGGATGAACCGGGAGCAGGTCCAGAATATCCTGCGCTCGCTGGAAAAGAGTCCTGTCCGACGGCATAAAGGTGGCAGTGATGAAAAGAGGAAGCTTGAAAAATACTGGTAGGCTGCTGGTATGCGCGGTGCTGGTGCTGTCGCTGGCACCCGCCATCCGCGCCGCCCAGCTTGAAACGGAAATCGATGACGCCATGGTCGAGGTGGGTGATACCACGTCGCTCAAGGTAAAACTATCCGGCGATCCCGGGGACGTTAAGCCGCTGAAATACCCCTCGGTTCCGGGGCTCAGAATAGAATACTCCGGCATGGAGCGGAGCTTTGAATACATCAATGGCAAGTCCTGGTCCGGCGTTAAGCTCATCTTCATGGTGACCGCCCTGCGGAAGGGCAACTACCGCATACCGCCCTTCGTGTTCCAGCGTGCCGGACAGAGGATGCTGTCCCGCGAGGTGGCCCTCGCCGTAACCGGGGCCGGGACCGGCGCCGAGGGAGGCGGGGAGGAAAGCCCTGCCGTGGCGGACATCAAGTCCTCCGTGGAGCTGTCATCAGGCACCGCCTATGTCGGTCAACCCATCATTATGCGCTATTACCTCCTTACCGCGGGCCTTCGGGCCACGGTGCACCGCTTCAACGAACACCCGGAAACCAAGGGATTTGCTATTAAAATGATCGAGGATCCGGCCCATACCCGTGAGGGCGGCCGTGAGGGCGGCTTTGACAGGGCCCACATTGTGACCTTTGCGCTTATTCCGGCCGGGGCCGGTGCCTACCGCGTCGGAGGCGGATCAGCCACTGTTTCTGTTGAAGCGCCTATCCGGCGCCGCAGGGATGATTTTTTCGGTTTAAATTTTCCCGGTATTTCGCGGCCGCAGGAGCTCCCCTTTGACTCAAAGCCCGTTACCATTATTCCCCTGCCGGCGCAGGGGAGGCCGGACAAATTCCAGGGCGATATAGGAAGCTTCGTGATACGGGCCGAATACGGGCCTGAAAAACTCAAGGTCTACGAGGAAAAAAAGGTCACGATTACAATCGAGGGGAGCGGCAACCTGGTCACCATGACGAAGCCCCACGTGGAAAAAGAAGTGCCGGGTTTGAAGATATTATCCGAGGAGGGAGAAAGCGTCATAACCCTTGAAGGAGGAAGGCTTCGGGGAAGCAAAAAATTCATCTTCACCTTTGTGCCGGAGAAGGCCGGTGATATAAATCCGGGACGGATACGCTTCTCCTTCTTTAATCCTGAAAGTGCCAGATACGAAACAGCGGAGACAAAGGACATTTCTTTTACCGCAACAGGTGATGGCAGCAAGTCTGGAACGCGCTTTGACAATGAGGCAGAGGAGAAAAAACTGGACCTCAATCCCCTCTATTTCGTGCTCATAGTACTGGCCGTTGCTGGTACGATAGTCTTCGTCGTGCTGTGGGAGCGCAAGCGGTACAGCCTGGTCGCCAACGGCAGCGGCTTTGGCCGGGAGGAGGACGTGAAGCAGGAAACCGTCGATGATCGGGATTATTCCGCCGAAGCGATGCACCTGGCGGAGCGGGGCGACAGCGAAGGATTCCTCAGGGCCGCTGAAAAGGCTCTTCACCAGGCGCGGGAAAAATTCGGCGGTTCCATTCCGGAAGACGTCGAGAGCGTCATGACGCACATTAAAGAAGAAATATACGGGTATAAGTTCGGCCGCGGCTCCGTTGCCGTTGAAGACATGAAGCGGATCATCGGGGAGATCGGGCAGCTGAAAGGATAATAATTAAAAGATTTAATCAAACAATATAGAGTCCCCTTCCCCATGATGGGGGCCGCTCTCGGCCATCCATGGCCTCCGCGGCATTGGGACATCCTGTCCGGCAGATGCCGGGTAAGGGGTGAAAATCTATCACTCTCCCCTATCCCCTCCCATCGAGGGAGGGGAAGTTTGCGCGGTTCCATCGCGCCGTCAATCATACCTTCCCCTTAGCCTCCTGCCAGAGGCTTTCCATTTCGTCGATGGTCATATCCTCGATTTGCTTTTCCCTCTCAGCTGACCGCTTCTCAATATATTGAAACCGTTTTATGAATTTGATGTTGGTTTGCTCCAGTGCCTCTTCAGGGTTGATTTGCATGAACCGCAGCAGGTTGGCTATGCTGAAGAGGATGTCACCCGCTTCTTCAGTTATTTTTTCTTTATCCGACGTTGTAATTGCGCTTTTTAGCTCCCCCACTTCTTCGTCCAGTTTGGCGGCAATGTCCTCAATGCGCTCCCAGTCAAAGCCGACGCGGGAGACCTTCTGCTGTATGCGGTACGCCTTGAGGAGCGCCGGCAGGTGCTTCGGCACGCCGTCCAGGATTGACTCGCGGTGCGGCTTTTCGGCCTTTTTTATCTGCTCCCATCGGTCCGCTACGTGGTCGGCGTCCCGGACCTGTGCGTCACCGAACACGTGGGGGTGGCGCAGTATGATCTTCTTGATGATGGACTCCGCGATATCGTCTATGGTAAACTGGTTCTGCTCCCGGGCAATCTCGGCATGCAGGTATATCTGGAGTAAAATGTCCCCCAGTTCCTCCCGGATATGGAGAGGGTCCCCGCTTTCGATGGCGTCGAGGGCTTCGTAGGCTTCTTCGATCAGGTAGGGACGCAGCGACTGGTGGGTCTGCTTTTTGTCCCAGGGACAGCCGTTTTCTCCCCTCAGGGCAGTGATGATTTCCTCAAACCGGTAGAGGGGACGTTTTTCTTTGAATTCCATGAATATATTCTCCATCATCATGTTAAGCAACGGTGGTTCATATATTCTATTTGAGTCAATATCTTTTCATGGATTTGAGTCTGGAGGACCCGCCGGCGTCTGGAAGGGACAGATAATGCACAGGACAGTTATATGCCAAAGAATCCTAAATTTATGTTTGACCAGAGTAATAATTTATTTTTATCTTTTTTAACAACTTTGATGTTACCATCTTGAGAAATAATAAATCCGATGGAATTATTTATGGAGTAGCATAATCTAAAAGCGGATCTATGCCTGGTTCCATAATTATCCAACTTGACAGGATTACCCGTATCCGCATTCAAAATGTTAAAATTTGATTCTGATGAATGGATTTCTCCCCCGAATCCAAGAAGCTGAAGTTTATCTGTGAAAACTATTGAGCCGTCAATATTCGACAATGAAGAAATAAAATTTATTGAATCGATGATGGCTTCATCATATTGTTTTAACTTGGTCTCCAGTGATGAATATACCGCAAATTTGCTGACATCATAATTTTTTCGCAAATATTCATTTAGTGATAAATATTTATATAAGACTTCGTCCCTGTTAACCAGTATTTCCCAGGGGACATCATAATTGCATTTATATTTAAAGGATATTTTGTCGCCAAGAGTTTGTATTTTATCATTTACAATTATCAGAACACCGCCATGATGCTTTTCCCTGATATGAAAGATGATGCTTTTAACAAAATCTAAATATGTGCTGCCATCAATATTTTTATTTACATCCATAATCTTATCTTTATTGAGTCGCAATATTATTTCTCTGGTATATTTATTTATTGATTCCTCAAAAAAAGATTTTATTTTTACTTCATTAAAAATATTATAATTATTATCGATTAGCTCTCCATTATTCAAAGACAATAATACATTTTCACCCCTTGATATTGTTATGTGCCCTGGCCCCGTGGAAGAGATGATTAATTTCTTGATTAACGGTAACCCGAGCATGAATCTCCCGTGAAGAATATTCCACCAGGATGTGCCCCCGTCCATTAATCCCCATATTTTTAGTTTTGGTTTTTTATTAGATCCAAAGTTGTCAACGCAAATTAATGATTGGATGAAATCTGATGCAGGGGATAATCGCAATATCTCATTAGCGTTAAATTCACGATTTGAATTAAAAGTAATTATTTTTAAAAAACGCCGTCTGATTCCAATTGGCGCATTGCTGATAACTTTTTTATCATTTTTTGTAATATAAATTAATTTAAAAGAAATACTCCGGGTTTCTTCAGTGAGAAAACTTGAATGGAATGCTGTTTCAATCAATAAATGTAATACCTGATCGCTTGGGAGATCCCAGTAATCATCAGGAGTGCTCCCAAAGGAAGAGGGCCATAGTTTTTTCAGATTGGTTATGATGTCTAACGGATAATTAAACATTCTTTGTCATCAATAATGGTTCATGTAAAGTCCGTTGTGTCCCATGGCCGTTTAACGGAGTAGGCGCACGTTCCATGAGAAGGAAAAAGGCACCACTGGCATATGGTGCCTTTTGTAAAATGTAATTAATTATCATTGAATACAAACATATGCACTTTCACTGCCCCAAATTGCTCCAGCGCAACTTGTATATCCGTGAGTTTGACAGTAAAATGCCGGCACTAACGTTCCGGCCAACCCGGTGCAAGCATTGGCGCTAAAACCTTTCCAGCACGATAATGCATCAGCCGATAAACATTCTTGTGGTGATAGTATTAAAAAGAGTATTAGATTATCTCTGTCATTGTTATCTGTCGTATCACAGTTCAGCATTGATAATCCGAGAATGAGTGAAAAAAACATAGCAGCTAATAATTTTTTCATCAATGAGCCTCCAATAAAATTTTTATTTCTATATATACTATATGGTAAATGCGAAATTCAGCCGTAAGGAGTGTCGACTTAATAAGTTGTAATGAACTTCACCAGCGCTTATTTTGATGAATGAAAGTATATACTTTACTATTTAAATATAACACAACGTAAAAGTTAGGCAATAACCCGATTTATGTTATTATGACCCGCTAAAATTGATTACACCTCTATAATGCAACATGTCTATAAGAGTAAATTTCAGGATTAATCAGTATGAAAGTATTCACTTCATCTATCTCAAAGGAGTGTCAATGCACAAAAATTGAGACGCTGTTTCCGCAAAAAATATTTGACTAATGGAAAAAGCGGATATATATATCTGACATGATACAGCGCATTGCTACCTGCATTTTCCTGGGTGTGATTATCTATTCAGCTCCGCTTTTTGCGGAGGTGAAATTCTTCTCATCGGAAAAAGTGTCTCAAACCACTCATGCATCCCTGCTCCGTTCCCCTGCTCTTAACGTGCTATATATGTATTCGGCCGATACGATGAAGCATTTCATGGCCTTTGACTTCGGTGCGAAGATTCCCGGCATATCAATTCGTGGTGGCCAGGTTGAGGCTGATATCGGCGGAGGAGGAGGTATCTTTACCCGCTTCCAGCTATTATCAGAGTCCTTTAACTTCGTCCATGCTGATTTTTCCGGTGCCCTGTTTGCGGATATCAAATATCGGGAATTTCTCTTTGAAACAACAGTCTATCATACCAGCTCTCATTTGGGGGACGACTACATAGTATACGACCATGGCCGCCCGAGGAATACCGGGTGGGAAGCAGTGCGGCAATATCTGTCGTATGTAACGCCATTTTTCGATGTGAGCCTTGGAGTCGAATACAAATTTTCACGTCGGCCGCTGGCTGTGATATTCTATCCCCTGTCTTTCTTCCTTGGCGGCAAAATCGATCTTCTTGCAGCGGGTATCCCTTTTTTCATGGAAGTGGAGCTGGAGGTGATTGCAGGTCCCTACCCGCCCAACTTCGGAGTGAGAATGGGCATATATTTAAAATACATATTCAACACGCTGATCCTCAAGCATAAACCGGATGGGCATGAACCCCACGAACTTTCAATTTATTACTATAACGGCTATTCTCGGATGGGAAGCTTCTATAACCGGAGGGAAAGTCTGATCCTCTGCGGGCCCACGTACAGGTATTGAAGCTATCGTGTCGGCTCTGCTTCATTGTGTACGAGCTTTAGAGAATAACCGAATCCGCCGCGCGCAACAAGAGTGATGATATCGATGCTCCCATTACAACAACGACACCCCCGCCATGCAAGGTGAGATAGCAGTATGGATGTATCACCAATTTCAATGAGTTAAAATGTCCTAATTCAGAGGATTGTCGCTATGCTGCTTTTATGCTTATATTGCAAATGGCATTTCTAACAGATAACGGGCATGATGCTTAAAGAGGCATAAGGTTTGATTCCCGATCTGGTAATGTCTACCTTTCATTTCCTGCAAGACTTTTGTCCCTTCGAGCGATAAAGAGCGAAAGCATTGAGATGAAAGACGTGCCCCTGTTGTACCGGGGCGAAGATGCATCAATATAAGATAGTGCGCCTCCCGGGCCCGCCTCAAATGGAGACAACCCTGCGAGTGTACTTCGGTTGCATCCGGGGCAAGTTATTTCCGGTTCAGCTGTTCGGCGATTGTAAGGTTCTTTAGTATTGCACGGGAGAAGGGTTCCCGCAATCCTGACTTCAGCCGCTCCCGGCGCGGCACCACATTCAGTGTTGACCGGATCAGCAGGAGCCGAGAGATCTATTAAAATATACAAACTGGGGAAAAGAGATGAAAGGAAATATTACCAATACAGCATCAATTCTGGCCATGGCCGCCATGGTTTCGCTGTTTGCCGTTGCCCCGGCGGCCGCGGAATACCTGTTCATCAAAGACGGGTCCATTGTCGAGGGAAAGATCGTTAATGAAAGCAAGGCGGATATAACGCTGGCGGTGAAGTCGGGGGGTTCAAAAACATATAACCGCGATGACGTTATGCGCACCTTGTACCGCAACGAATTTCTCTACCGGCAGTCGATGAAGCTCTATTCCGGCGAGGCTTTTGACTGTTTTATTGTTCACGAGGACCGCGTTTCATATGTCGTGCGGAAGGATCTTTTTTCACCAAGGGAGCGGACGGTGAGAAAGGTCGAAATCGTCAATTTGCAGAAAAAGGAGCTCTATTCCATGCAGGGGAAAAAGCTGAAGGAATACTCCACCCTCGGCTTCGTGCCGGTGCTTGCGTTCCGGGGCACCTTCATGTATCCGTTCCTTGAAATGCAGAAGCTGTTCAGGTACGGGTACGGCGGGCAACTCGGTTTCGAGTTTGCCGAGATACGCCAGACGCACTGGGGCATCGGTATAGAAGGGGGATACTGGCAGATGCTGGGCAAGAGCTCGGTGAAGGATTCATTCATGGTGCCCATGACGGCGCGGCTCTATTACGCGATCCCGGCAACAAACTGGTTTTCAATCGCGCTGGTAGTGTCTGGCGGGTGCGTGTACTCGCGCATGTCCTATTCGTATTATCCCCGGTATAATTTCGTTATTCCGTCTAAGAATAAAAAACACATTGTGGCTTTCAAACCCGTGGCAACGGCTGGTCTGAATTTCATATTCCTTCCGGTCAAAAAGTTTGCGATCACTATTGAGGCCTATTACGGGTTCTTCATCGAGAGGAAAGGCCTGATGCACTATGTTTCAATATCGCCGGGGTGCCAGGTTCGCTTCTGACAACTATACTGATCCGGGAGGATCCATATGAAATTCAAACTGAGTATTATATCTTTACTTGTTAGCCTGACCGTGAGCGCCTGCGACAACATGTACGGGGACGCGGTGGATAATTTATATGGTATTGGTGTCCGGGTGCTTCAAAATTCTCATAATAATGCATCCAACCAGTACCTGCGTCTTGGCGGCGCAAGCGCTGATTCCGGCAATTCAGTAGCAGTTGATTCATCCGGCAATCTTATCATGACAGGCTATGTGAACGGGACTGCTGATTTAAACGGTGATGCTGATACCGGTGATAGTTATGAAACACCAGCGGGTGTCAATGGCAATGATGATATTTTCATAACCAAATATGATATATCCGGGATATACCGGTGGTCCAAACGCCTGGGCGGCACAAGTGCCGATTCCGGCAATTCGGCAGCAGTTGATTCATCCGGCAATGTCATCGTAGCAGGTTTTGTGACCGGAACAGCTGATGTAAACGGCGATGGGGATACCGGTGATAGTTGTGAAACACCTACCGGGGGGGTTAATGGCAATGAGGATATTTTTATAACCAAGTTCGATTCATCCGGGACGCACCAGTGGTCTAAACGCCTGGGTGGTACCGGTGGCGACAGGGGTTATTCGGCTGCTCTTGATTCATCAGGGGCTGTTATCGTAACAGGCTATGTGAACGGGATTGCTGATGTAAACGGCGATGGGGATACCGGTGATGATTATGAAACAACCTGCCGGGGGGGTTAATGGCAATGAAGATATTTTTATATCCAAATTCGATTCATCCGGGAACCACCTCTGGTCTAAACGGCTGGGTTCAACAGCTAACGATCAAGGCAATTCGGTAGCAGTCGATTCCTCCGGCAATGTCATAGTGACGGGTTATGTGGTCGGTAATGCCGATCTTAACGGCGATGGGGACACTAGTGACATGTATGAAGCATCCGGCGCAACTTTTGATGATGTTTTTATATCGAAATTCAATTCGTCCGGCATACACCAGTGGTCAAAACGGCTGGGCGGCGAGCAACAGGACAGGGGTAACTCAGTGGCGGCTGATTCATCCGGCAATATTATCGTAACAGGCTATGTGAGCGGGATTGCTGATGTAAACGGTGATGGTGATACCGGTGATAGTTATGAAACACCTGCCGTGGGTGTCAATGGCAATTGGGATGTTTTTATATCCAAATTCAATTCATCCGGCATCCATCAGTGGTCAAAGCGCCTGGGAGGCACGGGCATAGATCAAGGCAATTCATTGGCAGTTGATTTATCAGGCAATATTGCAGTATCAGGTTTTATTACTGATTATGCTGATTTAAACGGCGATATGGCATTATCAGGCGTGTATCCCGAATACAATAATACCAGTGTTCCCGCGCTGTATAATTTATCTTGTGATATTTTTGTATCTGTATTCACCCCTGAGGGCGCGCCTGCCTCCGGCAAATCACAACGTTTCGGGGGAGCGTATGAGGATAAATCATTAGGCCTGGCGGTGAATAGCCGGGATAATTTACTGGTTACAGGAACTTCAAATATCATTATTGTCGGGTATATTACCGGGAAAGCTGATTTAAGCGGTGATGCGGCCCTGTCAGACGGATATCCTGAATACAGCGGCGTATTTCCTGCAACGTATAGTTTAAATGATAAAGATGTTTTCATTATTAGATCATATGACAACCCGGTGTATAAAGAGTTATTCTTGTTTTGATTGCACAGGACAGCGAGTTTCAAACATGACATGTCCATGAAACGGCTCAAGATAAGCCCCTGCCTGAAATCTGCCGATGCCTTCAGGAGTAGTGTAATAACTTAACTCTTGACAGGAAAAACCTGATTGGATAACGTACCATCTCCGGTCTTACTGCGACCGGAGATTTGACGCGGAGATTAAGTATGCAGAGGGAAATCGTTTACGATACGCTGGAATCGTTTGTGGGGGCGCTGAAGGGCCATTCGATCCGGAAAATATCCTTCAGCGAAACGAATGAAAAGCGCGCAGAGCAGGTGGAGCCCGGGAAGCTGCAGGTGGTCCACGTAGACCGGGTAGAGCTGATCGGATATAAGGACGCCGTCATTTACAAGTGTGCACTGAAAGACGTTGATCGCGAGGATCTATACAGCCGGCTGACGGCCGGGGGGTTCGATGTGACCCGGCGCAGCAGGAACATTACCTGAGGTCGCCCATGGCAGCGCTGCTGGAAGTACAAAATTTGCATGTCCGATTCCCTCTGTCCGGCGGCGATATCCTGGCTGTCCGGGATGTATCTTTCTCGCTGCAGAAGGGGAAAACCCTGGGTTTCGTGGGCGAGTCGGGATGCGGGAAGTCGGTCACCGCCTATTCAATCCTCGGACTGGTCCCGCCGCCGGGCGTGGTCGATTCCGGGAGCATACGGTACCGGGATCAAGACATCGTCCGCATGGACAGCGACCGGATACGTAAGATCCGCGGGAAGGAAATCGCCATGATATTCCAGGAGCCGATGACCTCGCTCAATCCCGTGTTCACCATCGGCTACCAGATAGAGGAGTGCATCACCCTCCACATGGGCATGTCCAATCAGGAAGCACGGGAATACGCGGCGGAGCTCCTGGAGAGCGTGGGCATACCGGACCCCTCCCGGCGGCTCAACTCGTATCCGCACGAGCTTTCCGGCGGTATGCGCCAGCGTGCAATGATCGCCATGGCCTTGTCCGCGTCGCCTTCGATTCTGATAGCCGACGAACCGACCACTGCCCTGGATGTTACCATACAGGCACAGATACTCGACCTTCTCATAAGGCTTCAGGATGAGCGCAAGATGTCACTCATCCTCATAACCCATGATCTGGGGATCGTGGCAAACATCGCCGATGAAATCGCCATCATGTACGCCGGCGAGATCGTGGAATTCGGCAGGACCGCGGACATATTCAGGAAGCCGGGCCATCCCTACACGAGGGGCCTCTTCAGCGCAATACCGAAAATCGGCGAAAACCGGAAGCGGCTGATGACCATACCCGGCATGGTCCCCGCCATGACATCGAAGCCAACGGGATGCGTGTTTTATCCCCGCTGCGGCATAAGCATCAACAGGTGCAGCCTCGCTCCCGTAACGATGTCCGGTAAACGGGGCCGGGCCGTACGCTGTATACGGTACAGGGCTGGATAGTTGCATTGTTCGGAGCGCCACACGGCGTCCTTTGCGTGCCGGTGGTGATGGTTACTGCAGCTCGGCCAGATCCGCGGCAAAAATTTCTTCGTTTATAGTCCTGCTTTCCGTCATCTTGAGGTATATTTCTTCAGCAACAACAGACGCTATCATTTCTTTTGCTTCGGTCTCGTCGTGACCGTTAGCAACCAGCCGCTCAAAGGTTGCCCTGATTGCAGGGGGGTCATTATCCCTGATTTGAACCTCAATCGACTGCATGATGATTTTATGTAAATTTAATCCATCCTCGATAGTCATCGCCATCCCCTCCATTGCTTCAAGACTTGCGCAGAGCGGTCTACCGCCAGCCCGTATTTATGTTATAGACTTGTTGCCTAACGAATACTTTAATGGGATTTAAGGGGCGAAGCCCCTTGAACCCCCCTCGCAGGGGCTCACTGTGAGAGTGAGAAGCCGGTTTTGCTACAAGTCGTGCATCATTATACAGCAGCTGCGAAATATTACAAGAAGAATTCAGCCGCTCGGTGAAATGAAAAATCATCACTGTCTATGAATAAGCTTGACGAATACCCGGAATAATGGCAATTATTTATATAAAGGCAGACAGGGTGTTTTTACATGAACAATAACATTTATAATGTCCTGATCCTTGACCCGGGATCACACAAGAAAAACATCCTCCAGGAGATTCTGGCAAAGGCCGACTTTAATATCCACATTTCCGCCAATGAAAACGATGCCATGGCTGCCCTGGAAGCCTTCAAGCCCGAGCTTATTCTCTGCAGGGCCAGCAGCAGAATGATAAAGGACAATATGCTCCTCTGCGGCTTCCATGATGCTGTGACTGAAAAGAATATCCCTTTTGTCGTTGTATCGACCGTCTCTGACGTGGAGTCGTGTCTTAATGTCCTGGAACGGGGTGTGACACACACCATCATGCCGCCCTTCAGCACGGAATTCCTTGTTTCACGTATCAATGAAATACTTGATGGCGAAACGACTGCCGATGATGGCGACCCCATTACGATTAATTTCAGTTACCGGGGGACTGCTCATTCACTGCGCCTCAAGCCGTCACAGCTGGCCCAATTCATCATTTCTATGCTGAGCAACTCCGTCAACCACTCGCTGGCCCTTAATGCCGTTATGAATAGAAAAAACCTGCTCCATCAGAGGATGTGCCAGCCGGATTTGTTTGACGGGATCAAAACGAAAAACGAAGCCGAGCTTCACATGGAGATGGAATTGTATCGGGGGCTGGAGAAAGGCGAGTTCGATCTCTACTACCAACCGATACTTTCCATAGCGGAAGAGCGGATAGCCGGCTTTGAGGCCCTCATCCGCTGGAACCACCCCGAGCATGGCTTGGTATCTCCCAATGATTTTATTCCTTTTGCCGAGCGGCTTCCCTTTATCATACCCCTCGGCTTCTGGATCATTGAGGAAGCGGTGAAGCAGATCAGGAAATGGCAGGACATGCTGGTTATCAGCCATCCCGTGTATGTGGGCGTGAACCTGTCGGCAAACCAGTTTATCAATCCTGGCCTGAGCGACGGCATTGCCGAGATTATGAAAAAAAATAATGCTGATCCGGCCTTTGTCGCTTTTGAGATCACTGAAACTGCCTTCATGACCGACATGGAAACCGCCAATGTGCAGCTTCTGAAGCTCAAATCCGGCCGTCACAGCATATTGATGGATGATTTCGGGACAGGATACTCGTCCCTCAGCTATCTCCAGCATTTCCCCGTCGACACGCTGAAGATTGACCAGTCCTTCGTGCGGTGGATGCACATGGATGACCAGAGCCTGAGCATCGTCCGCTCGGTTGTCGGCCTTGCCCACAACCTCGGTATGAAGGTGGTTGCTGAAGGACTGGAGGAAAAGGAACACCTGGCCAAGCTCAAAGAACTTGAATGCGACTACGGCCAGGGATATTTCTTCTCCGTCCCCCTTGACTCTGAATCGGCCGGGAATTACCTTGGAAAATTTTTCAGGAAGAGATAAAAATAAATATTCCTTAACGAGCCGTCCCCTCCGGCAGCGGGACCTACATGAAATCCGGTGGATCACACATCGTAATTTTTCTGCAGATTCTTGTACGACAGCGCCTCAAGGATATGCCCCTTTTCGATCGAATCCGATCCTGCCAGGTCGGCAATGGTCCTCCCGGTCTTGAGGACCTTGAAAAAGGAGCGCGCCGTAATGTTTGTGCGCTTCACCGCCAGTTCCAGCACCTCTTCCGCATCGGCCTTGAGCCGGCAGTGCTCCTTGATTTCTTCCTGGGTCATGCGCGAATTGAAACGTGTGGCACTTCCGGCGAGGCGCGACGCCTGCCGTTCCCGCGCCTTCATGACCCGGTTTTTTATTACCGCCGATGATTCATTTGCCCGACCAGAGAAGAGGTCACGATAGGGCACCCGCCCCACCAGCACCTCGATGTCAATGCGGTCGAGTATCGGTCCGGCAATTTTCTGGAAGTGGCTTTTCACCTGGTGAGGAGGGCACACGCAGGGGATTTCGCCGTCGAAGAGGTAACCGCACCGGCACGGGTTGCTTGCCGCCACCAGCATGAAGTCGGCCGGAAAGCGGAAGGTCCCGAAAACCCGTGAGACCGTGATCTCGTAATCTTCAAGGGGCTGGCGCAGCGCCTGGATGACATTGTTCCTGAATTCCACGAATTCGTCCATGAAAAGGACACCGTTATGGGCCAGCGAAACCTCGCCCACGGACGGGATGGTGCCTCCGCCGGTCAGGGCCACATCAGACGAAGTGTGATGCGGAGAGCGGAAGGGGGGCCTGACCACCAGCCCGCCTCCTTCCAGATGGCCCCCGACGCTGTGTATCATTGTTGTCTCGATGGCCTGCTCCTTTTTGAGCTGAGGCAAAATGGAGGGAATTCGCTTGGCAAGCATGGTTTTACCCGAACCGGGCGATCCGTAGAGTATGATATTGTGATGGCCCGCGGCAGCGATTTCGATGGCCCGCTTTGCGGACTCCTGCCCCCGTACATCGGATAAATCGGGGCCGGTGCACATGTCATCGCTCTGACGTGTTTCAGAAAATGGCCGGCCCTGACCCCGCAGCACTCCCAGTGCCTCGCTGATAGTTTTGACGGGAAAGACTTTGATGTCGCCGATGGCCGCGGCCTCGTGACGGTTCTCAAAGGGGACGATGACGGCCCGGTAGCCGCCCCGGTAGATGGCGATGGTCATGGAGATGACGCCGCGGACCGGCTTCACCCCGCCGTCGAGGGAAAGCTCGCCTACCATTGGGATTGCGGCCGGGTCAAGATCTGCCTGGCCCGTGGCATGGAGTATCGATACGGCGATGGGAAGATCAAAGTTAGCCCCCTGCTTCTTAAAGCCGGCCGGGGCCAGGTTAACCACGAAATTTTTTGGCGGAAACTGGTACCCGGAATTCTCGATGGCGGAGCGTATCCGTTCCCGTGATTCCCGGATGGTGGAATCGGGCAGTCCCACTATTATGAAATTCGGCAGTCCCCGTATGATATCAACCTCGATTTCAATGATGCGTGCGTCGATGCCGTGAATGCCGAAGGAAACTGATTTCGATAACATGGCCGTCCACTCCTGCCGCTGGTGTTGCTTCTAAACCTTCGGCATTTATACGAATTTAACCGGGAAACCATGAAAAAAATTATTGCCCGGCATGATTTTTTTTCATAGAGATCCTTCCCGGCAGTGCCGCAGAGGATTGATGATATCGTATGATTTGCCCGGCTTAACGCTTCTCAATAGCTTCCGGCGTTATGTCGTTTGAATAAAACAATATTTTTGTCCAGGTTGACATGCCATATAATAATACGTATATTAAGGATACATTCACAACTATTATTGAGACTATCATGAGCGGAAGAGCGGATACTAGTGTTGGTATTTATCTCCTTCTCCTCGCGTTAAAGGTTCTTGCTGATGGGCTTGTTTCTGCAGCAGCAGGGATATTTCCCGTTTATTTTGTTATTTTACTGTTTTCGGCTGCAATAAGCATGATAATTGCAAGGGGCTTATGTGCAATAATGATTCGAACAATGTTCTTTTGCCTCATATCGCAAAAACAATAAATATGACTTGCGTGGTGAGATAGTAATGGAAAAAATATTGGTCGTAGATCATGAATTATCCAACCTGCATGAATATGATACCATCCTCTCGTTAGCCGGTTACGGTGTCATAACCGCGGTTGACGGGAAAAAAGGAATTGAAAAATACAACCAGGAAAAACCTGACCTGGTCCTGATGGATGTGATGATACCGGGCATCAACTGTTATGAGACCGCCCGTATTATCCAGCAGGAGGGCGATTCCGCTCATGTGCCGATCATTTTCATTTCCGATGCTCTTAATAAAATCGAATCCAATATCAACGAGCTGGAATCCGGCGCCGTTGATTTTCTCATCAAGCCCGTTGAAAACAAGGCTCTCCTGCTGAAGATCCGCACATCCCTGCGCATGAAGCACCTGTATGACGAACTCTATGCCACGCGAAATATGCTGCAGAGGAGCGAGGCCAAGTACAGGACAATACTCGAAACCATGCAGGAGGGGTTCTTCGAGGTCGACATAAAGGGCAACCTGACCTTCTTTAATGAAGCAACATCAAAAATCCTGGGATATTCCAGGGAAAAACTGATGGGTATGAACTCCCGTGAATTGACGACCAGTGAATCAACCGGTCCGGCATCGAAACATTATATTGAATTTCAAAAGAGCGGCGCATCGACCGACCTAGGAGAGTATGAAATCACCAGGGGGGACGGCAGCATCAGGTTGATTGAAATATCCGCCAGCCTTATCAGGGACAAGAACTCGAAACCGGTCGGTTACCGCGGCATCATACGAGACATCACCGAGAAAAGGGATGTCTCGAGAGAATTGCTGATCAAGAGCTTTGCTGTTGAAAAGTCGATTAACGCCATAGCCATCATGGACATTGACGGCAAATGCACCTTCGCCAACAATTCTTTTCTCATGATGTGGGGTTATGATGGAAAGGGCGATGTCCTGGGCAAATCCATTACGGATTACTGCCATCCGGACAACCATGAAGATTTCGTGAATATCATCGAGGTCCTCAATGAGATCGGCAGCTGGGTAGGGGAACTGAAGCTGAAGAAAAACGATGATTCCGTCTTTTTCGTCATCCTGTCTGCGGCGTTGATACAAAATGAGAATGATGTTACTATCGGCATCATCATGTCCTTTGTCGATATTACACTGCGCAAAAAAGTGGATCATTCATTGAAAGAAAGCAGGGATGTCCTCACCAAGCGTACCAACTTGATGGAAAAGGACCTGGAAATTGCGAAGACCGCCCTTGATGGGATCATCACGCAGAAAGTGCCCATCGTCAAATCAGTACGGACGGACTACCGGTATTATCCAATGGAAACCCTTGGAGGCGATTTTTTTTATTTTTATCCTTACGGGAATGACGCCCTCGGCGTTTTTATCTGCGACATTTCCGGGCACGGTGTCGCGTCATCACTGTTCCTGACGCTGCTTAAATCAATAACTGACAAGCTGTCGCTTAAATTCGGTAATTCACCGGCCGAATTCGTCACTCAGCTCAACCTGGAACTGGTGGGCCACATGTCGTCCTTTTTCATAACCGGCATCTACGGGCTTTTCAGCCGGTCCGGTAAATCGGAAGATATTCAATTCACATACTCCAACGGCGCCCATCCCAGCCCGATACTGGTGAAAAAAGATGGCCTGATAAAATTGTATTCAGCGAAGAGCACCCTGATCGGCATCAGTAATGACATATCATACAAGACCACTGTAATATCAATGGAGCGGGAAGACCGGCTCTTTCTCTATACAGACGGGATACCGGAGACCGCGAACACCCGGCGGGAAATGATTGGCTTTGAAGACGGCTTTCTTGAGCTGTTCAAAAAATCACACCAGTATAATCTCAGCGAAAATCTGGATTATATCGTCAACCAGGTGAGCCGGTTCAGAGACGGCGCCAATATCACCGATGATATACTTCTCATGGGGTTCGAGGCACTTTAATGATTCAATGTCATCCCGGCTAATTCTCCGCAGATTCCTCTCGGGCGCCCCCTGTTTATTTGGCAGTAATCCTGTGGTGCTGACACTTGTTAAAAAACACGCGATGGTTAACTTGTGATTGACAGGGTCAATATTATATTAATAATCTCTATCCTGTTGAGTAATTGTATAAAAAAATCATACAGGAGTTTGTGAATGAATAAAAAAGCTTTAGCAGTTCTTTGTGTTTTCGGTATTGTTGCTGCATCCGCCGCACTACATGCTGAAAAGAAATTCACCTATTCTCTTCATGGAATCACCTTTGATGCGAGCATAGATTTTTCATCTCCGGAAAAAGCCGGTCTCGACGCCCTGATAATGCTTCATCCGAAAAAGTCGAAGTTGGGGAAGGAAAAAATGAGCATCACCGCTGTATTGTATGACCGAAATGCGCAGAAACTGATGGGAATGGGCGATGCCGGCCTTTTGAATTATACGAGGACTGTATTCCTGGGGTCGGATAAGGTAGGGAAGCCGATCGAGCGGGTATTTGCAGGGAAAACGATCAAGGGCCAAGTATGGAATAAAAAGATTCCTGCCCCATCAACGGTTGAAGTCTACGTGATAACACTGTCGAAAGGAAACAAGATAGGCCTCGGCTTTTGTTACAACCAGGATTTGAAGGCTGACGAAGCGCAGAAGGTTATAGTTGAAATCGGAGCATCCATACGGGAATAGTGCTCTGGCCCGGTCTTTGTCTGCGGATCAGGTTTGTCCGGGTGGGGTTACTCGATAAATATTGTTGACAAAGGATAAAAACATGTTTATACTGATGGCCTGCTTTCGGGCCGTCCTCTGCTGTAGCGTGAAATGACGCGATCCGACGGCATATAACAACTGTATCATTAACTACATCAAGGGAGGAAATCCATGATAAAAAAAGCACTTTTAATCGCAATGGCACTCTTTGTTTCGGGAATAATATCAGCTGCCCCCAAAATGAAGCCCTGCAATGCTCTCAAAGTTGACCGCTGCAAGGAACGGCCTGACTGCGTATGGATTGATCCGCATAAGACTAAAGACGGCAAGGATGTTAAAGCGCACTGCAAGTGCAAAGGAAAGTGCAGGTAACAGCATTATTGGAATTGTTTCCGGCAATTACGGGATGGAGCGGATACGCCTCATCCCGTTTTTTATTAATAGTTACATTTTGAATTGACCTTTAAGCGTCCATCGGGATATGCGATAACTAATCATTGATCAGCAGCACTCCCACTGCATGGTGTGACGAGAAACAAGACAAGGTGATATGATTACTCTGGGTAACATAACAGCGGCAAGCCCCTTGATGCTGGCGCCGATAGCAGGCTTCACGGATTCTCCCTTCCGGAGAATAGCCCGACGGCACGGCGCAGGGCTTGTTGTGACCGAACTGGTCTCCGCTGATGGCATAGTCAGGAATAACAGGAAAACAATGGATCTGCTCGGGTTTCATGAGGAAGAACGACCCGTCGCCATTCAGATTTTCGGGAACAGTGTGGATATCATGTCTGAAGCTGCCGTTATAGTTGAAAGCCTCGGCCCTGATATCATTGACATTAACATGGGGTGCCCTGCACGGCGGATCTGTGCCTCCGGATCCGGGGCCGCCCTGCTTCTTGATCCGGTTAAGGTATATGAGATAACCGAAGGCATTGTAAAACGGGTGCGGATTCCGGTTACGGCTAAAATACGCATCGGCTGGGACCACGGGTCCCTGAGTTACTCTGACACCGTGAAGGCGCTTGAGGATGCCGGCGTGTCGATGATCTTCGTTCATGGGAGGACACGTGCCCAGCAATACAGCGGTTTAGCCGATTGGAATATCATTCGCGCCATTACCGAGAAAGCCAGGGTCCCCATTGTTGGTAATGGCGATATTAGATCTTATGAGGAAGCCCGGGAGCGTATGACCATTTCAGGATGTCAGGCGGTCATGATCGGCCGTGGTGCTATCGGCAATCCCTGGATTTTTTCCGGAATATCACCCACATCCGCTGAAATAGTTGATCAAATTAAAAAACATATGGATCTCATGATCGAACTGCATGGTGGCAGAGGTATCATGCTCATGCGTAAACATTTTGTCAGATATATTCACGCTTTCCCGGGCGCAAAACATATAAGAAAAGATCTGGTTGTGGCAAATGATCGTGATACGATTTGCAGTATTCTGGATTCATTGATTAGCAGTTAGAATCATCCATTTCAATCTAAAATAGTATCTTCATATTAATAATCTTGACTATATTAATGTAAATTTTATTAATGCACCATGCTCCGGCTAAGGAGTGTAATCTGAAAATCCAGTATTTCCGAATGTCATGGGTGTCGTGCAAAGAATCTGAAGTGTCGCCATATTCTTAACGATATTCGGTTTAAGGAGAATGCCAGTGAATTCATGTTCGATTCCAGAAGCAATAGAAGAAATCCGTAATGGAAGAATAATAATACTGGTCGACAATGAGGACCGGGAAAATGAAGGCGATCTTGTTATCGCAGCCGAATATTGTACCCCGGATGTAATTAATTTTATGGCTACTCATGGAAGGGGGCTTATCTGTGTGCCCATGGCTCAAAATCGTTCCCGGAAGCTTGAGCTGGATCTCATGGTTGAGGATAATCAGGATAAGTATGGCACGGCGTTCACTGTGTCAGTTGACGCTCGTGAAGGGACTACGACAGGAATTTCGGCTCATGACAGAGCGCACACGGTAAAGGTACTGATTAATGATGATGCGAAGCCGCAGGACCTTAGGAAACCGGGGCATATCTTTCCGTTATCGGCTCGAAAGGGCGGTGTCCTTGTAAGGGCCGGTCACACTGAAGGCGTAGTCGATCTGGCCAGACTTGCCGGCCTCAAGCCGGCGGGCGTTATATGCGAAATCCTCAATGATGATGGGACCATGGCGCGGCGGCCTGATCTGAACAAATTCGCAGAAAAGCATGGTCTGAAGATAGCCACCATTGCCGATATCATTAAATTCAGGCAGCATAAGGAACGGCTGGTGCATCGCGTATCCGAGGCAAACCTTCCCACCATTCATGGTGATTTTACCATTATTGCTTATGATACTGAAGTTGGCGATACGACTCATGTTGCCCTGGTAAAGGGTAATGTTGAAGGTAAGGAAAATGTACTGGTGCGTGTTCATTCTGAGTGCCTCACTGGTGACGTGTTCGGCTCACAGAGGTGTGACTGCGGCTCGCAGATTCACAGGGCCATGGAGAAGGTCAATCAGGAAGGGCAGGGTGTAATTCTCTACATGCGTCAGGAGGGAAGGGGTATCGGCCTTGGCAATAAGATAAAAGCCTATCACCTTCAGGATAAGGGAATGGATACTGTTGAGGCGAATATCGAACTCGGTTTCCCGCCTGATCTTCGCGATTACGGCATTGGAGCACAGATTTTAGTGGACCTGGGTCTGCACAAGATCAGACTCCTGACCAACAATCCGAAAAAAGTCATTGGTCTGGATGGATATGGACTGGAGATTGTTGAGCGCGTACCCATCGAGATTGAGCCCCATGAGGATAATGTGGAATATCTGCGGGCCAAACGGGATAAAATGGGGCATTTGATTCTGGGACACGAGGAAAGCAAGAAGAAGAATAATGACTAATAACGGAGCTAAAATACTAGTTGTTGATGACGAAGAAGTAATCCGCTATTCATTACAGAAGAAACTCTCGCGGCTTGGCTACAAGGTTATCTCCATGGAAAAGGCCGAAGATGTTCTCTATCTTCTGAAAAATGGTGAGAAGGTGGATCTTGTCATCACCGATATAAAGCTGAGGAAGATGGACGGCATAGAACTCCTCCGCCGGATTCATGGTCTGGATGAACCGATCCCCGTCCTCATCATAACCGGGCACGGGAATGTGGAGGATGCCATAAGGGCCCTCCGCTACGGCGCGAGTGATTTTATCCGAAAACCATTTGATATCAACGACGTGGCATCGTCTGTGCGCGTTATCCTGAACAGGAAGCATGAAAAAAAACTCGCCGAACGTTTTGCCCGGTATGTTGTATATGAAAAGGGCTGTTACCGGATTCCTGTCGACGATTCTATCGTCAATGCAATATCTTATCACCTGACCAAGGACCTGGTCCCATCCGGTTTATGCAATAATACAACAGCTGAAAATATCTCCCTGGCGCTTCAGGAGGCTATCAGCAATGCCATGTTTCATGGATGTCTTGAGATTTCGTCGTCTATCAGGGAAGAACTCGGCATTAAGGGCTACAACGATGAGATTGAGAAACGCAAGGTTGAAGAGAAGTATATTAACCGGCGCGTTACCATAACGTATGAGCTGAACAATGATTATGTTGAATATACAATCGAGGACGAGGGGACCGGGTTTGATTATAACACCCTCCCGGATCCGCGAGAACCGGAAAATTTTTTCCGGAACAGCGGCCGCGGGCTTCTGATTATACGAATACATCTTGATGAAGTGAGCTGGAACGATAAGGGTAATACGTTACGGCTCAGGAAATACCGGGTCGAGAGAAATGGTGTGCATTGATAGAGCGCCAGTAAACATCCTGCAGGGGGAGGATTGTTATGTTTAGTGTTAGATGGGACGGGGATTCGGTTACTATTCTTGACCAGCGGCTCCTCCCGAAGAATGAGATTTACAATACCTATCGGAATTTTTGCGATGTGGCCGACTCCATCCGCAACATGGAAACCCGGGGAGCTCCCGTCATAGGAATTACTGCGGCAATGGGGATCGCGCTTGCCGGAAAGCATTCAAAGGCTGCGGCTATTGATGGCTTCAAAGAAGAGATGAACGGCGTCTGTAATCTTTTTGCCGCCACGCGTCCCACGGCCGTCAGCTTGTTCGCTGCCGTTAACCGCATGAAGAAGATACTGCACCAAGGGAATGATATCACCGCAATCAAGCAGCTTCTTGAGCACGAGGCCCTGGCTATCTGCAGCGAGGATGTTGAAGCTAACAAGACCATGGGTAAAAATGGGGCCCGGTTCATCAATGATGGCGATATCGTGATGACGCATTGCAACACCGGTGCTCTCGCCACCGGGGCTTACGGTACCGCCCTCGGTGTAATCCGGGCAGCGGTGGAAGAGGGGAAAAAAATTCAGGTCTTCGCATGTGAAACAAGGCCATATCTTCAGGGTGCCCGGCTGACCGCATGGGAGCTGTTTCGAGACAATATACCGGTCACCCTTATTACGGATTCGATGTCGGGCTATTTCATGAAGAGCGGTGACATTAAAAAGGTTATCGTTGGCGCTGACCGGATCGCGGCAAACGGCGATGTGGCAAATAAAATAGGCACTTACACTCACGCGGTTCTGGCTAAAGAGAATGGCATCCCATTCTATGTCGTAGCTTCGGTTTCTACACTGGATCCCGATACTAAAAGCGGCAATGACATCACTATAGAGGAACGGAGCGTTCAGGAAGTTGCCTATGTTATGAATGAACAGATCGCGCCGGAGGGGATTTCCATCCGGAATCCCGCCTTTGATATTACCCCGGTAAAATATATATCTGCCATCATTACTGAAAAAGGCGTAATTGAAAACCCGGCTTCAGTGGGTATGGGCAAACTGTTGAAACAATGAAGCAGATACGCACAGAGATCATTATTAATGCCCCGGCACTCGCGGTTTGGAGCATCATCACCGATTTTAATTCATACCATCTGTGGAATACCTTCACCCCGCGCATAACTCTGAGGAATTCTGATTTTGCCGAAGGCGCTGAATTCGATCTGGACTGCCAGATGACAGGCCGGAAACTGTTGCGGAATGAACATGAGGTGATCCTGGCCATTGACACGGAAGGATTTCGTCTGTGCATGGGTACGTCACGAAGAAAAGGAAGACCCGGCATCAGAAGTTTCCGGTGGCAGATCTGCAAACCTGTTGATGACAGGCGTATCCGGTTTGTCAATTACGAGGAATTCCATGGGCCCCTTGCACCCATGGTATACTTGATGTACACGAAAAAATTGAGAGTGGCCTTCCGGAACTATTGCGAGGCATTAAAGTTGTACGCAGAGCGGATTTCCACCTCGTCGTAATCTTCCCTGCTTCCAGGCTGATGTTAATACAGAATCCGATAATATACCAGCAGAATATCTCTCCCGTATAGTAAGGAAATAACAAGACCCAGTGTCATGAAAGGCGCGAAGGGAATTTTTGTTTTCAGGTTTTTCCCTGTCTTTAATGCATATATAATCCCGATTATTGCGCCGGATACCAGTGATACTTCCAGAACTACGATTGACATCTCAAGACCAGAAAGAAGGCCTATGGCTGAACCGAGTTTTAAATCACCTCCGCCGAAAGCTCCTGGAAAGATCAACAGTATGACAATAAAAAAAGCAAAAAGTGCTAATAGACCGAAGATATTGTCTATTATATTGTAGTTAATCAGAATGGGGTATGCTGACAGAATGACAAATGTAATGACCAGAGAATCAGGGATTGTAAGGGATTTAATGTCGATAATTGTTATACACAGTGCAATTCCCGATAAAAGATATAAATTCATTGCATACACTGATGCACCAAGCTTCCAGGTGAAGAGAGCAGCCATCAACCCGTATAGGATTTCCATTGCAGGATAGATAAATGGAATCCTGATTCCGCAGCTCCGGCATTTTCCCTTCTGCAGTATGTATCCCAGGATTGGCACAAGGAGGATGGGATTTATATTTGTATGGCATGACGGACATTGGGATCGTGAAAATAGGGCTTTTATCGGGTTCTGCCGCATTTGCCCATCTGCATAGCGCAAAGCAAGAGTGTAGAAGAAGCTGCCGCAGAGAGTTCCTGTGAGAAATGAAAGCATTAAAATCGGAATTATATCCATGGGCATTGTAAAATCATGAAATGTGGTATCACGTCAAGGATTATTAATAAGAAATGATATCGTTATGCTTTAAGGATATCCCAACAAAAGGCGGAAATGTAAAAAATTTCATTTTATTAAATGCTATTCGTATAACCTTGTATAGTAAGTATAAGGATGGATTATATGATAATAGAAACAACTATTAATGTTGATTTGAGTGTTTTAAATGATCTGGCAAGAGCTTCATATGTCACCGGTGTCTCAAAACGTGATATTATTTCTTCATTGCTAAAGCGACTTTCCAATGATCACAGTACGATGGTCCAGTCATGGAAAAGGGTGCGGTATCAGAAACGGGTTGGCAATGATGTATGGAAATGTCTTCATGTTTTACTTTGGCCCGATGAGTATGAGTTTTTTCTTGACTTGAGGAAAGTGTGTAAAATGTCTGTTTCTTTTCTTATTTCTTATGCAGTTGCGAAATATCTTGACGAAGTTATCAACTCTTTAATAAAAAGAACCGATAACAATCGTTATAAAAATTATACGATAATTAACAGAGTTGTTGACGGGATTATTTGTTGGATATACTATTGGGGAGTGCCGCGAAGTTTTCCGGAAAATCCTTGAAGAATCTCAATCGGAACGATGTCATTATCGCATTCATGTGGCAGCGGTTTCTTTTTTATCATGTTTAGTCTGATAAATATACATTGACGTTAAAGAATAATTAAGGATATCCTTGAACTACTAATTGAGGTGTGGATCTGCATGATTAGAATCAATTGTGCAATCTTGTTTTTCCTGTTCGTTCTTGCCGGATCGGTTATGATGCTCTCCGGTTGTGCTACAAATAAGCCTGTCACATCTGACAGGATCAAAACAGACATGGCGTACATAACGCGGGATATCGCCGTTAACAGAAGCGTTATGAATTCGCTCAGGGATAGACGTGTCGGCAAAACCGGTTTTTATTATGTTCTTGATTCTGATGGCAGAGTGGTGTTCCATCCACGGCCGGCGCTTATAGGTACGAGCTTCTCGAGGAGCTGGTTTATCAACCAGCTGCTTACCGAGAAATCGGGCTGCCTCACCTACAAACTGGGAAACCGGACACACTATCTGTTTTTCTTGCCCCTCAACGATTCGGAGATACTATGCCTGTCCATCGTTTCCGATGATCTTGCGCAGCGTGTTGAATGCGAGGCGGCCCGGGTCAAATAAGCCGATTAAACGGATGGTCGGTGTCCACGAGGCCGCTCCATTTCGAAAGTAAATAAAGATACAATGCGGATATGATAATGGTGTGATCGATCGGTCCGTGGCTGATCATGTCCATTATTTCATCGCGGGAACAGGTGACGACTTCAATGTCCTCGGCTGCGTCAAGGTCCTGCTCATGGACTTTTTTGCAGTTGCCGGCATAATAGAAATGTATATAGTTATTGAAGATGGCCGGATTGTTCGTGAGTTTTTTCAGCAGGTGAATTTCTCCCGCTTCATAGCCGGTCTCCTCCCGAAGCTCACGCCGTGCTGTTTCCTCAGGCGATTCGCCGCCTTCAACAATACCGCCCGGGGTTTCCAGGGTGATTTCATCGGTCCCCAGACGGTGCTGGCGAACCATGATAAACCTTCCTTCATCGGTAACTGCTACTATATTGATCCAGTCAGGGGAGGCCAGCGTGAAAAACCGATGGGTCACGTCCTTGTCGGGATGGTGGCACACCATATCTTTTATCGCGAATACTCTTTGGTGGAAAAGCTCATTTTCTGATTTTATCGTCCACTTGTTCATGTGCATACCTTCGTGGTAAGTGTTGTGAAATATTAATTGGATATATACAAAAATTTATTGATATTGGGCAAGAAGTAATTTATTGATTCTTTATGTATCTCATTATCATGCGCTGAATATCTACTTGTCGCCGCAGGTATTATCCTGTTAAGAAGAGGAGGCCTTTCATGAAAAAGAAGATCATCATTGCCCTTTGCATCCTTATTGGTGTGTTAGCAGTCTTTATACTTAAGACTTTCCGGGACGCGGGAGAGTTCGCTACCCTTGTTCCTCATTCTGATTGTTCCTGTGTGAGGGTCGATAATGTTCCCGGCGCGGAGGATATTGCCATTGATCATTCAACGGGTACCGCCTTCATTTCATCAATTAAGAGAAGAGAATTTGTGGCTGGTAATATGATACAGGGTGCGATATTCGCCTATAACCTTGAAGGGAAGCCAGTGCTGAGGAACCTGACGGCGAATTTGAAGATCGGTTTTTATCCCCATGGCATCAGCTTTTACAGGGCTCCAGATGGGAGAAAATATCTTTTCGTCATTAACCATCCTGAATCAAAGAATTATGTTGAAATCTTCGAATTCAGGAATAACACGCTGGCGCATATGGAAACTGTCGGTGGTGACCTGATGATAAGCCCCAATGACATCGCCGCGGTGGGACCACGGCAATTCTATTTTACCAACGATCACGGCTCGGCATCATCTATCGGAAGGAGTCTCGAAGATTACCTGCAGCTCTCCCGCTCGAATGTTGCATACTTTGACGGAAAACGATTGCGGATCGTCGCTGACGGTTTCGGCTATGCCAACGGCATATGGGCTACCGATGATGGAAAGCGTCTCTATGTCGCGACCACTACCGGGAAAAAGTTCTATGCCTATGATCGATCTGCTGATGGGTCCCTCAAGCTTGTTTCAGAATTATTATTGGGAACCGGCGGAGATAATATCGACATCGACAGCGGCGGTGTCATCCGTATTGCAGCACACCCAAAGCTGCTTACCTTTATGAAGCATGCCAAGGATGTGAAGAAAAAGTCCCCAGCGCAGATACTTGAAGTTATCAAAGATGGCAAGGGCGGATATTCATACAGGGAAGTATATCTGAGCCCGGGTGAAGAAATATCAGCCGCGAGTGTTGCAGCGGTGTACAAAAAGCGTCTCCTCATGGGTTCAGTGTTCGAGGAGCATATTCTCGATTGCATAATGAAGTAATAACTATTCATCTGCATGTGCAGATACTGTACTATCGGTGGATTGTGAACATGGCAAGATCTTGGTTGTATGCGATAGCACTGGTCTTCTTCGCGGCGGTTGCCCTGACTGAGTGCAGCTGTAAGAACCGCTACCTGTACCATCCCTATAAGCAGATTATAGCCGCGCCTGATTCCATCGGTCTTGCCTATGAGGACATTTATTTAACCACCGATGACGGCGTGCGGCTCCATGGCTGGTGGGTGCCGGTATTACCCTCTGCGGGGACAGTGCTTTTCTGTCACGGGAACGCCGGGAACATATCCTTCCTGCTGGACACCCTACACTTTTTTAATAAGTTGAAGCTCAATGTCCTCGTGTTTGATTACCGGGGATTCGGCAGAAGCGGCGGCAAACCGTCCGAGGAGGGAACGTATCGCGATGTTGAGGCTGCATGGGGCTATCTGGTCAGGTCCAGAAGAATTGATCCCGGGACAATAGCTGTTATCGGCCGGTCCCTGGGGGGGCCGATAGCAGCCTGGCTCTGCCAGACCCGCATGCCGGGAGCACTGGTGCTCGAATCGACCTTCACTAGTGCGGTCGATGTGGCAGAGTATCATTATCCGACGGCTCCGGCAGAGCTGTTATTCGGAGATACTTATAATACCGCGGGTTTTCTGGCACGCATCCGCTGTCCGGTCCTGGTGGTGCACAGTCCTGAGGACGAGATCATTCCTTATAAACTGGGTGAGAAACTTTTTAAACTGATTCAAGGACCAAAGGAATTTCTTCTGATACACGGATCTCATAATAGCGGGTTTGTAGAATCTTCAAGTCAGTATGCTACTGTCCTGGAGCGGTTTCTGTCTGAAAACTTGAAGAGCAATCGATAGAATTTATTTAGCTGAGCAAAACTATTAGTCTTTTTTAGCGATAACTATCGGTAGAGTAATGTAACAAAAGAGGACAACGTGTACTGAGCATATTAAGAAGTTGCTGGCATGCTCTTTTATACCTAAGGCCTGATGGGGTCAGAGTAAAGGGTTACCGATAACTATCGGCCTAAAAATAGATTATTATTGACAATAAGCTTCCACTTGCTGTATTCTAAAGTCAATAATCTATCAAATGGAGATTAAATATGAACAAAAATCTATTATTGTTAATGTTGTGCTTTGTTTTCATTTTAACTATTGCCTGCAAAAAGGAAGGAGTGTCTCTTATTAATATCGGTTTGCGCGATGTGCCGACAGAAAAAAAGGGTGCCTTCAAATGGACAAAAGGCGTGAATCGCGGCCAGGTAGTTAAGATACTGGAAGAGCAGACCGATGGCGAGTGGATTAAGGTGCAGCTGCCGGACGGCGCTACCGAAGGTTGGATCCAGAAGAGCTATATCCACAAGGGGAAGAAGCAGATCATCGAGTTTACCGATGCATCCAAGCTGTATGATCAGCCCGATGCTGACTCAAAGGTAAAGGCAAACCTGCCCGCCGGGTCCCGGGCCATTGTTCTCAAGCAGAAAGACCAGTGGTATAACGTCAGCATTAACTATGGCGTTGATGGATGGGTCAAGGGCGGCAGTTTCAAAGAAGGGTCAGATGCCAAGAGCGAGGTCCGGGTTGAGGTATACATCGGCGGGATCGGTAAGTCTTTTGTTGAAGCTTCAACCACCCTGGCCGAAAGCGGCGGCTATACGTACGTTGTAAATAACCTCTTTGATAAGAATCCCGGCACCACCTGGCAGGTGGGTAACGGCGGCGTGGGGGAATGGGTCGAAATCACCTTCCCGCAGCCTGAGAACGTCAGCGTTGCCATGATCAACGGCTTCGCGAGAATCGATAAAAAATTCGCCCAGTACGGCGCGGACGGCGACCTGTACGTGCTGAATAACCGCATCAAGAGTATGAAGGTTGAATACTGGAACGCCCAGGACAGCAAGCAAGGCTCAACGGTTAATTTTGAGGATGAGATCCGCGATTATCAGGATGCCGGTGTCTATCAGAACGTGACCCGTATCCGGTTCATCGTTGACAGCGTGTTTAAAGGCCAGAAGTGGAACGATACGGCGCTGGCTGAAATAAAAATTGAAAAGCAGTAAGTCTGATGGCGGCGGGTTATAACCCGCCGCTATTTTATGCGTATAAAAATTTCCGTGGTTGTGCGATCGCTTTCGCCAGTTATCAATCTGGCCGAATCGATCTGGATGATGTTCACGGTGTATTGCTCCGTGCCCGCAGTAATGATGCAGGTGTTGCCTGATATGCGGTAAGATCCCCTCTTTACGTTGTTGACGAGCAGTTCCCCGCTCTTGCCGTATTTAAATATCCGAGAACCCTTGTAGTTTTCGCAGTTGGTGCCCTTGCTGTTGCAGTGCTCGGAGGTGATCTTCCACGTGCCTGCTATCAGGTTTTGCGCATCATTGTCGAAAATGCTGTCTGAGTATGTGTTGCTTTCGTCTTTTTGCTGCTGCAGAGCACAACCGCTCATCATAACACAGAATGTCATGATAATGGTAAACACGATAGTTGCTTTCATAGCGTTGATAGGTTAAAACCGTTTTAAAAGAAATTCGATTTCCGCTTTATCTGCTTTCTTGCTGTTTTTCAGCAGAGATTGTCTTATTTTTTCTTTTAGCTCCTGTTCGGGGCTTGGTTTTTTATTTTCCGCCATGGTCTTGATTATCTTAGGTCTGGTCTTCCCCACTTCCATTTTCCCTTTAAACTTTTGCCATTTTTATAAAACATTGTTCCGTATCCAAAGGGAACATTGCTTCTGAATTCACCCTCATACCTGTTCCCATTGGAAAAGATATAGGTTCCAACACCGTATCGGCAATTGCCTTTGACGCACCTGCCGCCCCTTTCATCTACCAGAACCTGCTCCCGTTGACCGCAGTATAAGAACATGGCCAGTAATGATAAAAGCAAAATAATTAATTTTTTATTCATCTTTGAACTAGTAAGATATGGTTTTGATTTTGCCAGGTGAAAAATAAACACTTGGATACTGATTAAGAATGACTATCCCTTCAGCTGAAGGCGTTAGGGTTGATTCTGTGATATATCAAAAACATATCACGATAAATTTCAAGTCAATTTCGATATATTTTTTTATTTAACTAAAAAAAATGATTTTTCAAATTGACTTGTTGCTTATCCCGATGATATGAACTTATAAATAAATGATTAATAAACGAGATATACGGCGGTGTACCATTGTTGCTGGTGTTATCAGTCAATACTTTAATGAAAAAAACTATAAAAAATTTCATGGAAGATTATTTCTTCAAATTTATAGTTGTTATGTCGCTCCTGTTGCTTTCTGTCTCCTGCGATCCCGCGAAATCGGGCAATCCGGAGAGTGGGTCCGCTCCATCAGGATTGTGTGCAGTGTTGTATCCTGCTTCTGATTCATTCCGGTCCAGCAGGGAAGGACGTGTGAATGCCACGATTGTTAACGGCGGTACCGGCAATACAGCTATCGATATGTGGAGCCTGGGCCAGTCGATGTTAGCGCTGATTGTTACCCGTGACGATACCGGGGAGCGAATGCTGACCGTGGGGCCGGCGACGCCACGATCCCCGGAAGAAATGAAGAAGTATCCTAAAATTATGAAGCCCGGGGAGAAGATCGAGATCAGCTACACGCTGCACATGTTTTACCCGGAATTACCCCGGGGGAAGTATACTGTCCGGATGGCGTCTCTACCATCAAACAGTGTATCTGTCATCATCAGATAATTGCCTGAGAGCCTGATGTTTGGATCGCTTTCTGCGGATAAAAGCTTGACAACCTGGTAATTATTAACAAAACACTCTCTGATGAGGCCAATATCTTTTCATGCATTCGGGCGAAGCACTACCTGCCGGCACAGGCTATCCGGCATGATGCCGGTCAGGAAGCGGGAATGGCGGTTCCCATGATTTCAGGCGCGGAAATTCATAAGCGCCTTGATGATTATGTACAGGAGCGGGAACAGGGCAGCGGGCGGGGACTTTTCATTGATTCGCCCTTCGGCTTCAGCCGCGAAGGATCCTATGTCGATTCCTGGCAGATGAATTACCAGCGGATAGGATACTACGCCAATACCTATATCGTGAGGGATTTCGGTCAGGAATCGTGCATTCAGATACTGGTGCCGCCGACGGAGACCGGCGTTGTTCCATTCGCGCATGAGCAGCAGCCTTTCGGATGGACCGGTAAAATCAATGAGTATACGGCCGAGCTCGCCGTCTGGTGGGCTTTTGAGCTGCTCAGCGACGGCGAAGCACGCCGTTTTATGCAAGAAAACCGGCCGGCAGTGGTGTTCCGGTATTACGAAGAAGGCGGATTCAGGGAATTGGAGACAAAGTTTGACGGCTACAGGTGGATGATTAAAAATATCATGTGACAGGGGGAGTCGATGAAATATCAGGGAATGGTCATCTACTGTGCTGCCGCCGCCATCACTGCAGCGTTGGCTGCTATATCGATAAATTGTTCAATAACCGCCGTCTCGAGGTCTGACGGGCCGGCCCCGGCCGAACTGGACGCGGCGGTGCGCGCCGCTTGGCGGGATATCGGCGGGTCCCGGAGCGGGTGCGAAGATTATGACTATTTCCCCCGGGGCGGCATGAGGAATTATTACTGCCATATCATGAATTTTATGGACTTCCGGCGCTTTGTTGACCTAATCGGCATGCCGGTGTTTGCCGGCGGACCCCACACCGCGCAGGAACTAAAGCTGGATTCCCCGAACAGTTTCGGCTATTACAACAGGGAGTTTGTCGCCCGCCTCCACCGGGTGGTGATACCTGGAGAGAAAGACGCCGCGTTCAGGGCTGCGACCCAGGGGACCTATGACGGGTATATCAGGCCCCTGGCCCGCATTTTTTACGTCACCTACCGGAAACTGAAGGATAATCCTTCATACTTGGACCGGGAAAAGGGCGAGTATCTCCGGATAATCAGGGCCGGTAACCTGAAGCCGTATCATTACGAAAAATATTTCTATTTCATGAATCCCGGGTTCATCGGAAGCCGGGATGATGAATCGTATCTCGTGAAACATGGTTTTGACGGAGGGTGGGACGGGAATGTGGTTAAAACATGTGTTGCCTTCTGGATTCGGCGCTCCATTGACGGCACCGCTGAAGAATTTTACACCGGCCTCGAAAAGCTGATGAAAGCCTATGATGGAGGCTTTCTGGTGGGAACCTCCATCAGGGAAAGTAACAGCGGACACGGTCCGATCCGGAATTGATTCGTAGTGATTGAAGCCATTCCGGGAAATCCAATGAAAAGAATGCTGATGCAAATAAAGCTGTTCCTCAGGCGCCATGTCTGGATCGTCGATAATTACTGGATCAGGATTTCCGGTGTCCGCCAGGCTGTCCTGAGGGTCCTTTTCTATTTCGGCGGTATTCTGGAACGGGACGGGTTCGGCCGGAAGGCCGCCGCCGTCAACCAATTCCTTGATTCCTTTCTTGTAGACCCCGGCAGGGGCCGGTATTTTGCCGGCGTTGACGGGAGCGATGGGATATGCGGCGGCTACCTTGTGCCGGCACCGCTATTCCGGGAAGGTCTCCGGAACCACATCATGAATATCTCTATCCGGGAAGAGGAGCGCCTGTTCCGTCTTGATGATCTTATCAATCTCGAGAAAGAACTTATTGCGGAACGAAAAAAGACGGGGCATCAGCGCGTTTTCACTAAGGAGCAGCGTGAAGAGTTCTATTCTTTTTTCGGAACGGAAAAAGGCGGATCTGACCTGCCCGAATCATATATCAGGCTTTTTTTTCCGTCCTTTGACCCGGCCGAATTTGTCCGGAACAGCGCCGCCTTTGTCATCGGAAGCAGGCGCCTTTTCATGCCTGAGGAAACAAAGGCTGTCATCGATTTTTTTACGGACCGACTGCGTATGCGGAACCCGCGCAGTTTGTCACAGCGGGCCGTACGGATGTTCAAGAGGGCGCTGCTTGCCCTTTTTATTCTGTTCCATGCGGCGCTGTTGCTGTTTGACCTGGCCATAGCGGTCTATGGCATATCGAGGAACGAATACAACTATACGTTCCAGAACTTCAGCCAGACCATCGATACCTGCGATTCACCCTTTGCACGCAGGGCGGAGCGCGTGTACCGTAGGAACCACGACGCTCGTTTTGGCGATTTTTCAAGTACCGGGTCGACGCCCCCGCCGGGGAACGTCTACCGCATCAACAACGGCTCACAGATGGCGGTGGAGCTCAATTACGGGGTCTACCGGTCGCTCCGCATCCAGGACCAGAACGGCCTTACGGTCGTTGCTGTGGATCGGAAGAAGCTGCGCGAACTCGCGTGGTCCGAACCGCTCCGCCACCGGAAGCTCATGGACATGGTAATCAACAAGCGGTGGTGGGAATCTGTCCTTTCCTTTGCGGATGACTTCACGGGGAACCGGATCGGTCTTTTCGATCACGCTGCTATCTCTTACGACAGGATCTGCGATGACATCACGAACGGCATCATGAAGAGCGTGGAGCCGGTGGAGTGGATAAACAGGGTGAATACAGTCGGCGATTGTGTTTCCCTCCTTTTCTACAAGGCGAATTCAATGAAATGGGCCGGTATCGACGAGATACCCCGGGTGATGATTGAAGGGGTAATCCTCCGTGAGGACCGGCGCTTCCGGAACACACTTTTCCCCGTTCCTCACCGCGGCAATGATAATCTCGTTATTATTCCGCAGATAACCAAGAAGGTGCTTCGCACGGTTTTTGCAGAAACCCGTTCATTTGCCGCGCGACGCGGGATTGCCTGGCTTGAGCGGAAATCGAAGAAATACGAGGACGTTTTCATCGCTTCGTTTAAAGACGATGCCCGCGGCGGCAGTTCCATCTCAAACCAGGTCATGGAAATGCTCTACACGAAATATATCACGGCCATTTCGGGCCTTCCGAGTTTCTCGGAGCGGCAGATCGAGCAGAAAAAGTACGAGCTCCCGGCATCTGCGACCGCTGACTGGTTCTGGACGCGGAATGAGATCCTGGAAGCATATGTCAACGAGGTTTACGGCGGGCACCTATACTCCGACATAAGGGGCTTTAAGTCGCAGGCGGAGATGTACTTCATGAGGGGGCTCCACGACCTTAACCTGCGCGAGCAGGTAATGCTGGTGGCGGCTATTAAAAAGCCCTCCCGGATCAAGGAATATGCCGCATGGCTCAAGGCGGATGAACTTCGTAACCTCATCGAGTCGCGGCACCCGACACGCGAAGTTGTGGAGAAGTGGACGGAGGAGAACGCTCCATTCAAAGTGGACCGGAACAATTACCGGGAAATCCTCGAATCGAAACTCAGGGCCAAAACGTGGATCGAGGGACGTTTGTTCAATATCCTGAGGCTCCTACGCAAGGATGGCACCATCAGCGCTGCCGAGGAGCGCAATGCGCGGAGTCGTCAGAAGGTGTCATTCCGTTTCGCTCCCGGGATTTTTTATGCCGATAATCGACTGGTGAACAATATCAAGCGGGAAATCGACCGCGAGCTGGGTTCCGATCGGTCCGATTCCGGGCTGGTGGTAGTCACGACCGTTAATATGGCCATCCAGAAGAAGCTGCAGACCCTGGTCGACCGGAAGTCCCGATGGGTGTCGGTAGATCCTGACTGCCAGGTGGAGGGACAGCCGGCGGATGTCCTTCTCGAAGGAGGGGCCCGCATCATTCACGCCAACACGAAGGCCCGCTCGGGCCGGCCGGACATCGTGAACCGGATCATTGCGGACGTCGGAGGAACGACCCGCGCCGAGGACGAATGGGACTGGATATCACAGGCGAACCGTTCCCTCGGGTCCAGCCTGAAGCCGTTACTTGATCTCTACTTCCTTCTCTCCGGGTACAACCTCCAGGACATGTTTAAAAACAGCCTGGTCAACTATAAGACCTATTCCCTCGAACAGCAGAGGATTTTCCAGAATTTCATGCACAAGTACCCGAAGCGGACGAAGGAGATCGAGGGGATCGAGAAGTACTGGTCCTGGTCGCCGAGAAACTTCACCGAGTATACCAACGACTGGGTGACTGTTGAAGACGCCCTGGTACATTCGATAAACGGCGTTCATGTGCAGATACAGGAACTGGTGACACCGGCGGCCTTTGCACGGCTCCTCAATGAGACTATGAATATCACGGAGCCGGAGGGGATGCACCAGCCGTTCCGCTCGATCATTCTGGGCGGTTCAAGCGGCGACCAGCGCTACGACCGGTACCTTCTGGCCTATTCCATGTTCCCGAATCTCGGCGTGGTGAAGAAGCACACGTTTATTGATACTATGCGGCGGCCCGACAGTGCCGTTATGCGCCCCGATTACCGGCCCCTGAAGATTTCACTCTTTGACCGTTACGGCGCGGACCGCGTAAGGGCGGCCTGCGTCCTCATCGACCTTGCGCTGCGGGAGACGGTGAAGCGCGGCACCATGGCAGGCATGGATGGGGTCGGCGCCGGCAAAACGGGAACCTCAAACGAGCTCCGTGATGTCATGGCAACCGTCCATTTCATAGCCGGTGACAGCACCTATATCGCCGGCGTACGCCTCGGCAACCGCCGCAATTATTCCATCGGGAGGGCAGCCGACCGTATAGCCGTGCCGATGCTGCGCGACATCGTGTCCGGCACCTTCGAGCCCGGGAAGATCATGAAGGACGGGGACTACGACGATTATCTGAATAGGCTTGGCAGGTCTTCCCGGGAAATCGTGCGCGTGAAAGAGAATTTTTACCTGAAAGGCAATTTTCACAATCCCCGCCGTCTTGAAGTTACCCGGACGCAGGAGGAAATACGGAAGAAGCACCTGGCCGCCGCGGACGCGTACTACGAGGATAGAGACTATGAAGAGGCGGCCCGGTCCTATGAGGATTTTCTGGCCCTGGCTGTCGAGTTCAGTTCCCGGCATCCGGCTTTCGAGAAGATGGTCCACAGCTATATTGAGATCGAAAACCTCAAGCGGGCGGGGCAGATCATCGAGCGGTTTTCGGTTACCGGCAGGATCTGGAGCACGGCCCGCGCTTACGAGCGAAAGTATGATGTTACACTCAAGGTGAATGAGGATTTCTACAGCGGTGATGATGAATATGAGCGCAGTAAGCGTGAAAAGGAGAATAAAAAGAAAAAGACAAGCAGGGAAGAAGATGAAGATGATGCAGAAGAAGCTGTTCCGGTTGAAATAAGAAATGAATCAGCCATTCCTAAGGAGGAAAAGCAGGCTGATACTCCCGTAGTCCCGCAGGAAAAGAAGGATGATCCGGTTACCCTGCCGGAGGAGCAGATGGAGAACGCCCCTATCCAGCAGCAGGAGAAATCAGACAAATAAATAATGCCGGGTGCAGGTGTCACTTATTGCACAATTAGCGCTTCTTTTTGTTCTCATCCTGAGAACAATCAGGAGACATTCAGGTGGGAACCCCGAAATGTGGTAATATCCATCTTTGTAAAATGATCCAGGCCACGATAAAAATTATAAGCCAGATGAAAGAATTCATTATTCCCCCGTAGATTGTTTAATATTAAATAATATACTAAAATACTTCAAAATTGTCAATGTATTATATAAATTACCAAAAAAAAATAACAAATCAGGCATCACGCGTTTTTGCGTTCCTGCTCTTTCTTCATCTTGCGATATGAATAGCCTGCATACACAGCTGCTGCGATGAGCATGGGGATATCTTCAAGATACCCTGCCACCGGGATCAGGTCGGGGATAAAGTCAAAAGGAAAGATGAGGTACGCCACGGAAAGTCCGAGTAGGACAAGGGAAAATATAAACTTTTTTCTGACCCCTTCCAGGCTTTTATCTTCAATTTCTTTCATGTTGGTTGACAGTCCTTATCAAAATAGTGTTCATTTGACTTGTTGCATAATATCTTATAATTACCTGTATGTGCCCGGCCGTCTTCGGTTGCGGGGTACATATGATTGATTATTGAGATATGCTTCAAGTATAATAGGAATTCTTACTTTTTCAAGTATAATTTTTACTTGCATTAATTCAGCCGATTTATCAATTCTACTTTTCATGCTATAAGCAACCAGGGAGCCTTGTTATGAAAGATCTGATAATAATTGGCGCCGGCCCTGCCGGATTAACAGCCGCAATCTATGGGATCAGGTCCGGACTGGACCTGGTAGTTGTTGAGAAGCTTTCCCCGGGCGGCCAGGTGATGAGTACCTATGAGGTCGAGAATTATCCGGGTTTTGAGGAGCCCATTGCGGGATGGGAGCTCATGTCCCGCATGGAGAACCAGGCGCGCAGGCTCGGAGCGGAGATCGTGAGCGGCGATGTTGTCTCCCTTGACAGGGATGCGTCGGCCGGTATATTCAGTATTAAGATGGGCGATAGCTCAGCTATGGAAGCGCGGTCCGTCATCGCCGCGTCCGGCGCCTCCTACAAGAGACTCGGGGTGCCCGGCGAGGAGCAATATCTTGGTCACGGCGTTTCCTTCTGCGCTACCTGCGATGGCGCTTTCTACAAGGATCGGGTATGTGCCGTGGTCGGCGGCGGTGACACTGCTCTTCAAGAAGCGCACTTCCTGACGCGCTTTGCCCGGAAAGTGTACCTCATCCACCGGCGCGACAAGTTCAGGGGCGTTAAAGTTCTTCAGGACAGGGTCCTGGCCAGCGATAAAATAGAACCGGTCCTGGACTCCGTTGTGGAATCGGTCAACGGCGCCACCAAGGTCGAGAGCGTTGCCGTTAAAAATGTGAAAACCGGAAAACAGTCGACACTGTCTGTGGACGGCCTTTTCATATTTATCGGCTTTAACGCTAACACCGGGTACCTGCCGGCCGAGATACTTGACGATAATCATGATGTTATAACCGATACAAATATGAAGACGGTAATTCCGGGACTGTTTGCAGCCGGCGATCTTCGAACCGGATCAAAGCGTCAGATCGTTATGGCGGCTGCGGATGGGGCCACCGCTGCCCTTGAGGCATACGATTATATTTTAGGTTTGACATAATTGGTAAACATGCCTCAAATGCCTGACAGTTCCGGGTGCTTATGGAGCCTGTGCTGGCAAATGTCGTGCGTTCGCGGCATAAATTAAGAGTAACTATTTGGCGCGTTAAAGGAAAGCGGCCATCGATGAATATGAAGTAGTTGCAATTCTCCCCGTCGTATGCAGCGGCCGGAAGAATTGCAATAAACCGAATATCAAGGTGCTCAATTTTCGAAACAAGCTGAATTGATACATATAAACATCTTGATTGATGAAAAGATGTAATCAGTATTAATACAAAGGAGTTTTAAAATGATGAAAAAAATCGTGGCTGTTGCTGTTGTAGCCGTATTCGCGCTTATCAGCTTCGGATGTAAACCGGCTGGTAAATACGGTGATCTGAAAGAATACCTGAATGACGTGATCAAGGCCAATGAAGAGTATATTTCCGCTCTTGAGAAATCAAACAGCGCCAAAGAAGTGGCTGAGGCAATCACCGAGCTCGGGAATAAAATGGAAAAGCTTTCCAAGAAGGGTGATGAGATCGAAAAGAAATATCCCGAGCTGAAAACCATGGACAAGAAGAATCCTCCGAAAGAGATTAAAGAAGAATTCGAAAAGCTCGAGCAGATGGCACAGAAGCTTCTCACCGTGTCGATGAAAATGATGAAATACATGATGGATCCTGAAGTGATGAAGGCTTCCCAGGAAATGGCGAAGAAGATGGGGAAATCCGGAGTGGTTAAATAAGAATATATTCGTTTTATGAATGTGGCGCCCCTGCCGCACGGCAGGGGCGTTTTATTGGAAATTTTTATTATAGAATTTTTCTATCGCCGCCCAGAGAAGTTCGCGCAGCTGTCGTATCCTCAATTCGTCCACCCTCATGTAGTCATAACTGAAATACTTATCATTGAGATACAGTGCCCGTGAAAGGGATAGCCGTATCATCGGGATGGTGCCCTTGCCGTATTGCCGGTGGATGAATCCTGGAGACGGCTCTGCAGCCATGGTGAATTTTTCCGCTATGGTGTCTTCCACCCCGGCAAAGGCTTTTTTAAGGTGATCCATGAGACTTATGGCAAGTTCAGGATCGCATGTACCAATTGTGCTGTCAGCATCATTAATGTTGTGTTCCAGGAGAATGATGGGACGGGGCTTTCCAGGGTCCCGTGAAATGGTGGGCCCGACGGCCAGCATGGTGTGGCACTCTATAATGAGCCTGAGGCCGTCCGTTTCCATTATTTTTTTCACAGCGTCATGAAAGGGAAGCCAGTATCGCCGCAGAACATTGGCAATTGCTATCTCATCCGGAAACAGGTCCTCCCTGAAAACCGGCTTGCCATAGAGCGTCATTTTCTTGATGACGCCATCCCTGGCCGGCGGCACTGACGTGTACTGGCGGTCCAGGTCAACGAAGAGCCGGGAGATATCGGTGTCAATCGTTCCTGCAACGCGGTCGCCGAATGAGAAGAGGTCGTTTGCGCAGGTGTCGGACTGTATCAGCAGGTCGAACTTGCTCACCGCTTCGTATCCGGAAAATTCCTCCGGCACCTTGCATCCGCCATGAGGAATAATTATCAATAAGGGAAGATGGTTATTTTTCTTCAAGGTTGTCTTCGCGCCCTGTTATCGGCCTGATGATATGATGAATTTGCCTGTCCTGTCAAGACAATATATGAGGCGATGGCTACCCGCAATACCGATGCTGCCTGCAATACCGATGCTGCCCGCAATAAAATAATGGTTGAAAAAAAACATCCAATGGACAATCATAACAAGCAGACACCCTGGTAAAACATGTTCACCTGGAGCCGCCATGAAAAAAAATATACTCCTGATACTTGTTGTTCTTATCAGCATCACCCCGGCCCTGCTGGCAAAAGAGCGGAAGATCACACTGGTGCATACCAACGATATGCATTCGCACTTGCTGGGGTTTTATCCCAATATTGATTACACGCCGCAGGCGGACAGTGATGCCACCCGGGGCGGTTGGGCGCGGATCATGACCATGATAAAAAAGACAAGGGCCGAGCGGGCCAACCCGGTGCTGGTCCTTGACGCCGGCGATTTTCTCATGGGCTCCCTTTTCCATATGATTTGCAGGGAACGTGCCCTTGAACTTCGGCTCATGAAGAATATGGGTTATGACGTAATCACGCTGGGAAACCATGAGTTTGATCTCAAGCCGGCAGGCCTGGCGCGGATTCTCAGGTCCGCCCGTCAATATGGCGGCCTTCCCGCGATCGTCTCATCCAATGTCGTTTTTAGTAAAACGGATGACCGGGACAATACCCTTGAAGAGGTTTTTAAAGAAGGGATAGTAAAGCCGTACACGGTTCTTAACGCGGAGGGGATGAAGATTGGATTTTTCGGCCTCATAGGCAAGGACGCCGCGGAAGTTGCGCCCTTCTCGAAGCCGGTGACCTTCGGTGACACAGTGGAAAGCGCAAAAAAGATGGTTGATCTGTTGCGAAACAAGGAAAAGGTTGATCTCGTGGTCTGCCTGTCTCATGGCGGTTTAAACCTTGATGCTATTTCCAAATCCGAAGATGTCCATCTCGCCGATAAGGTTACCGGGATCGATGTCATCATCAGCGGCCATACCCATACGCCTCTTCGGGAGCCGATCCGTGAAGGGAACACGATAATCGTACAGGCATGGTGCTATGGCCTCTGGGTGGGGATACTGGATATTGCCCTGAAGGACGGTAAAGCGGCCCTCGAAGGGTACCGCGTCGTCGAGATCGATGACAAGATCCCCGGGGACAATGCTATCACGGCCGTTATAAACGGATATAAAAACGAAATCAGCGGGAGCGTTCTGGCCCCCATCGGACTAGCCTTCGATACCATAATCGCCCGGCACGACTATGACCTGAAAATCGCCGAGGAAGAATCGAACCTGGGGAACCTTATCGCTGACGCGAGCCGCTGGTATGTTAATAAGATTGCTTATGATCCGCGCGATCCTGAGTCCAGGGTCGTGGTGGCCGTTGATTCCAACGGACTCATCAGGGACCCGGTGGTAAAAGGGAAGACCGGAAAGATAGCTGTCTGCGATATGTTTAACGCACTGCCCCTTGGCATCGGCAAAGACGACACCATGGGTTATCCGATGACCGCGACGTACTTCTATGCATCAGAGATTAAAAAGGCCCTGGAAATTCTTACCAGTATCCACCCCTTGAAGGGAAGCGATTATTTTCTTCAGATATCGGGGCTTAAATTCACCTACAATCCCCGCAGGATGATATTCGACCGTGTCACGTCTATCCAGATCGGCAATGACGAGGAGGGATACAAGACTCTTGATTATTCCGATTCAAATAAAAAGCTCTACCGCGTGACAGCCAACCTCTATAATGCCACGTTCCTTGATATTGTTGGAAATTTCACCATGAACATACTTACAATCGTCCCCAAGGACAGGAGCGGCAAGCCCTATGACGATCTTGCGAAGGCTCTTGTCGATGCCGATCCATATAAACCGGGCATCCAGGAGGTGAAGCAGTGGGTCGGGCTCATGGAATACGTGCGCAGCTTTAAGGATACAAACGGCGACGGTTATCCTGAAATACCGGAAAAATACAGGGGAAAACTGGGAAGAACGGTGCGTGAGTCGAGCCTGAATCCGGTTTCACTACTGAAGGGCGGTAACTATATGACCTGGATCGGCTTTGCCATAGTTGCAGCAATACTTGGCGTTGTCGCACTGGTGTCAGTGGTAGTAGTGAAAAAAGTGCGCAGGAAATGATGCTGTTTTTTTCCCGGCTGGCCCCGGTGTCAGAGTAAAAGGGTTGCAGTGGAGATTTGATCGGCATAGTCGCCAACTTATCGTACATGATGCCAGTCAAAGATAAACCATATCATCCATATCTGCATATCTTCCGGGATATCGCGGTGTTCCTGGATAAAAACAACTTCTTCTTTTGATTTAATCCACTGACCCCTTTGTTGATTTTTCTTGAGAGCCCAATAACGCTCCTGGTTCTTTTTTACAAATAATATGGCATCGGTATAGGCTTTTGCATAGATGGTAAACTGATCCTGACAGGCGGTTAAAGTTTTTTCAGGATGGTGCTTGTGTATGATCCTGACCGCTTTTTTTTCGTCCCTGTCATATCTGCCGTATTCAATAAAGTTTCTGACAATATAAAGGACGCGTTCGTTAAAATCCATCGCCATTATTTTCCACCTTGATTATCAGCCAGTCCCAGTTCAACTGCAATCTCTCTTAATCCCAGTATAGATTCCCTGATGAGCTCCGGAAGCTCGACTCCTAGCATGGATGCGCCTTTTTCGATAACGGTCCGGTCCACACCTGCGGCGAAGCCTCTGTCTTTCCACTTCTTTTTTACGGATGATGCCTCTAGATCCATGAGGCTACGGGACGGCCGCACGAGGGCGGCTGCAATTATAAGTCCGCTCAGCTCATCCACAGCATAGAGGGTTTTCTCCAGGAGGGTCTGCGGCTCAATGTCGGTGAACATTCCACAGCCATGGCTTGCCACGGCCCTCACGTATTCCTCTGGCCAGCCTTTGTCCCGGAGTATTGTCTGGCTTATGGAACAGTGTTCCCTTGGGAATTGCTCGTAATCCAGGTCATGGACCAGCCCGATAATACCCCAGGTGTCAGAGTCTTCTCCATGTTTGCGTGCAAAATGACGCATGATGGCTTCAACCGCCAGGGCGTGTTTTACCAGGTTGTCCGTTTTGTTATACTCCTGTAGCAGGGCCAGGGCTTCTTCTCGTGTCGGCTTGTGTGTGGTCATGGGCGCCTCCTGTTTTTTCGGTTGGGGTCAGAGTAAATGTCGTATTTTAATCATATTCCATTATGTTCTAATAAGCGGTCACTATTTTTTTGCTCTGACCCTGCATTTTTTTTCATTAAAATGTTTTAGTAATCGTTTACTTAATAACGACAAAGAAAAGGGAATTATTATGCCACGAAAAAATAGAAAATGTCTACCAGAGGTTACCTATCATGCCACATCACGTTGTATAGAAAGGAAACTACTTATAAGATCTAAAAAAGTGAAAGAATTAATGATCGATGTATTAAAACTGGCAATTCAAAAATATGATTTTGAACTTGTTGGATACACAATAATGGATAATCATATTCATTTTTATATTAAAACAACAAAGTATGGAGAGACAATTTCCCGCATCATGCAATTTGTCAAATCTCAATTTGCCCGTAGATATAATCGAATGATGAAAAGGATTGGACCATTCTGGAATGAACGGTTTAGTGATACTATCATTGAATCAAACATGGATCCGGTATCATTCTTTTTTTATGTATTATTCTATATGGCTTTTAATCCTGTCAGGAGCAGGACGGTGAAGGATCCTCGAGATTATCAATTCAGCAGCATCAAGTGTTATCTTGATAAAACATATGAATCCCCGCTGAAAATTACTCTTCATGAATATTTTATGAAATTGGGGAATACCTTTGAGGAACGAGCCAATAAGCTTGTGGTGTATGAGGATATGTATAGAAAAAGAGTTTTACCCGGTAGTATGTTTGTATAATCTATCTGTAAGCTGCATATATCCAACAGTACTTATGGCATATAATGCCCTACTGGCAGATTGATTATGTCATAATCGTTAAACAAGGATTCCCCGACCTTTTTTCCTTTTTTGTTACTCAATACAATTAATTACCCAGTATGTTGATTATATATATTAGTTGAAATGATTTGTCATTAAATGCTTTACTCTGACCCTTGAAATAAATCCTGAGATAGTCTATTCTTGCCATATGGGTTTACCGTTTTATATTATCAACCAAGGGCTTTTATTTTTTATTTGCCTTTATTCTCCCACAATAGTATATTATCTGGAATGCAAAATTTTTAAAGGAATCTCATTTTAATAGTATTAGATATCGCCTAGGGTCAGAGTAAAAATAATTAATTGAAGTTTTCGTAATGGTGGGATTATGAAACGAATATTTATTCTATTAGTACTTTTTTTTACTATATTTATTGGTGTTTCACCTGCGTCAGACTGGCCAATATATAAAGGAAATATTTTTTTTACAGGGAATAATGATGAAATCACCGTAAAGAATAACAACCTGAAATGGCTCTTCCAGGCATCTGATATGGTTTATAATCCAATAATATCAGATGGATTGGTATTCTTTGTAGATATCAAGAAAAATGTATACTGCCTTGATGAGGATTCCGGAAAATTGAAATGGAAGATAAATCTCACTGACCTGTCAGCACAGTTTAACCCCAATCAAAAGTCGGCAGGTAAGGTGAAATACCCACTGGTTAAGGGACATCGTCTTATCCTTACTGATAATTTTGTCATATATTGTCTTGATAAGCGGACAGGCTCGGTGCTCTGGGCACGGACTGGCATGCGGGACGAGAAGGATCTGTTTACCAAGGATAGCGCATATAACAAGAAAACCCCCCGTTGGGAACCCGGTGATAATAAAAAATGGGATCCCACCAAGCATTCAACAACTCTAATCGAAGGGATTTACTCTGACCCCGTGATAAATAACGATATAATATTCTATGGCACTCGCAATATCTTCATGTCGCGTGAAATCCTTCAGGGGCACCTGAAATGGGATAACAGGAGTGTGAAAACATACAGCGGATTTCCCTCTTTTTATGAAGATTTTATCTTCACGCAATCCATGGATTATGGAACGAGCACTTTTACCCTGTACTGTCTTAATGCCGATACCGGAGCAGTTGTCTGGTCGCAGTCAATATCCAAACCCGTCAGGATTTTTTCACCGGTTGTGTATCAACAGAAGGTATACCTGGCTTCGGGAAATATCATTCACTGTTTCAATCTTGCTGATGGAGTGAAGGTGTGGCAGAAAACATATGGCGATACCATCACGTCAAATCCGAGTTTTACCGAGCGCGAGATTCTTTTTACTGTTGATAACCGCCAGGTAGTCATTATAAATCCTTCGGACGGGAAAATCAATACCTCGATCGACCTGGGAGAGAAATCGAGCCCATACTTCGTAACCATCCGGGACCAGATCTACGTGGCCAGCACCATCAAGAAAAAAGTGGGCGACCGGGACCTGTCCTACGGTAGGCTGCGAGCCCTTCGTTTTGAAGGGAAGGATGCACTATGGGAGTTTGTTTCTCCGTTTCCCGGCGGTTCGTACCAGCCCGCAGCATCGGGCGGCATCATGTTCCTTCCCGCAGGCAACTATCTGTACGCTGTAGGCACTGATTATTATCCTCGCATTATAGATGGTGGGGGCACTATCTATGATCCATATAACAAGAAGGAATCGGATAATACAGTCGAACCCGATAAAGATAAAGAAAAAAAACAGGAGCCTCCTCCCCGGCAGGATAAAAAAACTGAACTGAGGCCTTTGAAAATATCAGTGCAGGATAATGATAAAAATCCAATTTCATCGCATGTTGAGGTTAAGAAGTGGGACCAGGGCAAGGTCGTGTATACCGATCGTATTGCAGTGAAAAAGCCAGAACAGGAAATAATGGTGCCTGATGCCAATGATGTGGAAATAACGGCTGATGCTGATGGATATCTGCCGAAGAAAATCATTATATCGCGGGATGATAAAGAAGCATCAATTCAGCTTGATAAGATAGAGAAGGGGAAGGGGATCGTTGTCGAGAATATCCACTTCGAGATAAATGAAGCGTATCTTAAGAAAGAATCACTCAATATCCTTGACCGGATGATCGAAGCCCTGAACCGTAATAAGAAGATCCGTATTGAAATCAGGGGCCATACCGATATCACCGGCACCCGTCAGTATAACATGAAACTTTCTGAGCGAAGGGCGGATTCGGTGCGGGAATACATGATAAAAAACAGCATCAGTCCTGAGCGGTTGGTGGCGATGGGTTTTGGGCCGGATAAACCGATCGGCGATAATAAAACCATCAGTGGAAGACAGAAGAACCGACGAACTGAATTTTATATCATTGATAAATAATTGTAAAACATGAAGGGGTCAGAGTAAATAAGCATAAAGACAAGAAGATATTTTAATTAAAATATCAAAATCATATTTTTTGATTAAATTAAAAAACCGACCGGACGTATTTTTTTATTGACTGCGTGATTGTGCGTATATATATTGTGTACAGAACACAAGCAAGAGTACCGGGAGGATATAATGAATAGAATAATAATCACCATCGTCTTTATGTTTTCCTTTGTCGCCCTCGTGTATGCCGGTGGATCATCCAATACCTGCCAGACCAAATATCCCATAGTAATGGCTCATGGCATGGGTGCCAGTGCGGAGATACTGGGTATCATTGATTACTGGAACAGGATCCCGGGGACACTAGAAGATGAAGGCGCTGATGTTTACCTTACGTCAGTAAATGGAATGGACAGCACCGCGAACAAGGCGTTAGCCTTTAAACAGCAGTTCCTCCAGATAAAGGCCGTTACCGGCGCATCGAAACTTAACATTATCGGCCACAGTCATGGCACTATTTACTCTCGGTATGCCATATCCAATCTGGGCCTTTCCCCCTATGTTGCCAGTTACACCAGCATTGCCGGTCCGCATCGCGGCAGCGCGATCGCTGATGTCATCTTGGGAGTCATACCCAATCCGGTGAAACCCCTTGTTGGCGCTGCTCTCGATTTCGTGTATGCTTTCATATTCGGCGATGAAAATCCGAACAGCGTCCAGAATGGTTATGACCTCACAAGATCATATATGATTAACACCTTCAATCCGAATACTCCCAACAAGTCCGGTGTTTTTTACCAGAGCGCTGCGGCAAAAATAAAAATGATGGCTATCGATGCCCGCAACTGGTATTTTATCGGAACATGGCCGATACTGCTCGCTCTTGAGGGAGCTAATGATGGTCTTGTCAGCGTGAACTCGGCGAAATGGGGATACTTCCGCGGCGTATACGAAGGAGCGTGGTATTCTGCCGGTGTTGATCATCTGAATATCGTTGACCAGGTCTTTGGCTTCACTCCTGGTTTTGATGCGCCTCAATTCTATGTTGACATTGTCGCGGATTTGAAGAACAGAGGATATTAAGTTTTAAAGAAAGAGTAATTTCAAGGGCTGTTTCTCATTGGAGGGACAGCCCTTTTTATTTTTTAGGTCACATGCATGCTAATTATTAATGTATCATCACGCTACATGAATGACTCAGATGCCCTCGCTGTTTTCTTGTCGACTCCATTGAATTGCTTCCTCCCCCGTGATTATCATTGTAAAGATCTGTACTTGGCACAATAATCGGCATTATATTAAGTAAATGAAAAATTTATATGAGTATTATAATTAATGAATTCGTTATAAAAATTGAGATTGCAAGATTAAAGGATCAGATGGAATAGTGCAGGAAAATGAAGGATATTATCAGGGGACCGTGGGATGAAAAATTTCAAGATAACTCTGCTGACGTTTTTTCTAGTATCTACCGGTTGTGAAGGATGGCTTTATGCGTCGGAGTTCGGCCGCAGCGTGTCATTTACCAGAACTCAGGGGAGGGCAGCGGCAGTCGGCTCCCTGGATGCGGCATACTACAACCCTGCGGGCCTGGCCGCCATCAAGGATGGCTTTTACATCGATGTCGGATATCAGGTGATGACCAAAACTACAGCCTATGAGGCTTTCCACATGAACGGTGAGGACAACACTCCGTCAATGTTTATCCCCAATTTCGCCATGGCCTACAAGAAGGGTAAGGGGGCTCTTTTTGTTTCACTTTACATGCCGGAAGGCGTGGAATTTCTTGAATTCCGGAAACCGAAAGGGGGGATGCCTCTTGTCAGTTACCTTGCTCTCGACCTTGATCCGATACAAATGCGGGTGCTCAGGGGCCTGGGACTGACCGCAACCGTGGGTTCCATGGATTTGCCCTTTCTGACCTATACCAAGGCAAGCAAGTACTGGCTGCAGGGCAGGCTGGGGGGGGCCTTTTCCATCGGCGATGCGGTGTCCTTCGCGGGCGGCATTGCCTGCAGTTATTATGAAGCTGACCGCTCCGCCGGCATGGCCGGGCTGGGCACCATTGATAAAATCGAGCGAGAGGCCCTGGGGTGGTCCGGCTTTGCCGGACTGATGATAGGTCCTCCAAAGAAATACGTGCTGATGGCTCTCTATGAAACCCAGGTGATCGCGCGGGGAAAAGAAAAAAATGTGAAATACAATTATACCCATATGATGGAACAGCGGTATCCGGATTCACTCCTCATAGGGTTTAATCTTAAAACGGGAGACGGGGCGTCGCTGCAGTTTTCATACCAGGTCGCTTTTACCGGAGAGCGAAGGTATGGCACGAAGAATATCCTTACCGTCAGTCACGAATTCGGAATTATCGATTGGGCCATGATCGCGCAGAGCACATCCGCCTTTTCGATACTGCCCCTTATCAGCAATGGTAGTTCACAGAACTATAAGTATAAAAACCGTCACAGCGTGGGCTTTACAATGGAGTTTGATGTAAGCGGGGTAATTCCGAGCATGGGTATTTCCTACTCGACCCAGGAGAAATATCCGCGGACACAAAATCCCCTTGATCCTGACCTTGCCAGGCTCGGCCTGGGTGTGGGGATTAAGATTGCAGCGTCCAATGCCGTTACCCTAGAATCCGGCACCGCTTATTATTTTTACATCAAGGACCGTATGTTCCATAATTCGGTAAAGATGAACAAAATGGCATGGACCTGGGGGATCAATGCATCTTTTAAGGCGATGTGATTATTTAAACGAGGTCATTCTTTAATTTTCCGTAGAATTCTCGCTGCGTCGTCATAGCGTCCGAGCTTGCGGTACGCATTGGCAAGAGACCGGGCAACATCGTTGTCTTCTCCATTCATGTTTCGGGCGCGCTCGAGGTAGGGAAGAGACGCACGGTTTTCCCCTTTTTTAACCAGAGCCTTGCCTGCGTAATGATATGCTTCGTAATCCGTCCTCCCTTCGGTAATGGCTTTCTTGAGGTAATCAGACGCTCTTGTATAGTTGCCGGTTTCAAAAAGTGAAACGCCGTAATAGAATAACAGGTTTGGGTTTGTTCCCGGGCTTCTTTCCCGGAATATCCTTATGATGTCTCGGTATTGTCTCTGCTCATGGAGGGACTGGACTGTTTCTTCGAGCATTTTTCCCGGTATCGCCCCGTCATCCGATGCGGCCAGTATTGATTCTGCGCCTTCGCTCCGGTCGCCAAGCTTGATGAGGGTCAGGCCCTGCAGCCTGAGAAGATCGAGGTTATCCGGATAGACCATTATCAGCTCTTTCAGATAAACCTTCAACTTCTCATATTCACGGTTGGTGTATAATTCTTCAGCTTTGGTGACCTGCTGTTCAATGGATCGGCCGCGGATCTTTTCATAATAGATCTTCATGTAGCCTGAGTAAACTTCCTGGCTGTGAAAATAGGAATAAACACCGGCCCCGGCCAGTATAAAAAACACCAGGTACCCCTTTATGTTAAATCTCTTTTTCGGCATAACGCGTCTCCATGCCCTACTATGAGGATTTCTGGAGATTAATTTCAAGTATAATATTTTGCGGATGAGGATATCCCTCATGGGAGGCGCGTCCTGGTGGGATCATCAGGCGGCTGATATAATACCGGTTATTTATAATTAATTTCTTGAAATAAAACATGATGGTAAATAATTTTGATTATTCCGAAAAAATTCTTTCATTTTTAACAGTTTGATCGTTATACTATTCAAAGGACACGGACATGAATCGTCTCAAAATATCAGTCATCATTATTTCCCTTCTTTGCTCTTCCTCACTCTTTTCAATTACGGGGGATGAGGCTGTGCAGAAATTCCGCAGCAGAATGCTGCGGGCCGGCAAGCTGACCGGCGTTATTTCCTGGACCTCCCTTGACGGGCAGACCTATTCAGGCAGCTTTAAGTACCTGGCGCCGGACAAGGTCTACGTTAAATTTACCAGCCCGACCGAGAAGATATTGGTATCCAACGGAAAAACGCTCTGGATTTACAGCCCCGGCACGAACATGTGCGGCATCCAGGAGCTTGAGAAGGGAACAACATCGGGTGGAATCGCGGGGCTCGTGGTTGGATATAACGGCATAGCTGCCGGTAATGAATCAGGTTATACCATCAAGCTTAAAAATGACGAGAAGCAGTATCGTGAGATCATCCTGAGCGTTGACGGGACCTATATGCTGAGGGGTGCTATCTTTAAACGTGAAGACGGGAGGATCATCAGCTTTTCATTGTCGGATGTAAGCGGGAAAGCCGATGTGCGCGGAAATATCTTCAATTTCAGGGTGCCCAGGGGCGTGCAGATCGTAAAAAATCCTATGAATATACGATGACCTGAATTGTCAACAATGGTGAAAATATTATTTGCCGCGCTCTGCATCATTGCCCCTCTCCGGGCTGTTGCTGAGGAGCGGGATTTGATATTTACCTTCCTTGGGCCGGTCGCCGGCGGCGGATTCAACCACCTGACTTATGCTGACTGGAGAAACTTTTACACCAAGGATAAATCCTCAGGCTCTTACGCCAACGCCGGCCTCTCCGTCTGGGTTGTCTCTAAATGGCTGATCGGTGATTTCTCCGCCCAGTACATGTACAATAATTTCAAGGGCATGGGTATCGTTCATAACATGTATTTTACGATATCCGGGAGGATCGGCATACGGATGGGGAGTGTGGGGGTCTTTGCGCCGGGAATCGGCATGTACGTTGAGACCCCCCCGACGAACCGGAAGTTTCGCGGCAGCACCGGCCTCCGGGCGCCACTGGCATTTTTGTTCAACACCACCTTTGATACGATACTATTCATCGACGGGTCCTTCATGTACGGCTGGTACGGCATGGGAGACCGATCGACGAAAATGTTCTATGGCGTATCGCTCGGTTTCATTTTTAAGGTCGGCAGAATCTAATTCCCCCTCCCTACCGTAACGCCCGTTCATATCTTCATCCCGGTGGGCGTATATCATGAAATCGAATTTTTCTTTTTCTGCATCATTTAAAAAGCTTATATTGATGAGCGCGAAGAACCTCCTGTACCGGAAGATATTCGTTCCGTCATTTTTTATCTGCCTGCTGCTCTGCGGCGTCATTCTTCTCGGGTCCAGCTATTATCTCGATGATAACATAAATCCCCCAGGCGCTGTTCTCCTGGCGCTGTCGTGCGCTGTTTTCCCCCTTGTCTATTGCAATGCGCTTAAGACCGACGGGGGCCCCGGGCGATCATCTCTCCTCGGGAATGCCGCCAGGGCGGTAATGGTCCTCGTACTGGGGATATCGTTATCTGTGCTGTTATGCGTCAAAATGCATGATATGCTGGCCGATACAGGCACGCATATCGGCCATAGACGCTGGATCGCGCGGGTCGAGAGCATTCTGGAAAAGCGATATTATCACGAGGCAGCGATCAGTTTCTGCAGGGTTGAGGGCCGGAGTAATGCCCATAGCTGTTGCGATGTGATTTACCGCGGTCTGGCGCGTATAACCGGAGGGGATATCGGCCAGGGTGACACGATCAGGTTCTCGGCCAGGCCGGTGAGCACAGGTGCGGCCATGGGGGAGGCTGCGTCGCTGAACCGTTCCTTGCTCATGAGGGGAATCCGGCATGTGTTTTATCTTGACGGACGGTCTGTCGAGGTTATGAAAGCCGGGTCATCCTTCAGGGAAGGGGCCAGGAAGGCACTGGCATCAAATTGCGACAGGCTCTTCAACCGGGAGACATCAGCCATGGTTAAGGCGCTCTATTTCGGGAACCAGGATTATATCGCCAAGACGACCATGAATGATTTTAAGCGCGCGGGAGTGTTCCACATCCTTTCCGCCGGTGGGCTGCACGTCGGAGTCATTGCCGCAATCCCTATGTTCCTGTTGGGGATTGTCCGCGTCAATCGCAGAATTATAATGGCCGCGGCGGTCATCGCGGTCTTCCTGTACCTCTGCATGACCGATGCGCCTGTCTGCCTTCTCAGGTCATGCATCATGTTCTTTATGTATGCGGCCCAGCGTATCGCCGGCAGGGAAGTGAATATCTTTAACACCCTTTTCCTGTCCTGCGCCGTGATATTAATGATGTTTCCCCATGAGATATTCGGCCTGGGATTTCAGCTGAGCTACGGTGCCACCCTGGGGATACTCCTGTTTAACGGCTCGTATCGCAAAACCATATCATGGCTTCCGGGATTTATCTCAAATCCCCTGGCCCTGACATTGTCTGCGCAGCTGCTGGTCCTGCCGGTACTCATGGTGCGGCTGAATGAGCTCAATCTGATGGGGCTCCTGTCCAATATTATAGTGGTTCCCCTCATGTCGCTGCTCCTGATCGGCTCTCTCGCAGCAAATGCACTGTCCGCCGTAGCGGTAATGGGCCTCTGGGCCGGCCGGGCGGTAAACTCGATCTATAGACTGAGCGGGGCCATCGTGGGATTCATGTCAGGACTGGGCGGTCACTTTTATGTGGCCGCGGCAGGACCGGCCCTGTTAGCGGCTTTCTGTCTACTCGCCGCGCCCCTTTTTCCGCGACTGCGGTCGAACAGGTTTATCTCCCTTTCAATAGCGGCGGCCGTCGCTGTTGCGTGGCTCTCTCTTGGCGCCGGGATGCGGCATGAATCGGTGACTCTCCTGAGACACGGGGCAGGTGCCCTCGTTCTGGTGAAAAAAGGGACACTCCTCACAATAGCTGGTCAGGTCCCGGACAGGGGACCCTCTGTAAATGCACTAATGGGGATCATTGCCGCATCATTGCCCCGCGAGGTGGATATTTACATAACAGATCCTGATTACCGGAACATGGCCGGTTACACTGCTCTCCTGAAACGCCTGCCGGTGCGGCGCTGCTATCTCTCTGATGGTTTCAGGATCCGAAGATACTCGCGACGGTTCCTGGATATACTTGAACAGGACGGGACACCGCTGGTAATTCATGACTGCAATGCCACATCCGGTCCGGAAAAGAGATCAGCAGGCCGGACCCGTCAGGAAGAGATCTGCAGCTTTTATCGGAAAGTGTCAGCAGGTGAAGTCATGCAGCCGGGCGGCACGACTTCTAAAAATGATGAAATACAATATTTAACTTTACATTAATACCGTGACGATTACAGTATTGCAACGTTAATTCCGGCGCCGGCGGCTACGCCCGATCTTCAGGGCGGCCGGCGCGATCATATCATACGAGTGCTCATAATGCTTGATTCGCCAGATCTGGCTAAACAGTTCGACCGCGGGGAAGAGGTCTACATCAGCTTTCAATATGTAAATAGGGATATTGAAATTGATATCAATTCGCTCCTGGCCAAGATTCTTTCCCGCATGGACATGGCATATCTCTATGACACTTTTGAGTCCATAATCCGCGAGCTGGTCCAGAACGCGTTAAAGGCGAACATGAAGCGCGTCTGGTTCATGGAGATGAATCTGGACATCAACGACAATGATGATTACCTGAACGGGATGCGTAAATTCAAGAACGTTGTCTACCATCCCGAATTGATGAAGGAAAAACTCCTGGCAAGCCCCTACCGCATCATGCTGAAGCTCCGAAAGACCGGGTCGGGGATCGTGATTGAAGTCAATAACAATGCCCGGATCATTCCTGTCGAGCTGGAAAGGCTGCAAAGCCGTGCGAAAAAGGCCGCCGAATGCAGTAATTTCGCTGAGGCATATGATAATATGTACGATGCATCGGAAGGAGCGGGCCTGGGGATTATCCTGTCTGTCATGCTGTTGAAGAACGCCGGGCTGAATCCTGAAAATTTTATCATACACACGGACGGTGATGTGCTGAAGATTTCTTTGACAATCCCTTCCAGTCTGAAGGGCTCCGAGATCATCTCTGAAATCGGGAACAGGATTCTTGACGACGTCAATTCCCTGCCGACCTTTCCCGAGAACATCATGGAACTGCGCGCCCTCTGTGGAAATTCGGAAACGACCATCGACGCTGTTTCGGAGAAGATCTCCCTTGACCCGTCCCTTACCGCCGACCTCCTCAAACTCGCCAATTCGGCTGGCTTCATAACTGCCAGAAAGATCAACAAAATCAGCGACGCCGTTATGATCATCGGCCTTAAAAACCTGGATTCCCTACTGATCACGTCGGCATCACGGAAAATAATGGATAAGCGGTACCGGAAGTTCGAGCAAGTGTGGGAGCATTGCAACAGGACCGCTTATTACGCGCGCCAGATTGCGATTGAAAAAGGATACGGTCGGATAGCCGATGATGTTTTTATTGCGGGGCTTCTGCACGATATCGGAAAAATCGTGTTTCTGTCGACCAATGTCGGTCTGGTGGAGCAGATAGCGGAGATCGTCAAGAACCGGAAAATCAGGACCACCGCCATTCTTGAAGAAATATATACGGGGATCAGTCATTCGACCATCGGGGCCCTCATTGCCGAAAAATGGAATTTTGACGAGGCTCTTGTCGAGACGATCAGGTATCACCATGCGCCGCTCAACCCCGGGATACGCAAACGCGACATGACCATGATCGTATACCTGGCCAACCAGATGTGCAACATGGAAGAGAAGGATGTGGATCCCCATTTCATTGAGGCCGATGTGCTTGTGAAATTCGGGATTGGTTCCCGCGCTGATTTTGATCAGATGCAGCGACGCCTCCAGAAGCGGTACGCCATGCAGCAAAAACTTTTGTAGATACTGCAGCCATGGGCACCTATATAGTTAAAGAAACTCCCGGCGGGAAGCATACCCTCATCTACCGCAATTCCCGGGAGGTGCGTATACATTCCGCCTACGAGCCGGACCGTGAGGCGGAACGGGCCGTCGAGGGCTTTTCCATCGGCAGGGCGACTATGATTGCCGTGTCCGGGGTGGGCCTGGGCTATCACCTGGATAGCCTCAAGCGGCGGTTTCCCGGCAGGCCGCTTGTCGCGGTCGAGCATGATCCCGAAGTGGCGGACTTGGCCCGAAAGACCTGTCCGAACCACCTGGAAGGCGTCACGGTCGTTTTTTCCGGCGCGGACCTTCCCCAGGTTTTCGAGGCGATCGACATGGCGGGATTTCGCGGTATTGCGCACTACGTCCACCGGCCGTCGTATCAGCTTCACAAGGATTTTTACGATGCCGTCTTCAGGGAGATGAACCAGTACGCGACATCGAAGATCAGCGACCTCCTGACGCGCTTCGAGTTCGAGGAGCGATGGGTCGAGAACATACTCGGCAATTCCAGGCACCTGTTCGCGTCGTCGCGCGTGCGGGACATCTTTGGCGCTTTCGCAGGCTTTCCTGGCGTCATCATATCCGCTGGCCCAAGCCTGCGCGGAAACATCGGGTTCCTTGAACAGATGCGGGACCGGGCCCTTATGGTGGCGGTGGACACGGCCGCGCCGGTTCTCCAGAAGAGAGGCGTCATGCCCCATCTTGTCATGACGCTGGACGCGCAGAAGTACAGCATAAAGCATTTCATGGGCCTCCGCGAAAGCGGCGCCGCACTCCTCGCGGACCTTGTGTGCTATCCCCCCGTCATCAGGTCATACTGCGGTCCGCGCATTGTGAGCACCACGTCGAAGTACTACACCTCCGCCGGCGGTGAACTGAAGCGGGAGATGACACCCCTCATGGATTGGATCGAAAAGCACGCAGGGCCTGTCGGCGACATCCAGTCGGGCGGGTCCGTTGCGACCAGCGCCTTCGACCTTCTCCTGAACCTGGGGTGCAGCCCCATCATACTCGTCGGGCAGGACCTGGCCTACACGGGACGGGAGATTCATTGCAGCGGCACCCATCATAACGACGAGTGGCTTCCCCGGTATTCGAGGTTTTACAACCTGGATACCATAAACCAGAATGTTGTACGGCGGCGCAAGATCAAGTACGTGCCGGCCTACGGCGGCGCTGGAACCGTCATATCCGATTTCGTATTTGATCTGTACCGCGGCTGGTTTGAGGATTCAGCCCGCAAGGTCAGGGTGCCGGTCATCAACGCCACCGAGGGGGGTGCCCGAATAGCCAATACCGAGGAATGCACTCTGTCTTCCCTTGCGGAACGGTATCCTTCGCGTACGCCATCTCCCGGCGAGGTGCTGAAACGCGCCCTTTCGGCAGCGAAGCGCGAATCGCCGGAGGGCCTCATCAAGGGGATGAAGGCTGCCATGGAGGAGCTCGGCGATATCTGCAAAGCGGCGGAACGCGCCCTTGCCGACCGGGATCAGGCCTCCTCGGTTGAAGACCTGGCCAACAGCCCCGGCCTGCGTACCATCCTGCAGCCGTTCCTGAGAAAAACACATACCTTTCTCGCGCGCTATAACGCTTCCCCTGAAGAGGCGGAGCGTCTCCTTCTGAAAGATATTATCACGGCCGCCGGGAAGCTCATTCCCCTCCTGGAAAAGAGCAGTAGGGAATTGTCTGACCTCTGACGGAAGTGCCTAAAGAAATCGTGGCAAAATGACCGATAATTGTATTAATGAACTCATTGTCGCTATTGACGGGGATCATATGAGCCATCGCATTCATCAAAGATTCGACAGGAACAGGATACATTTCATGCTAAAAAGATTTTCACTGGCCATGATTATCGCCGCCCTTTCCATGCTTGATACCCTTGCGTACCCAAAACCGCTGCCGCCGGATGCCATTGACTGGTCCCGGGGCGTAGTGGTTACCCATGTGTTATCACAGGTGCAATTTGACGGCCGGGGAACGCCGGTGGACCAGGAGAGCGGAACAGTAATTTCGCTGAACCGCGGCAGGACCGGTGCATACCGGAAGGCGCGCGACCGCGCCGTTGAAAACATGGTCCGGCTGATCAAGGGGATCAGGGTCGACTCTGACACCGTGCTTGCGGACCTCCTTGAACAGAGTGATACGGCCCAGAGGCGCATTGTCAATGTCATAGCATCTAGAATGAAGGTGCGCGAGTACCCGGCCGACTTTGCGGCATCGGCATGCAGGGCGGAGCTGAAGATAGGGGACCTTCTTCACGCCGTTCCATATTCCTATCCGGGTGATGATTTTCCCGTCCGCATCGATAATCCAATACCGACCAGTTACACGAGCCTTATCATAGACACCAGGGGGCTCCATATCGAGCCGATGATACTCCCGTCCATATACAGCGAGGGCGGCCTCGAGGTGTATGGACGCTATTACGTTGATATACGGTACGCGGGGAAGCATGGGATTGCCGTCTATGCCCATGATGAAGACGAGGCGATGAAGATACGGTCCGCCGGCGGCCACCCCTATTATACCGTCGCGGTAAAGGAGATGAAGGGCTGCCCGGTCATCGCCGATCGTGATATCCGCAAGATTTTCAGCAGCGGCGATACTGTGGGGCAGCTGAAGAAGTGCCGGGTTATTTTTATTATTGATAAAAAGAAGAAATAATGGTATATTAGATTTGTTCCAGGTTTTATAAAGGGGCCGTCTTGAAGCACCCCCCCAACCCCCCTGAGGGGGGCTTGTATGTAAAGTCATGGTTTTGGCAACCATGAACAAAAGTCCTCCTCCGGGGGATTTAGGGGGTTTGAAAGGCAGATCCCTGCTTGATGATAATGGCAAAATAATAAATATATAGTATTGTTGAGAGATGGCGATGAAGATAAAACTGGACCCGCAAGCAATGAATAATGCCGTGTCAGGCGTTGACAACCTGATCAGGAAAATACCGAAGAGGACCCAGCAGACGATCAGGAACCTCTTCATGCTGACGATGTTCTGCCTGATCGGTGGCGGCATCGTGCTGGGCGTCATGTGGGGAAAGGAAGCGGCCAAGATCAAGAGCGCGCCAATTATCGACAACACCAACGAGGCCTTTGAGCTGGACATCAAACGGGAGCGCTCGGAGGGGAATTTCTCCATGCTTGACACTGAAATGATCAATGAAATGAAAAAAATGGAGATCGACAAAATACAGTTCCCCGCACGGACAAGCATGGAGCCTGAAGTTGACCGCGGGATCATCGAGCCCGAATCGGGGAGAAAAGCCAAGGGGTCCCCGGAAGTCGGGATACAGGACCCCCTCTTTGAAGGGGACTATAAGAAACGACCCTCCATCGATTCTGATGTCAGGCCCGTTGAAAAGAGGACACGGGCTTCTTCGGAAGACCGCGAGTCAATCCTCGATAGTGAGAAGAAGGAGATAGCGCCGATACAGGAGCAGGAAAACGGAGAGCTGCAGGAACCGGGCGTAAGAAGGCTTGAAAAGAGGACCTCCCGGGAACTCGAAGACGGTAAAACGAACATCGGCACCGGTCAGAAAAAGGTCGCACCGCTACGGGAGCGCGAATCGACGCGACCGAAGGATATCCGGGGGCCTGACTCGGACGTGGGGGCCCTTCAGAAGAAAAGACCGGTCAGGGGATCGGACATACGGTCGTCGGGTACAAAACATAGCGACGAAGGAATAATCGGAGAGTGAAACATATCATACTAATAATGATGCTGTGCGCTATCCCTGCCGTCGGGAGGGATAGCGCAGGGTATCATATCGCTAAGGACTTCACGCAGACCGAGGATATCATCAATAATATCCTGAATGAGGAATCGGATGGAAAGCCGGCTGATGCGAAAAAGGCCGATGCTGTTGAACCGCCCGATACCGAGAAGAAGGAGGCGGCACCGCCGGCCGGTGAGAAGAAGGTCGTGCCTGATACCATGCCCCGGAAGGAGAAGAAAGGCGCGGAGGCAAAGGAAGAGACCGCTCCACGGGTGACCAACGAGGAGCAGGTGCTTCTGAAGACCGGCATAGATTTTTACAATAACGGCCTCTACGAGCCTTCCCTGAAAAAATTCCAGGACCTGTCGGTAAAATTTCCGCAGGGCACCTTCAAGGACAGTGTCCGGTTCTGGATGGGCAAGATATATCTGAAGCAGTACAAGTACGACGACGCGATCAGGGAATTTTCCTCGGTAACGGCTGAGTCGGGCGATTATCCGGCGTCCCTCTATTATTCGGGCGAGAGCTTCCTGATGAAAGGGAATCAGATATCATCGATAGAGTATTATCAGCGTGTCCAGGCACAGTTTCCCGCCCACGAGCTTGCCGACAAAGCGCTTCTTAACATCGGAAGGCTTTACCTGAATCAGCAGAAAGGGGCCCAGGCCCTGGATTCGGCGGTAAAAATCATCAAGTATTACAAGGACCGCGACACGGTCGACGATGCATATTATATGATGGGGAAGGTCTATGAGAAGGACCCCCGGCTGAAAGATATTGAAACAGCCCGGAAGATTTACCGGCAGTTCATTAAGAAAGGCGAGACTGATGCCCGTTTCGGTAAATCACCGCTCAAAAAGCGCATCCAGGAAGACCTGCACCGCATAGACAACATGTATTTCAAGCTGGAAAAATAACAGGCGGCTGATGGAACAGGGCAAGTCAAAATACAGCTATCGGGACACCGGCCTTACACCCCACATGGAGGATTATGTGGAGGCGATTGTCGTGCTCTCGTCAACCAACAGGGTGGTCCGCGTCAAGGACATAGCCAGTAAGCTGAACATCAAGATGCCCAGCGTGTCGGCCGCTCTTGCCAAGCTGAAGGAAATGGATCTCATCGATTATGAGAAGTATGGATACGTTGAGCTGACCGAGAAGGGCCAGGACCTGGCCGGCCGCGTCCTGAAGCGTCATAACTGCCTTATCGATTTTTTTGCCAATGTGCTCCAGGTCGATCATGTATCGGCCGATTGCGAAGCCTGCAAGGTTGAACACGACCTGGCGCCCGACACCTGCTCGCAGATACACAAGTTCCTTGATTTTTACAAAGAAGAGGAATCAGCAGGGAGCGAGTGGGTTGCACGTCTTAAAAAGACCCTTAAATAAAAACGGGCGCTTCCGCGCCCGTTTTATATATTCAAAAATATCACCGAACACCTGGATGTGATCAGCTCGCTTTGTCTTTTTTCTTGGCTTCCATTTCTTTTAAGACCTTTTCCTGTACATCCTTGTTCACCGGAACATACTTGAAGAATTCCATGGAATAGTTTGCCCGGCCGCTGGATATGTTCCGCAGCTGCGTTGAGTAACCGAACATCTCCATGAGCGGAACAAAGCCAATGACTTTCTGCGCGCCTTTGCGATAGCGCCGCATCGATTCAATCCGGCCCCGCCGCTTGTTCAGGTCTCCCACGACTTCGCCGATATAATCGTCCGGGGTGTTGACCTCGATCTTCATCATCGGCTCCAATAGAATGGGGTTGGCCTTGAGAAAACCTTCCTTGAAGCATATTGATGCGCAGGTCCTGAAGGCCATGTCGGAGGAGTCGACCTCGTGATAGGTGCCGTCAAGGAGGACCACTTTAATGTCAACCACCGGGAATTCAGAGAGAATCCCGTCCGCCATGGCGCCCTCAATGCCTTTGCGCACCGAGGGTATATATTCGCTTGGTATGGCACCTCCCTTGATTTTGTCTTCAAACTCGAAGCCCTTGCCCTCGTTTGGTTCGAGGCGCATAACGGTATGGGCGTACTGACCGCGGCCGCCGGTCTGCTTGGAGTGCTTGTAATTGCTCTCAACTTCCCGGGTAATGGTTTCGCGGAAGGCCACGGCCGGCGCCCCGACCTCGGCTATGGCGTCAAATTCAGTCTTCAGCCGGTCTACTATGATCTCCAGGTGAAGCTCGCCCATGCCGCCTATGATTGTCTCGTTTGTTTCATCGTTAAAGCGCACCGTGAAGGACGGGTCTTCCATGGACAGCTTACGGAGAGCAGCCCCGAGTTTCTCCTCCTCCTTCTTGGAAGGAGGAGAAATTTTCATCTCGATAACTGCCGGAGGAATAAATATATTTTCCAGGTAGAGGGGGTGATCGGAATCGCACAGCGTGTCGCCGGTCTTGGTGTATTTCATACCGATGAGGGCGACGATGTCGCCGGGGCCGGCCTTTTCAACCTCTTCGCGCTCCTTGGCGTGGATGCGAAGTATACGGCCGATGCGTTCGGTTTTTTTCTTCGTTGAATTGTATAACTGCATCCCGCTCTTCAGCTCGCCGGAGTAGACCCGGATGAAGGTCTGCTGTCCAACGTAGGGATCGTGGATCAGCTTGAAGGCGAGGGCTGCGAAGGGGTCCTTCGACGTAGGGTGCCGGGTATGAGATTTTTCCGGGTCGTCAATGTCGATACCGACCACGGCACCGATATCAACTGGCGATGGAAGGTAATCCACCACTGAGTCCAGCAGCTGGTGCACTCCCTTGTTCTTGTAAGCTGAGCCGCACATTACGGGTGTGAAGAGCATTTTGATAGTGGCATCGCGGGCGGCTTTTTTAAGGAGATCCGTGGGGATCTCTTTGCCGTTCAGATACAGGTCGGCGATCTCTTCATTATAATCGGCAAGTTTCTCGACGATATACTGCCGGGCCTCAGCGGTTTTGGCTTTGTATTCCTCGGGCACTTCTTCAATAACACGTTCCTTGTCCTTGAATAAATGGGCTTTTCCTTCGATGACGTCTATGCAGCCTTCAAAGCTGTCTTCGATGCCGATAGGAATCTGGAAGGGAACCGGATTCGCATCGAGGTATTTCTCCATCTGCCCGACGACTTCATTGAAGTCCGCTCCGATGCGGTCCATCTTGTTGACAAAGGCGATCCGGGGCACCCGGTACCGGTCTGCCTGGTTCCACACTGTTTCGCTCTGGGGCTCGACTCCACCCACTGCGCAGAATACGGCGACCATGCCGTCGATGACGCGCAGAGAGCGTTCCACTTCCACGGTGAAGTCAACGTGGCCGGGGGTGTCGATGATGTTGACCATGTGGCCGTTCCAAGTGCAGGAAATGGCCGCCGAAGCGATGGTGATGCCCCGCTCCTGCTCCTGCTTCATGAAATCCATGGTGGCCTCGCCATCATGCACTTCGCCGAGCTTCCTCGTGGTGCCGGTGAAGAACAGGATCCGTTCGGTCACGGTCGTTTTACCTGCGTCAATATGGGCAGCGATACCGATATTTCTCAGTTTTTGTAATGGCATAATGTTTCCTCGAGCTTCTTATAGTATTCGGCAGATACGGCACGGGGCAATCTCTGCAGTTATTATCAATACGATGGGCCGCATTTTAGCAAAATAAGGGGCATAATCTATTGAGGTCTTTTTTTGTCAATAGAAAATCGGAAAAAATTTTTAAAATTTATTCCTGTAGAATGTCAATCATGCTCAATTGCAGTTCTGCCTGCTGGCGGTAGGCAGAATCGGCATGGTTTTCCACTATGTCGTTGAATATTTCCGCTGCTTTTTTTTCATTACCCATCTTGATGTAACAAAGGCCGATGTTAAAATACGCTTCAATACCGCTCTCGGTATTGCTGAACTCTTCATAAAGGGCCCGGTATTTATCAACAGCCTTGAGGTATTCCATACGGTTGAAGTATATTTCGGCAATGTGACGGTATACCTCGTGGCGGTGGGTCCCGTTGTAATATATTTCCAGGTACTCGTTGAATGTTTCAAGGGCCTTGTCGTATTTCTTGATTTTGAGAAAACCGAGGCCGTTCTGGAACTTGAGATCATCCGCGAGGACATCGAGGCTCTGGTCTCCCCTTGCTTCATCAGCGGCATATACTACCGCCGGCAGCACGGCCAGTGATAGGATAATGCAGATAATTCTGATGGTTCCCATGTCACGTATCCTGTTGTAGTATAGTATAGTGTATATATCGACGCTAATGCGACATAAGATTAGATTTTTTTTCCAATGGTTTTCTATATGTTTACTATTGAGGTCGGGGGGGGAGGTCACAATGAGCAGACGACAGGGATGCCCCTCCGATCTCAATAGTAGCATCACGAGTCAGGTCACCTCTATCCGCGCTTCTGCGTTGAAGGGGTTTGTCCGGATGGCAATTGAAAACAGGTAGGGATAGTTCGCCTTGAGGTGCTTCATGTACTCGAGCCATTCGGTCACAACGAGTTTGAAGGCCCTTGCGGCATCCCCTTCCAGGTGGTTCACGTCCGATTCGGGCAGGTTGTCGAAGGAGCCCCGGTGCTGGAGCTCGTCGGTTAGGTGGAACACGGCCCAGAGGAGGTCGGTGAACTTGTCATGCTCCAGCAGGTTCGGGTTTTCCAGCATCCTCAGCATGTCATCGCGGTGCAGCAGCAGATATTCCTTCATCCGCCGGAGCAGGTCAGGATTGAGGATCACGTCGGGATTGTGCGACAAGAGGTATTTTTTACCGGTTTCAAATGTTTTGGCTCCCCACGTGTTGCTGACAATCATCTCTTTCCGGATGTCGTGGATGTTTTTCTCTGCTTCCACGAAAAAAGAGATGAGACCGGTCCCGACTTCATTATAGAAAACCCCGATCATCATGTTCATCTTGTTGAGGAGCGCCTCCTTTTCCTTTTTCTGGAGGAGCTTATCCAGGAGCAGCATTACCAGGAGCACCTGGACCGGTACGAAGGCAAGGTCCTGGAGCATGTAGAAGAAAGTGTCGCGTAAATTGTGAAATGCCAGATACTGGCCAATATACACGGAGACAGACATCATGAGCAGCATGATGCCGAGGATCAGATACCAGCGGATAGTGGTCATACAGTAGCCTCTGCGGTGTGAGATGTTTTAACTCTCCGCCGGGCATGTCGCCGGTGTCAATATTTTTTCATGCATTACCGCATGGCGTGCTGCCGGTGTATTAAAGGTTTTGCTCTGTCCCCATGGTGATGTCCGGCGCCGGCTCCAGTGCGGCATCCAGGGTGCCGTAACGAAGGGATGCTTTAACGAGGATGACCGCGACCAGGAACATGGCAGCGCACACGTTAAAAGCCACCAGGTAGGAGTTCTGGTAATCGATGAGGAACCCCAGGGTCAGGGCAAAGACCATCATGCCGCCGTTAAACGAGGCGGTGAAGAGGGCGTTGGCCTTGCCCCGGTCATGTGCCTCAACAATGCTCACCAGGATGGTGTTCAATACCGGGTAGAGTATCCCGTGGGTGATGCCGTACATGATGCTCACGATGACCAGCATGATGATCGAATCAAGAAAATTCATGAATATGTTCATGAGAACGCCGACGGTGAATACCGTCATGATAAGGGTGCTCCGGTTGATCCGGCCCACCTGCTTGATCAAGGTGAACCTGATGATAATAAGCACCGCGATGTATATCAGGAAAAAATAGGAGAATTTTAAACTTGTGGTGGTGCGGATAAAGTTCGGAAGATACGTCACAATGACGCCGAACCCTCCGCCGAATATCATGGAGACAAGGGCCATGAGAAGAAATTTCGGCTTTGTCATAAGATGCAGGGACCCCCTGCTGGTTGGCAGGTTTCCGGCGGTATTGCTGCAATCAATGCACGGCATGATAAAGGTGATGGCCAGGCTTAACAGGACCAGCACCACCGAAAGGGAGAATATCACCTGGTGCGGATATCCGCGGGAAAGGAGCAGTTCCCCGACAAAGGGGCTGATGGCGTTGCTGAGCGCGCCGGTGACGCCATAGATGCCGATGGCCTCAGCAGCGTCCTTTATGGGGACTATCTCGAATATGATCGACGTGCCCAGGATCATGGCCACGGAGAAACCGATGCCATGCATGATGCGTATCAGGAGGAGCGCCCAGGTTAGCGACGTTACCAGGAGATACGAGGCATAGGCGCACGCGAGGATCAGGTACCCGATACGCAGCAGTTTTATCCTGTCCCTGCCGTGCATAATGGATCCTATTGTGACAGCCGCTATTATGCTGAAGATTTTATCGACATTGTTCATTATGCCGATATACGATTCGGCAGCGCCCAGGTTTTTCAGGTACACCGGGAAAAGGATATAGAGGGAATTGCCCAGGAAGAACATGAAGTTCGCCAGAGCGAGGTAATAGAATAATGAATTATACCGTTTCATGGCTTAACCATATTGATGTAGGGTGAATAGCAAGAATTTTTTGATTTTTGAGCAGGCTTGGTTTTTGCTCTGACACCTGGGGCTGGTTTTTATCGAAAGTTTAAACTGATCAATTGTTTACCGATAACTATCGGTGCTATATTTCATTATAACTGTATTTTACTCTGACCCCAAGTCACGATTTGTTTAGCCATGAATACTCCCACATCGACATGATGAATTAATGTATATTTTATATTTTTTGAATAATAATTTTGAAGTAGTAGTTCGGAAAAGGGATTGCAATAATAGTAATAAGGATATTAATAGAATTATTAAACCGGGAGGCCGTAGATGGAATTGAAAGAAGCGATTCTGAAACGGAGAAGCGTCCGAAAATTCACTGACTACCAGGTTACTGAAGCTGAAATTAATGAATTGCTTGAAGCTGCCCGGTGGGCTCCCTCGTGGGCCAATACCCAGGTCTGGGAATTCATTGTGGTAAGGGACCGTCAGGTCATTGAAAAAATAGCCGCGACCTATGTGCAAAACAATCCTGCTGCGAAGTGCACCCTATCCGCCTCGGCAGTCATTGTGGGATGTGCCAGAACAGGAGTATCCGGGGCCCATGACGGAAAGAATCTGACGATTTTCTCCGAATGGTTTTTGTTCGATCTGGCCCTGGCTGTCCAGAACCTGTGCCTCCGCGCCCATGATATCGGCCTCGGCACGGTCATTGTAAGCCTTCTCGATCATCGGGCTCTGAAGAAAGTCCTGTCCGTGCCGGAAGGATATGAGGCGGTTACCGTGATACCAGTGGGCAAGCCGGCAGTGCCGGACAAGCAGGGGCCGCCGCGCAAAAACATAGCTGATTTTTCACATCTTGATATTTTCGGGAAGAAGTATAAACAGTAATATCCGGGAGGCTCGTCATGTCTGATACCTGCGTTCAGGTTGAGTACCGGGGTCAAAGTGCTGTTGTCACCTTCAACAGGCCTGATAAAAAGAATGTTTTCAATAAGGACATGTGGTCCGGCCTGGAGCACGCTGTGGTTCAATTGAAGGCCAACCTTCCCCGGGCCATCGTTGTTACTGGAGCGGATGGTGCCTTCTCCGCCGGTTTCGATGTGGACCCTGCAAACCCTCACATAACGATCCTGGCGGAAGCTGTCAAAAAGCGGAGCCGTACCGCCGTTGAGGAAGTGCTGCGGTATATCCGTGAGACAGTGGATAAGCTGGTGGCCCTACCGGTCCCCATCATTGCCGCTATCAACGGCCTGGCCTTCGGCGGCGGCGCGGAACTGGCCGTCCGGTGCGATATGCGGGTTATGGACCCTGGAGCGGTGATCTGTTTTTCTGAAGTGCGTCTGGGCCTCATGCCGGACTGGGGCGGCGGTGTGGCGTTGAGCCGTCTCCTGGGCAGGTCGCTCGCAGCAGACCTTATACTTACGGCTCGTAGGGTCAGTGCTGATGAGGCTCTGGGCATGAGCCTTGTGAACCGTATCAGCAAGCCGGGTAAATCCCTTGAGGAATCACTGGATATGGCCGGTGAGATATCCAAAAACGGCCCCCTTGCGGTCAGGGCAGCGCTGGAAGTGATACGTCGTTCTCCGGATATACCCTTCCGTGATGCATTGGAATTGGAAACACTGGTGGCGTCCGACCTTATTGCTTCGGGTGAATGTCTTCATGGCATTACAGCCTTTCTGTCCAAGAAAGATCCGGATTTTCCAGATCCGAAATAGGACAATCTGTTTTTAATTTGCTCTGACACCGGCATGTCTGAGTCGTATCGATTGTTATCTGTAGTAGCATGCTGAATAAACCCTTAAGATTGAGGCATGGAGGCCGGATTGAGACAAGGATGTCGCAATCCCGACAAATGCAGGATGCCTGTTGTGTCGGAAATGCGGCAGGAAGCCACGATAATCGGGACTCTGACCCCCTGTTTAGGAGATCCGCATTTTGTTCATCCCGACAACAAATGAAGAAGCGAACACCCTGGGTTGGGACCGGTTCGATGTCATCCTCATTACCGGAGATGCCTATATAGACAGTCCCTACCTGGGAACCGCTGTAATCGGCCATGTGCTCATTGATGCCGGGTATCGTGTGGGTGTCATAGCACAGCCAGATACCGGCAGCGGTATTGACATTGCCCGCCTTGGGGAGCCGCGCCTCTTCTGGGGGGTCAGTTCCGGTTCTGTGGATTCCCTGGTGTCCAATTATACCGCGACAGGGAAAAGGCGCCTTCAGGATGACCTTACCCCGGGCGGGACAAATACCCGGCGCCCGGACCGGGCCGTTATTGTGTATACAAACCTTATCCGCCAGCATTTTAAGGACACCGTGCCGATAGTTATCGGTGGGATAGAGGCGAGCCTCCGCCGCATTGCCCACTATGATTTCCGTGACGACAGGATCCGTCGGTCGATCCTGTTCGACGCCAAGGCGGATATCCTGGCCTACGGCATGGCCGAGGGGACCGTAGTGGAGCTTGCGAAATGCCTGAAATCGGGTAAAGATTATCAGCGTGTGCGGGGCATCTGCTACATTTCAGGATATACAATCAGTGATTATATCAATCTTCCTTCTTTTGAGAACGTGTTGCAGGATAATCGGGAATTCCTGAAAATGAGCCATATATTTTTCCGCAACGGCGACCCGGTCAGCGCCCGGGGGATGGTACAGAAGCATGGTGACCGCTATCTGGTCCATAATCCTCCCGGTATTCCCCTTTCTTCCGAAGAGCTGGACCATGTTTACGAGCTCCCCTATGAGCGGGATACTCATCCCTATTACAAGAAGATGGGGAGTGTCCGCGCCCTGGACACGATCCGGTTTTCCATAACCACGCACCGGGGCTGCTTCGGAGGATGCAATTTCTGCTCCATTGCGGTCCACCAGGGGAACGGTGTCGTTTCCAGGAACGAGGAATCCATCATCAGGGAAGCAAAAAGTTTTACAAAGCATGCGGGATTTCGCGGGATCATCGCCGATATCGGCGGCCCCACGGCGAACATGTACGGGATGCTGTGCAAGAACATGTCCCGCAAGGGAATCTGTACCGACAAACACTGCCTGGGAGAGCGCGTATGCCGCGGGATGAGCGTGTCCCACAAGAGCCAGATAAGTCTGCTCCGCAAGATACGGAACATACCCGGCGTCCGGAAGGCCTTTGTCGCTTCAGGGATACGTCATGACCTGGTCATGGCTGATACTGTCGCGGGGGAGGAATATCTGTCCGAAATCGTGAAATATCATGTTTCAGGCCAGCTGAAAATTGCGCCGGAGCATTGCGTGGACCGCGTCCTCGACCTCATGGGGAAGCCTTCCGTCGAAAGCCTTCTGGCATTTCGTGACCTTTTCATCCGTCTCAACAAGCAGCATCGAAAAAAGCAGTTCCTCACCTATTACCTGATTGCCGCCCATCCGGGAAGCACCCTGAACCACATGAAGGCCCTGAGGAGTTTCGTACAGAGAGAACTGCATCTTGATCCGGAACAGGTCCAGATTTTCACTCCCCTTCCTTCAACCTGGTCCACGGTCATGTACTATACGGGCCGTGATCCCTTTGCCGGGGGTGATATCTTCGTGGAACGGAACACCGCTGAAAAAGAGAAGCAGAAGAGGGCGCTGGGGCGTCCAGGGAAGGATTGATAACGCTGTTGCATATGCCATTTGTTATTTGTAAATGACCGACGCAAAGGTCCTCTTTATGCCCCGCACATATCGGACCGCCGGATAGCCCAGGATCATGGCCAGGGCTACCTTGTTTTCCGCCGGTATCCCCCATTTTTCCTTTAGCTTTTTCTCATGTTCAAGGGCGAAGGAAACAGTGCCGATCATGCAGGTCCCGAGGCCGAGGGATTCCGCAGCTATCATCGCGTAGGTGCAGGCGATGTGGCCGTCGACCGGGTCCGCGTAGGGCGACTGGTGGAAGAGGAGAACACAGGGTGCTCCATAGAAGAGAAGGTCAATCTTGCGTTTCCTGTCATCGATCATCATTTTTGTGACAGGCAGGATGAAGTCCCGGAATGCTTCGATATCCGCCTTTTTCATGAAAGGCCGCATAAGTGCCATCACAACCGGGTTGAAGAATTTCTGCCATTTAGAGAAGATAGTAAGAATATCGCCGGCGCATTCCTGAACGCGATTAAAGCCGTGGACAACGGTCACGCCCACATCGGATGGCGGGATGCCCATGGGCGCGCTTGTTGACATGGTGAGGAGCCGATCGATTGTTCTCTTTTCAACCTCCCTGTCTGAGAATTCCCTGACACTGCGGCGGCAGAGGAGCAAAGCTTCCAGGGCTTCAGGGGTGGCGCGCTTTTCCTTTTTGGGAAGTTTGAATGTGTCCCCGGTATTGATCCTGCGGCCTGTCACGGTGACGGCGCCTCTCGGGCAGACCATCATACACTGGCCGCAGCCGATGCAGCCGAGGCCGTTGTCGGGGACGACGGCGGGCGTGTCGTCAATTTCTATAATGGTAAAGGATTTGCATACTTTCACGCATAATCCGCACTTGGTACAGAGCTTCATGTCGATGACGGGCCGGGCCGCTTCATTGCCGAAGCCGGTCTTTATGGTTTTACCAGGTTTTACTTTCATGGCTTTACCCCTTGTAAATAGTTATAAAAGTTTCTATGAAATCGCCAATTGTCTTTTCCAGTTGCAGATTTTTGTCAAGGACAAGGTAGCCGATGATGCCGTCGAGGGCAGCTATGAGGGTGATGGACGCGCTCCTGACATTGAACATTTTGAATTCACCCGCTGATATGCCCTTGCGGTATATTTCCTCGAAAAAAGCGATCATTTGCGACGTGTATCCGTCATATAGATGCCAGAGGTTCTGATTGGATATGGTTTTTGTCATGGTGAGAAATATAAAGGATAATTCCCTGGGATGTTGTGTCCAATAGGTCAGATATTGGGTGATATATACAGCAAGTCCGTCAGCGGTTTTAGGTCTGCCCATAGCATCTGCCATGAAAGCCAGGACCGGCTCCATGAACAGCTCGTTTGCTTTGATCAGGATGTCATCCTTGCTGTTAAAATGATAATACAGGCCACCTTTGGTAAGGCTCGCCCTGGCAGCGATTGATTCCATGGAAGTAGCTTCATAACCTTTTTCGACAAATTCATGGATGGCGGCATCAAGGATGTCCTTTGTTCTTTTGTCCTTTGTTTCTTTTTTAGTCATGACAATAACCTATAATTAAAATACCGACGGTAGGTATTTAATTCAAGGAAATTTTTGGGGTCAGAGAAAAAATTTTACAGAATATTAGTATCAGAATAATACTTATTATTTTATCTAATTATTGAACAAATAATAAAAAACGTATAATTAAATAATGTTGTTGTCAGAGTAACTATCTATATTAAGAAAAACATTTGAAATCTATTGACTCTTTTTTAAGCATTGTCGCCGATAGTTATCGGTATGATAAAAGTAATAAATCTCTCGAAATCATTCGGCGGGCAGTTCCTCTTTGACAATGTCAGCTTCAGCGTAAATCAAAAAGAGCGCATCGGCCTTGTCGGGCGCAACGGCCACGGCAAGACCACGCTGTTTCGCATATTCATAGGGGAGGAGCAGCCTGATTCCGGTGAAATAGCAATTCCCCGCGGCTACCGTATCGGCTACGTGACGCAGCACCTTCTTTTTACCGAACAGACCGTTTTGGCCGAGGCATGCCGCGGCCTTCCGGAGCACCTCCATGGAGAGACCTGGATGGCGGAAAAGATCCTCTCCGGCCTCGGCTTTACCAGGCAGGACATGCAGCGCCCCACGTCGGAATTTTCCGGCGGCTACCAGGTACGCTTGGGCCTTGCCCGGGTCCTGGTTTCGGAACCGGACCTTCTCCTCCTTGATGAGCCGACCAACTACCTTGATATCGTGTCGATCCGATGGCTGGAAAAATTTCTCCGCCAGTGGAAGAGCGAGCTCATGGTCATCACCCATGATCGCTCCTTCATGGACAGCGTGACCACCCATACCGTGGGGATTCACCGTAAAAGGGTCCGCAAGATCGAGGGCGGCACGGACAAGTATTATGATCAGATATTGAAGGAAGAAGAAATATACGAGAAGACCCGCATCAACGATGAGAAAAAGCGTAAGGAAGCGGAGCTCTTCATCACCCGGTTCCGGGCCAAGGCGCGTCTGGCCGGCATGGTCCAGTCACGCATAAAGGCTTTGGAGAAGCAGGACAAGCTTGACCGGCTCGAAAGGATCAAGACCCTTGATTTCTCCTTTAGCTATAAGACTTTTCCGTCCAAGGTCCTCATGACAGTGGATGGACTTTCTTTTTCTTATGGAGAGGAAGAGCTGATCCCGAATGTTGGCTTTACCGTGGGTAAGGATGACCGTATCTGCGTTATCGGGAAAAACGGGAAGGGAAAGACGACGCTACTCAAACTACTGGCCGGGGAGCTGATGCCCAGGGCCGGGAAGATAATCTCGCACAGTGACATGTGCATTGGCCACTTCTCCCAGACCAACACCCTGCGCCTTAACAGCCTTTATACCATCGAAGAAGAGATAATGAGCGCCGGGTGCGAACGACAGCGGTCCCGGGACATCGCCGGCGCCATGATGTTCGAAGGCGACATGGCACTCAAGAAGATCGAGGTCCTGTCCGGCGGGGAGAAGAGCAGGGTTCTCCTGGGGAAGATTCTGGCCCAGAAGTCGAACCTTATCCTTCTTGATGAGCCCACTAACCACCTTGACATGGAGTCTTCCGAGGCACTTCTCGCGGCCATCGACGAGTTCGAGGGCGCGGCGATCATCGTGACCCACGACGAGATGTTCCTTCACACGCTGGCCAACCGTTTTGTAGTGTTCCAGGGCGGGCGCGTTTTGGTCTTCAATGGCACATACCAGAATTTTCTCGATAAAGTCGGATGGGAGGATGAGCGGGAAGGCCCCTCGCAGCGGAGTGCGCCGGCTACGAAGGGTGCGAACCGGGAATCGGTGAGCAAGAAGGACTCGCGCCGCATCCGCGCCGATATTATGGCGCGGCGCTCGAAGATCATCAATCCGCTGAAATCGAAGATTGCCGAGATTGAATCGGCCATCGAGGCAAAGGAAAAGCGCCTCTCGGCCATGAACAACGACATCATTGCGGCTTCGGGGATAGGGAAGGGCGAGACTATAGCGCAGCTGTCCCGTGATATCCACCAGCTTCGCACTGAGATAGACTTGCTGTTCGACGGGCTTGAAGCCCTCATCACCGAATACGAGGAAAAGTCAAAGGCCTTTGATGCTGAAATGGACGAGCAGGGACTTGCTGTATAATACATTCAAACAAGGCGGGCTAATATGGAAGTATTAATTTTTCTACTATTCATTCCTTTTTTTGCACTGTTATGGGTTGGAGTGATCGGATTGATATCGGTCATCGGCGGCTGGCGTGGACTGGCGCAGTCGAACCCGGTTCCGCCGGTGCTGCACGAAACCGGCGTCACGTATTCGTTTCAATCGGTGCGGCTTGGCTTTCTTGGAAATTACAATTCATGCGTCAATGTAACGGTTTATTCCGAGGGAGTAAGGGTGGCGCCGATATTTATATTTTCCCTCTTTCACAAACCTCTGTTTTTTTCTTACAACGCGATGGGCAACATTGCCTTCGGCAGGTTCCTGCTGCACTATGTGACATTCATTCTGGCAGACAAAAAAATCATGATCATGGGAAAAAGTTCCCTGGCGATTAAGGAAAAGCTCGGTCCCCGGTAGTGCCGCGGTGTCAGAGCACCTCGACACCTATGATGACCATGTCGTCAGCAATGTCTCCGGAACCGCGGAAGTCAAGAACCGCTGCCATAATGGCATCCAGGGCCTCGCCCAGTGGAAGCGGCCTTGTGCGGCCGACTATGTCAAGGAAGCGGTCGTATCCCAGGAAGTCGCGGTACCCGTTGGTCATTTCAGGAAGGCCGTCTGTATAAAAATAGAGCCGGTCCCCGGGATTGAGGTTCATTTCCAGCTCGGGAAAAGAATTGTCGCTCATAACGCCGATCATGGCGCCGCGAATTTCAAGGTAGTATGCCGACTCTTTACCGCCCTGGTGCACGATGGGGGGCGGGTGCCCGCCGCAAGCAACGGTTAGGTTAACGGTCTGATTGCCGCCGTTGAATTTGAAAATGCCGTATACCGCAGACAGAAAATAAGAATGCATGTGCTCGAAAAGGTCGGCGTTAACCGCGGTCAGGTACGCCGATGGCTGGTATGCGTATTTGCGCAGGTGGGCGCTGCTGATGGATTTGAGCAGCGAGAGGAACAGGGCCGCCGGGATGCCGTGTCCTGTCACGTCGCTCAGAAACATGGAGAGGCCCCCGTCCGCCAGGGGCAGAATGTTGAAGAAGTCGCCCCCGACTGCCTCAAGGGGACGATACCGGAAATCAATGGCGAGGCGTTCGCAGCGAGGAGGTTCGGCAGGGAGGAGGGCTCGCTGGATTATCTGCGCGGTTTTAAGATCGTTTTCGATCGTATCATTACGCTGCTTCAGCTGCTCCAGGCTTGCCCGGAGTTCCCGCTCGAGGCGTTTGTTCTCTGTTATATCCCTGGTTATTCCCAGAACTGCCGTCGGCTTTCCGGCGCTGTCCCTTATAAAGGACGCCTTTATCTCGATATCGATCTTCCCGCCGCTTTTTGTCCGCTCCTTCAGGGTGAGGGACCTTGACCTGCCGGGGTAGCGTACTTCGTCTCGGTCGATTTCACTGGTCAGCAGCCTGGTTGCCTGGTTTACATCATCTTCGTCCAGAATGTCCGAGAATGTAAAGCGGGTGTACTCTTCCGGGGTCCATCCGGTGCTTGCTGTCGATGACGGGCTCACGTAGCTGAACCGAGCTGCCGCCAGATCATAGATCCAGATGACATCTGTTACATTGTTGGTGATGAGCTCGAAGAGTTCGTTCGATTCCCGCAGAGCATCGTTCATGCGTGCCATGGCGGTGATGTCGTTGATAATAAGAATTTTTCCGGTTGTGACGATACCGGCCCGGATATCCGACTGGCTGACCAGCACTGTCCGCTTTTCCTTCGTACTGGCGGTCGTTGTCTGAAAGTTGCTGTAAACGGCATCGGTCCGATATCCGTCTATCAGGTTTTCCACGCGCAGTGATGATGTATCGGCGCTGCCGATGCTCAGTATTTTCAGGGCCGCGTTATTGATATGCAGCACCGACCCGGTGTTGTCCATAATGACGACGCCTTCCACGGACGATGAGAAAAGCTCCATGGCGATAGTGTTGATGCCCGGAGTCAGGAAACGATAGCGGATGATGGTATAGAATACAAAGAGGCTCAGAATAACGCTCCATGAGGCAGTGTACCTGACGCTGTTTTCGAGGCCGGGCAGTTTCGGGATGAGGAACTGGTTGGCAGCCGAGAAAAACAGGGCGATGATTGTTCCAGCCAGAAGGGGCGTAAGCTGGCTGCGCCTGACCGGGTCCTGCGTCATCTTGCGATAGCGAATAGCCAGGGCCCAGGATACCACAATAGGCATAACAATTACCAGGAGAGTTGTAGCGGTGAAGAGGATTCCTTCGGTAAAACGCCAGCCCCAGTGATACCGCGAAAATCCTGATATGATCAGATCGGTATTGGTGGAGATGATGATTGTCAGAATCGATATTCCGAGGGTGGTGTAATAAAAAATATCACGCCGGCGTCGCAGAAACATGTAGGTAAAATTCGTGAAAAAGAATCCGGTGCTATACCAGAAGATGGATGAGAATTTACTGAAGGGGGCAATGGCTGAATCATCAAGGGGAAGATGGAAGGCCCCGCTGCAGAGGACCCACATGCTTATGGATGCGGCCAGCATCACGTATGACCGGTTGACCGGGTTCCTTATATTAAGAGCGATCGCATAGGATATGGTGGAAAAGTTGATAAGGAACGCCAGGATGGGCAATATCAGATAATAATTCATAGGCGTTCTGATGTTATTCTATCCGTATCCTTGCGTCAAGCGTAATTGCGCCGGTGCCGTCGCCAAGAATCCGCACCGGGTTCGCATCAAGTTCCTTGATCTGCGGGTATTTTGCCAGAAGGTGGGACACGCGCAAGATCATATCCACAAAGGCGTCTACGTCGCCCCCCTGCTTCCCGCGGGCTCCTTTCAGGATATGGTATGATTTCAGCTGCCTGACTTTTTCCATAATCTCATCGCGCCCGGCGGGACAGAGGAGTAGTTTTACGTCTTTGAACACCTCGATGTAGATACCGCCGTATCCGAAAAAAACGACCGGGCCGAAAGATGCGTCATGCTTGCCGCCGATGAACATGTCGTATCCTTCGCCGGCCATCTTCATGATCCGTACGCCCTTGAACCGGGCGTCTTTCTTGTATGCGCCGAGGTTCTTCTGAATGGTAGAAAAGCCGTTTTTTACTGCGTCATCATCACCCAGTCCGACGAGGACCCCCCCGGCCTCTGATTTGTGCAGGGCATCGGGTGATATCACCTTCATAACCACAGGGTAGCCGATTTTTTTCGCCAGGGTGCCGGCGGCGGCCGCGTCCTTTGCCACGTCGGATTCCGCGACGGGTATGGCAAAGGTTGAGAGGAGTTCCAGTGCTTCTTCCCCGGTATCGCCGGTGTGGTCCTTGATCCATTTCCCTGATGCCGTTTCATTTATCCTGTCGGGAAGCTGGAATTCACCGGGCTTCTGCTGTTTTTTCATGTGATAATCGCACTGCTTTTTCAGGGCGATCATCATTTCTTCAAAACCGTCGAAAATCGGGAAGTTTATGTTCTTCTTCATGGCGGATGTCGTAGTTGAAAGGCCGAAGATGCATGCGCCCAGGGGTTTCCCCGACGAGAGCATGGTGCCGGTGGCTTCCTTGGACAGGTCGGTGTGGAACATCTTGTAAAAGACGTCCTCGCCCCGGGGCATGTTCGGCCACTGACTCACGAAGACGGCCCCGTCGATGTTGTCGTTGTGCATCACCTCGTAAAAGATCTTTGCATAGAGGTGCGGATCGTAGATGTCGCCCATGTCGAGGGGATTGGTGAAGTTGATGACACCGGCATTAGAAAAGCCTTTCAGGCCTTCGTAAAAATCTTTTCCGGGATCGGCGAAGCGGAACCCGATCTTTTCGCACAGGTCAGCCATCATGACGGTGATGCCGCCTGCTGGGCTCATCATCATCAGACGGTTGCCTCGCATGGGCGGAAGGTCAAAGGCCTTGGCCACGCTGATGAATTCGTTGAAATGGGCTATGCGAATGATGCCGGCCCGCTCGAAAGCAGCGTCGATGATCTCGTCATCGTTGGACAGGGCGGCCGTGTGACTCATAGCCGCCTTGCGGCCAGCCGTCGTTGTGTTTGATTTGAGTATGATGATGGGCTTGTTTATCTTTTCAGCTGCGGCAAGGAGTTCCTTGCCGCGCGGGATGCTCTCCAGGTACATGCCGATGATCTTCGTCTCCGGATCGCGGCCGAAGTATTCGAGAAAATCCACCTCGTCGAGGTTGAGCTTGTTGCCGATGCTGGCGAATTTCGCCATGCCGATATTCTCATCGGTCATGAAGTTCCAGAGCATGATACCGACGCCGCCGCTCTGGACAATGACCGAAAGGCCTCCTTTGGGAGGCGGATATGAAGGGATAAAGGGAAGGCAGAGTCCGTTTGCCGTATTTGCCACCGTAAGGCCGTTTGGGCCAACAAAGCGGATGCCGTACTTGTGAGCCTTTTCGAGGAGTTGGTCTGCCAGTTTCCGGCCTTCCTCGCTCAGTTCGTTGAATCCGCCCGATGGGATGGCCATCCATCGGGTCCCCTTTTTTCCGCACTCTTCCACGAGATCCGGTATAAGCTTGGAGGGCACCAGGGAGAAGACCAGGTCAGGCACGATGGGAAGATCGCTGACATTTTTAAACATGCGTATGCCGTTGACATCGTGATCGTCGGATCGCGGGTTTACTCCCAGTATCCTCCCCTTGTATCCCCAGCGGATAAGATTTTCAAGCACCAGTTTAGGTATGTTGTTCGGCTTTGATGATAGTCCGATAATAGCAAGCGATTGGGGATTGAAGAGTTTGTCCATGGTATCCTCCCGGGTCAGTTCGAATTAGCCGCGCTCATGATGTTTCCCGAGCGGGCATACGGAAATGCATATTCCGCATATACTTTCATTTTTGTTTATCTGTCTGTTCGCAAGCTCACGGCATTTGTCCATGCATTTGAAGGCATTAAAAAAATTATCCCGCTTCATGGCTGTGTTCCACAACGCCCCGGTAGCGGCATGGGCCGGACAAGCGTCAACACAGATACTGCAGCTGCCGCACCTGCTCTCGGTGCAGGCTTTGGATGTGACTGGCAAAGCGGATTTGATAAGGATTGACGCAAGGCGAAGCCGCGGCCCGAAACTTTTTGAAATTAATAAGTCCGTTTTTCCTATCCATCCAAGACCGGCGCGGGTTGCCGCCATTTTATGGGAAAAATCATGGGTCAGGGTTTTGTAGTGCTCATCGGTAAGTTCCTCGCTTGATACCGTGGGCCTGATTATGGTATGATCGATATGATGGGCCTGCAGTTTATTGGATAACTCGGCGAGCACCTCGGCCAACTCCCGGTTGACCTGATGGTAATGGTGATAATACTCCCTGGTCGGACCTTCGGCAATAGGATCAATGATATCATCATCCAGTTTTTTGCCGATGGATATAGCCCCTCGATAATCCCTGTATAAATTATTCAGGAGGCCGGTAATATCAGCGAAGCCGAAAACATATTCACCCCGGCCGGATAATGTTTCGCCAATAATGGACTCAAGCGTCATGGCTTTCCCTCTGAGAGATGCTGCCCCTTTTTCTCCTGATAAACCTTCCCGCCAGTTTTCAGATGATTCAATAATAAATAAGAAATTATGAGTAAGAATTCATACCTGGTCAGTCAACTGCTATCATAACATTGGAAGACTTGACTACCGCATACACGTCTTTGCCTTCTTTTAGATTGAGGCTGTCGGCTGATGTTTTTGTGATTATTGATACGATTTCCGTGCCGCCCGGCAACTCGATGAATATTTCTGAATTAACCGTTCCGTGGACGACTTTTTTCACTTTTCCTTTTAATACGTTTCTCGCGCTGATTTTCATGGAAAGCCTCCTTGATTACTTCCCCGCTGCCGAAAGCGGCGGGGGCATATAGAATTGTCGGGAACAAAAACAGTTCCATTATGGTGCTATTTTCAATGTACTTGTATAGAAAAATAATGTCAATATAATTAGAGTCGTTTTAGAAGCATGAAGGCCTGTCAGAAGGAAAAAGGGCGCTCAACGCTTCCGTATTCTTAGTTTCATTTTGAATTTTTCGAGGATCCTGTTGATGACGGTTTCTGCCGCTGGTGAAAGGTCCGCCTCGGATGATACGGATGCACCTGGTTTCATGAACCGTGTGAGGATCTCCAGCACGATTTCGTCATCAATCTCGTCAATGGCCGTGCTGATATATCTCATGTCCACGGGGACGTCGATGTTCCCTTCTTTAACTTCACTTCCGGAACCGAGCAGGAGCAGGAGGAGGGCGGAGCGGGTCAATTGGACCTGGTCGGCTTTTTTCTTTTCCAGACTGCGGATATTTTCGAAAAGGACTTTTTCCGACATCCGCACCCTCCTGGCCAGGGTTTCCAGCAGGTTGGTGGTAAACTCCGAGTTGTGCCGGACCAGGGCATCCAGATTCTCCCGATCAGCGACCGCAATGACGCAGTCGGTCACGCAGCGGGCGGTATCGGTGCGGACGGTTTTGCCGATTACCGCCATTTCACCGAAGAGCTGCTCATCGTCAACAGTGTCGATGGTTATGATCTCGCCGTTTTCTTTTGTCTTGTAAAAAATAACAGTGCCTTTTTTAAGCAGGTAAAATTCGGAGGCCTTGTCGCCCTCGTTGTAGATGACCGTCCCGGATGGTATGACCCTGATGTCCTGCATGGTTGATATGGGTCGCATGAAGAGCTTGCGGGTCGATTCGAACCCCGGTAATTTGAGGTTGAACACGATTCCTTTTATTAGGCGGAAGATATTGTAGCGAACCAGGAAGGGGAAGAAAAAATGCGCCGGCGGGTCGATGAGCTGCACGACGGACCCCCGCGGGGCGTGAGGATTGGAGTGGTTTTCCCACACGATGACACTTTCCATTTCGCCGGATGTGAATGATGGGCACTCGAAGCGTATTGTCTTTCGCGTGCCGATGCCGTATGACTCGGAGGTCCTGAGAAAGCAGCTGGCCGGGGTTATGTCATAGGTGACCAATATTTCCTGGAATTCTCCGTCCTGGGTGACTTCGACATCCGATATGATTGGAATTTTGATTTTACTGTTCTTGAAGAAATCGGGGTTTACCGCGCCGACGAGGATGAGGATCATGCTGATGGAAAAAGGGAAAATCCCGAGCATGATGACCTGATCCTGGGGAGGGATCTGCAGCGACATCAGCTCCATGAATTGCGTCCGGAAGGCGAGGCCGATGATGGCGCAGATCATGAATATGATAACGAATATGAACCGGATCAATCCGGGCCGCCACTGGAAAAAATTCTCTGGCGCACGGTCCGGTGTTCCCATGGACTGCATGATCCAACGTTCATAGGAAGGCTGGTGGACGATGACATTCCAGTCCTCAAAGCGGAGGCCCATGGCCGAGACCAGGTTCAGCGGTAGCATGGTCTGCGCCTGGGCCATCAGTATCTCCAGGATTATGACCAGGAAAATCAGCAGCGGCGAGGTCAGGTATGAGATATAACCGCCGGCGAGGATGAAGGTGTCAAAAGCCCCATGCAGGGCAATAGGGATCACCAGGGACAGAATGGAATAATAGATGCGGTTTATTCTTGTTGTGCTCATCTTCCGGAGGCCCAGGTAATAGCCCATGATCCCGCAGGTTGTCAGGTGGAGCGGCACGGAAAAGAGGATGCGCACTGCAATGATCGAAAGGCCGAAGTTCATGGCGTAGGAAACGTTTTCAACGGCTGAAAATCCGATTCCGAACATCATTGATGACAGGATCGATTCCATGATGCTGAAATTAGGGTAATAGTATTGCAGCAGGATGATGATGCAGAAGGCGCCGATTTTTTCAATGGTGGCGGCTTTCACAAAGCCGGCGAAAAGGGGATTGTCGATAGTAAAGTAGTGTGCCAGATAGGGAGATGCCAGTAAAATTATCAGGGCAAAGGCAATGCCTGAAAATAATAATTCCACATGCTTCAGGTATTCCGGCTTAAAAGTAAAGTAGCGGAAATAAATTAAATAAAAGACCGGTACCGGTATCAGCGCGATTAATATATTTTCCCAGGTCATAATGTTGCTGCTGCTGTGGCGGGGATGTTAAGCCCTTGTCACAGTATACCTTGAAGCGAGGAAAGTTGAAGAATCCGTTTAACGTTTTCCGAACTGTTCACTATCGTAAGGTTTTTATCAATCTCTTTTAGTTTCTTTTTCAACGTCAGCAGGGTGCGTATACCGGATGAATCTATGTAATCAACAAGGGCTAGGTCAATTTCGACGTCCTTGTCGAAACTCGGAATGCTGGCAACCTTATCATTGAAGGGTTTCAGAGTTGTGGATTCCAGATTGCCTTCAATGCTAATTTTTATAATGTCGCCGGCCTGATTTATTTTTATTTTCATCTTATTCCCCTCGGGTGTAACACTTATAATAAAAATTCAATTGCACTCTAGTTTTCTCGTTCACCTGTATAACGAAATTATTAAAAAATAACTCCAGTAAATACTGAAAGAATTCTAATAATAATTACATTATATGTCAACAATCTTTATTATATTATGCATAAATCCGCTCATATGGTATTAAAATTTGCATCCTTAATTTTCGGGATGATGATTTAACAAAAAATGATAATTCTTGCACTTGACAAAAATCAACATGGAAAAATAGGATTTATGCAATCTAGAAGGAGGACTCCATGAGCAGCAAATATATAGGAACAATGATACGTGAAAGTATAAAAAAGTATGGCAATGCCATTGCTATGCGTTATAAGGAAAACGATGTATGGAAGGAAATGACATATTCTGAATTAGGCGAGCGTATAAAGGAGGTGGCCAAAGCTCTACTTGAGTATGATGTAAAAGAGGGGGAGATGGTGGGCATTTTTGCTCAGAATATGCCCGAGTGGTCTATTGCGGATTTTGGCATCCTGTCAGTACGGGGCGTGTCGGTTCCCATATATGCAACCAATACGGCAAAACAGGCGGAATATATTGTCGATGATGCTGAAATACGTGTCCTTTTTGTGGGCGAGAAGGGGCAATATGATAAAATCACTTCCTTTATAGATTCATCCAAATATTTAAAGAAGATCATTGTTTTTGATCAGAATGTTCCGTTGAAGGGAAATCATTCTATGTATCTCAAGGATTTTCTCGCGCTGGGGATGAAATCATCAAAAGATTCCATAGTTGATGAAAGAATCGGACGGGGATCTGTTGATGACATAGCAACCCTGATCTATACCTCGGGGACCACCGGCGACCCCAAGGGAGCGATACTCACCCATGGCAATTTTGCCCACCAGATGTGTGCCATAGACGAACGCTTCTCGGTGGGTGTAGGCGATCGGAGCCTTTGTTTTCTACCCCTGAGCCACGCTTATGAGCGGACATGGTCATACTACGTGTTCAGGACCGGTGCCGAAAACAATTATCTTGCTGATCAGAAAAAGATCGTGGAATACATGCCCGATGTACGGCCTACCGCAATGGTCAGCGTTCCCCGCCTGTATGAGAAAATTTATTCAACGGTTTTTGATAAACTTAAAAAAGCATCTCCCGCGAAGGCCAAGCTCTTTACATGGGCCATTAAAACAGGAAAGACCTACCAGTATAAGAAGAAAGACGGGAAATTCATCGGCCCCTGGCTCGCCATTCGAAATGCCATCGCCGATACCCTGGTGCTCAAGAAGCTCCGCGATGTCGTGGGCGGGCCGAAGAAGTTCTTCTCCGCCGGGGGCGCGCCCCTCTCCATTGATATCGAGGAATTTTTCTTTGCAGCCGGCCTCCTGGTCTGCCAGGGATATGGCCTCACCGAATCATCGCCCATGATATCCTGCAATGCCCCCGGCGGCTTTAAATTCGGCACCGTGGGCAGACCGGTCAAGGATTGCGAGGTGAAGATCGATGATAACGGCGAAATTCTCGTCCGCGGCGGCAATATTATGAAGGGATACTACAAGAAGCCTGAGGCGACGGCGGAGACTCTTGTTGACGGCTGGCTCAAGACCGGCGACGTGGGCATGATCGATGAGGACGGTTTTCTGAAAATTACCGACCGGATCAAGGACCTTATCATCACCTCTCAGGGCAAGAACATTGCACCGCAGCATATCGAGACGCTGGTCGGTATGGACCACTATATAGAGCAGATTGCGACCATAGGCGACAAAAGGAAATATCTGACAGCCCTCATCGTGCCGTCATTCCCCGCACTGGAGGAGTGGGCCAGGGAGAACAATATATCATTCAACTCCCGAAAAGAACTGGTGAAGCATCCTGATGTCATCAAGTTCTATGAAAAGCGGATTGCCGATCAATCAAGGGAACTGGCCAATTACGAGAAGATCGTAAGGTTCACTCTTATGGAGAACGAATTCACACAGGATGGAGGCGAACTGACGCCGACCCAGAAGATCAGGCGGAAAGTTGTGGGGGAGAAGTATAAGGAGCATATAGACGCCATGTATGCCGATGCCGGATCGTCCGGCGACTAACAGAACGATATGATGTGAACACGGGCCCCCATGGGCCCGTGTTTTATTAATACAGGATGAAATTTCCCGTTCCCAGAAGCTGGCCGCCGTCGGTCCATATCTCCACAGTATAGCGGCCCTGGCCTTCGAGTATTGATCGCCGGGACCAGGTCCCGAATCCCTCCTTTCGTCCGCCTTTTATCTCACTCAAGGAAATTGACAGAAGTTTTCTGCCGTTATGGTACCACACATGATGAATCTTTTCAGCAAGACCGCGCGGTGCGAAAATAGACGAGTAAAAGTAGACTTCCGGTGTATCGTCTGCCTTTGCCCTGGTGAAAGGATTCTGCGGCTTGAAATCTTCTATCTGGATGCATGCCGTGGCGCGCGTGAGTTTGAGCGGTGATGGGGGTATCAGACTTCTACCGATCCAGAGCAGAGTAAAAGAGAGGACGATGCCAAGGAGAAAAATTAAAGTGTTCTTTTTATTCTTCAGCATGTCAATATGGGGATAGACAAAAACGATGACCGTAATAGCCGCGATGCCTCCGGAAATAAGGAGGCTCCAGATGTTCCTCGTGCCCAGGAGTATTGGGAAGAGGAGGTTCAGCACGCAGAAAAATGTTAGCGCGTAAAAAAGTGAGCCCCGCAGAGGGTTGCGCGCCACGATGCGCTGATAGAGTTCAAACCATCCGGTAATTACGGCCAATCCCACCAGTATCGGAGCAAAGAGAATGTTACGGGAAGGGAACGTCATGGATTCAAAGTAGAATGGAAGCACGAAGAGAAGCATATTGTTCAGGATAAATATTAGAGCTGTATCCCAGAATGAAGCAAGAATACCGGTCTTCTGTTTTAATAGATACAGGCGGAAGGTAATATAAAAAAATGCAAAAATAATTGATACGATAGCGATGGGCACATATTCGAATCCCTTTTTAAAAAGGATTAGGACCACCAGACTCGTTGAGAGTGAAAAAAAAGGCTGCAGCTTCATGATCCGCTGGATACCGATCGGCCATATGTTGAAGATTGCTTGCAGGTACTGGATAAACCCGCGAAATCCCACGGTATAGTCGCTCCGTGGTGGAATGCCTTCTGTATAATATTGAATTGGATTTCGTATCATAGTTGATCTAATATAACAAATTGGTTCAAGGTGAGATGTCAAATAGTATTTTGATAGTTATCGGTTAATAATTTTTCAAAGTTGTTGATTCCCCAATAGATTCTGATGCATTTAATTCCATTAAAAATATTAAAGCAAAATAGATAGTTATGGAAGAGATAGTTATCGTTTATATTTTCAGGAGCATGTGTGTTGAAGATCACAATTATTCTCTTAAGATATTTTTCAACAGAAAACGCAATAATTGAAGAAAGAGACATCTTGTATACCTTTCGTAAATCAAGGCAGCACTCATATTCATCTTGACGTAATGTTAAATGAAATGTGGACCAGTTGCATTCTTTATCCCGTGCTTGGTATTTAACCGGAGAATTGAATATTTGAATTTTTTTGTTATCATCAAGGAATTGTTTTAATAAAAGGCGTATAATGCTAGTCCTCGATATATTCAATGTTTTTGATGCTTTATTGAGCTCTCCCATGATCATTTTGTTTACATTTATTGTTGTTTGTATTTCCATGTGGTCCTCCTTGATTTATTGTTTCAAGGAGTATTACGAATAACTATCATAAATATAAAATATTTATGATAGTTATCGGTGAAATTATATCTGATGAAGCTATAAATAAGATGAATCATTTTTTTCTCGGTTTGGCCCTGCTGGTCGGTTCGGCCTCACGCGGGTTGTCTGGCCAGTAATGGCGGGGATATCGGCCCATGAGTTCCTTTTTAATATCAGGGTAAGAACGGTCCCAGAACCCGTCAAGATCACGTGTAATCTGAATTGGTCTTCCAGCTGGAGAGAGAAGATGGAGTACCAGCGGTTCCCCGCATAGCCTGGGGGTCTCCTTTGATCCGAAAAACTCCTGGATCCGGGCTGCGATTATCGGGATCTCACCGGATTCATAATCAATATTCTTGCGAGTTCCGGAAGGAAGTGTGACTTGATCCGGCGCCAGAATGTCAAGGTTGCGCAAGTTTTCCCATCCCAGGCGATTTTTTAATGCATTCAGGACTATTTCTTCAGTAAAAACCGGGCTGCCGGAAAAGTTGCCATAAGGAATAAGCCACTTCTCAATGTCGGCGCTAAGCGATTCCGACAGGAAGTTGGACAATTTACTCTGACCCACATATTTTTGGACAAATTGGATTTTTGAGCATAATCGCCTTGATTGATCATTCCAGGGCAGGCAATCAAGCCCTTTTCTGGCAATTTGTTCTACTGCATATTGGCGAAGTACATTCTCTAATGGTACTGTTCCATAAGTTTCTTTAAGAATAAGCTTTCCCAGGCGAATGAGTGTCCGTGATCGCGGGACCCATCCTTCCCATTCAACAATATCTTCCTTTACAGGTTGCCCGGCCAGCCCGCCTTCGAGATCACCGATAGTTATCGGTGCCGCCAGAAATATGCGGGCATCGGTTTCTCCGCCATCCAGTTCTGCGACTGCCAGGAAATCCTCGTTACCCATGCTCCTGTACAGCCGTGCTCCCCGGCCGGTAGCAAGGAGCCACCGGGTAACGGTTCCGCCGGCAGTTCTGCGCGCGGCACGGTCCGGATATGCCAGGAGGAGCAGTTTTCCGGCGAGTTCCGGGTCAACGTCAGATCCTCTGATTGTTTGTTGCTCTGACCCTGCCATGCGGACTATCCGCCGCGCTTCCTGGTCAATGCGGCGGGCGGCTCCTTCCGGTAAAGCTCCGTGTTTGCCTCCGCTCCAGGCTGTCCAAGCCGCTAGCCTGTCGCGGAAATCGGGATCATTGCCATTGATCGGATCGCCTTCTTCAAGTATTGCCGCGGCTACAGCCGCCGAGGCAAGCCATCCCCGTTCTGCAGCTGTCATTATCATCCGGCCAAGGCGCGGATGGAGTCCCATGCCAGCGGCCCTGCGGCCATTTGCTGTTATGCGACCCCCTTCATCGATTAGATCGAGGGTCACCAGCAGGGTTGAAGCACATTCTACCGCGGCCCGGGGAGGAGGAGTTAGCCATTTCAGGTCATAGGGCGAAGACCCCCACAGGGCAGTTTCAAGCACCAGGGGGGCCAGGTCTGATTCGCATATCTCCGGCTGGGAGAATTCCTTGTGCTTGTCTTTTTCGCTCCACCATCTCAGGCAGATACCCGGTCCCTGCCTGCCTGCCCTTCCTTTTCGCTGTTCCGCCGAAGCGATGCTGATGTCCACGGTGTCCCAGTGGTCCATGCCGGTGCGTGGTAAATAACGGACCCTGCGCTCGAGGCCGCTGTCCACCACGGCGCGGACCCCGGGAATGGTGAGGCTGGTTTCGGCCACGTTGGTTGACAGGATGATCCTGCTCTGACCCGCGGGCGATGGACTCAACACCCTGCGCTGCTCCTCGGGCGGGAGCTTGCCGTGGAGCATGACAGTTTCTGCGATGAGATTCGGATAGTTCCGGGCGATGGTTTCCCGCGTGCGGTGTATCTCCCGGAACCCGGGCAGGAACACCAGGGTGTCGCCGTCTTCTGCTCCTGGAATTTCCCGGGCCTCCGCTGCCAGTCGTGCCGCCCCTTCCCACGGCTTTTCACCGGGCCGCGGGGGCCGATACAGGACGCTCACCGGGTGTGTCCGCCCCGGCACGGAAATGAGATTGATATCGCCGAAGACAGAGCGGATGTCACCGGAGGGAAGAGTGGCTGACATGAAGAGTATCTTCAAATCGAGCCTGAGTGTTTCCCGGCAGTCCCAGGCGAGGGCCAGGGCCATATCCGCCTGGAGGTTTCGCTCATGGAACTCATCGAAAATAAGGGTGCCGTATCCTCCGAGGGACTGGTCGTTTTGTATGATGCGCGTCAGGACTCCCTCAGTGACCACTTCAAGTCGTACTCCCGCGCCGGTCACTGTCTCGGTCCGGGTGCGGAGTCCCACGGTCTGTCCGACCTTCTCGCCGAGGATCGAGGCGATTCGGTCCGCCGCGGCCCGCGCCGCTATCCGCCTCGGCTCCAGGAGGAGGATTTTCGACTCACAGCAAGCATGATGTGAGAGAAACCGCCACGGTACCAGAGTTGTCTTGCCCGCGCCCGTCTCCGCGTGGAGCAGAAGCGTGCCTTCACGGGCAAGCGACTCTGCTATCTCATCGAGATGCTGATATACTGGAAGGGATTCAATATCGTTCAATGCCATGGGGAAATTTTCTATTGAATGGGCCTTATCCTTCAACATTATTTTTTTATTCTCCCTGAAAAGAGCTTGTTTTTCATCTGTCCGGGAGTATCTCATTAAGTATTGAATAAACTATCATTATAGGGGGATATAATGAAAACCATTCAAGCCTGTATAGTTCTATGCGGTGCTGTTGTCATCGGTTTGTCCGGATGTCTTTCCTGGGAGGAAGGCTGGAGGGATGTAAAGGGTCCGGCTCAGAAAGGTAATGTTGGTGCCCTCATCGCAAAGGCCAATCTCCAAATCGCCGGTGCGGATAACAAAGAAAAATTGGAGGCCCTTATCAGCACCTATGAGCAGGTTCTGGAGATTGATCCGGATAACTATGAAGCGCTCTGGAGCCTGGGGCGGTATTATATTCTCATGGGAGTAGCGTACGTCGATACTATGAAAGCCAAAAAAGATTATTACATCAAGGCCGCACGCGTTTGTGAACGGGGCATGTATACAAACAAGGATTTTAAAAAGCTGGCTGATAGCGGGACTCCTTTATGGGATGCCTCTTCAGCTTTGACAATTCGGGAAATCGAGGCCATGGACTACTGGTACTCGGCGCTGGGATGGTATTATGCGGATTGCATGAATCCCGCAGAGCGGATCTTCAACCTGCACTGGGTATCCAGAAATAAAAAAATACTCGACCATATGATGGCCATTGATCCGGCATGGGGCGGGGGTCATCCCTATACCGCCAAGGCCAGTTATTATGCTATTGTTCCATCTTTTTTTGGGGGCGATCTTAAAAAATCAGCAGAATTTTTTAATAAGGCCGATGTGGCGGGAGTAGGGTGGCTGTATGTGAGGTTTTCCCGTGCCAAGTTTCTTCATTCTAAAACGAAAGACCGCCATGCATATAAAAAAGACCTGGAGTGGGTCATGGCCCAGGACCCGCATAAGGCCAGGAGCCCCTATCCATGGAACGTGTATTTTCAAAGGGAAGCGAAAAAGATGCTTGCTGAGAATTGGTAGGTTGTTTTTTATTCCGGGAGAACACTATCGGAAGTCCTCTCCCGGAATAATTATTTACTGTTGCCTGATTATCCTTCCTTCCACGGCGGCCTCAATCTTGCCTTTTTTCCGTATCGTGTCCACCAGGAGCTCCCTGAGGGGAAGCCCTGTTTTTGTAGATGGCTTACCGGTGAAGATTTTATATCCATCGCCGCCGGAGTACATGAAGTCGGTAACGGTGACCGAATACGTCTTTACGGGGTCAAGGGCGGCGTTACCCACGGTCACGGCCTCCACGGACCTGTCTTTTATCCTGAATTTAATCCCGGAGACGTGGAGAAATCCGCCGTCCTCGTCTTCCCGTTTTCCCTGCACGGACCGTGTAAGGGCCTCCAGCACCTCCGAGCCGGTGAGCTTCGCCACGATTATTTCATTCGGATAAGGCATGACCTTGAATATGCCCTCAATGGTGACAGGCCCCTTGTCCAGACTGGAGCGGAGCGAGCCGGCATTGATAAAGGCGATGTCGGAGCTGGTATAATCACGCATGACATCAGAGATGAAATTCCCCAGGTTTGTTTCCTCGTAGCGGATGCGGCCCCGCTCTCCGTCGAGGAACACCAGGGATTCTCCCACGACTTCCTTGAAGGTAGCGTTGAGTTTTGCGTTATAGGTGTCGAGGATTTTCGCCACTTCCGGGTCCTGCCTGATGCCGGGTGTTATCGGAATGTACTTCGACTTTTCTATCACCGCTTTTCCGGTTTTGGGATTGATGGCAATATCAAGCCTGCCGAGATACCGTCCCTTTTCATAGGCCTGGTACACGGGGACCCCCGCCGCGTACTTAACCGGATCGAAGAGGATCTGGTCATGGCCGCCGATGATGGCCGTGAGCCGCGGACTTGCTTTGGCTATGTCGGAATCGGTCTGAAACTTGCTATGGGAAAGAAGAATCACCGGGCCCTTGTTTTTTGCCTTCAGATAAATATCGGCCACCGTCCTGATCGAGTCGAGGACGTCGACCTTTTCCACGTTGTCCGGAGCGGTGGTGACCAGGAGTTCCGTGGTGGTTGCGCCGATCACTGTGAGGAACATCCCGTGGCCGAGGGGAAACGAGACGGACGGCTCGTTCATTAATGTCCTGCTCTCTTTCCAGATGATGTTGGAGCTGATTACCGGAAATTTCGCTATTTTCTTGAGGGCGAGAAAGTTCTCGAGACCGAAATCAAACTCGTGGTTTCCCACGGTCATGGCGCTTACGCCCATGATATTTAATATCTCTATGTCAGGCTTTCCCTGGAAGACTGTCGACATCGGCGTGCCCTGCAAAACGTCTCCCGCCACCAGGAGGAATGTCTGGATGCCCTTTTTGCCGTTCTCCGTCCTTATTTCCTTAATCAGGGTCGCCATTCCGGCGATGCCGCCAATCTCGGCGGATGATCCGTCTTCTTTCCTGACCTTGAAAGGCATCAGGTTGCCGTGGAGATCGTTGAAGAAAAGAACTGTCGCCCTGATGCTCCGGGCTTCCGGCTGCTTCTTCTTCGATGGGGCTGCCTTGGCCAGAAGGATATTCCGGCCGGTGTCGTGCCATGACCGATCCGCGTCACTGCGGACAATGCTCTCCGAGCCTCCACGCAGGACCGGAGCAAGGCCGGCTGCCAAGATGAGGGTCAGAGTAAGTAACGATATTCGTCTGCGCAGTTTCATGTATCTTTCCTCCCGGGGCCATTTTAGTATGAGATTATTCTCAATTAAGGTGTTAATATGAATAAAATCAATCAATTAATTGACGCAATCTAAAAGGACCTGCATCAGAAAAATTATGTTTACAGTGCCGCTGATTTTTTCTATTGTTGTAATGCCGATAATAACCCGGAGGGATCCGATGCCTGCAGTGGATAACCCGAGAGGCCGTATCTTGAACCGAGCGGCTGTCTTTGATCTGGATAAATCCCTCCTGTCTCTGGGACTGAAGTTCCCTCTGGCTCTGGCTGCTATCGCGTTTTTTTCGCTGCAGCCTCTTGTCGCCATCGGTTATGCCAGCTTCAGGTTTTTCGGCGATACGCCGGGCTTTTACTTTTCCATCATCTATTACATTCTTCCCGGCGGCATGGTCGCTCTTGTCTTCGGAGCGCTCCGTGTGGGGCAGGCGACACTCGGTTTTGCCGGAAAATTACACACCTTCTTCGGGATGCTGTTTCTGGCACTCCAGTTTACCGCCGCCGCGCTGCAGGTATGGATTACCGGCGGCGGGTACATCGGCGGCTACTTTGCACATACCATCACCACGGATTTCGTGTCTCTGGCCCTCATTGTGTTCGCGGCCTTTGTTCCCCAGGGGGTCAGGATGCGGAAGTGGTGGTTTTTCCCCTTTTTTATATATGCTTTCGTTGTGCCGGCCTCGGCACTGGTCTATTATTTCTATTTGGACGCAGCAGTGCAGTACCCGGACCGTGTTGTCATAGAAATGGTTTACTTGACCTGCGGCGTGGCTGTCCAGATGGCCGCTTTCGCCTTCTCTGTTGATTTCAGGACGTGGAAGGATTTCGCCGGGCGGTTTTTTAATCCGTAAGCGGCCCGGGGCTCACTCTTTATTCTTTCTATCTGACATTATAATGGACAGCAGGATCGACCCGACGAGGAGTACTCCCACCACCGACAGGGCGATGGATACCGGTATCTTGTAGAAATCAGAGATGAGCATTTTCACCCCGACGAATACCAGGATGAGGGAAAGGCCATAGTTGAGATACTTGAAAAGCTTCATGATTCCCGATATGGCAAAGTAGAGGGCGCGAAGTCCCAGTATGGCAAAAATGTTGGACGTGAACACGATAAACGGGTGCAGTGTTATGGAAAGGATCGCCGGTATGGAGTCAATGGCGAAGACGATGTCCGTTGTTTCTATCACGAGAAGGACCACGAAGATCGGCGTTGCCACCAGTTTGCCGGCTTTCCTGATGAAAAATTTTCCTCCCTTGTAATCATGATCGACGGGATAAACCTTATTGAATACCCGGAGTACCGGATTTTTTTCCGGGTGTATCTCTTTCTCTTTTTCAAAGGCCATTTTAATGCCTATGTAAACCAGGAAGGCTCCCAGGATATAAATGACCCAGTGGAGTTGCTGGATGATCGCCACCCCGGCCAGAATGAATACTGCCCTCATGACGATAGCCCCAATGATCCCCCAGAAGAGGATCTTGTGCTGGAACCGGGGCGGGATGTCAAAATAGGTGAATATCAGTATGAAGACGAAAATATTGTCAACGCTCAGGGCCTTTTCTATGAGGTAGCCGGTGAAGTATTCCAGGGCGTAATCCTGTCCCATATAGAAATATACGCCGGCACCAAACAGCAGGGAGAGAACGATCCAGAAGAGCGTCCAGAGAAGGGCTTCTTTTACCCGGATATCATGGTTTTTTTTCTGGAGCACCTTCAGGTCAAGGACCAGCATCCCTATGATAAATGCAATAAAACCGCCCCATAACAACACCTGTGTCATATCGCTGAATCCTTCTGGTGTAATGATTGACTGTTTATACTAATATTGATTTTAAACAGGATGTCAATATAATTATTCAGAGATCGCAGGTCCTTCATTTTTCTCAAGGCGCATGCGTACCAGCTGGTAAATGATAGGTATCACTGAAATGATGATGATCACAACAACAACCAGGGAAAAATATTTTTTCACGAAGGGCAGGTTGCCGAAGTAATAACCTGACAGTACGAAGATAGCCGGCCAGAGGATGCCGCTGAAGATGTCAAAGGCGAGGAACTTGGCATAGTTCATTTTGCCTATTCCCGCCACAAAGGGCATGAAGGTCCTGATAATCGGGGCGAACCGGCCAAAGACAACAGCCAGCCCGCCGTGCTTTTCATAGAATTCGTGGGTGCGGTCCAGGTGCTTCTTGTTGAGGAAACGCACGTTTTCCCTGTGGAAGATCCTGGGTCCGATGGTGCGCCCGATCCAGTAGTTGACGTTATCGCCGATAATAGCGGCAACGGGAAACACTATCATAAGAATTCTGACGTCGAATGACCCGATGCCCGCGAGCGCGCCGGCCGCGAAGAGGAGCGAGTCGCCCGGAAGAAAGGGCGTAATCACGAGGCCCGTTTCGCAGAATACGATCATGAACAGGATTATGTATGACCAGACGCCGAAGGTTTGAATGATTATATCCAGATACCTGTCGACATGGAGCACGATATCGATGAGTTTCAGCACTATTTCCATAATACTATCCAGGTTTGTTAAAATACCAATGCCGGGAAACGCTAAAGAAAGGCATAATCTTTGTCAAGAACATATAATTGGGCAGTATAAGGGGCTCTCGTGCGCTGAAATATTTTAAAATTTATTATTGTTTTTTATTAATAAAGAAAATGCTTGCAATTATAGCAATCCGGTAATGTATTTATTGAGCATTTCCCCATTAATGATAGCGGGAAGATACTATTTTATTAGACAGGAGGATCTTTCGTAATGAAAAATTATGTAATTGGCATTATCTGTTTAAGCTTGGCGATCATGGCCTTTTCCGGGTGCAAAAAGCAGCAGGGGACCATCGAGAATATTAAGAGTGCCATCACCGGGGAAACTACCGCCAGCGCTAAATACGCGGCCTACGCAAAAAAGGCAAAAGAAGAAAAGTTTGATAAAATAGCGAAGCTTTTTGAGGCAGCCTCAAAGGCGGAAGCAGCCCATGCGAAAAAGCATACAGAGGTCCTGGGAACTATGGGGGGGAAAATGGACCCCTTCACTCCGCAGTTTACCGTAAAATCAACAAAGGAAAACCTCGATGACGCCATGAAAGGCGAGACCCATGAAATTGCAAGCATGTATCCCGAATACATCAAAAAGGCTAAGGAAGAACGGAAGGATGAGGCGGTTTCCACGTTTGATTGGGCATTCCAGGTTGAGAAAATGCATCAGGCCTTTTATAAGGCTGCCATTGAAGCCCTGGTCAAGAATGATTTTAAGGGCCTTTCAGATACCTACGCCGTGTGCCCGATATGCGGTAATACCGTAAGCCCCAATGCGCCGAAAACTTGCCCAATTTGTGGCGTTGCTCAGGCTGATTTCATAATAATTAAATAATCCGGTGAGTCCAGGGCGGCGCCGCTGAGCGCCCCCTGGGCTTGTCCTGATTTCTTCCCGGCAACTCCATTCAAAATTACATTATTTTGCCGATCTATGGCACACTCTGACACCGCCGCTCTAGTATAATACGGTAAATTTGAATTGATGAAGAACATGAATTCATCGGTATCGGTCATGTTGTAAATTTTAGCCCATATGGACGGGTCGTGTGTGATAGTAATATGTCGCATGAACTTTTAATTTATATAAAATGACATGATGATTAAGAAAAAATTAATAATTGTATACAGAATTCCTGTTGACATTAAATAGATTTGTTGTACTTGATTATTGGTTGGTAATGATTACGTTTATTCTTTTCCGGTCTTTAGAAAAACCATTACGATACTTCTATGGGGATTTTTGGAGGCTGTATGCGCAAGGGTAAAATTTTTACGCGTTATGATTATGAAAGACTCTGGGGTATTATTCAAAACAAGGAATGTATTTCCGGCGATGAAGCCGGGAACATGAATGCTCTCAAGCGGGATCTTGAGCATTCACGCCTGGTTGAACCGGGTGATATCAGATCTAATATCGTAACGATGAATTCAAAATTCTACCTGAAAAATCTGGGCAACGGTAAAAAGGATATTTTTTCCCTGGTATTTCCCAATGATAGCACGGAAAAAAATAAAATAAACGTATTATCCGGCCTGGGTATGCAGCTGCTGGGCAGCACAATTGGAACAGTTGTTAAGGTAAACCCGGCCGGGGAACAATACTATGTTGTTGATGATATTGTATATCAGCCTGAGGCGGCCGGCGATTATCACCTCTGATTATCATGTTTAAGAAGTGACTGCCGGCGGTTGCGGACCTTCCTTCATGTGGCATCACTTTGTTGCGGCATAATCCGAAAAATCTTTTATCAATGCCGGTGTTATCCTGAGATGGAGCATGTCAGGATGCTGCCTGCTTTTATAACAGGCTTGAGGGACGGCAAATGTTTCTGGCTCTACCGGATTAATTGAAGTGCACGATCATGTAACATACTACTGGAGATGAAAAATGATAATACCAGAGAGAAAAATTCAAGCGGCCCTGGTCCTGATGCTGATAGTAATCGGGCTTTCGGTGGTTATTTCTCCCATATCGGGAAAAACAGTCGGACGGAGCGCGATCCATGATCAGAAGCTGGTGCTTGAAAAAGGAAAGAAAGCATTCGGTGCTGCATCGCTCGAGTACAGGGAAGGAATCCCATTTCTTACCCTGTCGGGCAGCTATTACGATATGGGGTACCAGTATGGAACCCTCATGAAGGATGAAATCCGCTCCGCCTATGGAGAAATGCAGAAATCCATCGATGCTTTTTTCAGCCTGGTACCCGGGATTCTGCGCCCCATGGCCAGGTTGATATATAACAGAAAGGCATCTAAAAAGGAAAAGACTATTCCTGGATACTACCGGGAAGAGTTAAAGGGCTTTGCCGATGCTACTGGCCTCGATTATGATTCCGTCATCAGGATCATTTTTTCTTCCGACATCGTAGGGAACCTGGGGTGCACTTCCATTGTGGTGAACAGCAGTGGGACCATGATCCATGGACGGAACCTTGACTTTCCGCCCACAACACTCGGACGCTATCCCCTCATCACTGAATACAGGCCCGGGGGCAGGAGGGCCTATACGCTTCTTGGTGTTGTCGGGTATCTTCCGGCCCTGAGCGGCATGAATGATGCGGGCATTTCGATCACCCTTAACATAAGCTTCCTGGTGGATGAGAACAAGAAGGCGGGCATGCCCGTGGGATATAAGATCCGGGAAATCCTGGAATCGGCAGCGACTATGAATGATATCGATTCACTCATGACTGGATACACCAGCGACGGCGGATGGTTTTTTACCATCGCCAGTGCCGCGGATAAAACAGGCGCCATCTATGATATCGCGGGGAGCGATATCAGAAAGAGTCCCCTGTCGTCGAATTTCGTTTTTGTTGAAAACAAGTATCTCCATGAAGAACTGAATTCAAAATACAAACATATTGAGGAATCGGCGTCGGATTACAATGAGAACAGGATCTGCAGGGTCGGTGAGATGGGGAAGACGGTGCGGAGTGTCGGCGACATGGCCGTCCTGCTGAGCAATACTGATTATTACGGGTACAAGAACGCCTATGGCAAGTTTACCGTTAATAATTATGAAACGGTGCAATCGATGATTTTTATGCCCGGGTCGGGAGATATCTATTTCAGCTACGCGCCCATGTACGCGGGCTATGCCAGGATGATTGTCTATAACCGGAACAGCGGAAAGGTGGCGGTGTATCGGCAGGCGGACCCGCAAATCGAAAGCGCCGAAATCAGGGACCTCCTTGCGTCGGCGGACCTTTTTTACGTTGATCCCCGCAAGGCACTAAGGGATATCAGGCCTGAAAAGGCCAATCTCCTTCAGATCAACTTTGCCTATCTGATGTGGAGCTTCGATGATGATCTGTACGACCTGACGATGCTTCTCCCGGCGATTGACCGGTTCCTTGCCAGATATCCTGATGATGCATCACTCATAAAGATCAAGGGAGACGCACTCATTGCCGCCGGGCGATATGCTGACGCAGTGCCGCTCCTGGAGGAGGGCCTGAAATCAAAAATTGCCGCTGAGGGGGACACCATGAAGCTGCATGTCCTGCTGGCCAGGGCCTGCCTGAAGAGCGCCCGGAAGGACCAGGCATCCCGGCATGCCCGTGCAGCCCTTGAGATGCTTTCACGTTACAAGCTGAATGATACACAGAAAAAGCTGAAGCGGGAGCTTGAGAGAATCAGATGATAGTCAGTGCAGGGTGCTTGTCCGGGCATTACGGTATGCTGCTCTTCGGGCATTGCCGTGAGACCGGCAGCAGCCTGTCCCTGGAGAACTAGTTTGCCTTCCTGTCGGCGGAACAATATCCATGGCGCTGCGGATAACAGTGCGGTCTGTCTGAAATGGTTTTTTTGCTTGCAGAAATATAACCACCCGGTTAAGTATGCCCGGTTATTGCTCATCCTCCCGGGAATGGTGCAAGTCTGATGAACGTATACAGTTACGGTGTGAACAATGAAAGCATTGCTGGATGATATAAAAAGTTTGATCTTTGAAAATAAGAAATTGATCATGTATGGAGGGGCCCTTACGCTAGTTCTGGCGCTCTATTTTATCTCCTGGCATTTTACCATTATAACCTTCGGTTCGTTTTATTCAGTGCTGGACGTGGCGGACAGTTTCCTGAAGCGAACCAATTATTATCTCCTGGAAAGCTTTTTGTTCGCTAGCATTGCCTGCATTGTCATGATCGCTGTCCGGAAACCTTTGATAAAAAGGATTTTCATTGGACTTTTCCTGGCCATATTCGCATGTTCCGAAATCATAAGAATGGTGGACTGGGGTGCTCTCTATTTTATGGGCAATCATATCGACAGCAACTTCTGGGCCCATGCGTTTTATACTGACGGCCTGGTTTTTCTCATCGCCAAGGAGTCGATAGCGCTGTATGTGGCTGTGATCCTGTTTTTTTCGGCGATTTTTTTCATACTGAAGAAAATGTACCTGATCAGTAATGCGGAGAATTGATCCATGAAACTGAAGCTTGCGCTTGTCATTATATCTGTTAATTGTGCTGTCTGCCTGGTGGCCGGCGTCTTCGTGTATTCAGTGGCATCACTGGGCGGATTGATCCGTGATAGGAGCAGGGAAGCCCATAAGCTGGCTGAAAAGAACACCGATGCCGGAAAGAAGACCGTTGATATAAAACTGGATAAGAAGACCTTGATGGACCGCGAAAAAACGTTTGCCGCGGCCAGGACAATCAAGGAGAGTTATTCGAAAGTAAAGACCGGGAATCCCCAGGTCTATACCCGACTTCCGGAACGGGAATTTTTCCAGTCGCTCTACAACTTCTATTTTTTATCCCGTCTCCTCAGTTCCAAAGAGGTCATGCTGGATGATAACACGGTCGAGGAGTTCCGGTTGGGCGGCACGCTTCTCTATTCAATGGATAAAAAGTATCCCTTCATGAAAAAGAGCATCTATCTCGATCGTTCCCGTAAGAGCCATAACAAGCCGAATATCCGCGTCGGCACCAATATCGTGATTATTTTCGTCGAATCATTATCTCAATTTTTTCTCAGGGATGATATTCACGGCGTGAAGGGGATCTTTCCCAATATCAAGGAAATGGAGCGGGAATCCTTCGCCTTTTCGGATATGTATAACTCCAGCTACCCGACCCTCAAGGGCCTTATCGCTGCTCTCGGGTCCGCCATCTATCTTCTCGACGAGGAGGTAGGAGGGACCCGCATCCCGGTCCCGTGCCGGTTCCTCTTCCTGCCGAATATTTTAAAGAAGCTTGATTATACGAACATCCATATCCAGGCCGGGAGCGAGCGCTTCATCGGCATGAAGAATCTGTTCATAGAGCGGGAAGGTTATGATTATTTTTACGGGAGTGAAAGCCTCGCCCTTGACAATATCAGCAGGCTTGAGAGGGGTTTCGGGGTCGATGATGAGAAGGTCTTCGACTATGCCATCGAATGGCTGGAGAAGTATCCCGCGAAAAGGCCGTTTCTGCTGACCATTTCTACCATCAATTCGCACCCTCCCTACAAGGGATCGTATAAGCATCCTGATGCCGGGGGTAATCCGATGATTAACGGCTTCTATTCCACAGACAAGGCCTTTGGCAAGTTCTGGAATTTTTTTAAAAAGTCAAAATTCAACGGCAACACCGTGGTGATCCTCACTGCAGATCATGCCATGGGCAACAGCAATGAATATACTGCTTTCGTTAAAAACTTTGAAGAACACTACCGGCCCTTTTTTGACAATATTCCCTGCTTTATCTATTTTCCCGGCGGCGCCTGGAAGGGTGTAAAGAATAATACACCCTGTTTCAGCCTGGACCTCACGCCGACCATACTGGAGATGATGAACCTAGACCTGGCGAATCCTTTCATGGGTCTTTCCATTTTTTCAGAGCGGCCCTATTACAAGAGAGATAAGTCCGGAGGGCAGAAGTCCGCAGGCAATAAGTCCGAAGGCCAGAAGGGCCAGGACTTAAGCATGAAAATGGACGCGCAACAATTTGAAAAGGCGAAGAAGATCCTCGGCTTTTACCTCAATACATATCGTGAGGACAGGATCCTTCCCAAGGATTACAAGGTACAGTTGTACTGAGATGAAAGTGATATCCAATGTTGAAGAAAATTGCATCACTCCTGACCTGTAAAAACGGAAACTCCCACGAAGGCGTCGAAGACCGTGACAGGCGCATTACCATCGCGGCCTGCGTTCTCCTCCTGGAAATGGCCGGGGCCGATGATGACTTCGCTTCATCGGAGCTGGACAGAATAAGGGATATCCTGAAAGGCGACCTTGCCGTTCCGCCGGAAGATGTTGACGCGATCCTTTCCATCGCCGGGCAGGAGCGGGAAGGGGCTATGGACCTCTGGGCCTACACCAACGTGATCAATGAGAATTTCAACAAGGCTGAAAAACTGAAACTTATAGAAATGATATGGGGAATCGCCTACTCAGACGGACGTCTTGACCAGTACGAAGACCACCTCGTTCACAAGCTCGCCAACCTGCTTCATGTTTCCCACAGCGAACTGATTAGTGCCAAACTCAAGGTAAAAGGCAGTTGAATTAATTGTAATAAAATCCGGTGACTATGATCCCGTGTGTTCTGCCATGCGCTGCCGCGCGGTTTATTTAAAGAGGGCGTTCATTCTCTTGATTGCCAGTGCGTAGGTCTCGTCCAGAGAAAGCTTTGACTTGTAGCCGGCTGCGTTCCGGTGACCGCCGCCGCCGTTATCCATGGCTATTTTCGCAACGTCCAGATCGCCTTTGGTCCGCATGCTCACCTTGACCGGACCGTCCGCGTCCTGCTTGACGAGCAGACTCGCCACCACTCCCTTGACGGTAAGGGGCAGGTTGATGGCCGGCTCTCCCTCGGTGAAGGTAGCCCCCGACGCCTTTAGCATTTCCGGCGTCAGCTTCATGGCGATCAACCTCCCATTGTTCAGTACTTCCATGCTCGAGAGAATCTGGCCCCGCAGCTCGAAGCTCGTAAGGGCGTTCTGCTCGTATATCTGCTCATGGATGAAAAAGGGCACGACCCCCAGCTCCTCCAGGTGCGCTGCGATGCGGAAGGTTTCCGGCGAGGTCTTTGGATATACGAAGGACCCGGTATCGAAGACGATACCGGCGAAAAGGGCCTGCGCGGCCCGAATGGATATCGGCCGGTCGTAATGCCGGATGATGTGGTAGACGATCTCGCACACGGACGACGCCTCGGCCTTGACGATATTTGTACCCACCCGCTCGGCGTCGCCCTCGTGGTGGTCAACTATGAAATACGCCCGCACCTTGTCTTTTAGAACATGGTACGCCGATCCGATGTTGTCGTAGTCATTCGTGTCAAGGACAAGCTGCGCGTATTCGGTGATGTCATCGGGCAGGGTAAAGCCGCCGTTCATTACGTTAATGTCGTTCTCTATGTCAAGGAACTGGAAACTGTCCGGCGTCGGGTCGGAATTGATGATCAGCGGTTTTTTCCCCAGGTTCTTCAGGAGCTCGAGCATGGCGATTTCGCCCCCGAGGCCGTCCCAGTCCGGGCTCTCATGCGTCGATATGACGAATTTATCATACTTTGCGAGGAACGCGTCGAGATAGCCTAACTCTTCCTTCATTTAAAGGGTCCTGGCCGCCTGTTTTTTAAGTAGCGGGTATCCCATTTCCTCTCGGATCGCCACGTATTGCTCGGCGCAGCGCCGGGCAATGTTGCGCACCCGCGTGATGTATCCGACGCGCTCGGTCACCGATATGGCGCCCCGGGCGTCAAGCATGTTGAAGACATGGGAGCATTTGAGCACATAGTCGTAAGCGGGCAGCACGATTTTCTGCTTCGGGTTATCTAGAATGGCAATGCATTCTTTTTCATACAGGTCGAAAAGCTTGAAGTGAAGCTCGGTGTCGGCGATGTTGAAATTGTAATGAGAAAACTCGAATTCGCTCTGAAGGTGCACATCTCCGTACCTGACGTTCTCGTTCCACATGATGTCGGTGAAGTGGTTGACTCCCTGCAGGTACATGCATATCCGCTCCAGACCGTAGGTCAGTTCCACCGATATGGGTGAGAGCTCCATGCTGCCGCACTGCTGGAAATAAGTGAACTGTGTAATTTCCATGCCGTCAAGCCATACTTCCCATCCGAGGCCGGCGGCTCCCAGGGTCGGCGATTCCCAGTCGTCCTCGACAAAACGGACATCATGCTCCTCGAGTTTGACGCCCAGGTGTCTGAGGGAATCGAGATACTGGTCCTGGACGTCCACGGGAGAAGGTTTAAGGATTACCTGGTACTGGTAGTAGTGCTGCAGGCGGTTCGGGTTATCGCCATAGCGGCCGTCGGTAGGCCGCCGGGATGGTTCTACGTAAGCGACTTTCCATGGCTCCGGGCCCAGGACACGCAGGTACGTTGCAGGATTGAAAGTTCCGGCCCCTACTTCCAGGTCGTACCCCTGGATAATTAGGCATCCTTTTTCCGCCCAGTATTCATTCAGCTTGGCGATCAGGTCCTGAAAGTACATCTCAAACTCCTCGGTGCAGGGGGCACTGTGGCCCCGCTGTGGTGATGGCCGGCACACGGCCGTACAATAAATCTGTCAGTAAAATGATTTTAGTCAAGTAATTTATTTAAGTGCGGTCGTGAAGGTCGGATGTATCTCGGCACCGTCATGGCCGTGGCTGTTTGCGGACTAAACCGGTGACAGGTCCTGGCTTTCGTAGGATTCGCGGAGGCTTTTGTGAAGAAGGTCGAAGGTTTTCCGGTCCATCAGGTTGAAGAATTTGAGAACGTCTTCGTCGATGAATTCGTAACGGAAGCGGTTCTTGTCGATTTCCACCAGGCAGTCGGCCAGGTAGACGATGTATATGATCTGCTTCAGGTCGTCCGGCGCTATATGGGGCCGGTGGTGGAACTCGATGGTTTTTACCAGGGACTCGTTGAATTTCCACTTTTTGAAAATCATGCCCCCCAGGGTGCTGTGGGAGAGTCCCAGGCTTATCTCCTCCAGGAGATTCGAATCATCAATACCCTTGAAGCCTGCGATGTGCTGCAGCTTCTTGAGAATTGGCGATTTCAATGAAAACATCACGATGTAGCCGATATCGGACAGAAGGGCCGACAGATAGGTGAATTCACCTGACTTGGTCCGGTTCATCTGTATCGAGATCTTCTGCGCGTAGGCAGCCCGCTTGTATGAATCCTTCCAGACCGTCTCCGAGCGCTTGTAGCGCGCGTCGAGGACCTTGTAGACGCCGGTTGCGAGGAGGAGAGTGTTGATCCCCTTGACTCCGATGATCTTGACTGCGTCTTCGATGGTTTCGGTTTTTTTTACGGTAAAATACCCCGCCGAGTTGGCCAGCTTGAGGATCGATGTCGTGAGGCCCGGGTCCATCGATATGGCGGTGGCAATCTCTTTTATTGTCGCGTCCGGGTTCGCACAGAGCTTCTGGATGTGGAGGATGTTCTCCGGGAAGGCCGGGATCTCCTTGATCTCCTTGAGTATCTCCTCCGCGATCTGGACCCGCGAGCGTATCTTGTCCATATCTTGAGGAATGGCAATGGCGGCAATGGTGAGATCGTTCTTGCGGTAAATCTTGAATGCGTCGGGGGGCATGCCGATATTTTTGAAAATCATCAGCGCCATGATAAGGCCGAGGCCGGCCCCTTCGGAGTCGTCGAGGACTTCATCGAATGCCTCGGATATGTCTTTGTACTTGTAAGCTTTCTTAATCCGCGCGCTGATTTTTGATACTTCGGTGTCCAGAATCGGAACGTTGTTGATGACATTGATATAGAGATAGTTATCGGTGCTCTTGAAGGAGACCCGCACCACAAGATTCGATGTTTCCAGCTTGCTGAAATAATCATCGGTGCCCTCATAGGCTTCCTCTTTGAAGTTTTCCATGCCCAGCCGGTAGTCTTCGGTTTTGTTGATATCCAGGTCCTTGAGCTTAAAGAAAATCCTTTTCAGGTTTGCCTTGATGGCGTTGTTGACCAGTTCTTTTACGATATTGATGATCTGATTTTTTATGTAAGTGAGGTCATAATTTTCCAGGTACCGGTGGATGCCTTTAATGATGGCGCCTTCCGTCTCCGGGGTCAGCGTGTGGAACTGAATGTAAAAGTCGACCTCGCTGGCGATGGCGGTTTTATAATCATTGGGATGAATTGTGTAATGTTTAGCTTCGCCGCTGGACAAAACAGTTTTTTCCTCGCTGATTTCTAATTGGCTCATAGTGTCTTTCGTTGTCTTGCCTGATCCCGGGTGAAATGGTGTTCCGCCCGGGTGGACTCATTTTTTCAGCGCCTCAATCCCACACTGCCGGGATTGCAAAGCTGCTTTGCGGTCCCGAGATAGCGGGACACATCGTATGTTATCAGTTATAAAGCATTTATATGTATACAAGTATTATATCGCTATAGGGGTAAAAATAATCAAGTATTTTGTTGGTTTTTTTCAGGATGGACCCCAATCCCCTCAATAATTCCTTATTTTTTCATCTTGACAATGCTGATTTGTATTATTATATGTTGCATTATTGCTCATAATAAATAATATGCATCCCCAATGAAGGCAGGGGTGCAAACCCTTGATTATTGAGTTTTGTAACGAATCAGAAAAAATAACTTAATTGAAATTGAATAAGTGCATCATTGGTACCACCATCCATTGATGCGGCATAATGCGTCACACGTTATGCAGTTTTCTATCGGGAGGGCTACATGAAGGGGAGGGGGGAATTCCCAAGCTTAAATACCAAAACACCTGATGGCATCAAGCCGGGTGGCAGGCCGTATAAGGTCATGGTTGTTGAAGGCAAGGAATTTATACGAAAACAGATAGTTCAGATTCTGGAATCGGAACGATACATGGTCGTTGCCACTGCTTCGAACGGACAGGAGGCTCTCGATAAAATGTCCAAGATCGAGGGGAAACTGGACCTGATAACCACCACTCTTGACATGCCTATCATGGACGGGTATGCCTTCATGCATGAATTGTCCAGGAAGTCTGGTCGCCCCCCGGTTGTTTTTGTCAGCGATGAAACCACAAAAGGTGTCATGGCCGATCTCATAAAGCTCGGTGTATATGATTTTATCCTGAAACCGATTGACCGCAGGGTGTTGCTGCAGCGGCTCAAGACAGTTTTACAAAAATACCGGCTGGCAAATCCGGAATAAAAAATTCTTGTAAAATTATGCTATGTCTGGTTTGATGAAGGATGTCTTCGTGGCATTCCCGCGGACATCTATTATTCATCAATATTGATTGGAGATACAATGCCGGAAAATCTCGAAACCGCCACTGACTCCCTGTCAGATTATACCAGAAAGCTTGAAATCGCAACCTTCTACGCAAACGGCGATGAAGAACGGGCAAAGCAGATCATTGCCGGGACATTGAAGGACATTTATGTCATCAAAGGTAGATTTTCTTCCACTACCTCTTTCGGCGCCTTTATCGCCTTTGCAAATTCCCAATACCTTTCATTGAACAGCATGTATCCGGTTATATCGAACTCATTCGAGCTCAAAGACCTGAAAACATTCAAAGACTGGATTACCTTCGAGAAAGATGTCACCGATTTTCTGAAAAACAATGAACATGACGACGTGCTGGGAAGGCAGTTCAAACATACCTTCAGCTCTTCCTCTACGCTCCAGTTCTTTACGGAACTGAAGCGGCTGGTGAACGACAAAAAGGACATGGATGTCAACCGGTTCTTTCAGCAGGTCGTCCAGACCCGCATGGGGCTCCAGAGTGTGAATATGATCGTTGATGTAGAGGAGATCACCTCTGTCGACATGGAGCTTCATTCAATTACCAGCAGCAAGATATCGGAGTATCCCGCAGTCAAGGAAAAGACCGGATCGGATCCTGATATCGAAGTGGAAACCGATGATGATGACCGGGCGATCCTGAAAGGAAAGGACGTCCGTCTGCTTCTTCGGGGTAACCTCATCCTGTCGCCCCTGAGCGGTAGGGAGATCGGACTTCTTGTCGTCGGTGACCGGCTGAGGATCAATATTGTCGACCGGCACGAGAAGGCGGTCCATGTCCTCCAGGCCTTTAAAGCGATTGGCGATGAGGGGGCCCGTCCTATTACGGGGCGGATCGTTCACTTGAAGCATCGGGCCGACGGGGGTTACACTATTTATGCTATCGTGGCCAAGGGGATTTATGTCAAGATAGAAGAGCTGGAAGAGGGCATCAAGGTCGCCATTGACACGTCATATATGGAAGCCAAGGCCGAGCCGGCGGGGATGTCCCGCGTGACCATGGGCATCATAGGCGGCCTGAGCGCCGCACTCATCGCGCTGATAATCCTCATCATATATTTTTTCACCCGATAACTGCGCCGTGTTCTGCTTCAAAACGGATAGCGGACCGGCACCCCGCGGGACAGCAGTTCCTGCTTTACCTCGGCGATCGATATTTCCCTGAAATGAAAGATGGAAGCGGCTAGAACGGCATCGGCACGTCCCATGGTAAGGCCTTCGTACATGTGCTCGATGGTGCCGACACCGCCGGAGGCGATGACCGGGATGGTTACCGTTTCCGCAATGGCGCGCGTCAGCTCTATGTCATAGCCGATCTTCGTTCCGTCACGGTCCATGCTGGTGAGGAGAATCTCGCCGGCGCCCAGCTCCCTGACCCGCGCCGCCCACTCAACGGCGTCCAGGTCGGTGGGCGTCCTCCCGCCGTTCAGGTATACGGTCCAGCCGTCGCGGTCGTTGCGCTTGGCGTCGATGGCCACCAAGATGCACTGCGAGCCGAAGCGGTGCGCAGACTCTGTAATGAGGGACGGGTTCCTGACTGCAGCGGTGTTGATGGATATCTTGTCGGCGCCGTTTTCCAGTATCAGGCGCACGTCGTCGATCGTCCGGATTCCGCCGCCCACGGTAAAGGGGATGTGCACTTCCTCCGCGACCTTTTTCACCATGTCAAGGATGATGTCGCGCCGGTCCGATGAGGCGGTGATATCAAGGAAGACAAGCTCGTCCGCCCCTTCGCTGTCGTAGAATTTTCCGTTCTCGACCGGGTCGCCGGCGTCGATGAGGTTGACGAAATTGACCCCTTTCACGACGCGGCCCTTGTCGACGTCAAGGCAGGGGATGATGCGTTTGGCCAGCATGGTCACCGCTCTCCAGTATTCGACTTGTTGTTTTACTTATTTTTCAATGGGGTTTAAGGGGCGAAGCCCTTTTAAAACCCCTCGCAGTCCCGACTAGTCGGGACTGCGAGAGCGAGACGCCAGTTACGCAACAAGTCTATCGTTCATGGAGTCAGCATATCCATACCATGTTTTTATCAATCAATTTTTTAATATTCCGTCATTAATGTGTGTCTGCCGTGTAAAATATTCTCAACTCAGGGTTCTGCCCATGCGTAAATCCCTCCGGCGCATCCTGGCGAAGAGGTGCCTGCCGATGAGGTTTGTTATCGTAAAACGCACTCCTTCAAATTCTTTCGCAACATCTTTCAGGCCGGACCGGATCTTGATCTCCTGGGGGCAATGCTTTTCACACAGGCCGCATTGTCTGCATAAAGAGGCATAGGAGGGGTTGTCCTTGCCGAGAACATCGGTGCATCTTCCCAGGTAGTTATACATGGCCTCTTTCCGGTTTCCCATCATGAACCCGCTGTTGTATATTTCAAAACAGGTAGGGATGTCCACCCCGGAAGGACAGGGCATGCAGTACCGGCACCCGGTGCATCCGACCTTCATGATAGTGCGGTATTTGTTGACAACGTCCCGTATCAGGTCAAGTTCGCTATTCGAAAGCGAACCGGGAAGGGCCTGACAGGCTATAAGCAGGTTTTCTTCAATATGCCTTTCATTGTTCATTCCGGAAAGGACCACCGTTACCTCCGGCCGGTTCCAGACCCACCGCAATGCCCATTCTGCCGGCGTTCTCCTGATTTCTACGCGGTCCCATATCTCCTGGACAGACGGGGGCACCTTTCCGGCGAGGATGCCTCCCCGCAGCGGCTCCATGATGATTACCCCCAGCCCTTTTGATGACGCGTATTCCAGTCCCTCCGTGCCGGCCTGGTTCTGCTCATCAAGATAGTTGTACTGGATCTGGCAGAAGTCCCAGTCATAGTTATTAATTATCATCTTGAATTCGTGCAATGTGCTGTGGAAGGAGAAGCCGCAATTGACTATCCGGCCGTCTCTTTTTGCCCGTTCAATAAAATCGATAATGCCCAGGTCTTGCATCGTTTTCCAGCCCGGGCCGTTAAGGTTGTGGATCAGATAGTAGTCGATGTGATCTGTCTTCAGCATGCTGAGTTGTGCCCTGAGAAGATTGTCCATGTCGTTTCTATCTTTCGCATTCCAGTACGGCAGCTTTGTCGCGAGTTTTACCCTTTCCCGGTAGCTGCCGGAAAGGGCTCTCCCCAAAAAGGACTCACTTGTTCCCCTGTGGTAGAACATAGCCGTGTCTATGTAATTTACACCATTGTCGATGGCATGATGAAGCTGCTGCGAAGCGCGGTCTTCATCGATTTTTCCGTTCTTTTCAGGGAGACGCATGCATCCGAATCCGAGTATCGAAAGCTTGTCCCCGTTTTTTTTCATAGTGCGGTATAGCATGAGTAACCTCGTAATTTCTTATGGTATTCTGATAATTTTAAGAACTAAAAGTCTTAAATGGACTAATAGTCCAAAATTATAAAAAAATATCTATTTCTTTATTCCCGCAAGATACAGACGTGCGTGATCCAGTACAAATGCATGAATCCTGTTTTTATCTTCTTCTTCCTTGTAAATAAAAAAATTGATTATTCCGGTAATGGATGAAAAGAAGATCTGAATGAAAGCAGGGATATCCACTTTCCGTATATATTTTTTCTGGATATAGTTGTGCATCAACAATGCGGCATTTACTCCCGCATCTTCGATCATTTTATCTTTAACTACCATGATGTGCTCCGGAATCTTTGAGTGAGCCATCATGTTGTTGAAATAATTTAGCGCCTTATAATAATCCGTATTATCGGAATAAAAGGTATAAAGGTTTTCCGCCGCCTTCATGAATTCCTGGTCGAAGTTATCACTGTCGGGATTGATTGATTTGTTCAGATCGATGATGATTTTCATGGCATCAAGATATATGTAAGAATAGATCTCCTCTTTGCTCTCAAACATCGAATATATGGCGCTGCGTCCGTATTCAACGGCTTCGCAGATGTCCTGTATCGTCACGTCATTAAAGCCTTTCCTAAAGAAGAGCTCCTTACTCTTTTTAAGAATAAGTTTTTTGCGCTCTCCAAGTTCCCGTTGTCTTCGATCCAGAGTTCCCATTTGTATTATAGCAGTATTATTATTGGACTAGTAGTCTAAAATAGTATAATAGTCTAAATATAATTCTTTAATTAAATCTGTCAAGGGAATTTGTGTCTAATCTGCATTATCCAATGATAACCTTGGATTTTACTTTTTTGTATATTATTATTGACTTTTTAATTTAATAGTGTTAAATTAACCTATTTCAATTAAAAAATTCCCGGTTTCTTATGTGTGTGCACAAATCTGACATCGTGTCATTTTTTATCGTTATCATGCTGTTAAGGCTATTTTGAGGGAAAGGATGGTTGGACAGTTATGTTGAGGATTAATGCTTATATTTTTCTGATTGTATTGTTCATTGCAGCGGGATGCACATCGCTGAAACCGCTGACAATAACCGTTAACAATCCGGCATCGCTGATAGCGCGGGATGTTCCGTCGCTGATGGCAGGGGCCGCCCGTGCTGACATCACCCCGCCGCCGGGCCTTCCCCTGGCGGGCCATTCCCTCCAGGGCGGCCATAGCAGGGGCGTACGGACGCGGTTGTATGCCAGGATTATCTACCTCAAGCCGAGATCGGGAAGGCCCGTTGCCCTGGTCCAGGCGGACATCCTTTCCGGATCGAGGATGCTGCATCACCGTGTAGCGGAGCTCGTCGCGTCGAAGACTGACATCGAGTCGGCGGGACTCATCATTGCCGGAACCCACACTCATTCCGCACAGGGTAATTATTTCGGTGATGTCCTGTACGATCGGATGGCTTCGCCGGCGCAGGGTTTCGAAGAGAGGCTTTTTAATTTCATGGCGGAACAGATCGCCGGCGCCATTGTCCGCGCCTGTGAAAACCGTCGTCCGGCAAAGATAGCCACGGGCTCCATCGATATTGCCGGCGTGATCCGCAACCGGAGCCTTCAGGCCCATCACGCGAACAAATCCCTTGAGGGGAAAAAACCAAACGAGCGCGAAGCGGTCAATCCTGAGCTCCGGATGATACGTGTAGACTGCAGACGGCCCGACGGTTCCTGGGCGCCCATCGGCGCATTCTCCAACTTTTCTCTGCACCCGAACCTCGGCAACAAAGACACCGATATGCTGTACAACGGCGATGTGACCGCCTTCGCAGAGCGCATCGTTGAGCGCGGCATCGCACGGCGATACCCATCAGCCGTAGATCCGGTCCATGCCATGGCCAATTTCACCCATGGAGACACCACGCCTGATTACGGTAAGAAGGAAAAACTCGGCTATCAGGCGATGCGCCGCATCGGCACCATTATCGGGGAGAGGGCGCTGGAGCTTTTTCTCTCCTTGGAAAAAGGCCTCTCCGGTGATGCCGTGATACGGTACCGGGCCGATGAGATTGACGTATACGCCGACCGCTGCTTCAATAACGAGTGTCTCTGCGAAAAGCCCGCTGCCGGGGAGGCGACCTTTGGCGGCGGGTCAGATCGTCCCGTCAAACTGCTCAACTGGCTTCCCGGGTTCGCGCCTGGATGGCCGCGACGAAATCCCGGTAAAGACTGCCAGGGCGCCAAGAGGATCATGGGAGGATCGCTCCAGCACAGGGTTTTCCCTCTTGATGAGTATCCCCACGTCCTGTTCATTCAGGCCCTGCAGATACAGGACACGGTTCTCCTTCCGCTGCCCTTTGAGGTGACCACCGAGGCGGGCAGGCAAATGGTTAAAAAGTGCCGTGAAGCAGGCCGGAAGGCCGGCATGCCCGATAGTTATCGGTACACGGTCATGGATGTTTCCAATGGTTACTGGGGCTACTGCGCCACAAGGGATGAGTATTCCCGCCAGCATTACGAAGGGAGCAGCACCCTCTACGGCCCTGGAACGGCGGGATACCTGGCCGCGCGCATGAGCCGCCTGGTCGAGGAACTGCCGAAGGGAAGCGGCGGGACGCTCCCGACAGCATGGAGCTTCACCGTTAAGGTGGCGAAAAGTTATTATCCATCCGGAGGTGAGCCCTCGGAGCTCCGAAAGATCGAGGCAAACCCTGAGTTCAATGACAGGTCGAATAAGGGAGGGGAATCCTTCTGGGCCTTCCGGTGGCGGGACGTACCGCCGTCACTGATTCAACTCCACGAACCGCTGGCAGCCGTGGAAGTGAGCGACGACGGTTATGCGTGGCGCCCGCTTGTGATTGATGGTGTTCCCGCCGATGACGGGGGATCCGATTTCGCCGTTATCTGCAGAAAGCCGAAGGCTTCACGGGGAATGGCCCTGTACGAGGTGCGATGGTATAATCCTGTCCGCGAGAAAGGTAAATTCTACCGGTTTACGATTTTTCCCCGCACAGGCCAGGCTGTACTATACTCGCCGGCATTTTAATCCTGGCAGCGCTTCGAACATGCTGAACGATTTTAAGACATCCCGTCCGCATTTATCCTCACCCGCGCTTCGCGCACCCTCTCCTTAAAAAGGAGAGGGTTTTCGTTTTAATAACATCATCCAGTATTCCCCCTCTCCATTTTATGGAGAGGGGGCTAGGGGGTGAGGTCGAAGAAGGTAGGGCGTGTCGGAGTCGGGGTGAGGTAAAATCATCTTGACAAAGCCTTTCGTTGGATAAAAGAATGACGGCCGATGAAACAATCACTATCACAATCGCCAACCAGCCGGTACCGTGAATTCAGCATGCAGTATATCCCCCTGATCGATGCTTCAATGGGTGAGTTTTTCAAGAGCAAGATACGTAATGCGGAAATTCCGGAAATCTGCGATATGTACGGCCTCATTTCGGAGTATTGCATGCGTGACGGCAAGCGGGTAAGACCTCTGGTCATGCTTGCATCCTGCTTCGGCTATGGAAACGCCTGGAACAGGGACGATGTCGTGCGTATGGCCTCTGTCCTGGAATTGCTGCATTCCTTTCTCCTCATACAGGACGATATCATCGACCGGTCGGACCTTCGCCGGGGCGGAAAAAGCCTTCACCTGGTCTGCGGAGACCTGTATGGAAAGCGCACCCACGATGAAGCTATCGGCAGCCATATCGCCCTGATCCTCGGAGATGTCCTTTTTGCCAACGCCCTTGAAATCCTGGGCGATACGGGGATATCGCCCCGCTTGAAGCACCGCTTCGTGAAAAATCTGGCTTCCACACTGGAGATCACTGCGTGGGGGCAGACCCTGGATATCCTCCATTCGGCCTCGCGGACAATTACCTCGACCAGGGAGACGGCCACACATATCGCCATGATGAAGACTGCCTATTATACCGTCTACTATCCGATGCTCATGGGCTATGCCCTTACCGGGAAGGATTCGCCGAAAGAGAAGGAGCGCATCAAGGCCTTCGCGATTCCCCTGGGCCAGGCCTTCCAGATCAGGGACGATATCCTGGGCGTTTTCGGGAAGGAGGGCGATACCGGCAAGTCAGCCGATTCGGACCTCATGGAGGGCAAGATAACCATCCTGGTGAGCGGTGCCGCAGAGAGCCTTCGCGGGAAGGAGCGGGACCTGTTCGTGTCACTCTTCACTAAGAAGAAAAAGAAGAAGCGCGACATCTCAATTATACGAAAAATGATCACTCGGAGCGGTTCCCTGGATTCTGCAAAAGAGCGCCACTGGGAATTCGTGGAACAGTCGCGGTGGCGCCTTGCAGATCTTACGGTGTCCGCCGAATACCGTGATGTGCTGCACGGCCTGGTAGACCTGGTGTCGGTAGTTTGAATTTAGACCTGTGAAGGGGATCCTGATGACGGAACAGTTGCTGTCTCTATTTCAGTTTAGCGAAGCTGCCGTGCGCATGACGGTGTTTATTATAATTTTTGCCGCCATGACGGTCTGGGAGATGGCGGCGCCCCGACGGATGCTTGCCACTGGTAAAGCGGGCCGCTGGTTTTCGAACCTGGTGATTGTTTTTATCAATACAATCCTTCTGCGCGTGATATTCCCGGTGGTGCCCGTAGGCTTGGCTGTTGTTGCCGGCGCCAGTGGGTGGGGGCTTCTCAACGGGATTAACATGCCGTCATGGATGGAATTCATCATCGCCCTGGTTCTCCTTGACCTGGCCATGTATCTTCAACACGTGATGTTCCATGTCATGCCGCCTCTGTGGCGGCTCCACCTGGTCCACCATACCGATCTTGACATCGACGTTACCACCGGCCTGCGGTTTCACCCGTTTGAAATTATCATCACGCTTATGGCCAGGCTTGCGGCCGTGTCGGTTATCGGCCCCGATCCCCTCGCAGTGGCAGTGTACGAGATAGTACTGAATGGCATGGTCATGTTTAATCACGGTAACGTGCGGCTGCCGGCCGGGGCCGATGGGATTCTCCGTTATGTCGCTGTTACCCCGGACATGCACCGGGTGCATCACTCCGTGATTATCCGCGAGACAAACAGCAATTTTGGCTTCATCATGTCGTGGTGGGACCGGATCTTCGGAACCTACCGGCAAGAACCGGCGGCCGGCCATGAGGGTATGGAAATCGGCCTCTCGCAGTACCGGGACGAAGGGGAGCTCTCACTGCCGCGGCTCATGATCCTCCCCGTGATTGCCGATGCCGGCGGTTACGACATCACCGGATCAGGAAGGGAAACAGACGCGGGCGGATTACAAAAGTAACAGGGCTTATAATAGGTCCGGCACCTTCATGTCACCGGACCAAAATGGTCCCCCGCTTGTCCTTGTACTGATCGGGAAATGAAAGCTTGCCGTCGTCCATGTAATAGAAGAATACCGGATAATCGTCGGGTTTGTCCTTTTTCAGCCAGATGATGTTCTTGTACTGGAGTATCTCGCCAGATGCCTTTTCCGGCAGCTTGTTGCCATCTTTCTTGAACATCATTTCGTTCTGTGTCACCTTGAATCTGCCGTCGGGCGAGCATTTATACACAATCAGCCGTCCCCCCAGTACAGTGCGGATTTCACGTATTTTCATCTGTTCCGGTTGTGAGAAGCTGTGGGTGAAAGCCAGGAATTGATCAAAGATCCATCCCTGAAGCGTAATGTCTGCTGTGTCGTGGACGAAGGCCCATTTTCCTTTTATTCCGCCGATGGTCATCTCATCCGGCTTGATGTAGAGCACGGTGACCTTCCGGCTAACCGGCAGCTGGGCGAGAACTTTTGAAGTGACCTCGGGTCGGTTGCGGAGGTTTACAACATTACCCGTGATCAGAACAAAGCGCTGGTAGATTGTTTCAAACTGGCCCTTCACACACTGGCCCGAGAGGCATCCCTTTTCAAGTTTCGGGACTTCCACGTCCTGTGATGAGCCGCCGGATTTTGAGCAGGCTGACGCCAGACACAGCATGATGATGATCGCTGAATATTTCGATATAATGCTTTTTCTCATGATGCCTTCTCCAAATTGATGGTGATGATTTTTGGCAAAAATAAAAAAAGGTTTCCGCTATGTCAAGAGTTAACAGCGGGAAGATATTCATATAGTTAAAATTATTTACTTCAATGGACGTAATTTCTTTTTTGCTTCTTCAATTGTGGCTTCGTCGCTTTTTTCGATCAGCTCCAGTTTTCCAAGGAACGATACGTTCGCCCCGTCTTCGATTAAAAGGCCACCCCGGATCGTAACATGTGAGCTTTTCCCGAATATGACCTTCGCCCCTTTCTTGATGATGACTTTTGGTCCATGGGCATGTGTGTCCTGGCCGGGAATCCGGTAAAGGCTGTCGCAGTAGGCACACCTCATGCGGGAGTTCCCTTCATTAATGAAGGCGGTTGAGCCGCACTGGGTGCATTCGAATTTTTCCGGTTTTTTCATGCCGCCTTACTTCCAGTACCCTGGCACCGGGGCGGATGATATGTCAAGAATTTCCTGATCACGTCATTGCCGCAGCGCAAAAAGCCCCCTGGCTGAGGGGGGCTCTGGAGGTTTTTACCGGCCGGCCGCGCGCGGCGGCTGACGGCCATGTTATTTTACGTTGGGGTCCTTCGGTGTGATCCACTTGATCATGTCGGCGATATCCTTCTCCTTGGGAAAGGTCTCGATCATCTCCTTCTCATCCTCGACGTTGCCGAAGACCACTTCGTTGGCCAGCTTGCCGATGAGGGTCTCGATGTCCTTGTCGGTGTTCTTAAAGATGAAGATCAGGTCCGGGCCCGACTTGTAGCCCCAATTGAAACCGTCCTTGGCTGAGACGATAAAGGTCTCGGTCACACCGTCGCCGTCTGCGTCTTCGCAGCTGTACAGGGTACCGTCATAAGCCCGGGCTTTGACGAAGGTGTAATACTTATCGGTGAACTTGTTCATGTCCTCTATATAGATTGGCCGGGGGAGGACTTTCCGGTCGACATAGAAATCGGCTTCCCTCCGATTACGCATGATCTGGTGGAACTTATCCACGTGTTCCCTGATGAACTTGTCCCGTATCGATTTGTAGAATGTTCCGAAGTTGGATGACACGAATTCCTCGTTGACGTTCTTCATGATCGGCACCTTGCGGTCCATGATATCGATGTAATCAGGCTTGGCGTTTATCTTGTTGGTCCACACAAGGTCATAATCATTCTCGCTATACTCGTTCTGTATTGATGCTTTCCATCTTTTAACCCTGGCCTCGTAAGGATCGTCATAGCCATCCGAAATGAGGAACATCTTTCGGTCCTTGATCACCAGGAGTGTCTCATACGAGTTGTCCTGTGAAATATCGATAAATTTTTCGATATGCTGGAACACCACGCGGTCACTGTCATATGAAGAAACCTTCATGGGATTGATGGGGACAAAATTGAACTGGCGCGAAAACAGGCTTGTCGTACAGAGCATGACGATGAAGATCATTAAAGTGATTATTGATATCCATTGTTTTTTTAATTTCATGGCAGCACCATTATATCAGATTTACAGCTAATTCTTATATTTGGGTAAAATATCGGCAAATAAACCGTTTTTCTTGAATATAATGTTGATTCTGATGATAATATAATAGAAAAGACAACCGCAAAAAAAGGCATAGCGGATTTGAAAAATCTTGACAATTAGCGGTGTACCGCGGTACACCTGACCATTAAATTGTTGTATCACTTCCCCATAACATCCATGAAAAGAGAGACCGGGCCTCCGGGAGCGGGTTTTCTGAAACTGCCAGGTAATGGCGATCAGGGGGCCTGTTTGATGAAAACAGGCCGGGTAATCGGTGGATCGGTGATGCAGCCCCCGCATCCTTAAATAATGAAGAGGATTTATCATGAAAAGAACAGCAGTTATTGTCTTGGCCATGCTCATATGCATCATGCCGGCGTGTGATATCAGTAAAAAGCAGATACGAACTGACCAGGACCGGAAAACAGTAGAAGACCGGGACACCCAGAAAGGGAAAAAGGATATCACGGCCGACAAGGGGATTCCCTGGAAGGGCGGCAGGTACGTGGGAGAGACAAAGAAGGGCAAGCCCCACGGCAAGGGGATACTCTATATCCTGGATAAAAACGGCAATGTCATAAAAACGATAGAGGGCATGTTCGAGAACGGTGAACCCGTGGGGGAAATGATCGTTTCAGAATACGACTCGAAGGGAAGGCTCATCAGCAAGTACACGGGCACCCTGAAAAACGGCGACTACGACCGGGGGACCCTGGTCACCTATCACCAGAACGGCAAGGTGGCCAGCACCTATACCGGTGCCTTCCAGAATAACAAGCCCCACGGCGAGGGGAGTATGAAGACCTATGATGAGCGCGGCGTGCTCCGGAGCGAGTACACCGGCAGCTTTGCCAACGGCAAACCGGACGGCAAGGGAACCCTCATCACCTACGATAAAGACGGGAAGATTGTTTCCAAGATAGTCGGCAACTTCTACGAAGGAAGGCCCAGCGGCCTGGTCGATGTGTATACCTATGATAAAGACGGGAAACTGGTGAGCAAGATCACGGGCAAGTACCTCAACGGCTCCATTGATGGCGAAGCCACCATTATCACCTATGATAAAGACGGGAAGATGGCGAGTAAGTACACCGGCAAAGTGAAAAACGGCAAGCCCGAGGGTGAGGGGACCCTTATCACCTATGACAAGGACGGCAGGATGGTGAGCAAGTATACCGGTTCTTTCAGGGACGGCAAGCCTGACGGCGATGGCAAGCTGGTCAAGTACAACAAGGATGGTAAGGTAATAGAAGAATATACAGGCAACTTCAAGAATGGCAAGCCCGACGGAGACGGCGTCCTCATCACCTACAACGACAAGGGCGTGATGATAAGCAAGTATGAGGGGAAATTCAAAGATGGCCTCAAACACGGCGACGGCACCCTCTATACCTATGACGAGAACGGCAGGCTGATCAAGAAGTATATCGGCGAATTCAGCAACGGCATGCGCGACGGCCAGGGCTCCGAGTTTGTCTATAACGATAAGGGCAAGGTGATCCGCAAATACCTGGGGATGTACCTCAACGACAAAGAGACCGGGGAAACGTCAATTCTGATCTATGATGACAACGGGATCCTGGTGTCCCACTACCTGGGACAGGTCATCGACGGCAAACCCAACGGCGACGGCACGCTCCTCACCTACGATAAGAACGGCAGGCTCAAGTCGAAATATATCGGCCAATTTCTCGACAGCAAGATGCACGGCGACGGCTCCCTCTTCGTGTATGACGAGAAGGGCAACATCGTCGGTAAGTATTACGCTAACTGGAGCTACGGCGTGATGATGAAGGAGAAAAAGCTGACCGTCGGCGACGGCGATTCGTATACGGGCGACTGGAAGGGCGGAAAGAAGCACGGCTTCGGCACCTACATCTGGGGCAAGAAGTCGGAGTGGTTCGGCGCCAAGTACATCGGCCAGTTCGAGGGCGACCGGCAGAGCGGGCAGGGTTCCCTCATCCTCCCCTCCGGGGATAAGTACATCGGAGAGTTCAATGAAGGGAGAATACACGGCAAGGGCGTCTGGTTCTACATAGACAGCTCCCGCTATATCGGCCGGTTCAAGCATGGCGAGCGCGATGGCCGGGGCACCAAGATATGGCCCGATGGCATGAAGTACGTCAGCGACCTGGACAGCTACTATCACAGCCAGAAGAACGCCTTCTGGCCCAATGATAAAAAATACATTATGAAGGTGTGCCCTGACCGGAACAAGAGCGGTAAGGGGACCTTCGTGTGGGAAGAGGACGAACAATACGAGACGTCGGCGGAAGAGAAGAAATAACCATCCGCCATGTCCGTGAAAGCAAAGGTCATCTCGGCAGGGACCGTTTTTCTGGTCGTCAGCATGTTCCTCTATTTTACGGTGCGGTTCAATTATGTCGAACAGGACCGGATCGGCTCCCTGGTCAGCTCGACCAATGACATAGTCCGTGACTATCATGCAATGGAAAAGCGCATGGCCAGCGAAAACAGGGCCCTGTCCCCCGACGACCTTTCCGGCTTTCTCAAATTCACACATAAGAAATACAAGCAGGTCGCCCTCATGGCCATTACGGACAGCGCCCTTTCACTGCGTCTTTCCAGTAAAAACGACCGCTATATCCGTTCGGCCGATCTATTCGAAGCGATATTGAAGGATTTTACCCAGGAGAAGTTCAACATAACCAGGGCCAATCCCTATGCCGTTCGCTACTATGAAGAGAAGTCGGGCGGTGCGACAGAGCAGCTCAAGTTTTACATCTTTCTTAATAAAGTAGGGCCGTACCGGCTCCTGGTCGTCTATCCCCACACGGTGGGAGGTTCAATCCGAACCCGGACCGTCCTGGAAGTGGCGCTCTTGGGTGTGTTTATTCTCATCATCACTGCGGCGGCATACATAGCTGTCACGAAGACACGGGACCAGGGTAGGCGGGACGCTGCCCATACCATCGACCTGAACCTGGAAAACGTCTCCACGTCGCGGGGTGACAGCACCCTTTCGCCTGAAACGGCCAATGTGGTTTCCGACGGCCTCAGCGTATATATCCATGACCTCTTCGCCGCCATACATGCTTCCTATGGCACAGACACTCTATCCCTCTATGTATTTCATCCCACCGGCAGACTGGTCAAGACAATGGAACTCATTGGCACAACCTTCCTGAGGATCGATTCGGTGAGTTTCGATAGCATCGATATTGACAACGAGGCTGGCAGAGAGCTCCGTGGCGGCGCCACCATGGTGATCGAGGAAGGACGGAAGATTATCATACCCCTTGTATATAATAACACGTTTCTGGGGGCTGTGAACATGGAAAAGTACGGCGGCCTCCGGGGGAGTGAAATACAGGAGATCAAAAACACCATGGCCGGCGTATTGAAGAACATCCATGATCATATCATTGTCAATGATGTGATGACGGATGCTGAAACCGGTCTTAATAGTAAGATATATTACAACCTGAAATACAGTGAATGCTTCAAGGCATGGAAAGGCAAAGGTAAGGATTTTTCCCTCCTCATTATCAAGCTGTTCCAGAATACCGCTCAAATCGGGCATAATGAAAAGAACGGCATCATAAAACTCCTGGCCCCGGCGATAGCGAAAAGCATAGGCAATGACGGCTATATCTGCCGGCATGACGATTTCCTGGCGGTGATCATGCCCGATACTAATTCACGGAAGGCCAGGGGCGTTGAGAAGCAGCTCCGGAGCGTTCTAGCTGCGTACCGAATCAGGATCAGCAATGATACGATCGTGCAGATCGATCCCCTGATTGGCGTTTCATCAACTGATACGGCAGGCCCGGGCGAGGACCCGGCTGCGCTGGCGATGGCGCGGATTGCGGCGCCCCCCGGCGCATGATTATTGCCGGTTGGCCGACCCCGCTGCAGGCCTGCTGCGGTTGTGTCACCGGCAACCGTTACTTGTTTTTTGTTACCGGCAGGCTAAATCTACAAGAATTTATTAATATTTTGTTGACATATATCCCGCAAATTAAAATATATTATTCAGTTAAATAATGGCATTGCCGCAGCCGCATTGTTATTTAATCAAAACCAATTTTTGCCTTAATCTTAAATTAAGATAAATAAAAAGGAGAAGCTTGGTGAAACGTACAATACTTCTTATCGGAATCCCCTTTATTGTAGCTTTCTATTCTGCATATCTTGTTTCCCAGACGGGATGCAATTATGTGATGGCGAACCATCCTGAGAAATCAGTATACTTTAATCACCAGTCTCACCTGGAAAAATATTTACCGGCGAACGGCATGGCCAAGGATGACTGCGAGTCATGCCACTCGTACGAGGAGAACGGCAGGTTTAAAGGCCTCCCGACGGTCGCGGAGTGCACATCGTGCCACGATCCCAACGGTCCGAGTAAAAAAACCGATGAATCAACGGCCCTTCGGAAACCGATGCTGAACAAGTACAAGGGCACGGACAAGCCGTGGGGCTCCTACGCCAAGCAGCCTGACCTGGTCTATTTCAGCCACAAAGCCGTTATGACGGCGCAATATGAGGACGGCAGGAAGAAGGCTCGCTGCGGCTCGTGCCACGGCGACAAGTCGAATTCAACCAACATGGCCATGATCAAGGGTAAGATGCCGATGGGGCAGTGTGAGGATTGCCATACCGCGCTTAACATCAGCAACAAGTGCGCCGTCTGCCACGACTGATGATCATCCGGTAACATGAAACATGTCAGAGGAGATAAATAATCTATGAAAAAAATAGAAAGAAAAGATTTCTTGATGATGGGAGGCGGCGCTGTCGTCGGCGGCCTTACCGGATATGTGTTCTCCGGGGCCCCCTTTCTCGGGCTGCAGTGGCTTGCCGAATGGACCCAGGACCAGCACGTGCCGGCCGCCGGCAAGGAAGCATACCTGAAGACGCTCTGCGCAGCATGCCGTGAGAAGTGCGAGATGTCGATTCGCATGATCGGCGACCGGGCGGTGAAGATCGAGTCATCAAACAGCGGCTGCCCCTTCAGCCAGAACGCCCTGCAGCTTCTCTACCACGCCGAGCGCGTTGACGCTCCCCTGAAGCGCACCGGCAAGAAGGGCACGGTGAAAGCGTCCGCCTTTGAGAAAGTGACGTGGGAACAGGCCCTTGCGGATGTGTCTAAAAAGATGAACAGCCTGATTGCGGCGAAGAAGGGCAACCTTATAGCCGGCATCAGCAAGAATGACAACCTCTCCGCCGCGCTCCTTGACCGGCTGGTCAAGTCCGCAGGCAGCGGCAATGCTTTTTACGAGCCTTCGCTGGCCGCTCTCTCGCAGTCGGCGTTGGGCGGATATGTCGATTACGATTTCAGCAATGCTGATTTTATATTGAGCTTCGGCGCCCGTCTCATGGAAGGCTGGGGAACGGCCTGCACCATGAACAAGGCCCTGGTCGAGTGGAAGCAGAAAGGCGCCAAACTGGTACAGGCCGACGCGGTCTGCACCCGGACGGCATCCATGGCCGACCAGTGGCTCCCCATCAAGCCGGGAACCGAATTGATCCTGGCAATGGGTATCGCCAACTGCCTTATGAAGAAAGGCCGGGCGGCCGGCGGCGGCGACTGGATGGCCGTTGTCAACGCCTACACGCCGGACAAGGTCGCAACCCTCACCGGTCTTAAAGCGAAACAGATCGAAGACGTGGCGGATGCATTCGCGCGGGCGAGGAACCCGATCGCGGTCGCCGGCCGCGGCGGCGCGGGCGTTTCATCCTCCTCGGCGGAACTCATGGCAGTGTACGCGCTGAACGCCATGGTGGGTTCCCGCGGGGCTCTCTTGAAGAAGAGCCAGGGTCTGGGTGAGCCGGCCCTTTCGGCCGATGCCGCAGCTATACTGAAAGATTCGAAAAAATATGCAGGCCTTGACGACTTCATCAAGAACGGCAAGTTTGAAATGCTTTTCATAAATGATGCTGACCCTGCTTACAAGAGCGTATACGGCGCCGACCTGGCCGCCAAGATGGAGAATGCCTTTGTTGTGGGAATCATGCCGCTTCTGAACGATTCGGCCATGTACGCCGATTACATTTTCCCGTCATTGAGCTTCGTCGAATCTGAAAGCACCGCCGGAGCGGCTCCGGTGAAGGCCTATGAAAAAGCGATCCATGCGGGCGACGCGATAATCAAGCTGGCCCAGAAGGTCGATGCCGCCAAAGACAACTTTAAATGGAACAGCTATGTTGACCTTGTCAAGACCTACGGCGGGGCGGTCGGAACGGGCGGCGTGAACTATAACGCGAAGGTTTTAAAAGACAGCCTCGCGGCTTTGGAAAAAACCCTCAAGGCTTCAGAGGAATTCCCGCTGGCACTGATCCCGACGGAACTGACTTTCTTGGGCGACGGCGACGGATTGGCCTTCCCCTATGTGCTCAAAACAATTGACGATAAAACCTACTCGGAGGGAAAGCTCTGGGTGCAGATAAACCGGGACACGGCTGACAAGCATGGCGTCAGCGAAGGCGAGCGGATTGATATCGAATCATCGCGGGGTGAGATTGGCAGCGTCCGGGCCCACCTCACCGACACCGTGGCGCCCGATGCAATAGCGATTCCCCTGGGATTCGGCCACAAGGCCTATACCAAGTATGCAAAAAAGAAAGGCGTGAATCCAAAGGAAATCATGGCGAATGACATCGATCCCCTGACCGGGGCCGCGAACTGGTGGCTCACCAGGGTCAAAATCAGCTAAAAGGTGGATATCAATATGAAAATGAAAAGAAGATGGGGAATGGCTATAGATCTGGACAAGTGCACGGGGTGCGGCACGTGCGCCATCGCCTGTTCTCAAGAGAATAATATGCCGATTTTCGAGGATGATTCTGATCTACCGAAGCGCGTTCAATTCCTTGAACTGATGAAGGTCACCAACGACCGGGACGCCAAGTATCCCAATGTCGAAGTCTGCTATATACCCAAAATGTGCCAGCAGTGCGAGGGTAACGATCCGAAAAACCCGAAGCCGCCCTGCGTATCGGTCTGCCCGGTCGTCGCGACCGACGTGGGCGATGACGGCGTTGTCAGCCAGGTGTGGTCACGGTGCATCGGGTGCCGGTACTGCCAGTCGTCATGCCCCTACGAAGCGCGGGCCTTCAACTGGTGGAAGCCTAAAAATGAGGGTTCTTTTCAGAATTCTCTCAATACCGATGTATCCATCGCCTCCCGCGGGACTGTGGTAAAGTGTCAGTTCTGCAGTCATATCTGGAAGCGCGAGCGCGACAAGGCGGTTGCAAAGGGCGAGCTGGACATCAACGCCGTCACCTATACGCCGGCATGCGTCGCCTCCTGCCCGACCAGGGCAATGGTATTCGGCGACCTGGATGATCCGAATTCCGAGCTCAGCCAGCTCCTTAACAAGGAAAAGAACCGCAAGTTCCGTCTCGTCCATACCATCGACGATAAGGATGAGAAGACAAAAGAAAAGATGATGCATATCAAGCAATTTCCCAATCCCAAGGTCTACTATCTCACCAGCAAGACCTGGATCAAGGAAATGATGAAATTTAAATAGACTCCGATATCCAGATAAAGGAGAAAAACCGTGGGTAAACTAATAGGTTATATCAAGCAATACATCGCATTTGTAAAAAAGGAATGGGACGGTTATTCAAAGAACGTGAAAATAGCGTTGTACATAATGTTGTTTTTCACCGCCGGATTTTTCATATTCGCCATACAGATCCTCTTCTGGGGGTTGGGCTACACCGACATGAGCAACATGTATCCCTTCGGCCAGTGGATCATCGGAGACCTGGGACTGGTCGGTCTCGGCGGCGGCGCCTTCACCACCGGCTTTTTACTGTACATTTTCAGGAATGATAAGCTGGAGCCGATGATCAGCTCCACGGTGCTGATAGGGTTCCTCTGCTACCTCTTCACCTTCGTGTTCCTGGTCTTTGACATAGGCCAGCCGATACGGGCTTGGTTTATATTCATCTACCCCAACTGGGGACCCGGTCTCATGCCTGCCTCGATGCTGACAGAAGTAGCCTGGTGTCTCGGTTTTTACTTCATGATCCTGTGTGTGGAGTTGATACCGGTCGTGCTGAAACACAAGATACTCGACGCGATACCGGTCCTGAAATATATCGGACACTACCTTCACAGGCTTATGTGGATCTTCGCCGCGGGCGGCACCTTCCTTTCCTTCTTCCACCAGGGATCCCTGGGCGGCGGGATGTGGGACATCATGTATGCAAAGGCCTCCTGGTTCCGGGCGCACCATATTTATTTCTTCACGGTCATCATCCTGGCAACCGCCGGCGGAACGGCCTTCATGACACTGTGCGCCTATGTTGCGGGCAAGGTCATGAAAAAAGAAGTTCTTCCCAAAGAGACCTTTAATTCCATTGCCAAGGTTTCCGGCATCATGTTCACCGTGTATCTGATTGCGCGCCTGGCCGATGTAATCCTGATGGCCACGGCCTGGGTGCCCCTCTTTGACAGGAGCTATCTCTCCAACCTGGGAGGTTACTACGGTCTCTGGATGGTAGTCCTCGAGTTCATCTTTATAGCGGGCGCCATCGTACTGCTCCTGGTTCCGAAATTCCGCGAGGAAGAGAAGACCTTCCGTCTCGGCATCATCAGCGGCGTCATGGCCATGGTTACCACGAAGCTCCACGTGGTCCTGAACGGCTCTTCCGTCCCCAATTTTCCCTGGAAAGGCTTCATCGGGTATAACCCGACCATCCAGGAGTGGTTCATCATGCTGGGCGGCCTTGCCATCATGGTGATGATCTATATGTGGTTTGCCAAATACACGCCGCTTTTCCCGCATGCAGATAGCCACGGGCACCATGAGGGAGAAACTCACGCTGCGGAATAAGCTGAACAGTAACGATAGTAATCACGGAAAGCGGCAGTATCCACTGCCGCTTTTTTATTGTGTACCTGAAGGGGAGGTCACGTATTCTCCCTTTCAGAACACATATGCCGATGCATTCCCCCGCCGCTATCAGCATCGAATTACCTCGTGGAAATGATTGTACCTCAATACGTTATTTGTTGCAAAAAACATGTTTAAAAGAAGTCTGAATGGACGGTTATTCTTCAAAACAACCCATAGAGACCCATTGAAAGTTGGAGACGCCGGCTTTTCAACAGGCCTAATAGTTTTTTGAATCAGCTTGTAATGGATAACCCTTATTGCCACGTCCGTAAATATAATTACTACTTATTGCTTGACAATAGCACGATAATGTAATTAATGTATTTTAAATTATTACTTCCGGGCTATTAAATGGTTCATACTCATGTCGAACAGTTTGGCGATATCGCTGTCATTCATATAGAGGGCAATTTTAATATCGACAGCCTCACCAAGGTTGAATATGTATGGATGGCGCAGATAAGAAAAATGCCGCGCGTTATCGCTATCAACTGTCAGAAATTGGATTCTCTTGATTCTTCCGCCATAGGCTTTATCGTCAAGTTTTTCAACTACGCGATGGGCCAGGGCATCATGCTTGTTTTTTACGATTTAAACCCGCTGCTGCAGAAATTATTCGTCACCGCAAAGCTTGACCGCTATTTCAATATTACCTCGCGCTCGGATTTTGAAAACCGCTATGTTCTCCACTCAGCGCCGTCCATTTACGAGTCATTCGAAGTCGTGTAAGCAGGCGCGGCTGTGCATCCGTCTGATCCCCAAGCCACACTCCGGTGGATTAATGGTCTTGCAGTGAGAGATTGTTACTGGATTATTCCCAGGTCATGACCGCATTTTACGCAGGCACCGTTCTTGAGGAGTTCTATCCTGGTAACGTAGCCGGCCCTGCTTACAACGGTCGCTCCGCAGGAGGGACAATGCGTGTCGTGGCCCCGCTCGTTTGCCGAGACGTTTCCGCAGTAGACGAAATTCAATTTTTTTCCCGCTTCTTCATGCACTTTCACCATGAAAGAAACGTCCGTGGCGTGGCGGTCATACTGGTAGTTGGGGTAATAGCGCGATATATGCCAGGGGATGTTGCGGTCCACTGACGATATAAAATCGATGATGTCTCTCATCTCGTCCAGGTCATCATTTATGCCGGTTACCACGAGAGTTGTCAGTTCGATGTGGCAGCCCCGATCATGGGCGAGGCGGATGGTGGCGAGCACGTCGGGTAGAGTGGCTTTCTGCACCTTCTTCATGGTTTCTTCGCGGAAGGTTTTCAGGTCTATGTTCATCGCGTCGATGATGGTGAGGAGCTGTTCAAGCGGTTCCCTGTTGATGAAACCGTTTGTTACCATCACATTGACAAGCTTTTTTCCCCGTGCCATCACTGCGGTGTCGTACACGTATTCAAACCATATGATGGGCTCGGAATAGGTGTAGGCGATGCCGATCGAGCCTTCGCGGACAGCCGTGGCGACTATGTCGGATGATAAATAGAAGGAGGTGCGGGCTGCCGGGTCCTGGGAAATATGCCAGTTCTGGCAGTAGGGACATTTCATATTGCATCCCTTGGTTCCTAAAGAAAGAATGCTGCTGCCGGGATGGAAATGATAAAGAGGCTTTTTTTCTATAGGGTCCATTGCCAGGGCGGTGAAGCGGCCATAGATTTCAGTGACAAGGGTGCCGCCCCTGTTTTTCCTGGCACCGCATATCCCGTGCTTTCCGTCCCTGATTAGGCAGTTATGGGGGCATAGCCTGCACCGGACGTTTCCCTTGTCCAGTTTTTCGTAATGGGCGGCTTCGTGTGCGTTCATGACGCGTATGCCTTGTATTATGCTTGCGCAGCTTCTCCGCCGGCGGATTCCCTGGCTGCGTCTTTTTCGTCAGCCTCTTTGTCCGGCTTTTTGCCGTCGCCTTTGATCATTTCGCACGTTCCCTCAAAAACGACGCCGTCGGCGATCTGCAGCTTGGCCGTTCGTATGTTGCCGTACAGCTTGCCGGTACCGTGAATTTCCAGCCGCGACGCTGCTTCAATGTTGCCGTACACGGTACCCTGCAGAATAACAGTTTTTGCCTTGATATTCGCCTTGACCACAGCCCCTTCTCCGACGACGAGGAAACCTCCTGATACTATTTCACCCTCGAAGTAGCCGTTGATCTGGAGGGATTTCTTAAAAGATAGGTCACCGATCAATTCGGTATCTTTGCTAAATACCGTTGTGATCATCCCGATATCGTAAACCGGGTTTTTGTTTATCTGGATTACCTTCTTTGTCATTGCCTTGTCCTATTTTGTTGTCATTGTGAAAACGCCGTCCCAGTTTTCCGGCGGAGGGTTTTCCTTGCAGGTGAGGGAACGCTTCAGGTACAGATCGGATGGCCCGTCGCCAGGATTGATGCTCAGGGCCTTTTCAAATGCCCGTATCGCCTCGTCCCACTTTCTCTGCTTGTAAGCGGTTAGACCCAGGTTGTAGAATTTCAACATTTCTTCCGTTTCTTTTGTAATCATTGTTGATCCCCATCCACCCGGTTATATCACCCATTTCAAATATAATTCCGGTATAAAAAATTACAACTTAATTTTAAAAAAACAGTCCGGTGTCCCCCGCCGCGGTCCCTGAACAGAACCCGGGTACGGTCAGTACTTTCTGCTGAGCAGAAAATCGGACAGCTCAAACAGTATCGTTCTGAATGGAGAATCGGGAAAGACCTTCAGGATTTCCCGAGCCGTGTTTATATACTCTGCAGCGCACCGGGTCGTGTAGTCGATTGAGCCTGCTTCAATGAGGCGTTGTTTGATCGATTGCCATCCTTCCGGGGAGGGCCCGGCGATATAGCGTTTCAGGCGGTCCAGGTCATCGGTCTCTCCCTCTTCGATGAGATGGAGGAAGGGAAGGGTGATCTTCCCGTCTTTAAAATCGCTTCCTACATCCTTCCCGATCTCATCGGGCGCCTGCATGATATCCAGGGTGTCGTCGATGATCTGGAATGCAAAGCCGAGATTGAGGCCGAAGCGGTACATTTGTTCACGTTCCGCTTCCGACAGGCCGGATTTCGTGGCGCCGAGCTTGGTGCACGACGCCATGAAGCGCGCGGTTTTCAGCTCGATGATGGTCAGGTAATGCTCGCGGCGGGCCCTGTCAATATCCGCGTATTCAAGCTGGCACAGTTCGCCCATGACCATGTCCTTGGTCCCTGCAACCATGAGGGGGAATATGGCCGGATTGCCGTCCTGGATCGCCGTATTGAGCGCCACCGAGTACATGAAGTCACCCACCAGGACCGCCACCTTGTTCCCCCATTTTTTGGGGACGGTGACATTACCCCGCCGGAACATGGACTGGTCAATGATGTCGTCATGGATGAGCGATGAGGCGTGGACAATTTCCGTGGCCGCGGCAAGTTCTATAATGCCCCCGGGGATTTCCCCACGAAGGCCACTGGAGAGAATAACCAGGGACGCCCGTATTCTCTTGCCGCCGCTCAGGAACAGGTGTACTGCACTCGCGTCAATTATGGGTATGCCGGTTTGGAGGCGTCTCTGAATTTCTTCATCGACCCTCCTGAGATGACCATCCAGGGGCGCAAGAATTTCTTTAAGATCTTTGTCCATGCCCGGTAACGGTATCAGTCAAAGGTGGAAAGGCATTCGCGCTGGGATTCGTATATCTCAAATACCTTGTCAAGCATGGTGGTTTCAAACAGCCGGAGTAGGTTATCGTTAACGATGACCAGCTTGATGTCGCCTTCATTATCCTTGATTCTTCGCTTGATGGCCACCAGGACGCCCAGGGCCGAACTGCATATATGCTTCACATCCATCATGTCAATGCATATATTGTTCTTTCCTTTATCAAGGCAGTCCTGTAACAGTGTTTCCAGTTCTTCTGATCCTTCCTGGTCGATTCTTCCGTCTAAAATTAGAATTTCAACATTGTCAGTTGATTTTCTCTTCATAATTCAATACTCCATGCGGTAATGGTATTTGTTGGAAATAACAACCGTATCGCGTCCTGTATCATACAGGAGTTTTCATTTTTATCCGGGCATTGTGCCGGGGTCAATAATTATATTAGCTGAAGGGCCATTTTAGGATAAAAATTAAAACTTTTCAAGCCTTTTTGTATCTGTCCGGGCAATTGTCAGGGAAAATACCCGGTCAGCTCCTGCCAGGAGCAGCTGGCGGGCGCATTCATTTATAGTGGCCCCAGTGGTATAAACATCGTCAATTATCAGCACCCTTCTGCCGGGAATTGAACCCGGTCCAGCGGCTTCATACCGGTTCAGAGAATTGATAAAACGGTCCCGGAGGCCGAGTTTGCGCTGAGCCCTGGTACCCGGCCTTTCCTTTAACAGCTGGCGGCAGGGTATTTCGATCTTCTTTGATATGAATTTTGATATCAATTCTGACTGGTTGAAGCCGCGATCCCAACGCTTTTGGAGGCTCATGGGAACCCAGGTGATGATGTCCGCTGGAACAGACCGGCGGGCGAGCTCTTGAAGGGCGAGAGTTCCCAGGGCGGCATGGAGCGCCCGGATTCTGTCGAATTTCATTTTACAGATGACGCTTTTCATGATTCCGCTGTAGTCTGAAAGGGTTATATTTTTCGATATATACCAGTGACGTTCGTCACAGACGGTGCACCGTGAGCCGTTCAGGGGAGTGGAGCACACCGGGCATGTGTCCGACAGGACCTTGATGCGTGCTGTGCAGGGCGGGCAGAGGTAATTTTGATGTGAACCGACCGCCGCACCGCATCCGGCGCACCGTGAAGGGAAAAGTATGTCCTGCAGGAGGGAGAGCATCTGTCACCGGTCCCCATAACGGGTCGGGTCCGGGATGCCGGCGTCGCGGAAGCCGTTTTTTCGTATTATGCAGCTGTCGCAGGCGCCGCAGGCGAGGCCTCCGGGGGCCGGGTCGTAACAGCTGTGCGTCAAGGCGTAATCGACGCCGAGACGGGCCCCGGTGCGAATGATTTCCGATTTCCTCATTGCGATTATGGGGGTTTCTATAATGATCCTCTCTCCGCTTACCCCCGCCTTCGTACCCCGGTCGGCCATTAGCTGGAAGGCATCGAAGAATTCCGGTCGGCAGTCAGGGTAGCCGCTGTAATCCACCGCCGTGGCGCCGATGTATATGCGCGTTGCGCCGATTGACTCGGCGTACGCGAGGGCGTATGAGAGGAAAATTATGTTGCGGGCCGGCACATAGGTGTCGGGGATGTCCCCGGCCTGTCCTGGCTCGCTGTTCTTGCGGACCGGCATCGATACATCAGTCAGGGCGGAGCGGAAAATGCCGGCCGGGATATCAATGACGGTATGCTGCGTGATCCGGAAGAATCCGGCCAGCGCCTCGGCGGAGCGGACTTCGACGGCATGTTTCTGGCTGTAGTGGAAGGTGAGGGCGGAAAGCATGAATCCACGCTCAATGGCGATTGCAGCTGTCGTTGCGGAATCGATGCCGCCGCTTAGCAGAATGACTGCCCTGTTTTTCATTTGAGCACCCCGTAACAAATATTAATCAAGTATGAATACCATAATCAGTTCTGCAACAATAAAAGCAATGTTCCATTACTGAATCAATGCATCCAGGGAAACGGATCAAAGGGTCGCTGTATCCTGAATGGGCGCAAGAGGCGCCCTGTCATGGATGGTTTGTTGTCCTTAATCAAGTCAGCAAGATGGATAATAATATCCTCTATCGGTTTCTTCATCAGTTTTTTGGGATCCGCGATGTTGCATGGCTTGTTGGGGGATTCTTCATAAAGCCTGTAGAGCTCCTTTTTTTTCCACGGGAAATCTTCGCGCAGAACATTGGGGACCAGGGCCAGCACCGGTGGCTCGAACAAAAATTCATAGCCTGTTGCATCAATGAATTTAATGAATCGGTCGTACGGCTGTTTGCAGCGCAGGAGAAGGTGGTTGAGCTGTTCCATGTCCCGGGCGCTGTAGAGGTTTTCGTCGTCGATAATGATGACCGGAAAAAAAATGGCGCGGTGCATATCAACATAGTATGTATTAAATTTCATGCGGCACTCCAGTGAGATGTTGTAGGGGGTTTCACCCGCCTGCAACGGGTATACGGTTGTGATGGGGATTAATTAAAAAAAATTGTATAAATCAGGAGTGATGTTTGAATTTTTTTAACAAGGTGACCTGGTTTCCTTTCTCGTTGAAGGTGATGGAGTCAAAAATAGTTTGCGCCAGGGAGATGCCGCGTCCATGGGCCAGGAGCTGCTCATTGGCGTCCTGGGAAAAATTCTGCAGGACTTTTGCATGATCGAAGCCGTTCCCCTCGTCGGTAATGCGGTATACGACCTTGACCGGGTTCACGGCGTATTCTACAAGTACTTTCCGGTCACGGTAGCGGGGGTCCTGCCTGCGTGAGGCGATCAGCGCAAAATAGGAATCGTTCATTATCGCTTTTGATTTTTCATCGAAAGACACATTCAGGTTGCCGTGCTCGATGGCGTTGATGACCAGTTCCCTGAGGGCGATCCGGAGCAGATGGACCTGTTTGATTTCGATGAATTTTTTAAGATTGCGCGTTACCCGCTGTGTTACATCTTCAGCGGTCATTATATAGTTGCTGATGTAGAAATTCTGCTGCTCGCTGTCGAAGAAGGGGATGAGAACGTCTTCCTCAACGCTTGTCGCTTTGCCGAGTATCTCGTTTTTGCCCTCAATATTGATATATTCCAGGCGAACCTCCATCTCCTTCGGTTCGGCGATGATGGTGGATTTGAACATGATTTTAAAGCTGAGAGGTTCGTGCTTAACCAGCAATTCTCCGAGTTTTTCCTTGATCAGGTTTTTGCTGATCACCGCGGCGTCCGTTTCATCGTAAATAAGATCGAGGAAGTTCAAGGAGATGATCGATCCGGGATTCACCTTTAGATGGGTCATGATCGCATTGTTGGCGGTTATAAAATTCCACTTTTCATCGAGGGAGAAGATAATGTCGCTGGAACCCTCGACGAGGAGCTTGTATTTTTCCTGGGCCTCGATCGTCGCCAGCTGGGCTTCTTTTTTCTCCTGGTTGATGATATTTATACGGTCAGCGAGAGCTACGGAGAGAAGCGTTACCTCAAGGGCCGATCCGATCTGGTTTGCGTATTCGGTAATGAACATCACCGGGATGATACTGAGCTTGTTCAATGCTATGAGAACCAGGCCGCAGAGGAAAAAAAGCCATGCGATGATGAAAAAACGGGCCGGGCGGTAACCGCGCGCAACGGATACTATGGCCGCTGCTATGATGACAACGGCGGCAAGGACCATCAATTTCATGGCGGATTCTATCGCGGTCAGGTAGTCGCCGAATATCGAATAGACCATCGTGAAGATGCCGATGACCATGACGGCAATGAGTAACCAGAACATGATCCTGGCCTTTTCCCAGGTATGGAGAAAGCTCTGCGTGAAAATGGCCATAAAGAGGATCGCGAGGCCGATGAGGAATGGAAGGCTTATGTTGTGCCACTGCGGAAGTCCAGGCCATAGATGTTCGAAGGCCATGCCGTTGTAGGCCATCTGGACGAGGCCATAGGACGCGATATATATAACATAGAGCAGGTAGCTTTTATCCTTTATGAAAAAGAAAAGGATAAGATTGTAGAACATCATTACCAGTATTATGCCGTAGTATAAACCGAGGAGCAGTTTTTCATGTAATGCTTTCTCCGCAAAAGCCTCCGGCGTCCAGAGGGTAAGGGGGAACTGCTTTGAACATGATCCGGCGAAATGAAGATACACGGTCTTTTTTTTGCCCCTGGGGACCGGTATTGAGAAGACGAAGTTTCGGAACTGGAGCTCGCGCCTGCTGAACTTGTAAATATCGCCGCTTTGCTTTCTGACCGCGGTGCCGTCCGGCTCATAGTAATAGACTTCAAACACGTCCATGTGAGGGTATTCAAGCTCGAGAAACCATCGTTCGTCGCGCTGCAGGTCGTTGCGCACGCTGAACCGGGCCCAGTAAGAGGTGCTGTTGAATCCGAAGCTTGGCGCTTCAGACGTGCAGGGGATGTACTTGTCCGCCATGGCGGTTGATGAAGCTTCCCGTATGGCCATGGCGCCTGATTTGTCTTCAAGGATGGACATGTGAAGACCCAGCGGGATCCTGGTGTTATCCTCGTTCAGTATGATGGCAGCGGGACCGGATGGTTTCCGTTGGATTCGGGCCGCATCGGCCGACGGTGTCAGAGCGCCCGTGAATGCCATAATGAAGAATACGGCGGCAAAAAATATTTTCATACACTTATTGGATGTTGAAAAATTTTGTTATATGCAGTATTTCAAATGTTTTTTTTACGAAAGGGGAAAGGTTGCTGAGTGTAAATATTTTTTTATTTTCCGACATGTGATTGTTGAATTCAACGAGCATGGCGATGATCGTTGAGTCAAGTGACGTCACATTGATGAAATCAAGAACAATCTCTTTTTCGTATTCATGGGCGGTTTCCATCAGGAGTCTGAGCAATTCATGTGAATTGTGTATTGTCAGCAGACTGATATTAATGGTAATAGTAACAGCACCATTTACCTCAATGGAAATCACGCGCCATTCCTCCCCCAAACGTATTATTTAACATCAGATATTGTGCCTGAAATCAAGACATTTTTCCCGATACCAGCCAAAAAAACTTTTCAGCACTCGATGCCGGTATATTCAAATGGACCGGAGTTTAACGCGCGGTATATTGCGGCGCTGCCGGAGACAGAGGCACGGGTCCGGCATGGCGGTCGGCACAGCGATTCCATGAATGATTCGTTATCTGCATGTCTCCCGCCGCATCCAGAAGGAATATGTTGTCAGCAATAATGAGACATGCAGCGGGCCTAATATTTATTGAGCAGGGATTGTTTTTTAATTGAAAATTAAAAGATTGTTTTCATAATGATGTGTAAGGCGTGGCTGGTGTGAGGTGAAGGCGAGGTTGTCCGACCTCGCCTTCATGACTTATTATTGAGGAGTTTTACGTGGACAGAGAAAGAATTAAAAAAGCCGTCACCGAGATACTGCTTGCCATCGGCGAGGATCCCTCGCGGAGCGGTCTGGATGAAACGCCGGACCGGGTGGCGCGGATGTATGAAGATATTTTCGGCGGTGTCAAGGAGGACATTGCCGTGGTGCTCGGCAAGGCCCATGAACTGGAACATGATGAAATGGTGATCGTCAAGGACATTCATTTCTATTCCATGTGCGAGCATCACCTGCTCCCCTTTTTCGGCGTCTGCCATATCGGATATATTCCGAATAACAAACGGATAGTCGGTATAAGCAAGCTGGCACGCATCGTTGATATCTTCAGCAAGCGGCTCCAGGTGCAGGAGCACTTCACCACGGAGATCGCCGACGCCGTCATGACGCATGTCAGGCCGAAAGGCGTGGCGGTGGTGGTCAAGGCGCGTCACATGTGCATGGAAATGAGGGGCGTGCGGAAACCCGGCGCCAGCACCATAACATCGGTGGTACGGGGGATTTTCAGGAGCGATATTAGGACCAGGGAGGAATTTCTCAAGCTTATAGAATGAATTAATCTTGACAGATAGCTCACGGGACATAATACTTATTCATTATACGTGAGGGATCAGAATCGGGCAATATCGGTAATAGCAGTATTGAGCCTGACCGCTGGGAAGCCCGATGAGATTGAATTTCGTTCCCCGTGAAGGGGGAGTTGGGGCGGGGATGAAAAAGCCTTTACATGTCAGGCAGGCATTCATTGACCTCCCGCTTTGCAAAGGGAATGCACGGGATGAACAGAATTAAAATTGCGGTACTCGTTTCAGGGTCCGGCACCAATCTCCAGTCCATAATAGACAAGGCGGAATCGGGCTGGCTGCCGGTTGAGATTGCCTGTGTTATTTCCGACAGGGATAAGGCCTTCGGGCTGGAACGGGCCAGCAAACACGGCATCCCCGCATTTTTCATTGACCGAAAGCAGTATGCTCTGCGCGAGGAGCATGAGGAAGCCATTATAACACTCCTCAGGAAACATGGGGTAGAATTGATCGTACTGGCCGGGTACATGCGTCTAGTAACCTCTCACCTGATCAGCCAGTACCGGAACCGTATCATAAATATCCATCCCGCACTGCTCCCGAGCTTCCCGGGAACCGACGGGTACGGTGACGCGTGGCGTTACGGGGTGAAGATCAGCGGGTGCACCGTGCACTTCGTCGATGAAGGATGCGACACGGGGCCCATAATACTACAGAGCATCAACCCCATTGAGGAAGGGGAAACTTTTGAAAAATTTCATGATCGTGGTCTCAAGATAGAGCATAAGGTCCTGCCCGAGGCGATCAAATTGTACTGTGAGGGGAGACTGAGGGTCGAGGGCAGAAGGGTAAAAATTCTGGGTAAGGAGTGAGATATGGAAAAAGGTTTTGAAGTGTTTGCGCAAATGCAATATCCAGGCCGTATCATCATAATCGGGAAAAGCCCGGCAGGAGACGATGCAGTACTCTATGCCGTCACGGGAAGGAGTCCTTCGAGCCAGGCGCGGAGGTTCGAAAAAGAGAAGAAAACCGTCTTTGTCAAACCCACCGACGAGAAGACACTGCAGTCGGGAAACCCGGATCTGCTGATCTACCCGGCGATCATCGTCGGCAAGTTCAAGTGGATCGCGGTGAGCAACGGCAAGCAGACCCCCGACATCGCGGCGCAGTTCAAAAAAGGCGTGAACCCCGTCGCCGCCCTCGGCAATGCGCTGCGGGCATGGGATTTCGAACCTGACGCGCCGAACCATACGCCCCGCATCAGCGGGTGCCTTATTGACGACGCGGCACTTTCGATTGTCAAGCGTTCGGCGGACGGTACCGTCCTTCGGGGCTATTTCGAGGTGCCGAAGGCCGCCGGCAAAGGGAAGCTCATCGCCACCTACACCGGGGTCAACACGGATCCGCTTCCTGTTTTTGCGGGCGAGCCCATTGACGTGGAAATCCCCTATGGTTCAGCCAAGGAGGCCGCCGCGGCCCTGTACAAGGCCTTGGCGCCGGAAAAGGGGAAGGACGATTACCGTGTGGCCGTTGCTGCCGTGTACCGGGATTCAGCAGGCAAGATAAAATTCGTCATAAAGAACAGAAACAAGTAGACGCAGGGGCGCCGCGCCGCAACCGCGCGGCGCCACACTATCTCCAGCGGTCAACCGTAACGGTAATTTGCAGGCGTGGTTGTGCAACCACGCCTTTTGTCTTTAATACCTTGTGTTTTTCTTGACATACGGTGGCTGTGCCACTTCTATCGATTTGTAGTCTGATTTTCCTCGATATACATCAATAACTTTGTAAATGGAGCAACAGTATGGCAACAGACGTATCCTCTTTTAAAGACGCATATAAAAAAGCGATAAAGAGCGATTTTCCCGATGAAGCGATGATCGTCATCGGAGATAAAAAGATCCCTCTTAAAAAAGTCGGCATCCAGCTGCGCTACGGGACAAACCCGCACCAGCCTTTCATAGCATACGCGCCGGCCGGCAGCGCTGCCCTCTCTGTCGGCAACCTTGATATCCTGAAGGGAGGCAAGGACGGACTGTCGCTGACCAACCTCCAGGACATGAGCCAGGCCCTCAATATCCTCAAGTTTTTCGGCAAACCGGCCTGTACCGTCATGAAGCACGTGAATCCGTGTGGCTTCAAGGTCGAAACGAAAGGCGAGCAATTGTCCGATATTTACCGCATCGCGAGGAGCTGCGATGAGCGTAGCGCCTTCGGCTCTATCGTGGGGTTCAACCGGAAGGTGGACGCGCCCACGGCCGAGTCGCTGATGGAATCTTTCGTCGAGGGGATCATCGCCCCGGATTACGATCCGGATGCGCTGGCGATACTTCGGCGGAATGAGGGGACAAAGAAGCTCAACAATGCCATCAGGGTGGCAAAAGTCTCCAACATGGACCGGATTCCAAAATTCATCGGTGATGACGTGGAAGAATTTTACAATATCCGCAACCTGGTCGACGGCTCCATCACGTTCGAGATACCATACCTGACCCGTGTACGCTCTGCGGCCGATTTTATCGTCGATCCCATGATCCCCAACGCGGACCCGGCGAAGAACGGCGGGAAGGACTACATCGTGCAGCGTAAGCCCTCGGAGAAGGAGCTGGATGACTGCCTCACGGCATGGTATGTGAACATTAACGTCAGGTCCAACGGCATCGTGTTCGTGAAGGACGGAGCCGCCATATCGGTCGGAACCGGCGAGCAGGAGCGCGTCGGCGCGGTGGAGCAGGCCATAGACAAGGCCCTGAAGAAGGGGCACAGTCTGAAGGGAGCTGTCATGTCGTCGGACGCTTTCTTTCCACAGCGCGACAGCATTGACACTGTAGCCAGGGAAGGGGTGACCGCGGTTGTGTGGCCGGCGGGATCCATGAATGACGCCCTGGTTATCGAGGCGGCTAATGAGCATTCCATCGCCCTCATGGCCACCCTGGAGCGGTGCTTCCTGCATATATAACACCCATGAGGAATTCGCCTCTATCCACTGTATCCCTTACCCCCTGGCCCCCTCTCCATCAAATGGAGAGGGGGAAACTAGAAAATACGTAATAATTAATACAGTAGCCCTCTCCTTTTCAAGGAGAGGGCGCGCAGAGCGCGGGTGAGGCTGAAAAAGGGACCTGGCTGGTGAGGTCGCATTTTCTTCATTAATCACTTGATTTCATTCAATACTCCCGCTAGTATAGATCCTGTTTGTGACCGAATGGGGGATTGATATGAGTAGTGCGCGCATCCTGGTCGTTGAAGATGACGCCATATCGGGCAGATATTTACAGAAGACGCTGCTGGATCAGGGATATGACGTTCCGGCAATCCTCATGTCGGGCGAAGAGCTCATGGAAAACATCCACGCTCTCAATCCCGATCTCATCCTCATGGACATCAAGCTCCAGGGCGTCAGCGACGGGATAGACACGGCCAGGGATATCCTGTCCCGCTATGATGTGCCGGTTATCTACATGACCGCCCACATCGACCCCGAGACGGTCGGAAGGGCCAAGCTGACAAAACCGTACGGGTACCTCGTAAAGCCGATCAACATCAACGAGCTGATGATCACTCTCGATTTCGCCCTGTACCGGCACCAGATGGAAAAAAAACTGATGAAGACGCAGGAACGCTACCGGGCGGTCGTGGAGACCATGCCCCTTGTGATCTGCCGTTTTCTTCCCGGCGACGGTGTGATAACTTTTGTGAATGACGAGTATTGCCGCTATTTCAATATCAATCGTGAAGAACTGATCGGCACCAGTTACCTGGACCGGCTGCTGAATGAGGAGCGGGACCGGATCGGGGAGCACCTGCAGTCGCTGAGTAGGGAGCGGCCGATCCTGGTCTACGAGCATGGCGGGTTTGGCCCGAAGGGCGATCAGTGGCAGCACTGGACAATGCAGGCCCTTTTCGATGAGCACGAAAATCTGGTCGAATACCAGGCCATTGGTATGGATGTAACAGACCGGATCCGCTTCGAAGAAACCCTGCGCGAAAGAGAACGTCAGTACCGCCTCCTGGCGGACAACATGTTCGACCTGGTGGGCATGTGTGATGTCAATGGCAATTTAACCTATGTCAGCCCGTCGTACCGGATGGTGCTCGGGTATTCCGAGAAAGAGCTCCTCGGCAGGCCGGCATACTGCCTGGTGCACCCCGATGATCTGCAGGGAATCATGGAATTGTTGAAGGGCGGCATGCAGAGCAGGGACAAGGTCGATGCGGTATACCGGATGATACATAAGGACGGCCGCGTGCTCTGGTTCGAATCGAACGGCAAGGTCGTTACCAGGGAAAATGGCGAGGTAATGGGAGGCGTATTTTCATCGAGGGAGATATCCGACCGGAAGATCATCGAAGATAGCCTTCGCATGGCCCACCGGCGGCTCATGGAGATCATAGATTTTCTTCCTGATGCGACCTTCGTTATCGATCAGGATAAAAAGGTCATCGCCTGGAACAGGGCCATGGAAAAGATGACCGGCGTTTCAAAAAATACAATGCTGGGCAAGGGGGACTACGAGTACGCGATACCGTTTTACGGCGAGCGGCGGCCCATCCTGATTGATATCGTGGGAAAGAAGGCGCAGCGGCACCAGGAGGAGTATCTTACCTTCGTGAGGGACGAGGACGCCATTATGGCGGAGTCATACATACCGTCGCTGCCCTTTACGATGAAAGAGACCTACCTGTGGGGCAAGGCGTCGCCCCTCTATGACGTCAATGGCAATATCATCGGCGCCATCGAGGTCACTCGCGATATCACCGAGATCAAGCGCATTGAGATGGCCCTGCGCGAGAGCGAGGAGAAATTCCGCCATCTTTTCGAACAGTCGGCTGATGCGCAGCTGCTCATTGACGACAGGCGGATAATCGACTGCAACATGGCGGCGGTAAACCTGTTCAGCGCCGGCGGGAAGGAGATGCTGCTTGGTAAAAGCCCCCATGAGCTTTCGCCTGAATTGATGCCGGACGGGACCCGGACTGAAACACGGATGAATGAAATCATGAAATTCGTGTATGAGATGGACAGCCTCAGCTTCGAGTGGGTCCATCTCTGCCTTGACGGCCGGCAGGCGCCGGTGGACATAACCTTCACGGTTGTGCCCATTGCTGGGAAGCTGATGATCCATGCAGTGCTGAAGGATATTACGCTGCGGAAGCTCGCCCAGGAGGCCCTCCGGAAGAGCGAGGAACGGTACCGGGTACTTGTGGAGACGATGAGCGACGGCCTCGTTCAGGGTGACGGCGCCGGTACCGTCACCTTTGTCAATAACCGGTTCTGCGAGATGGTCGGCGTCGTCAAGGATGAAATCATAGGCAATTCGATCCTCAATCTTTTTTACGAGGACGACCGCGAGAATTTCATGGAGCAGGTGCGCGGCAAAAGGATCATGCGTAAAAGTGCTTTCGAGATAAAGCTCAAGTCCAGGTCGGGCGGGAAAATTGACGCCATCGTGTCGCCGCGCCCGATTGTTGATGATCGCAACCATCTGGCGGGTATCGTGGCCGTCTTTACGGACATCACCGAGCGCAAGTATCTTGAACGGCAGGTGCTGGAAACAAGCATGAAGGAACAACAGCGCATCGGCCGCGATCTTCATGACGACCTCGGGCAGATACTCACGGGGACCGGCTTCCTCTGCGAGTCCCTGGTGAGGAAGCTGTCGAACAAGTCCCTCCCCGAAGCGGAGGACGCCAGGGGGGTGTTCGCCCTCATCAATCAGGCGAAGGACCATACCAGGATGCTTTCCCGGGGTCTGTCGCCGGTGGAGATTGATTCCGGCGGCATCGTTGCCGCCCTGGAGCGGTTTGCCCGCACCGTGGAAGGTATTTACTCGGTGTCCTTCAACCTGGACTGTGATCCCTCCATCACCATCAATGACAGAATGGTGGAAACACAGTTCCATTACATCGTGCAGGAGTCGGTGACCAATGCCATCAAGCACGGCAGGGCCGGCAGCATTACGGTTTCCCTGAAAAAAATACGGGGCAAGGTCCATCTTGGCATCCGCGACGATGGGATAGGCATCCCGGCTGACATTGATGCCAACAAAGGCCTGGGCCTCAGGATTATGCAGTATCGGGCCAACGCAATCGGCGCTTCGATAAAAATAGCGAAAAACCGGGGGAAGGGGACCACGGTCACGTGTGCATGGAGATGACTCGGAACAGCTGAATACATTTGCGGGTCGGGAGCCATCCCGTTCGTCCGCCTCGTATATGCAGGGCCAAATCCGACAACCTGCCGCAGTTCTGCACTCGACTTTCCTGGCCAGCGCACCTGTTCTTCTCGGAGGAATGGGCGGCATCCGTGTCGCTTTTTCTCCGGAATAATTCCCGAGCACAAAAATAAAATGCTGTATTGCGTGAGAATCGCGCATGCATGATAAAATATATTGACAGGTCCCTTGGATAAAATATATTCTTGCCCGAATAGGAAGGTTCAATGGCAAAGAGTAAAGTGTTAATAGTTGATGATCATCCCGTGGTACGGCAGGGGCTGGCCGCATTCATAAACGGTGAAGAGGATTTTATTGTCTGCGGCGATGCGGAGGATGCAGATACCGCGATACGGTGCATAAATGATTTCAAGCCGGACATTATCATCGCTGACCTTTCCCTCAAAGGAACGGGCGGGATTGAGCTGACAGCGGCGATTAAATCCCGATTCAACATTCCCGTGCTCATCCTGTCGATGCATGACGAAAATTTTTACGCGGAACGGGCCATCCGGGCCGGGGCACGGGGATATGTCATGAAGAAGGAGTCCATGGAAGTCGTCATCAGGGCGCTTCGCGATATTCTTGCCGGCAGGATCTATGTGAGCGAGGAATTAAAAGAAAGGCTTCTGGGCAGGCTCCTTACCACGCCGGATATCAGGCAGTCACCCCTTGAAAGTCTCACGAACCGGGAGATGGACGTGTTTCAGCTCATCGGAAGAGGGCTGTCGAACAGGCATATTGCGCAGGAATTGTCCCTCAGCGTAAAGACAATTGAAACATACCGCTCGCGCATCATTGAAAAGCTGAAGCTGAAGGACTCGGGCGAACTAGTGCAGTTTGCGATCCAGTGGAACCAGGGTGGCAGTCAGGAGCAGCAATGATTTTTTCCTAGGACCGGACCCTGCCGCCATAGGGGATTTCCCCTACAAAAATTTTCGTGTTTTAACCCACATGTAAATAACTTATTCAGGGATTGCATTATATACAGGGTATGTTGTATATTATTATAGTTAACGGTCTCAACTATTTGCTTATTGTAAGTGGAGGTTTTGCTTTCAGTAACACTTAAGAGACAGAATGTTATCCTGCTCTCTACAGTATACGGCACAATAAACTACACCTTGAAACAGAAGTGGATGAATGTGTTACCCAAACAACAATGTTTCATATCCCCCCCCATTTTTCTCCAATGCCGGCAACTGTAGATGAGCAGTTTCTTTTTTTCCTGAACTGCTCATCCTAAAGAAAATCCATCAACTTGTTGAATTCTTCTTCTTTCATATTGAAGCTTTCCTTTTCGGACGGGAACGTGCCGGCTCTGACTTCGGTGACATAACTCTGGATTCCCCGCAAAGATGCCGAATAAAGGTCCTCGTAGATTTTAACGAACTTTGGCGTGAAACGCTTGAACAGACCCAGCATGTCGTTCAAGACCAGTACCTGGCCGTCACAGAAAGCCCCGGCGCCGATGCCGATCGTGGGTATTCTCAGTTTTTCTGTAATGATTCTGGCAATCTGCCAGGGAACGCATTCCAGGACAATGCTGAAACAGCCGGCAGCCTCAAGGGATTTTGCCTGCTCAATGAGCCGCTTCGCCGTGTCAAAATCTTTTCCCTGAACAATGGAGCTACCCAGCTTGTCCGCCGTCTGGGGCGTGAAGCCGATGTGACCCATGACGGGAATCCCGCTTTGTACGATTTTTTTCGTTGCATCAAGGGCGTGGTCAAACCATTCCAGTTTTACCGCCTGGCATCCCCCTTCGTTGACGAAGCGGTGGGCACTAGCCACCGCGTCGTCCGGGTTGACCTGGTAGGAGCAGTAAGGCATATCGCCGACCACCATGGCGCGTTCGGAACCTTTTACCACTGCCCTGCTGTGGTTGATCATTTCATCAAGGCTTATCTCCTTTGTGCTGTCCATGCCGAGGATCACGTTGGCCATGGAGTCCCCCACAAGTATGATGTCCACCCCGGCGGCGTCCAGTATCGGCGCAAAGGAGAAATCGTACGCGGTGAGCACGGTGATTTTTTCTTTTTTCGTTTTCATCTCCAGTACTGATTCAACGGAAAGTCTCATGGCTACCTCGAAGTGGGGGATTTGGCGCATCTGTATATCTGGATGATATGGTTTTTGATATGTGCAGTCAATATTTTTTCAGCATCCTGCCGGGTATTGATAATAATGGCTTGGAGCCTTTATGCTCGATTTATTCGGATAGTTATCGGTGGTGAGGCAGATAGTTATCGGCAGTATTTCATGAGTATGATTAAATTAAAATGAATAAAATAATATCAATGTATAATTATTGAAAAAAACATGCATTTTTTAAAAAAATTAGTATATAGTTATATAATAATGAAAATATCTCATATTTTGCAATAATCATATTTTAAAGCCCACAATTAGCTTCCATTGCCCTCAATATCGTCACCAAAGGTGGCGAAATTTCGAATAGGGATACGTGTCCCTACTTTACTCTACGAGATCTTTGAAAACTTTTTAACTGGAATGGCTAATCTGTACAGAGATTTCCAGTCTTGTATTAGCCCAAATACAAGCCTGGAATGTCTCAACCCGGCTGTTGCGTAAGGCTTCAGCCTTTTTACTGGTGTATTCATTCAGTTCCGACTGCCCATCGGAACCAGAATGGCATGGAAGCCAGAATACTTTTCTCAACAAAGGAGTGTAAAATGATAATCAATCACAACATGAGTGCAATTAATGCCAACCGGTCCCTCAAATTCAACGAGTGGGAGATAGGAAAGAGCATGGAAAAGCTCTCCTCGGGAATGAGGATCAACAAGGCGGGCGATGACGCGTCCGGACTGGCCGTGTCTGAAAAGATGCGGACCCAGATTCAGGGACTGCGACAGGCTGAGAGAAACACCGAAGACGGTATGTCTTTCATACAGACCGCCGAGGGATATCTCCAGCAGACCGCATCCATCATCCAGAGAGTCAGGGTACTTGCCGTACAGGCTTCGAACGGTATTTATGGAAATGAAGACCGGCAGCTTATACAGGTAGAGGTTTCCGCCCTTGTCGATGAGGTTGACAGACTTGCATCTCAGGCAGAGTTCAACAAGTTTAAAGTACTGACTGGAGATTTTTCCAGGACCAATCCCAAGGCGAGCATGTGGTTTCAGCTCGGGGCCAACAAAGATCAGCGTGAGCGCGTGTACATCGGGACTATGACCGCCCAGGCCTTAAAGTTCCGTGACGGCGCCGGCAAGATCGTTGTTACCCTTTCCGCTCCGGGCGGGGCCAATGACACCATTGGGATAATGGATGCTGCACTGCAGAGGCTAGGCAAGCAGCGGGCAGATCTCGGCGCCTATTTCAACAGGCTCGAGATGACCGCGAAGGGGCTTATGATTGCGTATGAAAATACGCAGGCATCAGAATCGCGGATCCGCGACGCCGATATGGCCGAGGAAATGGTCGGTTTATCTAAAAACCAGATCCTTGTTCATACCGGGACAGCCATGCTGGCTCAAGCGAACATCCAGGGTCAATCAGTAATGAAATTGCTTGGTGCCTAACGGTGCCAGGCTGCATCTCGAGAGTAAAGATACAAAGGTTCTTTGAAAATTCAGCGCGATTCTCACCCCTCCTGGTGAGGCCCGACTGTCCTGCACCCGGCTGTTTCGGCAGCCCGTGATGCGGGGAGGGCATCACCGGCTGCCGGAATTTCCGGGGCCGGTGTTGTCGTGATTATGGGCAGTCAGGGCATCACGCCAAGGAGTCAACCTTCGGACCGCGGGGCGGTCCCTGCCGCGCCATGATGGGGCGGCTGAAAAACCCGGGATCCGGACATAGACAGGATCGGGCCCGGACCAAATCAAGGGAGGGAACCAATGAGAATCAATCACAACATGAGTGCTGTATTCGCGAGCAGGCACTTGTCGGAGGTGGAGTCCAGACTGGACAAGAGCATCGAAAAGCTCTCATCCGGAGAGCGGATCAACACTGCCGGCGATGACGCCACCGGTCTGGCCGTGTCTGAAAAGATGCGGACCCAGATCAACGGCCTGGTCCAGGCAGAAAAGAACGCCCAGAACGGACTTTCTTTTATCCAGGTCGCCGAGGGGTCATACCAGCAGATCAATGAGATCATGCAACGGATAAGGGTTTTGTCGGTCCAGTCGGCAAATGGAATTTATTCCAGGGACGATCGCGTTCAGATACAGGTTGAGGTATCTCAGCTTGTTGATGAAGTCGATCGTATCGCCTCTTCCGCCGAGTTCAACAGGATGAAGATGCTCCGGGGGGAATATGCAAAGAACAGCAGAACCGGAAGCATGTTTTTCCATGTTGGCGCCAATCAGAATCAGCGTGTCAGGGTTTATATTGCCACTGTCAGCTCGAAAGCCTTCAACCTGGTAAATGAGGGGAGCAAGCGGACAATATCAACGGTGGCCGGTGCAAACGCGATGATAGGGTATGTCGATTCGGCTCTTGACAGGCTGAATCGGCAACGGGCAGACCTTGGAGCGTATTATAACCGGCTCGAAAATACGGTAAAAGCCCTGTCGCAGACATATGAAAACATGATGTCAGCAGATTCACGGTTGCGTGACACGGATATGGCAGCTGAAATGGTTGAATTCACAAAGGACCGTATCCTCGTTCAATCGAGTGCGGCAATGCTGGCTCAGGCCAACGCAAAGCCGAAGCTGATTATGAAGCTGTTTGAATGAGGATCATGATTAAACGGGGGATCCTCGCAGTGCGGATATCCCCGTCTCTCTCCGGTACCGGCACGGGTAGCGCTGCCCTGGCCGGCAGCCGGAGAGAGGCTGTTTTTTTAAAAGGGAGGTTGAGAGATTTTCTCTCGTTAACATGGAGGTTAACAATGAATGTCAAGAATGTAAATTATGAACCGATGGAGTTAGGAGGAACCTACGCCCGAAAAACTGATCTGTCGTCTGAACAGGCCGGCATAGTGCAGACCCAGCAGGCGCAGAAAATACAGCCGCAGACCGTTCAGCGCGAGCTGAGCCGGGAAGAGGTCTCAGAGGTCGTTAATCGCCTGAACAATGGGGTCCGTGATATTCACGAGCGCATGTCCTTCTCCTTTAATGAGAAGACGCAGCGGATCATTGTCAAAGTCATGAACAATGATACCAATGAGGTGGTTCGGGAAATTCCATCAAAAGAAGCGATTAAGCTTCTTGAGCATATTCAGGACTTTCTCGGTATGCTCGTTGATGAATCGCGATAGCTGATATCGCGGCGTAGAGTAGGAAAAAATATCGTTTTTTTTACGAAGGGGACAGGAATGCCCTCACAAGATATCTATGGCCTTTTAAAATTAGCCTTCCCGACCACTACATGTTTATATAATATTACATATAAATTTTATGTAAATTGTATATCTTTGTAGTTATTCTTATCTTTACTCTGACACCAATTTTATTATAAGACCTATTTAGTTTATAATTACTGACATTTTTTATCACCCTTCCGACCCCCAAAGGGGGCGCATATGTTATAAATCATTCAAAATAACAGGATTAGTATATTTACTCATGCCCCCAACGGGGGACAGGGGGGATAAAACATAAAACTATTCCTTTTTTTTATTACTTATTAATATCCACTTATTAAATTTTGATATTATGTCGATAACAATGATGTAGGGAAACTATGTTACAACAGTTCCAAAATAAGCAAGGGAGGGCTTGCATATGCCGGTATCAATGAGTGGAATGGCATCAGGTATGGATACGGATGCTATTGTTGATAAGCTGGTCAACGTTGAATCCAGGCCGATACGACAGCTCGAAATTCGCAAGAAAAACCATAATGCCCGCAAGGACAGCCTCAAGGCCCTGGGCAAGCAGCTCAATGACGTCAACAGCGCGGCAAAGGACCTGTTCGGCATCCGGACTTCTTTCAATGATAAAAACGCGGTTTCATCGGACAATTCCGTTGTCGAGGCCAAGGCGTCCATGGCGGCCGACAAGGGCGTAAAAAAGATAAAGGTAAACCAGATTGCTTCCTCTCATAAAGTGTCCACCGATCCGGTGCAGGAAAAGGAAGCGCTGCCCGCCGGGAAATTCACCATTGAAGTGGATGGCTCGAAGCAGACCATCACCTTTAAAGGCGGAACCCTGAAGAACCTGGGCGATAAAATAGAAGAAACAGCGTCCGATCTTGTTTCGACATCGTACATCCGCAAGGAAGGCGACACCTATATCCTTACCATCCAGTCGAAGAAAACAGGCGAGAAGGGCCAGATCAGGATTTCCGGGGACCGGGAACTTCTCGATAAAACAGGACTGACCGGCGGGGAAGCCGCTGGACAGAAAAACGAGGTTGCCGTATCCTTCGATTCGAGGTATTTTACCTCCTACCTGGGCGAAAAGAAGGCCGAGGCTGAAAACGGGAACATCAAGGTGAAGGACAATGGCCGATCGGTATCAGTGCGCGGAGCCCTGTGGCGGGAATACGCCCTGCCGGTTGAAATGACGGTAAAGGGCGACATGACTATTGAGTTTGATCTTTCGTACCGCGAGCAGGGGAACGGCGACGACGAGGGCATACCGAAGCGCCTCAAGATCGGGCCGAAGGAAAAAGTCAATATCAAGGGGATCATCCTCGATAGCTATAACGTGGAACGGAAGCGTGAAGGAAAGAAGGAAGAGCTGAAGGGCCTTGACAACCCGATGGGGATCGGCCTCGTTTCAAATGAAAACGGGAAGCGCGTCGAAAAGATCTACTCCCTCGGGAAGGACCTGAAGGGTGCCCAGACGATCGCCGCAGGCAAGGATCTCAAGGGAAGCAGGATCAGCAAGATAATACTCTACTGCAACCGCGGTACCATGGATGTGTCAGGCCTGCGCCTGTCCACGCCGGCAGAACAGAAGCCGGGATTCGCGATGAAGAATGTCATTGCGCCTGCGCAGGACGCGAAAATCACGGTTGACGGCATCGAGGTGACCAGGGACCGCAATGACAACCTGAATGACGTCATCAAGGGCGTTACCCTGACCGTCAAGCGGCCCTCACAGCTTGAGGTCGACCTGAACATAGAACAGAGCATTGATACGTCCATCGACAAGATCAAGAAATTCGTTGACGCCTATAACAAGTACCTGGATATGCACCGGGACCTGACCAAGGCGGTCATGACGGAGAAGCCGGGGGATTACGACAAGAGCATAAGCCAGAAGGGCCTCTTCATGGGCGACATGACTCTGGTGAGGCTGCAGGGTACGCTGCAGACGACCGTAACCAGCGCGTACCCCAACAGTGCTGACAAGCCTATCAAACTGCTTTCTCAACTGGGCGTTTCGACGGGATCAATCAACGCGGAGTGGGAGTCGATCAAGGCCGGTAAGCTTGTCATCGACGACGGGTTGCTCCGAAAAACTATCCTGGAAAACCCGGAGGGGGTGACCCTGTTTTTCGGGTCCGATACCGACGGCGACAATAAGGCCGACAACGGCATGGCCTTCAAGGTAGTGACCACGCTGAAGCCATACGTGTCATCGGGCAAGAACATCATAGCCGCGAAGATCGACATGGAAGACAGTGGAATCAAAATGGCCGACGATAGCATCAAATCGAAAGAAGACCATTTAAAAAAGTATGAAGACAAGCTGAAGAGAAAGTTTGCCGTCATGGAGCAGGCGATATCCCAGACCAATTCCCAGAAGCAGTGGATGAAAAATCAGCTCGGCGGTTCGGGCGAAAAAGAAAAATGAAACAAGCAAGAGGTGTGACGTGCAGGTACTGATAAACGATTGCCCGGTTGATTTTGAACTGCAGCAGGATAAAAAGATTTCCGATGTCATCAACTCGATCTCCGAATGGACGCGTGACCGCGACCTGGTATTCTATGAACTGTATATCGATAATGATTATTATCCCATAGACAGCGCTCCCGACACCAGCCTGGCCGATATCAAGGTAATCAACTGTATCGTGCAGTCAAAGGCGGACATCGTGTTTACATCCGTGGACGAGGCTTCCCGTTACTGCGACCGCGTGTCGTCTTTCATGCAGCGCGTGGCTGAAACGGATGAGTACAGCCAAGGTGACATGGATGACCTGCTGACCGGCATCTCGTGGCTCATGGAAGTGCTTGCAAGGGTGACCGGCCTTCTGGGCATAAGCTATGACCGACTGAAGTACCGGGACTTCGACCTGGCGTACCACGTGCGCGCCATCGAAGCGTTCCGAAGCAGCCTGGCGGCCACCGGCGCTGGCGTGAAGGGCATTGTCACCGAGCACCGGGACACGTTCACCGATATCAAAAACATATTCAGGTTGATCCTGCTCAGCGACGAAATGCGGTCGCTCATAATCCAGAGCATTGATTCTCCCAATGTTCTGATATCCTCGATCAGAAAGACGACGGAGGAACTCTCTCAGCAGCTTGCAGGCATACAGGCGGCGGCCATGGCCTACCAGATGGGCAAGGACGCGGAGGGATCGGAGCGCCTGAAGGCCTTTGTCGATTTCATATACCGCTACACCAGGACCTGCTACCAGCTCGTGCCGATGTTCCACGTCGACCTTGCAGCGATTGCCGTTGACGGTATCAGCTTGGAGCAAAAGAACCGCGACCTGCGCAGCCTCCTGCATGAAATTATCAGCGTCATGGAAAACAACGATATCATCAGCCTCTCCGATATCCTTGAATACGAGATCAAGCCGGCCCTGGAAAATCTGGGCGCCTACATGGTCATTCTCCTGGAAAAAATTACCGGGAAGTGAGATTGCGGGTTTTCCCGTCCTGTTCTTCGCATTCCTGGCTTCCCTTTCTTCCTGACGGGGCCGGCGCGCTCCTTTTTGGCATACCTATTCGTTTTATTCTTGAAATGCAGGCAAATTAATTCTAGTATGTTTCCAGGAAAGATATCTGCACAATTTATGGTCTCGGTTTTTGTTTGAGTTTACTCTGGTTCTGCTAATGAGGAGGATGCCATGATCTGGAAGGGAAGAAAAGGGAGCGACAATGTTGAAGACCGCCGGGGCATCCCCGGGAAGGGTATTGCCGTCGGCGGTGTCGGGACCATAGTCCTCGCGCTGGTGATTTATTTTCTGGGCGGCGACCCGTCGGTTGTGCTGAACAATATGCCGACCGATTCCTCGCAGTCCGCCTCGACGTATGAGGGGACGCAGGAGGAAAAAGAGCTTGCGCAGTTCGTTTCGGTGGTCCTGGCCGACACGGAAGAAGTCTGGTCCGGCATATTCAGCAGGGGCGGCACCGAGTACCGCATGCCCAAGCTGGTCCTGTTTTCCGGGAGCGTCGATTCCGCCTGCGGCCGCGCCGGCAGGTCGACGGGCCCCTTCTACTGCCCGGCTGACCAGAAAGTATACATAGACCTGAGTTTCTATGACGAGCTGAAGCGGAAGTTCAGGGCCCCGGGCGATTTCGCCATGGCCTATGTTATAGCCCACGAAGTGGGGCACCATATCCAGACCTTACTGGGCACGAACAGAAAGGTCATGGCCCTTCGCTCGCAGATGAGCGAGCGGGAATTCAATAAGTATCTGGTGCGGCTTGAGCTCCAGGCTGACTATTTCGCGGGCGTGTGGGCCCACCATGCTGAACGGATGAAAGTCCTGGAAGAAGGAGACATCGAGGAAGCCCTCAACGCCGCCAGCGCGGTCGGTGATGACCGGATCCAGAAGAATACCCGCGGTTACGTGGTGCCGGACAGTTTCACCCACGGCACTTCGGAGCAGCGGCAGAGATGGTTTGAAAAGGGATTCAGGTCGGGCACCGTAAAAGAAGGCGACACTTTCAATGCCGAGGAGCTGTAAGGCGTGGCACCCGTAGTAAAATATCTTGATTTTTTTATTGCAGCGAATCAATAGTAGAGCGCGCGGGGTTGATGCGGGCCCTGCAATCACCAATATTCGATCATACAGGAACCATGACCATGGGAAAGGACAAGGACCAGAAAAAGCCGTGGGGGGGGCGTTTTACCGGCTCCCTGTCAACTATCGCCGAGCGGCTGTCGGCGTCGATCAGCTATGACGCACGCCTCTGGCGCCAGGATATCCGGGGATCGCAGGCACATGCGAAAATGCTCAACCGGATCGGCATCCTGACCGAGCGGGAGCTGGCCGATATCCTGAAGGGCCTTAATAAGATCGGGCAAGAGATCGAGGCGGGTGCCTTCGCCTTTTCGGAGTCCCTCGAGGACATCCATATGAACATCGAGGCCGCCCTGACCGAGCGGATCGGCGACGCCGGGAGGAAACTCCACACGGCGCGGTCGCGCAATGACCAGGTGGCCCTTGACATGCGCCTGTATCTTCGCGACGAATCCGAGGAGATCCGCACCATGCTCATCGCCCTTGTAGGGCTCCTCGCGGACACCGCAGATAAGAATATAGACGTCATAATGCCCGGATACACCCACATGCAGGTGGCCCAGCCGGTGCGCTTCAGCCAGCACCTCCTAGCTTATGCATGGGGGTTTCTGCGCGACGCCGGGCGGCTTGACGCTTCGTCCCGTGCCTGTTCGCAGCTCCCCCTCGGGTCGGGGGCCCTGGCGGGTCTCAACTATCCGGTGGACCGGGAGTTCGTGCGCCAGGAGCTGGGTTTCGCTGAAATCGTACCCAACACAATGGACGCCGTGAGTGACCGGGACTTCATTCTCGATTTCTGCTATTTCGCAGCGGTCTGCGGCGTGCGCCTCTCCCGCTTCTGCGAAGAGCTGGTGCTATGGTCTACGTCGGAGTTCGGCTTTATCCGCTTGGGAGACGGGGTCACCACCGGCTCTTCCATTATGCCGCAGAAGCGCAACCCCGACATAGCCGAGCTCATCAGGGGGAAATCGGGGAGGACCGCCGGGAACCTGGTATCCCTCCTGACCCTACTCAAGGGGCTGCCAATGACCTACAATCGCGACCTGCAGGAGGACAAAGAACGCCTTTTTGATTCGATAGACACCGTCAAGCTCGCCCTGGCGGGGATGATGGAGATGATTTCGACCATGACCGTGAAGAGCGACCGAATGAGAAAAGCAGTGTACAGTAATTTCTCCACCGCCACGGACCTCGCCGATTACCTGGCCCGCAAGGGAGTCCCCTTCCGGAAAGCCCATGAGATCGTCGGCACCATCGTCAGGACCTGCGAGGATGATGGAATAGATTTTTTCGCCATGTCGGCCGCGGATTTCAGGAAATTTTCGCCGGAGTTCGGTGATGATATTGCCGATACCGTGAACCCCGAGACCAGCGTTGAACGCAAGATCTCGGCCGGTAGTACTGCCAAGAAGGAAGTGGTCGCGCAGATAGAAACGATACGGAAGATGATATAGCCCCCAGGCTCTCTTGGACCTCACCCCGCCTCCGGCGCGCCCTCTTCCACAGGGAGAGGGCTTACAGAACAAATAAATTCCCCTGTGTTTCCCCCTCTCCCCGTGGGAGAGGGGGTTCGGGGGTGAGGTCATTATTCTCCTTGACAAGTACCCGGACATCTATAGAAACTATCCCCTATCTTAAATTTTTTGTGGACAGGGACGGCGGAGAGGGCCGACCATGACCACGAAAAGAATACGTCAGGATATGGAAATGAATATGCAAAACACGATACCAACACAGCTCGATTGGAAAAACCTTCCCTTCGGGTACATGAAAACAGATTATAACATTCGCTATTACTGGAAAGAGGGCAAGTGGTCTTCCGGGGAACTTGTCTCTGACGAAACTATTCCTCTCCACATGGCAGCCCCCTGCCTTCATTACGGGCAGGAGGCCTTCGAAGGGCTTAAGGCCTTTGAGACCAAAGATGGCAGGGCCGTTGTATTCCGGCCTGTTGAAAACGCCAAACGGCTGCAGAAAAGCTGTAAACGTATCTTTATACCCGAGATACCGGACAACCTGTTCATGGATGCTGTGCAAAAAGTCGTACATGCCAACAGAAAATTTCTGCCCCCCTACGGTACCGGGGCCAGCATGTATATCCGTCCCCTGGCGATCGGAATAGGCGCCCGTGTGGGCCTGGGCCCTGCCACTGAATACCTCTTTGTCATGTTTGCCACGCCAGTGGGCCCTTACTACAAGGGCGGTTTCAAGCCGGTCAAGGCCCTGGTGGTGGAGCATTTCGACCGTGCAGCGCCCCAGGGAGTGGGCGACTGCAAGGTCGGCGGCAATTACGCGGCAGGCCTTGGCGGCGGTGAGTACGGCCATGACCAGGGATACCCGGTGGTGCTCTACCTCGATTCAAAGGAGCACCGCTACATTGATGAGTTCAGTACGTCAAATTTTATCGCGATCCGCGACAATACCTATATCACGCCGAAATCGAACAGCATCCTGCCGAGCATAACCAACGACAGCCTTTCAATCATTGCGCAGGACATGGGCATGATCGTCGAGCGGCGGCCGGTCGAGGCGGCTGAGCTGGAAAGCTTCAACGAGGTCGGTGCGGTGGGCACGGCGGCCGTCATCACGCCGGTGAACCTGATCAAGTTCCGCGACCGCAATTACAACTTCGGAGACGGCGATAATCCCGGCCCGGTGATCAAGAAGCTTTATGAACGTCTGACGAAGATCCAGACCGGTGACCACGAGGACAAGTTCGGCTGGCTTTACGAGGTGAAATAGGCGCCGGTCTTCCCGGGATGCCCCCCAAACCCCCCAGTGGGGGGCTTTGATAACAGAAATTGAAATGTACGTCCCCCTCCGGGGGATTTAGGGGGCTTGCGGATTAACCCCTTTATTCCCGTACAGCACGAAAAAGTAGCTGGTTCCCGGTACGTCCCGGCGCGCCATCGCGGCCGAGTCGGTGTTGAGGAGTATCTCCATGTCCTCGGTTTTCCGCTCTTTGATGTAGGCCATCAGCGCCAGGAGCCCCTTACGGCAGTCCATCTCCGCGTTTATTATTGTATCCACTGAAACTTTACCGCGGAACCGCGCGAGCACGGCTTCGGTCCGCCTGTCGAGTCGCCGGGCAGTGGCGCTTTTTTTATCATGCGCAAAATCAGACGAAAGGATTAGAATGGCGCCGGGACCGGCCTCAGCCGCCAGAGTTTGGCCGAGACGCAGCGCCTGGTCCCACGGCATGCGGTAGTTCAGGAGGAGGGGGGCCACCTTCGACCGCGGGAAATAAAATGCGATGAAGGGGAGCAGCGCGCCGATGGAGTGCTCGCCGATAAAGGCCTCCTCGTCGATCACGGCTGCGGCGGAACGGCAGAGCCGGCCAATCAGTGATAGGTCCGGCCGGCATTCCCCGAATGGCGTCTTCCAGGGACGCCAGGTGGCCGCTGTCATGGCGTGGCACTGCCGGCGGTGGTCGGGTCCCAGGATGATAAAGGTGCGGGGCGCGTCCCCGCCGGGCGCCTTCCGGATCGTGCCGAAAAAGCGGGAGATGTATTCAGCAGCGAAAAGGTGATGGCTCACGATACCCGCGTGTATCTCGCCCATCTCTGACGGGAACGATTGCCGTTCGCGGAGGTACCCTTGATAAAAGGCTGCGTCGTCGCTCCGGGAGGAATAGTGGACCGGCAGCGGCACAGTGCAGCCGGCGCAGGTCCACAGCAGAATCGCGGCGGTCAGTCGACGGAGGGGATGAGCTTGATCCATGATGGTTCGCGCTGCTTCAGGTACTGGCGCCCTGCCGGGTTGTACACCTTCTGGCGCCATTCCTCGTCGGTCATGCGGGCGCTCATGGGGGCCTTGAACTCGTAGTATGAATACACGAAGCCGATGCAGATCCGGCCGCCGTTCCGGTCCTTCACGTACATGAAGATCTCCTTCGGCATGCCTACGCCAACCTCCAGGACTTGCCCGGAGAGGGAATCGGTGTGCACGTCGGCCACGACCGCCATTTTCTTGTAGGTGTCGTCCATGAAGACCTCCTCGCGCGGGAGAACGATACCGGACAGGGCCCTGGTGCAGTTGCCGATATAGATGAAGTCGTCGTCGCTGATGGCGGTGTTGCCGGCCTGCCTGTCAACGATGGACGCGAGGCGCTTCACCACACCGGTGAAGATGCCCAGCTTTTCCCGGTATTCGTCTGTCAGCACCCCGGCCGCGATCAGCTTTTTCGAAGTCATGTCGGCGAGGTCAATGAGGCGCCGGAAGAAGAGCGGATTCGGTTCCACGTAGCCGCGGGGAACGCGCGGTTGTCCCGCGTAGTACACGGTCTCCGGCTCGGGGCCGCCCATCTCCGCGTACGACTGCTTGGCGTAAAGTATAGTGTCATGCCGCAGCTCCGCCCACGACCCGTGCGCGGAGAGGACAAGGCGGTATTTCCATTCCGGGCGGTCCATGAAAGCGGGCAGGGCCGCGTCCTGCTTAACGAAGAGGGACCTGATGCAGTTGAGCCATCCCCAGTAGATGTTCTGCCGGAACACATCGTCACCGTATCCGTCGAATTCCTTCTTGATTGACCGGTACTGATCGGCGAATTTCGGCACCTGTCTGATCTCTTTTTCCAGGAGGCGCTCCGATTCCGGGGAGCCGAGGATCGACATGACGTCGAGGCCGGTGGGGAAATTCCGGGGCTTATCCATGCTCCCGATGCGGGGGGAAGTGAACATGGTGAAGATGTAGGAGTCCGGAATAAAACGCTGTCCCATGAAGCGGAAGCCCCGCGTCATCTCCTGCGCTTCCTTCAGGTCCGGGGCCTCCTTGCCGCCGGTCATGGTTTTTGTGGAAATGATCTTCGGGGCCTTGAGCGTCTTCAAGTAGTCCGTAAACTTTTTCAGCGGCTTCTCGCCCGGGTAGGTGTCGGGAGAAGATCCGCTCCCGAGGATCTTTTTCATGCCCCGCTGAAAATCGTACACGTCAAGGTCGTCGCTCCGTCCCACGAGATACGACGTGGGGATGTAAATGGACTCCCATTTCTGCATGTATTCCTTATTCGAAAGGAGGCCGGCGATGATGATGGCCGGCAGGGGCCTGTCCGCTGGGAAATATATGCGGCCGTACCACATCATCACCTTGAAGTAGGTGCGGAGCACCTCGTCCTTGTTATAATGGCCCCTCGGGCGGTACTGGCTGAAATCCTCATCTTTCCCGGTAACAGCGGATTTTCCGAAGCCGGACGCGCTTCTGATGCTCGCGATTTCGCTGGAAACCATCGATTCGATCTCCGCATCGCCGGCTTTACCGCCCATGACTGCCAGGGGCACGCAAAAAAAGGCCGCCGCCTTGCGGTATGCTTCCTTCATGTGAGGATCGGAAGCAGACCGGTATCCCTTCAGGGCGTCCCGCGCCAGGGACTCGGTCAGGCCCTTGATGGCGGGGTAGAACTTTTTCTTTTCGATGTCCTCGACCATGCGCATGAACATCAAATGGTAGAGGTGGAGCAGGTAGTCTGATGTGATGAAGAGGGGCGTGAGGCTGTACACCGGCGTCGCGTCGATCTCGGTGAGCTCCACGACCTCATGAGGAATTTCGATCCCGCTGTAGAACCGGTAGAGGTCTACCATGTCGTCGGTGTTGATATAGGGGAGCCGGTCGTGCTTGACGCTCTTTATGTAAAAGCCGCTACTGTTCAGCCGGGCGGTTTCCGCCGGGGTGAAGGTGTATTCGCTGTACTTATACCGGCCTGACTCTGAACTGTTCAGGAGCGCCTGCCTGCTGCTGAACTGGACCGGTGTTGCCTTAAGGCGGATCGTTTTCGGAATGTCGCCGCCGGTGGATGTCTTCCCGCCCATATCGGTGCCGCTGTCCGGCTGCTTTCCCGAAGGGTCCCTCACGTAAGCGCCGTAAATCCATCCTTTCAGGCCGGACCCGGTCTTTACGTAATGCCAGGGCTCCTCGAAATTAAGATATTTTTCTTTTACCGGTCCTGTCTCCAGGAGCTGTACCTTTTCGCCCCGGGAAAGCATGGCCATGGCATTGCCCTTGAAGGCGGGCCTGTCGAGGAGCACCCGCTCTTCTGTTACTACAAGGCTTTTCGGTTTGTCCGCTCCGGGAAGAGAAGCTGCAGAGAAAGCCAGGATAATGATTACAATTGGGATGATGTGCCGTTTCATGGAAGACCTCCTTAGAATATGGCTGACCAATCATTAGAAGGGGCGTGAATCGCTCACGCTCACAGGGAACAGGATGTTCCCGCTCGCCATAGCACAGGACGTGCTATTTTGGCGAGTGAGCGGGAGCGATTCCGGCCCGACCCCGAGTTACTTCTGTAAATTCTTTTTGAGCACATCCATCAGGACATCATGCCCCGCCCTGTTAAGGTGGACAGGGTCAATGGCGTAATCGGGATTCAGCCCGCCGTCTTTCAGGAGATGGGGATAAACGTCGACATAGGTCACGCCGGTTTTTTTGCAGATTCCCCTGAGGCGGGTGTTCATTTCCATCAGCGTCGAGTTCTTGATGTATATGGCGGGGTCCACCGGCAGGTTGCTGATGCAGTATACATTGCCGGTTACGGTCCTGTAATACCTGAAGAGCTCTTCATAGTTGCGGTCGGTAATGGCGGGAGGGAATTTCGCGATAAGGTCGTTCCCGCCGACCAGTACCACGATCATGGATGGTTTGACGAGGGATACCTTTTCTTTCCGTTCTAGCAATGCCTTTGTCGTGCTGCCCCTGAAAGCGTAGTTGCAGGCAGGTTCGGAAAAGTATTCCTGGACACTGATAAACTCCATATTGCTGTCGCCCTCGAAGGCCGAGCAGCCGGTAATGCATGATTTTGAATTGGTCTCCTGCAGTTTTTTTACATGCTCATGGAACATGCGGTACTTTGACACCTGCCGTGCGGCGCAGCCGGTGAGGAAGGCCGTCAGGATTATCAGCAGGGCGGTATAGGATATTTTTTTTTTCGTCGATGTGTTCCGGGTCATGAAGAGACGTGTCCTTGTTAATGGTTTTTCTCCGGTAAAGAAATGACCGGATCCGTATGATTGTATGAAAAGAATTTTTTTCCCGGATGTCAACAAGAAATTATGGCTTATTCTTGCAATAAGAAAAGAGCACATGGGTGCTCTCTTCGTGTCGGTGAATATGCGGCGGGATCACATTGTATCAGATGAAGCGTGATTTGGCCCTGCTACGATGACGTGACTCTTTCCGCCTGGATGGCAAGGTACTTGACCAGGGTCTGCTCGGTTATCGAACCCATCGTGACGAGGATGATCCCTATCAATCCGCCTTCCTTTTTCTGGATTTCTATGGCTTTATCCAGCTGTTCCTTGGATATTTCCTTGTTTTCAAGCAGTATCTCACCCAGTAGTGGTCGCGCCATGTTGATCCTCCCGGTAATAGTATAGCATGATGATGCTTTGCCGTGTTTTCCTCTACAGTAATAATCTCCTGATTGCATCTTTCCAGATTCCGATTTGATTGTCCCGCTCGGACTTGCTCATGCCTGGAATGTATTTTGAAGATATCTTGTTGTTTTTCGCTATTTCACTGATGGAACCGTACAAGCCGCCCGTGATGCCGGCCAGGTAGGCTGCCCCCAGGGCAGTAGACTCGGTTATCTCCGGAAGCAGCACCGGGATGTTGAGGATGTCCGACTGGAACTGCATCAGGAAACTGTTCTTGGTGGCGCCGCCGTCAACACGAAGCTCCGGTACGGCAGTTCCGGTGTCGTCCTGCATCGCTTCAACCAGGTCCCGCGACTGGAATGCGATGGATTTGAGGGCTGCCAGCACTATTTCTTCACGCGTCGTGTCCCTGGTCAACCCGAAAATTGCCCCGCGGGCGTCCATGTTCCAGTGGGGTGCGCCCAGGCCCACGAAGGCGGGTACCATGACGACCCTGTTTTCCTTGGCCACTGACTTCGCCATTGCCTCGGAATCTGCGCTGACGGCGAAAAACTTCATATAGTCCCGCAGCCACTGCACAACGGCTCCGCCGATGAATACCGAGCCCTCCAGCGCATACACCGGGTTCCCGGAATCGTCGCAAGAGAGGGTGGTGAGGAGGCCGTTTTTGGATATGGTGAATTTGTCGCCGTTGTTCATCAGCATGAAACAGCCGGTGCCGTAGGTGTTTTTTGAACTCCCCACGGTGACGCAGTTCTGTCCCACCATGGCTGCCTGCTGGTCGCCGGCTATGCCGCCGATGACGATGCCGTCCGGAAGCCCCGGGGCATTCCTGGTGACGCCGAATTTCGACGCCGATGCCATGACCTCGGGAAGGATTTTTTTCGGTATCGACAGGATATCGAGGAGCTCTCCGGACCATTTCTTCTTGCGGATGTCGTACATGAGGGTCCGGGACGCGTTGGTGTAGTCGGTGGCATGGGAGACGCCGTCAGTCAGTTTCCATAGTATCCAGGTGTCGATGGTGCCGAAGAGGAGCTTGCCGCTTTTGGCCAGGTCACGCGCCCCCTGCACGTTGTCCAGGAGCCACTTGACCTTGGTCCCGGAAAAGTACGCATCGATCACCAGGCCGGTGGTTGCGCGGAATAGATCTTCATGACCGGCCTGCTTCAGCTTATTGCAGATGTCGGTCGTGCGCCGGCACTGCCACACGATGGCACGGTGGATCGGCTTGCCGCTGGTTTTGTCCCACAGGAGGGAGGTTTCCCGCTGGTTGGTGATGCCGATGGCGATGACGTCGGCAGGGTCAAGGCTTCCCCGCGAGATGGCCTGCGGGATGAGGGCGCTCACGGAATCCCATATCTCCTCGGCGTCGTGTTCCACCCATCCCGGTTTCGGGAAATGCTGGGTGAACTCCTTGTAGGCGCTTGAAATCGGCAGTCCCTGCTCGTTAAAGCAGTAAACCCTGTTGCCCGTGGTGCCAAGGTCTATGGCTAAGACATATCGTGAGCCCATTTTCTGATCCTGAAAAAATATTGTTTACCGCAGGCTGATACTACCGTTTATCAAAAAACAATGTCAATTAAAAATTAATCCCGGCTGTGCTCAAGGTATAAAAATTTACATATAACAGTGCCCGGGCGCGGAGGAGCGGTGGTGCCCGGGCTTTTTTCTTGGCGGCGCATATGATTTTGTCGATAAATTAATATCGACTCTCTTGGTGCGGTAACATTACATGCTGGATTCCATCATAAAAAACAGAAGACAGGCGCTCTATATAGCCGAAATCGGCTTGAACCATAACGGGGACCTGGACATGGCCGTGAAGATGATACATGCCGCGGCACGGGCCGGGGCCGATGCGGTGAAATTCCAGACCTTTGTGCCGGAGCTGATGATTTCAGTGTATACGAAAGACCTGATGGATATCGGTGTCGAGCGGCAGCAGGATACCGGTCTTGTTGACTTCTTTAAAAAATTTGTTTTTGACCGGGAACAGTATCATGTATTACAGAAAGCAGCGGCGGAAGCGGGGGTGGTGTTTTTCTCATCGGTTTTTGACAGGGAGTCGCTGGAACTGATGGCAGGGATGGATGTGCCCCTCTACAAGCTGGCCTCGTCCGAGGTGACCAACCATCCCCTGGTGCGGGCGGTCGCGGAAACAGGAAAGCCGCTGATACTCTCCACCGGCATGTCATCAGAAGGGGAAATCGCCATGGCAGTTGACCTGTATAATAGGGTGGGCGGCACGGAGCTGGTCCTCCTGCACTGCGTTTCACTTTACCCGACCCCGGCCGAACAGGTGAACCTTGCACGGATACCGGCACTGGCGAAACGTTTCGGCCTGCCGGTCGGTTTTTCCGATCATACCAGGGAGGTCGTGGCGCCGATGCTGGCGGCAGCCATGGGCGCGAGGATATTTGAAAAGCATTTTACTATTGACAGATTTTATGAATGTCCTGATAAAGATATATCCTGCACGCCGGAAGAATTCGCCGGAATAATTGATTCCGTGGAAAGCGCCGTGGCTATGACGGGGAGCGGCGCTGTTGACTACGGCAGGGAGGAAGCCGGCACGGCGCGCGGCGCGCGGAGGAGCCTCTTTGCGAGTCGCTTCATACCCGCAGGTAATACCATAGGCGGGGATGACCTGGTGGCCCTTAGGCCGGGAATCGGAATACCGCCAAGCGACCTTTCACTCGTGGTGGGTAAAAAGAGCAGGGTCGATATACCTGCCGGCTATTTGATACGTAAAGAATATTTGCCCGGTTCATGAACGAATAGTCGGAAGCCGGCTGCTTTTGTGCAGCCGCGCTTTTTAAAGGTACTCCGCCGGGAGGTAGGTTTAACGGCAATCCGCCCCGTGCGGTATTACAGGAGTGTATTATCAATGAGAATCAGAATAGCAATAATGATCGTCATGTGCTTCTTTATGACACGGTGCGCCACCTATTACCATATGTTCAGCTTCACCGTGCCAAAGAGCACCTATTACACTGATCAGGAACGGAAGCTGCTGGAAATGACAACGAAATCAATCGAGTTTGATTACGGCTATAACGCGGACCTCGACCTCGATTACGTATTTCCGGTGTCGAGCGGTTATACCGAATTCAAGGCGGGGGACCGGGATCTGTCGAAGGTCCTGGAAAGCGTGGACAGCAAAACGCTTATCGCCTACAGCGAGAAGATTTATCGCCTCAAGAAGATGACCGCCTACAGGATGGAATACTACCGGTCAGCGGGGCAATGGAACAATTATACCCTTATCAATAAATATCTGTTCCCGCCCATCGATTTTTACTCAAGCATGGTGGAAAAACAGGCGATGAAAAGAGACAGGGACTACATGAATAATATAGAGAAGAGAAAAAAGTCGATGGATAAAAAAACGGAACATGACATGTTCCGGAAAGAATTTGAGGATATCTGGAAAAATGATTATAACTCGTAACAGGGTGCCCGGCAAGCGCGGTTTTAACCGGGTTCTGCCGAAGGGCGTTGCCGTCCTGGCTCTGTCCGCCTTCATCATGGTGTTGTCCGCATCGATGCTCCCCGCCGAAGCGGACGCTGAAGCGTCGGTCAGCGTGCTCTGCTATCATTCCTTTCTTGAAAAGAAGAAAATGGACCCCTACAGCTTCACCATCGATGAATTGAAAGAGCAGATCACGCAGCTCAAGAAAGAAGGGTTCCGCTTTGTATCGATCAATGATGTCGTCAGCGGCAGGTTATCGGGAACCAGGAACGTCCTGATTACCGTCGATGACGGGAACAAGAGCGTGTACGAAGCGCACCAGAAGGTCTTCCGGCCCAACGGTATCAGGCCGCTCCTCGGCATATACCCGAACATAATCATCAACAAAAAGCATTACGCCCTTACCTGGGAACAGCTCGCGGAGCTGGCGAATAGCGGGTGTGATATTGCCGCGCATGGTTATTTTCACCTTAAGGTAAACAAGAAGCTGCATGATCAAAAGCCTTCCTATTTCAAGAAGGAAATATACCTGGTCAAGAAAGTCCTTGAGGAGAAGCTGAACCGGAAGGTAACGGTCTTTGTGTATCCCTTCGGACTTCGGGATGACCTTACCATCAAGACCCTCAGGGAAGCAGGTTACCGTTACGCCTTCACCATCAATAACGGGAGGATCGATATTCCCCTGGGTGGCGGCGAAAAGTCCTTTGAACTTCCCCGGTACATGGTCACCAGGACGAGCTGGAAATACTGTTTCAACAGCATTATGCGGAACGCGCGCCACAAAACGGCCTACAAGGTTGCCGCGGCCGGCGGAGCATCCATGGAAAAAGATGGCATGACCGTCATGGACCGGGCCCCGGCTGAGCGCCACGACCCGGCAGCCGAGCTCCACACACGCCTCACGGAGCGGATGGATAAGACGGCCCTGGCGGATCTAAAGGCGGAAAAGAACAATAAGCAGATGAAAGATTCTCGCGTTAAAAAAAAAATCGAAAAAAAGACAGGTATAGACTCTGATTCTGTTCCTGCCGTTGAAAAGAAAAAAGACCTGATCGCCGCAACGCCAGTGCGGGAGAGGGAACAGGCTCTGGCGCGGCGGAATGACGCGAAAACCCCTGATATTTTCGGTCCTGTATCTCATGAAAATAACCCCTCTGAGGCCGATCGCAAATCCATAAAGAGAAAAAAGCTTGTATTCCCCGCTGATGAGCTGAGAAGCGCCATGGCCCCGCCGATCCAGAAGGTCGCGAGCAGCGTGAAGCGGGATTCCCTTGGCCTGGAGAAGCCCGATATTTTCCCTGTTGAAAAAAGGCGCGCTTCCCTCGTTTCTGTCGACGGCCTGTCCTTCGACAGGCGTGAATCAGCCGTGAATGAAACCGCGGGGACCCCGGATAGCCAGACCGCACTGGAGGCCAGAGTCGTTAAGGGCACGAACCCGTATCTCTCCAAAATGAAGGACCGTTATCACGGCATCAATTCAAAATCGGTGCGCACCTATCATGGGTTTCTGGGCCTTGTCAGCGATAAAATTGAGAGGATCAAGCACACCATCAGGAAATACGTGCTGAGCCATTTTTAGAGAATCTTTTCCGATACCCGCTTTTGTCATACCTTGATCCTATTTGTCAATAATCACCGAATAAATTGTCAATTATATCAGCAGGATTACACTATTAAAAAGGATGAGCCTTCCGGGGAATGCCTCAAAATAGAAACGGAAGTTCCATGCCGGCGCCGGCTATTCCCGGCTTGTATCTGAATATCGTCTATCAGGGGCCGCGTTTACGACGGCAGGGGAAACGTGATTATAAACCTCGTTCCCCCGGACCGCTCGATGGTGACGTCGCCGCTTATCTGTTTTACCAGGATGCCCACCAGTTTGAGCCCGAAGCCTGCCGAATATTCAATATCGATCGATTCGGGAATGCCAATCCCGTTGTCCTCGATGACGAGGGTCGCGCGGTCCAGGCCTTTTAATGTCGAAACGGTTATTGATCCTTTGTCCCTGCCGATGAAGGCGTATTTCATGGCGTTGGTAACAAGCTCGTTCACGATAATGCCCAGGGATGACAGTGTTTTCACGTCCAAAGTGAAATCGTCAATGAGCTTTTTGATAGTCACTGCCGCGCTGACGGGGAACAGGGAGGCAATTCTCTCCACCAGGGTTGGGAGATAGTGCCCGATTGACATTTCCCGGACATTCTCGGTCTGGTAGAGCATGTCGTAGAGCACTGACATACTCTGTATGCGGCTCCTTGCCTCCAGCAGGGCATTGATGGCAGTCTGCTCCTTCAGGGTTTCCGCCTGTAGAGAGAGTAAGCTTGTCATGGTGCCCATGTTGTTCTTGATGCGGTGGTGCACCTCCCTGAGGAGTGTTTCCTTTTCCGAAAGGAGGGCCCGGATTTTTTCCTCGGCAAGTTTGCGCTCGGTGATGTCGATGATCGAGACAAGGATGTGTTTTTCACCTCCAATTGATATCAGAAATGCAGAGTAATCTCCGATGAACCGTCTGCCGTCTCTCGCCCGGAAACCGAATTCTTTCCCGCAGATTCTACCTTCGGTCATAAGGGCGGCCACGGCCTCCTGGCGGTCAGCGGGATTTTCCCAGACCAGCAATTCCGGAGCGGTTTTATCCACAATCTCCTCGCGGCTATAACCGCTTTTTCTTAAAAAGGTGTCATTGATCTCGATTATCTTGAAGTCTTTCAGCCGCGCTATGCACAGGACAGCCGGGCTCATCATGAAGGATTGCAAAAACTTTTCCTCGGAAAATTTTAATTTTTCCTCTATCCTCTTGCGTTCGGTGATATCTGTCGCAGTTCCGCATAACACAATGACTTTTCCGTTTGCATCATGAACTAATTGTGTCCGTAAGGCCATGATATGTTCGCTGCCATCCGCCGCATAGTTGACTATATCTCCTTGCCAGACCCCATCCCGCAGTGTCTTTTCGATGATTTCCTGCTGGGTAGGCCCCTGATCGGCATCTTCTCCATAGATCTTCGTCGATTGTCCGACTAATTCCTGCTTGGAACTTTCTAAGATATCAACTTGTGCCTGATTCGCATAGATAATCTTACCGTTAAGATCCGTGATCGTCACGTGGTCCTTGACCTGATCCAGTACGAGAGACTTGAGAATTAATTCTTCCTCAATCCGTTTTCGATCGGTGATATCGATGATCGACGCGATGCTTTTCACCGTTCCACGCACAAGTTCAACCGTGATGAGCGCATCGCGAAATGCGCCGGATTTCGTCCTGTAGCGTAACTCGTAGCCAGGCAGTGCTCCGTCTCCGGCCTCGCGCCTCAGCCGGTGCTGTTCCAGCATGCGGTCGAGGTCGTCGGGATGCACCAGCATTGTCCATTTTATTTTACCCTCGATCTCGTCCCGCGAATAACCTGAATGCCGGGTAAACTCGCCGTTCACCATGGAGATGGTCGTGTCCTCTTCGATCAGGAACATCGAGGTGCCGGTGTTCTCGAATATGGCGCGGTAGCGCTCCTCGCTTTCCCGCATCTTTTCATTGGCCCCAAAGAGCTCGAAGGCCATCTCGATGGATGACTGGAGCACGAAATTGCCGGAATTCTTTATCACGTAGCCGTAGCGGGTGATGCCGCGGACCCGCTCCACCATTTCCCGCTCTGCGTGAGAGGTGAGGAAAACGATGGGCATGTGCCGCCGCTTGAGGATTTGCTGCGCCGCTTCGGGGCCGCTGGTGCCGCTGCCCAGATCGATGTCCATGAGGATGAGGTCGATTCCCGCGCTGCCGGTCGCCGTTTTCACGGCCTCGTCGCCGCTGTTTGTTACGATGACATCGTAGCCGAAGCCCCTTATTTTTTGCGCTTCCTCAAGGGCAATGACGACCTCGTCTTCTACCAGGAGAATTATTTTTTTCTTTGTATCCTGGTTCATGTCTGTCGCTCCTTCCGTCCCGATTGCCTGGTGCAGCTTTTCCCGTCATGTCAGATCGTCTTTTAAAGCTTTTTTATCATTATTGCCTATAACAAAATGAATTCAAAGGAAAGTTTTTGCTAACCGTAAGTCGATTGTAATTGTCACTGTGAGGCGGCTGTCGCCGGGAGGAAAAAATCAAGATGCGGATTTTCTCCGGCATTATTGGTACTCGGAATTTGGGCTGCAGGGGATGCAATCCTTTATTGTCACTCCCGTTCCATGATCTCTTCTGTTAGCTTCATGTAGTCGTCGGCGCCGGAGCTTCCCGGCTTGTACTCGAAAATCGTTTTGCCCCAGCTGGGGGCCTCCTGGAGGGCGACATTTTCCCTTATGAGTGTCTCGAAGAGCTTGCCGGGGAGGCGGTTCTCCGTCTCCTCGATCACTTCCCTGTTGATGGCGCGCTTGGCGTTATACATGGTGCCGATGATACCGGTCACGTCGATCTCCTTGTTGAGGCGGCGCTTCACAACCTGCACTGCTTCGAAGAGGTTGTACATCCCGTGAAAGGGGAGGAACTGGACCTGCAGGGGGATGAGGATCTCCTTGGAATAGGCCATGGCGTTAAGGGTCAGGATGCCGAGGGACGGCGGGCAGTCGATGAGGACGAAATCGTAGCTGTTCATTTCCTCCAGGGAGTCGCGGAGGAGGAACTCCTTGGCCGGAATGGGAAGGAACTCTATGTCCTTTAGCTCCTGGTTCGCCGGGAGAAGGTGGAGGTCGTTCCGGTCGATCAGTATCTCGTCGTAGGGCAGTTCGCCCTTGAGAACGTGGAATATCGATTTTTTTATCTGCTTCGGGTTGTAGCCCAAATGGTAGGTGGCCTGCGCCTGGTGGTCAAGGTCGATGATTAAGACCTTTTTGCCTTTAAGCTGCAGCGCTGCTGCGATATTGACGGTGCTCGTGGTTTTTCCCACGCCTCCCTTGTTGTTGGAAATGGCGATTATTCTCATGGTTACCTCGCATTTAACCTACCGGAGGGGCGGCCCTTTTGTCAATGAATAAAATGTGGCGGGTTCCGGCGCTTCCCTGCGCGGTTTTTGCGGTGCCGCACGTCCTGTGCGGCAGTCTTAAAAAATAGTTCTCTCCTGTATTCCCTGAATGCCGCTGACGGGGAATGCAGTTGCCGCCGTCTTTCTTTCCAGCCGGCCTACCGTATCACACCGCTTGACGTAATTATAACTGGGGCATCCCCTGCCCCCGCCGTGGAATTCGCGGTGAGGCCGCCGGTGCTCTGATCGATTGTATACACCGAGATGCTGTCATCATTATAATTGGCCGCATAGGCGAACCTTCCCGAGGCATCAACAACGATTGAATATGGATAATCCCCCGCTGCTGCCGCTGTTCCCGGTATCAAGGCGCCGCTGGTCTGGTCGATCCTATACATAGAGATCGTGTCGGAATTGGCATTCGCCGCGTAAAGAAATCTGCCGGTGGGATCGACAACGACAGAATGAGGAGCGTCCCCTGCCGCCACTGTTGTTCCCGCGGTCAGGCCGCCGAATAACTGGTCAATCGTATATACCGAGATAGTATCAGACCCACCGTTCGCTGCGTAAAGAAATCTGCCGGTGGGATCAACAACGATAGAACGAGGATTAGTGCCTGTGGGCACCGCGATGCCCGGGGCCAGGATTCCGTTGGCCGGGTTGATACTATATACTGATATAGTATTGGAACTGAAATTTGCAGCATAGGCAAACCTGCCCGAGGGATCAACAATAATTGACAAAGGACCATCCCCCGCTGCAACCGCAGATCCAACAGTCAAAGCGCCGGTGACTGTATCGATCGTATACCTTGATATGTTGTCGGATGCATGATTCGCAGCATAGGCAAACCTGCCAGTGGGATCGATAGCGACAGAATAAGGCCCGTCCCCTGAATCTACCGCTGTTCCCGGGGTCAGGGCGCCGGTTGTCTGGTCGATCGCATACACCGAGATGCTGTCGTCACTATTACTGGCCGCATAGGCAAACCTGCCCGTGGGATCGACACAAATGGAATAGGGATTGTTCACAGCGGCCGTCGCTGTTCCCGCCGATAGGGCGCCGGTTGTTGCGTTGATCGTATACACAAAAATATTATCGGTGAAAATATTCCCGGCATAGGCGAATTTTGGCACATGGGCTACCGGGTCAACTCCTGAGGTCATTGCCATGGAAGCAGGAGCACTATGGGCAGAAATCGTTCTTTCAAAAGTAAGAGCGCCGGTGCTCTGGCTGATCGTATACCTTGATATGGTATTGCCACCACTATTCGTCGCGTACACAAACCTGCCGGAGGGATCGACAACAACTGACTTGGGATTATCGCCCGAAGGCACCGCTGTTCCCGGGGTCAGAGCGCCGGTGGTCTGGTCAATCCTGCACACGGAGATGGTATCGTTGCCCTTGTTCGCCGCGAAGAGGAACCTGCCGGTGGGATCAACAACGACACAGGCAGGTTGATTGCCTTCAAGCACTGTGGTTCCTGCCGTGAGGGCGCCGGTGGTCTGGTCGATTGTGAACATCATGATGGCGTTGGAATTATAATCAGCCGCATAGACAAACCTCCCGGAGGGATCAACAGTAATTGATTGAAGACCGAAGTCTGCTGTCGCCGCTATTCCCGGGGTCAGGGCGCCGGTGGTCTGGTTTATCGTATATACCGAGATGATGCTGGACGCAAAATTCGCAGCATAGGCAAACCTGCCCGTGGGGTCAACGGTTACTGACTGAGGGGAGGTGCCTGAATCCGCCGGGGTTCCCGGGGTCAGGGCGCCGGTGGACTGGTCAATCGTATACACCGATATGTTGTTGGAAAAATAATTCGACACGTAGACAAACCTGCCCGTGGGATCGACAACGACAGAGCGGGGCCCATCCCCTGCCGCAACCGCAGTTCCTGCGGTCAGGGCGCCGGTGTCCTGGTTGATCGTGTACACCGAGACATTGTCGTCACCCTCACTCGGTGCGTAGAGAAATCTGCCCGATGGGTCGGCAGCGATAAATGTGTGAAAGTATTCACTCACAATATAGCCGTTATGGCGCAGTCTTCCGCTCTGGTCATCAACGGTGTATGCTGAAATGGCGCCATCTGCCGTATTCGCCACATAGGCGAAGCGCGGCAGTGTATGTGATGAAGGGGCGCCGCCGCCCCCTCCTCCCAGCAGGAGCAATAAGGAATTGAAAGTAGTACCCTTGTTGCCGCACGCCGTGACCGCCAGAGCGGTTAACAATATTACAATCACCGTATAATTATTTTTATTTTTCATTTTGCCTCCACAACCTATTCATTGAAATTTTTATTAAAGGCTTTTCAAATTACTATTAATCGTCCCCCGCAAGCATAAATATTACCCGGGACCCATACGGCTTATCTCCCCGCCCCAGTCCGATTCCTCAAATAGAGAAGATGGAGGCAGTACCAACAAAAACACCTTACTTTGTTGTTAATTTTATTTACAGAATTGATATATCTTTAGAAGCTAAAGAAATTCAAGATAGACCTTTTGAGAAACTAGCGTCTCGCGCTCGCAGGGAACCCCTGCGGGGGCTTTTCTAGGGGCTTCGCCCCCCCCTTGGACCCCTTTAGTTATCTAAGAATTGCAATAAGTCTAATACACTATTCAATATATATAATTCAGAATTTCCGACATCATACCCGAGTATGAGAAAGGTAATTTTATGGTTGTTGTTTATCATACTAAAGTATGATTTTAATATTTATTTGATAAAAATGTTCCAGATATGCGTGGGTATTATCACTGACTAACAGGATTTTTTCTGTATGATTTATTTCAGGATGAGGTGAAATGATTATGCCGCCTAATGATATAAATGAACTTTCCAGCCGTGTAACGAAGCGGATCATTATCGTGACCGGCGCGCTCCAGTTTTGTTGCGCCATATGTCCATCCCCATCAATGCTTATGCAGCATTTTAAAGCCAGTGCTTTGATCTGTTCTGGGACGGTGATCTCGAGAGGCCCGGGTGGCAGAGATAGCATCCAAATCCGCGTCAGGTTATGATTCTGAATGACTTCTTGCCCCGGAACCCGGATATAGATATCAAGGTCCCCCTCCGCTGCTTTTTGTATTGAAAATAGTCATGCAATATCCAAAACTGGTACAAATAAGCGCCTTTCCGTCTCATGAGAGTTATCTGATGAGGGGTAATTTCCTTGATATTAATATTAAACCCAATTGGTTTTTGCCTTGGTAAAATCCATAGGATCATTGTTGTCCTAAGCGTGTATAGAGGGGGATGAAATATCATGAAGGGATTTATCTATTGGCTTTTAAAGCATTCCTTTTTTATGAAGCTGGCGGAGCTCATTTCCCGTGAAGCGGGTATCATCATTCGAAAACGAGGGGAAGAAAAATTTCTAAAGTGGCGCTTTAACATGCGGGACATAAGAGTCCTTGGGGGACCCTTCGGGGGTATGAACTACATCTATCCCCTCTCGCGTGATACCATCTATATCCCCAAAATATTGGGAGCCTATGAATCGGAAATGCATCCCTTTGTTGAAGCTATTTGTAAGAGGGGATATGATACCATCATCAACATCGGCGCTGCCGAAGGGTACTATGCCGTGGGTCTAGCAATCAGAAATTCGAACACCATGATCCACGCCTATGAGGCAAACGAGAGAACACGGGATGACCTTGTGCGCAATATCGATTTGAATAATGTCGCCGCCAGGGTCGTCGTCCATGGAAAGATGACTCTTGAAGAGATGAAAGCTATTCAGCTTAATGAATCCACTCTTGTGCTTTGTGATTGTGACGGCCAGGAGGTCCCGCTGATTGATCCCGAGAAGTTTAAGGGATTGCGGAAATGCGATCTCCTTGTGGAGCTTCATGAGTATGAAATTTCAGGGCCGACTATCTCCGAACTTTTTCAGCAGCGGTTTTCACAGAGTCACGATATGGTTTTCAGAAATCTCCGAAAACGTGATATGCGGCCCTATGAGGTTATACCCGAATTCAAAGATCTGAAGATTATTGAAAAGGAGGCTCTGTTGTCGGAGGGGAGGCAATTCAGTATCGGCTGGGTTTTCTGTCATGTGAAATGACCTCCCTGCATGGTATTAGCACCGCCCCATCAAGACGCATGAATTTAAAAGCTTTTGCCAAGTACTGTTTATGCTGAAGGGGTTCTCTACTGAGGAGGGTCAGGTTCAGATAAGGGTCTTTTCGTATCATGAAGATATCTGATGAGGGAATAATTTTCTTGATGCTTAATATGCCTCATCTTTGCCGGTTTTTCTTCTTGCATTCCGTCCGATACTTCCTGAAAATTGCCGGCAGGAGAAAACAATCCTTGAAACCGCCGATTTTTCATGAAAGGGACCGCCATGTTATTTTTTTCGGGTTGGCGAGGGCTCTCCGCCCGGTCCGATACATCTTCTGTGCCGCAGCATTCGCCGGGCTTCTGCTCCTTGCATCGTGCTCGCGAGATCCGCTGGCAGCCGTGCACAACTGGTCCATCTGCTATGATCCGAATATCTCGCTGGACGCGCCGTCGCCCCGGGAAAAATGGTTCCCGGTGCCGGTTCCCTCTGCGATTAAACCGCTCCGGGCCAGCCGCGACTCAATACAGCACGTATGGCTGCGGGGAACCATCAGGATAACCGGTGACCCGTCTGAATACTACGGCATATCCCTCGGGAGGACGTTCCATACCGATGAGGTCTACATTAACAGGCGTTTCGTCAACTCGCAGGGCCCTGGGGATTTCGCCAATATCCATTTCCCGAGCAATTACGTCATCACGCCCGGTATCCTCGCCAGGGGGGATAACACCATCCACGTGCGCCTCGGCATTTACGGCAAAGAATGGGGCGGCCTCCTTGACGATGTAACGGTGCTGCCGAAAAATGGTTTTCTCCGTGAAAAGCTGTATTACGAAACCTGGTTAGACAAGGTCCCCTTCGGGATTGCCCTCTGCCTGACGGGCTTTATGGTTATCGTGTTCATTTTTTTTATGTGGAACCGGAAAAACACCATCTTCCTTTACGGAAATCTGATGATCCTGGCCATGATCATGTATATCATAGCCATGTTCTCCCCGCACACGCTGCTGTTCGTTCCCTTTGAATGGATATTCATCATCCACTGGGCCCTGTATCCGGTCATGGCGTTTCTCGTCATCATATTCATACAGTCGCTCTACCGCGTCTATTTTACCTTCCAGAATATTGTGGTGTTCATGATTTTATTGTTGCTAGCCGCAGGCATAGCGGTCAGCCGCTTCGCTGACTGCAACTTCTATTTCCGCCCATCCCTTGCTGCGGCTACCGAGATCATCTACGTCGGGTATGTCATCTATATAATGAAGCGGACTCCCCGGCAGAGGCAGGACCGGTTCAAGCGGAACGGCATCATCATCCTGGTCGTCGCTTCGCAAATTGCGGCTGCGTGGGACATTATCGCCTATCTCACCGGCAGCATCACCGCCCTCATGGTTCCCGGGTTCGGATCGCTCATTGTAATCATGTGCAACATGGTGCTGGGAGGCCGCGATGTCTACGGTCGGCTCCGCGCCACGGAGCACCTCTATGATTCCCTGAAAGAGCGGGCAGGGAAAAAGCTCCAGCCCATCACCAACGAGTCGGAAGAAAACCTCAGGTGGGTCATGGAATTCATCAAGGAAAATTACCGGTCCGATCTCTCGCGCGAGGGCCTGGCCGAGGCGGTCGGGATGAACCCGGATTACATGAGCAAGCTCTTCAAGGCCTTCGCGGGCATGAAAATTAATGAATACGTCGCCAAGCTCCCCATTGAGGAGGCGGCGGGATGCCTCCGGGCCGGGAACCAGAAAATCATCGATATTGCTTTCGCCGTCGGCTTTGAGAATATCGTCTCCTTCAACCGCACCTTCAAGGCCATCATGGGCCTCACCCCCTCGGAATACCGGGTCCGTAACAGGCCCGAGAGTTAACATTTTCAGACATCCGGAATTGTTAATAACAAAGATGGAGATGCTCCGGAAGATGTTAGAGTAAAGGCCCCCTCCTGTGTATCCTTGTTCCATAAGCTCCCCGATAACCGGCGCGCCCTTTGACACCCGGCATCGGGGATGCTCACAAATGGAGGAACAATTATGAAAAAGAAACTATCGGTATTTCTGCTGCTGATATCCCTTGTCTTTTCCGGTAACGGATGCTTTTCAGCCGCAGCCTGGGGATGGTGGGAAAGCACATTCTTGTTATGGTTATTATTCATTAATAACTTTGGCTTTCACGATCACTGGTCGGATTGCGGGACGTGCGATCCAGGCTGTTCGACATGCGATGCGTACCCGGCGCATTGGGCTTCGACGGCAACAACGGGACCGGACGCGTCTGTTTATTATTCGACCGCTGCCTCTGAAAGCGGGATCTATGCCGCAGGCTCCATCACGGGAAACCGGCTGTATGATTTTGGGAAAGCCGGTGGAACTTCCGCCGGCTTCGCCGGGGGGGGCAATGCCCTGCTGGTGAAATACGAGCCGGACGGAACCGCGCTATGGACGGCCACGGTGTCCGCGGCCCCGGACAATACCTGCTTTTATTCAGTATCGGCGGGCAGCGACGGTATATACGCGGCCGGCACCATGGACGGCAACGGGAGCTTCAGCTTCGGGGACGGCGTTATCGTGTCGGGACATTACGCAAGCGGCAGCAATGCGCTCCTGGTCAAGTATGACAGCAGCGGCAAGCCGCTCTGGGGCAGGTCCGTGAACACAGGGCCTGACGCGTCGTCGCTGTACGCCGTGGCCGCCGCGTCCGACGGGATATATGTCTCTGGCTGCATCATGGGAAACAGCACCTATGATTTCGGCAATGGAGTGACCGCGACCGGTGCCGGGAACGGGTCGAATGCGGTTGTCGTAAAATATGGCCTGAACGGCACGCCGCTCTGGGCGCGGACGATCGCCGCCGGTCCCGGTGATTCATGCTTCCAGGCAATAGCGGTTAAAGGAGAATACGTTTTCGCGGCCGGCTACATTGCCGGCGACAGGTTGTATGATTTCGGCGATTCAAAGACCGCCTCAGGAAAATACAGCAGCGGGCCCAATGTTGTGATGGTAAAATATTCGGCCGATGGGACCGTGCACTGGGCGGAATCGATCGCGGGCGGCTCGAACAGTTCCTCGTTCCAGTCGATCGCGTTTGCCGGAGAGATGGTCTATGCCGCAGGTTATATCACCGGTATTGGCCAGTATGATTTCGGGAACGGTAAGAAGGCAGTCGGCGGCGGCAATGGTCCCAATGCGGTCCTCGTGCAATACAGTCCGGCGGGCGTGGCCCAGTGGGCCAGGTCGGTCACGACAAATCCTGATAATTCGTGCTACACCTCCGTGTCGGCGGGAAGCGATGGCGTCTATGCCGCGGGATTCATTAACGGGAGGCTTCCATACAATTTCGGGAATACAATGACGGTGTCGGGAGCCTATGCGGGCGGACCGAATGTCGTGTTGGTCAAGTACAACACGGCGGGAACAACTCAATGGGCAAAATCGGCGGAATCAGGCAGGCTGGAGTCATGTTTCCAATCGGTCGCGGTGTCGGACTCCGGCATCTTCTCGGCCGGCTACATGTACGGGTATAGTCCGTATGACTTCTGGAACGGCCTGTCGGTCACCGGCACCTTTACCGGGAGCAACTGCGTACTGGTAAAATACTAGACTTCGCTGCCGCTGGGTGGGAAAATGTCCCGGATCGGGTCGGCTTTATTGCAAGAGGGAAGGGCCGGCGATATTACATCCGTGTAATCGCCGGCACTACTGACCTCCTGTCAGGCGCTCCCTCGGCTTACCTTCTGCTGCGCCAAGATAAAAAAGCAGTTAGTATAAAAAAAGATTCATTTGGGGGGATTATATGAAAGTTAAACATCTAGTTGTACTACTATCGGCCGGCTTTATGTTTTTTTTCGGAACATCGGCAATGGCCATGGGAGTTGGCTATTCCCTGCATTATGGTTTGGGAGAAAACTACTGGCTTAAGGCCGCCACAAAAAATCTCAGTTCACGCATTGGTAATGCCGGCCTGGGCATTACTATGGATACCAACCTGGCCAAGGACAAACTCCTGAATTATCGGATGGACCTTGACATTGGGTTCGGAGTGGATGTGTATAAGGAATCTAGTTATTTTTTCAAGTATGATAATCCGCCATTTTTGGCAATAAACACGGTCCATACCCTCGGTTTCGGCGTATACCGGTCTCAAATAGTGCGGGTATGGCTTGGCCCGCAGATATCCCTTGGCGGTATGTTTGGGGCCCCGAATATATATGGCGGTTTTAATAAAGCTCATGCTGCCTGGGGCATCAATGGGGGCCTCGGGGGTGCTTTGGGACTGAATGTAAATATTGGAGAAATTTTTACGATCGCATTTACTGCAGCGGTGAGGGGTGAAGGAGTGTTCAGGAATCATTCCTATCAAAAATACTCGGGATATGATACTTTTTTGTTTTATTCAACCCCGCTCTTCATACCTATGGTGCTATATCCTGTTCAGAGCCGGGAAGACAGCGGAATCAGGGTGTATGGGCAATTCAATCTTTCATTTATTTTCAGGATAAATGATACATATAGTGTCGCTCAAGAATAATAGTTTTGCGATATGCCTATTTGCGGTACTGCATTTCCTGTACGGCGGCTGGCTGGATTTACTATATAGAATTACCCGGTTGAGTGGTTTCTGCTTTATAATGAAGCATTGCCCATTAATTGTTATTAATGGCGAATTTACATCAAAGGAATGCTACGAAATTGCTTTGGCAAATTCATACTGCAATGAATATGTTTTTCTTTCTTCAAAAAGCTGTTCGCTCTTGAAGAGTTCCTTCAACCGGGGTTCCAGCGCATCGAATATTTTATCTGATATGGCCAGTCCATTTACCGGGGTTCCCTTTTTTTCAAGATGTGAAGCAAAGTTGATAGTGTCAGATATTATTCTTCCGGTGTCGCAAAAAAACTTCATATTCCCCATGTCCATCCCTATGCGGAGGTTGATGGCATCGTCTATGGATTTATGAGGATTGATGTTAAATATGGGCATCGATAGCAATGTTTCGAGACAGCAGCTTACTCCGATCGACGGCCCTTTTTCATTATGGAAAGCAATCAACCCGCCGTCACCGGCCCAGTTCCAGATACGCCCATTGTAGTTCGAAATCTTATGTTTTAAAAATTCCCAGAGCCGGTAATACACTTTTTCCATCTTTTCAGAGTTATATTTTTTTACGAGCTCGGAATTCTGGCATATGTCGATCGATGCGATTACTATTGGATAATCCTTGCCGTCTTTGAGCGCACCCCAGTTGGGCAACATATTTTTATCTTCATCGAGCGAAACTATCTTTCTTTTATTAAAATCGAAATACTTCCCGGTTCGGGATAGTCTGAAAAGAAAATTTTCGAGCCCGGCAAGTTTGACTGTTTTACCGTTCAATAGCGAACCATCCGCCTCGATCATGAAAGAAATGAGGTCCTCTATCTTGTTGTGTCTTTCACACTCGGTGATAAGCCGCCGCGCCGCCATGAGGGGAGATATCGTCACAGTATTAGTAACATTCTCCAGCCTGTGGGTATTATATTCTTTAAAAATATATTTCCCTACCGCCTCGATATCGGGGAATGTAAGACTTTTACCTATGCTCTCGGTCAGATCTTTTGTCAGAGTTAAATCAAACATAACAAATACCCATGTTAATTATTTTATGTTTATAGTATACGGTATTATTCAATAAAGTAAAGAACAATTATTTCATATTTTGCGATAAAATGATTCAGCTTTAGACAATCTCAGCGAGATGAAAAAAATCATTAAAAATTTTATAAACATCTATTTCTGAATTCTCGAACCGAAAAACCTGAAAGATTTTTCCAGAAGGCGCGCCTCCTCTGCCGTGAGGCCTGATCGTTCCACCAGTCCTCTGAAGATCACCTGCGCCCTGCCGTTGTCCTCCCCTATTCCGCATTGTTTGAATAAGTTATTGAATTCAGCGGCGAGGGCATCCGTGTCGGCGATTGGCAGGCTATCTGATAAAGGAGACCCGCTGAAGATCCCGCACAGTAAGAGGGTCGCGGCATGGGATATATTCAGCGACCCTGCCGGCCCCGGGACCGTGGGGATCTCGGCCAGGATGTGGCAGCGGCCCCGCTCTTCGCGGGAAAGTCCGTCCCGCTCGCGGCCCAGGAGCAGGGCAACTCTCGACGTCGTTGCTCTGTGGGAGGCAATGGCGGCAGCCTCCCTGAAATCGACACTGGTCTCGTCACTTCGCGCCCTTCTCGTGGCGCCGATCACCAGGCCGCACCCCTCCAGGGCTTCCTTAAGCGTGCCGACGACAAAGCGGGCATTATAGATATCGAGCCCGCCCATGGCGACACGGGCGCCCCGGCCTTCGTCATCAACGATATCGGCCGCGGCCACCAGTACCAGGTCGCTGAATCCGAAATTGGCCATCACCCGGGCGATTGATCCGACATTTACGGGACCGCCCGGTTCCATGACCACGACCCGGACTCCCGGCGTATTCGCTGTTTCAGTCACCTTATGCATGGATCTGAGTATGGGGCAGGGCGAAAAAATGTAAATATATTTAAAGCCTATGCACGGTGTTTTTTGTATTGAGAAAACCTCACACGACCAGGGTCAGGTCAGGTGCGGACTGGCTGCGTCTAAAAGGACTATACTGATGGATTCCAGTTTGATAACAAACGCTGTTGTAAAATAACGGCATAACGTTTTCTGTTATTGCTGTGTATTTTTCTGAACAGCTGAATAATGGAAATGTATGAGCATATAATAGCATGTTTCGCGTTATTGCAACTTGATGCATCAATTGCTACATTATAACTGTCGAATAGAGATACCTTCTGGCAGGGGTGGCTAGGCTGATAATGATGATCTGTCGGGAATGTATGCCCCCGGTGCTATTGCAACCTGTGTGAGGGTGATATTCTATGTCCTCATTTAACTCCCACTTTTTGTATATCCGCGGAGAACACAACTGACCCGGAACGGTTGTGATCTCAACTTTTTCAACCCGGGACAGCGCAATACGATTTGGGCATAGTGTTTATGAAAGTGTGTATATGACCCTTTTTGCCGCAAGAGATCTGGAAGAGTTTCATATCAAATGAGAAAGCTATATATATGATGAATCGCATAAAAAAATTGACGGAATGGTGTCTGGTGTACTCGACCTGCTATAATGACAAACCGCTGGAGGGTGTTCCATGGCCGATGCTGATGAGGTTGCGGATTCCTGTATGATGTTTTATCAGTACAAGAACAGGGTAATGTATTCAAACATGGGAATAAAACCCTTTTTCAATGAATATTTTATACAGGAACATCCTGTAAAATAACAATTGCCGGTAGGCCAACATTTGTTAGCTCTTAATCGGATTAGTTGGGTTACTGAAAAAAATGGATTTTACCGACAGTTAATGTTAACTTGATATATATGTAGTGTTTGTTGGATTGCTCATATTTATTTATATGATATAATACACACACTTTTTATTTGAAAATAATATATGGAAAATCTACCAATCCTTTACTACAGCATGACGATTTTATTCTCCGGTTTAATTGTTTACACAGACATACAGTTTGCGTTTGCCTACATTATAATGCCGAGAAAGGAGACCCTCGCACCTTTAGTATTAAGCTGTGCTGCTTCACTGTATATCCTAAGCGATGCCTTTGCTTCTGTATTCACAATAATTATATTACGCGAAGATGCCGCGAGGTTCTTTTTATTATTCAGGGGATTAGTTCCGTTGTTGTTTTTTATTATTGCTCCATATTATCTCAACCATGTTCTGGAATTGAAAACGCGTATTAAAAAAATCAACCATGTCTTCTTTATAGCGGGCATAGCCTCCGCAACAGCGATAACGGTTTTCTCAGTTATTTATCCTGATTTATTTTTAATGAACGGGCATGTCGGTTCCAGCCTTTATAATGGCAGTGTGGACATGCTGAACAGGCGCCCACTGGCACTAATTAGAAATATTCTCCTTCTGGTATACCTGGTATATACAGTAATAATCTTTCTGATGAATGCAATGCAGAGTGAAATCCGTTTTCCGAGAAAATATACATTGATGGGTCTTTTTGTAGTCAGTTATTTCATGTTTAATTATTTTTATTCGATACTATTTGCCAGACAGGAAATCGGTTCTATACATAATCCCTTTCCGTATCCGGGACTTATCATTGTTATATTAATAGTATTAATGAGTTTCGGAATAATCGAGCTGTTTATTAATTACTACAGCCGCATGGTAAACATAACGGAAGATCTAAAAAGTGAATTATACTATGATTCTGAGCTGGAGATACAGAACAAAATTGGTTTCAAAAAGGATTTGAGGATTGAGCTAAATAAATCCGACAACCGGGGCGAGAAATTTTCGCTGATATTTTTTGATATTGATAATTTTCAGAATATCAATGAGTCATATGGTGAAAACTTCGGCGATGAGATACTCAAGATGCTCTCACACAGGCTGATGGATAATTTTGCCCAGACCGGAACATTATATCGCATTGGGGGGGATGAATTTTCATTTTTACTGAAGGATATACAAACAGAAGATGAAGCAAATAATTTTGTCTCTAAAATAATATCAAGCCTGAAGAATCCGTTTAAAGTATCGGGAGTGTCGTACACCTTGAAGGCAAGCTTTGCTATATTATTTATTCCCCAGGATGGGAACGATATTGATACTATCATGCATAATGCATACAGCACAATACGCAGCGTGAAGACAAACAAAAACAGTTATGAGTTTTTCAGGAAGAACTTACTGGAGGAGACATCCTGTAAAATATATACGGTTGATCTTCTCAGGAACAGCATTTCAAAAGATGAATTTACCCTGTTTTACCAGCCTGTAGTGGATGCCGATGGAACATTCATGTACGCGGAAGCGCTGTTGAGATGCACCAATAGTGATCCGGCAATCGGTGGCCCGGAAAACTTTATCCCGTTGATTGAAAAGGCGGGCCTGATGAAGGATCTGGATAATCTCGTGGTCCGTAGAGCTTTTTATGATGTTGAAATGAAAATAAAAAACAGGTTCAGCATCAGCATCAATATGTCTGCGGACCAGCTGGTGGATCAATCGTACGGCGATTTTCTTTCTTCATTCGCAAAACAGCATGGTATCGAACCGCGGCATCTTATACTGGAAATAACAGAAACCAATCTCGTGCAAAACATGATTCTTGCGCGTAAAAGTCTGACAGAACTCAAAAGGAACGGTTTTATCATAGCTATCGATGACTTCGGAAAAGGATTTTCTTCGCTGTCGTACCTGGCTGAACTCCCGGTGGATATCATTAAAATTGATATGGCCTTTGTCCATTCCGTCCCGGGCGACGCGAGGAAAGAAACGCTGGTCAAATATATATTGGATCTGGGACATTCTCTTGGCCTCAAGGTTGTCGCGGAAGGGTTTGAACTGCCCGATCAGGTTGATTTTTTCAAGAGGCTGGGGTGCGACTTTTTCCAGGGTTATTATTTTTCACGCCCGATACCGCTTCAGGAGCTGTTGGTAAAATATTTATTCACATGATTGCAGGAAAAATTGTCATAGATTTATATCAATTTTTAATTTGATTCTATGGACGTTTTTAAATTGAGAAGGTATCCGGCGCCGATGTAAAGTCCGATTCCCAATAATGGCGCGGCGCCGACATGAATATAATCTAGCCTTATCTGGGGATAAAACACCCAGGAAGAGAAGAAGAATTCCAGCCCGATCGCTGCGGTAGTGTTCCATTTTAAACTACTGTTTTCGTAATAGCTGCCCTTAATCGCGTAATAACCTGCACCAAATGATGGAGCCAGGGCAAGGTTGAAAGAAAAACCGCTAATTACAAGAGGGATCTTCCATACAGCACCGAGGCTGAAACGGGGTGCGGAAATTCTATTTATTCCAGATCCTGAATGAAAATACTGAAAATCGATTCTGATCCAGCCAGGTATATAATTGTTTTTGCTTTGAATACGGATATCCCCCATAAGAGATACGCCGACGCTCAACGGCAAAACAGATTGCATTTTTCCTGCATTGATAATAAAAAATGGGGAAACAAACAGTAAATGATCTATTGATCTGGCTTTGATCATTTTACCGCTGATATTTTTAGCCTCGAGTTTTTTAGCTTCGAGTTTTTTGGTTTCAAGATTTTTAGCTTCGAGTTTTTTAGCCTCGAGTTTTTTGGTTTCAAGATTTTTAGCCTCGAGTTTTATAATGCCGGCATGGAAATTAGATTTAATCTCAGTTTCGCTGACGGATTTCCCCATTTTTTTTAAAATCTTTATATCTTCCTGATAGTTGTCGGTATTATGCATTTTTTTAATTTGAGCATAATTTATTTTAAAGATACCATGATAATTGCCCAGTTTTACGTGGTCATTTTTGATGTCCTCAATTATCTTTCCATTGAGTATCATATCGTCTGTAGTAACAATGATGTCGCTTGAACCGACATGCGGTAACAATAGGATGGCAGCCGTAATAAATAATAGCCGGAAGTTATCCATGTTCATTTTTCAGTAACTTTTGTGACTTTGTTTTTTTTCACATTAATCCTGCCAATTGAAGACTTAAGTGCGATATGGTCAGCTGTTTGTTCGATCAATGTTCCCTTGAACATATTCCCATCGCTGGTAAATATGATATAGTGTTTGTTATTTTTCAACCCAGTTTTATCTTTATTTGATATTAAATCTGCGACCTTGGGTTTTAGATTTTGGGGGATATCAATTGTGATCATGTTTTCATGTATATTTCTCTTTGTTTTAATCTTTCCCTTGTTCTCAACCATCTTGTTCAGTACGGGGTCATTCAGTTTCTTGTTCAGCTCGATTGATATATTCTGAATTGTGTCATCTCCCCCGGACGATCCTGTCATGAATAGTTTCCGGTTGGAAAACACGGCATAGCGTGATGACGGCGAAGAAGTAATTACCTGCAAATACTTCTCCACTGCTTTATTGGTGTCGCCCATTCCGGCGAAACATCTCGCTATATAATATTTTATGCGGGGCAGGTCTTCCGTCCTGGCCTCGAGTTCTGCGGTTTTAAGCATGGAAAGTGCCTGTTGATATGCCAGAAGATTTACAAGGCTCTGGCTGGTCGATACGAGATCCTCCTTTTTGTTCAGCACCCTTTCGCGGGCGAGTCTGAATCCTTCAAGATATCCGAGGAGAATTGTCGCGGTTATCGCGCTGCTCTCCTGGCCGTATTTATTAATTACCGTCAGGTAGTTTTTGCGGGCCATGTCGTTATTTTCCGAAAGAGCATAACAGTACCCCTGGTGAAGAAGAACCCCGGCCTTAAGGCTGCTGTTTAAATTATTATTGATAAGGCTTTCATCGTAGAGTTTTATGGCGCGTTGAAAAAGAAAGTTTCTTTCATAGTAATATGCCAGGTCAATATTCACATGACCCGAGTCATCATCATAATGACGAACAAGGGGCATTTTCCCGAGGATCATCCGGTTGAAGTTGATCATCGTTAGAGCGGGGTACGAGATTATGGCAAATAACAAATCGAACTGAGGAGGCCTGCTTTTTTCAAGGATTGCCAGCGAATTTATTCTCTGTTCTATGGCGTCCGCTTCTTCCTGGGAAATCCTGTTTTCAAACAATTTCTTGTGTATTTCATACGTTGCCACAAGGCCGATATTATCAATGCTTCCCTCTGTGCGGTCGATATCCTGTAAGCTTGAACTCAGCTCGTTGAGCCTGATTGAAATCGCGATTTCATTCGTCAGAATAAGGAACACGATTGTAATCAGAGATGCAATTATGGTTATGACAGTTGCATTGGTTTTTTTCACAAAGCAGGTCCCCTCAAGGAATAATTTCAACCCTGTTCTTGCCGTTTTTCTTCGCCTGCCTTAGCGCAGTTTCAGCGGAGAATACAAGATCGTTTCCTGTTTCGGGCTTTTCCTCGGAACCGGAACCTGTGAATGATACGCCGATACTCGCCGTGACTGAAAAAGTTCCATCAGGTGTTATGACCGTATTATGTTCAATTTCATGTCTAATTCTTTCGGATAGATCTTTAATGTGTTCAATTGAACAGTCGGTCGTTAAAACGGCGATATTTTCACCGCTGAATCGCGAGATAACATCGGTTTCAGAGCAGTTCCGGATTATAATTTTTATAATTTCCAGAAGTATTATATCCCTTGAATTGTTACCGTATATTTTAATTATGTCCGAAAAATTATCGATATCAACAATAAGAAGAGCGGATGATCTTTTTTTAATACGCGTATTTATTTCTTCTTCATTAATGCGTTCAAGCATATACATCCGGGTATATAGACCGGTAAGTTCGTCTATTACGGTCAGAGTTTCTGTTCTGAATTTTGTATCCATTGCTCTTTCGGCTTTACCCGACAGTGTGGTTATGTTTTCAGCTATTGAGTCAGCCATCTTATTAAAAGAGTCCGCAAGAGATCCGAATTCATCATTTCTCCCGGACAGTAAAATCCGTGCGCTGAAGTCTCCGTCGGCCAATTTGTGTGCGCCCTGTTTGAGCATCTTTATGGGGGTTATGATATATCTGAAAAGTATGAAGGCAAAAACCGCATGAAATAAAAATGCCACTATGATGACATAGATCGCCTGGTAATAAAGATTTCTCAATGACTCATCAAGGCTGCTTATATCTTTCACAACAAGAAGGATTGTATTGCCTAATTGAAAATTGTTGAGGGGGATATAGCAATACATGACCCGCTGGCTGTCGTCTATTCTGAGGTAATACTCTTTTCCGGAAAAATTTTCGGAAGTAACAGATCTTAACACATCTTCAGCAATTGTTGGCGGAGGATCCATCGCTTTGCTGGATTTATAGAGAACTTTGTTGTTTTCATTTATAATGAAAAATATTGATGCGTAAGGCTGAATCAAATTGATAAATTGATTTAAAAATTCTGTTCATTATTATACGCGAAGAGCGTGCCTTTTTTCATTTCGGTTGAAAATTGCTTTAAAGAACCGATCAAATTTGAAATTTGTTGTTCGGACTCAAGTTTTGAATTTTTGCTGATAAGCTCAATCTGGTTTTCGAAAATAATAGAAATGATGAAGGAAATATTTATCAGTGCAAGCACTATGTAGAAAATTAATATTTTAAAGCCGATAGATCGGGAAAACTTTATTTTCATTGGATGTATCTTTGATAAAATATTTTTTAACATTAAAGTCATTGTTTTATTGTGAATAAATTTCAAAAGTGTAATATTAATTAAAAAAATCGGATAATATATTTGAGAATGACTAACCGTACAGGCTTTAAATCAATTCCGTATGTGCTTTAATCTTTCTTCCAATTTGACTAATATTACAGAAGATTGCATTAATATCAAGAAAAAAATGTCTGTTGCGGCAGGCGGGTCAAAACGGGATATACCTTTTCACGTAACCTCCTGTATCCCCTATAGCCTGCCGGATACTGGGTCCGGTAGGACCGCCGTTCGGGAGGATGTTCCTTGTATTAATACAATACAATCGGCGGTTTAATTTCCGGCAAACGGTCACCTTCATACAATACCCTTTCAAGAAAGAGACCATGGGCGGGGGCGGTACATTGTTTCGGTATTTCTGAATAAGAAAGAAGCATTTGTCCGACATCGTGTGGGTTGATTTTATTGCGACCGGCCTCTACTGTTATGCCTGTTATGCGCCTCACCATTTTCCAGAGAAAATGAGAACCGACAACTCGTATGGCGATTATATCGTCAAATTCCTGCAGCCATAGGCCTTCAACGTTTACTTTTGTTGAAGATCCTTTCTCCATTCTTTTATCAGCAAAAGAAACAAAATCATGGAATCCCTGAAAAACGCAAAGCGTTTGCCTCATTGTATCACAATCAAGCCTGTCTTGTATCCACCAGGCATATTGTCTGCCGAATGCAGAGCGCCTTTTTGAAATAAGATAAAGATAGCTTCGGCTCACTGCGTGGTGGCGGGCGTGGAACCGCGGCTCGGCGTTTTCTATGGATAGAATATTAATGGTCTCCGGCAGGTTGTTATTGATGCCGTCACGCAGGGTTTCAGGATCAACAATCAGGGAAGATTCCAGATGGGCGGTTTGCGCCAGTGCATGCACCCCTGCATCGGTTCTCCCGGCTCCCTGGATATCCACAGGCACGCCCAGGAATTGCTGCGCCGCGGCACTCAATGTTTCCTGAATGCTTTTGGCGTTTTTCTGTTTTTGCCATCCGTGGTATTTGGCTCCATCATATTCCAGAATAATTTTGTATTTATGCGTTTCCATCTCTAGACCACAAAGGGAATCAGCGCCTTTCTTTTCGCCGGGTAATCGGGGAATGTCTTTTTGTACCATTTATGATGGGTAAACGCCCGGGGCCCGAGATTGCAGATTGTCCAGAGCAGGAAGAATATCCCGCCGATCGACCAGGTTGCGATGGTCCAGCCAAGCCAGGTTATCATTTCACCAAGATAATTGGGGCATGAAACATATTCGAACAGGCCGCCGCGGGGTATTTTATATCCTTTTTCACCCGGAGCCCTCAGGTTGGCGAGCACATGGTCCGAATGCTTGTTGATGACCCATCCGGCAAAAAAAAGCAGAACACCAGTGATGAAACGGGGATCGGTGAGCCACGCGGCGTTATACATCGATTCCGGGGCAAGGGTGAAGATCCATCTTCCCTGGATGTAGGAGTTGACCATGTTAAACAGAAAGGCCAGGAGGACCGTCGTAAGGGGGACGGGGTTGTTCCCCTTGAGACTGAAGGGATAGATGAAGGCGCGATGGAAATAGTGCGATTGCCAGACGACAAGGAGCGCGATGGTTGTGATGGTTGACGGCCGGCTGCTGTAAAGGAAATAGAAAAACATCATGATTGACGCCGGCGATTCCTGGATGATCCATCCGAGTTTGTTATTGATGAGGGGTCCCCATTTTTTATTCGCATATCTTCCGTAGGGAGCCGCAATAAACTGGAGTATGATAAATACAACGGCCCCGAGGGCCAGGAAAGAAAATAATACAATATAATACAGCCTGTGTTCTTCCATGACAATGTTCCTGAAGGTAATAGATTTCTTTATATTTCCGCCCTTGATGGACAAGGGATCAAAATTGACTTCAGCTCACATACTTTGACATCAATCTTGAATTGATTGTGGCGCAGTGTATGTGTGTTTTATACTTTTGTCCAGTGCTTTTTGAGTTGACGTGGCCTCATCCGGGATGGAATAGATTCAGATAAGGCCTGGTGTGCCACATGGGACTATACTGAAAAGGTCATTGGTTACTGTATTATTATTCCAGACTATGGAAATTCAAAAAGGATAAAAAAGTATGGAGCCTGAAATAAAACATATATGCATCTACGGCGTCGGCGGTGTCGGCGGATTTTTCGGGGGTAAAATCGCGCGGCATGTCGCTGCGGCAGATGCCGATAAAAAAGTATATTTCATTGCACGCGGCGATCATCTCGGTGAAATCAGGAAAAACGGCCTTATCCTGAATACCGATGATGAATCCGGCATGGTATGCAGGCCGGCCATGGCGACCGATGCGATCGCCGATCTGCCGTCAGTCGATCTCTGCCTGGTATGCGTTAAAAGCTATGACCTTGATGGCGCCATAAAATCAGTGATACCGGTTATAAGCGAGAATACGATTCTTCTGCCATTGCTCAACGGCGTTGACATGTATGAACGTATAAGGGGAATAACCGACAGGGGTATCGTGCTTCCTGCCTGTGTTTACATAGGTACTCATATTGAGCGGCCGGGCGTTGTAACACAGAAGGGAGGGAGCTGCACCATCCTGTTCGGTCCTGATCCGAAAAGAGCGGAGTTCGACCCGCATGGTATTGCTGAATTATTTGATGGAAGCGCTGTTAAATACAAATGGCTGCCGGATCCATCCCGGGACATATGGGAAAAATTTATATTCATCGCCGCATTTGGCCTGGTAACCGCGGCCTGTAGAAAATCAATCGGTGAAGTCATGCACTCGGAAGAGTTGCGTTCCGATGTCCGTGCGATTATGGAAGAGATACAACTCATTGCTGTGAAAAAAAATATCATGCTTCCGGACAATATTATTGATGCATCGATCAAGAAAGGCGATAATTTTCCTTTTATAACGAAGACTTCATTTCAGCGCGATGTAGAACAGTCAAAAAAGGATGAGCGGGACTGCTTCGGCGGAACCGTGATGCGGTTTGGAAAATCTCTGGGCATATCCACAGAAATGACGGAACGATATTATTCCATGCTGTAGATGATGGAATTGTTGGTGCGTTGATTGCGTCATCCAATCTTTAAAGTTTCTTTTGAATTGGTTGTATCAAGTAATAAACTGCTTGTATAATATACATACGCACTGTAAATTTCACAAACAATTATATTATTGAAGGAAAAACAGATGAACCAAGCCACCATGGTCAAGCTTTGTCTTGCAATTGCCGTTTTTGGCTGCATGCTAACATTTGTCGGCGACGTAATTATGCTCGGCGGGCCCATGAGCGGAAGCGAATATTTTTTAATATATAAGGATAACATGATCGGCATATCCCATGAAAGATTGCTTGTTGGCAACACCATGGGTCTTTTTGTGATCCTTGAACTTTTCGGATTCTGGTCGTTACATCTTATTCTCAGGCAAAACAGTAAAATGTTATCCGCTGCAATATTTTTTTGCATGTCTTTCAGTATGCTTGCCGGTCTTGCGTATCACTGCAGCTTTGCCTTTTACGGGACGGGGCTCCAGGTGCACCAGCAGCTTAACAACGAGGCAACCGGTATGATGATCCGGCGATTCTTTGTTTACCATGACATTTTCTATAAGCTCATGGGCTTATTTTTCGGAACCGGTTCACTACTCTTCATGATGCTTGTTGTATGGAAAAATACGGCGTTCAAAAAATGGCAGGCCATCCTGAGTCCGCTGGTGATTCTTATCGGTGTAAGATTTATACTTTCAATGATTCCGTCACCGATCGGGGGGTATATTGCTCCAGGCTATGGAAATATAACCAATATATTATTCTTTTGTTTCATTATACTTGTTATGGTTCAAAAGAAATGGGAGATTTGCAAAGACGGATAAATGGTAGTTTCTCTCTCCAGTGGCTACACATCATCCCCTAGTAATACTGGACGTTGACAGGATCCTCGATACCAGCGAGATTGAGAAAGGCGAATAGACAAACGCTAAACCCTGTTTGCACAATTATAATCCGGTGCTCATGGCGCCGTCTTTTTCTGATTCCGGGAGCATTCGAAGGGACATGCCGTACATCTGCGTGCGCGTTTTATCATTAATATATTGACATCCGGAGCATACTGGTGCAACCTGAGTCATGCTGTCACGCGGTTTGAACCGGGTGAATATTACGATAGGACGGCAACCAATGAATAGTGCAACCGAAAAAGACCGGAAGATGGCGCAGCGGTGCGTGGAGTGTCCGGTGTGCTCGCGGGCGAGAAAAAAACAGCGCGGCATAGCTTTCTGGTTCGTTAAGAATATTGAAGACGGCCTGTGCCCCTACTGCGCGGCCTATGAAAGGGTCTACGGCAAAAAAGCTCACGAAGCCTGACGGAACCGATACCTGCCATGGCTGCTTCCGATCTGTATCTCGGTCTTGACGTTGGCGGGACCCACACTGACGCGGTCCTCGTTGGCGACAAAGGGATCGTGTCTCATTACAAAGCCGTCACCGATCACGCCAATCTTCTCCTGTCCGTGCGCAAGGCCATAGAGGAGATTACCCGGGACATCGACAAGAACAAGATCAGGCGCATCAATCTCAGCACCACGCTTTCCACCAACGCCATTGTCGAGGACAAGCTCGAACAGGTCTGCGTCATCATATCGTCCGGCCCCGGTATCGACCCGGAAAATTTCACCATCGGGAAATCGTTCAATATGATCGATGGGTCCATCGACCACCGCGGCAAGGTCATCAAGGGCCTTGACGCGAAGATCATCGCCCGCATCGGGGCGGAGGCGGCAAAAAAAAAGATTAAAACCTTCGCCGCAGTCACCAAGTTTTCAACCCGGAATCCCGACCATGAAAACGAGATAGCCGAGGGAATCAAAGCCTCATTCGATTTCATCACCCTGGGGCACAAGCTATCTGGGCAGCTCTCCTTTCCACGGCGTATCGTCACCGCCTATTTCAATTCAGCGGTATGGCGCCTGTACAATTCATTTGCCGACGCCATCAGCAAGGGTCTCGGCGAGCTGGGGATCAGCGCCGAGGTCAATGTCCTGAAAGCGGATGGCGGCACCATGCCCTTCGCCAGATCGCGTGACATTCCCGTTGAATCGATCCTGTCCGGGCCGGCTGCCAGCGTCATGGGTATCGCAGCGCTCTGCGACATCACCCGGGACTGCATCATGCTCGATATCGGCGGAACCACCACGGACATCGCCATCTTCGCCGACGGTGTACCCCTTATCGAGAACGAGGGTATAGCCCTGCAGTCATTTCCCACGCTGGTGCGGGCCCTCAGGACGCGCTCAATCGGCATCGGCGGCGACTCAACGATCCACGTGAACGGCACGGTCGTTTCCGTGGGCCCGGACCGGAAGGGACCGGCCATGGCCGCCGGCGGGAGCGAACCGGCACTGGTGGACGCACTGAACTATCGTAAGGTCACCGGTTACCTGGACACGGGTGCCTCAATAAAAGGGATTACCGCGCTGGCGAAGAAGAAGGGGCTCACGGCGGCAAAGCTCGCCGACGGCGCCTTTGACTATGCGGTGCAGCGGATCAGGGATGAAGTGCAGGCCATGCTTGACGAGATAAACAACCGGCCGGTTTACACCATCCATGAAATGCTGGAAGGAAAGAAAATTAAGCCGCAGAAGGTCTACATCATGGGAGGGCCCGCAATGGCTTTCCGCGACAGGCTTGCCGACGCCTTCGGCATAGATACGGTGCTGCCGGAGAATTACGATGTCGCCAATGCCATCGGTGCAGCCCTGGCGAAGACCACCATAGAAATTGAACTCTTCGCCGACACGAACCGCGGCGAACTTCTTATCCCATATATCGATGTACGCCAGAAGATCCCCGCCGGCTACACCGTTAAGGACGCGGAGCGGGATGCTAAAAAAAATCTTGCCGCGCACCTGGGAAACCACGGCGTCAATGCCGTGGATGCGGACACGGAAATAATCGAATCATCGTCCTTCAACATGGTTGACGGATTTTCAACTTCAGGCAGGGACATCAGGGTCAAGTGCCAGATCAAGCCGGGCGTTATCAAGAGGCTGTCATGATTAAAGCGAAGAACAGCATGGGACTCATATTCTTTCCGGCCTATGACTGGGCCATATCGCCCACCCATCCCGAACGGGAGGAACGGCTCCTCTACACGCAGGACCAGCTCCGGGAGGAGGGGATCTTCGACATCGACGGGCTCATGGAATTCAAGCCGGATATTGCCACGGAAGAAGACGTGATGCGCTCCCATTTCTGCTTCCCCGACGTGGACACGGTGACCACGGAATCGCACATGATATCCGCCGGCGGCGCTATCAAGGCGGCGCGCATTGTCATGGACGGCACGGTGGACAAGTCTTTTGCCCTGGTGCGGCCGCCGGGACACCATGCCATGAAGTCGGTCCACGGTAACCGGGGATTCTGCAACATCAACAACGAAGCGATCATGATCGAGTATATACGGGACCATTACGGCACCAGGAAGATCGCGGTGGTGGACACTGACTGCCACCACGGCGACGGATCCCAGGATATATACTGGAACGACCCGGATGTGCTCTACATTTCCATTCACCAGGACGGCCGCACCCTGTATCCCGGCTCGGGCCATGTGAACGAGCTTGGCGGGCCAAACGCGGTCGGGAAGACCATCAACATCCCTCTGCCGCCGGAGACCTGCGACGAGGGATTTCTCTACGCCATAGACGAAATGGTGCTCCCGATACTGAAAGACTTCAAGCCGGAGATCATCGTGAATTCCGCCGGCCAGGACAACCACTACACGGACCCCATCACCAACATGAATTTTTCCGCCCAGGGATACGCGTTGCTCAACGAAAAGCTCAACCCTGACATAGCGGTTCTCGAAGGCGGCTATTCCATTCAGGGGGCGCTCCCCTATGTGAACCTGGGGATCATCCTCGCCATGGCCGGCGTCGATTACTCTCACGTCCGGGAGCCGGATTATGACAAGAACGCCCTGCGCCAGGACCCGCGGATAAGCGAATACATCAGGAAACTGAAAGACGTAGTTCTGGGCGCATATTTCAACCCGCCGGAATACGATGACCTGCCGCCCTACGGTGAGTTTATGACACGGAAGAAGAATGTCTTCTATGATACGGACGGGATCAGGGAGACGCAGATAGAGTCTATCATGCGGTGCAGGGAATGTTCCGGCCTCTACAGCCTCGAGACCTATTCCACGGTCTGCTCCCTGTCCCTCGGGATCGAGTTTCCCATTGGCGCCTGTAAGTCGTGCGTGAAGGAAGGGGTGAAGCTCCTGAACAGCGCGAAGAAGTCGGGCAAGTACGGCACCATACAGGTCATCGATCGGGTCAAGAAGGAATATTACCGGGCGTGATCGTTATTCCTCCAGCACAAAGGTAATGGGCACCCGCAGCAGCATTTTCACGGCTCTCCCGGAGATCTTACCCGGCCGGAACCGGAGCCGCGTGACAACCTTCATGGCAGCCTCATCGAAGCCGTATCCGGAGGGCGGGGAAACGATTTTTGCGCTGTTGATGGAGCCGTCCTCGTTGACCTGCATCTGGAGGAGTACGGTTTTTTTCGTGATGTTGGCGGAGCGCCCTGCCTGGGGAAAATATTTATTCAGGTCAAAGTCTATTATCGGTATGGGCGGATGGTCGCTCAGGTCCGCGAACATGTAGCCGTCCTTGTCCGTGCCGTCGCCGGAGAGTTTGTTGATGTCAATGTCGGTGCTTTCAGCGTCAGGTTTATCCTTACCCGTTCCCTCGATCCATTCTTCTTTATCAACCGGCGCCGGGTTTGTGTCGCCCCCGAGGGGGACCGACGTTGGGATGTCGATAAAATCGACCTCCACGTTTTTCATTTTTATTTTAGCCGCGTCATAGAGCTCGTCTTCGTCAATTGCAAATGAGGGCATGTTGGAAATGAAGTAGGCGCCTCCGGCAACGGTATGGAGGACGATGGATACGGTCAGGCAGAGCTCGAAGAGATCCATCCCCCTGATCTTCCGCCGTATGCGATGAAATAACTGCAGTGCCATAAGCGGTGCGCGCTCAGCGTTTTACGGACAGGGCTATGCGGGTCACGCCGGACTGCCTGATGAGGCCCATGACGCGGGCTATGACGCCGTAGGGGAGCCGCTCGTCAGCGGAGAGGGTAACCCTCATGTTAGGCCGGTATTTTGATTCCTTGGCGAGGTTCACCACCATTCTCTCTTCGTTGATCTCGGTATCTTCCATCATCAGCTTGCCGTCCTTGGTGATGGCGATCTGCACTGACTGCTGAATGTTCGGGTCGGCGGCATTGACCTTCGGGAGGTTGATGTTGACCGATTCCATCTTGAGGAAGTTAGCCGTCACCATGAAGATGACCAGGAGAACGAGAAGAACGTCGACCATCGGCGTGATGTTTATATATCCGATTTCGTCGTCGTCGCCGCTGCCGGGTAGTAGTGACATGGTATATTACCTCTTTTTGCTCTTCGGGGAATTGCCGGTCTCCGCGGGCGCCGCTTTGCGGACGTGGAGGCTCGCGCTGATCTCCCGCGACAGGATCTCAAGCTGCTGGATGATGGTCTTGACCTTTTTCGCAAAATAGTTGTTCGCCATGACCACGGGGATGGCGATGAAGAGGCCTGCGGCAGTCGCAAGGAGGGCCTTGGAGATGCTGCGCATGACCACGTCCGCGCCGGTGCTGCCGAGAGTGCCGAGGCCGTGAAAGGCCTTGATGACGCCCAGGACGGTGCCGAGGAGCCCTATGAACGGCGCGTTGTTCCCCAGGGTGTTCAGGATCGTGAGCCTTTTTTCAAGCTCGATTTTTTCCTCGAGTATCTTCCCGGCCATAAGGTCCTGAAGGCCGTAGGCGTTATCATTGGCGTGGTTGATTGAAAACAGGGCGAAGCGGGTGTATACGTTGTCGCCGAATTCGCGGGCGAGGTCCACCGCCGCTTTGAGTTCACGCTTCCTGAGAAGTCCGATCAGTTCACCGGCAAAACGTGATATCTTTTTGCTGGAATTCCGTTTGAATATTACCGCCCGTTCCATTCCCACGGCCAGGGCAAGGATGCTGGCGATAATCAGCATAATAAAAACGAAAGTTTCGCCGTGGCCGACTATGACTAGTATATCTGACATAAGCACTCTCTATGGTGTTTGAAGTTATTAAAGTTAGATTCCTTGATTAAAAAAAAGATACAAAAACTGACACACTATTAACCGGGTGGTTAATAATGCAATACTTTTTTTGATCACACAGGTTTAACACAAACCGAGGATGATTTTGTTACCGATTTAAATGATTTTTTGTGCTCACTACCCTGTCCTGTACTGGTGCACAGTCTGCCATCCGCATAATTTTACACCCTCCCGACCCCCTGAGGGGGCGTGTGGGAATGTCATTAATTTAAAACATCTCATTGCGAGCGTAGCGAAGCAATCTTGATGCTGACATAAAAAATGATATGATCTCATATTCTGTTATTTTATCATCATCAGGATCGCTTCGTCGTTTCACTCCTCGCGATGACCGGCATAAAATATTTTTTTCCGCGCCCCCTTCGGGGGTCGGGGGGATTGATGAGAGTGCTATGGTGCGGCCAAATAAAAACAGGATAATGATTAAACTGGTTTGAAAATCCGAAACGGCAGTTGTCCGATGCGGTCAGGATAAAAAAGGCCACGGGTTGTTTTGCCCGCGGCCCCTGTAATTACTGCTGTATTTATCCGCTAGTTGACAAAGAGCATTTCCCAGAACTTCGGCATGGGCCATAAGTCGTCGGCGACCAGGGCCTCCAGTTCGTCCACCTGTTTTCGGATTTCAACCATTGAGCTCTTTACATTGCTGCAGCAGAACTCGGCTAATTTCTGGTGATCATGTCCACAGCTCTTATCGTCAAGTTTTTTCTGCAGGCCGGCCAGGGAGACCCCTATGCCGTTGATGAGCATGGATATCTGCTTCAACAAGCTCTTCTGCTGAGCAAGATCCACACCGTCGCCGAGCGCCTTTTCCGTGTTCAGGATCGATTTCGCGAGGCTTCCCTGGTATTTTACCGCGGCGGGAATGATCTGGCTCGATGCGATGCTATACAGCGACCTGGCTTCTATTTCGAGATCCTTGATATATTTCTCGAGCTTAATGGTGTAGCGCGATTTCAGTTCGACGCGGGACAGCACGTTGTACTTTTCAAAGAGTTTCATCGCCTTCTCGGCATCCATGGCTTTCAACGCTTCCGGAGTAGTTTTCAGGTTCGGCAGTTTCCGGCGCTCCGCTTCCTTGTGCCACTCGTCGGTATAGTTGTCGCCCATGAAGAGGACCGGTTTCACTTTCGGGATCTCCTCTTTCATGATGTCGAGTACTGTCTGCTTGATGTTTTCGGTTCCCCGCTTCTCTATCATGTCGGCCACTTCGTCAAGGCTCTCCGCCGCGATGGTGTTGAGCACGGTTGCCGGGAATGAAATATTCTGTGACGATCCCACGGCGCGGAACTCGAACTTGTTGCCGGTAAAGGCGAAGGGTGAGGTCCGGTTCCGGTCGGAATTGTCTCTGCTTACAACCGGGAGCGATGATATGCCCAGGTCTATGATCGATTTGTCCGACGCGTCGGATGCCATGCCCTTCTCGATGCTCTCGAGAATCGCCGTCAATTGATCACCCAGGAAGATCGAAATGATCGCCGGAGGCGCCTCGTTTGCGCCCAGGCGGTGGTCATTGGCCGCGGATCCCACGGATGCCCGCAGAAGATCGGCGTGCTTGTGCACCGCCTTCATGGTGGCCAGCAGGAAGATCAGGAACTGGATATTGTCATGGGGCGTTTTACCCGGCTTGAACAGGTTGGTGCCGTCGTCTGTTGACAGGGACCAGTTCACGTGTTTGCCGGACCCGTTGATACCGGCAAAGGGCTTTTCGTGGAGCAGCACCGCCATGTTGTGCTGGCGGGCCACCTGCTGGAGCTTGTCCATGACGAGCAGGTTGTGGTCCACTGCTACATTTGCTTCCTCGAAGATGGGAGCGATCTCGAATTGCGACGGCGCGACCTCGTTGTGCCTGGTCTTTGCCGGGATGCCGAGCTTGTACAGCTCTTCCTCTACATCGTGCATGAAGGACTGCATCCGCTCCTTTATGCTGCCGAAATACTGGTCCTCAAGCTCCTGTCCTTTCGCCGGCGGCGCCCCGATAAGGGTCCTTCCGGTGAGCACCAGGTCCTGGCGCTTGTAAAAGTAGTCCATGTCGATGCAGAAGTATTCCTGTTCCGGTCCGAGATTGGAGGTTACCTTTTTCGATTTGCGGTTGCCCAGGAGTCTTAATACCCGCAGGGCGCTGTCGTTGACCGCACGGATGGAGCGGAGGAGCGGCGTTTTCTTGTCCAGCGCCTCGCCGTGGTATGATATGAATGCCGTCGGAATGCAGAGGGTAATGCCGATTCCGTTCTTTCTCAGGAATGCCGGGCTTGACATGTCCCACGCGGTATAGCCGCGGGCCTCGAAGGTGGCGCGCAGTCCGCCGCTGGGAAAGCTCGACGCGTCCGGTTCTCCCTGGACAAGCTGTTCACCGGTGAAGCGCTCGATCACCTCTCCCGGGCCGGATATCTCGATGAACGCGTCATGCTTCTCCGCGGTGGCCCCGGTCATGGGCTGGAACCAGTGGGCGAAATGGGTAGCGCCGTTCTCGAGGGCCCATTCCTTCATGGCGTGGGCCACTGCGTTTGCCGTTTCGACGTCGAGTTTTTTCCCTTTCTCAATGCTATCTTTTAGTTTAACGTAGAATACCTGGGGTAATTTCGCATGCATTACTTTATCGTTAAATGTGTCCTCGCCGAAATAGCTGGAGATGGGGAGGTCTTTTTCTTTTTCGACCGTGTAGTTTCTCTCGGTCGCGATAGTAGGTGTAACTTTTTTCATGGATGCCTCCGTTGAATGATATAGTCCTTATTAGAACAAGGTGAATATAATTTTTCCCGCTCATATTTGTCAACAGTTGCGATAAAACAAGTGCTTCAAATCAGCCAAATTTAACATTGGTGTAATAAAAACCAGTGTTACTGGTGCTGAAACCCTGTCTGCAGGGCCTTTCTGTTACTGATAGTCACTTCGATTATATCAATATCATCTCTGCTTTTTATGTTTTTAATGAAATCGTCTCCACCCAGAGTAATGGCGCCGATGACAATATTGGGAGAATCCATGGCACTTACGGCCATGCGCCTGAATTGTTCAGAATAACACTCCATCTTGCCGATCTCGTCAAGGATTATAATGGTAGTATCTCCCGGGATGATTATCTTTCCCTGTCCCCCCGAGGGGGCAAGTGTCATTATACTTACAGGTGATCAAATTTTGTGCAAGAATAAAAAACTACTAGAATTTCTTTGATGAAGGATCTCATTCATGCCCCCTCGGGGGGACAGGGGGGAGGTATGAATATTACTTCGTCGCGGAGTTTACCCCGAGCCTGTCGAGGGGCTCCTCGCAATGACAAGTTGAAGCAATGTGCATTATTGAGATACCCCGGCTTGTTTCATCTGAATTTGTTTATTACATACAGGACCAGGCTCAGCAGTATACTTATGATTATGCCGGTGACAATGGGGAAGTGAAAACTGAAGTTTTTCCGTTCGATAGTGATGTCCCCGGGGAGTCTGCCGAGATGCTTGAGAAACGGCAGTGAGTCCCTCAACAGCACGATTACACCGGCCAGAAGGAGTATCGAACCGATAATAATAAGAAATTTTCCCATCCAGGTTGACATTTTACTGGTGACCACGCACATTGTGTTATAAGGCGGCCGGTTATTGCCATGCGGATAGGCCGCAAAGACCATTCTATGTTAGTATGCCTGTTGTAAGGCTGAATTCAAGAACAAAAATGAACACCGTGGAAATCAAACATCTGATTGCCGGTCTGGGCCTTCATCCCAATAAACGCCTCGGGCAGAATTTTCTCGTGTCCCGTGAAGCCAGGGAGCGGATCATCAACGCCATGGAGTGCGGTCCCTCCGACACGGTGCTTGAAATAGGGCCGGGCCTGGGCGCTCTCACCGGGCTGCTCCTTGACCGGGCGGCCCAAGTTACCGCAGTCGAGATTGATTCGGGATTCTGCCGTTACCTTTCAGACAAGTTCGGCGCCCGGGATAATTTCACGTTGATCCACGGCGATTTTTTAAAGAACCCGCCCCCCGATACGTTCACCAGGATCGTATCAAACCTTCCGTATTACTGTTCCTCGGAAATTCTCTTCGAGTGTTCGCGGTATGCCGCGCCGCATGTGTATGTGATGCTTCAGAAGGAGATGGCGGACCGCATAACGGCATCACCGGGGAATAAAAATTACGGCGCCATGACGGTAACCCTCGGGCTGTATTATGAATCGCGGCGGATTTTCACGGTACCGAGGGAATCCTTTTACCCCAGGCCGGACGTGACATCGTCTTTCCTGAAATTGTCGCGGAGGCCGTCGCTGCCCCTTGCGGAACATGAGATCCCGCTGTTCCATAACCTGGTGAAATCCGCCTTCTGGGGCAGGAGAAAAACAATCCTTGCCGCGCTCTCGGGGTCGCCCCATATCGATCTCGGGCGGGAAGGGGCGGCGCGGATCCTTGCCGAGGCCGGGATCGAGCAGGGGCGGCGCGGTGAGGAGCTGACCCGCGATGAGTATGCGGCATTGGCGCGGGCCATGCGGGAAGATCTCGCGCAGAGTCGCTGAGACGCAGAGGGAAAAGGTTTTAAAACGGTCTGATAATCTATATTTGCTCCGCGCCTCTGCGTCTCCGCGAGAAATATCAAAAATGTGTTGAAGTCGGAAGAGTTGTCGAATGAATGGGGAAATGGCGCAAAACATTACGTACCGGCTCGGAGAATGAAGCGAATCGACCAGAAAACCATTGAGAAACTCCTCGCTCGCGTGCAGAAGCCCGCACGCTACATGGGACGCGAGCTGAATGTAATCGTCAGGGACGATGCGCGCTTCCGCATGGCCCTCTCGTACCCGGACCTGTACGAGGTGGGCATGTCCAACAACGGCCTCCGCATCCTGTACGATATCGTCAACGCGATGCCGGACGCCGCCTGTGAACGGGTCTTCGCCGTGTCGGATGATATGGCGCAGGCCCTCCGGGAGGACGGCGTTCCCCTGTATACCCTGGAGACCTATACGCCCCTCGGTGAGCTCGATCTCATAGGTTTCAACCTGTCCCATGAGCTGCTCTGCACCAACGTGCTGCAGATACTCGACCTGGGGGGCGTCCCCCTGCTGCGCCGGGACCGCGGAGACGGCATGCCGATAGTTATCGCCGGCGGGGAGGCGGCATCCAACCCCTTCCCGATGAGTGACTTTATAGACGCCTTTTTCATCGGCGACGGCGAGGAGGGTATCGCTGAAATCGTACGGACTGTCATTGAGGCACAGGCATCGGGCCGGGGAAGGGATGAAGCGATCGCGCGGATCGGCGATATACCCGGGGTGCTGCTGTCTTCACGGTACGATAATGACGGTGGCGGGCCCGGGATGGCCAGCGGCAATGGACCCGGGGTGCGGAAGCGGGTTTACCGCGGCGCAGCCCTGACAGACCCATTGAGGCCCCCGGTGCCCGGCATCCGTATCGCCCAGGAGCGGATCGTCGTTGAGGTCACCCGGGGCTGCAGCAACTTCTGTAATTTCTGCCATGCCGGATTCTACGATCTTCCCTATCGCTGCCATGACCACCGGGCCGTGGCCGAACGCATCCTCGCCATTGCGCGGAACACCGGGTACAACGAAGTCACCCTTTCGTCCCTTTCCATAAGTGATTATCCGCACCTGGCTTCACTGATCAACCACGTCCTTCCCGATCTCACCGCCATGGGGATCTCGGTATCCTTCCCGTCGCTCCGGGTCGACACGGCCACGCTTCCCATGATCGAGCAGGTTTCGGAGCTCAGGCGGGCGTCGCTCACCTTCGCGGTCGAGTCCGCCTCGGAGCAGGTGAGGGCCAGGGCGAATAAGAGGATCTTCATCCAGGACCTCGTTGAGATCGTGAAGCACGTCTATACCCGCGGATGGAAGGTCATCAAGCTCTACTTCATGATTGGCCTCCCGGGGTGCGAGGAGCATGACGAGGCGGAGGATATCATCGCACTATTAAAAGAGATACACCGGGTCGGCGGTCGCAGGCTGGATATCAACGTGACCGTGTCGCCCTTCGTGCCGAAGCCGCATACGCCCTTCCAGCGCGAGCGGCAGATGGGAAGGTACTACTTCGAGACCACCGTCCGCCGGATCAAGCGCGGCCTGCCGCGGTCAATCACGGTCAAGAACCACAACGTGGAGGCCTCCATCATCGAGGGTGTCCTGGCGCGGGGCGATTCCCGTATGGGGGCCGTCATCGAGCGATCATACCGGGAGGGGTGCCGCTTCGATTCATGGGACGAATATTTCAGGTATGATGTCTGGAAACGGAACCTCGACGAAATACTCCCGGGGTGGGAGGAGCATCTCGAGGGCCGCCTTGAGGGGCCGCTGCCCTGGCGCTTCGTGGAGAGCGGCTTCGAGGGACTGGTGGAAAAACGAGCCGCTGCGAGCGCGGCATGCGTTCCCCTGCGCGGGAGGGTGCCGCAGCCGAGAGAGGCCATTGACACCGTCCGCCTGGAAGAGGCGCGGCGCAGCTTCGAGGGCCGCTATGCCGTCACCGGAAGGATCAGGATACGCTTTGCCAAGAGCGGCATGATGCGGTTCATACCCCATATTGATTTCATCGAGATCGTGAAACGGGCGCTCCGCATGGCCGGAGCGCCGGTGGCCATGTCCCAGGGTTTTAATAAGCGGGAGCGCATGTCTGCCGGCTTTCCCACGCCCCTGGGAATCGAAAGCGAGGCGGAGCTTGTGGATGTCGATCTCTGTGGAGAAACAGACGGCGGTTTTTTAGAACGCCTTAACGCCTCTCTTCCTGTCGGGATATCGGCGGCCGGGGTCCGTGCCATAGAAGAAAAGACTTCCCTCATGGCCATGACCGGGATCATTGAATACCGGGTAATGGCCGCGTCCAGGACCGGGGCCGTTACCGCCGGTCTTGCCGCCAGGCCGGATTTTGTAAAGCATGGAAAAAGAACGGAGCGGACAGCGGCCTATGATATGGTTGTGCATTCCTTTGATGTGGAAGAGGGCGGCTCTGTTCTCCTGCGCCTCTACGCCGGTTCGGAAGATTCTGTGCGGATAGACGATGTGGTGAAAACGCTCTTGGGCGGGAATGATGGCGTTCTGTATGATGTAAGGATCATAAAAACCGACCAGTACCGGATTGCTGATGGGAAGCCGGAAAAGATAGAGTAGATCCCTCAGACTCCCCGAGGCGGCAACCTCACCCCGCCTCCCCTCGACACGGCTCGGGACAGGCCGGCGCGCCCCCTCCCTTGTCATTATTAGACTTGTTACATAATTTATTTTTCAATGGGGTTTAAGGGGCGAAGCCCCTTAAAAAGTCATCGCAGGCGCCGCACTGAGTTTATCGAAGTGGGCCACCTGAGAGCGCGAGACGCCAGTTTCGCAACAAGTCTATTATTTTATATCATCCTCATTATGATAAATGTGAATGATTTTGTCTAATGTCGCCAGCTTGATGAGTTTCAATATACCTTCCGATAGATTTAATAGACCGAGTTTGCCGTTATGATTTTTCGCTTCTTTGTTGACATTGATCAGCAAACCCATACCAGCTGAATCTATAAAAGATACATCCTTGAGATCCAGAATTATATTTTTTGTTTTTTCATGTATCAATTTGAATATTACATCTCGTAATTCCCTGCTGCAGAAATAATCCATATCGCCTTTCAGCATAATAACTTTATGCTCTCTCAGATCCCTATAACTTACTTCCATGGGTACCAGCCATTTGTTATCTAGCAGTTTCCTGAAAAACTCCATCCTTGGAGTTTTTCAGGGTCGGTTTTACGAAGTGAATTCGTAAAACCTCACGTTTTTCTCGGCAAATGCCTCGAAAAACGGCGATACATCCTGTATCGCATTAGCAGTTTGCTGTTTTTCAGCAAACTGCTAGTAAAGTGTACTCTATTCTAAATGGATCAATGAGACTGAATGAGTCTTGCTTGTGCCGAGCCCTTCGACGGCGCTCAGGACGAGCCTGTTGAGACATCATAACCAGTATAAGACATCGAACGGATTATTTCAACACAAAAAGCGACGGAGGGGGCCTTGAAATTTACTCATCCATCCAGGACCGCATGGCCTTCCTGACTTCCCGGTCGACAATGGAAAATATCCGATGAACGGTGTCGCGGGAGGATAAACGCCCGTGCCCCGTCACCTTGACAACCTTAATACCCAGTTCGTCATGGAGCGTATAAAACGCCCTGTATAATGACGCGTTTTTCATCACGCGATTTGTTTTCCCGCTGATATATTTTTTATTCTCCAGCCCCGATCTTCTTTGCAATAAACCCGCAACGCATTGAGAATCCGTGTACACCGACAATTCCCCGCAGCGGGAACCGGTCAGTGCGCTTCGATAATCCTCGAGCGCCCATAGCATCGTCTGAATTTCCAGTTGTGTTGAACCGGCAGCGGTGAATCTTCTCGTTACCAGGCGCCCGATTATATCCGGTGTGTCGATGCTGTCGGGGCCCGCATCCAGGAATGAGGCGGGCAGAAAAAGATAACCTCCAACGCCAAGCCCCAGTTGCGAATTCATGCTTGCATCCGTGAAAAGAAGATCGCAATTAAAGGGGTGATTTTCTCTTTTATTCATTTCAAACGCACCCGGGAATGGAAAGGGAAAGCCTGTTGACGCCATTTCACCATCCTGTCCGTTTCGGAAAGGCTGTCATCAACAAAATGATGATTGGGGATGCGTAAACGGAGGTACAAAATGAAACGCTAATATTGTATCGCTTTATCATGGTCTGTCCCTGTTATCATACAGTTGTGAAAAATAGCCCGCCCCGGAATTGGGACGCCCCCATTTTTTACTTGAATAATTCCCCGGTAAAAACTATATTATAATTGAGCAATGCTCATTAATAGGGGCATCTGTCCTATCCTATAATGAAAAGGAGGGGATTATGGAAATCACCAATATCAGCGGTCCCGATGTTGTTCCCCGCGGTTTTTCCGTTGAACCGCCCCGACAGGCCGAGCCGGAAAGAAATGAGCCGGCCCCTGTTAATAGAAATCCTGAACCGGTCGAAAATAATAAAGGAACCACAATAGATACGTACGCGTAGGAAGGTGCTATGGCAACGGTGAGCAAGGCCGAAAAAGCGGCATATAATGACGAAATCAAGGATATCAAACGCGAGGTCGAGCAGACCAAAAAGGCGATCAACGAGATCATCGGGAAAAAAAAGAAGCACCCCGCTATAGCCAATTACTACAATCTCGAGATTGCCTCCCGCGAAATGGACGCTATTGAGAATTTTATCAAGATGAATGACCTTTCCGTGGAGATGCTGAATCTGCGGAACAGCACTTTCCTGGAAAATGCCCGTAAGGAATTCTACAAGGTGCTCCAGTACCTTGAAGAGGTAGTCGGAAACCAGATTGACCGCTCCCTGAAGGAAAATGACGAATACCTGGCCACCATCAAAGAGGTCAATCCCCAGCAGATCCTTACTTTTATTCAGCGCATGCATCGAATTCTGACTGATCTGAAAACCAACTTCGGGCAGGATACCAAATGGAAATGGTCCTTTGTCGAATGGCAGGCCCGCGCCGCCGTTATCACCAAGAATATTACCAGTTTTTCCGAAGTGGCGAAGTTCAGGGATCCCCGCACGGAATTCTTTTACGTGCGGCGCGAACTTATGCAGCTGTGCAAGGATAGCCTCACGGAAGCGGCAAAACAATTCCGGACCAAGTATGAAATGGCCGGCAAGGCCAGAGATGACTTGAAAAGCTCCATATCGTACCTTGCCGCACTGCGGAAAATCCATGTTCTCTTCGGCGAGGATGTGGAAGCGACCAAGCTGAAAAATATCATTGATGCCGCCAAAATGGCCCTCGAGGCTGACGATAAAGCTAAGGATAAAGATAAGAAAGATAAAGATAGAGAAAAAGATTACAAAAAGTAAAAAAGTGACTTTTTGACTTGACTATCTTTATTTTTTTTATTAATATGTTATTAGCACTCAACAAGATGGAGTGCTAATAAATAGGTTCATTTTATGTCCCGCGGTATTACAAAAGAAAGAGTCCTCGAAGAAAGAGAAGCTTCTATATTACAAGCTATTGTTTATGAATACATAACCAAGGGAAAACCTGTCGGCTCCCGTTCCTTCGTGCATAAATATTCTCTGGCCGTTTCACCGGCAACCATGAGAAACATCATGTACGATCTGGAGAGCCTGGAATACCTCAAGCAGCCCCATACCTCCGCCGGAAGGATACCAACCGACAAGGGGTACCGGTTTTATGTAGATTCGCTTCTGGATACTTATGACTTCTCCCTTAAAGACCGTGAGATTTCAATCAAAGAAGAAGCGATCAAACGGGAAGTCCAGCTGGATAAGATTTTTTCTGTAATCACAAAAATGCTCTCAACCGAATCGCATTATGCGGCGGTGATGCTCACACCCCGCTTTGATTTCACGGTGGTGAAGCGCGTGGTACTGGTCCCCATGGATAACAACGAAATCCTGTTCATCCTGGTAACCAGGACGGGCGTGGTGGAGACCAAGAAGGTGATGGTATCATCAAATGTGACCCAGGATGATCTGCATAATTTTTCCAAGTATCTGACGGGAGAACTCTGCGGATATGCCATCAATGAGATCAAGGACACCATATTCGAACGCCTGCGGAAGGAGAAAGAGGTCGGCATCAATAAGGAGATGGCCCTCGACATAGCCCAGCTCGCGGTCTCTGAGAGCGAGGAGCCGCGTCTCCACATAGACGGTATTGAAAATCTGCTGAAGATACCGGAGATGGTGGAGGCGGACCGCCTCCACAGCCTCCTGAGTATTATAGAAGAAAACAATATTATCAGGAGAATCCTCATGCGGACCCTGGAAAGTGAGGGAATACGCACACTGATCGGCGAGGAGATCGAAGAGGAGCATGTCAGGGGCTGTAGTATGGTCTCCACATCATATAAAATAGGCAACAAGCTGGTGGGGGCCGTCGGCGTGCTGGGCCCCACGAGGATGGACTACGAGAAGGTGGTACCGCTGGTGGATTATACCGGTAGGATCGTGACGGAACTGCTGACCAAGATGTCGAAGTGATGCTGGGAGGCGGCAGCAACGCGTTGAAACTGGAAAAAGCGGGCACGCCAGCCGGAACTGGATTGAAAAAAATATACGCGCGACCGGACCGTGCACCGTTCCCGGTGCCCGTTCCCGTCCTGCGTATCTATATATTATTTGGGGTAGATGATGGATAAACACAAGGAGCATCACAAGTCTAAAGACAAGGAGATCCACGAGGCCAAGGACGGCGCGATGAAAAAGAATTTTGATTCATCCGACGAGGATCTCGAAAAGAAAATCAAGGATGAGAAGGTCGCCGATGAGCGGAGGAAGAACTTCCGAAGGGATGCGGACCGCATCGCCGATGAGGAGCGGTGCAAAGCGATCAAGGAAAATCAGAAGCTCGTGACCGACATGGAGAATCTCAAGGACGTCATGTTGCGGCGCCAGGCTGACTTCGAGAACTACAAGAAGAGGATGGCCAAACAGCAGGGAGAGTCCCGGAAAATGGCGATCAAGGATTTTTCCAATGACATCATGGAGATCAACGATGACCTGCTCCGGGCAATCGAGGCGTCTGAGAACATGGCGGACACCTGCTCATCGGAAGAGTCGCACCGCTCCTTTGTGGAGGGGGTTTCGATGATCTCCCGGCGCATCGAAGAAGCCATGAAGAAGTACGGCGTCGTGGAAATTGAAGCCCTTAACCAGGAATTTGACCCGAATTTTCATGAGGCCGTTGAGATCGACATGAGCGGCGGAGTAGACCTGGACACGGTTACGAAGGTGTACCAGAAGGGGTTCCGGATCGACGATATGGTGGTGCGGAGCGCCAAGGTCAGGGTGACAAAGACGCAGAAGTCGGCCTCCCCGGAAAAGGCCGGGGAAAACGGCGAAGACGGCGGCGACGCGGTCCAATGACCGCTCCGGATGAAACAATGAGATTGTCAATCGATACTATATACAAACTATATGAAGGAGAAATACTATGAGTAAAATTATAGGGATAGACCTGGGGACAACCAATTCCTGCGTTTCTGTGATGATTGGCGGCGAACCGGTAGTCATTCAGAATTCGGAAGGACAGCGTACCACGCCGTCCATCGTGGCCTTTACCGACAAGGGAGAGCGTCTTGTCGGCCAGGTGGCGAAAAACCAGATCATCACGAACCCGGAAAACACCGTCCGCTCCATTAAGCGGTTCATGGGACGGCGCTTCAGCGAGGTAGCCAACGAAATGAAGATGGTTTCCTACACGGTGATGGATGACGGGCGCGAAGGGGTCAGGGTGAAGACCATCGCCGGCGAATTCTCACCCCAGGAGATCTCCGCGCGGGTCTTGCAGAAGATGAAGCAGACCGCCGAGGATTATCTCGGGGAAAAGGTGACCCGTGCCGTCATCACGGTCCCGGCCTATTTCAATGACTCCCAGCGGCAGGCGACCAAGGACGCCGGGAGGATCGCGGGCCTCGAGGTGGAACGGATCATCAACGAACCCACGGCCGCGGCCCTTGCCTACGGCCTCGACAAGGCGAAGCATAACGAGAAGATAGCAGTGTACGACCTGGGAGGCGGCACCTTTGACGTATCAATCCTGGAGCTCGGCGACGGCGTGTTCGAGGTGAAATCCACCAACGGCAACACGCACCTGGGCGGCGATGATTTCGACCAGCGGATCATGGATTGGCTAATGCTGGAATTCAAGAAGCAAACCGGCATTGATGTGACCGGCGATAAAATGGCACTGCAGCGCCTGAAAGAGGGGGCTGAAAAGGCGAAGATAGAGCTCTCGAGCAAGTCCCAGACCGAGATCAATATTCCCTTTCTCACCGCGGACCAGTCGGGCGCCAAGCACCTGGTCATGACGCTGTCGCGGGCGAAGCTCGAGCAGCTCATAGAGGATCTCGTCAACTCGACCAGGACACCCTGCATGAAAGCGCTCGAGGACGCCGGTCTGACCGCTGGCGATATCGACGAGGTAATCCTGGTCGGCGGCTCCACGCGGATGCCGGCGGTCCAGGACCTGGTGAAACGCATTTTCGCCAAGGAGCCCCACAAGGGCGTGAATCCGGACGAAGTCGTGGCAGTCGGCGCGGCGATCCAGGGCGGTGTCCTAACCGGCGACGTCCATGACGTGCTCCTCCTTGACGTCACCCCGCTTTCCCTCGGGATCGAGACCCTGGGCGGCGTGATGACCAAGCTCATCGAGCGGAACACCACCATACCGACCAAGAAGAGCCAGATATTCTCAACGGCATCGGACAACCAGCCGGCCGTTTCCATCCATGTGCTCCAGGGCGAGCGGGAGATGGCGCCGCAGAACCGGACCCTGGGCAAGTTCGACCTGGTGGGCTTACCGCCGGCACCCCGGGGGATTCCCCAGATCGAGGTGACCTTCGACATCGACGCCAACGGTATCGTGCACGTATCGGCGAAGGACCTGGGAACCGGCAAGGAGCAGAAAATAAGGATCGAGTCCTCCAGCGGCATCAGCGAAGAAGAAATCAAGAAGATGGTCCGGGAAGCGGAAGAGCATTCCACCGAGGACAAGAAGGCGCGCGAGCTCATCGAGGCCAGGAACGAAGGAGATTCGTTTATCTATTCCCTGGAAAAGCTCCTCAAAGAAAACGGGGACAAGGTTGAGCCGGCCGAGAAAGAAAAGATCGAAGCTGAGATTGCCAGCCTGAAGACCGCGATGGAATCGGACAACGTGAACGCCATCAAGGAGGCAAAGGGGAGACTGGAACAGGAATCGCATAAATTCGCCGAGCGGATGTACCAGCAGCATGCTCAGCAGTCCGCGGGCCAGCAGCAGCAGCCGGGTCCGGACCAGGGCGGTGAAGCGGGGCCCAAGGACAATGCGGGCGGCGGCGGTGAAAAAGTATATGATGCCGATTATGAAGTGGTGGATGATGACAAGAAATAGCGGGTGCGTGCGTGAAGTGCACGCCCGTTATTGACATAGGGTTGAATGTTGTGTATATTAAGTTAATTGGCATAATGCTGAAAAACAGTCGAGATGTAATCGGAATCAATGCGATACATGGATGTATCGCCGTTTTTTAGGGCCTGTGCCGAAAAAACTGTAAAATAAATTCGAAGGGAAACCTCACGTGGCCAAGCGAGATTATTATGAAATCCTCGGCGTCTCCAAGACGGCTTCCGAGCAGGATGTAAAGCAGGCGTACCGCAAGCTTGCCCTTAAATACCATCCTGACCGGAATAAGGGGGATAAGGAATCGGAAGAGAAATTCAAGGAGGCGACGGAGGCCTACGAGATTCTGCGGGACCCGAAAAAGCGGGCTTCCTACGACAAGTTCGGCCATGAAGGCGTGTCCGGATTCGAGGGATTCGGCCGCGGGGCCTATTCCGATTTCTCCGATATCTTCGGGGATTTTGATTTCGGCGATATCTTCGAGGGGTTCTTCGGCTCGGCCTTCGGGACCAGGGGCCGTCCCAAGCGGGGCCGCCGCGGCTCCGATATCCAGTACGATCTTTCAATCACACTAGAAGAAGCCGCGACCGGCAAGGAAATACAGATAAAGATACCGCGCAACGAGGCCTGCGAAACCTGCCAGGGAACCGGCTCCAAGGCCGGCACCAAGCCTGCCGTGTGTCCGGTCTGTAACGGCTCGGGGCAGATTCGGCAGACCCAGGGCTTTTTCTCCATCACGCAGGCCTGTTACAAGTGCAAGGGCGAGGGCAAGATCATATCGTCACCCTGCGGCTCCTGCGGCGGGTCGGGCCTCAAGATACACAAGAGGACCATCACCGTGAAAATACCCGCAGGCGTGGAATCGGGGTCCCGTCTGAAAATCACGGGTGAGGGCGAACAGGGTCCCAACAGCGGCACCAGGGGCGATCTCTATGTCGTTATCCATGTCCAGAACCACCCGAATTTCGAGCGTCACGGCAACGATATCATCTCAATCGTTGAGGTGTCCTTCCCCATGATGTGCCTGGGCGGGGAGATCGAAGTGCCCACCATCAACGGCAATGTGGCCAAGATGAAGATCCCGCCGGGAACGGAGAACGGCCAGATATTCAGACTCAAGGGCAACGGCATACCCTACCTGGGGTCGTACGGCCGCGGGGACCAGCTGGTGAAGATCAATATACGGGTTCCCAAGAAGCTTTCACCGCGCCAGAAAGAGCTTTTAAAAGAGTTCTCCACCCTGGACGGTGAAGAGGTCGGACACGGCGGCAAGGAATTTTATTGATATGTAGCGCCAACCCCTGCGGTATTGGCGAACTGCTATTCATGCAACATATAGTTGGCGCCGGGAATCTCAATTTTTCCTCGAGATGAGATATACCCGGCATCGGTAAAATCGAGGATGGTGAACACTATCCTATAGTAGCCCATCCATCTAACGTCGATCGATCCCCCTGTTTTTCCCCAGTTCAAGATTGAGGTGCAACGCTTAGGTCATAGAAAACCTCATGAGGAGTTCTATATCCAAGAGATTTACGAGGTGTATCATTTAGCTTTTTGATAGCCTCATCTATCTCATTTTGTGTCGAGTCTTTGAAATTCATACTTTTAGGAAAATATTTCCGTAAAAGATCATTCGTATGTTCATTGATTACTCTCTGCCAGACACTATATGGATCAGCGAAGTAAACCTTGCATTCAAGCGCTTCTTGAAGATTTTTATGTTGATAGAATTCCGAGCCATTATCAAAGGTCATGGATTTTATTGATTTATTATCTATATCTCCAAATGCTTCGAGAATGGATTTATTACCTGTTTCTGATCGCTTATCACACATAAAACCTGCAGCCAGAAAGTATGACTTTCTTTCAGCCAATGTGGCAATGTATGCTTGATGCTTTTTCCCGGTAATGGTATCTCCCTCCCAATGACCTTTTGATCGACGGCTTTCAACTGATTGAGGCCTGGCATGAATACTGATCCTATCTAGGATTTGTATGCGAGATCGCTTCTTATTGAGCCTTCTATGTCGTTTTTTCACCCCTCTGGCTAAATATTTGTAAATCTCATCTCCTTGTTTTGCCTGTCGATATATCCAAGTATACATGGATTCGTGGCTTATATGCATATCTGGACGATTCTTATGGGTTAAATGCAATCTGCCTGATATCGCATCAGGGGATTTCCTGTCTCTCAATTTCTGGGTAATATATTCTCTGAGTTCATGGTTGCTGTCAATAATAGAAATCTTTGATTCCTTTCTTCGTTTGAGATATTTTTCATGGGCATGAACAGGATGGTGCCAATAGTTATCTTTATTACGTTTTATTTCACGGGAAATGGTACTTGGAAGTCGCTCTATATATTCAGCTATTTCCCTTATACTAATATCTCTACTAAGCATTTTTTTGATGACTTTTCTATCACATAGGTTTAAATGTACGTATGGCATCATAAGGCCTCCCTTGAGATTTGGTTTGGTCACTTAATCTCTTAGGATTAAAAGCTTATGATGTCATCTATATAATCACCTGTTGCGCTTCAGCTTTGAATTCAGGAAAAACATCGGCGAGCCGCCGGATAAATACTTCTTGCATAAAATCTGCAATCATACAAGGTTATGCAGTTTTTGTCCTGTCGGGACCATCCGGAAATTTATAAAGTTCCTGCGACAGACATCATGCTGCACAGTGTCATCAAGCCCGGGCAATCAAGAACGAACTAATACAGCGTAAAAGGAAAGGATTATGACAAAAGTTGCAATGGTGTACCCGTCGAGAGAAAATGTGCATATGGGGGAGATTATGCTGTATAATCCTCTCGCACTCGGCTATCTGGCGCGTCATACTTCGGATAACTTCAAGATGACCCTCTATGATGAATACGGGGGAGATGTTTTCGATCCTGACACCGTTGACGCAGACCTTGTCGCAGTTGCCGCCATAACTCCGGAGATCACCCGCGCGTATCATCTGGGCGACCGGCTGAAGAAGCGAGGCATCAGGACCATTATAGGAGGGGCCCATGTCACAGCCCTTCCGGAAGAAGCTCTCAGACATTATGACAGCGTATGCGTCGGCGAAGGGGAAGAGCCGTGGAAGAAATTTATCAGGGATTTTGAAAAAGGAAAAACGAAGGAAACCTATTTCGGGCCGATGGACGTTCCCCTTGACAACCTCGGAACGCCCCGCCGGGACATGTGCCATCCCAATTACCAGTTCCCGTCGGTCCTGACCTCGCGCGGCTGCCCCTACAGCTGCTCCTTCTGTTACCTAACGGTGTTTAAGCAAAGAAAATACAGGACCATTCCCCATGAGACCATTATTGAGGACTTCGATACGGTTAAAGACAGTTATGCCGTAATACTTGTTGATGAGAATTTTATCGGGTATTCCGACGAGGACCGGGTTGACCGGAAGGTCCTTCTCGAAAAAATGATAAAGAGGAACTACAAGTTCGTGTGGGGCTGCCAGACGACCACGACGATCGCGCAGGACCAGGAGCTGATGCAGCTCATGTACCGTGCCGGTTGCCGCGCGGTGTTCGTCGGCTTTGAGTCTATTGACGAAGAAAGCCTGAAGCTGGTGCGCAAGAACCACAATATCGGTCTTAACTACAAGGAAATAGTCGCCCGGCTCCATGACAACAACATTGCCGTCATTGCTTCCACCATACTGGGCCTCGATACGCACGGGAAGGATTATCCGAAAAAGCTCATCAAGGCCCTCAGGGAATCAAAGGCCGATTTCCCGCGGGTTTTCTTTTCAACCGCATGGCCGGGAACGCCTTTTTTCGACGAGATGGAAAAAGAGGGCAGGACGAGCCATAACTGGGACGAGGTGAGGAAAGACGTACCGTCAATACAGTTCAAGCATTTCACTAAAGAAGAGGCGATAGCGGCGAAGAAAGAGATAATCGACGCCTTTTTCAATGTTCCCAACATACTGCGCATGGTCATGAGGTGGATGTTCAAGGATCGCTCGCTCATGAAACTGTACCTGAACATGGTGGTGGGTTACCGCATAAGGGATTACAGGCAGAAAAAGCGGAAGGCCGTCCAGGCCTGATCTCTGATACTCAGTTGCCCCTCCCTCGGTGGGAGGGGTTGGGGAGGGTGATTGATGAACCGTTGATAATGAGCGGTTATTTCACCACCACCGACCCCCCCCTATCAAGGGGGGGCTTATGCTTTTTTTTAGGCAATCTAACAGGATTTCTATTACTATACAACACCTACCTCACGCCTTCATTCCCTCGGCTGTATAATGCTTCAGTATCCGCCATGCGGGGTAGGCCAGCCCTGCGAGGCCGAGAAGAAATACAATCCGTATCACCCACGTAGACACCGGCGGTTCCAGCACTGAATAGGCAAAGGCCTCATTTTTTTTCTGCGGTCCCGGCTTGAACGCGGCCATTCCCAGTTTCGGGTCGAAGGTGCTACGGATGTCATAGGCCGGGGGAAGGCTGTACTCGTTTCCGTAATAGAGCCTGAGGGCCCCGGCGGCTCCCTTGTTCAATACGTCGCGGGGGGGCAGCTCGAATACCAGCTCTTCGCGGGGAACATATACCGTGAATGAGGAGAGGGCGAGGGGGTTGTCGTCCCCGTCAATCATGATAAGCTTGAGAGAGCCCGTGACGGGCATGTTCATATCGATGACCTGCGTTTTGGGGTCTCCGCTACCCCGCGAGAGACGGGCGGTCATGACGCGGTAGTAAGACTTTTCCCCCGCACTTATGGCGTGGATCTCCATGAGGCGATTGTAGCGCGTTTCATCAAAGGAGATGACCAGGCGGCTGATTTTTTTGCGGCCGCTGTTGTCGTAATAATATACGCTCCCCCGAAGGTCGCTGTCCTTGTCCTTTACGATTGATTTCAGGGGAACATTGATGGTATAATAGGACTGCTTTTTTACCGCCGAATAATATGCCTTGGGGAAATTGAAGTTCTGCCGCGAATTGATGCGTATACGGACAAAGCGGCGGTCGCCCATACCGAACCTGATGATGTTCCCCCGGCTTCCCTGATAGCTGAATACCGCATAATTTCCTGAGGACTCCCACTCTCCCGCCTTCTTCCCGGTTTCCACCAGGGCCGAGGCCTCAAACTGGTTATCAGAGTTGATTTCGAGGCCGTTGTATTCGGCGCCTGCAGGGGACTCCGGGAGCTTCAGCACAAAGGTGACGCTCTTGCTGTCCGCCTGGCGGAAAATGATTTCCGGAGTCGTGGTCCCGGAGAGCTTGGGATCATCGACGGCCAACCTGGTCATATGGGGAAGGGCGCGTCCCTGCCAGACGACGCGGTAATCGGTGCTGCTGCCATAGCGGATGATCTCGTCATCCAGAAAGAACCTGCCGTACACCGGAAGGAGCGCCTTGTCTCCCGGTGCCGGATCTGAGGCGGAAATATCCTTGTAATAGTGCCAGTTGGAGGCGCGGAAGGTTTCCGCCGCTGCCGCGGCCGACCCCGGACCTGAAGCGAAGGCCAGCAGCGCCAGGGAGGCGAAGACCATGAGGACCGCCGTGGAGCCCTTTTTTGGAAAAATCCGGTCGTGGAATTTCTGGTAGATGATGCTCAGGGCCACCATGGCAATGCCGAGGGTGAAGCCGGCGATTATTTTCACGAGCTTGCTCATGGTCCATATGTCATGGAGATAGAACTTGAGCACCACCAGGGCCGCCAGTGCAATGCCGCTGATGCGCATCATCTTCTGCTTCCTGACGATGCCGTAAACGAAGAAGAGCGCCGCGTACAATGAAAGCACGTATGAATATCCCAGGTTGCGGTAGTGCGGATCCGACACAAAGTTGTAGTTTTCCTTGAGGCTCCCGATGATGATGGTCACCATGGCGGCAACGGCGAAGCCGATCATGTAGCGTCCTAAAGGATCCTTCCGGCCTAGGATATATGCCGCGGTAAGGAAGCATGCGGCAAGAATGAACATGAAGAAGCGCGCGTTGATTATTATGGTGAACCCGATCGGGGCCGGTTCAATGAAATAGAGTCTCACGAGGGCGGCGGCCCAGAAGGGCAGCGACGCGAACAGGCATTCGCGGGACCGCCAGAAGGCGCCCATGGCCGAGAGCACGCCCGCGAAGACTATCCATGAAACGGTAATATACCGCCCCTCGGCGAAATCGGTGACCGCCGCGAAGAGCGCGACGATAAAGAAAATCACCAGCATCGATCTAATGACTACCAGACGGTTTTTCATTGCCGACTCCCTTCGAATAGTAGTTGAAGATGAAGTAAAATAACGCGAACATCCCGGCTGCAAAGAGGATAAAATGCGGCCTGAGGTTCTGATGGAACTCATTTATCGTCCAGATGCCCAGCCAGAGGAACATCGCTATGGCGGCTGGCAGAAGGACAAATCCCGCCCTGCTCACCAAGTGCCAGATGCGCGGATTGACGGCTAGCTCGATTGCCATGTACAATATAAAGATATACAGAATGAAAAGGAACGGCACCGTGAAACTACTCCGGTGGAGGTTCTCCGCCGCCCATATGGCATAGACCAGGGTATCGGCCCCCAGGAGAACGAAGGGCGCGACGCGCCAATATCTTTTGAAACTTATTGCCAGGAACCCGGCATTGACGAGGGTGATATAGCCGAAGAGGAAGCGGTAGGAGTTTTCCCCCCGTGACATCAGGACCGGGGCCATGAAGGCGCCGACCAGGCTGAAGAGGTAGAGTATCTGGCTGTTTGCCCGGGCCGCGATCAAGGCTATGCACGCGCTTAAAATGAACAGGGCGATAAAGGTCTCCTGCCGGCCGAGAAGGCTGTAAAAATAATACGCCCCGAACACCGCCACATAGAGGATGGCGCAGCCGGTGCCGATGATGGAGTGGGAGATTATGCGGAGCCGGCCCCGGGCCAGGTGCAATCCAAAAGAAATCACGCCGAATCCGGCGACGAGCCCCGTGTAGATCCGGCCTGATTCGTTTATCCAGTGCCGGTCAAAGGCGTACTTGATGAACCACGCCGTGGCCAGGACCAGGGTGAGAAGCCCCAGTTTCCCGATGATGTTGCCGCCGATCAGCTGCTCAAATTCAGGCACGATCCTTGTCTTGATATAGGTCCCGATCCGCGATTCTTTCCGGGGCTTTTTAACCGGTGCGGGAGCCGTCACCCGCGGCGCTGCCGCAGCACCGCTCTCATCAAGCTTTTTCCTGATGGAATCGAGCTCTAATTGAAGGACATTGACCCGCGCGCGCAGTTCATCGATCTCGTTCTGGTTTGCCATGACCGCTCTCCCTCTGTTGATGTGAGGCGCCATAAACCGGTGCGGGGATGATTGTACAGGGCCTTCCGATAATATGCAAGTATTTTATGGCAAAGGGTGGGGATGAAAAAATTTTAACAATTATCACTCCTGTCCGTATATCCAATCATGGAGCAATTAAATCGTGAACAGTATCGCGCTTCACGGGCCGATACCGGGGTGAATCTGGTCCTTGCCGGCGCGGGAACCGGCAAGACAAAGACCCTGGTGGAGAAAGTCGGTAATGTCGTGCGCGTCCTCCGGATTGAACCGGAGCGGGTTCTGGTGCTCACCTTTAGCCGCAGGGCGGCGGAAGAGCTGCGGGAGCGGATCGGATTGATGTGCGAACGGGGCCGGGAAATTGCCGCAGGGACATTCCATTCATTCTGTTTTGACCTGCTGCGGCGGAACGGGGCAACCTTCATGGAATCATCGGGCTTTACACGGTTTCCGTCCGTTGTCGATGATGATGGGAAAAAAGCGATCATAGGGGAGTTGATCCATCGGGATCTGGCCCGTTTCCTGGGCATGCCTGCCGGAGTGGTCTATGACCTCATGTCGAGGCGCTGCAGACTCGATGAATGGAAGAGGAAAAAGCTAGATGATTCGGGCCTGGGCGCGGAACTGTCGCTTCTTGCTGAAGAGTACCGTGAAACAAAACGAGAAAGGAATATCATCGATTATGACGACATGATGATGTGCGCCATCGACCTGCTGAAAAAAAACAGCGTGGTGCGCGCCGGGGTCCGCGAGAAGTTCAGGTATGTTTTCGTCGATGAGTTCCAGGACGTTTCGGATGACAACATCAGGCTGCTGAAGCTCGTCCTTCCTGAACGGGATCGCAACCTCTTCGCCGTGGGCGACGACTGGCAGTCCATTTACGGTTTCAGGGGCGCCGCTGTTGAGTACATCATAAACATGAAACGGCATTTCCCCGAAGCCGTTATCCACCATCTTACCATCAATTACCGCTCAAGGAAGGAGATCGTTGACCTCGCGAGCGACTTCATTAAGAGCAACAGGCGCCGCACCAGGAAGCGGCTCAGGTCAGGTCGCGGGAAGGGTGGCCTGGTCCGGTTTTACAACGTCGCCGACCTTGACCGGGAAGCGGATGCCGTCCGGACGATCATTGCCGGCCATGAACCGGGCCGGAGCCTCACGGTGCTTTACCGCAACAACTGGCAGGGACGGCACCTGAAGGGGCGCCTCGGCAGTGATGGCGCCGCCGGCGTATCCTTCATGACCATGCACGCGTCGAAGGGGCTTGAGTTCGACCGTGTCATAATCGCCGGCGTGTGCGACTCCGTGCTGCCGGACGGGGACAACGACATTGAGGAGGAGCGGCGCCTCCTTTTCGTTGCCTGCACCAGGGCCCGGGACGAGCTTCATATCATCGTCCATGTTAACGACGACGGCGAGGCGGGCCGCTTCGGCCGGGAGCTGGGGGTATCCGGGGAAAAATATTGACAATGTATATGGATTGTGGTATATTATGATCACCTGGGACAAGAATAAAGATCAATGGCTGCGCAAATTCAGGAAAGTTTCTTTTGAAGATATTGCAGGTATAATCGAGGCGGGAAAATATCTGGCTGCGATAATAAATCCCGCATACGAAGGCCAGCTGATTTTTATTGTGAATTATAATGATTATACCTATGCCGTCCCGTATGAAATTGATCGGCAGGATAATATTGTCCTAAAGACGGCATATCCGAGCAGAAAATACCATAAAATGTATGGGTTGAATTCATGAAGTTTAAACTTGATAAATATGAAAGAGAAATCGAAAAATATGCGCATGAATCAGTGCCGGTAACTGGCATTGAGCGGAAGAGAATTGAGGCACTTATCGAAAAATCCCGGATTGAGAGAAAAACAAGGAATATCAATATCCGCATCAGCGAGCAGGACCTTTACAACCTGCGCCTGCGCTCCGCTGAAGAGGGAATTCCCTATCAGACGCTGATAACCAGTATTATTCACAAGTACCTGGCCAACAAACTCGTTGACGAGGAAAGCATAAAGAAAACCGTAAAGCTTTTACAGGGCCGGAAAAAATGATATATTTTAATTGCTATATCAGAACACTGACCTAGTCGTCATACTGCCCATCCCAGAAACCTTCCAAAAGCATTAGCCTGTTCCCTTCCCATTGTATGATGCGCCGCCGGGTGAGGCGCTGGAGGAGCCGTGAAAATGTCTCCGGTATGGTGCCGATGGCTGAGGCGAAGTCCTTCTTCGAGAGGGTGATGTCATAGGCCTGCTTTCTGCCGTAATGGTCCGCCAGGAACCGGAAGAAGCGCTCCTCCACGTCGTACGCCGCCAGGTAGAGTATCCTGCCGGCGAGGTACCGCTGTTTTTTCATCAGGACTGAAATGAAATCGTCACGGAACTCGGTATTTTCGAGGAGCGATTCAAAGGTGTCGCGGTTCATCGAGAAGAGCACCGAATCGGCCAGGGCCGTGGCGCTTACCGGGTAGCGGTCTTTTTCGAACAGGACCACCTCGGCGAAGATCTCCCCCGGGGACGGGAGCTTGACGGTCACCTCCCTGCCGTCCGGAGCGCTCTTGAAGAGCCGCACGCTCCCCTCGACCATGATGAAGAAGGAGGAGCCCTGTTCGCCTTCCATGAAGATCATCGTGTTCTGCGGAACCTTCGTGATTCTGCCCATGGACGCGATCTTTTTCGCTGAGGCATCACTCATGCCGCTGAAAAGCTCGGACTCTTGCAGAAGTTTTTCAACAGGTATCATGATATAGCAAGTCTCCATTTTAAGGTAGATCGCTTAGAACCGGCCTTCCGGCGTGTGGAGGACGTAATTTTATTCTGTCATGAATAATATGATTGAAAGAATGACTGGAATATGTCAAGTGAATGTTCAATGCGAATGTGTTTATTGGACTGAAACCGGTGTGGAGAGGGTGGCACATGATTTTTGAATTAATGAACGATGCGGTGAAACTTGATTCCGGTAACGATGTTCTTGTCATGGCATCGCCTGCGAAGTGCGATTTTTTCATTGACGGCGGCACCGGCGTCATGAAGACAAACGCTCCTTTCTATCATACGGAAATGGAAGGCGATTTCATCGTGCGCTGTGAGGTGCGGCCGCAGTTTATCGGCACCTATGACGCGGGAGGCCTGTGCGCCTATGAATCGGCGACGAGATGGATTAAACTGGCTTTTGAGAAAACCGACCTGGGTTATGAATCGGTTGTTTCCGTGGTAACGGACACGACATCGGACGATTGTAACGGCGAAAGGATTGAGGGCGGCAGCGTCTGGCTGCAGATAGTAAGGAAGAATAATATGTGGTGCCTTCACCATTCGAAGGATGGGGAGGCGTGGAAGATGTCCCGGTATTTTTCTATGGCCATGGACAGGAAGATAAAGATCGGGATTGTGGCACAGTCACCGGCGGGAAAGGGATGCGCGGTGCAATTCAGGCATCTTGCCGTTGATAAGATGACGTATAGTAATTTACGGTCAGCTTCTTGACCTGCGTCAATGACAGATACAGGAAAAGTGATATAATTATAATCATCAATATAAAGTGGCGATGGAAGAGGTCAGGGGGATCGCCGCCTTCATCCGGAGGGAGCCATGAGCGAATTCATCAATAATGCAGAGCAAAAGCGCAAGGCTTTAAAAGAGCTGATCCTCAAGCTTCATCACGGGGAAAATCCTGAGCAGGTCAAGGCCGAGCTGAGGCAGGCACTGGGCAAGATCCCCTATGATGACGTCGTACGTGTCGAGCAGGAGCTCATTGCCGACGGCCTCCCCCAGGAAGAGGTGGTGAAGCTCTGCGACGTCCACACGGCGGTGCTTGACGGGAGCATCGACCAGTCCGGCGCAAAGGTTGTGACGCCAGGACACCCTGTCCACACCTTCAAGGAAGAGAACCGCGCCCTCGAACGGGAGATCGCGGACCTGGAAAAACTATACCATGACACGACTGGGAGCGCCGCCCATGAACCTTCAGTGTATCTGTATTACGCCATCATCCAGCACTTTAACAGTCTTATGGATGTTGACAAGCATTACAAGCGGAAGGAAAACCTGGTCTTTCCTTTTCTCGAAAAGCACGGCATCACCGGTCCGCCGGCGGTCATGTGGGCCAAGCATGACGAGACGCGGGGCCTGATGAAGAAGGCGCTCCAGGTGCTCTATGCGGGACTCGAGAATAGGACCGAAATACGCTGGCTCATCCCGGAGCTGCAGGCGGCCACGCGGGCCATCACCGACATGATAAGCAAGGAGGACAACATCCTCCTCCCCATGTGCCTGGATTCTCTCACCGAGGAGGAGTGGCACAATGTGTACCGCCAGGGCCCTGAGATCGGTTACTGTCTGTACAATCCGACCGACGAATGGAAGCCGGCCGGCATCGTGGAAGATGAAGCCGGGGCCGCAGGTGATGAAACCGGCGGGGGGAGGATTATCCTCCCGACCGGCAGCCTGTCGGTGAAGGAGCTGATTTCGCTCCTCAATACGGTCCCGCTGGATATCACCTTCGTGGACGCCGACGACACGGTGCGATATTTTTCACAGGGCAGAGACCGGATCTTCACCAGGAGCAAGGCCATCATAGGCCGCAAGGTCCAGCAGTGCCATCCTCCCTCGAGTGTCGCCACGGTGCAGAAGATCATCGACGACTTCCGTGCCGGCAGGCAGGAGAGCGCCTCCTTCTGGATAAACCACAAGGGACGCTTCATCCTCATAGAATATTTCGCCATGCGCGATGAGCAGGAGACCTACCTGGGTACCATGGAGGTGTCCCAGGATCTGACGGAAAAGAAGAAGCTTGAAGGAGAGCAGCGGCTGCCGAGTTATACATAAACCCACTAACCTCCTGAGGGGGCATTCGGATAATCTTTTGTGCCCGCATAAAAGGGTGGCAGTGGAGCTAAAGAAATAATAGGAGATAGTTATGACAACAACAGATCAAACGAATGAATACACCAGGGAAGGCCTTTCCCTCGATGGGCTCGTATCATACCAGGATGGTTCGATTGTGAGCCGCACCGTGATAAACAAACCGGCCGGAACCATCACCCTTTTTGCTTTCGATATTGACCAGAGCCTCTCAGAGCACACGGCCCCTTTTGACGCCCTGGTTCAGGTCCTTGACGGAAACGTTGAGATCAAAATATCAGGAAAACCGTATGTGCTAAAAAAAGGTGATATGATCATCATGCCCGCCGGCCAGCCCCATGCCCTTAGAGCGCTCGACAAATTCAAAATGATGCTGGTGATGATTAAGGGGTAGGATTTTGCCGGGGGAATTGTGCTTCGGGCCCGCTTCTCCTGGCGCTCCTCATCACCCTGCCGTCTCAATCGCCGGCGGCTTTTAATCAGGAACATGCTTATTCTTCCCCGAGCGGGTCTTTGCGGACTTTCGACGCTCTTTATCATTTTTTTCTTGTAATTTTTTAACCGTTGTATATTATTCATCGAGCGGGGGTTCTTTCGATTACATTTCTGACTTTCTAAATTTCGTCCCGGAGCGCGAAATTCTAAGGCTCCTGTTCATTTTCCATGGTACAGGGTGCATAAATTGGCCCGTAGCCTTTGATTATAAGGCCAATTGTGTCCCATTGAACAGCGCAGGATGATGAAGAGATTCCTTTATAATCATATTATAAAATGGGAGAGACACGATGAAAAAAGCAAAGTCTGTAAAAAAAGCCAAACCGAAGAAAAAAATAACAGCCAAAGTTAATACTACCAAAAAACCAAAGTCAACTTTAAAGAAAGTTAAAAAAGCTACGAAAAAAATTACAAAGAAAAAGGTTGTCAAAAAAGGTGTACAGAAGAAAAAAGCGCTAAAACCGGCAAAAGTTAAGGCTGTAGCTATAAAACCAACAAAATCATCAACTCCGATGACCGATCTCATCCTCGAAAGGATGAGAATAATTGACGGGCGTAATAAAAGATAGTTATCGTGCTTTTATAACAGGGAGGGGATACCGCCATGGGCACCCCCTCTCATTTGAACCCTCCCCACCGTGCAGCTTCAACCGTCATTGTATCCGGGATATCCGTTCCCCGGGGCAGCAGGCCTTCCGAAAACGACGGTTGTTTTCCCCTTCCTGATATGGGAAAATGGCTCAAGCGGACCTGTCAGAACTGGTACTAGATCCCGGTAATGTGCTCGAAGGGAAAGCCAGGCCGCATGCACAGCTTTCTTTTAATAATCCTCGGTGAAAATATTTCATCTCACCATGAAGATGACGCCCCGCCTCCGCCAAAAGAGCCGCCTCCGCCTGACCATGAAGTATCGTTAGAGCTGCTCGAAGAAGATGAACTGTCCGATGAGCTGGAACTGCTGTAGCCGCCGCTGCTGTAGGAGCTCCCGCCATCGGTAGCACTCCCCAGGCCGCCCATAATTAAAAACTGCAGCATATTTGTACCGATGAGTATTCCCAGGAGAAGTGTTTCATTTTTTGACGTCCCAACCTGAACCGGTTTAAGAATTTGGAGCAGATAAAATATTGATATCAGGCTTGCCAGGGCCGGGATGGCGGTAATTACCGTGGCTACTATTTTCATTTTTTTTGTTTTGGGGACCATGATACCCGTTATAATCACCGCGCTGGCAAAGGCCCCGGTAAGATACACGAAGGGCGTCCAGTACCAGGCCCCGTGCAGGACAAACTGGAACAGGACCGGGACCGCGATGAAAAGGAACAAACCCGCTACAACGGTTGCCCATACGGCAAGCTTCTTGCGCACTCTCCCCAGAATGAGCAGAACCGCGAAGAAGCCGCCGAGAATAAAAAAGATGATATACAGGTCCACGACATGAGCAAAGGCGCCCCAGAGCCTGACCGACGCGGGGGGGGCCTCTCCGGGCCGGACTTCATCGGTGTTGCGGATGATCTCCGACACCGCCTTTTCGATTCCCCTCCCGAAGTTGTAGCTTTTAAAGTCGTCCCTGATGCCATCCAGTATCCGCCCGGCCTTGAGGTCGGTTATGTATCCCTCGAGTCCGTAACCCACCTCGATGCGCATGCGCCGGTCATATGAGGCCACGGTAAAGAGGAGGCCGTCGTTCCGCTTCTTGGATCCGCCCCCCCATTTTTCCGCCGTCTTGATGGAGAACTCCTCGATGCTTGTATTCCCGATACTAAATACCGTCAGGACCGCCATCTGGATGCCGGTCTTTTTCCTGTGCTCAACGATCATCCTGGCAATTCTCTCCTCCTCGGCCGGAGATATGATGTTGGCGTAGTCGTTCACCGGCCTGGTGATGACGGGGATCACCTGCGCTGTCAATATGCCCGGCACCAGCGCGGATGCGATAGTGAAGATAAAAAACAACAAGGATACTATTTTTTTCATGATTGGGTCACCTCGTCAGGAAGTTCGTTGCCCGATTTGTCATTGGATATGTTTAATCCCGATGATGATGTTGAATGTATTGATGATATAGCATGAGCATGAATATGCAACTATTTTTCTTTTCCGGGGCAGTACAGATGCGCTATGGGCCGTATCCCGCTGTCCGTGGAGCATATCCCCCCGGGCTGATTCAGATGAAGCGCTGTACCGGGAAAAAACATCCGGAAGGAACGCAGTGCGGGAGCATGAAGAATCGTAGAGGGCATCCTCTATCGGCGCTGCTGAAAATAAATGTTGATTTTTCTACAATGGTGATTCAATGCTTATCGCTGATGAGCAGTAGGGTTAATTATACCGGATATATTTATCTCGATTATAATTCGCAAAACCAACTCTATTAGTATATTATTTTCAGATGCCTCATGGAATTGTTGCGGTCAGTGAAATATCTATTGATTTCAGGTTAATGAATGGAAGAACAACATAATAGAATTCTGATTATTGACGACGATCCCCTGATACGGAGGATATTTTCCAGGTTTCTTGAGGGCAGCGGTTATCTGGTATCGCAGGCGGAGAACGGGAAAATCGGGCTGGAGATGTATAGCCAGGAAAAGCACGACCTCCTGCTCACGGACCTCAGGATGCCGGAGGTAAGTGGCCTGGATGTCATCAAGAAAGTATCCGAGGAATCGAGCGAGACCGCTATTATCGTTGTTTCCGGCACTGACGACGTCAAGGAGATGCTGGGAGCCCTCCGGTTCGGCGCCTGGGATTATATCGTCAAGCCGGTTGAAGATCTGGATGTCTTAAAGTACTCCGTTGAAAGGGGCCTTGAGAGAGCCCGCCTTTTATATGAAAACAGGGTTTATCACGAAAACCTGGAGAAAGAAGTGCGGAGACAGACAAAAGCTCTCGAGGACGAGCTCGCCGTGAGAAAGGAGATTGAGAGCCTTCTCAATCAGAGTGTGTCCAATCTGCAGCGGGTCATTGACGGCATCATAAACACCATATCAAAGATCGGTGATATCCGCGATCCCTATACCGGCGGCCACCAGCATCGTGTCGCCTTGCTGGCAAAACGAATAGCTGAAGAGATGAGGCTGCCGGAGGAACAGGTAAGGGAGATATTTATTGCCGCCCTTCTCCACGATATAGGAAAAATCTCGGTTCCCCTTGAAATTCTCAGCAAGCCGGGACGGATACTTGATATTGAAATGGAAATGATTAAGGTGCACACCCAGACAGGATACAATATCCTCAAAGAGATTGGATTTCCCTGGCCGATTCATGATATCGTGCGCCAGCATCACGAGAGATTGGACGGCACCGGTTATCCCGGCGGCCTTAAAGATGGAGAAATCCTTCTCGAAGCGAGAATTATTGGCGTTGCGGATGTAGTCGAGGCTATAGCATCACACCGCCCGTACCGGGCGTCCCTTGGCATGGAGGCTGCAATACAAGAGATCACCTCCCAAAAGGGACATCTTTTCGACGGAGAGGTTGTTGACGCCTGCGTAAAAATATTGCGGGGCGGTTTTATTTTTGATGACCTGTAATCTCTCCGGGCATGAATATAATGGATTGGAACTGGTGCGGGTGCGGGTAATGCAGCTCGTGTCCGTGTAGCTACTTTGCTTGACATGATGATCACTATGCGGTAGGATTCTCATTAATATGATTCCGGATAAGGCAATTACCTCCCTTGTGTTCGGTCTTGTCAGCGCGGTTTCGCTGCCGCTGGGGGCTTTGACGATCCTCGTCTGGCGCCCCGGCCCGAAGATGACGGCTTTCCTCATGTCTTTCGGCGGCGGCACCCTTCTTGCGGCGCTTACCATAGACCTGGTGGGCGAGTCGCTGCACAAGGGACAGTTTTTCCCTCTTGCCATCGGCTGCATCCTGGGCGGTTTGCTCTTCGTGTTGTTAAACCATGCACTGAACTCTCAGGGCGGCTTTCTCAGAAAACCCTCAACAACCATCACCTATATTAAAGATAAAAACACAAAAAGGTATAAGGAGCTTTTTAAGAAACTGAGCGGTATTCCTGTTTTTAACGGTCTGCCGCCGGAGGAGATAAGCCTTCTCGTCCCCTTCATACATTCCCATACGTATCCTGCCGGAGAAATAATATGCCGGCAGGGAGAGGCGGGGAACACCATGTATATCATCGAACATGGCCGGGTCGATATCCTCGATGAGATGAAAGACCTGAAGATAGATACTCTCTCTGATAATGACATTCTCGGCGAAATCGCCATCATCACCGGGGAAACGCGCACTGCCACGGCGCGGACGGCAGGGGATACCAGGGTGTGGTTCATCGACCGGAACGATTTCGACAAAGTACTGCAGTCATCACCAAAGCTCGCTGCAGTCATCAAGGAAATCGTAACCGGGCGCCTGGCAAACCTGAGAAACATGAATGCCATCGATCCCGAAAAAGCGGACCAGTGGGCCCGGGCCGCGTCGAAGAACCTTGACGACAAGTTCGTCTTTCCCACAGACTCTGAGATAAAGAAGGAAGTGGAGGAGAACAAGGGGGCGCCGCTGGCGATCTGGCTTGGCATCCTTCTCGACGGCATTCCCGAGTCCCTGGTGATCGGCGCCAGCCTGGCCCATGCCTCAATGAGCATCTCCCTGATCGCGGGATTGTTCCTTTCCAATTACCCGGAAGCGCTTACCAGCTCCCAGGGGATGCGCCAGCAGGGGACCGGCTTCATGAAGATTTTCTGGATGTGGTTCTCGATCATGGTAATCACCGGTATCGGTGCGATGCTCGGCAATATCCTTTTCCGGGGGGCGCCGGTATTTCTGTTTCACCTGGTAGAGGGGATGGCGGCAGGGGCCATGCTGACAATGATAGCGGAGACGATGCTTCCTGAGGCCTTCCACAAGGGCGGCTCCATCACCGGCATATCTACCCTGGTGGGTTTTCTCACCGCTATTTCTTTCAAGGTGCTGGATAAGTATATTTAGAAACGTTCCGCGTGTAAAATGCAAGATCACTGCCCGGTGCTATCGCTGCCGGTGTGTGACTCCGGTTTTATTAATCGCCGTTTAGAAGTGTTCACATGGAATACTATTCCGGGTATGCCGGCGGTAATCTGCGGAGTATTTATGATGTTCCATTCTGTTTATTGCGGGATGTAACATAAGACAATCAGTCCCATGAACGTATTTGTCAATTGAATCAACAAATAATTCATGGGACTGAGGAATAAGTTCGAATAGTATAGTAAGTTAATTATTTTTTCATCCGTCCCAGGCCGACCCACTCGTCCCAGTTTGATCCATATCCATCATAATGAATAAAGAATTGGCCGCCTTGCGCTTTTAATATTTTGGCGGGATACCAGGTGCCTTTCCATTTTACCTGTACTGAATCACCGACACTATATGCGGGGCCTGCCAGGCTTTTCATCCGTCCTGGTCCGATCCACTCATCCCAGTTGGATCCATATCCATCATAATGAATGAAATATTTATTATTATCAACCTTTAAAATTGTGGCAGTATACCAGCCACCTTTCCATTCTACTTTTACCTTTTCATTTACATTGTAAGCGAATGCCATAACACAACAAACCAGGCCGATGCTGATCGCCAGCGCGATACTGCTTAAAGCTTTTTTCATAGTTTTATCTCTCCTTAGTGTTATTGTGAGACTACTTTAAAAAAAGACCGTTAAAAAGTCCCGAGCCGTCTGTTTGTCCATGTTTTAAATTACCGGCTCAGTTTTTAAGAGCACTTGGGCCATAAAAATACAGCCGTTTTTGCTTCTGGTCAAGCACTTTTATTAGTATGCATTTGACTTTCGAATGACATATTAATATCCTTTCGCCCCTTCCGGCGTAAAAAAGTTCTCGATATCGAAGGGATCCCTGAACACCTGGTCACGCTTGAAGCCGAGCTTCTTGTCCCCCCGGTTGTTCAGGTAGTTGGCCAGCTGGAGGTTGATCGGGTCGGGCGCTTCGGCGCCGGCCTTTGTCAGAAGCTGCCGAAGCAGGGCCTCGGCTTTAAACGAGAAGGCTATGGCATCGCCCAGGACCCGCCCGGCCTCGGATGGATTATGGAAGCCGCAGGAGTTCTCAGCGCCCACGAAGACGATCCGGAGGAATGCCTGCATGTAGAAATTCCTGGCCTTCTGGTAGAGCCCCTGGTCGATGGCCTTCCCCGCTTCGCGTTGCGCGTGGACCAGTTCGAAGAGCTTCGTCACCGCCGCTGCCGCGAACCCGGCGCGGTTCTGTAGCGACACCGTGCGGTCCTGTATGGCAAAGATTTGGTCTTTGAGCCACAACGCGGACTCGGTATGACATTGTGAGCAGGCACGCATGTCGGCCTTGAGTGGGCTGGTCACGTTGTGATCGGATATCTTGTAGGATCCGCTTCGCCTGTAGGGCATGTGGCAGTCGGCGCAGGCCACGCCGGCCTTAAAGTGGACGCTGTCGCGGCTGAAGAATTCAAACTCCGGGTGCCGGATATAGGGCATTGCGAAGCCGGTCACCTTCTGCTTCCATTCGATGCGCTGAAAATCGGTGAGGAGGTCCTTGATTATGGTTTCGATGGATATGTTGCCCCAGCTCCCGCCGGTCCAGGGCGGCATGACGTCGCCGGACACTTTCATGTCCTTATCCCGCGGCACATAGTAGGTCATGTGGCATTGTGCGCAGGCCATGACGCGGGCCTCCTGCCGGCTGAGGTCTTTTTTCCCGATCATTGCCAGGCCCCTCGTAATGTGAGGTTTGTTGGTGGTGAGTCCCATGTCGCTGTTCTTGTGGCAATCTATGCAGGAGGGGCCGGTCTCGCGCATTTTCTTCGGCAGCATGTCAAGGGCGTCCTTGAACTTAGCGGTCAGGTATTTCATGCCGTGCTTTTCGGTAAAGGTTTTATGATACGGGGATTTGCACGCCAGGCAAACGCCGCCGGCCTTGGTGCGGGACTGGTCAACATCGATCTGGTCTTTCACCGCGTAAAAGTGGCCGCGCGGTTCGTTGTATTCCACGCCGAAGCCCCAGCCGTTGTAGAGGAGGGCGGAAAAGGGGAATTCACTCAGCTTGTCGTAAACAATCTTGTCCGTGTCCCATCCCCGCTTATACCGGGATATACCGGCCGGCTTCGGGTCTTTAGTCTTCAGCCATGATTCATATTCAAGGGGATGTACCTTTCCCCATTCCTCCGGGTCGAATTCGCCGTCTTTGACGAGTCCCGCCGTGATAGGCTGTGGTTCGGGGACGCATCCCGCCATAAGCGAAATGAAAAGTCCAAAGACGATAATAATAATCCCGTGGTGTTTCATGTTATTCTCCTGCTATTTGATCTCGGAATAGCTGAATTCATTGAGTTTATGATTGATCCGGCGGTGGCAGGACCAGCAGTCCTGTCCGTCGGTGCTGATGCGTGAAACCATTTCATTGTGGCACCGCACGCAGTTGGCTTTGATGACTTTTTTTGCATGGCCCGTGGCGGTGATGTGGTCCTGATAGACGCCGCTGAAAAATGAAACCACGTCCTTGGTGCCGTCGATCCCCTTCCATATGAGGTGGTTGATTTCGTTGTTGTTGGGCAGGTGGCAGTCGACGCACTTAATGTTACGGTGAACGCCGGTGAGGAACCACACCTCGTATTCTTCGTGCATGGGGTGGCAGGCATTGCAGAAGGCTGGTTTCGATGTCTGGAATAGCAGGCCATGGGGCACGAAAGCGATAATCAGCAGTATTACAAGACCGGCGGCGCCGATAAGGTATTTCTTCAACGTCATTTGTACCATTCGCACACCCCAACGATGATAATAATGGCAGGGGCTCGGACCTGCGTGACCCTGCCAATGTGACTTGAAGCGTTTTTTAGAATATATGTCTATACTCGGAAGTAAAGAAAATTTTGCAGGATGAGTGTTTTTTTATGCCGGTGTTGCAGGATTTATCTCATCTGATTGACCTGAGTCAATGCGGGATTTGAATCGCCGGGGTATATTCATTATACATCTAGAATCGAGTGATTGCTGACATGTATGCGGTCACGAAACAACACGTTCAAACAGTATACGGGAGGAAATCATGAAACGGAGCATCATAACCATAGATGAAGACAAATGCAACGGCTGTGGTCTCTGCGTACCGGACTGCCCGGAAGGGGCACTCCAGGTCATTGACGGCAAAGTGCGCCTGGTGAGCGACCTGTTCTGCGACGGCCTGGGCGCCTGCCTCAAGACATGCCCGGAGGGCGCACTTTTCGTGGAGGAGCGGGAAGCGGAGCCCTACAGCGAGCGCAAGGTCATGGAAAACGTGGTGAAGCACGGGGCCAACGTGATAAAGGCGCACCTGCATCACCTTAAGGAGCATGGAGAGATGAAGTATCTCCGGGAAGCGGTTGAATATCTTAATGAAAAGGGCATTCCGATACCGGAAGAGGAAAAGCCGGTCCATGCCGGACATGGCCACGGCTGCCCGGGGTCTGCTGCCATGGATATGAGGAACAGGAGCGTGGAAAAGGGCGCAGCCGGCGGCTCTTCTGTATCAGTGGAATCGGAGCTCCGGCAGTGGCCGGTTCAACTGAAGCTCCTTAATCCGGCAGCTCCTTATTTTGTCGGGGCACATCTGCTCCTGGCGGCCGACTGCGTCCCTTTCGCCTTCGGCAATTTTCACAGGTACCTTCTTTCTAACAGGATCGTAATCATGTTCTGCCCCAAGCTGGACCCGTATATTGAAGAATACGTTGGCAAGCTCGCGGCGATCCTGTCAATGCATGAAATTAAATCGATAACCGTGGCCCGGATGGAAGTGCCCTGCTGCGGCGGAGTGAAAGTCATACTCGAGCGCGCGATGGAAAAGGCGGGGAAGAGCATTGCCATGAGGGAAACGGTTATCGGCATCAGGGGAGATATCCTTCATGAAGATCCATTACCTGCAGCACGTGCCCTTTGAGGGACCGGCGTTTCTTGAAACTATAGCGCATGCCTGCGGTGCGGAGCTTGCCGGAACAAGGCTCTTCGAGGGAGAACCGCTGCCCGGGCGTTCTGATTTTGACCTGCTGGCAATCATGGGTGGTCCCATGGGAGTTCATGACGAAAAAAAATACCCCTGGCTTGCGGGCGAAAAGAAATTCATCGGAGAGATGATAGATGCCGGGAAGAAAACTATCGGCATATGCCTGGGGGCCCAACTCATAGCGGATATCATGGGCGCGGCGGTCTATAAGAACCATTACTGCGAGATCGGGTGGTTCCCGGTGTTGAGGAGGGGCGATGCTCTTTCATCATGTATTGGCCGGGCGCTTCCGGAGCAATTTTACGCTTTTCACTGGCATGGCGATACTTTTAACATCCCGAATGGAGCTGTCCGCATAGCTGAAAGCGAAGCCTGCGGGAACCAGGGATTCGTGTATGATGACCGGGTCGTGGGTCTGCAGTTTCACCTGGAGGCGACTCCGGGAAGCGTCGGGGCCCTTCTGGATAATTGCCGGGATGAACTTGATGGAAGCGGGTTCGTTCAAAGCGAGAAGGAAATAAGGTCGGATTCTCATTTTAAAGATTGCAATCGATTGTTTGAAAAGATAATTAATGTGCTAGTTATGGTTTGATCCGATTGTTATCGGTAAATAAGCCGGAATAAATGGGTGAAGAACCGATAGTTATCGGTGTAGAATCGGGTTGAGGGATCAGATTATCCGATAGTTATCGGTAATAATACCGTTATCGTAATTGAGGCGCTGATTGTTATCGGTAACAATGTTTATGTATAAGTATTTGAGCAGATAGAATGAATAATAAAGAAGACAAAACCGCGAAGATGAAACGAGACTCCGAAGTCCTGGCGGAATTCATCAATATATATTGCATGGATCTGCATAAAGGCCTGGAAATGGCCCCGGTCGTTTCCGGCGGCATGGTGGGGCGCTGTCTCGAATCAGCTAATTTTTCCTACTGTGAAGAGTGCCGGAAACTACTCCTCCATGCCGTTTCCAAGCGCGTTCTCTATCCCTTTGACCCGAAACCTTCGTGCAAGAAATGCCCGACCCACTGCTATGGCCCGGGGTACCGGGACATGATCCGGGAAGTGATGCGTTATTCCGGTATGCGGCTCATCAAGCGGAGGCGTTTCGGACTTATAAAAAAATATTTCTCCTGATTTACCCTGGAAAATTGATTGCTTAATCGGACGTGCAGTCCCGGGATTGCCATGATGCCACATCATGGCAGGGTCTGTCATGAAATCATCGGTGAACAGGTTGTGTGAACACATGAGCGTAATGAAATGCAGAGCTGGATGCGGTGCGTGCTGTATCGCCCCGTCCATTTCATCGCCGATTCCCGGCATGCCGGGCGGTAAACCCGCGGGGACCAAGTGTATCCATCTCACTCCGGACAACCTTTGCGGCATCTTTGGGCGGGACGACCGCCCCGTCGTTTGCGGGGCCCTGAAACCGTCGAGAGAAATGTGCGGAGTGACCTTTGATGAGGCATATGCGCATCTGGCGTCGCTTGAGGCGGCGACAAGACCGGATTATTGATTTATCAGGATTCTCCGAGCTTTGCCATTATTGTTTCATGATACTCCGGCAGGAAGACTTTACCGGTCCTTTTTTCCATGATCATGCTGTAGCGGAGCTGCTTTTCGTTCAGCTTGAACCTGAGTCTTACTTTTTCCTCATCGCTGGCGCAGATCCTGAGCAGGTCATTGATGGATGATATCTGCTTGAGAAGCTCGATCTCTTCCGGCACGATCCCCGCGTTTTTCATGATCTTCAGCGCCATCCGGAGCTCCGGCGTCACGTTGTCCAGACCGTCCGGCGGGAGCGGTTTCCCCGCCAGGGGATTGTTGTCGAATTCGCCCCGCTCCATGGCTTCCTGGATTTTGCGTTCAGCCACTATTTCAAAAGCGTACATCTGGATCCTTTATTTTTTATTGCGATTTTTCTGCGCGATGCCAGGAAAACCGTTGCTGTAAAAATAATAGACTTATTGTGAAACTCAATTCGCAATTATATTGGCCCTGCCGCCTTCGGCAGTGTGGCTAACGTTAATGGTTATAAGTACATATGTAACAAGATTAATAATTACGGCGACACGAGTCAATATTTTATTTGAAAAGGGCAGGGAGCCCATGCGGGGATCATGCCTGGTTTTCCCCCATGGGCTGGTAATTATTCCGATATGGTCATGCAGCTCAATTTGTTGCCGTAGCTGGAATACATTTCATAAAGTATCCCTTTTTCGGTGATGATGAGCTCGTTCGTCTTGAAATATGGCGCTGCGCCGAAATGTACTGCGGATGGATTTGCGAATTTCCCGCTTCCCAATCTTGTTTTTGTTCCATCATTCTCTTTAATAAGAATAATGGAATTTAACAGATAATCTGAAACTGCAATATGGGGCTGATTCCTGTAGATACCGACATCCAGGTCGTCAAAGAAACTGGCGGCTGAATAGACTGTCTCAACAGTTCCGGGCCTGCCGTTTATGATCTCGACCTTTTTTACCCTGGCCGGTTTTGTCGATGTGATGACGAAGTCAGTGAAGTAGAGAGTGTCGCCGCGGATGACGACACCGTTGGGAGACAGGCAACCGTCTTTGTAAGATAGCCATGTTTCCTGCGTTACGACAGGTTGGTAATCCCCTTTTATAGTAAGCTTGATGATTTTTCCCATGGGCAGAAAGGTCTCGTCTGCTGCGTAGAGGTTGCCCTCTGCATCAGCAGCCAGGCCATTGGGTATCAAAGTGTCCCGGAAGGTATATACCTCGGTAAAGACCGGAGCTCCCGGGGCGGACAGGTCAGCTCTCAGGAGCTTTTTCTCCATGTATGCATCGGTCAGTTCGTTCAATATGGTGAGGATATTGCCCGAAAAGAATAGGGAATAGAGATCGATTTCAGGCAGGGTCCTGCCGGTCCTGTTGCAAATCACGTAAAGCCATTTGCCTGATTGGGCTATGCCTGCAAATACGCCGTAATTGTCCTTATAAACTGTTGTCCTGGTGCAACGGCCTGATATTTCATATATCCCCGTATTGCCGGTAACAAAGAGTCTCCCCGTGTCGGTGAAGAAGGCATTTTCCGCATCAGGTACAAGGTTTACAAGAGAGTAAATACCCTTCACGTATGGAGTTTCATTGCTGCCGCCCTGTTCTGTAACAGGACCATCAACGACCGGTTCTTCGGCAGGCTGCAGTGTGCCATCGCCTGTTGACATACCGGATGAACCTCTTCCATCCTGTGTTGCAACTGTCTCAAGCAGCGGCACCTGCGACGTATTGGTATCTTCCTGACAGTTTAGGTTTGTGATCAGAGTAAAGGTGATAAATACAAGTAATACTTTTCCAGATTGCATCAATGGTATTACCTCCATTTAATCAGATTTCTCAACCTGATGTTACTGTGATTATTAAGGAGATACTTATAATTATCAAGCAAAAAACCGGCCAGCCGGTTGCGTGTATACAAAAAATTTGTATCCTTTATGAAAAAACCTCTATCAATTAATTAAACGCCAATGACAGGATAATTATATCAGAATTTTCGAAGAGGGCGCTCAGTGGTCAGAGTCCCGATAACGCGGCTTCCTGCCGCTATCGGGATTTCGGTCTCCTGCCTCAATACAGTGGCTATAAGCATTATATAACCCAGACCGATAACTATCGGGTGGGAACCCGAACCCCCGGGGTCAGAGTCACGATAACGCGGCTTCCTGCCGCTATCGGGATTTCGGCCTCCTGCCTCAATACAGTGGCCATAACTATTATATAATCCAGACCGATAACTATCGGGTGGGACCCCCGGCTCAGTATGCTGCCCCGGATGAAAATATTGAATGTTGTGTAAATTTACAATTGACATAAATTCCCCATGATTTTAGCTTACATCTAGAAAGGTTTTATCCATTTTTATATGTGAAGGAGCCTATTGATGGATCAGATAATAACAGATTTTGTCATAAATTATCCCACATTAATACACCACACTGTTTGGATCTGTGTCATTGCCGGCTGTTTTATAGCCATATGCGGGTGCATCCGCTTTGGTATCGCCGTGTGGAGACGGTATAAAGGGATCTATCCTCCCGCTACCAGCATGATGGAAAAACATTAGAGCTTTATAGCGTTATCCATCCCGCACTGACGCGGGTGAGGATAATTTTTTCATTAACATTATGTTGCACCGGACATTCCCGCCCATTAGAGGCGGGAATTATTGTTTTTAGATTGACGAGGAAGATATCCGCCCGATGGTAATCTATAATTTTTTCCGGAATCACTCATGAGAAAGAATCAGCTGACAACATCGTCCAGGTGGGGCACCTTGTCATACCGCAAGCAGGGCGATTTCCCCGGCCCTGCCATAATCATGATCCACGGTGCCGTGGGAGATTCGCGCCTTTACCGGTATCAGCTGCGGCATTTCGGCCACCGGTACAAGACCATTGCCCTGGACCTGCCGGGACATGGTAATTCCTACAACGGCGTACGACCCACGCTGGATGACTTCATCAAGGCTATCGAAGATATCCTCAAAGAAGAGGGAATATCATCTTTCATTCTCATCGGCCATTCCATGGGAGGGGGCGTGTGCCTCGAGGCGTGCAGCAGGCGTCTTGCAGGTCTGGCCGGCATGGTGCTGGTGTCGACATCGGCGATACTTCCCGTTTCGAAGGGCCTGGTGGACATCGTGGAGCGGGACGACATGAATGCCCTGGCGGACCTCATTGTCGGCGCGGTGTTCAGTCGCAAGGTGGAGATTCTTATCGGCTTTGCCCGGAAGGGCCTCCATGACATGGATCGGAACGTGATCAGGACAGATGTAGAGATCTGCAAGGATATGGATTATACCAGGACCCTGGGGGATATCGATATCCCGGTGCTGGTCATAGCGAACAGGAGGGACCTGGTCATAGGCTGCGATTTGACGGTCGCCCTCGCTTCGGGGATAAGAAATTCCCGGGTGGTGGTTTTTGACCATGACGGTCATGTGCCTTTTTTCGAGAATCCCAATGGTTTCAATGAAGCCGTTGATGTCTTTCTGGATGAGTGTCTTAAATAGATTCAATTGTTTACTTTTCAAATCTGCATACGAATTATAATAACAAGACTTTCTCGCAGAGACGCAGAGGCGCAGAGTGGAGAGGGGTTATTTGTTGATTAACTTCAATTTAATTAATAACAAGATCACTTCGCCTTGCTCGCGATGACAAGGAAAAGGGCATAATTGATTGCAAGCCCTGTAAACTCTGTAAACTCTGCGTCTCCGCGCCTCTGCGAGAATACTATTTTACTTGAATCAGTATAGGGCGCTGATTGGCAGCTAAAATTATTGGAAATCGACAAAATCAGCCTGTTTATATGCAGATTTTTATCGAATGAAGTACTTGACAAATCTGGTGGTATCTCACATTTTAACAAAAGCGTTTAATTTGTATTCCAAATGTCCCACTCGCAGCAGGGGAATCATTCTATTATAATCCAACGGGGGAATAATATGGCTATCAAAGTCTCTATCAATGGTTTTGGCAGGATCGGGCGTTGCGTATTGCGCGCTGTGTACGGCAATCCCGGCGCTTATGGAGATATCGACGTGGTAAGCATCAATGATCTCACCGACCCGAAGACTCTCGCCCATCTTTTCAAGTATGATTCCGTATTCGGAATATTCAATGGAACGGTTTCGAGCACGGCCGATTCGATCGTCGTCAACGGCAAGAACATCAAGATCCACTCGGAGAAGGACCCGGGGAGCCTTCCCTGGAAGGCCGAAGGGGTCGAGGTTGTTGTTGAGTCCACCGGACGGTTCCGCGACAAGGCGAAATGCTCGCTGCACCTCAACGCGGGCGCAAAGAAAGTCATAATCACCGCGCCGGCAAAAGATGAGGACATCACCATCGTTCTCGGCGTTAACGAAGACAAGTACGATAAGAACAATCATCATATCATATCCAACGCCTCCTGTACGACCAACTGCCTGGCGCCGGTGGTTAAGGTCATCCATGACAATTTCGGCATCCTGAAGGGCCACATGACCACGATCCATTCATATACCAACGACCAACGGCTCCTTGACCTGCCCCATGACGACCTGAGAAGGGCGAGGGCTGCGGCACTTTCCATGATACCGACCACGACCGGGGCCGCCAAGGCGGTAGCCCTTGTCATGCCGGAGCTCAAGGGAAAGCTGGATGGCGCTGCCATCCGCGTCCCAACTCCCAACGTGTCAGTGGTGGACTTCGTTGCTGTTGTGAAAGAAAACACGACTGTGGACAAGGTTAACGCGGCGCTGAAGGAAGCGGCAAACACCAAGCTGAAGGGAATTCTTCTTTTCTGCGAAGAGGAACTGGTGTCGGTCGATTTCCTCGGGAACGCGCATTCGTCCTGCGTCGACGCGGCGTCAACCAAGGTTATCGAAGGAAACATGGTGAAGGTCCTGAGCTGGTACGACAACGAGTGGGCATATTCGACACGGGTCCTCGACCTGATCAAGTATATAATGAAATAAACACGATAACACTGCTTTCGCCCCCCGGCCCCCGGAGGGGGCGGAAGAAAGAAATAAATCAAAATGCCCCCTCGGGGGGATAGGGGGTTAAAAGGAGAAATCATGGCACGACGCGAAATATTTGCCGGAAACTGGAAAATGTACAAGAAGGGCAGCGAGGCCGTGGACCTGGTGAAGGGTCTCCTCGCGGGCTTTGCCGGAATCGGCGATCGCGAGGTCGTTGTGTTCCCGCCTTCCCCCTGGGCGAAGCAGGTTGCTGATTTATGCCGCGGGTCGAAGATTTCCGTGGGTATGCAGAACATGTATTTCGAGCAGGAAGGGGCCTTTACCGGTGAGGTCTCACCGGTCATGGTGAAGGACGCCGGATGCCGGTATATACTTATCGGCCATTCGGAGCGGCGCCATGTTTTCGGTGAGAAGGACGAGGAAGTGAATAAAAAGGTAAAAGCGGCCTTTAAAAACGATATTGAGCCTATGATCTGCGTCGGCGAGCTGCTGGATGAGCGAGAAAAAGGATTGACCAATGATGTGCTGAAACGGCAGGTGGAGAAGGCCCTGGCGGGAATCAGCCCGGCGGAGATGAAAAAGGTCGTTGTCGCCTACGAGCCGGTCTGGGCCATCGGGACGGGCAAAGTCGCCACGCCGGAGATGGCGGACGAGGCGCACCGCTTCATCCGTCAGATCATCAAGGGACTCTACGGCCAGGAAACGGCGGATGCGCTCCCGATCCTCTACGGCGGATCGGTGAAGCCGGATAATATCGCCGGCCTCCATACCAAGGAGAATATCGACGGGGTCCTCGTTGGAGGCGCAAGTCTCAAGGCGGATTCGTTTTTGGATATCATACGCGTACAATAAATTTTGCGAGGCGTTATGGGAATTGTTATAGGAATTGTATCGGTAATATTTCTGCTTTTATGCGTTCTGCTGGTCGTATTGATACTGCTGCAATCGGATAAAAGCGCGGGCATGGGCATCCTGGGAGGTTCAAGCCAGTCAGCCTTTGGCTCTTCCACAGCCGATGTCATCACCAAGGCCACCGGGATCATGATCGGAATATTCATGATCGGCTCACTGGGACTGGCAACGCTGGAATCAGCCAGAATGGATTCCCTCAAGAAGGACCTGCTGAAGACAGAAACCGGGAAGAAGGGGCTGATTAAGGACGGAGACAGAATGCCGGACCAGGGAAATAAAACCGACAAAGCCGTGCCGTTAAAAAAATAACGATTATATCGCGCATCTTCTGGAGATGATTGTTATACGAAACAACCTCTACACGAGGAAATCATACTGTGGAAATTAATTTGAGGAGTGAGTGCAATGGTTAGCAAGGATTATATTTTTACATCGGAATCGGTTTCAGAAGGACATCCTGACAAGGTAGCGGACCAGATATCCGATGCCATGCTTGACGAACATATCAAGGGAGATAAGAAATCAAGGGTCGCCATGGAGACCCTGGTCACCACCGATAGGATCGTCCTGTCCGGCGAAATAACATCGTCGCAAAAAGTCGATTACGACAAGGTGGCACGGCAGGTGGTTGCCGATATCGGATACACGGACTCGGATATTGGTTTTGATTCAAAGACCTGTAAATGCGAAGTATACGTGCATACCCAGTCCCCGGACATTTCCCAGGGTGTTACGGAAGGGCAGGGACTCTACAATGAGCAGGGCGCCGGCGACCAGGGCATGATGTTCGGCTACGCGGTAGCCGAGACCAAGGAGCTGATGCCGATGCCGATATCCCTCGCCCACAAGCTGGTGAAGCGGCTGGCCGATGTGCGGCGCAGTGGCGAGCTGAAATTCCTCCGCCCCGACTCCAAGTCGCAGGTCACCATCGAGTATGTTGACGCGAAGCCGAAGCGCGTTGAGGCTATCGTCATCTCCACACAGCACACGCCGGATGTCAGCCACAAGGAGATAACCGAGGGCGTTGTCGAGACGACTATCAAGAAGATCATTCCCGCGGAATTCATAGATAAGAACACCAAAATATACGTCAACCCCACCGGGCGCTTCGTGGTCGGCGGCCCCCATGGCGATACTGGTCTGACGGGCCGCAAGATCATCGTCGACACCTACGGCGGCATGGGCCGCCACGGCGGCGGCGCCTTTTCGGGCAAAGATCCCTCCAAGGTCGACCGCTCTGCCGCTTACATGGCGCGTTACATCGCCAAGAACATCGTGGCGGCCGGGCTGGCATACCGTTGCGAAGTGCAGCTGGCCTATGCCATCGGCGTTGCCGATCCTGTCTCCGTACTCGTTGATACCTTCGGCACCGGGACAATCTCCGAGGACAAAATCGCAGAGCGCGTACGCAAGGTCTTCACAATGAAGCCGGCCGGTATTATAGATATGCTGGACCTGTTCCGGCCGATTTTCAGGTCCACATCAAACTATGGCCATTTCGGACGGGAAGACGCGGGTTTTGTCTGGGAAAAGACAGACAAGGCTGCCGCACTGAAGGGGTAAGATATTTACCCTGCCTGTATTCAGGCATTCTATCCCATTGTAATCCTCGCCCCCTCTGTCCCCCTCTCCATCAAATGGAGAGGGGGAGGATGAATTGATTATTTCAAAAACCCTCTCCTTGATAAGGAGAGGGTGCGCAGAGCGCGGGTGAGGTAAAAAATAGGGGTGAGGGGTTAGGCGGAAACCAATTTCATATAGATCTACCCGTTTTATACCGATAATAATAGAATAAAGCCTATTATTATCGCGAGGATGTCTTATATGAGAGAAGTTAAATTGAGATGCTATGCCTATCGGTGTTCATGCGGATACGAGGTGAAGGTCTTTCTCGATTCCGGCATGCCCCAGGAAACATTCACCTGTAGAAATTGCAGCTCCGTCATCAAGCGGAAGGAGCTTTGAAACGACCGAAGCCGCATGTATTCTCATGTATAACCAGCAACGTGTCATGTAATGAAAAAACTGCTATCTCTTATGTTCATCGTGGTCATTGCCGTTCCGGCGTTCTTGTATTCACAGGAAGCTGGAAAAAAGGAAGCCGTAAATAATGAAACCGGGGAGAATAAAGAGGAACAAAAAGTTCCTTCCGGTGCGGCAGGGACGGATAAGGACCGGAAGGCCAATTTTAATATTGATACTCTTGTGCTCTACGGACAGTTTAACCGCATTCTCTGGCTGGGAAGCCTGACCCAGAGCTTCGACGCCTTCACCTATCAGCTGAATTCAAATTTCAGCCGATCCAATGATTTCGGGTACCGCCATTCAAGTTATTACGACAATGAGATCGGTTTTACCGGCGTAGCGGACATCACCAGGAAATGGAAAATGACGCCTGAGGTGGAAGTCGGGAATGAGTCCCATGGCATGTTCAGCAATCCCTTTTACAACAGGGAGGAGAAGGACCGGGTGGTTCTTAAGATCAAGAACGATTTCAGCCCGATGCCGATGAGGTGGAGCCTGAATCTCGGCGGCGTATATTTCACGCACCGCCTCGATGCAACGCAGTTCCCCGATCTGTTTTCCCTGAAACAGTATCATTCCAGCGATTTCTATAAAGTCAACGCCGAATTCGGATGGCAGTATATATGGTCGGCGGCCAACAAGCTCAGCTTCAATTCGAAGTTTTCACATTACTTTTTCAAAAGCCCCTATGATTACGATTCATGGGTCACCAATGAATTCATATGGAATTTCAACGTGTCAGAATACTTCAAGTTCGGCCTGGGACCGCAGTATACCTATAACCGCGACCGGGGCCATTTTATATCCGGCAGGGTCGAGGCGGCGACTGTAAAGATTAAGTATTTTTCCGCAGGTGCGTCCTACGTGTACGAACTGGTCCCGTTCACCCCGGAGAATTTTTATTTTGACCAGCGCTATGTCAGGCCGGAGTACAATCTGCTGCCAGGGAAGGGCCACCACACGGATCTGAATATCGGGATCGACGTTCACAACAGCAGCGATAAGGCTTTTTATATGAAAAAGCTGAAGATCAAGGCGACCGGATCATTTATAACCAATGACCGGTTTTACGCGCATTATTCCCTTCCGGAGCAGGTGCAGACAACCCACGTGATGAAGATTGAACAGGCCAGGGCGCGGTGCGAGGCCGCCGTCGGCGTGGCCATATATTCCGTCTACCTTGAACTGGGCGGAAAATACGAATATACCTATTCGTATGCCAGCGATTATATGACGTACCAGCCGGCCCACCTGGGGAGCGGGTACCTCCGGCTGAACGTGTGGCGCTTTGAAACGGAGTTCAGCACCGGCTATCGCGACAGGATGAATGCGAGCCCCTTTTACCGCATGGAAGTGAAACAGGCGTTGACAGGCTCTCTATCACTGCAGGTGCGGGTGCTCGACTCATTTTACCTGTTTGGGCGGGTTGACAACATATACAACAGCAGGTACAGCACCGTATATCCGTATCCCGAACAGGGTCGGACCGTTATAGGCGGATTGAGAATCATACTATAATAGTAAGACAGCGTCCGATATTCCATGGAATGGAGCCATCTTTCTGTAACCAATAAATCGGGATTGACACATACATGCATGATGATGTGCCTATATTTGGCAGCTGTCCCTATATATTCTTGACATTAAACGGTTGACATACTATCTGTGCAAATCGGGCGGCCGGAACTTTGCAATACAATCGGCCTGGACCTTCTGCCAGAATAATAGGTTTTGAATGAGAATACTACCGGTAATTATTTTATCATTAGCAATCACGCTTGTCACCTCCCAGGCCCTCTATCCCCAGCCTTCTAAATATGAAGGCAAGATGGTCAAGAAGATCCTGTTTCAGGGTTTGAAAAACGCAAGTGAAGACGACCTCATTTATGTCATGAAAACGACGGTGGGGTATCCGCTGAAAGCCCTGGAAATCCGCGCGGACATCAAGAAAATATTCAAAAAAGGGAACTTCGAAAGCATTGTCGTCGAGGTCGAGGAATACAAGGACGGCGTGCGCCTCAGGTTTGTCTGCAGGGAGCGCCCCGTCATCAAGGAAATCCGTTTCAAGGGGATTGACAAGGTCTCGGAGTCCGACCTGACATCGGCCATCCCGATCAAGGAAGGGGGGACTATACGGAAGGATTACCTCGAGAAGAGCGTTGCCGCCATCAAGAAGAAGTACGATGACGAAGGACTGTTCAATTCAGTGATACGCTACGAAGTGAAACCGGCCAGGGCGGGCGACCAGAGCAGCGTCATTGTCAAGTTCATCATCGATGAGGGCGAGGAGATCAAGATACGGAAATTAACGGTTCTCGGTCCGAAGGCCCTTAACACGAAAGAGGTGCTCTCGGTCATGGAGACCGCGGAAAAAAGCCTTTTTAAGGACGGCGACTTCAAGCGCGACGTGTGGGAGCAGGACAAGGCCAAGGTGTTGGCCTATTACCGCCAGTACGGATACCTTGACGCCCAGATTGTAGAGGAGAGCGTCGAATATGAATGGGTAAATCCTGAAAAGAAGGACAAGCGGGGCATTTTTATCACCCTCAAGATCAGCGAGGGCGACATCTATTATTTCGATAAGTACTCGGTCCAGATCCAGGGCAGCAAGCCGGGTGAGACCGTGTTCAAGCCCAAGGAACTGATGAAGGATTTTGAGCAGACCAGGAGCGGTAAGGTCTTCAACGATACGACGTTCCAGATGGACCGCCAGGGGATCAGCTTCAAATACGCGTCCAAGGGCTATATCTTCGCCAGGGTGGTACCCAACCGCACGGTGACCGAGCGTGACGTGGTTGTCAAAGGAAAAACAGTCAAGCGCAAATACGTGGCCATCAACTTTGAAATCGAAGAAGGGAACCAGGCCTATGTTGACATGATCATCGTCAAGGGAAACAAGAAGACCAAGGACAAGGTGATCCGCCGCGAACTGGTAATAAAAGAAGGCGACCTCTTCGATTCAAGAAAGCTACAGCTTTCCCGTGAAAAGGTCTATAACCTCGGGTTCTTCAAGCAGGTCAATATCGATGTGCGTCCGGGGAGCCGCGAGGGATACATGAACCTGATCGTCGACGTTGAGGAGCAGCCCACCGGCACCATCTCGCTGGGAGGCGGGTACGGCACTACGTCCGGCTTCTCCATCTTTGCCGACGTCGCGGAGAACAACCTTCTGGGGAACGGCCACCGGGTGGGTGTCAGGTTTGAGTACGGGCCGGAACGCACTTCCATAACGCTTTCTTTTGCTGAACGGTGGCTTTTGAATCAGCCTATCGGGCTCAATACATCGATATTCTACAATCTTTATAATGTGAAGTCAAACCAGACGGTGTTCACCAACATAGAGAACGAAGCCACTTATAAGCGTGAAGCCATCGGATACGCGCTGGGATTGAGCTACCGGTTCCTGGATTATTACACGGTTGGCACCAGCTGGTCCCATGCCTTCACCAAGGTGAAGGACCCCTCCGGCAACAGCTCGGAAGAGGTCATGTATTCCGCGAAGCAGGGTTACCAGGAAAAGCGGAGCATTACCGTCTTTCTGGCGCACGACTCCCGCGACAACTACCTGAATCCGACGAAGGGCTTCAATATTGACCTCGCCGCGAACTTTACCGGCGGCGGTGTGCTAGGCGGATCGGACCATTATATAAAAATCACTCCTGAAATATATTTCTATTTTTCGCCGTTCCACCTCCCGTTCCTGAAAAGCCACCCCTGCGTGTTCGAACTCAGGGCCAGCGGTTCCTTCATCGTCAAGCCCTTCGGCTCGGGCCAGGTTAATCGCAAGCAACCCACACATTCGAAGTTCTATTACCTGAGCAGAATGCAGGGGGACCTCCGTGACCCGTGGCTTGAGCCTGAGGACCGCCTCAACATCGGGGGGCCGGAGACCCTTCGGGGATGGGACTATTACGATAAAAAATTTCCTGAATCATGGCAGAACGTGGGGCTTTTCCACCGGATCCTCTACGGTGCAGAATTCCGGGTACCCATCCATCCCCAGATGCTCTGGTTTGCGGTTTTCTTTGATGCCGGTTCCCTCTGGTCCGATCCTTTCTGGGAGCAGCAGCTGTCCCTTGATAACCAGAAAATAGTGGCCCAGGACCTCTACACGAAGGACCTCGCACGGATCCAGCGGTTTAACAAGACCAATATTCTGAGCTATTTCAAGTATTCCTACGGCTTCGGTTTCAGGATACAGATACCGATGATGCCGCTCAGGTTCTGGTTCGGCAGGAAGCTGATCTATAACGGGAAATTCAAGAGTGTCGGCGGACTTACCTTCCAGTTCGCAATAGGAGACATGAGGTTCTGATGCGATATGCTCCGGTCATCCTCGCTGCCGCGGTTGCGGTCTGTTCTTCCTGTTCATATTTTAAGAAGAAAGGCGAGGTCGGCCCGCCCCCCGTTATACGGTACATGAACCTGAAGGCGGTGTACACGTATGTCCTTAACAAAAACCGTGACGCCCTGGATGTTAAGAAAAAACTGGACCAGAAATTGATCCGGGTGAAGGAAATCGAGCGGGACCTTGATGTGCCATCGGGCGATCATGTCGCACTCCTTGATGAGTACCGCCAGCTCGCGTCGGATCTTGCCGCGCTGAAGGGCAGGAGCAAGTATTACAAGGGAATGATCCTGACCCAGATTGACCGGGCCGTCAGGAACACGGCTAAAAAAATGAAAATTGATTTTGTAATCAATATCGGCGATGAGCTTATTTATGCCAGAAAAGAATATGATGTAACCGAGGATGTCCTCCTTGAAATCACTCGTCTCGATGAACGAAGGGCCCCCGAGGCCCGGTGACCCCGGCCTGAGCGTCAGTCACGTGGGAAGATTGTTTCTCGCACTATTCGTTATCTCGTCCCTGGTGTCGCAGCCTGCCTGTATCACCAGGGAAGACCTCATTAAAAAAGCCTTCAAAAGCTTCAAGGGAAGTCACGCGATCTTCGTGAACAAGAAAAACTTCCGCTTGGAGGTCTATGACCGGAGGATGACGGTCGTCGCCTCGTACATGATCGGCTACGGCTCCAATACGGACATGAAGCCGAAGCTCTACGAGGGCGACAACAGGACCCCGGAAGGAATCTACGCGGTTAATGAAATCCTGAGCATGGACGCGGATAAAAAATTGCCGTCATACCGCGTTTTACGGGACATGAATAAAAAGTTTTTCCGAGCCAGGGAAGGCCACAGCAAATTCGGCGAACCCGGTGTTGACCTGGGTGATAACGCCTATGGGCCCCGGTATTTCGGGATTGATTATCCGAACGGGGAGGACCGTAAAAGATACAGGAAATCGGTCCGGAAGGGGGCTGTCCCGGTCATAAAAGGAAAAAGGGCCGGGATCGGATACGGTATAGCCATACACGGCAATAACGATGAGAATGCCATCGGGCACCTCTCGTCAAACGGCTGCGTCCGCATGTTTAACAGGGATGTGGTCGAATTGGAGCAGTATATCCAGCTGGGAACGCCGGTGATTATTCTTGCGGAATAAGGATATGGCTCTAGATGATAAATTCTAAAAAAGAAAAGATTTGCCACAGGATTCAAAGACACAGAGGAACTAAATCTTGAATTTTATTATTCTTGCAAAGACGCAGAGTCGCATAGAAAAAAAAGAAAATAAATACGCTTTTTTAAAATCAATTATCTAATATTTTTTGTTATTAGGATATTATAAGTGAATTAATACAACTCTGCGCCTCGGCGCCTCTGCGAGAGATTCTCCTTTTATATTTCTTATAATCGTGATATAATTCAAGAATCTCTGTTTCTCCTTGGACGACTTTTTTAACTATTTTTAACAGCCCTATACTATCATTTTTTTATGTTGACATAATTCGCGCTGCTGATGGATACTGTCGCTGATTTTTTTAGGGAGGAATCAACGTGTTACAATTAACAACTATAGCATACGCCGCTACCGAAGGCGCGGCCCCGGCAGGACAAGGATTACAGTCTGCACTGGGCAATTACAGTTTCATCATACTCATGGTGGCCACCATAGCCATATTCTATTTTCTGCTGATACGGCCGCAGAAAAAGAAGGAAAAGGAAAGGGTCGACATGATATCAGCCCTGAAAAAGGGTGATAAAGTGATAACAGCCGGCGGCATGTACGGAATCGTTGACAGCTTTAAAGAAGGCGATATTGTGGTAATTAAAATATCCGGCAACACCAAGGTCGAATTTCTCAAGAGCGCGATACAGAACAAAATCCCGTAAGAACAACAGATAAGAACTATTATGAAAAGAAACCTGCCGTATCTTCTGCTGATTATTTCAGTTCCGGTCTGCTTCTATTTCGGAGCCCTCGCTCAGGAGAGTTCCGGCGACGAGTCCGGTAAAGATACTACTTCCATAGAAAAGCGTGAAGGCGATAAATCCGATTCGTCATCCGGGAAGGAAGGGGCAACCGCCATAGACCGCGGCGATGCTGGAGCAAAAACCGAAGTTGCGAATAAGGAAGCGAGAAAAAAGGCTGAGCGCAAAAAGAAGGAAATAAAGAAGCAGGTTGAAAAAAAGCCTGAGGTCAAGAAAAAAGAGACCGTAAAGAAAGAAGAACCAAAAGAGGAGATCCCGGAGGAAAATCTCGACCGGGAGAGCGGAGACAGCCTCCTCCTGCTCGATCATGAAGGCATAAAGTACAACCGGATACCGGACATCACCATCAAAGCGGAAGAGCCGGGCCAGGACCTGGTGCGGATACCGGATGATAAAATAGCTGACACGTCTAAAGAGGAAAAAAAGAGTGAAGGCATTTTCGGCAAAAAAACGAGTACCGTCGCCGGGTGGGGGATTGTTATTTTCATCTTCATCATCTTCGCAATTTATTCCAAGACAAGGACGAAAAGATCCCGCAGGAAGGGCTCTCGGATTATAACAAAACGATAAACAGATTCAGGGGACGTGCATGACCAGGGGAATGATATATAAACTGATATTTATCCTGCTGCTGATCGCTTTTTCGATCGTGCTGATTATGCCGACGATTGGCGAGAATACGATGCGGATATCCATGAACAACGACGCCACGGCGGAACAGGTCGGGGCAATTAAAAAGAAGTTTCCCTCTGACGCCTATGCCGTCACGCAGAAAGGAAGCACCATAACAGTAACTGGCCGCAGCCTCAACGACGCGGTCATGAATGACGTGCGGACCTTTCCCGGCGTCAGAACCTCGGTCTTATTGAAGCACTGGGCTGAAGACGCGGTCCTGGCAAAAAAGATCAACCTTGGTCTTGACCTTCAGGGCGGTATGCACCTGGTGCTCCAGGCTGATTATGCCAAGATAGAAAAGAAGTCCATTGACAAGAAGAAACTGACTGAAAAAGAAAAATCAGAACTGACTCAACAGGCGCTGGAGCTAATCCGGAACCGGATCGACAAGTTCGGCGTGGCCGAACCCTCCATAAGGCCGCGGGGGAACGAAGCCATAGAGATCCAGCTTCCCGGCGTCAAGGATCCCCGTGCCGTGAAGAAAGCGATCGGAACCACGGGCCAGGTTGAGTATCGCCTGGTTGATGATGAATATACTGCCAAGGCAGGAGCCTGGCTCCAGCAAAATTATAAAGGAAAGGCGCTTCCGGAAGAAGCCGAGAATCAGGACAAGCTCCTGGCCGATATGACGTCGGGAATACAGCTTCCCGCTAACCGCGAGGTGCTGTACTATTGGGACCGGCTAAAGGATACCAATAAAATCATCGCCCAGTATCCCATTGTTCTCATAAAAGAAGTGGCCATTGCCGGAACCGACATCAATAAGGCCTGGGTCGGCAACGACGAATACGGGGGTCTGGCGGTCCATTTCACGACCACCGCAGAGGGTGCCACCAAGTTCGCCGATGTTACCTCAAAGAAGAACTGGGGCAAGAAGCTGGCCATTGTCATCGACGACAAGGTACGGAGCGCCCCGCGGCTGAACGTGCAGATCACCAGCGGTTCTGCCATGATCAACGGCAATTTTACATATGAAGAAGTCAACACCCTTACGCGCATCATAAAAGAAGGCGCCCTCCCGGTGGACCTGAATGTCATCGAGGAGCGCACCGTGGGCCCGTCTCTGGGGCAGGATTCTATAGAGGCCGGCGTCAAGGCCGCGCTTCTTGGCTTTGCCGGCATCCTGGTGTTCATGATCCTGTATTATAAACTGGCTGGTCTTATCGCGGGCATAGGCCTTATTTTAAACGCTATATTCCAGATGGCCATATTGTCGTGGCTCGGATTTACCCTGACTCTCCCCGGCATCGCAGGTATCATCCTCACAGCCGGTATGGCCGTTGACGCCAACGTCCTCATCTATGAACGGATGAAGGAAGAGCTTAAGAACGGCAAGTCGGTTCGGATGGCCGTGAGCCTCGGCTTTGACCGGGCTTTCTGGGCGATCTTCGACGGGAACCTGACAACCCTGATCTCGGCCTTTGTCCTGGCCCAGTTCGGCACTGGCCCCATCAAGGGCTTCGCGGTGACTCTGACCATAGGCCTCATCGTCAGTATGTTCGTGGCCCTGTATATTACGCGATTCGTCTACGAACTAATTTCATTGAATAAAAAAATCAAGCGGCTGAGCATTTAAGGGGGCTCATGTTGAAAGAACGGATAATACCATTTCTGAAATATAGATATATAGCATACGGCTTGTCCCTTACGCTTTTCGTCGTGTTCATCGCCTGGGGGCTTATCTCCAAGGGACTGAACCTTGGCGTGGATTTCGTCGGCGGACAGAAGATCATCGCCAGATTCGAGAAAGGAATCGACGAGGGGAAGATCAGAAAGGTTCTCGCTGCGTACAACCCGATGGTGCAGCAGATCGGCGAACCTGAAAACCACGAATTCATTATCACGACCAAGCTCCAGCAGGATTCTGCAGCCGTTAACGAAGAAAAGATGAGGAATATGCTGCAGGCGACGTATCCGAAAGCCCAACTGGCGAAAGGCGGTGCTGTTTTTGTTTCCCTGAAAGGGGCTGTTGACGGAAACAGGGTGAATGCCGCCCTGGTCGGACTGGATGCTGAAGCGCGGAAGATAGGAGACCCCGGAAAAAACGAATTCATCATTTTAAAAAAAGAAACGCCCGATAAGAAGAAATCAGTATATAATGAGAATAAAATTGAAAACCAGATCCGCGCTGCCTTTGATGGGGCCGAGATCCTGAACGGTATCTCAATCCCCTTCGTATTCGACAAACCGGCTGATGAAGCGGCATTGAACGGCCTGGCGAAGAAAAATAACGCCGCTGTGATGAAGCTGGATAATATGGACAAGCCCTCATTCGTGGTGTATAAGCTCGTTGTGGATGAATCGGACCGGATCAAGGCCGATCTCGATAAAAACTTCAAGTCGGTAAACGTACTCAGTACTGAAAATGTGGGGCCTGCAGTCGGGAAGTACCTGAGTCAGTCCGCGCTGAAGCTCATAATCGTGTCCATCCTCCTCATGACTATTTACCTCGCGTACCGCTTCGAGTTCAGGTACTCGGTGGGCGCCATGGCGGCGGTCCTCCATGATGTTCTTCTGTCAATCGCGTACTGCGGGTTTGCCGGGATCGAGATCAACATCCCTGTTGTCGCAGCGCTGCTCACCATATTCGGTTACTCGGTCAACGACACCATCGTTATCTTCGACCGGATCAGGGAGAACACGCAGATAGAAACAAAGGTATCCATGGTGGAGATCGTGAACGCTTCCATAACCGTAACGATGTCACGGACAATCCTCACCTCGTTTCTGACATTGCTGAGCGTTTTCGCCCTTTTTCTCCTTGGCGGCGAAGGGATCAATGATTTTGCCCAGGTTCTCCTCTTCGGTATGCTGGTGGGGGTCTACTCGACGGTCTACATTGCATCGCCGGTCGTGCTGTCATGGGAAAAACTGATGCAACGGATCAGGTCGTAACAATCCGCCGGCGCGCGGCGGGCTCTTCCGGTATGTATGACCGGCGCCAGGGCGAAGCGGCGCGGGCCGCCCGCTGACGAGGAGGCGTTTAGTTTGAAAAAGTGCATCCCGTTGCTGCTGTTCCTCATCCTGCCCCTTTCCGGCGCTGTGTCGGCCGAAGAATACAGCGCGAAGGGCATCGCGGCCTTTACCCGTTATCTTATCAGTCACAAGGAATACTACCGTGCCCTCGTTGAGCTCAAGCGGCTCAAGTCCATGGAGCCAGGATATCTGACCCCTTCCGCATTCGCCATCACTGAAAATTACCTCCTCTTCCACGGGAAACAATACCGGGACATCCTGAACAGGCCCGCTGCTGAAAGCCTGTCCGTTTATGATACGATCTTCCGTTATGATGCTGCGGTTGCTCTCACTGATTACAAGCATGCGGAGACGATCCTTGCCACATGGGCCCCGGCCGCGGACCCTTTCATCGACCGGTGCCTAAAGAAGAGAAGGCTCTTTTCATATCTGGCGGCGCACCGGTACGGCGAGGCGGCGGCTTTATGCGGCGCCTCGGCGCCCCCCGATTACAGCGCATGCCGGGAGCTTATCGAGCAGGCTCGTGTAGGCTTTTCCAGGGAAAAGAAGCCATGGCTTGCGGCAGTGATGGGCATAGTCCCCGGCATGGGCTACCTCTATGCCGGCGAATACGCCACCGGCATCTTCGCATTTCTTCTTATATCTATTGACGTTATCATGACCTATTTTGCTTTCCGGACCCACAACGACATTATAGGATATTTTACCGGGGTCATCGGCGGTTTCTTCTACGCCGGGAGCATCGCCGGGGGATACCTGGCGGCGCAGCGTTTCAACCTGGGACTTGCGGATACCATGGGCTCCTCACACTCCGGCCGGCTCCAGTTTGACAGGGACCGGGATGATATATTGAAGAGGCATGGGATCGGCGGTAATTGAAAAACAGGATCTACATGGAGCGCGCGCTGAAGATAGCCTTTGAGCGCATGGGTAAAACGTCTCCCAATCCCCCTGTCGGAGCGGTCATTGTCAGGGATGACCGGGTCATTGCAACCGGCGGGACCGGCCCCTACGGCTTTAGCCACGCTGAGGCGGCGGCCATAGAAGAAGCGGGGAACGCCTGCGTCGGCGCGGACATGTACGTGTCCCTCGAGCCGTGCAACCATCAAGGGAAGACGCCGCCCTGTACGTCCACCATCATCAAGGCGGGGATCTCCAGGGTATTTGTCCCGGTGCTGGACCCCAACCCCCTGGTTTCCGGCAAGGGGATCGCCGAGCTCTCGAAAGCAGGCATTGAAGTGGTGTTCATGGAGGAGATGGCCGGCTTCGCCGTGGACATCATCCGGCCCTTCAGAAAATATATCATGCGCCGCCGCCCATTTGTCGTGAGCAAGAGCGCCGTGACCCTGGACGGCCGCATAGCGGCGAAGACGGGCGATTCGCGGTGGATATCTTCCGACTATTCGCGCTACCTGACCCACAGGCTGCGCTCAAAAGTTGATGCGATAGTTATCGGTAAAAACACCTTTCTCTGCGACAATCCGTCCCTGAACGTGCGCCTTGACTCCTTTGACGACGAGGTGGCCCGGTTCTTTTCCGGAACGGAGCCCTCCATGATGGGAAGGGACAATTTTCTCTTGAAGTCCCTCGTTACGGAAGATGTGGCGGAGCCGCGCGATCCGCTCCGGATCGTCATGGGTTTTCCTGAGAAAATCGATGCCGGCTGCAATATCATGGCGGACGATAACTATCTTTTTTTCGAGCGGAAAGACAGGGCCGAAGGTATCATCAAATCTGTGAAGACAGCCAGGGAGATGCTGGCCGCCGGTAGGCTGCACCTTGTTGATGCTGCCACGCCGATGGAGGAGGTCAGAGCCGTCGCCGAAGAGCTGGCTCGGCGCGGCGTCATGTTAGTCCTTCTTGAAGGCGGGGGAAGGCTCGCCGGATCATTCCTTGACGCCGGGGAGATTGACCAGTTTTTTTATATCATAACGCCCAAGGTCGCAGGTGCGGGGGTGTCGCCCCTCTCGGGGACCGGCGTTGACGCCATTGCCGACGCCCTGGTCCTGCGTGACGTTTCCATGATGCCCGTGAAGGACGATTTGATCTACACTGGGTACCGGGAACCGTACCATTTTGAAATGATGTGAGGAGGCCCTGCATGTTCACTGGATTGATCGAGGAAATCGGGAAGGTCGGGGCAGTGTCACGCGCCGGGGACGGGCTCCAGCTTACCATTAACGCCGAACGGGTGCTGGAAGGGACCCGCATCGGCGATTCCATTTGCATTAACGGCGCCTGTCAGACAGTAACCGCCCTGGGCAGCGGGTCCTTAACGGTGTTTGTGTCCACCGTCACCGCCTCGGTCACAACCCTCGGCTCCTTTACGGCGGGACGGAAGGTCAACCTGGAGCGGGCGATGATGCCGTCTTCCCGCTTCGGCGGTCATTTTGTCCAGGGACACGTTGATGGCCGCGGCGCCGTCGATTCGATAGGGAAGGATTCTATGGGGATGCGGGTGAAGATCACCGTCAGCCCGGTCCTGTGCAGGTACATTGTCGGGAAGGGATCGGTCGCCGTAGACGGCGTTTCTCTTACCGTCGTCTCCTCCGATGAAAAGGGGTTCACCCTCTATTTTATTCCGGAGACGCTGGGGAACACTATTGTCTCCGAATGGAAAACCGGCAGTGAGGTGAACATCGAAGTTGATATACTGGCGAAATACGTGGAGCGGATGCTCCAGCCCGCCGGGACCGATAATCGCTCGGGTGACAAGGATATCAAAAAAAAACTGGCGGAAGAAGGTTTTATGTAACTGACCGGACTGCAGGATCCATAAATATCCCCGGGCTTGACTTGTTACAGTGAGATGCCGGGATAATGTTTTTGTATTTCGTCGGACGTGGTGATGGTGAAAAATTTATCAAGATGAGAGATCTTGAACACGTTCTTGATCTCCTCCTGGATATTGTAGAGAATCACATTGATCCCCTGGTTCTTGGCAGTGTTTATGAGAAGAATCAGCGATCCTATGCCGGATGAATCGACATACTCAAGGTCCATGAAGCTTACCAGTATTGTCTCAACGGGGCTCTTCACCAGGGGTGCAGTTTTTCCCTTGAAATGATTGATATCCTCGATGGTGAAATTTCCCTTCAGCCGCACGACGAATAAGCTTTCTGACGGATTATTGATGGTTATATCCATACGCTATTGTAACCGGTCCCAGAGGTTTCTTTCATCGATGATCTTGAAGAATTTTTTCTCGAAGGAGTCCACTTCCCGGTAGTTCGGCGTTTCGGGATTTCCCCGGAAAAGAATCGCGTAGGTGCCGATATGCTTCACTGCCTGGAGCATGTTGTTGTCCTTGATTGCTTTCAGGATTTCATGGTAGATAATGACCGCCGCCGAGTCCATCACTTCAGCCATGAAGGTCTTGTTCTTCATCTCCAGGGGAGCGATCACATTTCGAACCGCCAGGTGGCGGTTCGGCATTGACGGATCCGCGTATTTAAGCAGGTAAACGATGACCTCCCGCTTGATATCGGGCATTTCCGCAGTCCTGAGCATTCCCCGTATGTTAGACAGGGCTTTCTCGGACTGTTCGTCGATTTCCCTGCCGGCGGCCTCTTCACCCTCGTGGGCCTTGATGAGCTTTTCAACTTCTATCACATCGACGCTTGAAATTTCCTCCTCGAATTTCTTGTTCATCCTGATGAATTCCTTGTCGGAATACACCTTGAAGGGGTCCTTGAGGATGTTGACGAATTCGATTGCCTCGTCGGACATGGCAACGTGCTGTTCCTCCTTCATCGATTTAAGGAAGCTCACGGACAGGTTGCCGGGCAGGGACAGGTCGAACTGGTCCGGGGCCACGGCCTTGATGATGGACATCTTGTAGAGGAGGGGAAGCTTTTTGCCGCTGCCGGTCCTGGACTGTTCAAGGAGTGACATGAGCTTTTCCATCGGCTCCGCGGGAACCGCGGCGGACCAACCTGCCAGCGGGTCTATCAGGTACTGGTGGTACGTGTTTCTTCCCCGTTTCGCAAGGCTCTGGATGATACGTAAAAAATTATCAATGAGGGGCGATCGGATGGTGTTGATCATTTCTCTCATATCAGAAAGATGATACATAATCGGCGGTCTGTCAAAAGATTTTTTATTTCAAGTTGAATATTTTTTTAATGTTGATAGATTGGGGGGCGACAGGGAGTGAAATGGCCTTCCTGTTCAGGTGGGCTGACAGGTATACGGCGTGTATGACCTCCAGGGCGCGGTAGCCGTCATCAGCAGTTGACGTTATTGGCTCTTTTCCGGCGAGAGCTTTTTTTGCCTCGCGGTAGAGCTCCGTGAAACAGCTTCTGTTCCGGTAATGCGGAAACGGGACATCGGCCAGGTCGCGGAACCCCGTGTAGTGACGCGATTTTTTTCCGAGTAAGAGGGATTCGTATCCGTTGCCGATAACTATCTTTCCAAAGGCTCCGGATATTTCAAGCTCGAACACGAAATAGTTCCTGCTGCCGCCGGCCTCGAGGAAGACATCAATGCCGCCGGCCGTTTTAAGCCAGGCGCTGGCGCGGTCCTCAAAGCCCCGGAAGCGTCCGGTGCGCTGGAATTCCCCCTCGACAATGACTATTTCGCCGAAGAGATACCTGATCATGTCAACGAGGTGGGTGCCGTCATGGAGAAGTGGGCCGCCACCTTCATCCGGATGGGACGGCCCGCTGTAGCCGCCGGTGAGTATCGACGCGTGGACTGTCTTTATCTGGCCGATCTTGCCGCGGGTGATAATTTCTTTCACTTTCCGGTAGCGGCCGTCGAAGCGGCGTTCATGGTTGACAATGACCGCTGTCCCGTGCCGGAGGCACTCGCCGGCTATGGCGCTGCAGCCTTCGAGGGAGGATGCCATCGGCTTTTCCAGAACGACCACCCGTGTGCCGTTGTGGGCCGCCTCTACGGCTATCCGTTCATGGCTTTCGGTCCAGGTTGCGATGATGACCATTGCGGGGCGTACCGACCGCAGAAGGTCCCGGTAATCTGTAAAGAGGTTTTCATCGATGATGCCGGCCGTTTTCCCGAAGAGCCCGAGGCGCTCCCGGTTGATATCGCAGGCGTGGGTGATGGCGAGACCGACGGACGATGTGCCGCCGAAATGTGTGCATGGCTTGTTACGGAGCGGGTCATGCTCCAGGAGGCATCCTATCCTGCCGCACCCTATTAATGCGATGTTGCAATTATACTTTTTCATGCAGTTAATTAATCCCTCACCCGCGCTCTGCGCACCCTCTCCCATTTAGCTTGAAAGAAAGGAGAGGGTTACAATATTAACAACTCATGCCTTGTTCCCCTCTCCTTTCTTCAATTCTGAATGGGAGAGGGGGAAGGGGGGTGAGGGGATGAATATTTACAGGATCGGCAGATATTCCTGGATTTCATAATCGGTAATGTACCGGTTGAAGCGCGAGAGCTCCAGCTTCTTGTTGTCGATGAACTTGTTGAAGAGGACCTCGCCCAGCGTTCCCTTCATGAGGGTGCTTGATTCAAAGTGCGATAGGGCGTCATGGAGCTGTTCCGGCAGATGCTGGCCTCCGTTACTGTCACTCTGCCCGGGCTGGTCCGTATCCTCCATGGGATTGCCCAGCTTGTATTTTTCATCGATGCCCTTCATGCCGGCCGCGAGGATGGCGGAAAGCGCCAGGTAAGGATTGCAGGCCGAATCCGGGTTCTGCAGTTCAATCCTCATGGCGTTTGGCTTGTCCGGCCTGCAGAGAGGCACCCGTACCATCGCGTTGTGGCTGGTGGTGCTCCAGGTCGCGCGCGTGGGCGATTCAAAGTCCCGGTGAAGCCGCTTGTACGAGTTGATCCACTGGTTGGTAAGGACGAAGAACTCATTGCAATGTTTGAGAAGGCCCGCTATGTAATACTCGGCCGTCTTTGACAGGTTGTGCTGATTGTTTTTATCGAAAAAGATGTTTTTATCTTCCTTGAATAGTGACTGGTGTATATGCAGGCCGGACCCATTCTGACCTGCCAGCGGCTTCGGCATGAATGACGCGTAGATGTTGTTGAGGAGCGCGATCTCCTTGGTGATGAGGCGGAAGGTCATGATGTTATCCGCGGTGGTGAGAGCATCCTCGTGGCGCAGGTCAATTTCATGCTGGCTGTGGGCCGCCTCGTGGTGCGATGATATGACGTCGATGCCCATTTTCTCGAGGGTCAGCACGATGTCGCGCCGGTAATCGGTTGCCGCGTCCAGCGGTGTGAGGTCGAAGTACCCACCGCGGTCCAGTATCTCCGGCTGGGTAAAATTCTTGAAAAAGAAGAATTCTATTTCTGGACCCGTATAAAAAGTGAGGCCCCGTGCCGCCGCTTTCTTTAGATTTTGCTTCAGAATATACCTGGAGTCTCCTTCATAGGGGGTCATGTCGATCTGGTGTATGTCGCATATCATCCGCGCCACCGAATCCTGCTGTGGCCGCCAGGGGAGTATCTTAAAAGTGGATACGTCGGGAAGGGCGATCATTTCCCGCTCGTCGGTGCGGATAAAGCCCTGGAGGGTCGATCCGTCGAACCGAACCCCCTCGGTAATGGCGTCTTCAAGCTCGTCGATGGTTATAGCAAAGCTTTTCAGGAACCCGAGTATATCGGTGAACCAAAGGCGTATGAATTTCACATTGTTGTCGTGGGCGAGTTTTAACACATACGCTTTATTCTGATCGGCATCCATTATTCACTACTCCTGATTGGGCGGCAATGGCGTCACCCCTGACCATGCCAGCGGCGCAGTTTGGCGGGAGACGCGATAGTGTTACCAGCTTAAGAATATCAACACGACAAAGAGGGCCAGGATTAACATGAAAAGCACCAGCATCACGATGGTGCCCTTGGTCATTCCGGCCGTGCCGGTGTACGAGTTCGAAGCGGAAGCGGCGGCCGCGGTATTTTTTTTCGGCAGGGGGCCGTCCGTTTCGGCGTTATAGAGTTTCAGTTTGACCTGCTTTTCCGCTTCGGTGAATTTTCCATATATGCCCGGCGCCAGCAGGGTTAAAATGTCAGTGGGATTGTTCTTGCCGAAACCTGCCTTTATGTCGATAACCTCACCCATAGTCGGTTTGATTCCGCTATCCTCGCGGAGGTTCAGCATGTCGATGTAATAATTTGCCCGGTCAGACTGGGGCTGAAGGTGTACCATAAGCTTGTCGCCGACCCGCAGTTCATAGATCGGTTTACCCTTGACCGGGGCCACGATCGGCTTAACCGGCAGGATAACGGCGTCGTCCTCGACGCTGTACCCGTCATCGGGCGCCGCAGCGCTTTCGCTCGGTGCATCCTTCTGTTCGGCCCCCGTTATGCTGGCCCGGTATTCCTGCGGGGTGATCTCCTGGATGGCGGTTTCAAGTATAAGGCTCTTGTCGTGGATGATCCTGTTGATGATATCGTACAGGGCCAAATCCATGGCATTGTAATCATAATCGCATATGCTGTCATAGAGCAGGGTGATTGAATTCATTTCCTCGGAGAACCGTTTGAAATGGTCCATGACAGAAGAAGTCATGGTAGCATTAAAGTTTCCCTTCCATTTTACGTTGGCGATATACTCCCGGTATTTCATCCAGTCTTCGTGGGGTTCAAGGTTGTAAAGATCGGAATAGGTGGATACTACGGCGCTATATGATTCGAAACTAACATTATTCTTGAATATGAGAATAAACTGGCCGAACAGACTCTGTGACACGGCCTTGAATCGACCTTTCACGATCATGATATTATCTTTAATATCCTGGAAATCCTTTGGATCCTGGTTCATGCGTTTGTCCGTGCTATAATATGATGTTTGGATTATAATAATGTTAATTGTAGATAAAAACCCCTATGTGTCAATATAAAATTTTGACTGATCCGGTAAAACCCCTCTTCGAATTTTGCCCTTAGTGTCTCTGCGACTGCCCGGAAGGCAGGAGTGTTGAATAGGGTAGACGGGCCGTGGGCTGGCCTCGCCGTGAAGCTGTCGGCCCTGATATGAGAATTGCCGTAATGAGGGATTCCGGCAGGGTATTATGCCGGTCCTATTGTATACAAAAACTTTAGGTCGTAAGAGTTATTTATCAATATATGCAGAAACACTTCGAAAATTTATTATTAAAACTGAATATTTCAATACTTTTGTATCCTAATAAAATAAAAATATTTGATTTACACTGTATATGTACGATATATATAATAGACCGGTTTCTATACTGGATTATGTATGGTGTCACTCCCGGCGCCTTCGGCAGCATGCGGGGTATATAACAAAATCGAGTAAAAGAAATAAGTCTGTGGCACAGGTTCTTGACGCGAAATGAATGTTTCGTTAACAATGCAGAAATGCCATAGTGTTATGAATATATCAGCAGGGGAACCGTTACTATGAAAAAAGGAAGTAAAATCAGGCCGGCGCTGCTTGCTGTCGCGTTCATCTTTGCTTCTTCGAGTGTTTTTCCATATTCAGACCAGACTACGACCGAGAGGATACTGAAGGAGAACAAGCGCTTCGTGGAGTTTATCAATGTCTGCGTTACCAATTTTGGCGAAGATAAAAAAGAAGACTTCCGCAAGGTCTATGAAAAGCACTTCAATGCTGACGTTGCATACCTCCAGTCTGATTACCGGCGTTCATTCAAGCGTGTTTACGCGTCGCAGGGTGAAATGGAAAAAATCTACCGCGAGATGGTGAAGAACAATTACCTGGAGGATTCCAAGAAGATACTCGACCGCCTGGCTCCCGGGATTATCCGCTCGAGGAGCGCCCGGGCCCGGCTGTACCTGACGCTGGGTTATCGCGACAGGACCGTGAGCTGGACACACTACACGGTGGGTGACGCGTCCAACCCGAAGCTGTATTCATACAAGCTGTACAAGTATGTCGATGCCATTAAAATGGCCCGCCGGGCCAAGCGCTTCGCCTTTCTCGCACTTTTCGAGAGCCAGACCAGGGAAACAAAGAGGAAGATTTATAACCAGCTCTGCAAATCGGAGCGGGACATGAAGAATAAATACATGAACAGGTTCGTTGATCTGAACGACCAAGACTACATCAATGAAATTGAAAAGTCCTACAGCGAAGCAAAGCAGGCTGAGGCAGATGCTAAAGAGAGTAAGGAAGGCGCGGGGAAGGATGGCGAAAGGGCGGCCTTTGATAAAGAGGTGCAGAGCTATGAGGCAAAGGTTGTAAAACGGGTCCGCTTCAGAAACGAGACCAAGACCGCCCGGTATCTGCTTGACGGGGAATTTGACAGGGCCGAGGACATCCTGCGCGATCATATAGATGACTTCAATTTCAAACTAATTGTGGCGACATTTGACGTGCTGTCAGCTTCCGGGAAAGAGACCGCTGCCGATGAAAAAGCGTCGACGGATAAGAATGACTATGACAAGTTCAAGTTGCACCTTGTGGACAACTACTCCCGCTTGTCAAAACAATCAACGATTGACGGTATCCTTGATACCCTGAAAGTGGAAGATGATATAGCGGAAAAAACAGAGGATGATAAAAACATCAGTATCGATGAGATGAGTAAGGATGGCGGCGCTGTAAAGACTGATAAAAAAGAGGATACGACCGTAACCGGTGACAAGGTCAAGAAGGAAGAGGAAAAAGAAGGTAAGAAAATCCAGTAACCCGGGTCGTGATTATGGTACAAAGCTATGAATAAAATAATACATCCTGCGATTATTCTCATCACTATCTTTGCCGTTTCTTTCGGCATGACAGCGTGCAAGAAAAGTGATCAAAAAGGACTCCTCGGCATCGTGGTCCCCGTGGGACAGGAGAAAGTCAAAAGAGACGCCCCCTACATGGTAACCGGCGTCTATGAAGGAGGCCCTGCATACCGGGCCGGCCTGCGTCCTGATGACCGCATCGTGCAGATTGACGGAGCGGAGCTGGACGGCCTGGAATATGACCATATTTACAACACCATGCTCCGCGGCCCTGCCGGCACAAAAGTGACCATTGTTGTCGAGAGAAAGGGTGAGACGCTGGTGTTTGACGTTGTGCGGGGAGAGTGATCGGTGGGCAGGAAAATCTTCTTCTTCGTCGTTATGGTTTTTTCGGTCATTTTTTCACTTTTTATTCTACTGGATATACTCTACTGGCTATTCAACTGATTAACGTGGACTTTTTCGGGAAACGGCGGGATTTTTTTTCTCCGCTACCATCGATGCAAATCAATAAAACTTTTCCTTGATGTTGTACTCCCACAGCTCTACCAGCTTGTCGAATTCCTTGTCACGCGGCTGATCCCTGTATGCCAGATTCCTTCTTTTAATCAGGTACGCGACGGTGGCATCCTCCAGGAGGAACGGCTCCTTTATCTGGTTGAGCTTGAGGATCAGGTAGTTCAGGTTGTATGTCTGGAAATCGCCGATCAGTTTTGATGCAACGGTCGGCTCGTATTTCATCAGGAGTTCTGTGAAATAAAGGGACATGCGCCACGAGTCATTGCTGCCGGTCAAGCCTGACTTGAAGTGCATTGAAAGCTTCTCGAAAAGGTCCATGTTCTGGTAGTAGGAGTCATAAATCGCCTTGATGAATTCGGGAAATTCGTTCTGGACTTCCATAAGGTCAATGGGCTCCTCCTTGCCGCGGAAGAGCTCGAATATCGCCCTGCTTTTTTCGTTCGATGGCTCGACGGGGATCAGCTCGACATGAAGGTCCTTGATGACAGTGCGGACTTTCCCTGCTTTTTTCAGATACACCTCAATTTCTACCGGCTCGATATAGTAGCTCTTGTTCCTGTCGACTATCATGGTTTCGGCACCTGCTGCTTGACCGCCGGCAGCGATGCTTCGGCCCTCCGGAGCAATTCCTTCTGCCCGGCAGAGTAGGCGTATTGCTTCATCTGCCGCGCCAGGCGGGCCCTGGCCGGCATGTCGGCGGCATTGAACTGATTCATTAGATCGTTAAACTTGATGGTCGATTCGATAAGTTTGTTCTTGGACAGGTTCCAGAGGGTGTCCCCCTTGCTCACGACTACCGGCTGGAAGTCCAGCATGATGAAGACGTTTTCCGGGTAAATCCAGTCCGGGTTCCGCTCCCTCAGTGTGGTTTCGGCGATCCTGTGGTAGCCATTTTTAACGGCGACTTCGTTTGCGTACCGGTATATGTCGCTGTCCTTGATCCGTATATTCAGCTGTGCCCCGATCGGGCGGAACTTCGTGTCGATGTCGCGGCTCTGGACTACGGGCCCCTTGGGGCGTAGCGTCACGGTTCTCTTTGCTGCGGTACCGTTTTTACTGATAGTGTCGAAGGTACCGGTATGGTAGAGCAAAAGGATAGCGGCGATGATAAGGATGAGCCCGAGAGGCACCGCTAATTTCACGGCCGTCGGGAGGGACCTGATTTTATTCGCGATGGTGCCGACGATGCCGGTAGCGCCGGTAGAACCGGTAGCATCGGAAAATCCGGCAACATTGGCGGCCTTTCCGGCCGCGACTGTATCGGCAGATTCCGTATCGGTTCCCTGATGAAACGCCTTGTTGGAAATAGATGATTTTTTCTCTTTGCGCAATCCAGCGGTTATCCTGCCGCCGGAAACACCGGCATCATCATCCGCTGAACCGGTCAGGGACAACATTGATGCAATGGAGCGTGACCATGAATTATCGAGGCTCAGGTTCTCTTCGCTGTACTGGTTTTTCCGGTCGCCGATCGCTTCCTTGAGCTTGCCGAGCTCAGGCATGTTTTTTTCATTGTAGCGAGCGGACTGCGTGTAGATGTCGATTAGGAGCCGGAGACGCTCGCGGTCAGCGAGGATCCGATCATAATGTTCGCCCATGCCGGGATTGTCGGGTCTCTGTGTGTTCTCTCCTCCGGGACCGATGCCGTCGAAGAGGGTTGTCCCGGTCACGGCGCCTGAGTCGATGATCAAGGGGAATACAGCTCCGTTGTAGAGGGCCAGCACGACGATGTTTCTCGAAGGATCGTGGATCGTTGAGGAACGGCCTACCTTTAGGGAAAGGTTCCCGGCGATGTTCCTCAACTGGGAAGAAAGCCTGCGGTCCCTGGTGTTGTAGAGGTGGACCCGCACTATCGAAAGGAGATTGAAGAGGTCCCGGCGCCGTTCCGGCGTCAAGGTGGCAGGGTCTATGGAATTGATTTCCGACGCCAGTGATTCCGGCGACCCGGTTATCTTTGCAGCCATATCTTCTGCGAGACCCGCCAGCGGGATCATTGGGTCGATACCGGCAAAGGTCCGGAACTCATAATGTATCCCCGGCGAAAGGATGATCCTGTCTTCGCCGCCCAGCTTCGTGATGTTACGGTTCCCGTCGTCAACAATGACAACGGGAACGCCGGTGGACCTGAGAAGCATGTGTATGTCTTCATACGCCGTATAGGTGATGATGATGATGTCGGGATTTTCCCTGATAATGTCGCGGACCCCGGCGGAGCCCTTGATGAAAGCCGCCGTCAGCGCTTCGCCGCGGGTCTGGACGCTGTTATATCGTACCTTGAGGTTGAAGGTGTCTGGATAGTTCTGGACGACAAGGCCGGTATCGCTACGGTAATCAAGGCCGCTGAAATCGTCCTTCCGGACAATGGCATGGGAGAAGAGGCGCTTCACCAGCTCAATGTCAATGCTGTTGGCGAAGATGGTGATCTTCCTCCCGGTGTTGTTCAGCCATTTGAAGAGCTTCGAAATATTAATGAGGTTGAGCGAAGGATGCAGGATTGCCTGGATCTTGCCCGGGTCTATGCCGAGGAGAGAAAAATCGTGCAGGTAATCGCCCGGGAACAGGTAGGGATAAAAATATTTCCTGTCGTAAAAGAAGGGGTTATGGCCGATGATGACAAGGCCCGAGCCGTCAAAGCGGGCAGAGCCCCTGTTCTGTTCCGACAGCAGATCATGAAACTTCTGCCAGCTTATCGGCTTTTCGATGATATTGTTCAGGTTAAAAATGGTGTTCTTGTTCAGCAGCACCTTGAAGTTACCGTCCCGGTAAAAGACTCCGATGAACTGATCCTTGTGGGAGATATTTTTTTCCTTGGAGAGCTCGGGGAGGTCTTTCTCGATGTCGACGACAGATGCGTTGGTAAGGTCAAGGCCGAATATCTTCTGGTAATCAAAGAATTTCCGTACCACGGCCCTGCTGCCGATGTAGCGGTTTTCCGGAAGATGGCGCACGTCGATGTTGAACTGCTCATGGCCCGGATTGCCGATCAGGCCGTCGGTTATAATGATATTTTCGATGAGGGGGATCAGCTCCACCGGCATGTCGTTCCAGTTGCCGATGCGGATAAAGGGCTTGATGTCGTCCGTGGTCTCCCCGGTAAAAATGATGTAGCATTCCGGATCGACGATAAACAGCCGGTCACTGTCGGATTTAATTATATCTTTGATCTCCATATCAACCCAAACCATATAGAGGGTTAGAAAACCGCTCTATTGTTACTATTTTTATATCAATTTTTATTAAAATAACATATTTATAATGTTAATGTAATCATGGCAATTACATTTTACTCTGACCCCGGGGGATTCCTCCCGCCGCCTTCGGCGGCGGGAGGAATCTATATAGTTTGCTCTGACCCTGGTTATTCTAAGTCGCAGGAAACGGGTTGGTAACGGGTATTGTATGCAGGTTGCTCTGACCCCGGTTATTCTAAGCCGCTGGAAACGGGTCGGCGGCGGGTATTCTAATGCAGTTTACTCTGACACTTGGGTAATTAAAGGACATTGAATGAGGATAGGCAGGAATTTTTATATAGTTTACTCTGACCCAAGTAGACTAGTATTATTAATTTTTATACAAATAAATATAATTGCATAATATTTTTTTGTAATGTGGCGATCATATAATGGGATACCTTGACTTGTGTCCTGACAGTTTATTACTTTACAATTGGAATAATTATAAGCCTAATCTCCGTTATGGTTTGTCCCGGAGAGGAGAAGGGAGAACGATTTGTATCACAATGATTAAGTCTATCCCATGAAAAACATGATATCTTACATATTGAATCTCTACTTTCGAATTGCCTTTCTCCGGCAATTGCTCTGGGCGATCTTTCTCTTCGCGGTTTTTTCCATTGCGGCGGCCCTGGTTTTCCAGAGCAACAGGGTTCTGACAAACCCTGCGGGATGGGAGAAAAGCTTCCAGGCGTCATCATTTAACGTGGTGGCCCGGGACATTACCGTGGCTTCCCGGGGCGATATTATCGCTGCCGTGTACGAGGGCCGGGCCGGCGGGGCCCAGGGCATCTATGCCACCCTTTCATTTGACGCCGGGGTGAATTTCCTGCCGTCCCTCAAGGTTGCCGGCGTCGCGTCCAGAACCGCGATGAATCCCCATGCCGCTATCTCGCCGGCGGGACACCTGACCGTGATGTGGCACGGCTACATAGAAGCAGAATCGACGAACAGGATATTCTATTCCACCTCAAAGGACTATGGGGCGACCTGGAGCGAGCCCAGGAAGCTCTCGCTGGGGAAGGATACTGAAATGCTGCCGCGGGTTTATTATGATGATCGGAACCGCCTCCACCTCTTTTACCACGGCGGCGTGGGGGACAGCATCAACCTCTTTCACGCGATAAGCGATGACGGGGAAAAATTCGAGACCACCGGGTCCCTGATACGCCTGACCAGCAGCATGCGGGGCGCTTTTTTCCCGTCGATCCAGATCTCGGGGAAATACATTTTCATGGTATGGCAGGGAAAGGAGGAGGATTTTTCTGATGAACTGTTTTTCATGAAGTCCTCCAATTATGGCAGGACCTGGAGCATGAAGACGCAGATAACCAAAAGCAACGGGAACAACGACGCGCCGTCTTTGATCCTGCATGAGAACACCCTCTATGTCGTGTATCAGAATAATGACGAGAAAAACTGGTCTATAAAGATGATCAAGGGCGTTGACCGCGGCTGGTCGTGGAAAGATGTTCCGCTGAACGTGTCCACTACTATGGCCAACTGCTATTCCCCGGGCATCGGACTCTCAGGTAGCGATCTCATGATACTCTGGTACGATACGCGTGAGGGACGGGCGCATATCTATTCCCGCAAGTATTCAACCAGGGAGAAAAATTTCCTGCCGGAAGCGGAAGTCTCCGAGGCGCGGTATGAATCCCGCAACCCCGTCGTGGTGTCCATGGGTAAGCGCCTCGTGGTGTTCTGGGAGGAGCGTAACGTCATCATGGCGAAACAGACCGACGTGTACGCGGAGCCGCCGGCGGTGTTCTCGGAAACAAACCCGCTGGGGACATGGTCCCGCATTCCCTATATCGTGATGCAGTGGAAACAGCCCGGGGATGAATCGGGTATTGTCGGGTATGCCGCCCTGCGTAATGAGATACCCGACTTCAATCCAACTGTCGTTAACCTGAAGCCGAACATCACCTCCGACAAGATAACCGAGAACTTAACCGACGGCATTTCCTATTATCATATCCGCGCCGTCGACGGGGCAGGCAATTTCAGCCGCACCGTCCACTACAAGCTGCAGCTGGCGGTCAACCCACTGCCGGGGCCCGTCGTCGTTTCGCCGACGCATGGCCAGGGCAAGTCGACGCCATCAACGATGCCAGTCTTCTCCTGGGCCGTGGATGAGCAGGAGCGCGTCAAGGGATTTGTCTACAGCCTTTCGAAAGACACCATCAAGATGCCTGATCAGTTCACCACGGACCTGAAAGCCGAGTTCAGAGATCTTGAGGAGGGGAATTATTTTTTCAACGTGGCGGCGGTTGACAAGACCAACCAGGTAAGCCGGATATCAACGTACGATTTTATCATTGGGGCCCCGGACCGTGTCATAGATCCCGAGTACTACAAGCGGATTGCCGAAGAGGAGAAAAAGTTCCAGAAATACTTTGAGAAATATTATCGCTTCCAGAGAAAGGACGATCAGAGGAAATACGAGGGCACTGCAATTGCCAGGGCTCCCTGGGTGATGATACAGTTTCCCTTTGATGTCAGGAAGGTCTTCGCGAAGGATTCGTTCAAGGCCATTGTAGCCTGCAATATCCCCCCTCAATCGGTCGTGGGATATTCGGTATTCATTGACGATGAAATGAACCAGCCGGCGGACCGTGTTAACCATAAAGGAAGGATAATCGACGTCAAGGGCTTGCACAACGGGTACTATTATATCGGGGTCAAGTGCAAGTATGTCGCGGTCGTCAACGGGGCGACGCGCTATTACTGGACAAAGCCGTATATTGCGAAAATATCAATTCAGCTTCCGGCCGAACGCTCGCCGGTAATATACTACGCCCAGAGGGTTATGGAAAAGTTTCCCCGGCGGTTCGGACTTGTCACAATAACTTTTATCGGTCTCGGGCTGGTGATCACGACCATGGGGTTCGGTACGAGGATATCATTCTATTTTCAACTGTTCCTGTTCAGGCTGAAGCAGCTGTACCGGGGAATGGCTAAAAAATAATGAGCGGGTGATGGGGCTCGAACCCACGACGTCCAGCTTGGGAAGCTGGCATTCTACCACTGAATTACACCCGCAGTTCTGTTACATTGTGCGGCAAAAATACAATTGAAGGGGCGCACGGTATAATTTCAAGAATATTTTGATTAAATTTGCAGGATATCATCAAAAATTTTGTACTTCCCGGTTGTTGCCGGGTCTAATATAATGCGGTTGTCCGCAATATGTATATGACAGTTAAATCAAAATTCATAGCTCTCATGAGCGCCATCCTGATGGCGGCCCTGTACTATTCAGGCCTCCAATCCGCCACGGTCAAGGAAATGGACCGCGACGCACAGGCCTATTTTGACAAGCGGGATTACAATCAGGCCATAGGCCTGTGGCTCTCCTGTCTTGAAATGGAGCCCGAGAATGAAAGGATCCAGCAGAGAATCGAGCTGGTGTATGAGATAAAACAGCGTAAAGACATATCCTATCAGAAGGCAAGGTTGAATTACCGTATTGCCCGGAGGAAGCTTAAATCCGACCAGGACCCGGAATTGGAGCTGGGCATAACCATGGGCAGGGGCGCCATCAAGGATTTCGTGATTGCCTACAAGCTGGACCCCAATGACAATGAAATGAAAGATGCCCTGGGCGACATGAAGACCCTTGACATGGAAATACAGGCTGCGATAGAGAGGCTGCGCCTGTCCCGGGTAATGCGGGAAAAGATCGAAAAGCTTAAAATCGATGCCAGGTCCGAGATGGCGGTAGAGTTTCCCGATTACGAAAAGGCACGGAAGCTCTGGAAAGAAGTGCTCCGCTATGTTCCCCAGGACAACGAGGCCATTGAAGGGAAACGTAAATGCGATTTTGCCATAGAAAACCGGATCAAGTTCGAAAAAATTCGGAACTATATGGCGAGGGGAATCGAAAAATTTGATAAAAAAGATTATGGCGGGGCGAAGCCGGAGTTCGAGGAAGTATTGAAGGTCGACCCCAAACACCGGGAAGCAAAAGACTATATTGAAAAAATAACCGAGATCATCGATGAGAAGATGATGTACAGCCAGCGCCTGAAACAGGCGGAGGACGCATACCGCTCGGGAATCAATAATATCAACAACAACAGGTTCGACGAGGCTCAGCAGGACCTGGAGACCTCCCTTGCCCTTATCAAGGACTACAGGGACGCCCGGGAGCGGCTGAAGGATCTCGACCGCCTGAAGAGGGAGTATAAGAAACGGGAACAGGCCCTGAGGCTTCAGCGGATCAACCAGAAGTTCCAGGAAGGCATCATGGCCTACACGCAGGGAAACTACAAGATGGCGATAGACGCTTTTGTCGCGACCCTTGCCCTGGACAATAAAAATATACAGGCGAAGGAATATCTGCGGCGTGCCCGAGATGCACAGCGGATCAATGAAGAAGAAGTGGTGGATGAAAATTCGCCCTATTATGATGTCGTCAATTCGCTTATTGTGGCGGGACGGAGCCTCTATGGAAAGGCGGAATACGCGGAGTCGAGAAAGAAATGGGACAGCATTCTGAATCTTTTTCCCAAAAACAAGATCGCCCGGGAGTACATTATCAAGTGCGACCTCATGATCAATCCGAACAACAAGGAGAACGTGGTCGCCACGCGGATCATGGAGGGAAGGGGGTATCTGGATAAAAAAGATTACCGGAACGCCCTGCGGATTTTCAATATAATTAAATCAATTGACAGAAATTATCCTGGCCTGGATAATCTTATTGTGCAGGCCAATACCGGGATGAAGGAAACGGCAGCGGCAGGTGATCTGACCCCGGCCGACCGCGCCGAGCTGAACCGGAGATACGACATAGGCATGAACCTGTACCAGATGGGCGGGAAGGACAATATTGAAAAGGCGCTGGCGCAGTTCCGGTGGGTCGTGCAGAAGGACCCGACGAATGTCAAGGCGGTGGTCACCGTCAACAAAATTGAATCGCAGCTGCGGATCGGCGGCGGAGAGGTTGAACGGCAGCAGCTGCTGACCGCAAAACAGAGGGAGCTCGTTAACAAGTACTATTACAACGGCATTAATTATTACTCGAATAATAATTTCCAGAGGGCGATAGAAGAGTGGCGCAAGGTGCTTGCCATTGACCCGGGCAACGTCAAGGCGCGCAACAATATCCGCAAAGTACTGGCGTTCATGGAGCGGTAGAGGGGATGAATAGCGGAGACGTGAAAGCAAAAGTAAGTGCTGCGGGAGACCCCACAACAGGCGACAAGCGGCAGGAGAAGAAGCCGAAACAGTCGTCCGGCGTCAGGTTCGGCATACGGCTGAAATTTTCGCTGGCCATTATAACGCTGGTGGCCCTGCTCATCATTTTCATTACGCTATTTTTCATCTGGCGGGAAAGCGATATCCTCACCAAGCAGGTGCTGGATTCCGTTGAGCGCGAGACGGTCCATCTTGCCAACAACGCCCAGCAGTCCATCGGCCTCGACGAACTTTCCATGATTGCCGCCATTAATGACCTCAAGAAAATTAATTATATCAATTATGCCTTTATCCTCGATAAAAATGACGCAGTTATACAGTACTTTGACCGCCGCAAGGAGCGGAACGTGCAGATGCCCCTGCGCGACAATGTCGAGCGCGGGCTCGCGACACGGGCCGCGAACGAGGATATTCGGGTCCTCGCTGTGGACGATCCCGGAGATCCGCGCGGCAAGATCTATGACTTTTCTAAGACCATCCTGAACAGGCTCGACAAGGGGAAGATTGGCACTGTCGTCATTGGCCTGTCGGACATTGTCATCCGCGACGAGATCATGAGCCTGATAACAATCATTGTTCCTATTACGCTGGTATTTCTCGGCATATCGATAATCGGATCGGTCGTCCTGGCAACGTATACCATCCGGCCGATCAAGGCCCTGGCGCGGGGCACCGAGATCATCGGAACCGGCAACCTGGATTACCGCATAGAGATCGATTCCAGGGACGAGTTGGGGCAGCTGGCGCGTGAATTCAATCAGATGACCGCCCAGATCAAGGAGGCCAAGAACAAGGAGATCGAGTCGAGGATCATGGAAGAGCAGATGGAAATGGCCAAGGAAATTCAGGAGGGCCTCAACCCGACCGGCTTTTATGAAAAAGGCGGAATACAGCTGAAGGGACACACCAAGGCGGCGCGGGGTGTCGGCGGAGATTATTTTGATTACATTGACATCAACGAGGAAAAGGTCGGGGCCCTCATCAGCGACGTTTCCGGCAAGGGTGTCCCCGCCTCATTGGTCATGGTCATGATCAGGACCGTTTTTACCTCGAACATATCCCGGGGAGAAGTGGACTGCGCGGGCGTTATCCGGGCCATCAACGAGTCCCTGAGCGCCGATTTTGCCATAGACAAGTTTGCCACACTTTTTTTCCTGATATACGATCGTTCAACTGAGGAGATCGCTTTTTCAAACGCCGGTCACGGCCCTCTCTTCTGCTACCGGGCGTCCAAAAGGTCCTGCACTGTTACCAAGCTTGACGGCGTCCCCATCGGCATAGATGAGGATTCCGTTTATAAGCAGGCGAAGGTGAAGCTGTATCCCGGCGACATTGTGGTCCTCTATACTGACGGCGTTACCGAGATGCGGAATGAGAAACAGGAGGATTACGGCCTGCAGCGGGTAAACAAGCTGATCGTCGACAACAGCTACCTTAACGCGGAGGAGATTGTACGCCTCATGGTCGACGACCTGGAAAAGTTCCGCGGCCAGGAACCTCCCCACGATGATACTACCATACTGATTCTCAAGAGAACTTCCTGAGTCTGTAGGATTTCGCGGATCCAAGGAATCCGGGAAGGACAATATCAGTATTAAGGGATAAAAAAACCGGCCACTGGCTGGTTTTTTTTGATCATCATTGTTGTGGTGCGATTAGAGTATTTCGTCATCTGAATCGTAGATTTTAAAGAACTTGTCCAATGTTGCAAGTTTGAGTATGTTCAGCACATCTTCATGTATGTTCATCAGTGCGAACTTACCGGTATGTGCTCTCATTTTCTTCTGCCCCGCAACCAGGGCGCCGATACCGGATGAATCCATATAGTTTACATTCTTCATGTCAACGATAACGCTATGGTGCTTGCCATCGGTGATGCTGAACAGCGCTTTTTTCAGTTCGCTGACATTATACAGGTCGACTTCTCCGCTGACCTGTATGACTTTGTGCTCACCGATGTCTCTGAATTCGATAACCATCAATTCCTCCTGGATATATCAATGATGCTGAGGGCAACATCACTATTCCGGAATTTTGCATTATGTAAAAAAATCGTATTCTTTGTAAAGTAAAAAAAACGAGTGTTATATCTCAATATATAGCGTATCTTCTATCCCGGTGTATGATTAATAATTAATGAATAATTGATTTCTTGCTCAACACTTTTTTAAAAAAACCTTAAAAAAAGCCCCCCCGAAGGGGCTCTCTTCACCAGAATGAATTTGCTATATTTTACACCTAAATTAGATATATTGCACAGGGCTGTTTATAAATCAAGAAATAATTTATCAATAAATTCGGAAAGGTCAAGAAAAGTATTAACTTCCTTCATTTCATCGCAATTATCGTGGTATATATAGGCTATACTGTCAGCCCAGTTCCAGAGGTGCTTGCGGTCAGGGTTGAGCCACAGAAGGTTCCGGGAACGTTCCCGGATCCGGATGAAGGAATTCAGGCCGGGGTCCTGGTGATTGTTTCTGCCATCGCCCAGCACCAGTACTGTGGTTTTGCTGGTAAGAGAGTCACTGTAATCGCGCATGAACTGGTCAAAACAGCGGCCGTAATTGCTTCCCCATCCGTAAGTGAAGCTGGTGTCCTCGAAAATTGAATTGAGGGCCCGCTCGGGGTCCATCTCCATGAAGAGGGGTGTTATCTCGACCATGTTGCTGATAAAGGCAAAGGAGCGGACCTTGGAGAAAAGACTCTGGAGGGTGTAGGTCAGAAGGAGCATGAAGCGCGAGTACTGATTGACCGAGCCCGATATGTCGCACATGACCACCAGCTGGGGCCTGTCTATCCTCCGGTCCTTGTGAAAGATCTTGAAAGGAACGCCGCCATACTGGAGGCTGGTGCGGAGGGTCCGCTTGATGTCGATACCGCCATGCTTGATACGCTTTTTCCTGAGGCTGATGCGGTTCTTGAGTTTCTGGCCGAACCGCCTGATGAGCTCCCGCATTTCCCTGATTTCTTCCGGGGTGATCTGGTATATCGGCTTGTTCAGCAGGTATTCCTCCCGGTCGCGGATCTGCGTGCCGATTTTTTTTGAGGACATCCGCTTGTCGATAAGGGCCGCCAGGGCGTTTCTGATATCGGTCATGTCGCCCGCTTCCTCTTCGCCGCCTGAACCGCGTCCCGTTGCGGCGCGGTTTCGGTTCCGCACATTGAAGAGCATCTGTCCCATGCCGCCGGCCGATTCCGATTGCGCAAGCTCATCGAGGAGGAGGTTCAGGATTTCTTCGGGTGACCTTTCAAAGAGCATTTCGTCCGGCAGGCCGTCAATGAAATCGGCAAGGGCCTCTTCCATTTCCGCCATTTCTTCCGGTGACATGCCGGTGCGCTCCCGCACCGTGTCCCGGGCGTTCATTTCACGGAAGGCATTAACTACATCAACCTGGGCGTCGTCCCCGCCGGCGAAGAATTCGTCAAAGCAGCGGTCGAAAATGGGGATGTCGGTGAAGTCCTTGATGAGCGTGGTCTTCAGTGTCTGCTTGAAAATTGATTTGTCCAGCAGGGAAATGTGGGGCAGCGCGTTGAAGAGCGACAGCACTTCATCGGACGAGATGTTGATAGTGGCATCCTTGAGCACGTCCATGAATTCGTAGATCTTGGTCTGGATTGCCGATGTGTCCTGCGCTGTTCCCATGGCGCGACGTTCCGTCAGTGAACAAAAATATTCTTGGAATGTTTCTTGGCGTGATCGATGTCTTTTTCGTACTTTAAAATGAAATTGAGCGTTTCCACTGCAACGTCGTGGGTCAGGTCATTGATGCCGAGAATGACCAGGGCCTGCGCCCAGTCCAGGGTCTCGCTGATGCTGGGCTCTTTTTTAAGCTGCAGCTCCCGTATCTGGTGAACGGCGCGCACTATGTCGGACCGGAGCTTCTCACCACACTGGGGCACCTTTAGCGATACGATCCGCTCCTCAAGCTCCCGCGAGGGGTAGTTAATGTACAGGTGCAGGCACCGGCGCTTCAGGGCATCGGACATTTCCCGGGCGTTGTTGGAAGTGAGGAATACCACCGGCTTTGTTTCAGCCCGTATGGTGCCGATCTCCGGTATGCTCACCTGGAAATCGGAGAGGACTTCCAGCAGAAACGCTTCGAATTCGGAATCGGATTTATCGATCTCATCGAGAAGGAGGAGGCTCTTGTTCTTATTGGTAATGGCCTTCAGGATCGGTCTGGGGAGCAGGAATTTATTTGAAAAGAAGACATCATCTTCCTTGGAAAGCCTTTCCACTGCTTTTGCCATGGTGGACTCGTTCTGCATGATGGCCGAAAGTTTATCTTTCAATATCTGGGTGTAGAGGAGCTGCTTGGCATATTCCCATTCGTACAGCGCCTTGGACTCGTCCAGGCCCTCATAGCACTGGAGGCGGATGAGATCCATTCCCAGGGCTGAAGCGATGCATTTTCCGAGTTCGGTTTTGCCCACGCCAGCCGGGCCTTCCACAAGAATTGGTTTTTCCATCTTAAGGGCCAGGTATATTGTGGTGGCTATATCTTCTGAGGCGATATATTTCTGGGTTGCCAGCCCCTCTATTGTGCTTTTAACACTGTCAAACATGGGGATATTGTTGTAATGTCATTCCTTATTGGCAAGGAATTAATTGGACTAGGTGCATTTTTCGGTGGTCTGCCCGGACGGATTTAGTTATTTCGATAAATCAGATCGATAGTTATCCCGGCGTGTTTGCGGCCTTCTGCCGCCGCCGGGATTTCGGCATCCATGCCTCAATCCGATTGTTAATGGTTCTGGCCGATAGTTATCGGTTATGTTTGGTCCTTTTTGATCCTTTTCCGGACCTTATCCCATGTGCCGGTAATCAAAAATGATTCATCCATATAATCTACCATTTGTATGAATTTTATCATAGGCACGGCAAAGGTCAGTGTATTCGAGGTCACACACGGCCTTGCGGAAGGATCAAACATTCCTATGACGGCCCGGGGCCGAAGGGCGTCTTTTTCCATATAAGGCTAGTAAATAATTGATCCGCAGCCGGCGCCGAAGGGTGCTATGGAGCTGTTCGGCTCGGTTTGATCGAAATTTGCAAGAGTAAATAGCCCGGAAAGACCATCAGGGGTCGCGAAAAAAATCACGATTTCAGGATTGTCTGTTTCAGCCAGCCTGTCCCACCGTTTGAAAATAATGTATTTCCCCTTGATGGGAAGCCGCTTCTGATCTTTCTGCATTTCAAGCACCATCTCCGGGGTCCTGATATAGCGTTCGCCTTCCAGCTCGCCCGGAATTCCGCATGAAAGGAAGTATTCGAACTTGGGGCGGATATCGGTCGTGAAGCCGAGGTATCCTTTTGCGCCGCCGCAACCCAATGCTGCCTCGTCATAGCAAAGGGACGCTCCTTTACGGACTCGGGCAAGCTCACAGATAAGGCAGCTCCAGTTTTTTGACGGAGGCATAAGTTCCGCGGCGCCGCCTTCATCACTGTAATAGCAGATGATGGGGAGTTCTGAAGCTCCGAAGTATCTGTTCCAGCTGTCTAAGAATTTTTCCTTGATATGTATATCCATACGAATACTCTTTACCCATTTGCAGATTCTGTCCATGAAAAAATCCAAGTTTTTATAAGTAGCCATTTCAAGCTCGATTTGTTTTTGGCGAGACACGTGGCTTTGCAGTGTTTATAATATAAACCGTCCGGATGGTATATTTGTCAGATTAAAAGGATTATTAGATTGTATTACCGGTATCAACAAGGAAGAATTTGGTGAAAATCAAAGCATCAGCTGTGTTGGTGGCAGAGCATGTGAAGTGGGGTCAGAGCAAAGCCCTTATTAAACTATATCTGCCTTTTATACGTTGACATAATATAAATTATGTTCATATTTATGCTCGCTAGTTCGTTGGATTATTGTTCACTTTCAATATTAATTACCCTCCAAAATACTTTAATCAGGAGAGTCGCGACTGAGATTGTTTGATATTAAATAATAATTGCGGAGGTTCATGATGATTGTACGCGCGTCTAGATTATTATTAATTGTTTTAATTTTAATTTCAGCGATTATTGCGGCCTCATGTGATATTGTTTATAATGTCAATGCTAACGGTGGCGAGGTCAATCAGTATACAAACAACTGGATCCACACGGCCCATCAGCTTCAGCGCGGCCTTGATATCGAGGCCCCCCTGTCAAAATCTCTTTTTATCGGAACCCATAATTCATACAATTCGGCCGCTTACAGCGAGTTTTTTGTGTATATCGATCCTAACCAGGTTTTTTCTATCCATGACCAGCTTAAAATGGACTGCCGGTTCATCGAATTGGATGCGCACTGGAATTTCAGCATGCAGGGACCTCCCTGGGATTGGAAAAACCGTATTCTTCTTTCCCACGCTAAAGGAGATGACCTGGGCGCTACATCCTTTGACCGCCCCATTGAAGAGGCTTTCGAGGAAATAAATTACTGGCTGCGCCAGCCCGCTAACCAGAATGAAATTGTCATCATGTACATCGAGGATTACCTGGATAATCATTATGGGGAAGCAATAGGATTATTGCAGAATTTTTTTGGCGATATCATCTACCGGCCGGACGGTAATGGCGTATGTCAGGGTATCCCGATGTACATCAGCAAGGGCGATATCCTGAGCCTGGGGAAGAGACTGGTGGTAGTCAGTGAAGGTTGCAGGAATGCCGAATGGAACAAGTGGGTCTTTTCCGGGGTCGGGGACTATACCGGGTCAGTATTCAAGACAAGCGGCAACCGTGACAGCCGCTGTTACCCGAACTGCACTGAGTTCAGCCAGCAGGATTATGACAGCTACATGATCCGGGTCTATGAAGACCGGACAAACCTCTCGGCGATATTCAACCCGGGACCGCCCATAACCCCCGATGTTATGACCGAGCTGGTGAAATGCGGGGTAAACGTAATCGGGACGGATAAGCTGCAGCCCTTTGACGGACGCCTCGCTAACGCGATCTGGAGCTGGGATGTAAATCAGCCTGACAATTACAACAATGTGGAGGGCTGCGCCCACATGTGGGCCAACGGCAGATGGAATGACAACGCCTGCGGCGTGCAGTTACGATATGCATGCCGCAAGCCCGGGACCTATGAATGGTATATAACCAACACCCAGGGTGCGTGGGCCGATGGTGTGAATGCCTGTTCGGCGGAAACGGGCGGAGAGTATGTCTTCGCTACGCCGATAAACGGCTATGACAACCAGAAGCTGAAAGAGGAAAAGGATATGCTCGGTGCCGGCGATATCTGGCTCAACTATCATGCCGCCGGCAGCGGCGCGCTGAAGGAGTGGATCGTCGGAGAAGGGGATGTTTATTACGGGCCCATGAAGCGCCAATCAGCAACACTCTTTGAGCATTGCAGCTATGGCGGGTACGCCGCGGCCCTTCCCGTCGGAAGCTATACCCTTTCCCAGCTGAAAGCGATGGGAGTGAAGAACGACGACATATCATCCTTGAAGGTCCCTGCAGGATTGAAGGTCATGCTCTACGAACATGATAATTTTCAGGGCAGGGTGCTGATGTTTACCGGCGATGATGGGTGCCTTGTCGACAATAGCGCAAACGACATGCTGTCATCCATAAGGGTTGAATAAGCGGCCCATCAGCCATATCAATAGTACAATAACTGCAAAACTGCGAGTTGCGAAAACTTAGGGGCTGCCCGGGAAGATCGGGCAGCCCCTTTTACATTCCTGTGCGCGATAACTATTGTTGAGATGGCTAATTGAAACGCCTCATAAGAGATATTGATCAATAAAATGTATTGACGATTATTGGGGCAATGAATAATATCGTTTCGACATTTGTCAAATTGTAGAATTTATACAAACATATGGGTGGGTAATGATACATGAAAAATGTTTTTACCAAGAGAATCCTCAATTTTCCTTTATTTATAACTGTGGTGCTTAAAATGATATCACTGCTGCCCGGGATAATTTCAGCAAAAGCTACAAAACGGGTTAACAAGTCGTTCCAGGAAAAAATTTTACTCGCCACTACCTCGGTTAACCAGTGTATACTCTGCGCCCGCTTCGCGTCTGAAATGGCTTTTGCCGAAGGCGTTGATAAAGGAGAAGTGCTGTCGATCCTTAACATGGAGTTAACAGAAAAAAACAGCTGCAATGAATATGAGATGATGGGGCTGCTCTATGCCCAGCATTACGCCGAGACGAATGGAAAGCCTTCCAGGGAAATGAATGCCCGTATCTATAATTCCTATGATAAAAAGGTAGCCGATGATATAATAATATTCACAAAAAGAAACCACTGTTATAATTTGATGGGCAATACTTTTTCCGCTTTTGTAAGTAGGCTCAAGGGGACAAAGGCGCCCGGGAGCAATCTGCTGTTTGAATTATTCTTTGTGATTATCACATCACCGGTGATAGGTCCATCGTGGCTCTATGTGCACCTGAAAAAGAACGCCTTCAATTTTCAAAAATAGTAACACTCAGGACCAGGGCTTGCCATTATGACGCCGCGCTTTTACCACCGCGTAGTCAGTAAACCCCTTAATGCCACAGATGCGGTCAAACTCCGGCCCAGGATTGAGTCCCGCCTCTTCGGCAGTGACAAAGATCTCGGCAAGGGCCAGGAGGCGGTCACGGTAATCCACCTTGCCCAGGGAGTCTTCGATCGAGGCCGCCGTTAATCCGGTCCGAAGCCAGACTTCTTCCCGCGTCAGCCGGATCTGCTCCGCCGCCCCGTATACATATCCAATCAGCATGTTCAGAAGTCCGTAGCGGCCGCGGAAAGCTTCGAAGATCTCATTTTGCTGATCCATCGGGATTTCGATATAATAGCGCAGGACGTGATCAAGGAAGAACCTCTGCTCATCGGTCGGGCGGTAGATGACCATTGTCGAATCGGAGAAGCACCGGTCGATATCAGCCAATCCTTTCAGTATGTCAGGCATATTAATTTTGAGATCATCCGCCATGGCTCGTACCCGTCAATATCTGGGGAATGCACAATCGCATATCCAATCTTAATGATGCATGAGTAGTAGACAATGGATGCTGTTGCTTTACAAGAATATTATTCAGAAAAGGGCGGGTGTCATTCAATCATGCTGCCGGCTGCCCGCTTTATTATGAAGCAGTTTCATGCGTGCAAGACTCTTCCATAGGCCGGTACGGCATAAGCAGCATCGATTCATTGGTCTGTTTGCTGAGCACCATGAGATTGTCGGGGTACGCCATCCTTTTTACGGGAGGCTGCTTCACAAGGGTCTCATGGCCGAAAAGCCCCGCCAGCTTGAGTCTCGCGAATTCGATGACGCCTGACATGGCGACAACGGCCGACGTGATGATCTCCAGCGCTGAAAGAGGGCCGAGGGATTTCCTGTAAAGCTTCATCACCTCTATCACTTTTTTTCTCGAGCTGAAGTTTGGTGAAAAGATGAAAGCCGCCGCAAGGACCGGCCGCAAAGCTTTGGCTATCCTCTGAATTTTTTTTATGCGGAGAAGCATGAATTCATCAGGCTGTGGATGATGTGAAGGCTCATATCGCAGGGTGTCAGGGTTCCAGGAAAGCCCCTGTTTCTGGCGCGAGATGAAATCGTCGATGGCGGTCCTGTATCCCTGTATTGCCGTTTTCGCCATGTTTACAATAGCGGGGCCGTCGGTCTCGTATTTCCTCTTGAAAGCGTTTTTCAGCAGTGTGGAATGTTCTTCGGAGTTTTTAAATTCCGGATGATGGTACGCGAGCTCTCCCTGGCCGTGGAGATGCCGGTAATCAAGATTTTTCAGGATGCCTTCGGATTTCATTCTTTCGTAAAGGCCCGTCTTGGGCAGAGGGGTGTAGTTCATGAACTGGATCATGTCGGAACCGAGGCCGATCACCCAGTCGATATCATCCTGCAATGACTCCCGGGTATGGTGCTCCATGAAGAGCATGGCTGAAGCGTTAACCACGATCCCATTGGACTGAAGCTCGTTGAATAGTTCCTTCAGGTCGATACCTTTTGTCTTGGCGTGGGAATTCGCTTTGGATTCCACACCCACCCAGACCATGCGGACACCGAGCCTCACCAGGAAGTCGACGCCTACCTGGTTGATTACCTCGGCGGAGGAAAAAATATCAAATACGAAGGGCATGTTGTGCCGTGTCATTTCGGTCAGGAGTTCTCGTGCCCTGTCGGGGCTTTTCAGGAAATTCTCGTCCATGATGCTGAATCCGTTGGCGCCGATTTTTATTTTTGATTTAATGCAGGCGTCGAACATTTCCCTGCCGGTTTTCAACAGCGGCAGGTACTTCTTGTTGAACTGGTGGCTGGTGATGCAGAAGGAGCATCCGTTTTCGCAACCCACCCCCGGCAGGAGGATTCCTCCCCGGGGCTTTGATTTTATTCCGTAAATGTATTCATAGGCGGGCCCGTAAATCGCCGGGTGCCGTACCGGCCTGTCCGGGTCCTCGCCGAAGTACCTGCGCAGCCAGCTCACCCCCTCGCCCTCGCATATTTCATCGCAGGGCACAATCTGCTTGAGGCCGGGTATGATGGTGCCGTAACCGCCGAGCAGTATGACCGTTCCGGGATAATTATGCCTGATATATTCGGCCATTCTTTTTACCTTGTATACATTGGCCACTATGAAATTAATGCCCACATGGGTGTATCCGTTCTTTAATTCACGCGTGAAGTCTTTCCATCCGGGGAAGTCAAGGACGGTTGACGGTATGGATATGTTTTCGGCGAGAAGGTAAAGGGGAAAAGTCCAGTAAGCCTGGCGAGGCGAATGCACGCCCTGTCCCCTCGTTATCTGGTTGTTGAGAAGCTCCATCTGCATCCCGGTGCCTTCGGCGTATTTATCTTTAATACCGAAGGGGCCGAATACTCCGGTGAGCAATAGCCTTTTCCCTGCCATGACAAAACCCTCCATGAGTTTTGCAACAAGTCTATTTGTTATCCGGAAGAATGAATGATCAATTCTCAACCGGTTGATACTTGTAAAAAATATTTACTACGAAAGACAGGAGCGATGAAGATAAAGTTGCAAAAAAAACGCCCTGTTACAAATCGTAACAATCATGCAATACTGCCGTTACATTGGCTCTGTATCATTGGATTATTAGACTTGCTTGATTTACCGGTGCCAGTAAATCTTTCTCCCCGCCGCCTTCGGCGGCGGGGAGAATATGGTTCTTGGCCAGTGGACAAAGAAGTCCGATAAACATTGTTAAAGGAGAGTCATTCAAATGAAAAAAGCAGCAATCATTACCCTGGCAACAATCCTCACGCTGGGAACAGTCATCGGGATCGGTTACGCCTTCGGCAGCCGGTTCTGCAAAATGACGCCGGAACAGAAAGCGGACAAAATCGCAGTGATTATAATCCGTGAACTGGACCTCACCGCCGATCAGAAGGTGAAGTTTAATGCCATGAAGGCCGAAATCGTCGACCGGATTACCCGCCTTCATGCGGACAAGGCGAAGATCCATGGGGAGGTTCTCGCCCTGGTTAAAAGCGACCAGGTATCCGAGAAGGATATAACCAGGCTGATAGAACAGCGCGAGGCGAAATGGCAGGAACTGAAGCCCTTTGTGGTCGATACCATTGTCGATTTTCACCGCATGCTTACCCCCGAGCAAAGAAATAAGCTTGCGGAAAAAATGGAATCGTTCCATAAAAGTTGCGGTCACTTCGAATAGCGGCGGCCCGCGGCGGGAGCATCCCCCGCCGCGTCCGGATTGATGAATGAAGAAAACGATACTCATTATAGACGACGATACCAAGCTCACAAACCTCCTCGCGGGATACCTGGAGAAATTCAGCCTGTCAGTTCAGGCTGCCTCCGCTCCGGAAGAGGGGCTGAACTTTCTTAAAAAAACCCTCCCGGACCTCGTCATTCTCGATATCATGCTTCCCGGAATGGACGGATTCGAAGTGTGCCGCCGCATCAGGAAGAATTATTCCGTGCCGATCATCATGCTTACGGCTCGTGGCGATGTGGCCGACCGGATCGTGGGGCTGGAGCTCGGCGCCGACGATTATCTTCCAAAGCCCTTTGAGCCGCGCGAACTGGTTGCGCGGATACAGTCGGTGCTCCGCCGGAGTGTCGATGCGAAGGAGGGGCGCCGCATCGTTATCGGCGATCTCGAAATAGACCTGGACGGGCACACGGTGAAGCTGCGGGGGGAGGCTGTTGATCTTACTACCATGGAATTCGAACTATTGTCGCTGTTCGCGCGGAATCCCGGCGTCGTCCTTGACCGTGACCGGATATTCGAGTCCATCAAGGGCCTTGACGATGATTCCTTTGACCGGTCAATCGACGTGCTGGTGAGCAGGCTCCGGGGCAAGCTCGGGGACAATCCCCGCGAGCCGCGGCTGCTGAAGACGATACGCGGCGCGGGATATAAATTCATCGGCCACAGGGAATAGGGCGGGAACGGGAGTGTCATGAAAGCAGCCAGGTCCATCTTTACGAAACTCTTCATCACGATGATTATTGCGGGATTGGCGGTTATTCTTCTCGTCAGTGCCTTTTTCAGGTATTTTTTCATGCCCCGGAACAGGGCCGCGCTGATCAATAATATCAAGGTCTACACTGATTATATAGTAAGGGATATCGGCGACCCGCCGGACAGGCAGCGCGCTGCCGACATTGCCGCAAGGACCGGGTTTATTATTTCGATCGATGGCGATGGCCTGCCGGAGTCGTCAGTGGATACCGCCTGCATCCCGTCGCGGCTGCACGAGATACACCATCTCCCGGATGGAGAGATCGGGTGGGACCGGGGCCGTTTTATCTACCGCAAGAAATACGGGTCGCATCAATACCTGTTTTCAACGCAGTATAGTCTTCCCGCGGAAGCGAAGGAGCTGCATCTGATCGTGCTGATGGCGGTCCTTGCCATCATACTGGGACTCAGCTTCATTTTGATCAGAAAGATCCTGATGCCGGTGCGCCGCCTCACCTCCGGCATGAGGGAAGTCTCCGGGGGCAATCTCGATTACGAGGTCGAGGTCAGGACCGGGGACGAACTCGGGGAGCTTGCCCGCTCCTTTAATGAAATGCGGGAACGGATACGCGCCATGCTTCGCTCGCGTGAGCAGCTTCTCCTTGACGTGAGCCACGAGCTCCGTTCGCCCCTCACCCGCATCAAGGTGGCCCTTGAATACCTGGATGATTCCGGTACGCGGGGGAATATCGCCGAGGATGTGGTGGAAATGGAGAAGATGGTGACCGAGATCCTTGAAACGGAGCGGCTTGACCGGAATGGCGGCATTTTACACAAAGAGGAGTTTCGGCTCATGGCGGTTCTACGCGAGGTGTCAGAGGAACTGCAGATTCCACCCGGCGAAATCACTGTTAATGCCGCGGATGATGCCCCGGTCCATGCTGACCGCAGGCTCGTCAAGATGCTTTTTCGGAACCTGCTGGAAAATGCGCGCAAGTTCTCGGAACCCGGCAGCGGGCCGGTAACCGTCACCTTGCGGAAAGAGGCCGTGTCTTCAGTTGTTGAAGTTCGTGATCACGGGATTGGCATTCCGCCGGAAGAGCTCCCTTTCGTGTTTGAGCCCTTCTACAGGGTCGACCGCTCGCGGTCCAGAAAAACCGGGGGATACGGCCTGGGCCTGAGCCTGTGCAAAAAAATCGCCGAGGCCCACGGCGGCTCCATAGAAATAGAAAGCGCGCAGGGAGAGGGCGCGGTCGTTCGTATAATGCTGCCTGAATAAAAAAAGCGATGTCTTTCAACATCGCCTTTGCATAGCATGCATGGTTTTTATCGCGTTTTATTTCCTTTTCTTGTTTAACAGCGCCTCGACCCTGAGCGGGAGGCCGAAGATCCGGAGAAACCCGGTAGCGTCCTTCTGGTCGTAAAGCGAGCTCGCGTCGAAGGTGGCTATGTCCGGTTCGTAGAGGGTGACGGGCGATTTTCTTCCAACAACGGCGCAGCTTCCCTTGTAGAGCTTGACACGCACAGTGCCGGTGACGTTTTTCTGCGTTTCCTCGATGAAAGCGTCGAGGGCCTCGCGCTTTTTCGTGAACCAGAGGCCATTGTAGACCAGCGTCGCATATTCATGGGCCAGCTTATCTTTTAAGTGCTGTGTCTCGCGGTCGAGGGTGATTGATTCCAGGTCGCGGTGCGCGGCGTGGAGCACGGTGCCTGCCGGGGTCTCGTACACGCCGCGGGACTTGATGCCCACCAGGCGGTTCTCGACGATGTCAACCCGTCCCACTCCGTTCTCCCCGGCCAGCTTGTTGAGGCTTTTCATCAGGTCGACAGGGCCGAGTATCTTTCCGTCAAGGGAAACAGGATTGCCCTTCTCGAAGCCGATCTCGACATATGTCGGTTTGTCCGGGGCCTTTGCCGGCGACTTCGTTAGGATGAACATACTCTCATCAGGCTCGTTGAAGGGGTCTTCCAGAATCCCCCCTTCGTAGGAGATGTGGAGGATGTTGCGATCCATGCTGTAAGGCTTGTCCTTGGTCACGGGCACCGGGATGTTGTGCTTTGCCGCATAGTCGAAGAGCTTGGAGCGCGAATCGAGGTCCCATATCCGCCAGGGGGCGATGATTTTCAGTTCCGGGGCCAGGGCCATGTAGGTCATTTCAAAGCGCACCTGGTCGTTGCCTTTGCCGGTGGAGCCGTGGCACACGGCATCGGCCTTTTCCTTCAGGGCTATTTCCACCTGGCGCTGGGCGATGATAGGCCGCGCAAGGGAGGTACCCAGGAGGTACCGGTTTTCATATATGGCGTTGGCCTTGATGGCCTTGAAGACGTATTCGGAGACGAATTCTTCTTTCAGGTCTTCAATGTAGCATTTACTTGCTCCGGTTTTTTTTGCTTTTTCCTCGAGCCCGTCCAGTTCCTCCTCCTGGCCCACATCGCCGGCAACGCAGACGACCTCGCAGCCGTAGGTTTCAATGAGCCACTTGACGATTATTGAAGTATCGAGCCCTCCCGAATAGGCAAGAACGACTTTTTTAATATCCATAATTCACCTCGATTGTTGATTGGCATGTACCATGAGTGGTTTTACTTGCAATTATTTCAATGAAAAAAACGAGTTTTTGTGAAACAGGCGTTTGTTTCCTGGTGTTATACCCGGTTTTTTTCTCTCCCTATCCTGGTGCGGGGGGATTACGGCCAATACCCTCAGGAGTCTTCTTTTTTGTTGACAAATTTATCTATGGGTGTATTTATTTGGTCGGGAATCAAGCGATTCCCCCGGGTAACATAAATAAATATCAACAGTTAAACGTTGTCCTGCCATATGTTAGTATTTGAGAAGACCATCTCAAGCACCAGAGAGGCATCAAGAACTCTGATCCGCGAAGCCATGGAGTTTTTTGCCCTTATTAAAAAAAAGGGATATGCCAGTGGCGTCTCTGACTTTACCATGCGCCTGGTCATGGATGAGGCCCTGGAAAACGCGATCCGCCATGGAAATAATTTCAATAAAGACAAAAGCATACTGTTTAGGATGAAGGGCCTTAAAAAAAAGATAAACATTACCGTCCAGGACCAGGGAAACGGTTTCCGGCCGGACCAGCTGCCGGACCCGCTCCATGACCAAAACAGATTCGCACCGGGCGGCCGCGGTCTGTTTCTTCTATCCAACATCGGCATTGTCACATGGAATTCCGAAGGAAACTGCGTTTCTATCGAAGTGCCTCGCTAATACTTCTTTTTCCATTGCCTCATAACCCCTTTCTGGAATAATTACACTTGATTTTTGAATTTCCCTGCACTATAATGGCCGGTACTCAATCAATCGGTTGTTGTCCGCTTGCTGATTGCATCCGTCTTAGATTGTCGCGAAAATTTTAATTCTGATATTGCCTCGAGGGGGAATGGCACAATGAAAAAGATGGTTATGTTCATTTTTGCAGCTGCCCTTGTCTTGAGCTGTTCATGCAAAAGTGAAAAGAGCGGCGAGATACGGGTCGGGGGGATCTTCGACCTAACCGGGCCGACCTCCGAAACCGGGAGCATGTATGCCATTGGCGTGAAAGACTATATCGACTTCATAAATGAAAAGGGCGGCATCAACGGGAAGCGGGTAAAGCTCATCATGATCGACACTGCCTATATACTGGCGCGCGACATTGCGGCCTATGATCGTCTGGTGAAAAAGGAGAAGGTCCACCTGATAATAGGGTGGAGCACCGGTTCATCTGAAAAGCTCGCACCTGAGGTTGCGAAGGACAGGATCCCTTTCACCAGTGTTTCCTTTTCTCTGAAACTTGCCGATAGCGGCCGCACTCCCTATAATTTTCTTATGGGCCCCACCTATTCCGACCAGATAAGAATAGCTTTGAAATATATAAAAGACAACTGGAAGGATTCGACGAGAAATCCCCGTGTCGCCTTTCTTTATAATGACAAGGAATACGGCAGGTCCCCCATCCCTGACGGAAGGGCATACGCAAAAAAGATTGGTCTCGACCTGGTGGCGGAGGAGATCGTTTACCTGGACGCCCGGGAGGTGCGGGACCAGATCCTGAGGCTCAAGGAAAAGAAACCTGATTATGTTATAACCAACAACACCGCATGGCCCACCTACGTGGTCCTCCGCGACGCAAAGATACTGGGCCTTGCCGCGAAATTCATCGGCCTGATCTGGAGCACCGATGAAAAGCTGATTACCCTCGCGGGAAAGGACGCCGAGGACTTCATCGGCACCGCGCCCTTTGTCGCCATGGACCCCAATCTGCCCGGCGTCAAAGAAATAATCGATTTCAACAGAAGAAGAGGCGTCAAGTCGGACAGCGTGATGTTTCTCTATGCCCATGGCTGGACCGCTGCAAGGGTGATGCTGGAAGGCGCGCGGAGGGCGGGGGACGACCTCTCGGGCAAAAACATCAGGAAAGAGCTCGAGAATATCCAGGACTTCGGCACTGGCGGCATCACCGATACCTACAACTTCAGCGCATCAAATCATGTCGGCAGGCGGAAGCTCAAGCTGTGCCAGGTCACGGCGGGGAAATGGCGGCCCATCACCGGCTTTATCGGGGCGGAATAATCCGTGTCGATCAAAAACAATCCATTGCTGCATTCCATAATCACCAAGATCACCGGCGGGTTCGCCATACTTATTATTGCCATCGCGGTCATAGGGGTTTATTCATATAACAAGCTCAATTCGGTCGGCATCTTCGCCCAGCAGCTCATGGACCGGGACAATTCACGCTGTCTGGCCAAGGACATCATTATCAAGAGCAAGGCTATCGACAACCATGTTGAGAAATACATACGGTCTGCCGTCCCGGGCGAGAGAGAAAACCTCCGCTATGTCATCATCGATGAAGTGAGGATTATCAAGGAATTCCTGAACCAGGTCCATTCCCGGGAGCTCACTCCCGAGGAGCATGCGCTTCATTCGAAACTGGAAGAAATTTTCTTCAAGTATGAGCAGGTGACCCTGGAGCTTTTTTCCGGACGGTTCGACAGGGAAAATTTTTACTTCCTGAGCAATAAGTTCATTACCCAGATGATCCATTTCGACACCAGGGAAACGGAGCTGATGTACGACTCCTGGACTTATACGCGCGGCAGGATCGGGATGATCAAGTTTTTCATCATCGTTTCAATAACCATTGCCCTCGCGATAGGCATTTTACTCATCCTTATGAGCTACCGGACGATCGCCCTTCCGATAAAGAGGGTCGAGGCGATACTTGACCGGTACGGCGCCGGTGACTTTTCGGTGAGGGCCCCGGTCGGGGGAAAGGACGAAATCGGGAACTTTGCCCGGCGGTTCAACGACATGCTTGACCAGATCCGGGATTACGCGCAGCACATCGAGCAGACCAACCAGTTCCTCCAGCAGAAAAACCAGGAGATCCTCCACACGAGGCTCTACCTCCAGAACATTATCGATTCAATGCCCTCGATGATGATGGGCTTAAATAATGAGGCCGTGGTCACCCATTGGAACCTTGTCGCGGAGCGGACAACGGGCATATCCCGGGAGAAGGCCGAGGGGATGCCTATCGAGAGCCTGTATCCGGATATTTCCCCCCACATGGAAAAAATCCGCCGCGCCATAGCCGAACGGGTGCCCCAGATATCTGAAAAGGTGCCCCATGCCAGGGACGGCGAGGTCGTATATTCTGACTACACGATTTATCCCCTCGTGACCAACGGCGTTGAAGGGGCCGTGATCCGCATCGATGACGTTACCTCCCGGGTCCGCATTGAGGACATGATGATCCAGACGGAAAAGATGCTGAGCGTCGGGGGCCTTGCGGCGGGGATGGCCCATGAGATCAACAACCCGCTGGGGGGGATACTCATGGGCGTCAACAATATCCAGCGCCGCATCTCTCCCGGCTTGAAAAAGAACAGCGAGGTGGCCCTTGAATGCGGTGTTGGTATGGAAAAAATCCATGAATACATCGTGAAGCGTGATATATCAAAAATGATCGACGGCATCAAGGACCTGGCGGTGCGGGCGACTGGAATTGTCGGCGACATGCTCAGCTTCAGCAGGGCGAGTTCATCGCGGCACGAGCCGGTCTCGCTCGCCGATATTATCGAAAAAACCGTGGCCCTTGCCGCCCACGACTATGATCTTAAAAACAATTATGATTTCCGCAAGATCGAGATCCTGCGCGAATTCGACCCCGATCTACCGCCGGTCCCCTGTGTTTCCGTTGAGATCGAGCAGGTGATACTGAACTTGTTGAAGAACGCCGCCCACGCCCTGGCAGCCAAAAAGCCTCAGGGTGAAAAGCTGCGGATCATAGTGCGGCTCAGGCGCGAATGGAGCATGGCTCGCATAGAAGTCGAAGACAACGGGTCCGGCATGGACCAGCCGACGGCCAAGAGGATCTTCGAGCCCTTTTTTACCACCAAGCCGGTGGGGCAGGGGACCGGTCTGGGCCTTTCAGTCTCCTATTTTATTATCACGCGCAACCATCACGGCATGATGAGCGTTGAATCCGTGAAGGGAAAGGGGACGAAATTCATTATATCAATCCCGCTTGTCAGGCAGTGATGAGACGGGATCGGATCCAATCCGTTAAAACTTGAGAGCTCCCCGCCCCACCGGGGGGGCGGGGACTTTTTTCCCGAAGTAATTCTGATAATGTATTATACATGCCCCCTCAGGGGGACAAGGAGGTTTACCGAGTTATGAAACGAACACTGGCGGCAGTACTCTTCATCATTGCGGTCTCCTGCGCCATAGCGGCGAAAGAGGACCCGCGCATCGAGCGGATCCGTCGCCTCTATCAGGAGGCCCGGCAGCTGGAAGCATCTGATGCGCCCATGCCCGCCCACGAGGTCAAATTCGAGAGCATCCTTGCAGCCATCGGGAACCAGAAAACGCGGGTGACCTTCGTATACACCTCCTGGCAGGCGGACCCGGAGAAGGACCCATACCTGCTGGGCCACCGGCTCCACAAGGTCAATGTCAGCTATAACATTGCCGCCATGGACGGCCAAAGCGTGGAATACTTGTTTGACGAAAAGGAGCGGCCCGTGTTTTATTATTCCCGCGAAGAAAGGGATTCCTACCTGGGCGGTAAACATTTAAAAATGGTAAATGAACGCCGTTATTACTTTAGCGGCGGCACCCTCATTATGGCCATGGTGAATGTTACTGATGACGACGGCAGGACGGAAAAGTACACCGGCACAGGCCCGTTCAAACAGAATGATGCGTCCCTCGGCAGAACGGCCTGCTATAATGCGGAGCGTTATTTGAAATTCTTCAAACAGATGGTTGAGATTGAAAGGCTGAAGTAGGAGCGGGGAGGCAGTGATTGAATAAATAATTTTCCGGGGATGCTCCATTCAGGCTATCCCTGGAAATCATTCTAATTAAAGAAGTGCTAATTAAAAAAAGAATTCCACCTATACCGCATGAGCCCAGGTCGGCTTTTTTTTGTAAAAAAATATGAGATAATATGATGAAAATCATTAAAATTAAGGGTTTTTAAGCACTTTTATGCATAATTTTACCCATTAACTTGACAGAATGATCTAAAATATATAAATTCAAAATGTGCGTTATTTGTATATATTATACAATTGTTGCACGGTATAAGAAATGCTTAGAAGAAAAATAGCCACGTTATTGATCCTTCTTCTTTCTTCATTATTTCTCACCCAGTGTGAAAGAAACAGTTTATATACAAAGACTAATGATGTTCTCTCGCTTTTAGGATTGGATATATTTTTTAGCTCCTCTCAGATCAATCTCCAGGCGGGAAGGCTGGATTATAACAATGGCGGCACCTATAATTTCGGGACTGTCACTCTGGGGGCCTCAAGCCCGGCCGTTGTTTTTACCATCCAGAATACTGGAACTGATAACCTCAACCTGACGGGTGTGCCGCTGGTGGCGGTAAGCGGGTATGAGGCCGCTGATTTCTCTGTAACAGACCCGGCTGTAACGCTCCTGGCGCCGGGAGTCAGCACCACGTTCACGATAACATTCACCCCGGGGTCGGCAGGTATCCGCGACGGCATTATCAGAATACTCTACAATAGCGGCAAGGATTCGACATACAGGATCAATCTGACCGGGACCGGATCAGCAACGCCCGTCCCCGATATTAATCTGGTTGTTGGAGGGGAGGATTATTCTTCAGGCAGCGCGTATAATTTCGGCTCCTTCGCGGTAGGGAGCTCCTCGGCGGCTGTTACCTTCACTATTCAAAACCCTGGCGCCGCGAACCTAACCCTCACCGGCACCCCTGCGGTTGCGACGGGCGGAGTCAACCCATCAGATTTCACCGTGAGCGGTCCGGCCGCAACCACCATTGCCTCCGGTATGAGCGAGACCTTCACAGTGACATTCTCGCCGACGGCTCTCGGGGCCAGGAGCGCAACCATCAGGATCGATTCAGACGATCCGGATATTGGCAGTTATGTTGTCAATCTCGGCGGTACGGGCACCCCGACCCCGGTGCCGGACATCAACCTCCAGGTGAGCCCGACCAATTATCCTTCAGGCGGCGCTTATCCTTTCGGATCAATTGCTGTCGGCACGCCGGTCCCCGTCACCTTCACCATTCAGAACCTGGGGAATGACACCCTCAACCTGACGAGCGTGACAACAGGCGGCGCTGAATTTGTCGTGAGCGGTCTCGGGACCACGACCCTTATCACCGGGGACAGCACGACCTTCATCCTTACCTTTACGCCGTCATCGGTGGCGACGTTTAACGACACGCTTACGATCGCATCCGACGATCCCGATGCGGCCGAGAACCCCTATACCATCAGCCTCAGCGGGACGGGAACAGCCGGGCCGATGCCGGATATCAACCTCCTGGTTAGCGGTGTCGACCACCCGTCGGGTGACACCTTAACCTTCGGCAGCGGCAATGTCGGCAGTTCATCACCGGATATCACCTTCACCATCCAGAATCTGGGATCCAATGACCTGACCCTCACCGGGACGCCGCTAGTGGACATCAGCGGGACCGGCGCCGGCGATTACCTGGTGACTCAGCCCGCGATTTCCACTATCCCCGTCAGCGGCAGCGCCACCTTCACTGTGACCTTCATGCCCACCGCGATGGGGCCGCGCGATGCGGAGATAACGATATATTCCGATGATCCTGATTTAGGCGAAAGCCCCTATACGCTCTATCTCAGCGGCACCGGGACCAGCCCGGATATTGAGGTCCTGGTCTCGGGGCTTCCCGTTGCCACGGGGGCGCTCTATACCTTCCCCGGCGTCCCGGTGGGAGGATCCAGCGGCAACAGAACCTTCACCATCGATAACTCAAGTGGCACGGGTCCCCTTACTATTTCCGCTCCATCGAAGAGCGGCACCCACGCGGCGGAATTCACCGTGGGAACCCCGGGATCAACGGTTATCCCCGCCGGCGGCAGCACGACCTTCACCGTGAGTTTCAATCCGGCAGGGGCGGGTACGCGTGATGCGACTCTCACGATAGCCAACGATGACCCTGACGAAAGCCCCTATGAAATTTACCTGCAGGGGGAGGGGACCGTACCGGAGATAAATCTCCAGATCAATTCGATCGATCATTCCTCCGGGGCCACCTATGGCTATGGGATAGGCAATGTCGGGGCCACCATCGGGCCGGTTACCTACACGGTCCAGAACCTGGGGACCGGTGAACTCAATGTCACCGGCTACTCCGTGACGGGCACAAACCAGGCTGATTTCTCCGTCGGCGGCTTCACCACGGGGAACATCACCGCCGGCGGCAGCATGGCTTTCTCTATAAGCTTTACACCGAGCGGCACCGGGGTGCGCACCGCGCTCCTGACCATCAATTCCAACGATGCCGACGAGGGTACCTATACAATTAATCTCGAAGGCACGGGGTTGGCACCGGAGATAAACCTCCAGTACAACAGTCTGGATTTTCCATCAGGAAATGGTCTGGGCATGGTTTCGGTTAATGTCGGCAGTTCCACTGCGCCGGAGACCTTTACGATCCAGAACCTGGGGAATGCGGATCTGACTATAACGGGCTATACCCTGACCGGGGCCAACCCTGGGGATTTCTCCGTTAGCGGCCTGGGTGCGACCTCCATAACCTTCGGCGGCAGCGCGACCTTCGATGTCATCTTTACGCCGACAGCTGCGGGACCCCGCTCGGCGGTGCTCACCATTAACTCCGATGACGCGGATGAAGGAAGCTATGTTATCAATCTAACCGGCTCGGGGACGACGCCTGAAATCAATATCCAGGTATCAGGGACCAATTATCTTACCGGCGACACCTATATGTTCGCCCCCACCTATCGCGGCAGTTCCAACGGACCGGTGACATTTACGATACAGAACCTTGGTTCCGGAACCCTGGATATTTCTGGATATACGCTTGCCGGAGCCAATCCATCACATTTCATAGTGACTGGCCTCGGCGCGATGAGCATCGGACCCGGCGGCTCCAGTACCTTTACCATCACCTATAACCCGGGAAGTTCCGGAAGCAGCCTGGCGGGTCTTTTTATAAATTCCAATGACCTTGATGAAGGCACCTATTCTATCAGCCTCATGGGATCATGCCTTGAACCGGATATCAATATCAAGCAGGGCGTGATGAATTACCCATCCGGATCCACGTACGGCTTTGGCTCAGTGCAGATCGGCACCACCAAGACGGCCATCTTCACGATCCAGAACGCGGGCACGGGGATCCTGACCATTTCAGCGCCGTCAACCGGTGACCCGGTCCACTTCACGGCCAGCGACCCCGGAGTCAATGGCACTGAATTTTACAATCTTCCTCCCGACACCAGCGTGACCATTACCGTTGCCTTTGCCCCGACCATCGCCGGGAGTTATAACACTGCCCTGACCATAGGTTCCAATGATTATGACGAAGGGACCTACACGATCAATCTGTCCGGAACCGGGTCGTCGATCGCGGTCCCTGACATCGATGTAAAAATCGGCACCGGCAATATCTCCAATGGAGGCAACTATAACTTCGGCACAGTACAGCAGGGTACTTCAAAGGCGGTCACCTTCACCATCCAGAACAAAGGTGTTGGGGGCCTGGAACTCTCGGGAATCACCACTGTGGGAACCGGTTATTATTCGGTATCAGGCCTGGGCGCAACCAGCATCCCGGGCGGCGGCATTACGACCTTTACCGTCACCTTTGCTCCTACGGCATCGGGTGCTTCCATTGATTCGTTCACCATAGTTTCCAATGATCCGGATGATGGGGGCTATACGGTTAACCTGGACGGAACGGGCACCTCTGGGCCTGTGCAGGATATAAAGGTCACCGTTGATGGCATAGAGTATCCCCCGGGAAGCGCTTATGACTTCGGTTTTATCGGCAACGGCGACTCAAGCGCCCCCGTAACCTTCACCATAACGAACAACGGGACCACCAATCTTACTCTCTCGGGTCCTCCGGCTTTGAGTAATCCGACATTATTCCCTGTGACAGGGCCTGGTTCCACCGTTATCAGCGCCGGCGGATCAACGACATTCGATGTTTCCTTTACACCGGATACTATCGGCCCGTTATCATCTCAGATGGTTATCTTTTCCGATGATCCGGATGATGGGTCGTACTCGATAGACCTCAATGGCGGCGGCTCGGCGTTGCCGGTGCCGGACATCAACGTGGAAGTGGCATCGGTGAATTATCCCTCGGGAAGCTGCTTCGATTATGATGCGGTACTGCTGGGGGATAGTACATCGGTAACCTATGAAATCCAGAACCTGAGCACAACGGCACTCCTCAACCTGGCAAGCGTGACTATCACCGGCGTGCATTTCAGCGAGTATGCGATCACAAGTGCTCCCGCAACAATTATCCCCGCGGGAGGCTCCGACACCCTTGATGTCATGTTTACACCAGGCGGCGAGGGCCTGCGCGCCGCCGCCATCAGGATATTATCCGATGACCCGGACGAAGTGGTCTACACAGTAAATCTGACCGGAACGGGCGTCATGCCGATTGCCGTGGTCCTCGGCGGAAACGGTTCAAATACGGCTATATACAACCCGATGACCAATACCTTTGCGGGTGGTACGGGGACAACCGGTAATGTAGGCGTCGGTGCCCATAGTATTCTGGTAACAACAGGATCACATGCGGGTATGCACCTTATCATGCATGGTAATCCCGGCATTCCTTCGTCTACTACTACCTGGTTTGATCCGTCCGATTGGTCAATATCGTCAGGGCCCACAAACAGCACTCTGGATGCCGGAGCAAGCAGTTTCCTTGTAACCAGTGGCGTGAATATCAATAATATTGTGTTGCTTATCGGCAGCGCCCTGAATACGAATATCTACAATCCCACATTGGCAGGTAATTTCACTGATTGGACCGGCCATTACCTTCCTTCCGGGTATACTGCCGGAGCGGGTTCGTTTCCAATATCGCTGACTGGTGGTAATAAGCTGATTGTATGTGGCGGTATGTCTGATCTGACAGCGGCATTTGACACAAGCACGAATTTTTTCGACTTTGGTCCTTTGTTGACTGCGAACGCCGGAGCCGGTGCTCATAGTTTTAATATTACCGGTACCGGTCCGAACTCGGGGAAGATCATGGTCGTTCTGGGGAGAGGCTCCGCACTCCTTAATGTGTATACCCCGGGTACGTGGGGATCTTTTATTGGTCATGGACTCAATCTGACCGGCAATGCGGGTGATGGGGCCCATAGCGTACCGATCACCAAAGGTCCGCATGCGGGCAAGGTACTGATCGTCCATGGGAATGGTTTAGTTACGACCTCAATCTATGATCCGAATCAATCTGTAGCAACCAGTATCAGCACCGGACCAAATCTTTACTCAAGTGCCGGCGCAGGTGCCTTTGCAATTCTTGTTAAAAATGGTCCGAACAAAGGAAACATTATTATCGTTCATGGCAGTTCAAAATTAACAACATCAATCTGGGATCCGCTGGCAGACCCCTATATTGTTACTTTAACACAAGGCCCCATCTTGCCAAATCCGGCCGGCACCGGCGCCCATTGCTTCCCGGCGAAGTAGCAACAAAAAAAATTTCTTTAAAGCCCCTGAGTCTTTTGAGCAGGGGCTATTATATTTATCCTGGATTTCTTTAATAATTACTTGCATTCCCCACAATGTCAATAAATATCAGTTTAATGAAAACATATAAAACGCTCCCGATAGTTATCGCCTTCGTCCTCGCTCTCCTCCCCGCCTGTGACGGCTGGGTCGAGAACAGGGCCGTTATAAAGCAGCAGGCCCCGGCGAACGATGACCTGTCCCCGGACCTGGTGAAGGGGAACATGGCGACTACGGACTACACGGCCCTGGTGCAAATCCTGAGGGGCAGGGTGAAGGAGAAAACGCCCCTGCGCCGACTGGGAGGCTATGTGAACCACATTTACCAGGCCCAGGTGATCGAGACCATCAAAGGGCCGCGTTATGAAATCATATCTTTCTCAGTCATGGCGGACAGCGACATCAGACTCATTCTTCCCGATTACCCGGTCATCGTCAGCCTCTGCGGGGCCGGCAGCGATAAATTCTATGTTCCCGATAACGGCTATGAGCTTCCGGCGACCCCGGCGCTGACAGCCGCGGCCCGAGACTTTGCCCGCAAATTGAAAATAGCCGCGTCTCAAAAGAGCGTGTGCCCGGAATAGTTATAACAATTATCCGCCCATAGAACAGGACCCCGGCGGAACTTTCATTTTTTTTGTTGCCTGAATCCAATACCTGTTGTACAAATATCTAATTCATTCACAAGGGGAACACTACATGCGTATTATCAGGCCCGTATCCGCGGGGAGGATCCTCCTGCTCTTTCTGGCCATTTCCCTGTGCTGCGGCTGCAATAAATGCGGCACCGGCACGTACGATGATTTACCGGCCTTAATGGAAGCATTACTGCAGGCATACCGACCGGTTGCGACAGGGGACACAATCGCGGTCTGGGCCTATCCGGACGCCAGCGACGTCACGGGGACAATACGTGTCGGCGTCGTCGCCTACGGCCGGTCGGGGATCGGCAGCGTGTATTTCTCGACTGACGACGGCGCCGTTACCGCTGTATCCGATGAGACCGTCAATCCCGATACCGGCGAATATGAATTCGTCTATACCATTGACACCACGGCCCTTGCCGACGGCGTCCATACCATTGGCGCGGCGGTAGGCTTGAAGACCCTGGATCCGATAACTATCTATGCCGCCAACGGCGCATCTTCCGGCACTTGGTATGTCTCCACCTCGGGTAATGACGATACCGGCGACGGCACTTTGGGAAATCCGTGGCGCTCCCTCGGCAGGGCCCTGGGCACTGAAGACACTACCTATATGCTCGCCCACGCGGCCGGTGGCGATACCGTCCTGCTCAGGACGGGCATCTATGACCTGCCGGAGGGGGCACGGGGTGATTTCACGCGGTATGTTGCGATAAAGCCGTATAATTTTGAATCGGTCGGTATGCGCGGCGGTATCCTCCGTTCCACCTTCATGAAGTTTGAGGATATCAATTTCGGTTTTATCGGCGGTGGTGGAGTCACCATGTACGGCCATCACCTCTGGTTCAAGGGATGTGAATATACCGGCGCGGGAAAAATTTATCCTGACACCATCAATAGCGACGAAGCCTTCCGTTCCCGCGAGGTGATCTACGGAACCACGACCTTTGCCCATGATGTCATAATAGAAGAGTGCACGGTCCATGACGCGAACCAGGGGATCAGCCTCATCGGATCTGGGAAATACATAATCAGGCAGTGCACGGTATACGACCAGAATGGGGACGGCATAAAGTTCCAGGGGAATAATGTCCTGATCACCGGGAACACCATTCACCACGTGATTCCCCCGGTGGCATGGTCGGTAAGCCAAACGGGCCCTTCTTATAACTGCGCTGGGGTGACCCTTGCATTCCATATTTCGGAGGACAGCGGCGCGACTTATAACACGGTTTCTGTGCCGCTTTCCGGCGCGGCCCAGACGTCGGCGCAGGTGGCGGCTCAATTAAACGCGAACGCGGACTTCAACGGCGCGGGACTCTCCGCTGACGTTTCCGCGTCTCCCTATCCCTATGCGGGGAACCTTCGCATCACCCAGGTTGATCATCTTGAAACCTACCGCTTCTACATCACCGGCGGCGGGATCATCTTGGTTTTCAGGGACAACACCACGGACAATAACCTGCTCTCGCCGACACATCCGGCGTATCACACCTCGGACCACTGCGATTATATCGCAAATGATGCCATGGACGCAAGGAACATCGTTATCCGCAACAACCTGATGTACGGCGGCGAAAGCCAGGGCCTGAAGCTTGACGGCATCGGCAGTTCCCAGAGGCGTCATTTTTTCAAAAGGGACATAGCCATCATTAACAATTGTTTCGCCGGCACTGACAGGTCCGGCAGGCTGATCTATATGAATTACCGCGGATCGGGTTCGACATCGCCCGTTGACCTGCGATCGATTCTTCATTACGAGGGAATCGTGATCGCCCACAATACCATTTACAAGCCGGCGACGGGAAACGTCCGGGCGGAACTGACCATGGACCTTGAAAATCCCAATATTGCAAACATGCTAATAAAAAACAATATCATTGGCGAGTATTATACCGGAGACTGGTGGATTGACAGCTCGCGGATCGGGGCCATGGATTATAATTGTTATACCGGCACCACATACTCTGCGGCGGGCGCGGAGCGCAATGTTCATTCCATTATCGGTAATCCGCTCTTCGTCAATACGATGATTTATGATTATAACCTACAGGCCGGGTCCCCGGCCAAAGGGGAAGCTACACCGTCACTGGCGATACCCTATGATATCGGCTGGAATCCGAGAAACGCCATCTTGCCGTCCATCGGGTGCTATGAGTGACATGGCTCCGGCAGTTTACTGTTTGCACATCAAAGCGCACATGATCGCTTTCTGCACGTGGAGCCTGTTTTCAGCCTCGTCAAAAACTATCGACCGGCCGGAATCGAGAACATCGCCTTCGATCTCCTCGTTGCGGTGGGCGGGGAGGCAGTGCATCACCTTCGAGTCCGGGCGGCCCTTGCTGAGGAGCTCCTTCGTGATCTTGTATTTCGCCAGGACCTTTTTCTTGGCCGCGGCCTTTTTTTCCTCGCCCATGCTTATCCACACGTCGGTGTAGATGTAATGCGCGTCTTTCACCGCGGTTTCCGGGTCCCTGGTTATGACGATCGAAGAGCCGGAACGCGACGCTATCTTGCGGGCGTCATCCACCACGTAGGGATCAGGCTCGTACTGCTTCGGGCAGGCGATTGAGATGTTCACGCCCAGGATAGCGGCGCACTGGATAAGCGAATTGGCCACATTGTTGCCGTCCCCGACGTAGGCAAGGTGCATCCCCTTGAATTTTCCCTCGCGCTCGAAGATGGTGAAAAAATCAGCCAGGGCCTGGCACGGGTGGTGCTCGTCGCTGAGGCCGTTAATGACCGGCACGGTGGCGCTCTTCGCCAGCTCCACGACGTTGTCATGGGAGAAGGTCCTTATCATGATGCCGTCAACATAGCGGGAGAGGACCTTCGCCGTATCGACGATTGTTTCCCCCCGCCTGAGCTGGATGTCGTTGCCGTCCAGGAACAGGGCGTGTCCGCCGAGCTGAGTGACGCCGGTCTCGAAGGAAACCCTGGTCCTGGTGGAGCTTTTCTCGAATATCATGGCGAGTGACTTTTTCTTTAAAAAGTCGGGGTGCCTTCCCCGTGCGGCTTCCTTTTTCAGGCTGGCCGTCAGGTGGAAGATGTCCATGATTTCGCCCTTATCGAGATCGCCCACCGTGATAAGGTCTTTGGTTTTAATTTTTGGAATTCTCACTGTTTTCCCCCCACTTCCATGAATAGACGTTCAAGGATCTTCATCCCTTCCCGTGCTGTTTTAAGGGTAATGTTCAGGGGCGGCATTATCCTGATGACTTTCTCGGCGGTACAGTTGATCACCAACCCCATCTCCAGTGCCCTGGGCACCAGGGCCGCGCCGGGCATGGTGAGCTCGACGCCGATGTGCAGGCCCATGCCGCGCACTTCTTTAATGAAGCCGGTTTTTTTCTTCAGGCCGTTCAGGGCATCGAAGAAATAGGCGCTCACCGCATTCACGTTGGTGAGAAAGCTCTTGCCGCGCACCTGTTTCAATACCGCGGCCACGGCAGCGCAGGCGAGATGGTTCCCGCCGAAAGTGGTGCCGTGGGTCCCTCGAGGAAAGAATTCCGGCAGGAAGTTCTTTGCGTGTATGGCGCCGACGGGCACGCCGCCGGCAAGGCCCTTGGCTAAAGTGATAATGTCCGGCACGACGCCGAAATGCTGATATGCGAACATAGTGCCGGTCCTGCCGATGCCGGTCTGCACCTCGTCCACGATGGTGAGGATGCCGTTCTTGTTGCAGAGGCGGAACATCTCCTTGACGAATCCCCTGTCGGCGATCTGGATCCCGCCTTCGCCCTGTATCAGCTCTATCATGACCGCGCAAACGCCGCGGTTTTTCTTTATCTCTTTTTCAAAGGTCTTGATGTCGTTGCCTGGAAGATAGATGAAACCCGGAACCAGAGGGCCGAAGCCGTCATGGATCTTTTTCTGGGCCGTTGCCGACATGCCGCCGTAGGTCCTGCCGTGGAACGAGTTGTTAAAGGTAATGATCTGGTAGTGGTCTTTACCCTGGCTCAGTCCATACCGGCGGGCGAGCTTGATGGCCGCCTCGCTGGCCTCGGTCCCGCTGTTGACAAAGAGGGTCTTGCCCGGGAAGGATGCCTCGTTCAGCAGCCTGGCGGCCTCGGTCTGCTCACGGTTGTAAAACCAGTTGGAGGTGTGGATCAGGCTGTCTACCTGGCGGTGCAGCGCCTTCGTGAAGGCCCTGTTGCCATATCCCAGGCTGGTCACGGCTATGCCGGAAAAGAAATCGACATACTTTTTGTTGTCCTGGTCATAGAGGTAGCTGTTCCGGCCCCTGACAAAGCATACGCCAAGCCTGTCGCCATAATTCTGAAACAGGTGGTTCTTGTCTTCGGCTATAATTTTTTTTAATTTCGCTGAGCCCATAATTATATTCCGGTATAATATTTACTATCATTCATATCAAGATAGCTGTCAAAGAATACCCCCCACCCCCCCCACCCTCAGGTGGGTCTATTCAGTCGACGCGGATGTGCCGCGTAATGATAAAGTCCCCCTCCGGGGGATTTAGGGGGGATTAGAAGGATACGCGTACCCCTCTAAAAAAACAAAATCGGGAACGATCCCGATTAGCTGATAAAAGTCATGTATGGAATGATTAATTATCGTAACGTAAATCGTAAAATATCACTCGTGTAAGTCAAGAAATTAATGGGAGAAAACAAAAATTTGGACCTGTCATCCATCTATTCATCGCATAAAAGGCGGTACCCCACACCGGGTTCAGTTATGAGCAGACGCGGATTGGCCGGATCATCTTCGATTTTTCTTCTGAGTTGTAGAATATACACCCGTAGATAGCTCGTGTCCGGCTGCGCATGGAGTCCCCATAATTCATGAATAATCTGATTGTGCGTTACTACTTTTCCGGCATGCTGCGCGAGAAAGCGCAGGAGCGAGTATTCGGTCGGTGTGAGCTTCACTTCCGCACCGTTTTTACTGACCAGTCTTCGTGAGAAATCAATGGACAGGCCGTCTGTTTTGAAAACACCCTCTGAAGTATCGGGAAGACTGTGGCGGAGGGCCGCCCTCAGGCGGGCAAGGAGTTCCCCCATGCCGAAGGGCTTGGTGACGTAATCGTTGGCGCCCGCGTCGAGGAGATTTATCTTGTCCTGCTCCGAGTTCCTGACGGAAAGGACAATAACCGGCGCCTGGCACCATTCGCGGATTTTTTTTATTACGTCAAGGCCGTCCATGTCAGGAAGGCCCAGGTCGAGGATGATGATGTCGGGCCGCGCAAGGGCCACCTGCTGAAGCCCTTCCTGGCCGGTTGTCGCTTCCTTTATTTGATAACCATGGGCTTCGAGACTCAGTCTCAAAAGCCGGCGTATTTGCGCCTCGTCATCGATGATCAGGACTATCGGTCCTTCGCTCATGTTGGATCCTCTCGTGGTCGAGCAGCGTTATACTCAAGGGGGAGCCGCATCGTGAAATATGCACCCCCTTCCGGATTGTTGCCGGCGCTGATGGTGCCGCCATGGGCCTCGATAATGCCCTTGCAGATTGACAGGCCGAGCCCCGTGCCGCCGGTCGGGGCTGTTGAGCCCCGGCGGAATTTTTCGAATATAAAGGGCAGCTCATCATCGCGCAGGCCGGGACCGTTGTCGCGTACGGTTATGATTGCTTCGTTGTTTTGCGCTGATCCGTTTATCATGATGATTGATTGCGACGGCGTGTGCAGTACCGCGTTGCAGATAAGATTGGAGCACACCTGTTCCATTAACGCAAAGTCAATGCTGATCATGGGCATTTCGTCATCGATCGCCACCTGCACGGAATGTGAGGACAGCTCGCTTTCCAGTCGCCTGATGACCACGCTGACGAGGTCTCCCAGGTCGTAGAGCTGGCGGTTTAAAGTAAGCATCCCCGATTCGAGACGGCTCATGTCAAGGAGGTTGTCGACGAGCCGGTTCAGTCGTTCACTGGCCTTTTTGATCTCCTCGGCCAGGGCCCGTCGTGTTTCAGGGCGGGCTTCTACGGCGTTATCAAGGATGCTGCTGGAGGCCCCGGTGATTGCCGTCAGGGGCGTGCGAAGCTCATGGGATATTGAATTGAGCAGGATCCGGTAAAGGCGTTCTGATTCCTCCATGAGCCGTGTTCTCTGGTTTGATATTAATAGATTTTCCCTTTCTATTCTCATAGACAGCTGGTAGATTATGTTCTGGAGAAAGCTTTCCTGCTCCGGGGAAAAATGCATGCTGGAGACCGGCCTGATGGCGAGCACGCCGACAATGCTCCCGGGAGCGATCAGGGGAATGTAGTGGGCCTCCGAGTGCGGGAGGGTCCCGGTAAAGAGCCCTGCCGGTTTTTTATTTTTAAATGTCCATTCAACAACGCCGCGTTCTTTGGCGGTGATCTCATGTGTGCCGCTGTTATGGGGCATTGCCGAGAGCTGTCCTGAATCGTTGGGGAGAATAAAGGCGACCTTCGCTTCAAAATAGTCCCCGATGTAGGCGGTGGCGATGTTGATCACTTCGTCGATGCCGAGGGCGTTACCGAGCGATTTCGACAGCTCATACAAGTCGGTGATGCGTTTTTCACGCATCCTGAGGGCGCGTTCTTTCAGACGCAGGCGCGAGGTAAGGGTCCCCAGTATTGTCGCGATGATGAAGTACATTCCGAACATCATTACATCTTCGAGCTTGCTGATGGCCAGGGTAAATAGCGGCGGGATGAATATGAAGTTCCACAGGAGTGCGCTCAGTGCGGCCACCATCAGCACCGGTCCCCTGCCGATGTATAGGGATATCATTACTACGCAGAACAGGTAGATGAGTGCAATGGTCCAATATCCGGTAATTCCCGTCAGGGGCAGACTGGCCAGTGTTACCAGGGCCACCGCTCCCGCCCCGATCAGGTATTCCTTTAACGGTTCACTTCGCCGGGCGTAGACCGACGCGCCTTTTATTTTTCCGTGCACATCCGGTTGCGTGACAATATGGATTTCGATATCGCCGCTCAACCTCAGCAGGCGCTCCACCAGGTTCCCGCCGGAGAAAATATCCGAAACATACCTCCTGAGCGGCTTACCAACGACGATCTGCGTTACGTTTTGCTGCTGGGCCACACGGAGAAGACCGTTGACGACATCTTCGCCGGAGGTGGATATCACCTCCGCCCCCAGCTCGCGCGCGAGATTCAGGTTTTTGGCGAGGAGGTCCTGCGTCGGGCCGGTGAGTTGTCTCTGCTTGTCGACATAGAGGGCCACCCAGGGAGCGTTCAGGTTGAAGGCCATCCTGCGCGTCCATCGGATAAGGTACTCCGAGTAGGGGCTGGGACTCACGGCGACCATGAGCCGCTCACCGGATTTCCAGGGCCCCTTGATGTTCCGTTTTTGCGTATAATCGCGGAGCTCGTAGCCGACCAGGCGGGCGGTGTAGTGAAGGGCCATTTCCCGGAGCGCGGTGATGTTGCCCTTCCTGAAAAAACGCTCGGCTGCAAGACCGGCCTTTTCCGGTATGTAGACTTTTCCTTCGGCGAGCCGCTTCAGGAGCTCCTCGGGGGGGATGTCGACCAGCTCTATCTCATCGGCGAGGTCGAGGATGGAGTCCGGCACGGTCTCGCGTACTTTTATCTCGGTAATTTTCTCGACGACGTCGGCCTGGCTTTCGAGGTGCTGCACATTCAACGTGCTGTAAACGGAGATGCCGTTGTCCAGCAGTTCGGTGACATCCTGGTAGCGCTTGGTGTGCCGGGAGCCTTCCGCGTTGGTGTGGGCGAGCTCGTCGACAAGGACGACCGCCGGTTTTCGCGCAAGAACCGCGTCGATGTCGAATTCCTCGATTATCATTCCTCGATAGTCGATTTTTTTTCTCGGTATAATTTCAAGGCCATTGACCAGCTCCTCGGTTTCGACTCGTCCGTGTGTTACAATATAGCCGATGACGATGTCAGAGCCTTCACGCGCGAGCCGCCGGGCCGCCTCGAGCATCGCGTAGGTTTTTCCCACGCCCGCGGCCATGCCGAAAAAGATCTTCAGTTTGCCCCTTTTCCCGTCGCGCTTTTCGTCTTCCTTGATGGATTGGAGCAGTGCGTCGGGATCAGGCCTCGTGTAATCCTTCATCATTTCTTTTTACCCAGGGCGTCGAGGGCGATATTCAGCCTGAAGATGTTTACAATGGGATCCCCATATGCTCCGAAATAGGGCAGCTCGCTGCTGTGCCGTACAAGATCGGTTATCTCAGGCTCGCCGATGTTTCTTTCACGCGCGATTCGGGGCACCTGGATGAGGGCCGATGCAAGGCTGACGTGCGGATCGAGACCGCTGCCTGACGCGAGCACGAGGTCGGAAGGGACCATCGTGCCGGGCGCCAGTCCGTTTTCTTTGCGCACCTGGTCCGCGCGCATTACCGACGTTTCGATTAGCTTCCTGTTCGTCGGCCCCAGGTTCGATCCGCCGGAGTTGGCGCCGTCATAACTGTTGGCCGACGGGCGGCCGTGAAAGTATCCCGGCCCGGTAAAACTCTGTCCGAGAAGTTCCGATCCCACTGTCCGTCCGTCGACCATGGCGAGGCTTCCGTTCGCCTTGTTCGAGAAAGCGAGCTGTGCTATCCCGGTCATCATTAGCGGATACATCACTCCCAGCAAAAGGGTCATAATCAGCATCATCAAAAGCGCAATCCTGATCTGCTTCATACCGTATCCTCCTACACCAACCCTGAAAATGCAATCAATAAATCGATCAGCTTGATCCCGATGAAAGGCAGCAGTAACCCTCCGAGCCCATAGATGAAAAAATTTCTCTGGAGCAGATGCGATACGGAGGAAAACCGGTATTTCACGCCGCGCAGCGCCAGCGGTATGAGAGACGGGATGATCAGGGCGTTGAATATCACCGCCGAGAGCACGGCCGTTGACGGGTTCGTCAGGCGCATGACATTCAGAATCCCCAGTTCAGGGTATGTTACCGCGAATATGGCCGGGATAATGGCGAAATATTTCGCCACGTCGTTGGCGATACTGAAGGTGGTGAGGGCGCCTCGCGTGATCAGGATTTCCTTGCCGATTTCGACGATGTCGAGGAGCTTGGTCGGGTTCGAGTCCAGGTCTATCATGTTGGCGGCCTCCCGCGCGGCCTGCGTACCTGCGTTCATGGCGACCGCCACGTCAGCCTGCGCCAGGGCCGGGGCGTCGTTCGTGCCGTCGCCGATCATCGCGACCATGTGGCCGCCCTGCTGATATTTCCTGATGACGTTTAGCTTCGTCTCGGGTTTCGCCTGGGCGAGAAAATCGTCCACGCCGGCCTCGGCCGCGATCGAAGCCGCGGTGAGGGGGTTGTCCCCGGTGATCATGACCGATTGTATTCCCATCCTGCGGAGGTCGGCCAGGCGCGCTGCGATCCCAAGCTTGACGACGTCCTGAAGCCGGATGACGCCGATCACCTGCTGGTTCTCGACGACTATCAACGGCGTCTCCCCCGCCATCCCGATCTGGTCCGCCGCGGTCCTGATCTTTGGCGGGATTGATGAGTTGAATTTTACCAGATAATCTTCTATTGATTTTACCGAGCCCTTCCTGATTTTTTTATCTGCCATGTCAATACCGCTCATGCCCGATTCCGGTGTGAAGGGGATGAAGGCCGATCCATCAGGCTGGTGGATGTCGCTGCCGTGTATGGCGAGCTCCTTTTTAGCGAGCACCACAATGCTGCGGCCCTCGGGGGTCTCGTCGGCAAGGGATGAATACAGGGCGGACTGCACCAGCGCGTTTTTTTCCACGCCCTCCGCCGCGATGAACTCGGTCGCCATCCTGTTCCCGAGGGTGATGGTCCCGGTCTTGTCCAGCAGCACTGTGGTCACGTCGCCGGACGCCTCCACGGCCCTGCCGCTCATCGAGATTACATTATGCTGCAGGAGCCTGTCCATGCCCGCGATCCCGATCGCAGGCAGGAGGCCCCCGATCGTCGTGGGCATGAGGCACACCAGAAGCGAAACAAGGATGGGAATCGTCGTGGTGATGCCCATGTAGCGGGCGAAGGCGGGCAGGGTGACGACGACCACGGTGAAGAGTATCGTAAGGCTGATGAGCAGAATTTCGAGGGCGACCTCGTTCGGTGTCTTCTGCCGTTTCGCGCTTTCGACCATTTTGATCATGTTATCGAGAAAGGTTTCCCCCGGGTTCACCGTGATCCTGACCGTGATAAAGCCGGAGAGGATCTTCGTGCCGCCGGTGACGCCGCACCGGTCCCCGCCCGATTCCCTGATGACCGGGGCGGACTCTCCCGTAATGGCGGATTCGTCCACGAGCGCAGTCCCTTCGGTTATGTCGCCGTCGCCGGGCACCGTTTCTCCTTCTTTAATGATGATAATGTCGCTCTTTACGAGCGCTCCTGCGGAGATTTTTTCAACTGAACCGTCCGTTTTCACTTTTGTTGCTGTGAGTTGGTTGCGCGTGCTCCGCAGCGACTCGGCCCGGGCCGTCCCCTGGATCTCGGCCAGCGCCTCAGCGAAGTTGGCGAATAGCACCGTCGCCCAGAGCCAGATCGAAACCTGGAGACTCATTGAATAGCTCTGGCCCTTGATAATGTATACCAGCGTTACGATTGTGGTGATGATTGATCCTATCTCCACCACAAACATCACCACGTTCCGCCACAAGGTTAACGGGTTCAGCTTTAAAACGGAATTTTTGATCCCCTGCATGATGTATCGAGATTGCCATATGGTCATGAGAATTCTCCTCTTAAAACAGTTTTAACTGATTGACGAAAAGATGCTCAAGGATGGGGCCGAGCGAATAAACGGGGAAAAATGTGAGCGCCCCCATTATGAATATCACACTGACGAGAATAACGATGAACATTGGTCCGGTCGTGGGAAAGGTCGCGTTTGTTTCAGGAACGATTTTTTTCTTCGCGAGGGATCCCGCCACTGCCAGGGCGGGCAGGATCGTGGCGAAGCGTCCGATCAGTATGGCGATTCCGATAGTGGTGTTATAAAAAACCGTGTTAGCGTTGAGGCCCCCGAAGGCCGATCCGTTGTTTCCATGGCCCGATGTGTACGCGTAGAGTATTTCCGACAGGCCGTGGGAAAATGGATTATTGAGGCTTGAGAGACCCGTTTTAGTCGAGATGGCGATAGCGGAGAATACGACCATTGCGATCATGGGCAGGAGCATCGAGATCATGGCCATGACCATTTCGTAGGGGCCGAATTTTTTTCCCATGAATTCCGGTGTTCGTCCGATCATCAGTCCCGCGACGAACATGGATAGGATCACGTAAAAAAGCATTCCTATAAGGCCGACGCCGACGCCACCGAAGATGACCTCGCCGATTCCCATGTTGAACATCTGAATCAGGCCGCCCATGGGCATGAAGCTGTCGTGCATACTGTTGACGGAACCGTTTGAGGTTGCCGTGGTCGATTCGCTCCAGAGGGACGACCAGACAACGCCGAAGCGCGTTTCTTTTCCCTCCATGTTCAAGGGCATAGAAACACCGATCTTTTCAATGGCCGGGTTGGGCATTTGTTCGGTATTGAGTATAACGCCGAACCCTATCATGAACAGGATCATCATGGCGTAAAAAAGGGCGCGGCCCTGTTTTAATTTTTTTATCATGTAGCCGAACATGAAGACAAAGGCCATCGGAATTAGGAGAATTGAAAAGTTCTCTGCAAGGTTTGTTATGAACGTGGGGTTCTCGAAAGGATGGGCCGAGTTGGCACTGAAAAAACCGCCGCCGTTGGATCCGAGCTGTTTGATTGCGACCTGTGACGCCGCGGGACCCATGGGAATCACCTGCTTCGTTCCTTCAAGGGTTTGCCCTGTAACATATGAATGCAGGTTTTGGATGACACCCTGGGATATCAGCACGACGGCGAGGATGATTGATAGCGGCAGAAGCACATAGAGCACCGAGCGGGTCAGGTCAACCCAGATATTGCCAACAGAATCCGTTTCCTTCCGGATAAAACCCCTGATGAAGGCGAGTCCTGCCGCCATCCCGATTCCCGCCGAGACATAATTCTGCACGGTGAGCCCGGCCATCTGCGTCAGATAACTCATGGTCGATTCGCCGCCGTACGACTGCCAATTCGTGTTTGTTGCAAATGAAATAGCGGTATTGAATGCCAAATCCCACTTCACGCCTGGAAAATTCTGCGGGTTTAGAGGCAGCCACCCCTGTAACATTTGCATCAGCATCACCAGAGCAATGCCGATAACGTTGAAAGCGATGAATCCCCATGCATATGTTTTCCATGACATCTCCTCTGATTCGTCGATCCGGCATATCCGATAGATGATTCTTTCGACGGGCCGTATAAGCGGGGTCATGAATGTCCGTTCGCCGCTGAATACCCGTGCCATGTACCTCCCGAGAAAAACTGAAGCCGTGATCACGACAGAGAAGAATAGAATAAGCGCGATATAGTCATACATTAGTATTTCCTCCACACGATGCAAATGGATTTGTATCCTTTGCGAGGATTCCTGTTGTCCCGTTTTTATTTATTCCTGTTTGATCTTTTTTCATGGATTCTGCTAATTACCCGTGATGCGAATTTCTCATTTAATTTGATCATGGTAGTGGTAAACCCTTCAGCCTTGAGCCTGCTTGCTTTGAATAATTTTACCCCGGTATTAACGAGGTTGTTTTCATTTTCGTTATCTGGAAGTATGTAATAGGTAATGATAGGCTGGCATAGTTCATTGTAGATGGTTTTCTGCGGCAACTGGGTGGAACTATTTGCAGCTGCTAAAGCCTTGATTTCATTTTCCATTGCCTTGCTGAAATAATCATGAATTGCCTGCTCGGATATTTCTGATCTTTCCTTTATAATGTCAATGGCAACCCCGTATTTCTCACAATTACCCCTTTCCTCGGCGCACTTCCTGAGCCACATCGAACCTAACCTCAGGGCACCGATTTTTCCCGGAGGGAGTTCTTTCCGTATTACATCTTTCACTTCGTTTATTACATCAAGATCCGAGTAATAAGCCGCTGTGATAAACTCTTCCGGCGTATCGAGGAGATCTTTCTTGCCTTCAATTTGTGAGATGCCATCGGAATAGTCTCCCAGGGATACCTTTGTTACCACGGGAGCCCCAAGGCGGTACTTGCCTTTTTCCAAACACCTGTATGCCGTGAGTATCTTATTGATATCTGCAAGCCTTTCCTGTTCCCCTGCATTCAGGATGCCCGGTGCCGCAGCAACCACCATGAGCGCGACTACATAATTTATTATTCTTTTGAATTGCGCATGCATGATATTTTGCGTCCTCCTTGAACGGCGTGGAATAATAGAACCACGTTGATTGATTAATATTAAATTAAATACGATGTCAGGAATAGTAAATAGTGTGAATATTAAAAATAGAGTGCAGGCGGTTAACGTGCGGTTAAATTTAATAATCGATGCGTTAAGATTTCGTTAGTAAGGGTTGGCGTATTTACAGGTGGAACCCGATACCGAAGAAGACGGTTATCAGCGAGAGGGACTTGCCCTTGAAAAATACAGATTTATATCCTCCGCCGACATGGATTTCGACCGGTTTGAACTGGAGATTGAACGAGGCGGCCAGGTTCAGATACGGATCTGTGGATTTCTTCTCCCGGTTGAGGCCGATAAAGGGATTCTCCGAGCTGGTCATGGAGATTTTCCCCAGAGAAGCGCCGCATCCGGCGGAGAACCTCACGCCGAAATGGGTGAAAAACATGTATGAAAAATCGACGTTGAGCGTGAGGCCCCACAGTTGCATCGACGATCGTTGTTTGATTATGATGTTCCCATTATCCGCGGTAAGATAGTCCGCCTCGGCCGTCAGGCCGAGCCATTTCAGCATGCCGTATGAAAGGTAGGGACTGTAGTACGTTGAGTCCTCGTATACTTTCGAGAATGAGCCCTTGATGAAAAAACGGCCCGTTTTAACCCCGAAGGAGAGTCCGCTGAGTGCCCGGTATGCCGTGAGGAAAGGGGATGGCTTTATTGGCTGCTGCTTCCCCTCGCGGCGTCCGCGCTGCTTGATCCCGTCCAGGGCCTCCTTCTGGTATATGCCCAGCTTTTGTTCGATGTTTGCCGATATGTTGCCGATGGTGGACTTGAGTTCAGCCCCGGTTTCAAAGCTGTCCGTGATTATGCCGATAAAGTCGCGCGTCTTGATGTTGATCAGGGCAAACTCCAGGGAGAGCTTCCTCCCCCTGACGGTGGCCCGTCCTCCGATGATATATTGGGCACCATACCGGTCGCCGACTGCCTCCATCTGGTTGTAGAAGGCATCGCTGCCGATGTCTTTGATGGGCAGTTCCCCCTCCAGTTTCTTGGCCTCGACCCTGCCTGAGGCGTTCAGGTTCTTTGTTATGGTATGGGGGATGATCTGGGAAAAGTGCTCGAACTGATCATCGATGACTTTTCGGCGCTCGTCGACGAAAATGCTTTTTTCGTACGCTATGGAGATGTTATAGATAAGGATCCGGTCCTTCCGCATCTGCGCGGAGGCCGCTGTCGATAACGCCAGGATCAGCGTGGTTGATATGAGAATTCGTTTCCACATAATGCAACGTTTATCAGGGGCTCCCCCCTTTTTTTTTACTGTAGCCGTTATCGGCGTTATTGTCAACTGAAATTGTTTCCGGCCCTGTCGATGGTTCGATTCTTTTTATAAGCCGGAGCTATCCCGGCGATGCAGCTCCGGGGCATCCGGCTGTTGAATGGTTTTCAATTTAGATCCCCCCTTTTTCCGTCCTAACTTTTTAAAGGACAGGTGAAGAATATATTGACTATCCCTGCCCTGCATGTTACTATATCTACCATAATAGAAAGCATTGTTTCGGCGGTAAAATTTTTTTGGAGGATTCAGTGATGCTAAAGAAAATAATCGTGGCGATCGTGGCGCTGTCATTCATCGCGCCTCTTTACTCACAGGAAAAAGGCAAGGAAATAGAAGAAAAGAAGGCGGCTGAAGAGAAAACCGCTGAATCAAAAAAACCGGCCGGCAAGGTGTTGGTATGGCAGGAAGTCATACTGGACGATTTTGAAACGACTCCCTACACAAACAAGAACATCACCTACAGCGTGAGTTCCGAGCAGGAGGCGGGGCTCTCCATACGGGACCAGCTCCCGGCGACCCCCGCTTCCAAGAAATACCTGGGACTCAAGGTGAAAACACGGGGCGGCGACACGTTCACCATCAAACCGGCAAAAGAACTCATCATCGATAAATATTGTAAGTCCATATCGTTTTGGGTATATGGAGAGAAAACGTATGGTGAACTTTCCATCATGCTCCGGGACACAAAGCAAAACAGCCACAGGCTTGTCATTGTCCCCACGGTCAATTTTTTGGGCTGGAAGCAGTTTACGGTTCTGATGACCGGCAAGGTCATCCAGGAAAGCGATTTCGTGAACCAGAAAAAAATCATGAAAATCACAGGCATTCAGTATAGGACCATCGGCGCAAAGGATAAACCGGCCCAATGGGAATTTATATACCTGGATGACATTACCGCAACTGTACGGGAGCGTTCCACCGGCAAACAGAATGACGAATGGTGAAACAAAGAAAGCAGCGATGCTGAATAAAAGCGACGATCCGGATCGTCGCTTTTATTATTTTGAAAATTTCCAGACCCCAGTCCAGAACTTTTTTCAGCTGACATGACAGAAATCATTAAATGTAAAGCCCCTTGTATCCCATACCTCGAGGCGTTATGAGGTGAATTTGCTATAAAATCAGGTCGAGTACTCGGCGTTTATTTTGACATATTCGATTGTTGTGTCCGTGGTAAGCATGGACCATTCATATGTCCCGAGGCCCACGTCGACAAAGACCTCGAAGACGTTTTTCTTCATGATTGCGACCAGGCCGTTTCGGTCGAATTCCACCGGCTCCCCGTTGACCAGGAGCGGCATGTCGTCGAAGGACACACACAGCTTCCGCTCGTCAATGGCCGCCCCGGAATATCCCGCTGCGCACGCTATCCTGCCCCAGTTGGGATCATTCCCGAAAAAGGCGGTTTTCACCAGGAGTGATTCGGATATGGCCCTGGAGATCCGCACGGCGTCGTCGTTGGAGGCGGCATTTTTCACCGTGATCCGTACGCGTTTGGTCGTGCCCTCGCCGTCGTCGATGAGCATTTCCGACAGGCGCGCCAGCACGGCGCAGAGCGCTTCCTCGAAGGCCGCCAGGTCCTTCCCCCCGGCGAGGGATTTCCCGCTCCGGGGCGACAGGATGATGGCGGTGTCGTTGGTAGACATGTCGCCGTCGATGCTTATGGCGTTCAGCGTCGGACCTACGCAGCGCTTGAAGATGGAAGAAAGGTCATTCTCTCCCACCGGAGCGTCGGTTATGATAAAACAGAGAAGCGTGGCCATGTTGGGGGCAATCATGCCGGCCCCTTTGGCGGTGCCCGCAACGTGGAATTCTCCTGCCGAAGTCGCGAAGGAAACGCATATCTCTTTTGGCACGGTGTCGGTGGTCATGATGGCCCGGGGAATCGTACGCCCCCCCTCGCGGTTGAGGGAGGCGATCATACCGTCATGTGACGCCATCATCTTCTCCAGGGGGAGCTGGCGGCCGATGATGCCCGTGGAGGCCATGAGCACCGATTCGGGCCCTGCCTTCAGGCGCGCCGCTATATCCGCGGTGAGGGTCTCGGCCGTTCGGTATCCCTGGTCGCCGGTGCAGGCATTGGCGTTGGTCGCGTTAATAAGTATTGCCCTGACAGGACCGCCGATGCGTGCCCGGCACAGCTTAACCGGTGCGGCGTTGACCTTGTTGGTGGTGAATACACCGGCGGCGTTGCACGGCGCGTCGGCTGCTATCATGCAGTAATCGAGCCTGCCGGTGTACCTGATGCCGCATTCCACCGCCGAAAAAGTAAAGCCTTTGACCTGTTCAAGGCCCCCATCAATAAATTTCATAATAATACCTTTTAAAACCTGAATTTATTTAAATCATTAAAAAGCTTTAGTAACAAATAAAATGTCATCATCTTATATGTCATCACTGGCAAAGAAAAGCGATCGAGTTGCCGGGAGCTTCAAGTTCATAATGCTGATTTTAAGCATTAACTTTAATATTTTGTTGACTATTGGTTCACTATAGTATTACTATTGTACGAGTCACGATACAGGTCAATTATTTTGTTTCTGCCGGCCCGATTTATTGAGAAGAAACCGGCGGCACAGATTCATGAATCCCTGAACCCGGCCAATGTAAGGAGAATAATGTGGTATCAATCGAGATAGATGACCGTGGTGTAATAAAGATTATACGAATCAAGGGGGAATTTTTTCTGGGATATGTGCGTCAGGTCGAGGATACATGGAACAAGCTTGCAGCCATGGCGCCTGAAGTGATAGCAATAGACTGCCGTGATATGACCTTTGTCGATTCCTCGGCCATCGGCACCTTTGTAAAGTTCCTGCACAATTCCATGTCGAACAACATCAAACTGATATTTTTTGACCTCAATGATTCAATATCCCGCATTTTCGGCAAGGCAAAGCTCAATAAGATCTTTACCATCCTCTCCCGCGAGGAATTTGATAAGCTGTTGGCACAGAAATAATCATCGCAATCATTGATTGAGCATAACGGGGCCTGCAAGGGGCTCCGTTTTATTTTTGTGCGATTTCTCCTCGTTTCACTCGTCGAAATGACATCTTTAAAATGCCATTTCGAGCACTTCGGGAAACTCAGGACAGGCTCCGCGAGAAATCTTGTAATAATTCTTATAAATTTGATATAATTGCCGGTAAAACTGTCCATGAAAATTCCCTGGAACCTTTTTATCGGGAATCTGCTCGTATTAATACCCCCTTATTATTCCGATAATAATAGCAGTATGAACCGAAGAAGTATCCTGATTATCTTGTTCCTGTTCCTGGTAACCTCCGTGTCCGGGTGCGCGTATTCATGGCACGGCCAGTATTACGGTAAAGGAGAGCGGGGCAGCATCGTACGGACGGCACAGCGGTACGTGGGTGCCCGGTACCGGCATGGCGGCACATCGCCCGGCGGCTTTGACTGCTCGGGTTATGTCATGTACGTGTACGAAAAGAACGGCATACTGCTTCCGCGTTCGGCGCAGAGCCAGTACCGGGCCGGGCGGCGTATCAGGTTCAGGCAGGCGAAACCGGGGGACCTGGTCTTTTTCAGGACTTCCCGCAGGAAGAAGCTGTCCCATGTGGGCATTTACATGGGAGGCAGGAAGTTTGTACATGCGCCCCGGACGGGAAAAAGGGTCTCCTATGCTGATATGGGCAAGCTGTACTGGAAAAAAAGGTATATCGGAGCGGTAACGTTTATTTAGGGTTTATTTGATAGGATTAAACCGATAACTATCCCGTTTGTAGCGGCATCCGTGCCTCAATCCGTCCGACATGTTTCAATGCACAGAGGGGGGCAGAGCAAACGTGGCACCAATAGTTATCGGTGCTGTCTGGGCCAGAATAGCCTGGTGTCAGAACAAAACTGGTTAATTCCGGGGTCAGAGCAACTATCCTACCGATAACTATCAGGAATTAAAGTGGCTCGGGACCGCATAAAAAGTTATTATTAAGTTATTATTAAGTTATTATTATATAGAAGGAAATCAATAATAATATAATTCTTGACAGAAATTAAGTACCTGTTAAATTAGCAGCGGCTGTGGAGTATTTGGATTATATATGCGAGTTGGGATTTATCCAGGATCCTTTGACCCTTTAACAAACGGACATCTTGATATTATCGAGAGGTCCCGGGGGATTTGTGATAAACTGGTAGTGGCAATAGCGATCAATCGCGAGAAACAACCTCTTTTCTCTGTCAAAGAGAGGTTAGAGATCATAAATAATTATTATAAGGATGATAGCTCAGTCGAATGCGTTTCTTTTGAGGGTTTATTAATCGAGTTTTGCAGGTCGCAGGGAATATACTATATTATTCGTGGAGTCAGAAACATAACGGATTTCGAATATGAAATGACCAATGCCTCCATTAACAGCAAACTTGCTCCCGAAATTGAAACACTATTTCTTATGACCAAAGGCGAATACGCCTTCATATCCTCAAAAGCAGTCAAGGAAATAGCGAGCTATGATGGTGATCTCACAAGCCTCGTTCCCCAGTTCGTAGTAACAAGAATTCAGGAAAAATACTCCTCCTTGCGGTCCTGATTGAATCAGGGCCTCATCCAGCCTGCAGTCTGATATTTAAAAACCGGTTTTGGCCCCGCATATGAACTCGGAGGCCTGAACAGCGTTCCGGACCATCATGGCGGCCAGGGGTTGCCGTGCGGGGACCAGGATACTATCACAGGGGGACCGGAGGATCTACATGACAATACTGACAATTATACTTATTATTGCTCTCCCGATCGTTGGAATTGTGGGATATGCCTTTCGCGCATATCTTGGCAAGATAAAGCTGAGCTCTGCTGAAGCCAAGTCGCAGCGGATAGTGCAGGATGCAGTTAAAGATGCCGAGAACAAGCGGAAGGAGCTGCTCCTTGAGGCCAAAGATCAATTGCTGAAGGAAAAAAATGCAATGGAGAAAGAAGGCCGCGACCGGCGGCAGGAGCTCCAGAACATCGAAAAGCGCCTTCTTCAGAAAGAAGAAACGATAGACAAGCGGCTTGACCAGATCGACAAGCAGGAAAAGGTGCAGAAGATCAAGGAGCAGGAAAATCAGGAGAAAGAGGAAGAGCTCAGGAAGGAGTTCGAGCGCCACAAGAAAGAGCTGGAGCGCATCGCGGGCATGACGTCCGACGAGGCCAAACAGGTGCTCCTGAAGAACCTGGAAAACGAGACCCGTTTCGAGGCTTCGAAGATAATCAACAAGATCGAGGAAGAGGCGAAACGGGCCGCGGAAAAGAAAGCGAAGGAAATTATCATCACGGCGATCCAGCGCAACGCCTCAGATTATACGTCGGAGAACACCATCACCACAGTGTCGCTTCCTTCTGATGAAATGAAAGGGCGGATCATCGGCCGGGAGGGCCGTAATATCCGCACCCTGGAAAACCTCACGGGCGTTGACATGATCATAGACGACACCCCGGAGGTCGTGGTCATATCCGGATTCGACCCGGTGCGGCGGGAAATAGCCCGCCTGTCCCTGGAACGGCTGATCCAGAACGGACGGATCCACCCGGCCAGGATCGAGGAGGTCGTTGAAAAGGTCACCACCGAGATCGAGGAGAACATGCTCGATGAAGGTGAAAAGGCGGCCTATCAGCTCGGCATAACAGGACTTTCCAAGGAGGCGCTGTATAACCTGGGCAAGCTGAAGTACCGCTCCAGTTACGGGCAAAACGTGCTGTCCCACAGCCTCGAGGTTGCCAATATGGCCGGCATCATGGCCGGCGAGCTGAAGCTTGACGTGCATCTGGCCAAGCGGTCCGGCCTGCTCCATGACATCGGGAAGGGGAGCGTCGTCGAGGGCGAGGGCGCCCATGCCATCGTTGGCTCGGAAATGGCCAAGAAGTTCGGCGAGAGCGATAAGTGCGTGAATGCAATTGCTTCCCACCACAACGACCGCGAGCCGGAGTCTTTCGAGGCGGTACTGGTGCAGGTGGCTGACGCCATATCGGCCTCCCGGCCCGGCGCCCGTAAGGAGTCCCTCGATACGTACCTGAAACGCCTCGACAATCTTGAGCAGATTGCGCTCAATTTCAAGGGCGTGGAGAAGTGCTACGCCATCCAGGCGGGCCGCGAGCTCCGCGTTATCGTCGATAATTCGATCGTCAGCGACGAAAAAGCGGAAGGCATCGCCCGCGATGTGGCGACCAAGATCGAGTCGGAGCTCAAATATCCCGGCATTGTGAAGGTCACCGTCATCCGGGAGACACGGATCATCGAGTATGCGAAATAAGCGACGATTTTAATCGTCGCGATAAAAGACGGCGATTTATCATCGCCATCAAAATGAATTTTAATAAACAGCGGTTTCAACCGCTGCATGACAGGAAGACCCCCCCCGGCCCCCTGAGGGGGCGAATAGAAGGGTGATGGTTTCAACCATCGCCCCCGGGCGGGTTCTGATAAGCAGCGGTTTAAACCACTGCATGCAGGTGACAATGAGTGAAACTATAAAAATTCTCGCCATCGGCGATGTCGTGGGGCGCCCCGGGCGCCAGGTCCTGAAGGACAAGCTCCAGGGGCTTATCGACATGCATCGGATCGGTATGGTCATCGTCAACGGGGAGAATGCGGCAGGGGGCAAGTCAATCACGCCGGATATAGTGCAGGAATTTCTTTCCATCGGCGTCGACTGCATCACCACGGGAAATCATATCTGGGACAACAGCGAGGTGCTGAAGATCATTGATTCCGAGGCGGCCCTGCTTCGGCCTGCCAATTACCCGGCAGGGGTGAGGGGTCACGGTTACCATATAATTAACCGGAAGGGCTTCAGCGTCTGCATCATCAACCTCCAGGGAAGGCTTTTCATGGAGCCGATCGACTGCCCCTTCCAGAAGTTCGATGCCATCTACAAGGAGATCAAAGACCGCGCTCCCATCATCATCGTCGACCTGCATGCCGAGGCCACCTCGGAGAAAAAGGCCTTCGGCTGGCATGTGGACGGCAGGGCCTCGGCCGTGTTCGGCACCCATACCCACGTCATGACTGCCGACGAGGATATCCTTCCCGGCGGCACCGGCTACATAACTGACGTCGGTATGACCGGTTCCTTCGATTCGGTCATCGGCATCAACAAGGATAATTCGGTGAAGCGGTTCCTGACCTTCACCAGGGTGAAGTTCGAGGTCGCAGACAAGAACTGCAAGATCAACGCCATTGTGTTTGAAATTACCAGGGAAGGAAAGACGGAAAAGGTCACGCGGATTATAGCGTAGCCCCCCTGCCGCCCCGTGGGGGCGGAGGCGATGCTTTTTTTGATATAGTACTGCAGTATGTTGGATCAGCATTGTATATGTCATCGCGTGCGTAGCGAAGCGATCTTTTAAATGGTTGCAGAGCGGTCATGAAATAATTATTGTATCATTTTCAAGATTGCTTCGTCGCCGGGCCCCTCGCAATGACATATTGTATCTTATATTGATAGCGTGGCGAATCAGAAAGATTGCACTAGTTAATAATAAAGAAGTTTATCATAAAAATTTAGTGGGTACAAGACCTGTTGAACGTACCCCCTCAGGGGGACAGGGGGGTCTACCGCAATGTTACTCGAAAAAATCAATAATCCAAAAGATTTAAAAAAGCTTAAACCGGCCGACCTCGATGGCCTGGCTGGAGAGGTGCGGGAATATATACTAGACGTGATTTCGAAGAACGGGGGGCACCTCGCCTCCTCCCTCGGGGTCGTTGAGCTCACGATTGCCCTGCATTACGTTTTTGACACGCCCTGCGATAAAATCATCTGGGACGTGGGCCATCAGAGTTACGCCCACAAGATCCTGACCGGGCGCCGTAAGGCCTTCCGCGACATCAGACAGTACGGCGGCATATCCGGCTTTCCCAAAATGCACGAATCGGAATTCGACGCCTTCGATACCGGCCACAGCAGCACGAGCCTTACCCTTGCCTGCGGTTCCGCCATAGGCAGGGACATGGCCGGGAAAAGCAACAAGATAATCGCGGTGATCGGCGATGGTTCGCTCACCAGCGGCATGGCCTTCGAGGCGCTCAACCAGATCGGGCACATGGAAAGCGACCTTATCATCATACTGAACGACAATGAGCATTCGATAAACGAAAACGTGGGGGCGATGTCCAAGTACCTCACCCGCATTATATCCGGATCGACGTACAACCGTATTCGGAGAAAGTCGATGGAGCTGGTGAAGCGGATCCCGCGGATAGGCGGCCCTCTCTTCAATTTCATCTACCGTTCCATCGAGAGTTTCAAGAAAATGATCATTCCGGGCCAGTTCTTCGAGGACATGGGGGTCCGTTATTTTGGCCCCATTGACGGTCACGACATCCCCCAGCTTATACACATTATGAACAGGGTCAAGGCCATCAATTACGGCCCCAAGATAATACATGTCCTGACCAAGAAGGGCAAGGGATTCCTGCCCGCGGAGATGAATCCTGCCCTGTATCACGGCATCGGTCCCTTCGACCGGGCCACCGGCATTGCCCGGAGCGACCGGCGTCTTTCCTATTCAGAGATTGTGGGAAAGACCCTGGCGCACATAGCCGGGACGGACAAAAAAATAGTCGGGATTACGGCGGCCATGAAGCTGGGCACGGGCCTGTACGAATTCGAGAAGAAGGCGCCGGACCGATTTTTCGATGTCGGCATTGCCGAACAGCACGCTGTCACCTTTGCGGGCGCTTTGACCGTGAGCGGGATCAGGCCCTTTGTTTCGATATATTCGACGTTCCTCCAGCGGGCCGTGGACCAGCTCATCCATGACGTCGGCATCATGAATCTGCCTGTCAGGCTCCTTGTGGACCGGGCAGGCGTCGTGGGACAGGACGGCGAAACGCACCAGGGGCTCTTTGATATCGGCATCATCAAGAATATCCCCAATTTTATTCTCCTCGCGCCTTCCACCGGCGAGGAGTTGCGGGACATGATTTATTTCGCCGCGCGGCACGACGAAGGCCCCGTGGCCATCCGTTACCCCCGGGGCGGAATCGATCAGGTTGACTTCTCCTACAATGAGGGGAAGAAATTTGTCCCGGGTAGAATAAAAAGGCTTACCGGAGGCAGAGACCTGGCTATATTCACCTTCGGCGACATGGTGCCAGTCGCACGCAGGGTGCGCGAGCTGCTCCTGGAGCGCAGCACCGGTACAACCATTATCAATCTCCTTACCATCAAACCGCTGGATGTCAGGGGGATTGACCGGGTTCTGGCCGGCGTAAAGCACGCCATCACCCTGGAAAACGGCATGATCTCTGGCGGGGCAGGGGAGCACCTCATCGCATCGGTAAAGGCCCCGCTGAGGAAGAAGGTCCTCTTCTGCGCCGGCTTTCCCGATGTATTCATCCCGCACGGAAAAAACGTGCAGCTTTTTCATCAGTTCGGCATTGACGCCGAGTCCCTGGTGAAGCGATTGCTTAAACTGATGAAATAATAGCGCACCCCCCATTCGGTATCATCAATATGAAAAAGTATGGATCATTAATCCTGCCGTTGCTGCTCATCGTCCTTGTGATCGCGTGTACCGGCATCAGGTTCAGCACCCGGGAGAACCTGTGGGCCGGTTCCGGCATTGACCTGGAGATGGGCGTTATCCTCATGTATTTGTTGTGGCTCTTCCATGAAATGGAGGTTTCCCGCACAGACTTCCGGCATGAAAAAAAAGAATCTGATTTCGGAACAAGGGAATTCTACGGGCTGGGGCACGCCCTGACGATTCTTTCGGCCCTCTGGTTTGATGCGCTGTGGGCAAAGCCGGGTATTGCCCATTACGTGGGGGCGGTGCTGTTCATGTCCGGGATTGCTTTCAGGACATGGGCCGTTGAAACTCTGGGCATCTACTATTCCCACGCCGTTAATATAATGGACAATCATAAAATAATTAATACCGGGCCGTACAGAATCATTCGGCACCCTGCCTATACGGGAATGCTGGCGGCCCATGCTGGCATATTGTTATTTTTCTTTAACTACATCTCCGTGACAGTATATCTGCTGGTCTTTATCCCCTCAATTATAACAAGGATCCTTGTTGAGGAAAAGACACTTTGCAGGATTGACGGGTATGCGGATTTCGCCAGGAACCGTAAAAGGCTTGTGCCGCACCTGTGGTGATCTTTATTGTCATCGCGAGCAAAGCGAAGCGATCGGATGCCCCCCTGTCCCCCTGAGGGGGCACGAATCATGCAATGCTTTACTGTTGAAATGGTTCAATGTTTTTATGATTTTGTATTATTACATGCGATGATTATTTTCCCGCATGCCCCCTCAGTGGGACAGGGGGGTCTATAAAAGTGAACTTTATCGTCGCGGAGTTTATCCCGATTGCATCGAAACTCCTCGCAATGACATGCCGAATTAATTGAGATCATTTTTTTCGATACCTTCTATTTACGATAATAAATTATGATGTCGAATACCCGGTCAGCTTTTCTATGACCAGGTCCCTGATGACTGCGTCTATGCCGCCTGAGCTGCCCATGAACCTGTTCAGGATGGTCTCAAAAGGGAAGATGCCGTCGTCAACGAGGATGGGCGTGGCCGGGTGGCGGTGGAGGGACCGCGAGTCGTCAATTTTATTGTGGCCGAACCCGTAGTCTTTATGCCAGGTGAAGGCATGCTCATTTTTATTCTTGTCATAGCAGAGTTGAAAGCCCGCTATTAATTTCGTATCCAGGTCATACCACACAATCAGGTCGAAGTATTCGTCCTGGAACCAGCGCCTGAACACGCTGTCTTCCTTCTGGCTCACGTATGATTCCTGAAGCATGGAGATCCTCTTTCGCAGTTGTCTGAATGAGGTCATCAATTACAGTAGACGGATCTTTCTGTCAATGATATTATTGAGAATGGAGCGACAGGGAAAAACCTTCCCCGGGAATATATTCCCCTGCAGGGCATATGTTAATTCTTTTATTTATTGACATATGTGAAATACATAATAATTAATAATAAAGTTCAGTTGATATCACTAACGGGCGGTACACTATATGAAAAAATACTGGATCGTGCTGGTCTTGATGTTTTTTCTGCAGACGACATCTTCCTTCGCAGCGGTGGACCTGAGCATAGGCGGGACCGCCTGGTACGCCTGGTGGAAACCCGCATGGTCGGATGCCAGGTCAACCTCGATTGTCTATACCGGTACTCCCTCTATTTTTAAGGAAAATTCCCATGATTTCGAACTGACTTCGAACGCCATGGCGGGTCCGGTGCTGTCGATCGGATTCCTAGAAAGATGGTCAATCCAGTCAGTATTCGCCATAGGCAGATTTAAATCGCAATCACGGGGATTATCAAATAACACCATAATAGCCACGGGCGACATGATGGCCGCCATATCATATAAAAAATATTCACGGGATATTCTCAAGTGGGACAGTGATACTTCGATTGCGTGTGCGGTGCACCGGATGGTGAAGATCTTCGCGGGCTTCAAATACCAGGGATACCGGTATGAAGAGCGTCTCGATGATATTATGATTGAGGACAGTCCGATGATAATTCGCAGGGTGCTTGCCGATGAAGTGAAAGCTTACGGCGGCGGCCTCGGACTCGGCCTGACCATACCCCTGGGCGCCGATTTTTATCTCATGATGAGCGCCTCCGGTCTGGTCCTCTGGTCATACGAAAATATTGACGTCAACTGGAGAAAGTCGTATGTTTATTCTCATGAATTAACTCCGCTGCCTGTATGGCCGCAGAACGGGCGATATTTTTCCTACGGGGGCGGTGCGTCGCTCTCTGTTGCCTATAATATCAGCAAGATCAACACTACCCTTTCTCTCGGCGGCAGGTACCAGATACTGTTCAACAGGCAACGTTATAATAATCTAATTAATAATGATGTCTCCATGAACATCATTGACAAGCAATATGACCATTTTTTCGGCATCACCATGTCTGCCATATATACGTTCCATATTGGGAAAAAGGTTTGATCGAAGTTAAAACGACATTATAATACAGGCCCGATTCGGGTCAGTGGATATGATAGAGTTTTTCATTTGACAGAGAGTCCCGCGTGAATGATATTTCATGTGTGTAACGTAAACATGAAAAAGACACGCCTTGATATCTATCTCACGCATAATGGCCTTTCTCAGTCACGGGAAAAGGCAAAACGCGAAATCATGGCCGGGTGGGTTAAGGTGGGTGACGAGACCGTGATGGACCCGTCAAAACCGGTCGTCGGCACCGAGCGCATCACCGTGGAGAGGCCCGGCGGGCTCTATGTGAGCCGCGGCGGACAGAAACTCAAGTATGCCCTTGACAGGTTCGGCATTTCCCTTGAAGGGAAGAGTGCCGTCGACCTCGGCGCATCCACTGGCGGGTTCACCGACTGCATGCTCAAAGAGGGGGCCGTGAAGGTGTACGCCGTTGACGTGGGCTACGGCCAGCTCGATTATTCCCTGAGAAGGGACCCACGCGTCATAGTCATGGAAAAGACCAACGCGCGGAGCCTCACGCGGGAGCAGTTTTCCGGCAAGGTTGATTTCGTGACCGCTGATCTATCCTTCATCTCTATTGTGAAGGTCTTTGACACAGTGCGTGATATTTTTTCCCCTGTGGAGGGGATCATCCTGATCAAACCCCAGTTCGAAGCGGCCTCGGGGGAGCATAAAAAAGGAGTAGTCCGCAAAAATGAGGTCCACTGCGATATTCTGGTCCGCGTAATTACGGCCCTTGCGGAAAAAGGGATGGCCATGAAAGGGCTTGCCCATTCACCGGTTACGGGACCCAAGGGGAATATCGAATTCCTTTTATATTTTGAATGCGGTACCGGGGACGCCGGTATGCCGGCGGCGAAACGGGAAGCGGCGATCGTTGAAGCGGTATCCCGGGCCCATGAATACTTCGGCGCAGTACCGGAGAGCGGCGCACGGGATGATCAGTGATGAAATATTTGTTGACCTTGAGATGAAAACGCGATACCAACAACATGTATACTGAATCTTAAACTATAGGCGTGTACCATACTGTCATGAACCGTACTATGTTATCATTTCTGGCGGCCTGCTGCTTTATTGTATCCGCAACAGCGGCCCGCGCCTATAATTCCGGGGGAATCATCGTCTGGCCAGTGCCCTTCTACCCGGGAAACGGCATCGTTCAGATAACAGACCTGCAGGCCCTGGCCCTGGAGACCATGGGATATCCCGGTGGCGCCATGTTCAACAAGGTAAAGGTGAAGGTATACACCGTTGAAGGAGAGGAGGTCAATTCGGGCATGTTTCCCGGCTACCCGGCGATCTGGAACGGTAGGGACCGGAGCGGCAACCGCGTGGAGCCCGGCATGTATATCATTAAGGTAGAATCGGAGGACGTGCGCAGCGGCCTCCACGGAAGCAGGACCGTGAAGGTCCTGGCGAACGGACGGAGCAGGGGGACCTTCACCCGGGGCGGACTTGTCGGCGGCAGGTATGTCGCCATGGGCGGGAACGGGGAAGTCACCGCAGACGACGTGTATTCGATCTACTGGAACCCCGCGGGCCTGACCGAGCTGCGCCACACGAAAATTCTCACCGAAAAAGAGATAAAAGAAAAGGCGGAGAAGGGGAAGGTCGACGATATCAGCGAGGCCGAGCTGATAAAATTTTCCGATGAGGAAAAGGGATTTTCCGTGCAGGTGGCTGCCAGCGGGTCAATCATGGCCTATGGGGCTAAAACCGCCTTCTTCGGCATGGCCATAAACCTTCCAACGGGGGTCCTCGGCATCGGGTCCTACACCATCTTTTCAGGCGGAGTCGACCGGATGGACTACAGCGGCGTCAGGACCGGCAATCTCGACTACCTCGCCACTGCCGGCTATATCTCCTACGGGGTTTCCCTGGGGGTCACCTCCCTCGGATTCAGCATCAAGGGCCTGTACGAGAAAATCGGTAATGATTATTACCTGGGCTGCGGCGCCGATTTCGGCACCCAGGTTTACCTTCTCCCGTTCCTCAAGATCGGCCTCATGGTGCAGGACCTGGGGACCGGGATGTACCCCATGGTGAAGAGGGCCGGCATTGACCAGACGTACGCCTTTGCCTACCCCACATTGAAGCTTGGCCTTGCTGTCATCACCAACAGGAACTTCACCCTGGCGGTCAGCGGCATCAAGAAGATCGATGTGAAGACCTTCGGGTACAGCGTCGGGGCGCAGTATGACATCATGAAATGGGCGTCGATATATATCGGCCTGCGGGACCTCGTGTTTTCCGCCGGGCTGACTTTCCACGTGGTGCAGTTTGACATTTCCTACGCCTTCACCATGGATACGGTCACCAAGGGCTTTAACCATATCGCGTCGGCCACGGTCATGTTCTGAGGCCGACCATGGATTGTGTTAAGATAATGGGAATATTGAATGTAACGCCCGATTCGTTCTACGACGGGGGCAGGTATGCCGATTCCGCCCGGGCGGTTGAGCGGGCCTATCGTATGCACGACGAGGGCGCTGACATCATCGATGTGGGCGGGGAGTCGACCCGGCCCGGGGCGAAGCCGGTGGAGGCTGAAGAGGAAATCGGACGTGTGTGCCCCGTCATTGAAGCGATATCGAAGAATATAGGCATACCCGTTTCGGTCGACACGAGCAAGTCGAAAGTGGCGCGGGCGGCCCTCGCAGCCGGGGCGTCCATCATAAACGACATCAGCGGCCTCACCTTCGACCACGCCATGGCCGGGGTGGCGGCCGAAGGCGGGGCCTGCATGGTTCTGATGCACATCAAGGGCACGCCGGCGACCATGCAGCGGGAACCCCAGTACGGGGACCTGATAGGGGAGATATGCGGATTCCTGGCAGCTGCCGCGGAAAAGGCCGTTACCCGCGGCGTCGGGCGTGAAAAAATTATTATAGATCCGGGGATCGGTTTCGGAAAAACGCTTGAGGATAATTACCGGATAATAAAGAATCTCCAGGAATTCAAAAAGCTCGGTTTCCCGGTGCTTGTGGGCCTGTCGCGCAAGTCCCTCATCGGGAAGCTCTATGGCACCGACGAGGACCGCCTTCCGGCGACCATCGCCCTGAATACGGCGTCGGTCCTGAATGGGGCTGATATCATAAGGGTCCATGACGTGAAAGAACACCGCCTGGCTCTTGAGGGCCTGGAAATGCTGATGAGGATATCATAGCGTAATGATTGAACTGGCAAACAGCGTAACCCATTTTTTCAGGATCTTCTGGGAATATTTCCGGAACGTGATCGATATCGTCCTGGTGGCGTTTATCTTCTACCTGGTGTACCGCTTCCTGGCCAACACCCGCGCCATCCAGCTCCTGAAAGGAGTCATGATCATCATCGTGGTGGCTATACTGGCCAAGTTCCTTCATTTCGACACCCTGGACTGGCTTATCACGAACATAGCCTCCTCGGTTGTGATCGCGGTCATTATCCTGTTCCAGCCGGAGCTGCGGCGGCTTATCACTCAGTTCGGCCAGAGGAACTGGCTGGCCACCGAAGCGGGGAAGGAGCCGTTTCCCCTGGATGAGCTGGTCAACGCCGTGGTGTCGATGTCGGAGGAAAAGATCGGGTCCCTCATCGTCATCGAGCGAAACACGGGGCTCCGGAGCTACGCAGAGTCCGGGGTCCTGGTGAACGCGGACATCTCGGAGGAATTCATCCGCACCGTGTTTTTTCCGCTGACGCCCCTCCATGACGGGGCCATCATCATACAGGAGGGACGCATATCGGCCGCGGCCTGCTACCTCCCCCTGAGCGACTCGAAGCAGCTGAAGAAGCAGCACGGCGCCCGCCACCGGGCAGCCCTGGGCATTGCCGAGGAATCCGACGCCCTGGTGCTCCTTACCTCGGAGGAGACCGGCAGCATCTGCATCATGGTCAATGGGAGGCTCTTCTCGCGGGTGCGGGTGCCGGACCTGAAAAACATGATCCTCTTCTTCATGAACCCGAAAACGGCGTACGAGGAACGGTACCGTTTACCGACGAAGAAGGGCGCAGAGTGACATCATGAAAATAGTCAAAGAAAGAATAGAGTTCGTCGTGCGGGAGCGGGATTTCCTGGCGAAAGGCGTGTGCCTTCTCCTGGCGGTGATCCTCTGGGCCTTCATCATAAGCGGTAAGACGGAAAGGCTCCGCTACAAGGTCCCCCTCGTAACCAAAAACCTCCCGGCGAATCTGGCGGTATCCGGCCTGTCCGGCAGGCATACGCTCGTCATCCTGGAAGGAAAAAAAGACGAGCTGAAGAGCTTCAACATAAAGAACATCAAAGCCATCGTGAACATGGAGAAGGCGGAGATCGGCGATAAGAAGTCCTATCCTATTCAGGTGGAAAAACTGGATGTGCCGGAGGACGTATCCATATCGCTTGTCGACCCCGAAGCGGCCCTTACCGTTGAGAAAAAGGAAGACAAATGGATCAAGGTCATTCCCAATATAACCGGTACCATACCGAAGGGGAAGATAATTATAGACAAGCTGGTTATCCCGGAGCGGGTGAAAATATCCGGGCCCAAGTCAATCATCAATGACATGGAAATGATAGAAACAGAGGGTGTGTCGGTCGAGAACGAGACGTCGGATCTGCAACGGCAGGCAAGCCTTGAAAAGGACAGGTACAAGGACGTCACCTTCGGCGAGAAGATATTCACGGTCAAGGTGCTGATCACTGACATCCGGGACCTGACAGTTGTCACGGTGCCCGTCAGCGTGCGGAATGGCGCGAAAGAGTATGAATACGAGATCCGGGACCATGAGGTCGAGGTGTATGTCAGGACAAGAAATAACGCAGCGGTGAGGCCCGGCGACGTGGAGGCCTATGTCGACGCCGGGAGGGTGAACGCCAAGGCCCTGTTCGACTATGAAGGAAAAGACACCGTGGTAAAAGACCTGCCCATCATTATAATGGGAAAAAACGTCAATGCGGCCGATATCATCTCCATAATGCCGAAAAAGGTCCTGGTCAGGATAACGCATAAACAGAACAGGTGAGGGCGCGGCAGGTCATGGGACAGGTAAAACTCTGCGTAAACATCGATCATATAGCCACGGTCCGCGAGGCCCGGGGCACATCATACCCGGACCCTCTTGAAGGCGCCCGGCTCTGCGAGGAAAGCGGCGCCCACGGCATCACCGTGCACCTGCGCGAGGACCGGCGCCATATCCAGGACCGGGACGTGCTGGCCCTCAAGAATATCGTGAAGGGCAAGTACAACCTTGAGATGGCCCTCTCTGACGAGATCATCGCCATAGCCCTCAGGGTAAAGCCGGACCAGGTCACCCTTGTGCCGGAGAAGCGCGAGGAAGTGACTACCGAGGGCGGCCTGGACGTGGCCGGAAACTTCGACCGGATACAGACCGTGGTTAAAAAGTTCCACGATAACGGCATTATCGTGTCCCTCTTTATCGAGCCGGATAGGGATGTCGTGAACCGGTCGAAGGAAGCGGGCGCCGATTATATCGAGCTCCATACCGGATCATATTGCCTGGCGGCCGACGCATTCGGCGGCGACCTGTACTGGGAGCTCCCGGCCGATGTTAAGCGCGAGCTAGACCGGATATACTGCGCCGCGGACTGCGCCTCCGAGATCGGGATCGGCGTCAATGCAGGGCACGGCCTGAACCGCTATAATCTCGGCCTGGTACTTGCGGCGCGCGGCCTTGACGAGTTGAATATCGGCCATTCGATCATCGCGCGTTCCATATTCGTGGGGCTCTCCGGCGCTGTGAAAGAGCTGCTTGACATATTGGCGCGGTAGATTTCGAATGGACCTCATCGGGTCTGGAACAACAATCGGGAGTTACGTTTCATGTTTTTTGGACAATTACTGAAAATTATCTTTGTGGCGATAATCATATATGGTCTATTCAGCCTGGTCAGGTTTCTCATCAGGTTCGGGAGGGCGGTGAACGCCGGGCGTGCCGAGGAAGAAAAGAAAGCGCGCCAGAACATCCGCGAGGACGGTCCCCGTATGAGGAGAGACAGGAGAGGGACAATCGAGCTTGACAAAGACCAGTATAAGGTTGAATAATCGGAAAGGATATTCAGAATGAAGCTATGCCATTTGGCCCATATCGCCATCATCCTGGCCCTTGCACTCGGAGCGGTTTCCTGTTCCATGGAGGGGACCTTCGGGTTCAAGAAATTCGGGCAGGACACCTACCATAGAATGGAAGGGACGCTGGAATTCGCCTCGGATGAGGCAGTGGACTGGGTCTTCGTATTTAAAAAGAAATATGGTGAGCGCGCCATCGGAGTTGTGTATCAGAAACAGGAGCTGGTCTGGGTGGATATTCTCACCAGGACCGCCCGGATAAGCAACACCACCAGGACGATCTACGGAACTATCAAGGACCTCGCGCCCGGGCAGTACCAGATCATCATCACGGAGCTTGAAAAAGACAACGCACTTATCGACAAGAAGTATTTCACCGTTTACGAGAAAGAGAACGACGAGGAGGAGTAGGCTATTTGCCGCCCCTGTTCTTTTTTTTCCCCCCCGCTTTCATCTCATCGATTTTTACATTCACATGCTGTATCGTTTCCTGTTTCGTCCTGGGTACTTTCTGCCCCGTATAGACCAGGTAGGCGGCGTAGAGCACCAGGATCGCCAGGAACAGCAACGCGACCTTCACGAGTTTTTTTACGACGGAGAGAACGATCACGATGCTGATGATTACAGCGATGATGAGGATGATCTTGTTGGATATCAGGAACGTTATTATGCTTTCCATAAGCGGCGGTAAATGAAATTAGCGAGGGAGGGATTCGAACCCTCTACGCCGCGGGTATGAGCCGCGTGCTCTAACCAGCTGAGCTACCTCGCCGTATAAAAAAAATATTAGCGCGGGCAGGACTTGAACCTGCGACCTTTGGGTTATGAGCCCAACGAGCTACCAGCTGCTCCACCGCGCGATCTGTCCGTCAAACTATCGTATGCCCCGTAAGTGTCAACATTTTTTTACGATTGCAGTAGCCTGACACATATATTATACAAAAGATGTTTTTCCATAGCAAAAAAAAATGATTAGGCCGTTGTCGCAATCAGGTTTCAGGGCAATGGTTAATTGTGACGAAATATAAGATACTGTATTATTTATGTATTCATGGTTTGAAGCAGTGAAAACAGGCCGCCTTCTTGGGGTTCCGGGAGTTAAACTACCGATAGTTATCGGTAATAAATCCTATGCCAGTTTTTTATCTTGACAAAGGGGTAAAATCATCAATGTTTATAAGGACTTCACTTCGATAAGAATTGTCCAGTAACTGATATGCAAATAATTGCTCCATTACTGTTCCTCACTGCTTTCTCGTCCAATAGATACCGATAACTATCATCATCCGGTATCCGCTCCCGAAGGCGGAGGGTTTAGGTATATGCAGGTTATTTTGAACAATGCAACCATCTGAATGATAAAAGGAGAGCCCATGGGAAAACTATTAGCTGCATCAATTTCTTTCCTTATAATACTCTGTTGTCTGATTATTCCTGATCAAAACAGCGCGGCCCAGGAGGGGATTTTTGCCACCTTCAACAATCTTGAAATGAAAATCATTAAATCAATGTGGCAGGGGCTGTATTTGTCTACGGGACAATCGTATCAATTGATGAAGTCCCAGGGGGACAGGAACAGATCCTATTCCTTTTTTGCAAGCGGACTGCTGATGGTCTTTGTCGGTACCCATGATTATGACAGGAATTCCAACTCGACCGGCTCGCGGACCTATCATCTTCTTCCCTTCAAGGAAAAACGGGATCCTTCATTCAACCGGGAGGATGAATCAACGGTGGAGGCACTTCTGCCGAGCGGCCATACCGCTCGCCTGTCTGCTGAAACCGGGGACCTTGTCGGCATCGAAGGCTACACTGTAACCACGACGCCTATCGGACATTTCGACAGCATGGTGAAAAGCAGTGGCAGCGTGGAGATACGTCCCCTGAAGGGATATCTTCTCATCGATTATGGATGGCGCACCGGCGAAATGAGCATAGGGCTGCTCTGGAGGCCTGCGGTCATATATGACGGCGCTGGCAACAGGTGCTCGATTAAAAACAGTGATGTTTTGACAAGGGATCCGAGGGATTCGGATGAAGTCATTTTTAAATTTAAAAACAATGACGGGCTTGACAGGTTTTTAAAAAATAAATGCCCGAAGCTTGTATGGCAGTAAGAAAACAGCGGCATATCCGCGGGAGTCTTCCATGAAAAACTATATGATTATTGTCGTGGCAGCTGTTCTTTCAATTTCATTTCAATCGGTTCGTTACGGATCAGCCGCTGACGGGAAGCCGGAACTGACTGCGGCCATTCTGTCCGGTACTAAATGGGGGCCCGAGCACCAGGGGGGGAAATACGTGAACTTCAAGACCGGGGGAGTATACGACGGCAGGGAGGACTATATCCAGGACGGGATGGAGATAGCGGGGACCTACGTCATTACCGGCGGGAAGGTGGACCTGATGGATGGAAAGCGCGCCTCTTACCTGACCGGGGGCGTCCTCATGGAGGACCTTTCGTCGCTTCGCTTCACGCGTTATCTGCAGTTCGGCCGCGGTGTGAAACTCTGGGATCTTAATTCAAAGGCCCCTGCCGGCAGGAATGTTGCCGTGGGCGGTATTAAAGCGGTGGCCATGGGAATGAAAAATGGTTCTGTCACAACGAACGCCAAGTTAAGGAGCGGACCGTCGCAAACATCCGGAGAAATGACTTTTGAAAGATTCAAAGCGAGCGATGAGGCGATGGATACCGAAAAGCTGGTGTTCCTGCCTGCGGGGACCCCGGTCCTCATCCTGGCCCGCACGGAGCGCAAGATGATTGTGCAGCAATGGGAGAACTACTGGTTCTATGTGGAAGTTGAGGAGCCCATAGATCACTGGAAGAAAGGGTGGGTTTTCGCTGAATTCATCAAGGTTGAATGAGAGAAGGGATCCCCATTATAGAACCGGCTCCCCGCGGTTTCGAGGAGCCGGAGCATAATTATCGATTTCGGTAATTCCTGTTGCAATCGTTATTGCATGCCGCCCGCTCCTGGCCTGTCTGTCCCTTGCAGGCATCAAGGCATTCCCTGTGTGTCTTTACCGGCCTGTGTCGTTTCTCTTTATCCATTTTCTCGTGCCGCTCGTCTTCGAGTTTCCAACGCTCGCGCTCCATTTTCCAGCGTTTTTCCTCGAGCCTGCGTGTCTCCTCCGCCTGTTTCTTCCGCCGCTCCTCTTCGAGTTTTTTGTCCTGCTCCCATCTCAGTTCCCTCTGGCGCTCCTCTTCGTGCCTGCGTCGCTCCTCGTCAAGTTTGCGGCGCTCTTCATTGATTTTCCTTTGGCGTTCCTTTTCCGCCTTATTTTTGTGTTCTTCATCGATCCTATTGCGGCGTTCCGCCTCGAGTTGTTTCTGATGTTCCTCATTCAGCTTTCTCCGGCTGCCTTCGATGTGCTTTTCCCAGCTCATGTCATCATAATTCTTTTTGCAGATGAGGGCGCATAACAACTTTTTCTGGCCGGAATAACTGTCACATATGCTGAGGCATCTTCCGAGATTCCGGGCGCGTTCTTCCTCATACGCTTTCCGCTCACGCTCCTTGTCCTTTCTCCAGCGCTCCTCTTTATGTCTGTAACGCTCCTGTTCCAGTTTGCGGTTTTCTTCCTCGATTCTTCTCTGCCGCTCAATCTCATGTTTCTTACGCTGTTCCTCTTCGAGTTTCCATCGATGCTCTTCGTCGAATTTTTTCTGCCGTTCCTCTTCAAGTTTACGGCGTTCCTGTTTGAGTCTCCAGATCTCCCTGTCTTCCCTCCCGTCGTGATCGTGATCCTTCGGTATGGCGAATATGGTCCCGGATAAACAGGTGAAAAGGACAAGTAATGATATAAAAAATTTTCCTGGCATAGTGTTTCTCCCGGCTCCGGTTAATGTATGGTGTCCCTGTCTGATTTCTTTTTTAATTTTTTTCATTGCGCCTCCTGTTACGTTCGTCCCCGCTTTTCTTTTTTTTCTGCTCTTCGAGTTTCTTGTGGCGATCATCTTCCAGCTTCCAGCGCTCGCGCTCCATTTTCCACCTCTCTTCTTCGAGCTTCTTGCGCTCTTCATTCTGGTTTTTCTGGCGTTCCTCTTCAAACTTTTTATCCTGTTCGCGCTTCTGTGCCTTTTGGCGCTCTTCTTCGAGCCTGCGGCGCTCATTATCTACCCTGCCGCGCTCCTCATTAATTTTTTTCTGCCGTTCGTCGTCGATTTTTTTCTGGCGCTCTTGTTCGAGCCTCTTCCCGCGCTCTTCTTCAATTCTTTTACGCTCTCCATCCTCGGGTTTTTTTAAGCGTTCGTCTTCGATCCTGCGCCGTTCTTGCTCGAGCCTACGCCGCTCGTCATTGTCTTTTTTCAGCTGGTCTTCCTCGATCCTGCGCAGTCTCTCCCGCTCCTGCTGGATCCGGCGCTCACCCTCCAGCTTTTTCTGCCGTTCACGCTCAAGCCCCATGCGCTCGTTTTCGAGCCTGCGCCGCTCTTCCTCGATTTTTCTCTGGCGCTCTTCATCCAGTTTTTTCTTCCGCCCTTCCTCGAGCCTCTTCTGGCGTTCTCCCTCAATCCTTCTGCGTTCGGCATCCTCGCCTTTTTTCATGCGCTCATCTTCATGCCTGCGGCGTTCCTCTTCCAGTCTACGGCGTTCATCCTCTAATTTATTTCTGCGCTCTTCCTCGATCCTGCGCAGTCTCTCCCGCTCCTGCTGGATCCGGCGCTCATCCTCCATTTTTTTCTGCCGCTCCCGCTCCAGTCTCAGGCGTTCCTCTTCGAGCCTGCGGCGCTCATTCTCGATCTTTTTCCTGCGCTCTTCTTCAATCCTGTTGAGGCGCTCCTCTTCGAGACGTTTGCGCTGCTCTTCTTCAAACTTCCTGCGGCGCTCCTCGTTGTATTTATCCCAATCCCAGTCGTCATTGTTTTTGTTGCAGATCTGGTTGCAGAGGGCTCGCTCCTGTCCCGTCTTGCCCATGCACGAAACGATGCATATGTGGTGGCGCTTTTCGCGCTCTTCTTCATGTTTTCTACGCTTGGCTTCTTCATCTTTTCTCCATCGCTCCTCTTCGAGCCTGCGGCGTTCCTCTTCGATTCTGCGCCGTTCTTCCTCGAGCCTCATGCGGCGCTCTTTTTCGAGACGAAGCCGAGCTTCCTCCTCAAGACGCCAGCGGCGTTCTTCTTCGATCTTCTTATGGCGTTCATGCTCGATCCTCAGGCGCTCCTGTTCGAGCCTGTGAAGTTCCTCTTCGCGGTTCCCCCCCCGAAAGTCACCTTCCAGCTCTATTAAAAGGGATCCGCAGGAGAAGGAAAACAGCACTGCAAGTAATAGTAAAATTCTGCCAAGCATGAAGAGCCTCCTGGATGATAAAATGTATGGCGGTCTGTTTGTTTGCCGGATAGATATTAATCCATTGCCGCCCAAGGCGGTTTCCGGTTATGGAATAGTCCAATAAAGAAACAAATCTGTACTATGACCATCAAATGCCGATTTTAGTTCCAATAATTATCATATATTAATATATGATGTCAATAAAAATACAATAGACTTGTTGCGAAACCCATTAATCAACTATATAGCATCAGCTTCCGAAGGCGGCGGAGGCAAATATATGTAATTATAAGCAGTTATGCAACAAGTCTGATATTCACCGAAAACCCGGAATTAACCTGATAGATCACCGGCATGCTATATCCGCACTTGATTCATACCCTGAAAATATTTATTGACTGCCAGCCGCGGCGGGGCCATCCTCCGTTAATAACAATTCGCGGTACATGGTAACTATGTCCAATCCCTTAAAATATTTCAGGAACAGCAGGGTGGGTCTTGCGCTGGGCAGCGGCGGCGCCAAGGGCCTGGCCCATATTGCGGTACTAGAGTACCTGGAGTCAATGGAGATCCCTATTGACTTTATCGCCGGGTCCAGCATCGGCGCGGTGATCGGCGCCCTGCACGGCATTGGCAGCATGGGGAAGTTCAAGGAAGACATATTGAAGTTTACGTTCCGGGACTTGCTCGGGTACATGGACCCGGTCGTGCCGCGATCGGGGCTTATCCAGGGAAAAGGCTTTATCAAGTTCATGGAGCGGTACATACCGCGCGATGCGAAGATCGAGGACCTGAAAACGCCCCTGTCGGTCCTGGCGACGGACTACGGCACCGGAATGTCGGTCATATTCCGGAGGGGAAACATCCTGGAAGCGCTCCGCGCGAGCGTTTCCATTCCCGGTGTGCTGATGCCGGTCAGGTACGGGGAAACCCTGCTGGTGGACGGCGGCGTGGCGAATCCCCTGCCTATCAACATCGTGCGGAGCATGGGGGCCGGGATAACGGTCGCAGTCAACCTGCATCCCCGGCTGAAAAAGCGCGGTCTCAAACATTATGTGAAAACGCCGCCAGAAGAGGCGCTGCCTCGAAGAGGTTCAAAGATGCTCATGCCCGTCGCAGAAGACCAGTCGCTGGAACTGCAGTCACGGAGCGCCGGCGTCAGGTGGTTCGGCGCGATAGAGCAGTGGCTGCGGGCAGGCAAGGACCAGGGAAAAAATAAAATGCCCAATATCCTTGAGATAATGGCCGGGTCCGTAGATATAATGGAGTATGTAAACACCGCGCTGCTTTTAAAATACAACGCGCCGACCGTGCTGATCGAGCCGGATGTCATCGATGTCCAGACCCTCGATTTCGTCGACGCGAAAAAGATTATCAACGAGGGATATCTGGCATGTGCCCGCGCGGAAAAGATTTTACACCGCAGGGTCAAGGTCTGGGTGTAAAACCGGACAGGATACCCGGTATAACCCGGCAATAGATAATAATGGTAGGCAATGGCAAGAAAAAAAGACGACATCGCGGCCCGCTATAACGAATTGTGCGACCGCATCATCGAGTACAATCGGCACTACTACGAGCTAAGCGCCCCCCTGGTTGACGACGCGGAATACGACCGGCTCACGGGGGAGCTTGCCGAAATAGAATCGAAGCACCCGGAGCTGCGGCGTGAGGACTCTCCCGCTGTAAAGGTGGGCGGCTTCGCGTCAGCGACCTTTTCGGAAGTGCCCCACGATCCGCCCATGCTTTCCCTGGGCAATATCTTTACCGGTGAAGAGCTGGCTGATTTCGACGCCCGGTGCAGGAAAAGTGCCGGCGAAGAACTGCTCTACTCCATGGAATTGAAATACGACGGCCTTGCGGTGGAGGTTGTCTATGAACAGGGTCGCCTCAGGCAGGGGTCCACGAGGGGGAACGGCGAGGTGGGGGAGGATGTGACGCGGAACCTGGCCACCATCCGCGCCGTGCCCCATACGCTCACGGGAGTGTCGCCCGGCTACCTGTCGGTCCGTGGCGAGGTCTTCATGCGCCACGGCGAGTTCGAGCGCCTCAACGTGTCGCGCGCCGAAAAAGAAGAGCCGGCTTTCGCCAATCCCCGCAACGCCGCCTCCGGCAGCCTGCGGCAGCTTGACCCGGCCATAACCGCCGAGCGGAGCCTGGACGCGGTATTCTATGCCGTGGGCAGGGTATCGGAAGACCTTCCCATGCCCGATCAGCGGTCCCTTTTCGAAAGGCTTCCCACCCTGGGGATACCGGTGAGCCCTCAGGCCGCCGTGGGCCCGCTGGAAAAGATAACGGAATACTACGAGTACTGGCTTGAGAACAGGCATACTCTCGATTTTGATATTGACGGCATCGTGATCAAGATGAACGATTTCGCCCTGCGCGAACGTATGGGCTTCACGAGCAAGGCCCCGCGGTGGGCCGTGGCGTGGAAGTTCCCGGCGCGTGAGGCGGTCACCGGCCTTGAATCAGTGGACTTTCAGATCGGCCGCACCGGCATCATCACGCCGGTGGCGAACCTCCATCCCATAAACATCGGCGGGGTCATGGTGAAAAGGGCCACCCTCCACAACTTCAAGGAAGTGGAGCGCCTGGATGTTCGTATCGGCGATAAGATAAAGGTCATCCGCGCCGGCGACGTGATCCCCAAGGTCATCGAGGTGGTGCGCCATGACGGCGCGGCGAGGGGCGAGGCCATCGTGCCGCCGAAGCACTGCCCGTCATGCGGCGAGGAGCTCCGGCAGGAGGACATTTACCTCCGCTGCGTCAATCTTTCCTGCGAATCCATGCGGCTGGAGGCGCTCAAGTTCTTCGTGTCCAGGGACGGCATGGACATCGAGTTTTTCGGACCGGAGCTAGTGGCGCGTCTCTATGATGCCGGCCGTCTCAACACCATCGCCGATTTCTACAAGATCACCAGGGAAGTTCTCATGGGCCTGGACCGCATGGGCGAGAAGCTTGCGGACAAGGTGCTTGATTCAATAAACGCCCGGCGGCGCGTTCCCCTGTCGCGGTTTCTGCAGAGCCTGGGCATCAGGAACGTCGGCGGCCACGTAGCCTCGGTTATCGCCGGACAGGTGAGGAGTCTCAGCCTGCTTTACGATATGAGCACCGACGATCTCATGGAAATTCACGAAGTGGGGCCCGGTGTCGCCGAATCAGTCTACGGTTATTTCCATGATGAAAAAAACCGGGCCCTGGTCGAGGACATGATCGGTTCCGGTCTGGTTGTGGAAGAGGAGGAAGCGGTGTCAAGCTCGGGGAGCCCCGTAAGCGGCAAGACCTTTGTCGTCACCGGGACCCTGTCGCGCTACAGCCGCCAGGAGGCCGAGGAGATCATCAGGAAGCTGGGCGGGCGGGCCGCGGGTTCGGTGAGCGGCAAGTCCGATTACGTGCTGGCCGGCGAATCCCCCGGGTCGAAGCTTGACAGGGCCCGCAGTCTCGGCGTGAAAGTTATAAGCGAAGATGAATTCATAACTATGATAGGTGAAAACCCCGATGAATAGGATTATCGCGTTTTTTAAAAGAAATTATTACCTGCTGACGTCGCTCCTCATGTACCTTTCATTTCCCACCTATGACATATGGTTCCTGAAGGGCTTTCCCTTTTTCGCCTGGATCGCCATGGTTCCCCTTTTCCTGTACGTGCGGGATAAAAAGGTAAAAGACATATACCTGACAGCCTTCATCACCGGCCTGCTGGGGCATTTTCTCGCCTTCGAGTGGATCGGCAACTTCGGGGCCGCAGCGCCGGGCGGTTATGCCGTCATCGTGTCGTTTCTCATGCCGGCCCTGACGGTTTTTTTCTCCATAAAGATCACCCTTGCTGAAGTTCTCTCCCGGCGGTTTGAGGGCTTGAGGTTTCTCATCTATCCTTCCGTGTGGGTCCTGGTGGACTGGATCGAGTCAATAGGCTACATAGCCTATCCGCTTCCCTTCTGGGGATATACGCAATATCCGCTGACGCCCTTCATACAGATGGCGTCTGTCACCGGCATTATGGGTATCACCTTTGTTATCATGCTTTTCAATTATCTGGCCGCTGATTTCATCAGGGCATGGGGCTTCAGGAAGGCTGCGGTACGCGAGCTGTTCCGCATGAGGGAGGGCAGGACTGTCGCCGCTGCCGCCGCCTGTATCGTCGTCATAACGGTGCTCGGAGCCGTCACCATGGCCGTCCATGACCGCCTGCCGAAAAAGGGGCTCCGCGTCGCCATGGTGCAGTCGTGCATTTCTCCGTGGGAAAACTGGTATGAGAACAGGTACCGCTACCTCGAAGAGCTCAAAAGGTATACGCGGGCCGCCATGGCGGAGCGTCCGGACTTGATCGTCTGGTCTGAATCGGCCACCCTTGAGACGATTGCCTACGATTATGGGCGGGGCACCCTGAACGATTTCGAGAGCGAGGTCCTCGGTGTTGCCCAGACCCACGAGACGCCGCTCCTGACGGGAGAGATAGGCGTGAAAGAGGAATTTACCGGGCCCATCCTGAGGAGATCGCCTCAGAACAACGCGGTGCTGATAGACCGCTACGGCCAGGTCGTAAAAACGTATTCCAAGATACACCTGGTTCCCTTCGGCGAATGGTTCCCCTACGAGAAATGGCTTGCCTTTGTCAAGCGCATCACTGAAAACTTCGGCGGTTCGAGCTTTGTACCCGGCGACAGGCCGGTGCTCTTTGACGTTATGGGGCGGAAGTTCGGCGCATTGATATGCTATGAAGGAATTTTTCACCGCCTCTGCAGGGACTACCGCAACCTGGGGGCCGAGTTTTACGTTAATATCACCAATGACGGCTGGACCCATACGTACCGGGGCCACATGCAGCACTTCTCCGCGTCAATATTCAGGGCGGTGGAAAACGGCATCTGGTACCTACGGGCCGGGAACACGGGATACACGGCGTTCATAGACCCCTACGGCAGGATCAGAAAATCTATTCCAATTGTTACCAAGGGGTACCTGGCCGGGGACATCGATTTTTCCCTGAACCATAGGACGGTGTATTCGATTATAGGGGACCTGTTCTTGTATATTGCAATGGGGTTCATCGTGGTGATTGGTGCCATTTTTTTTGTAGAGAAAATGAAGGCCCGCATTAAGCATTAATATGAGTGAAAGCATTCTGATAGCGTGGGGTTTAAACCCCACGCTATCAGAATGCTCACCCTATCATAAAACACCGCATGGAAACTGACCCGTGCTGGAACCCCTCATGGACGAAGGCGATCCCGTCGTCCCTTTCCTGGAGTCCCAGGGCATAGAGCATGGGCAGATAATGTTCATTGGTGGGTGCCGCCAGGGCCATGTTCCTGCCGAGGCTATGATAGTTTACCAGTTTTTCGTGATTCCCATCAATCAGAAAAGACTTGAGCCGGTCATCGATCTCAACCGCCCAGTCGTAGGGCTCCGCTTCCATGTCGTAGTCCATGAGCTGCAGGTTGTGAACGATGTTGCCACTGGCAATTATGAGGATCCCCTCCCGGCGCAGGGGCCCGAGGCGCCTGCCGATATCATAATGGTACGCCGGCTCCATCGCATCGTTCAGGCTCATCTCGAAAACCGGGATGTCAGCTTCCGGGTACATGTGCCTGAGTACCGCCCACGACGCGTGGTCGAGGCCCCACTCCATGGAGCAGTTGACCATATATTTTGTCACCCGGGTGGCTTTATCCGCGTCTTCGGGCGCGCCGGGGCATGGGTATTGCACCTGGTAGAGTTCAGGGGGAAATCCGAAAAAGTCGTAGATCAGCTCGGGGTTTATCATGCAGGTGACCAGGGTCGCCTTCGCGAGCCAGTGCGCGGAAATGACCATGATCGATTTCGGCCGCGGCAGCTCCTGGCCAAGCTTCTGCAGGCTCCGGGTGAAATCATTGTCCATGACGATGTTCATCGGCGAGCCGTGGCCGATGAAGAGGACCGGCATTGCATCCATTGATTTTTTCAAATAGCTCATGCTAACTTCTGTGCTATGACGAGTTGTTGCGGCAGCGTCTGATCATGAATGGATGAAGTCTGAAGGTCGCCGCATCAAGTATGCCTGCGATATCTCTCCGGGTAAGTATGTCCTATCAGAAACCTTTCTTTTTCCGGTAGCAGTCACGGCAGAATACCGGCTTGCCTTCGGTGGGCTTGAAAGGCACTTCGCATTCTTTTTTGCATTCGGAGCATATTGCTTTGTGCATTTCCTTGGGGCCTGAATCTCTCCTGAAACCGCCATCGCCGCTGAATTTGTCATTATACGCCATTTTGTCGCCTCGTAATTTAAATAAAAATGAAAGACTGGTACATCATTCATCTCATGACGGGTTGTCAAGGATAATATTGGACGCCCGGATTGTAGCGGGTCTGATCATCTGAAAGATAATGGTAGAAAAGGCAGGGTTTTCCCCTGCCTCTTGTACGGTGCGGTGATTGGCGGTTTATGGTTGTCAGTACTCCGGCGGGAGCTGGTTCACCTGGGAAAAGGTGAAGACCGGGCCGTCCATGCACACGAAGTACTTGCCCACGTTGCAGCGCCCGCACTTGCAGATGCCGCACTTCATCCTGTTCTCCAGGGTGGTGAAGATGTTGTCCTGTGAGAAACCGGGTTTGACTGACTATCCAGGAATTTACCCTCTTCCAGGGACAAGCCAGAGGGGCTCAATGTGTTATACTTGTGCTGAGCTTGTCGAAGCATCAGCACCTGCATCCTCTCAAATGAGTTCAGCTCAAACAGAAAAGGTCCTGGACAGGGGTCTTAAAATATGATATCTCAAACAAAACACCGTCACTTATTTCACCAAACACCCATAACTCATCGCATTTTTTAAAGATGTTGTTGATCGCATTACTAATAATATCCCTTTCAACAAGCTTGTAAAGAAAATATCCAAATAAATTGAATGGATTGATTGGAACGGCATTTTGTGTAAAAAACAAATTTGCAAATAAGCATCCTTTGATGAAAATTTCTACATGATTGAGCTGTAAAAACAATCTTTTTTTATACATGCAAAGTGTCAGCGATATGTTGAATTTATTTTGTTTAAAAAAAGTAACGCTTTTTAAGTTGTACACCTTTTGGGGGCAGGTCACTTAGGGTTTTAAAATATTAGATTGCTTATATTTCATTTCGTAAATTGTGGTAAATGTATTTAGAGATTTATATTTTAATATATAATTGTTTTTTGAATAAAATGTTTTGTATAATGTATCTTGTTATCATTTCTTGTATAGTTTTAATGCGATGCATTACATTGAAATAATATTTGCGAAGAATAAAATATTTTAAACCGGCCAGACGTGTTATATTGTTGGTAAATTGTAAAATGCCGCATAACACAGGTTAGTAATATATAAAAAAAATAAATTAATAAAAATTTTGAAGATAATATTATTGACAATCAATGAGCCGAAAAATAGATTTTATTCTATCATTATCTGGAATTATACTCTCACATTGGGTCCGGTCAAAGTGGCGCAATCGGTATATTTGGTGCTATGATTGGTCATGGCTTTTTTGTTCTGTGTTAAAAAAAACAGCAGATGGCCCAATGCTATGACCTGACTTTGGCCAGATCATGCGCGGTACATGGCTTAGCTGGTTCTGTGGCGAATAAATCGACCACGTTTATCGGTTTAGCAAGCCATCAGCTGTTTTTCGTACTGACAAAATAACACGTATCTTTACCATGCGATGTTGAATAGTTCTTTTTGTATTTTTTTATTCTTCTTTTTTGACCGCCGTAGTTTACTAATAATTTAAATATGAGGTTTTCTGTGAACAGAAAGAACGATGAAAGATTGCACCAGATCGATTTCAAGAGTAATGCGATCCATGGCGGTCGCATTGACCTGTCGACGGTCAACGCCATTTCTCCCCCTATTTATCAGAGCGCGTCATTTTCCTTCGATTCTTTCGACGAAATTGAGAGCATCTTCAGTTTTTAAAAGGATGGTTTTCTCTATTCTCGGGGAGGCAATCCCACGGTGAATCTCCTCGAGAAAAGAATGGCCCTTCTGGAGCAGGGCGCAGGGGCAGTCTGCTTTTCCTCCGGAATGGGGGCAATTTCTTCCGTCATTCTGTCCCTTGTTAAAAAGGGCGATCATGTAATCGCGTCGGATATGTTATACGGCTCATCATACTCCTTTCTGAATTCTTTTTTGTCGCGGTATGGGGTAACCGTAGATTTTATTAACCTGAATGATATCGCTCTTTTGCGTGAAAAAATCCGCGTCAATACAAGACTCATCTATTTTGAAACGCCCTGTAATCCCACGCTGGATATCATCGATATCGCACAGGTTTGTTCAGTATCGCACGAACATGATATCAAGGTTGTTGTCGATAATACCTTCCTTACTCCTTTTTTTCAGAAACCCATCGAGTGTGGGGCCGACATCGTGGTCCATTCTATGACCAAATACTTAAACGGTCATGGAGATGCCCTTGGTGGCATCGCGTTGTCTGTAAATATGGACTATCTCAAGGAATTGAAATTCAATTTCATGTGTGAACTCGGGTCACAGATGGACCCCAATTCGGCTTTTCTCATTCTCCGGGGTTTGAAAACCCTGGCGATAAGGATGGAGGAACATCAGTGGAACGCCATGACTGTCGCCAATTATTTACGCACATGCGAGAAGGTGCGAAAGATATACTACCCGGGTCTTTCTGCCCATAACTGGCCGCTATCAGTGCAGAAACAAATGAAAGGGTTTGGAGCGATGGTGGCCTTTGAACTGGATTCTGACATCGACTCCACGCAACAATTCATCGAATCCATGAAACGGATTAAACTGGGAGTATCGCTGGGGGATTGTGAAACTCTTATCGAGCACCCTCTGTCAATGACCCACCGCAGTTATCTCAACTCTCCCGGATCGCTCATTTATAAAAAGCTCCAGAGCCTTGTGAGGGTTTCCGTAGGCCTGGAAGATGTGGATTCGATTATTGAGGACATTGATCAGGCCATGCAAAAACTTTAAGATGCCCCTGAGGGCATAATAGTATATATAAAGAAGGAGATGTATATGCACAACGACATGATCGTCACACATTATGAAACCTGTCTTGCAGAATTTTACAGCTGGATGTTCGGTGATTTTGACCAGAAGGTTGATGACAATTACCAGCTTTTTAAAAACAACGGCATTGTACCCCGTGGAAGCGGGATCGCCGTTGATCTTGGAGGCGGGCCTGGTTTCCAGTCCATCGCCCTGGCGAAATTGGGATTCAGGGTGACCGCCATAGATCTGTGCAGGACCCTCCTTGATGAACTCGAACAGCGCGGCGCAGGACTGGACATACACCCCGTTCTGGATGATCTCGGGAAATTCAGAGACCATGTGAAATCGGCCGAGGTTATTGTCTGTATGGGCGACACGCTGGTTCACCTTGAATCCTTTGATGCGATCATGAAATTGGTGGAAGACATGTATGCCACTCTTGAAACAGGTGGGAAATGCGTCATCACCTATCGAGATCTGAGTCATGAACTCCAGGGTGTCGATCGAGTGATTCCAGTAAAAAGCGACAAGACAACAGTTATGACCGCCTTCCTCGAGTATGGAACTGACCATGTGATTGTCAATGACATTATCTACAGGAATACGGATGGGAAATGGAACCTGAAAAAAAGCCAGTACCGCAAATTACGGTGCAGCAGGGACTCGATCCAAGAGCTGATGCAAAAGACCGGCTTTAATCTGGTCCTTGATCAAATGGACAGGGGTTTCGTGACTTTGGTGGGAATGAAATGAAAAAAATTCGCGATATCATAATTAAATTCAGAAGGGAAATGAGCTTTATAAAACGTGATAATCTCGTTAAGGGAACATTTTATCCGCCAGAGGAAACAGGCAATGGCATAACAATGATAAAGAATGCGGGCTCCCGCGATATCGTGTGCATCCTCGTCCATGCGTGGCTTGCAGCATCTAATGAGATGAAGTTTATTGAAAGGAATCTGGCCGAGCATGACTTCGTGGTCATGAATATCCAGCTTAAGGGTCACGGGACAAAGCCCGAAGACCTTCTCAATTACAAGTTGGGTGATTGGGTAAATCAGCTCGATGATGCAGTTACAATCGCTGAGCGTGATTTTTCAAAGATATTTATCATAGGTCAGTGCGGCGGGGGGAACATTGTCCTCAATTTCCTTGACCAGTACAGGGGGAATAAAATCAAGGGATTGATACTGGCTGGCGTCCCGTACTTCTTTACCAAGGAGGCCTCCTATCTCGCGCGGGTATTCAACAAAATATACCGGTGGATATTGAAGCCCCTGGAATCTGTTATCCATCCATTTTATATGAATAATAAATTGATGAAGTTCAATATTTATTCCAATGAGATGGTGCCATGGGACGGGTATAACGAACTGTGGCCTGTCTATTCCATGGGCGAAGGGGCTGAGCTTGTGCGTACCACCTCGAGGATAGACCTGTCAAAGATAAAGATCAGATCCATGATTATTCATTATCAGAATGACTGCCTCTACTCGGTGAAACATGCCGTCCATCTCTATGAAAATCTTAACGCTGAAAATTACCGGCAGAATATCCTGGAAATTTTAAAGACCGATTATGACGGCCCTATAGCCGGTCACAAGGTCTTCAATAATCTAAGTATCCATGAATACCTGTTCCCCCGTGTGAGGAATTTTATCCTCGATACGGTGACTGGAGCCGGGTTGAAAACAATGAATAATGAGCAATAGATAAGGAGTACTATCATGAAAATGCTTTTAATACATCTCGGTGGTTTTGAGAAAAAGCACAAGTCTTTCCGAATGCCCTATATGACATTCCCTTCGCTGGCCTCAGTAATCCCGAAGCATTGGGATGTAGAGTTCTGTGATCAATCCTTCGAGGATATAGACTATGGCACAGACGCGGACATCATCGGTATAAGCATTCTCACCGCCAACGCGAACCAGGGGTATGAAATTGCTGACCGATTTCGCAATAAAAAAAAGAAATTCGTCGTGCTGGGGGGATATCACGCGACATCCCTCCCTGAGGAGGCGCTGGAACATGCTGACGCGGTTGTTTGCGGGGATGGCGAACTCGCTCTGATGGATCTTCTAAAGGATTACGAGAAAGGAACAAATAAAAAAATATACTCAAAAAAAGTCGACGATATCGATACACTGCCATTCATTGACAAGAGTATAATGAAACCGGAGAAGTATATTTTTCCGAATACCCTCCAGGCTTCGCGGGGTTGCGTCAACAAATGCGAGTTCTGTGATATCAGGACGGTTTTTCCGGGATACCGCATGCGCAGTGTAAAAAAGGTGATTGAAGAAATAAAAAAATATCAAGTGGGGAATTTCTGGCAGAAAAAAAATACCATGCTCATTGATGAGAACATTGTGTCGAACAGGGACTTCGCAAAAAATCTATTTCGGGAATTAAAGTGCCTCAATATTTTCTGGACTGGAAGCTGCTCGTTCTATTTTGCCAACGATGAGGAGCTTGTAAGACTTGCAGCTGAAAGCGGATGCAAGGGTATGTTCATCGGCGTGGAATCTTTCAATACGAGCAGCCTCGGTCTGTCAAATAAGAAGTTCAACGATATCGCAAAATATCCCGAGTGGATTAAAGTCCTCCACGACCATGGGATTTTGATTTTTGCCGGAATAGTTCTGGGCTTTGACGAGGATGATTCAAGTGTGTTCAATAAAACGCTGCAAAGCTGCATCAATCTCGGGTTTGACATCGTGAATGTCGCCCTTTTAACACCCTATCCGGGAACCGATCTTTTCAAAAGACTTTGGGTGGAGGGTCGCATTCTGACAAGGGACTGGTCAAAATACGACGGGACCGTGGTGGTCTTCAAACCTAAAAAAATGTCCATTGAGGAGCTCCAGGCCGGATTCAACCATGTCAAGAGCAGCCTCTATAAATCCACGAACATCATGAGAAGATTGAGAAAAGCGCCAGCCCGCAATCTGGTTTATTCGCTGATGCCCAATCTTTCATTCCAGAGCATCATACGCAACCAAACGCCGTTATGCGGCGTGCCGGACAAACTGCTGAATTATTGATTATTACGTTTCTCTTGTAATCTGTAAATATTCATCTGTGGATGGATTTTCATATGTGCTTTTGAATAATCTTTAAATATCCAGGAATCTACCCTCCTCCAGGGACAAGCCAGAGGGGCTCAATGTGTTATATTTGTGCTGAGCTTGTCGAAGCATCAGCACCCGCATCCTCTCAAATGAGGCCCCTCTACCAGGAAAAATACTGGACAGGGGTCTTGAAAAGTTTCTAGTCTGCATCATTCAGTGGGCCTGCCCAGGGGATGATGCAGCCCCCGGTGTTTTAACACATAGGGAAAAGCATCCTTTTATGTTACGGCTGATGTGCCAGTATCGCTACCAATAATGCTTATTGTGTCTTTTGGGCTTGTTGTGATAAGGGAGCAATTTTCATTCTGTTGGATCGCTTCAATTCGGAACAATTTAAGAACGCTGATTGATATCGTCCGTGGTTATGCTGAAGGGTGTTAGCTTTTCACGGCAGTAGATTATGTATTAACAGCGGTTTGCTTATTGGTGAAAATTTTTATAACGCTAAAAAGATAGGATTTTTTATCAATGAAGAAAATTGATTCTTATGATGATATATTGTGCTCCATCCATAATGTGGACAAATTCAGATGTCTATTTTTTGGATAAATCGCTAACGAGCTTGCCGTATTGAGCCATTGCTTGCCGCGGCATCGTAATGATCAGATGGTTCAGCTTGTGTACGTCAGCATGGCCGAAGCGGAAATTCAGGGGTCGTGCAGGTTGTGATTTGAACAGAGCCCGGAATTCGGCCGCGCCGGAGCCGCCCTCATTCTCAAGAAAGGCCCCGGAAAAAGAACCGTAGGCGACCTGTCTGAACCCGGCCGCGTAAGCGTGTTTCGGCAGGATGCCGGTGGAGTCGGACACGCAGCAGGCCATGTGGCCGAGACAGTAGTTGCGTAAGGAAGAAAAATTATCAAACCAGGGAAGGTAGCTCGCGCCTTTTATCATCGCCGATATCTTCCCTTTTTTTTCCAGGTGTTTCTGCAGGGGGGAACCGGTAAAATGGCTGTTATCAAGGTTGAAGGCTATATGGCGGTGGATTATGGTGCGGCCGCCTCCGCTTTTGCGGAAGGTCAGCTCCATGTTGCGGAAGGCTATGGAAAAGTCCGTATCGACCCAGGAATTCTTGAGACGCTGTCCCCGGACTTTTTCCAAAGATGCGATCTCATCCGCGGTGTAATAATGGAAAGAGCCGTCTTCCTCGATGCGGAAGAATCTCAGTGAGACCGGCTCGTAGCCGAGGACGGTCAGGGCCGTGAGTGAAAAAGCAAGCTGGTTGGGGATGACACCCCGGTCCAGGCTGCGAATGCTTTGATTGCTGCTGTCGTTGGTGAGAAGCATGAACCCGACATGTGACCTGTATTGTTCCAGCGCCTGGGTGAGCTGCGCCGTGGAGGCCTTCATGAGGCGCCGCGGATCGCCGGCGCCCTCGAGGGAAATGGTGGTAATTTCTTTTGCGCCGGGATATACCACCATCGCCGGTAAAAGGTCGCCGCCGCCGAAGGGTATGACTACCGCGCGCGGCAGGCCTGAAGGAAGGATTCCGGCGAAGAATGGATCCGCCCTGCTAATGAAGTTGTTGCGGTAGCTCTCCGCATTTTTGTCCATACGCGAGCAGTGGCCCCTGACCGCCGCCGGGTCAATGCCGCTCGGGATATCTCCCGGGCCGCACGCCGCTACCCGGAATATGGCCCTGGCTTCTTCAATGAAATCGCGCCCTTTGGCCTGTGCCTGCGATACGATGAACAGCAGAGAGAGCGCAGCAGCGCCGGCTGATATGATTTGTTTATAATGTCCGGTTCTCATGATGGATTATCCGATAGTAATATATTGACTAACGTCGTTGCTTTTTATGCTTTACCGGCGTATTGCTCGCGGAGCCTGCCCTGAACCTGCAAAGGGCTCGAAATGACTGATGCTGAAATGTCATGGCGAAGAGTAAAACGCTGGCAGCCCTATTTCGCTGATTTCTTTCTGCGTGCATTGCCGGCGGGGGTGTTCGGGACGATTATTTCCCTCAGGCGCGGCAGAAACATGAAGCCGAGGGTATTTTTTACCCATTCCCGGTACGCTTTACCGCCGGGGTCCATGCCCTGGATCTGGGCGATGCAGGTGTTGGAGCCGAGGAAGGATATGACCAGGAAGTTGAAGCTGTTGATGAACATGCTGATTTCAGCTTCAGAGCCAGCAGGGGCAATTTTTTCAACGAAGATCTCCTGTATCTCTTCAATAAGCCGCGGGAACCGCTGATACCCCGGGATAAGGGAAATGTTGTCGGCCTGCGCCAGGTTCAGTGCCAGGATCCTGATTGCTTCCGGATTTTCGCCGTTGTAGTCGATCATCCGGTCTATGTGTTTCATGAAGCCTTCCGCTATGCTCGTGGCCTTTGATGCCTCGTCGAGCCATTCAGCAGTGTACCGGGCGAATTGATCGCACTGCTCCTGCACGATAGTCTCGAAGAGTACCGCTTTGTTGGGAAAATAATAATTAATCAGGGGGTGCTCGATGCGCGCCTCTTTCCCTATCATGCGCATGCTGGCGGTATGGTAGGGGTGTTCTGAGAAAACCTTTTGGGCCGCCCGCATGATGTTTTCCTTCGTGCGGATGCTTTTTTTATCTTTTCCAGGTGTCGGTGTCTTTTTTGTATTCATGATGCAATTGTTTTATCATTCCCCGGATTTTTGTCAAGTAAAGCATTGACTGAAAACGGTTATTTCCGAGCATACGTCGTCATGCTGTTTATTTCCTTTATAAATCGCCCCATCCTGCCCGGTTATTCCAGGACCTGGCTGGCGCTATTTCATCACGGGCGCCGTATACGCGAAAGATTCCGCTATATTATTCAGTGTCTTCGCGCCATCAAGGGATGTGATCCTGTCCCAGTTCTCCATGATTTCCTCCGGTGATATATCACGCTTCCCGTCGCCCAGGAGCACGCCTTCAGAGCACATGATGGCGGTGCGGCTGAACCATCCCATCATGCAGTTGAAGATCATGCCCGTGTCACTGCACTGCTCCGAGCAGAGGTATACCGCGAGGGATGTGATATATTCCGGCTTCATCTTGTCGAGGATGTTTGGGGGGAAGATGGGCTGGGTCATCCGGGAGGCGGCGTTCGGGGCTATCGAGTTGACCAGGATGTTATTCTTCTCACCCTCGAGCTTGAGTACATTCATGAGGCCGATCATGCCCATCTTGGCTGTCGCGTAATTCGCCTGGCCGAAGTGTCCGTAAAGTCCAACGCCGGAGCTGGTGAAGATCACCCGGCCGTAGTTGTTATCCCGCATGACTGGCCAGGCCGCCCTGGTCACGTTGAAGGTGCCCTTCAAATGCACGCGCATGACGTTGTCCCATTCTTCCTCTGACATTTTGGCGAAGGATTTATCGCGGACTATCCCCGCGTTGTTAATTACGATGTCAACCTTTCCGAAGGAGTCCACTGCTGTCTTTACGATGTTTTCCGCACCCTGCATGGCTGCTACTGAATCATAGTTCGCCGCAGCCCTGCCGCCGGTGTTTTTTATTTCGGAGACCACGGCATCCGCCGCAGACATGCTGTTGCCGGAGCCGTCGAGACTGGTCCCGAGGTCATTGACAACGACCATGGCGCCCCGCCTACCCAGTTCAAGGGCGTGGATCTTTCCCATCCCGGCGCCAGCGCCGGTTATAATGGCCACCCTGCCGTCTAACCGTATTTCAGACATCTGGTCCTCCCCGTGCGCTTCCGCAGCGCCAGCAGCTCTTTTTGTATGTGATAGGTCTGCATAGATTAGGGAGAAGTTGAGTTCTCTCTATCCATTTGATCGGTAATTCTTACACATGTAATAGTAAATGTCTACAACATTTATAGGTCGTGACCCGGTGGCGGGTCGGGCAATTTTGCGAGAGGGAAGGCCTCCCCGGCCTCCCCTCTCGCGCACTCCCCTCCGGGTCGCTCAAGCGCCGCGACGGGCTAGGCGATTAACTCGCCCTCATTCACTCCGCTTCGTTCGGTGAGGGCTCGGACAACAATCGCCTATTGGTAACCGCCCTGCGGGCAGATGTTTTGAGTTTCTGGTTGCTGTGAGTTAATATTAACTTTAACACCCGCTGCAGGGATGCAGCGGGCGGCTCTCTTTGTCTTATGCTGCTTACGATCGCCGGGCAGATTAAATTATTTCTTAGATAAAGACCAGCCCACCGCAGGCGCGGGGTGATGGGGATCGAAAGGGGAAGAGGGATGCCACCCTCTTCCCCTTTCAATATTGCCCGCCAGGGGACCTGGGCAACAATACCGATAGTTATCGGTACAGAGCCCGATTGTTATCGGAACAATCAAATTCATTAAACTGAAGTTGAATAAATAAATAATTTGACAGTTACTAACATTATTGCTAACTTCAATCTTAAGCATATCAATATAATTCAGGCAGGTAGTTGCATGAATTATCTTACTTTACTTTCAATTCCGGTTCTTATGGTTTTGCTTTATTCCGGATGTTCCCGGGTTTCCGATAATGAAAATGGGAATTTGATTCTTCCCGGTCTTTGCATGGCCTACGATTGCCATAATTCGACCCAGTTGAAAGTTTATCCTCCCGTAAGCGGCGCGCACCTGATCCATACCGGATATGAGCAAATCGGCGTTTCTCTCCAGTGTCAATCATGTCATAAAAACTATTTGCATAACCCGTTGCATAAAAATGGTTTTATCAACGGCTTTAACTGGATTTATAACGTCAGAACAACCGGTAAGATTGTTTATCCCGGTCCGGGTGTGGACGCAAATATGGAATTTGACACATCAACCAATACATGCGCCGCAGCAGATGTTTCGGGAGGGTGCCACTTATTAAGTACATATACCCATAACTGGTATTTCGTCACCCCGGAATCGTGCAGCGGGCCGGGAACATGCCATGATACGTTAATGACACCAGATCCCCCAAACAGCGGAGAGCACACCAGACATCTTAATGAGGGTATCGGGTGCACAATATGTCATTTTAATTATTTTAAGAAACCCATTCACCGGAATGGTGTCGTTAACGGGTCGGGTTTATCCGGGCGCATCGTTTATTTTATTATACCCTTTGCTTCGTTCAATGCTTCGTCAGGTGAATGCTTTGTCTGGTGCCATGAGAGTGAGAACTGGTAATAGGGTTTTGTAAAAAAACATAATTTGCTTTGTTAATACTACAACAAGAACGGATCAGGGGTTTTGCTTGAAAAAAAATACACTGGCATTATAAATATGGCGACGATAGGGAATGGCAGCTACACTCCAGGCCGCGTTAGTGTAATTCTGGTGACCGCGGTTTTTCTTTTTTCAGCAATTGATTCATCTCTTGCGCAAGGTGTCAAGGAAGACATCGGTGGTAAGATTGACCAGCCCGCCGGGGAAGATAAAAAACCTGAAAAAAAGGAAGAGTCAAAAGCATCAATTGAAGGTTCACTCGAAACAACCGGAAATTTCTACAGTTCCCATAATGAATATTACAACCGCACCAGGACCGAGTATCGCGTCTATGAAAATGTCGCCTTTGATGCCACGTTCAACGAGAACTGGTTCTTCCGCTTCAACAGCCGGGCGGCATATCAGACCCAGAAAGGGGGCTCCGGCGGCAACTGGCTCTTCAATTTCTTCTATGGATATCTCGATTTTGAAAGTGATAAGTTCGCCATGCAGCTGGGACGCATCATGGATTTTGACAACCTTGTGTATCTCTACTTCGACGGTATTAATCTCGAAGGTAAAATTCCGATCGGCGAGCACCGGCTGACCCTTGACGTCTACGGCGGTTTTGTCGTGAAGGATGATTACGTCGAGGAATACCATAATCCCTGGATGCTCCGCACCTTCAACAGTATCGATTACCGTAATATCTTTATCAGCCAGAGATCGGGGGATTACGTCGCGGGTTGCAAGCTGGAACTCCTGGCGAGTGCCGCCGGCATTTTCGGCGCCGAGTACCAGCTTATATTCAACGGCGGCAGGCTCGCCGAGCAGTACGTTTCCCTCAATTTCGAGACACTGTTTTCCAAGAAGTTTAAGCTGAACGGCTACGGGACCCTTGACCTCGTGGAGAAGCTGCCGTCAAATACATTGCTCGCGATGCAGATCATTCCGCTGGACCTTCTCACGATAGTATTCGAGCACGAGTACTATCGGCCGGTGTTTATCAAGAATTCATATTTCTGGGTTTATTTCGAGCCGTATGGAAACCAGCAGGCGACCGCCCGGCTGATATTCCTCATTTCGAAGCTCCTTACATTTGACGTGAAATACGGGGCAATCATGTATGATTCAACGCCGAAAGTCGGGAACGAGATATCGCTTAACCTCGAGCATCGGGACATCGCCAAGTTCGGATTGCGCGTCAATGCCGAGATGATAATCGGGCCGGAGGGGAACCTGATAACAGTGCAGGCCATGGTAAAGAGAAAAATATTCGTGTTTGATCTGCTGGCGGGGGGGGGTGTGCAGTTTTACAATGATGAATCCGTAACCAAGGGCCTGTCGCCCGGGTATTTCGCGACGATCGGCGCTGACATCAGTATCATTAAGTCCCTGGTGCTTTCCGCTACCGGCGACTTTTCCGGCAATGAAGATTACCGGTACAATGTGCGGGGAAATCTTTCTTTAAAATATCTTTTTTAAGTGATGGCATGATGAAGCAAAAGACGGCAATAATTGTTTTTCTATTCGCTTTTATCGCATTGGCCGGCGCAGTCCTTCTGTCAAAGGAGGGGCTGATCTTTCCGCACAAGAAACATATCGACGGTGCAGTCGAGTGTGAGCAGTGCCATAAGAAAATAAAAACGAGCACCGATACAACAACGGGCGCGGACATCCCTGCCCGGAAGATATGCAGCGATTGTCATGATGAAGCGGACGGTTATACCGGGAGTGTGCGGTACAGGTATCGCCAGGCATATAAATTCAACCACAAGATCCATATAGCGGGGCAGGGGCTCACCTGCAAGGATTGCCATGAAGCGTTATACAAGAAGGACATTGTCTCACAGGAGGAAATAGTCCCCAAGATGGAATACTGCTTCCAGTGCCATGATAATTCCACCGCGACCCAGTACTGCATGCTCTGCCATGTCAATCCCTCAAAGCCCGACGACCATAAGATCGATTGGAACAAGCTTCACGGCAAAAAAGCAAATGCCGACAAAAAGACTTGCCTGTCGTGTCACACCGGCAAGGAGTCATGCCTCAGATGCCACCGGGGAACCAAGGGCGTTCACCGTTATCATAACCCCAACTATGAGCTCTCCCATAAATACGAGTCGCGCATCAGCCTGAAGCATTGCAGAGCATGCCATTCGGATCGCCAGTGCCGGGACTGCCACAAGACCAGCGGTGTGAATTACAACAACCCGACGCTGAAACGGCGTCACCCCATCGGGTGGACCAACCGCATGTCGTCCAGCTTTCACAGCAGGAAAGCCCGGATCAATATTACGACCTGTACCACCTGCCACACGAAGAATGAGTGTAATTATTGTCATTTTTGGATCAAAAGATAACAAACAATTATTGTTTGCCCTGGACCAGGGCAGGTGATTTTTGACCGGGATCCGGTCTGGATTATGCGAGGGGGAGAGGGGCCCACCCCCTCTCCCCCTTCGCGCTCCCCTTCACCCCGCGCCTGCGGCGGGCTGGGCTTGATCAAAGAAAAATATTTAATCTGCTCGGTGCTCGTATGCAGCCTCCTGCAGACTCGCGCCTCCCGCGGCCTCCATGCCGCGGGTATATAAGTTTACATTTATTCACGGTTAACAGGCCCTCAAAAAATCCGCCCGAAGGGCGGATACAGATAGGCGATTGTTGTCCGAGCCCTCACCGAACGAAGCGCAGAAAAAAATGTGGCGCTGGACAGGATGTCCGAGTGTCGCGAAGGCCATGGATGGCCGAGAGCGACCTAGTTAATCGCCTAGCCCGTCGCGGCGCTTGAGCGACCGGGATGGGAGTGCGCGAGAGGGAAGGACGGAGTGTCCTTCCCTCTCGCAAGATTGCCCGACCAGCTCCTGGTCAACGCCCCGCACTGGGTCCCGGGCATCAGTACTGATAGTTATCGGTAATAGGCGATAACTATCGGGTTAAGGCGGGTCGCAGGCCGAACCACGGCTCCGCCTTTTCCAGCTGCGCGGCCAGGCGGAAAAGCGTGGCCTCATCGCCGAAGGGGGCGATGAACTGCACGCCCAGCGGCAGCCCCTCCGGGGTCCAGTAGAGCGGCACGGACATGGCCGGCTGGCCGGTGAAATTTGCCAGCTGGGTAAAAGGGGTCTTTTCCAGGTTCTTGAGACCGATCTCTAACGCCAGACCGGACTTTTTCAGAAGTCCGGCGAGGTTCAGCCTGTTGATGATCATCATGGCGATGCGGTCGGCGCCCCGGGGCTGCAGTTCACCGATCTTCACCGGCGGAGACGCTGTCGTCGGCGTAAGATACAGATTAAACTTCTCGTGGAACCGGGCCATGGCCCTGGCGGCATTGCTCCATTCCCTGATTGCCTGTACGAATTCTTCAGCGCTGGTGACCCTGCCGAGAAGGCCGAGGAGCCACGTGGTTTCCTCGAAATCGCTCCGTTTCGGTTTTCTACCAAGGGCCTCGCGGCTCTGGGCTATGTCGGCCGCCGTTTCGCCGTAATACATGGCGAAGTAGGCTTTTGCCAGGGCCATCCCGTCCACGTCCGGCTTTGATTCTTCAACATGATGCCCGAGATCTTTTAGAAGCTTCGCGGTCTTCCTGACGGCATTGACGCACTCCGGGTGGACCTCACTGCCGATGGGTGATTCGACGGAAAAGCCTATCTTAAGCCGGCCCGGTTTTGTCGCTATTTCCTTCATGTAGGGCCGGGCCGGAGAAGGCGTGACGCACCGGGAGCCGCTGTCCATTCCCTGCGTGGCGTCAAGGACCGCGGCGCTGTCACGCACTGACCGGGTCAGAACATGTTCAACTACGGCGCCCTGCCAGCCCTCGTTGTTGACCGGGCCAAGGGGGTTGCGCCCACGCGTCGGCTTGAGACCGAAGAGGCCGCAATAACATGAGGGGATCCTGATAGATCCGCCGCCGTCGCCGCCGGAGGCGAGAGGCACCATGCCTGAAGCAACTGCCGCGGCGGACCCCCCGCTCGACCCGCCGGGGGTGCGGTCAGTGTCCCAGGGGTTCCTGGTCGGTCCGAAGAGCTCCGGCTCGGTCACGCCCATCAGACCGAATTCCGGCGTGCTGGTTTTTCCCAGTATGACAAATCCGGCATTCTTGAAGCGCCGGATCAGTTCGCTGTCATGGTCGGGTATGTAGTTTCTGTAGGCCCTGCAGCCGGACTGAAGGGGTACCCCTGCGTAGGCGGAAATTAAATCTTTTAAAAGAAAGGGAACCCCCTTGAAAGGGCCGTCGGGCAGTTTCCCCCGGGCGGTCTTCCGGGCGATATCGAACATCGGGTAAATGACCGCGTTTAATGCGGGATTGCGCTTCTCTATTCTGCCAATTGCCTCCTCGCACAGTTCCGCCGGGGAGACTTTTTTCTTTTTTACCAGTTCGGCAAGGCCGAGGCCGTCGTACCTGTCATATTCCTTGAATCCGCCCATGGGAGCCTCCATTTGTTTATATAAGGATAGATCGCCAATATTGATAATCTCAGAATAACAGCTACTCAGGTAACATGATTTTTGATATCCGTCAACAAGTATATGTATCGATAATGCCGTAGTATAAAGGAATACCTGCGGGTGATACGGGTTCAGGGCTATCTGAGGAGAAATAAAACGGAAATGGCGGTGGAAACCAGTACCCTGTCATGGATAGTGCAGAGGACAGGGACATCCGCCATAATCCGTGAGTATGGAATTACAGTTTAAAATTTGCTTTCCGGTAGCCTTCCGCAAGGTTGACATTCACATGGACTACTCCCTCATTGAGGGAGCGAAAAGCATAATCCTCGGTGATGGTTTTGGGAAGATTATCTGCATCGGCCTGGTTGGAAAGGACCGTTCCTGCCGGAACATAATGACCTGACTTGATGGTTACTCCGACTATAACGCAGCTCGGTTCGATCACGCACCCATCTTCGATTTTCGCTTTGAAAACGAGGGAATTCATACCGATGAAGCAGTTGTTGCCCACATGGGCCGGGCCATGGATTTGCGTCTGGTGCGCCAGGGAGACACGGCTACCAATGTACACGGCGTATTTTTTGCCGTTGACTTCGACCAGGTTTTTTTCCACCGGATGACCGTTGTGGAAGGTCTCCAGGGCATGGATGATAACGCCGTCCTGGATATTGCTTTCGTCACCGATGTGGAGCGGCTGGCCCTCATCCCCGCGAACGGAAGCGAAAGGGGCCACGAATACGCTCTTGCCGATGATCACGTTGCCGATAACCGCTCCCAGCGGATGTACGTACGCGGTAGGATCAATCTGAGGCATATACTCTTCGGGTGAAAATTCTGTTTTTACATTTTTATGAATCATAGGGTTCCTCCAGGGCATTAATGTTGCGCATTCAGGTGATAGCGACAATCGGAGGTCATGTAATGCATATTGCAAGAAAATTTTTCTTTCCGGATTCAAGAAGATAGAAAGAAGAACTCATTGTTTCACCCGAGGCCTGATTTGATGATGTCATGGGTCCTTTTCATCAGCAATTCCAGGTTCTCGTCATTGTATCCGGAAGTATCGATCGGCTTGTGGATTATCATTTTCGCCGTTCCGGGAAAGAGGTCTATGGTGTCTGACGGCAGGATGTCTTTTGTCCCGATGATGGTGATGGGCAGGACGGGGAGACCGAGGTCGATGGCCATTTTAAAGGCGCCTTTTTTAAAGGTCCCCATTATGCCGTCCCTGCTCCTGGTCCCTTCCGGGAAGAAGATCACCGAGGTGCCGTTGACGATTTTTTTCTTGGCCTCGTTCAGCGACGCCAGCGCCCTTTCATGGTTGGACCGGTCGATGAAGATATGCCCCATTTTTTCGCACCCTATGCCGAGACCGGGGACCTTCCGCAGCTCCTGCTTCATGACCCACTTGAAGTCCATGCCCAGCCATCCGTAGAGGACGAAAATGTCATACTGGCTCTGGTGGTTCGACACGATCACATAAGACTGCTTTTTGTCTATGTTTTCCCTTCCCGAATTCTTTACCCGTATAGGGGTAATATAGCCGTTAAGCCGGGACCATAGGGCACCGCAGATGAAGCTCGTTATCTTTGGATTGGTTATTACAACCAGGATGATTGACAGCGAGCCGAAGAACATCGTGGACATCGCCAGGTATGGCATAAAGATCAGCCATTTATACGGCTGATACAGCACGTGTAGAATTTTTTTCATTGGTAATACCCTGTGTGGATTGATGTAAAGCCCTGCCGCCGAGGGTTTTATATGTATGGCTATCAGCGTGCAAGCTTGTGATTTCGAGCGGAGGGTGTAAAAACATCAAGAATAATTTTTAAACCGGGAAATTATTTTTTTTCCCGGACCGTCATGACGGGAGGCCGCTCCCCGCCGGGCTTTTCTTCTCTTTAATAACCGTCCATATGATCATGACGGTTCCGGCCATAATGGACAGATCCGCGAAGTTGAATATGCCTGAGCGGACCACGCCTATGCCGATGTTCATGAAATCAATGACGTGTTCATTGATGATCCTGTCGGCAATGTTGCTCAGGCCGCCGCCTATGATGCAGCTGAGGGCAAATATAAATATGGAAGACAGTTCCCTGCTGGCTATAATGTAATAGGTCATCAGGATCAGGGATAGCAGGGGGATAATGGACAGAAAAATGAGGCGGAGTGTTTTCGGCAATGAAGAGAACATGCTTAAAAACCCGCCCCTGTTCTCCGCGTATTGTAAAATAAAAATATTGTCAATCACCTGGATTGTCATGGCCCTGGGCAGGTGTTTTTTCGCCAGGTATTTCGTCGATTGATCGCAGCCTATGTTGATGGATATGATGGCGGCGATTACCAGGATCCGGAACATGGTTTTTTTCATAGGGATTCTCCTTTTTCAATGTCATCCTTTCAATCCCGGGAAATGCCCGGCCAGGTCTTCGAGGGTGTCCCGGGACCGGATTAGAACAGCCTCCCCGCCGGATTTAATGAGCACCTCCGCCGGCCGAAGGCGGCAGTTGTAGTTTGACGACATCACCATGCCGTATGCTCCGGCGTCCAGGACGCCGAGAATGTCGCCCTCCCGCAGCGGCGGCAGCAGCCGGTCCTTGGCCAGGATGTCGCCGGTCTCGCAGATGTTCCCGACGATTGTCACCGGGGCCTTCGGTTCTGCGCCTCTCGGCCCGTCGGCGTACACCTCGATGTCGTGGTGGGCATCATACATGGCGCGCCGGATAAGGACGTTGAAGCCGATGTCGGTTCCCGCGTAGGTCCTGCCCGCGTTGACCTTCATGGCATGGACCCGGCCGAGGAGGACGCCGCATTCGGCCACAGTGTAGCGCCCCGGCTCGATCTTCACGCGTATGCGCCTGCCGGTTTTCCTGACCCAGTTTTCCACTGACTCCAGAAGAAGTCTGCCGAAGAGGGAGAGGTCAAGCCTCTTCTCGCCGCCCTCCTTGTGATAGGGGATGCCGAAGCCCCCGCCGAAATCGACGAACTCGATCTGTGGAAATATTTCGGCGAAGGAGAGGAGGAACGACGCGGCCTCCATGTACTCGCTGCCGGTCATGAAGAGGGAGCCGATGTGCTGGTTCAGGCCCGCAAGGCGCAGGTCATGCCGCTTGAGCGCGGCGTGGAGCTCGCCGGCGAAGAGGGGGTCCACGCCAAACTTGGTGTTGGTCCCGGCGGTGATGACTTTTTCGTGATGGCCTGCGCCGACGCCGGGGTTTATCCGAACCGCGACCCTGCCGCCGCGGTTCAGCCGGCCGTAACGCTCCAGCTGGGAAATCGAATCAACGCTCACCAGCACACCGGCGTCGACGGCGTAGCGGATTTCCTCGTCTGATATGTTGTTGCAGATGAAGAGTATATCCTCCGGTCTGAATCCGGCCTTCATTTCGAGATATATCTCCCCCGGCGACATGGCGTCCACCGAAAGGCCTTCCTCTCGGATGATCTTCAGTATAAACGGGTTTGTGTTGGCCTTGGCGGAATAGTTCACGCCGAAATCCGGATAGTCGATAAGTTTCATCAGTTCCCTGCAACGGCCCCTGAGGATGTTCTCGTTATACACGTACAGGGGGCTGCCGTATTGTTCCACCAGCGATTGCGGCGAAGCGTTCCCGAAAAAGGATTGTTCCCGGGTCCATATTTGATGGATGTAAGTAAAATCGTTATTGTTCATCTCAAGCCTGCCGAACCATCCAGCCGTATTTCAAATAAGCGCTGCTTCATTACGGATGGTGGTGGATATTATTACAGTGCGGGATGGATGGCAAGAAGAAAATGCCACATTATAAGAAGAAACCGTATCTTTCATGGCAGGAAGTCCTTATACAGGATGATAAAGTACCCTATTTTGTAAAATGAATAGATGAAAAAAATTATGCTTTGTTGGAGATCTTTGATACTTTGAATTAATACGATCGCCATGGCGCGAGCACTATACTAATGGAGGGTGAGTTATGGATGTGAGAGAAGCGATTCAAGCAAGGCGGGCCTACCGTGCCCTTGAGCCGGTGGAAATTACTGATTTTATCATACATGAGCTGGCCACTGCTGCGCAGCTCACCGCCTCGTGCTACAACAACCAGCCGTGGCGTTTTATTTTCGCCAGGTCCATGGATGCGCTTGCGAAAATGCACGGCTGCATGAACAAGGGCAATGAATGGACGAACAGGGCCTCGCTGATCATTGCGGCCTTTGCGAAAAAAGAGAACGACTGCCTGATCAAGGAACGGGAATACTATCTCTTCGACCTGGGCATGGCGGTGTCCGCCATGCAGCTGCGCGCCACGGAGCTCGAACTGGTTGCGCATCCCATAGCGGGGTTCAGCCCGGAGAAGGTCAGGGAGGCTTTCAGGATCCCGGAAGAATATATGGTGATTACCCTGATCAACGTGGGGAAGAAATCCGAGGACACGAACACTCTTTCCGAGTGGCAGCTGAGCCAGGAGCCGCACAGGCCGGCGCGCCTTCCCCTCGAAAACATCTACAGCATAGATGCTTTCGATGAGAAATTGAACGTAAAGGTGGAGCGCTGATGCGCCTGTGCCGGCCCCGTCGGACCGGCGCTAATTTTTTTCTTTAATGAATAGCGCTGCAAGATATCCGGCTATTAAAAGCAGGCATGCAACCCATATTGTCAGTTCAAAAACATCAAAACCGAAAAAGGGGTATCCCAGGAAAAGCCGTATCGAATAAAACCCTGCAATCAATAACAGAATCGAGTCGGAGTAGATATCGGCCTTATCGTGCTTCGCAATGATGAAGGACATGACGGCAGGCGGTTCTTATATCGGTCCAAAATAAATATTTTACTTGCCTTATTCATGAATAATTAATAGATGTACCAACTATATTTTGCCGACATACTATCATCAGCCAGATACTATCATTTTATAACATGTTCAGCTATTTCGAATACATATTCCTTTTCCTGCCGCCGGTGCTAGCGGTCTATTTTTTTCTCAATCACCGCGGATATACCGATGCGGGCAAGATCTTTCTTTTTGCGGCCAGCCTCTGCTTCTATGCGTTCTGGAACCTGATCTACCTGCCGCTCCTGCTGATCTCCATCGCGGCGAACTTCGGCATCGGCAGGGCCCTGACAAACCCAGCGGGAGTTCTGTTGAACATTCCGAAAAAGGCGGTCCTGGCCGCGGGCATCTGTTTTAACGTCGGACTGCTCGGCTACTTCAAGTACAGCGATTTCTTCATCCAGAATGTAAACAGCATTTTCGGGGCCAACATCGGGCTCATGAAAATTTTCGTCCCCCTGGGTATCAGCTATTATACCTTCCTGCAGGTGGCTTTCCTGGTCGATACGTATAGGGGGAAGCTGGGAGAGAATAAATTTCTTCCTTATGCCCTTTTCGTGTCATTCTTCCCCAAGGTCAGCCAGGGACCCATAGCGCTCCAGTGGGAAATGGTCCCGCAGTTCGTGGATAAGGCCAAAGCCAGGTTCAATTCTGAAAATTTCGCCCGCGGCATGTTGTTAATGGCCATGGGGCTCTTTAAGAAAATGGTGCTCGCCGACAATCTGGGCATCTGGGCCACGCAGGGTTTCGATAACGCCCAGGTGCTCCCCTTCTTCGAGGCCTGGTTCTGCCTGCTCGCTTTCTCCTTCCAGATCTATTTCGACTTCTGCGGATACTCCGACATCGCCATCGGGGTCGGTCTCATGTTCAATATCCGTATCCCTGATAATTTTCTCTCCCCTTACAAGTCGCTGAACTACCAGGAAATGTGGCACCGGTGGCATATCACCCTGGGCCGCTTCCTGAGGGAATATATATACATTCCCCTGGGCGGAAGCCGGCATGGCGAGATCAGGACGTACCTGAACCTCCTGATAACCTTCGTCATCGGTGGCCTCTGGCACGGCCCTACATGGACCTATGTTATGTGGGGAGCGTTGAACGGCCTGGGCCTCATGGGGCACCGGCTGTGGACAAAGACCGGAATCCGCATGCACTGGCTCCCCGCATGGTTCTTCACCTTTATGTTTTGGAACATAACCGCTATCCCGTGGCGCGCGACCGAATACAAACATGTTGTGAAGCTTTTCCGCGGCATCCTGGGACTTGACGGCGTGATGCTGCCGGCGAATTTAGAGGTCCCATTCCTGAAGTCCCTGGGGATTACGTTCGGGCCGTGGCTGGTGAACCTGGGGGCAAAGCAATCCTATTATATTTACCTGATCATTGCCTCGGCGGCCCTGATCTTCTTTGCAAAGAATTCGATCGAATTGTCTGAGCGGCTTAAGCCGACTATGCGGTGGGCGCTCTTTACCGCCCTTCTGCTCGGGATCAGCATTATTCACCTGACCCAGGTGAGCCAATTTATATACGCAAACTTTTAAGGACCATGAACGCGACATACAATAAATGGATTATTAAAGCCTTCCTTCTGTCCCTCGTAATACCGGGCATGGTGGCCGCGGTCAATTGCTTCATGGACCCGCTGTGGTTCTGCGGCTTCTCGCATCGGTTCAACCAGAAACAGGAAGATTTCAACGAGCGGCAGCAGAAAACGAATTACATCACGTTCCTTGATTTTAACTACGACGGGCTCATCATCGGCAGCAGCACCAGCACGAACATAAACCAGCACTCGTTCAAGGGCATCAGGGTCTATAATTACGCCATCAACGCGCTGCAGCCCCTGGAATACAAGCCCTATGTCAGGTATGCCCGCGAGCGCAACGGAAAGAATTTCCAGTATATATTTATCGGGCTCGATTTCCTCTTTACCGGCCATATTACTCCGCCCCCCTTTGCTCCGGAAAAGATATTCGCTGACACGAACAATCCGCTCTATCGCATTAAAACCCTGATAAGCCTGGACACATTCAAGTTTTCCATGAAGAATTTCATGAATACCGCGAACAAACGCCATATTTACTACGACCGCAACAATGAAAAGCACACGACACAGCTGAGCCCCGGGGAGATCAAGGCCCATATCGCGGCGCTGATGGGTTTTTTTGAAAAATCAACGACTCCCGTTTCATTCAATAATTACCGCTACAACGCAACGTACGCGTCGGTGCTGAAATCGATCCGTGATGACAATCCCGGCACCATCATCGTGCCCTTTACCACGCCGGTCGTTCATGAGTTCATGGCGGGGATGGTGCGGAACAACCTCCTGGACGAATATGAGCGGTGGATACGGGACATTGTCGGGGTCTACGGGGAATGCTACAATTTCATGTTCCCCAACGCGATGTCGAAGAACGCATATAAATACTTCCATGACCCGAACCACACGTATCCCTTCGTGGGGGACATGATGATTGATGACATGTATAACAAGAAAATCGAAGGTGATTCCGATATCTGCATCCACATAACCCGCGGGAACCTGGAGGAGAAAATACTTCTCCTCAAAAGGCTCTTCAGGGAAACGGCGGCGGGCAGGTGACTGCCGTGATAGTGATGCCTCCTTCACGTTTTAATCCATACAAATCATGCCGGATTACAAAAGCGACCTGAACTTCCCGGAAACCGATAAAAGATAATCTACTACAACGGGCTCTTTATTCCCTTGAGATGGGGATTATAGACCTTTGCGTAGATCGTCGTGGTGGAGATATTCTTGTGTCCCAGGAGCTGCTGTATATGCCGAATTGAAATGCCGTTCTCCAGGAGATGTGTCGCGAAGCTGTGGCGCAGATCATGAGGCGAGGCTTTCCGGGTGATACCGGTCCGCTTGAGGGCGTTCTCGAAGACCTTCTGAACCGTCCTCCCGGAAAGCTTCCGGCGCCTGCCCCGCGCGTCAATCATGGGCGACTGGAAAAGATAATCCTCCGGACTCTTCCCGAGCATGAACCGGGCCACGTCGTTCATGATCTTATCCGAAAAAATCGTCATCCTGTCCTTGCGGCCCTTGCCTTCGCGTACGTGGATGGTCAGGTCGCTCAGCACGATATCGCGCACCCTCAGGCTTACCAGCTCCTCGAGGCGCAGCCCGGAGGAGTACATGAGCGCCAGCATGGTCCTGTGTTTGAGATTGTTGATGGAATCGAGGATGCGCTGGATCTCGTTTCGGGTCAGGACGACCGGCAGGTTCTTCGCGTCCTTCAGTCCTTCGACGTATGAAAGATCGATTGTTCTGCCCAGGACTTCCCTGAAATAGTATGAAATGGCAAAGCGGTGAATACGCATAGACGAGTTGGACGATTTTTTTTCATTGGTCATGAACAGAAAATAATCGTAGATATCGATGTTCGGCACATCGTCGATAAGTCGATTCCTGAATTCCATGCACCATTCATTAACGCCGGCAAGGGCGCCAAGATAAATTTTGACGGTCTTAGGGGAATAGCGCTTCAGCTTCAAGGAATTTCTGAATTCGTCGAATTTGCGGGGATATGTCTTTTTCAGGATTGAGCCATCTCGGATTGAGATCCGGGTCTCGACAGGAGGGGCAGTATACCATTTTTCGAGCTCATCAAAAACTTTACGAGGGACCTTTAGTTGTTCCTGAAAATATTTCTTGATGAAATTAAAATCCTGATAGGTAATTTCGTTCCTGTATTTAAGAAAGAACTGATATATTTCATTGTTTGAAATATATTTTGGCTCACTTTTTTTGGGATACATTCTTATCAATTGATAAAGAATTTCATTTCCGGCCATACCCGTTTCCTTTTGTATCATTCTATGCCATCATAAACGAACTAAAAGATCGTTTTATCAAAAATTTTTCTTCAATATCCTTAATTATTTTTCGGTTGACAGTAAGCTCGGAAATCGTAAAGATTATTGACGAATTCAGAAATACGACCAAGTTTTGTTATATGAAACGGCGTGCCACCTTAATGCAGTAGAACCGCGCATCCGTGCGCGGCTGGTAATTTATGAAATTACCTTTTATATATTTATGTGAGACGAATTTAACTCTATATGTCTGATATCTTAGGAATTATTTTGGGTGTTATATCAATATTTTTTAATAAATATTGTGCTATTATTTCTTTGAAACTAAGAGGGGTAGAAAAAGATTCTGATTATTTAAAAAATTTAAAATTCAATCGGATTCTTTTTGTAACTGGTGGTATTATATGTACTATTTTAAGTATTTTAAGGTTATTGCATAAATTATAAACAAGTATAACTATGATCTCTTTTTTAATCTATTGAGGTATTTTTATATATGTCACCAGAAGAATCCTTTATATTAGGAACATGGATAGAATTAGCTAATGATGTATATGCTGAATCTAAAGAATTAATGTATAAAAAACTTTCTGGACATAAGATGCTTCATGTGCCTGCATACTTACTTCATTGGTCAATTGAGTTATACCTCAAAGCTTTTTTATTGCAACATGATAATTCAAAAAAAGGTCACGACTTGAATCATTTGTTCAAACTGTGCGTTGATATTGATCAAAAAATCAATGATCAATGTCTTCGCACTAAAGATGCTCCTCACGACCAATTATATTGGATAAATCTGATTAATCCATATGGAAAAGAAGAAGGTGGATTAAGATATTTAAATAAAAAAAGAACAACTTGGTCATTCACGGTAATAATATACGATTTTATTGATGATTTGATAGAATATATTAAAAAAATGTTGATTTGAAAAAAGATATAACCTCATTCATTTGAAATATTGTTATTTATTTATCGGGCTCATACATCCTGTATTCGCCCGCAAGTTATTATGGGGCACGCCGCTTCATATAACAAAGCATAACCGCTCCGCTCCTCGCTCGCTAAGGCTCGCTGCGGTGCTCGGCCTCGCGCTTATCCCGCCAGCTGCGGCGCGGTTTTGGGGAAGTTAGAGCGCGCCTTGCTGGCGGGGCGCTCGGCAACCCGCTTCGCGGGTTCGGCTATGCTTGAAATGTTATATGAAACGGCGTGTTGTCTGATTTTGTAGTACCGCGCTTCCGTGCGCGGCATTAACGATCAATCGATTTTATTATCAATATTTATCACATCTTTTAAATCTTTAATAAAATCATTTTGTATTATCAAACATACAATAATCAGAATAATATATATAATAAACCAAAATCTAAATTCAATAAAATACAATGTATTTAACAATAATATAGTAATTATCCATATTATAAAAAAATGTGACTTCAATAACATTGATATAACTTCTTTGACCTTGCTAAATCCATACATTGATTTTGGAAATTTATAAATAATTACATAACATATATAAAAGTTAACAAATAATATTGTTATTCCTACTAATATAGCATAAATTCCATTTATCATTATGTCATGCTTTGTATCATAGAATGACCCAGTTAAGATAATAAATATTCCTGAACTACTAAATAATGGAACGAGTCTAAACCAAGAAATTAAAATGTTATAATCTTTTTTTAACTTATTATAATCTTTTACTTGTGTTTTCATAAATCCTTTTAATAATTCTACTAAAATAAATATGTTATTAATATACTTGATTTTTGAATTATTATACTATTTTTCTTTATTTATTAGTCAAGTAGTTTCATCGGGCTCATACATCCTGTATTCGCCCGCCTAAATTGAGCGGAGACACGCCGCTTCATATAACAAAGCATAGCCGCTCCGCTCCTCGCTCGCTAAGGCTCGCTGCGGTGCTCGGCCTCGCGCTTATCCCGCCAGCTGCGGCGGTGATTTGGGGAAGGTTTTGAGCCGCCTTGCTGGCGGGGCGCTCGGCAACCTGGCCTGCGGCCAGGTTCGGCTATGCTTGAAATGTTAAGCGTAATACAGCGCTGGCCTTAATGTTATGGCTCTTGGTGGGTTCCGGCATCCGTGCCGGCCTTTATATTAAGAAAAACTTTTTTTGGAATATTCTTTGTTAATTTTGCTATTTAAACGACACTAAAATACTGAAAACTTAGTTAATTAAAATTTTAAGAATCGTTGGTTATTAAGTTATTTCATTAAAAAATACAAATTAATTTCTATGAAATAATTTATCAGAAAAAGGCCAAATACTATAATATTTAAATAATTCATTAGCCAAGGTTCCGGGTTAATAAATCCTGAATTGCTTTAAACAACTTTATAAAAAAATATTAGAATTATTTCAATTTGATTAATGCTAATTAATTATTGAACCATTTCTCTTTATGTGATATGTTTCAATAAAAAATTATATAAGAAAATATATAACAAGCTTTACCGTGTTTTGCCGCCGCCGTCCTGGCGTCGGCACCTTGGATGTCAACGCCGGTTTAAAATTGCCGGAAATCACCGGTTAGAATTTTCCGCTTAATTTGTATATAAAAGGGGGCTCAACCCCGAAGATGGTTGCACCAACAATCATCAATCAGGGAGAACCCCCACAATGTACAAGGAGCA
>JBGSUQ010000009.1:0-28852 GCA_041753395.1 Spirochaetota bacterium
CATGTCCTTAGTCTCAAAGGTGATTCTTACCGCATGAAAGATCGCCTGAAGGTTGGAGCAGTCAATTTTGAATAATACCGAATACAAAAACCGGCAAATTCAAACCGGTGAAAAGCGGCAAAATAGAATCGGCGTTGACAAGAACGTCTTAAAGCGTCTATTAAAATAATAACTCCCGGTGCCAATCCGAAGTGGTCCGGGAGGAGTTTTCCAGAATTTTAGATATTTCTAATATTTCAAGCCATACAGCCCGATCCTTCTTTGAATCGTCGATTCTGACTGCTCCAGAGGCCTTATTTAATGCGACATAATCGCCGACCATGTCTGACACGTCCCTGGGCCATAGGTCGTGCCACAGGGGCATAAGGTGAAGCCTGCGGGCCTACTGGACACCCTTTTCTAATAGATTATGATTTTATTTTGTACTATCCACTTGAATTATGATACTAATATATTGACCACAGCAAAGGAAACTAAAATTGATTGATGAAATGAATGTATTTTATGAGCATAAAAAACTGGTGGAATATTCCGGTTATCAAATAATAGTATTTAAGAGCAAGATTTTAACAGAGGGCAATACGTATTTAATTACTATTTTCAACGGCAAGAAACAAATTGGAAAAATCGAAACAGATAACGATGTAAAAGCAGTAAAAGAAATCAAAGCTCGCATTGATCGATCAGAGGAACGCGTGGGCAGATTGGAATTTATATAATTGTAAGTGGTTATTTTCTTAAATAAATCCGTCCCATATAACCAGTTAGAAAACCGCCTCCCATTATTAAGAAAACTCCTATTTTTTGTATTATCTCGCCTTGAGCTACAAATATAAATCCAATTATTTGTAAAATTATCGAAAGTGATATAGTGAATCTTATGAATCCTTTATTGGCATTTAAATCGATCAGTTTCATTTCTTTTTAAAACCATTCATAACAAATATTCCTACATGATATGAACCATAAAATAAACCCCATAAAAAACCAATTGCAATTAGAATAAAAGCTCCATATGGTATGTATTTATGAGTTATATAATTGTCCAAATAAGAATAATCATAATCACTTACAAAATATAGGATATAAAGAATAATTGAAATAATTAAAAGTATGCCCGAAAGGACTATACAAATTCTAAAAAATCCACGCTTCAAGTTTAATTCAGACATCACTTTTCCCTTTAAATGATTTTATTTTTGTCATGTATAACAATTGATTTTCACATTGTCAAATACTATTGGAAACCCTGTTGTGCAATATGTACATATAAGTTTAATTCTTTGGTAATTTTTGTTATTTGTATAATTACATATTGACATCCTTTTTTAGAAAATACTTTATGAATTCACTTCATAACTATTGGGACAAATAGGTGATTAACGAATAATGGAAAATCCCAAATTATTCATATCATATTGCTGGACCAACTCCGATCATGAGACCTGGGTTTTAAACCTTGCAAAAGAACTTACTGAAAATGGGGTTTCTGTTATACTGGATAAATGGGATTTGAAAGAAGGACACGATGCTGTTAAATTTATGGAAAAAATGGTTTCTGATGATACCATAAATAAAGTTTTAATAATTTCTGATAGACAATATGTCGTTAAAGCAAATGACCGAACCGGGGGCGTTGGTACTGAATCACAAATCATTTCAAGTAAAATATATGAAAATACTAATCAAATTAAATTTGTAGTTGTCACAACGGAATACGATGAGGAAGGAAAACCTTGTTTACCAATATATTACAAATCAAGAAAATACATTGATTTTAGTACAGAAGAATTTTATGCACAAAATTTTGATCAATTACTTCGTTGGATTTATGATAAACCATTACATGTAAAACCCGAATTAGGAAAAATGCCATCCTTCTTATCAAATTTACCATCAATAACTTTAGGTACTACTTCTGCATATAAAAGAGCAATTGATTTCATTAAAAATAGCAAAGAAACATCACGGGGTGCGCTATTAGAATATTTCAATATATTTGTTGATAATTTCGAAAGATTCAGAATAAATAATATTGAAGAATTCTATGATGAATCACTAATAACTAATATTGAATCATTCATACCATATAGAAATGAATTGATTGATATTTTTTCAACAATTGCTATTTACAAGAATTCGCCTGAGTTGATTCATTCAGTGCACAAATTATTTGAGAAACTAATACCCTACATGGATAGACCAGACAACATAACACATGACCATACATATGATTATGATAATTTTAGATTTTTAGTACACGAACTATTCCTATATTGCATTACCTCATTTATAAAAAATGATTGTTTCGAATCAGCATCATACTTAATAAATACAAAATATTATTTTTCTAAAAATCCAGAACGTGGGAAAGAAGCATTAGTCACCTTTAGTATTTTTAGAGATTTTCTAGACTCATTAATTACTAGAAACAAAAGACTGAACCTTAGAAGGTTTTCATTGCATGCAGATTTATTATATAATCGATGCACCGGCGGCAGATATCATTTTGATGATATTATGCAATCAGATTTTATCCTTTATTTAATTGATAATTTAAACACCTTAAAGAATATTAGCCAATCAAGATGGTATCCAGTTACATTAGTATACAAAAGTAGGTTTTATGGTGCATGTGAAATATTTGCACGTGCACAATCAAAATCATATTTTGATAAAATTAAATGCATGTTTGAGATAGATAATCACAAGGAATTTGAGGTTTTAATTAAAGCATTTAAAGAAGGAACAATTCAACCACCATATTGGGAAGATATTTATATTAATCCTGCCCTTCTTATGAATTTTGATAAATTATGCATAGCTAAATAATATGATTAGGACCCTCTGCACAAATGCCTGCAGCTGTAATCGTGGCATTGTCAGATAAAGTGTGAGATAAAACCGACCATAGGACAACATTTATTTACCATGTTAAACATATAATTCTTGACTTTTTAATATAATATCCCATGATTCTGCATGGAATAACACTTATATTCCGTAGGTGAGTAGCGGCTGTAAATCTGCCGGCGTAGCCTTCGATGGTTCGAATCCATCCCTCACCACAGCGGCATAGAACGTGGCGGTTAACCGTCACGTTTTTTTTTGCTTGTTATTTTTCCAGCGCCCCTGTTCTAATAGTTCAATAATCAAGGACTATATCCATGCTTTCCAAAGACGAACTTCAGTTCTATTCGCGCCAGATGGGTATCCCTTCATGGGGAGCTCAAGCTCAGGAAAAATTAAAGAATTCTAAAGCATTTGTCGCCGGCACCGGCGGCTTGGGCAGTCCGGTACTTTACTATCTTGCGGCTGCCGGCGTAGGAACGCTGGTGATCTGCGACTATGACAGAGTCGAAATAACAAATTTAAACAGGCAGATTATTCATCGATATGACAGAATAGGCGATTTTAAAGTCGATTCGGCCGGCCGGACATTGACCGGTCTGAATCCTTTTATAACCGTTACTCCGGTATCCGTGAAGCTGACGGATAAAAATGCTGAAGCTATTATCGGTGATTCGAATATTATCATCGATTGTCTTGACAACTTTGAAACCAGGCATATTATCAATCGGGTTTCCGTAAAAAAAAGGATCCCCATGGTTCACGCGGGCGTTGCTGAATTCAGAGGCCAGCTGACATTCATGCATCCTCCCGACACTCCATGCCTGGCATGTTTTCTGGATCTAAAAACGCGGAAGAACAAAATTCAGGTTGTCGGCGCAACTCCCGGCGTTATAGGCTCACTCCAGGCCGTTGAAGCCATCAAGTTTCTTGCCGGCTTAAACCCGTCTTTAAAGAACAAGCTGCTGTTCTGGGACGGCCTGTCGATGAAATTCGAAGCAATCACCATAAACCGCAACCCCCGGTGCAGGGTTTGTAAAAATTCATAATGGCGCCACATCACGCATTGCGAATCAGATGATAAGCGCTTACACTATTTTTATATAAGGAGAACGCCATGGTTGGTTCTACAAGAATTAAAATAATAGGCTCGGTCCTGCTGGTTGTCCTGATTTTCGGGATATTTCTTTACTTCCGGTACTTTTTTACCTATGAACAGAGGCAGCAGGTTAAAAGAAAAATCGATACGGTGACAGGACAGAACCTGACCGTTACCGTTTTCGGATTTGATGGTAAGATAATCAAGCGCTGGGTCGGCATTGAAAAGATCACTTCCGGCTATGCAAGAGGCTCAGCTGGAGAGCGCAACTATACGTTTTTTTACACCAAGCAAGGAAAATACGTACAGATCCCCGACTCGGTGTGGTACATAGCCGAAGAGGAATAATGTGCTGAATGATACTATTACCGCGCTACAGGGCATTGGGCCGAAAAAGGCCCTTGCCCTTAAGGAGGAAGCGGGCATTGAGATCATCGAAGACCTCCTTTATTATATTCCGCGCCGGTACATAGACCGTTCTTTTTTCAAGCTCATTAAAGACTGCTTCGTTAACGACGAGGTTACCGTATCGGGAACCATACAGAACGTGGCCATGTCCGGAAACAGGAAAAAGTTTCTGGAGGTTGAGATTAACGACGGTTCCGACACGCTGACCGGTGTTTTTTTCGGCGGCATTAATTATTTCGCAAAGCTTTTCTCGATCGGCGACAATGTGATCTTTTCCGGTAAAATCAATTTTTACCGGAAAAAGCAGATGGTGCATCCTGATTTCGATTTTATCGATGATAGTTCCGGATCCGGGATTCAGGCAATCAATACCGGCAGGATCATCCCCCTATACCGCTCTACCGAAAAGCTAAAGTCCCTGGGCTTTGATTCACGTGGATTCCGGCGTGCCATAAAAACAGCGCTGGATTCACACCTTGCCGCAGTCAAAGAGACAATCGACGGCGATATACTTCAACGGCATTCTCTGATTGGTGTCCGTGATGCACTGCTCGCGATACATTTCCCCGAATCCTTTGAGCAGGCGGAACGTGCGCGGCGCAGACTGGCCTTCAACGAAATGTTCTTCCATCAATACTATTTATCCCTTTCTCGAAGATACATCCGTGTTTCTAACACGAAAAAAAGTACGATCATTGACGGTTCTCGTTACCATACATTCATATCTTCGCTCCCCTTCGATCTTACACCCGACCAGAGATCCGCAGTTGAAACACTGCTGCGCGACATTACATCTCCCAATCCAATGAACCGCCTTCTTCAGGGTGACGTGGGTTCCGGAAAAACGGTTGTTGCCATGGTCGCCATATCGATGGTCCTGGAACAAGGCCGTCAGGCAGCGCTTATGGCTCCTACCGAAATCCTGGCCAACCAGCACTATCGTAATGTCCTAAAATTAATGGGCGATTTCGTGCGCACCTCCCTTCTCACGGGAAGCACACCAAAAAATGAAAAGAAAAAGATATATGAATCGGTCCTGGCGGGAACTACAGACCTGGTCATCGGCACCCATGCTATCATCCAGGATGATTTCGAATTCAGCGACCTGGGCCTCATCATAATCGACGAACAGCACCGTTTCGGCGTTGAGCAGCGCTCGGCGCTCCGCGAGAAAGGGGTTGCGGCTGACCTCCTCGTTATGACCGCAACGCCAATTCCCCGGTCTCTCTCACTCACCCTATACGGCGACCTCGACCTGACATCAATCAGGACCATGCCGGCCAACAGGCTGCCCGTTAAAACCATGTCCTTTCACGAATCCCGGCTCCAGGGCGTTTACAATTCGCTTGAAAAGTACATTTCACAGGGAAGGCAGATATACTATGTTCTCCCTCTCATAGAGGAATCAGAAAAAATAGACCTCAAGTCAGCCATGGAGGTTTTCGAGCATCTCAAGAATGACATTTACCCCGACCGGCGCGTTGAACTTCTTCACGGCCGGATGAAACAGGGTGACCGCGACAAGGTCATGGATAACTTCAAGAACGGCAACATTGACATCCTGGTGTGCACCACGGTAATAGAGGTAGGTATTGACGTGCCCAATGCAACGGTCATCGTCATCGAACACGCGGAACGGTTCGGGTTGTCGCAGCTCCACCAGCTCAGGGGGCGCGTCGGCAGGGGCGAACACCAGTCTTTCTGCGTGCTCATAAGCCCCGATAATATCTCCCCTGAAAGCAGAACCAGGATCGATACTATAGTATCGACCAATGACGGTTTTACGATTTCCGAGGAAGATCTCAAACAGCGTGGCGCCGGTGAACTGATAGGGTTCCGGCAGCACGGACATGGCGGAACCTTCGAATTCGCTGACTTGGCTCATGACATCGACCTGATCATGTATGCCAGGGAAGTCGCGGAACGACTTGTCTCCGGTATCGAGGATATACAGGTCCTCTGGGATCAGTTCAGAAATAAAAAATACAGCCCACTCCTCAATGGGATTCGGAACAAGAAGCTGTTGACAATTTTATCGTGATTAATCCCGGGAACTGCTGATCACATGAAAATAGTCCCGCCGATAAACCGGCGGTAGACTTCGAGATTCAGATGTCCAAACCACTGGTTCCCCTTAACCTGGAACAGCTTGACCCTGTGGATTGATTTATCTGCTCCAAGTTTTGAATTCAATTGATCAAGACGGGTATTGAATATTCGCAGGTCATTATAATACTTTTTCGTTGCAATATTTTTCATTTCTTCAAATTTCTGTATGCTGTCAAAGTTGAGGTTAAGGGTGTTAATATTTTCTTCGTACCAGTTCAGCACGGTAATCTTGATAAAATCATCCGGGAAAAACCTGGCAGCTTTGTTGCCCGGAAGATATTTATAGCAATAACCGTATTTGTTCTGATAAAAATCGTCTTTTAAGTATTTATACACCGTGAGAGGCCCGAGGTGATAGATGAAAAGCTTTTCGGTTTCCTGGTCCAGTTCGAAATTCTCTGACAGATCCCGGGCAGCAATTGATATTTTCTTAAAAATGAAATCGGTATACTTGTCTGTAATATGACCTGAAGGCTTGCGAAGAAAAGCCACTATTTCCTCTTTTATTCTCTGCCTGATGGCGTCATGATACGTAGTGTCTTCGACGAAAAAAAACGATTTTTGCAGGTTTTCAAAATCATTCTTATATCCTTCAGGATCCACCGGAATTATGTACGGTTCCCGTTTATTCCAGTTTTTTGTGCCCCGCAGGGAAAATATTCCTCCCGCAACCGGCTCAAAGGCCCTGCTATCCACTTCCGGTTCCGGTTCGGAAGCGGCCGCATGGGGTTCTTCATGACCGGTTTCCAATTTCCCGGCATCGTTGATCTCTGCCGGTTCACCATCCCGGCTGTTTTCACTCTTGTCATTTTGACCGTCAAGAGATTCAATTAACTGCGAAATTTCATCATTACGTTTAGCATTAGCGCCATGCTCTTGGAAAAACTTGTCGTCATCATCCTTGTCTATGTTTGACAGAATTTGATCGATTTCATTCATTCGCACACCCGGATTTAATTTTCGCCGGATTCCGACGTTTCCGCCGATTCTTTTACCGATGCAGACGGCTTCGCTTTCTCATCATGGTTTAGCACAGGAGGAAGTTTGTGTCCCGACATTATAATGTTAATTTCTGCTCCGGTAAGGGTCTCCCGCTCGATGAGGTTCTGGGCAATCCTGTCAAGCTTTCCCATGTTCTTTTTCAACAGCTTCATCGCGGTATTTTTGCATGAATAGATAATGCTGTTAACTTCCTCATCAATCAGATGCGCAGTTGTTTCGCTGTAATCACGGTGCTGAGATATTTCCCTTCCCAGGAAAATTTGTTCGTTCCTTTTTCCAAACGTGATCGGTCCGAGTTTATCGCTCATTCCCCATTCGCACACCATCTTCCGCGCTATGTCCGAAGCGCGCTCAAGGTCGCTGCTCGATCCGGTCGTTACTTCCTTGAATTTCAATTCTTCTGCCAGGTGGCCCCCAAAAAGGACTGTTATCTGGTCAAGCCAGTGCTTTTCTGAATACAGACGCCGGTCTTCCTTCGGGAGCTGCATGGTCATGCCAAGGGCCCTGCCCCGCGGGATGATGGTCACTTTATGAACAGGGTCTGAGCCTGTCAGTACGCCGAGGATGGCATGGCCGCCTTCATGGTACGCGGTTATTACTTTTTCCTTATCAGAGATCAGTATTGAGCGCCGTTCCGGTCCCATCAGGACCTTGTCCTTGGCGTCTTCCATGTCCTCCATCGTGATCCGTTTTCTGCCCCTGCGTGCGGCAAGGAGCGCTGATTCGTTGACAAGATTTGCCAGGTCCGCGCCGGTAAAGCCGGGAGTGCCGCGGGCAATTATCTTCAAGTCCACTTCCCGTGAAAGGGGAATCTTTTTCGAATGGACCGCCAGTATCTTTTCCCTCCCCTTTATATCGGGTATGTCAACCACAACTTCACGATCAAAGCGTCCCGGGCGCAGGAGCGCCGGGTCAAGGACATCGGGCCTGTTCGTGGCGGCGATAATGATTACGCCCTCGTTGGTCTCGAAACCGTCCATTTCAACCAGAAGCTGGTTAAGTGTCTGCTCCCGCTCGTCATGGCCGCCGCCCAGTCCGGCGCCGCGGAGACGTCCCACTGCATCAATCTCATCGATGAAAATAATGCAGGGGGCGCTTTTCTTGCCCTGGTCGAACAGGTCCCGCACCCTCGATGCTCCGACCCCGACGAACATCTCCACAAAATCAGACCCGCTTATGGAGAAGAAAGGCACCCCGGCTTCTCCGGCAATTGCGCGCGCCAGGAGGGTCTTCCCGGTCCCCGGAGGGCCCATGAGAAGGACGCCGGTTGGAATCTTCGCACCGATATTGATGAATTTTTTGGGTTCCTTTAGGAACTCGACAATTTCCTTGAGTTCTTCCTTCGCCTCGTCGACACCGGCAACATCAGCAAACGTGACCTTTCGTTTCGTTTCCGGGTTTAATTTCGCCCTGCTCTTGCCAAAAGAGAGGGCCTTGTTCCCCGTCGACTGTATCTGGCGGATCATAATAAACCAGATGAAACCGAAAAAAAGAAGCCATGGTAGAAAATTGAGCACGCCCTTCAGGAATATATTATCGTCATCTTCCTTCCCTTCAACCTTTACTTCATTGCCGATAAGCGTCTTAATGAGCTCGGGATCCTCATACGGTATAACCGTTTCAAAATCAGGATTTTCTCTTTTAACAAATCCCTTTGATTCGGGCTTCTTTGCTTCGTCGGTTTTGCTGACACGGTAATAGCCGATAATCTTTTTATTGTTCTCTATGGTGACACGCGATATATCCTTGTTCGCGACCTTGACCATGAACTCGCTATAACTGAGTACCTTCTTATCCGTATCAGTCTGGTTCAGTTTAAATATTGCTATGAGAATAAGCCCTATAAGGAGGAGCAGGGCGATTTGTTTCGCAGTTTTATTCATTTACGTCTCCTGGAAATTCAATCCTTGTTACTATTGATTTTAATGACAGCTATTACTTTTTTTGAATTTTTGTCTACCAGAAAATCCGTGGCAATTCTATTGGGAATATCAAACAAAAACCCGGTCATACAAGCTATGACCGTTTCATTTGCGAGAAGAAGGGGCACGTGCTCTTTACTGGCATTATCAAGCTTCTTTTCGATGAATAATTCCTTTAATTTTTTTGTGCCTTTTTCAGTCCTGATAGTATCTCCTTCCCTCCTGTTCCTAATATATAGGGATTCAATATTGTTTTCCAGTGTTACAAAAATATAACTGTTACTTTTATAGAATTTTTCAAAAAAACCATAATCTGCAACCTTAATGATAACCGAGATGCCTATTTCAACAAGATCGATTGTCTGTTCACGCTCCCCGGTCAATTTGACCGGATATATCCACTTCGGTGTTGCAGAGCCTGTAAAACCTGCCCGGCATAGTTTCAGCCAGCTTTTACCGTTCCGGTGTACCTTCTCTGCCCTGATCGTTTTATCAGCATACAGTCTGATATTTGCCTTATCAATCAGGTACTTCGAATGTAATTCCTGGAGCATGCTCCTGTTTACATGGTGATTGAATTTCCGGCGTATCAACGACGATGTCACGTGAGCAAAAAGCGGGAAACAGTGCTGTAATGCATCAGCATCGACATATACGTCATCTTCATCTTCTTTGCTGATTCCGTGATATTGTTCATTAATAAGGTCGTCTATCATCGAGATATTTTCACCGGCCACTTCGCTCAACGAGAGAATTGATTCATCAGCCATTGGAAATTTTTCACGGACGCAGGGAAGTATTCGATTACGGATATAATTTCTCGTGTATACAGTGCCTTCATTGCTTGCATCTTCCCGCCATTCAATGCCATGGGCCCGCAAATAGTCATATATTTCTCCGGAGGAAATCGACAAAAGTGGCCTGACGATGTTGCCACGCCTTGCCGGGATGCCCTGCAGACCATTAATCCCGGTGCCTGTCACTATCCTCATCAAGACGGTCTCTATCTGGTCATCCCGGGAATGGGCCGTTGCAATGACGGAATACCGGTGCAACTCCGCGATCTCCTTCAGCATACGGTACCTGACATTACGGGCGTCTTCTTCGAAGGATATGCCGGCTGTACGGCCGGTTTTGAAATCATGGCGGCATATATGCGTTTCCAGACCCTTCCGCTCTCCCATGGTGCGCACAAAATCCTCGTCCCGGTCTGAGTCGTTCGCACGCATCATATGATTCAGGTGAAAAATGCCCGCTTCAACATCCATCTCTTCGCGCAGCAGCGTTATCAGATGGAGAAGAAACATTGAATCCTTTCCCGCCGAAAGGGAAAGGAGCAGCCGGTCTCCTTTAGCAAAAAGCCCGTGGCGCCGGATGAAATCCCGTATGCTGACGATTATTGGCTCCATACTATCAAACTAATCCAAGTCTGTCACGGTGTCTATTAATTTTCTTGACGCATGCTGCATATCACACTACAACGTGATGACGTTATACTGGTAGCATAACATGATAATCAATCACGCATGTCCCCGCCCCTTTCGGCTGCGGTGGCATACGTAAATAATTACTATGTAATTACGCATCAAATTTAATATTTTCACGAACAGGATAAACATATGGATTCGACCATACAGAAGCGCATCGATGAATGGACACGGCCTCCTTTCGACACGGATACAATCCGGGAAATACAAATCCTGGCCGAAAAAAAAGACGTTAAAGAGCTGGAAGACCGGTTCTACCGGACCCTGGAATTCGGCACCGGCGGACTCCGCGGTGTAATCGGGGCCGGAACCAACCGCATTAATATTTACACCGTTGGCATGGCAACCCAGGGACTGGCAAACTACATAAAAAAAACGCGCTCCGCCGGCACCGGCGCTGTCATAGCAAGGGATTCAAGGCGTTTTTCGGACATCTTTGCCTATGAAACGGCTTCCATCCTGGCAGCCAATGATATCCCGGTATATTTATTCGATGATATTATGCCCACCCCCCTTGCTTCATTCGCAATCAGGCACCTCAAGGCCGTAGCCGGGGTAGTTATCACCGCGAGCCACAATCCTCCTGAATACAACGGCTACAAGGTATACTGGGACGACGGAGGGCAGATCACCCCGCCTCATGATGATCTCATAATAGCTGAAGTCAACAAAGTTGATTCTATTTCAAAGATAAAAAAGATCCCCTTCAAGGAAGGTATTTCGTCAGGTATAATTAGGCTGATAACCAATGAAATCACCGAAGCCTATGTGGCCGAGCTTGAAAAAGCGGCCCTCAGGCCGAAGGGTAAATCGGATGTCAGGATCGCCTATACGCCGATTCACGGTACCGGCTATAAAATCATACCGGATATCCTCAATCATTTCGGTTTCACCGATGTCCTGGTCCAGAAAGACCAGGCCAGACCAGACGGGAACTTCCCAACGGTGAAGTATCCGAACCCGGAAGAGAAAGAGACCATGGAACTGGTCACCGCCCTGGCCCGTGCTGAAAACGCCGACATCATCCTGGCTACGGATCCTGACGCAGACCGGATGGGCGTAGGGTTCAAGGGACCGGACGGCGAGTTTATTCTTATCAATGGGAACCAGATCGGCACCATGCTCGAGTACTATATCCTTTCCCGATCGAAAGAAAACGGGACACTGCCTGACAACGCGGCAGTCATAAAAACGATCGTGACAACCGAGCTGCAACGTAAAATCGCCGAAACCTTCAACTGCAAGATCTATGACGTCCTGACCGGTTTCAAATGGATCGCTTCTAAAATGAAGGAATTCGACGACACTGGTTCCGCCACCTTCATGTTCGGCGGTGAGGAAAGTTACGGGTATCTGCCGGTGCAATTTGTACGCGACAAGGACGCGGTCAGTTCCTGCTATTTTTTCGTAGAAATGGCCGACTGGCTTAAAAGCAAAAACAAGACCCTCTACGGCTTTCTTGACGAAATCTACGGGTCCCACGGACTGTATCTCGAAGACCTTGTCTCTCTCACCCTGAAAGGCAAGGAAGGTACCGAGAAAATCAGGAACCTTATGGACAGGTTCCGTAAAACACCGCCAGCTGCGTTATCTTCGATACCGGTTGAAACGATGGCTGACATGAAGAGCCTGGTCAGGAAAAACCTGAATACCGGAGCCAGCGAGGAAATCAGGGATCTCCCCGCCTCGAATGTGCTCCAGTTCTTTCTCTCCGACGGCTCGAAGATTACCATGCGCCCTTCAGGCACAGAGCCGAAGATAAAATTCTATTTCAGCGTCCGGGAGGACGCAAACATGCAGACGTTGGCTGAAGTGAAAAAAAGAATACAGGTAAAACTTGATGGGCTGAAAAAAGACCTCATGAAGATAATCAGCGAGTAGCAACGGCTAGAGGTTGATGCCCCGACAAAGTTCCTCTTCCTTCCCGAGCATTATCTCCTCGTCCTCGTCCGAACGCTCATGATCGTACCCGACGAGATGGAGGATCCCGTGCACGATGAGCCGCTTCAACTCGTCCTGGAGGGTAACGCGGTATTCCTGGGACTGGCGGTCGGCTCTGTCAATTGATATGTAAATATCGCCTATCTCCTCGCAGGTGTCGTCCACGGCCGGAAAGGGATTGTCCCTGTTCGAAAAGGATATGACGTCGGTCGGCTCGTCATGCCCCCGGAATTCCAGGTTGATCTTTCTAATATACGGGTCGCTGGTTATGACAATAGTGATCGATGCGTCTTTCAATTCAAGCATTTCCGCAGCTGCTGAGGCTGCCGCCTTGATCTTGTTCTTGCCGATCTTCTTGTATGGCAGCGTGATTTCTTCGCAAAACACGTCAATCCGTATCATGGTTCCGAATTATTCTCTTTTCAAGTTTTTTTAGATCATAATCTTCAGGATATTCTATCCGGGAGTGAAAAATGCCTTTCAGCAGCGAGAGAAAAGTTTCCTGTATCATGCGCAATTCGGTCATGGACAGGTTTGATGATTCCAGTTCACCTTCATTGAGCTTGTTAAATATAATCTTTTGCACCAGGCCGTCAAGTTTTTCATAAGATGGATTCTGCAGCGACCGCGCCGCCGCTTCGATTGAATCAGCGAGCATGACAATAGCCGTCTCTTTGCTCTGCGGTCTTGGACCGGGATACTGGAAATCGGTTTTATGTATCTTATCACCGCTGTCGGCAGCTTCCAGAGCCTGGTGATAAAAGAAGGTCATGGTCGTCTGACCGTGGTGCTCCCGGATGAAGTCAATGACCGATTCTGGAAGGAAGTTATTCTCCGCCAGGGAGATTCCTTTTTCTACATGGGAAATGATAAGCTGGGCATATTCAAGGGGAGACATATTCTTGGCCCTGGGATCGGTGACGCGGTTTTCAATGTACATACCGGCGTCGGCTATTTTACCGATATCGTGGTAATATGCACCAACACGGGCGAGGAGATGGTTGGCGCCGATCTCCTTGCATGCGGCCTCTGAAATGGTTGAAACCAGCATCGAATGGTTATAGGTGCCGGGCGCCTTCATGAGCATTTCCTTGAATATTTCAGCGTTGAGGTCGGAAAGCTCAAGGAGCTTGAATTTCGTTGTAATACCGAAAAGGTTTTCATACAGCGGCAGGATACCCAGCACAAGGATCGAGTTTATGACGCCACTCGCCAGGGCTATGCCCAGTATCTTTAGAAAATTCATATTCAGCACGGGGATTTCCTGTATCAGTGCAACGGAAATGATTATGAAGATGTTGATCAACCCCACGATCAGGCCGCCTCTTAAAAAATCGGTCCGTTTTTCGACTTTTTCATTCACAAAGACACCGACAAGGGCGGTGCTGAAAGAAATGATCGCCGTAGATACATTGCTTCCGCTGATCAGGGTCGTGAAGAAGACTATGTACAGGCCTGCAATTATGGAGAGGTAGCGGTTATACAGTATCGACAGTATCATCGTCGCGAAGGATATCGGCAGCATGAGGGCAAAGGTGAGCCTGGAGTTAATGGGTGATTCCATGCGTGAAATAAAAAACGTATATACCATGAACATGATAACAAGAGAAAAAATGATGATGGTCGACTTTTTATCAGGCATGAACACCTTGTTGAATTCCATGAGGAAAAAGCCGAATATGAAGAAAAAAACGATCTGGACCAGGAGTATTCCGAAAATAAAGCTGATGTTGATAGTCGTGGTCTGCTTATTGTAGATGTCGATTTTCTTCAATACGTCCTGGGTCACGGTGTCCCCTTCCCTCACGATAGTCTGACCTTTCTTCAGTTTGCTGGTCACGGGGGTAACTTTTTTGACAACATCGGCTATCCTCCGTTTTGATTCCTCCAGGTTGAAGGAGAGGTTAGGCTCAAGAATGCCGGATACGATACCGCTGATCGCCGCTATGGTCTGCTTTTGCAGATATGGCGCTATGGAAGTGCATATGCCGTTTATGTTGTTCTTTACATCGTCAATAGTTTTAAGAGTATCCAGGGTGCGCGAAACCTCATCCACCGTTTCCGGCAGATTGATGGTGCGGACCGTGACATTGTTATTATAGATCTTCAGCGGGTTGTCATAAGGCTTGTCAAGAATTCCCATCCGGGAATCATCATAGATATAGATCAGGATTCTCGATATGATCTTTTTAAGCTTGCCATGGTCCCTGAACCGGAGAGTTTCCAACAGTATGGCATCATTGAACTGGAGGTATCTGGGCATTCGCGACTTCATCGCGTAGACCTGGAAGGTATAATCGTTGCCAGCCGGCGGGAACTGCTTGAGTGTTTCAACGGCATGGTTGATAAGAACGCTGGTTACATTCAGCTTTTTCTGGAGAACAGAGGCGTCCTTGTCGAACACGATGGGAACCGCTTCGGCTTCCCTCTTGCGCTCCACAGCGGTTTCCGGCTCGTTCACGTATTCCATGTCCCGGGGAACGCGGATATCCTCGTCGGCTATATCGCCGATCTCGTAGCTGTAGGACGTCCCGAAGAAATTAAGGGACAGCATGATCGTCGAAATACTGACGATAATCAGCAATGATATTAATGAAAACTTAATATTCTGGCTTCCGAGGAAATGCCGGACCGACTGCGACGCTATTTGTAAAAGTGATTTCATGCCGTATAAATTAAATTATTCACTATACCCGCTCTTTTCGTAGGCTGCAACTATTTTTTCAACGATAGGATGCCGCGATATATCTTCCCTGGTAAAACGAATAAAGCTTATGTCGCTGATATTGTTAAGTATCCGCATCGCCTGGAGAAGGCCTGATTTCTTGGGCTTCTCTATGTCGATCTGGGTATCGTCGCCCGAAATGACGATCTTCGAGTTGCCCCCGAGTCTGGTCAGGAACATCTTCATCTGCGCCACGGTGGTGTTCTGCGCCTCGTCAAGAATAATAAAGGCATTGTTCAGAGTCCTCCCCCGCATGTAGGCCAGTGGTGCGACCTCAATGATGCTCTTCTCCATCAATTTCGATATCTTTTCAAAGGGCTGGAGGTCGAACAGGGCATCATAGAGGGGCCGCAGATAGGGATTTATCTTCTGGATAAGGTCGCCCGGCAGGTACCCCAGGTTCTCACCGGCCTCAACCGCCGGCCTGGTGAGTATGATTCGGTCCACCTTGCCGGAGATGAGAAATTTCAACGCCATCACCACTGCCAGGTATGTCTTGCCGGTGCCGGCCGGGCCGGTGGCTATGGTAATGGGATGGCTATACATGGCCGTAATATAGTGGGCTTGGTTCAGCGTCTTGGGCATCACCGTCTTTCCAGTGTCCTGAAATGAAATCTTCAGGCTGCTTATGTCCTCGTGCCTGAAATTCTTGCCCGACATGACTGTCGTGATGATATATTTCAAATTAAAGTCGTCAAACTCGTATTCCTTGCCGCTGGTATAGATAAAATCGCTCATGACGTGGAGCAGCTTCATCACCATGTCATTCTTATCCTTCACTGCCTTGACAATCAGGGTGTTGCCGCGCGGGATAATTTCAACGCCGGTGATATCCTCGATTTTCTTGATATTGGCGTCCTTGTTTCCGCAGATTCGCCTGAATATCGATGTGTCATCGATCTCAAATCGGTTCTCGACCATGTTATTTGTCGACCACTTTTAAATTAAGCTCCTGTAGCTGTTCCGGCGATACCGGCGATGGGGCATTGCTCATCAGGCATTGCCCTTTCGTCGTTTTCGGGAAGGCTATGACGTCCCTGATCGATTTTTTCCCGAGGAGGATCATCATGACGCGGTCAAGACCCAGGGCTATGCCCCCGTGCGGAGGAGCCCCGTACTTGAGGGCATCCACAAGGAACGAGAACTTCTCGTCGGCCTCTTCTTTGGAAATTCCAAGGAGCGAAAATATTTTATTCTGCACGTCCGGATTGTTGATCCGTATTGAGCCGCCGCCGATTTCAACCCCGTTCAGAACAACGTCATATGCCTGGGCGAGGACCTTGTTCGCCTGCTCCGGCTTCAGTGAATCAAGCTGCGGTATGAACTCCGCCTTGGGAGACGTGAAAGGATGGTGCTTGGAGTAAAAACGCCGGTCCTGCTCGCTGTATTCGAACAGCGGAAAATCGGTGACCCATAGAAAGTTCAGCTTCTTTTCATCAATGAGGCCCATGTCACGGGCTATTTTCACGCGAACGCTTGCCAGCGCGCTTGAAGCCGTGCTGTAGGTATCAGCGACGAAAAATAGAGCCGCCTGGCCGGATAGGCTGAAGCGCTTCTTCAGCTGCTCCAGTTCCTCGGGCTTCAGATACTTGGCGATGCCGCTCTCTGCCGCATTGTTATTATACTTAAACATGGGAAGACCCTTTGCACCAAATACCCTGGCGTCCTCCCCGTACTGGTCGGTCATCTTCCTCGACAACTTTCCGCCGTCTGGGACCGATATGCCCTTGATTACACCGCCGGCCGCAAGGGCCTGAACGAAGACGCTGAATTCCGAGTTTTCAAATATGTCGCTGCAGTCGGCTATTTCAAGGCCAAATCTGGTGTCGGGCGCATCCGTGCCGAACCGGTCCATCGCCTCCTGATAGGTCAGGCGCGTAAAGGGAACGGGTATCTCAATCCCAAGCAGGTCACGAACCACCTCTTTCAGCAGTCCTTCTATGACCTTCATAATTGTATCAGCGTCAATAAATGACAGTTCCAGGTCAACCTGGGTAAATTCCGGCTGGCGATCGCCCCTTAAATCTTCGTCCCGGAAGCACTTCACGATCTGGAAATACCGGTCAAAACCTGATATCATCAGGATCTGTTTAAAGAGCTGCGGCGATTGTGGCAAGGCGTAGAATTCTCCCTTGCTGATTCGGCTCGGGACCAGGAAGTCCCGCGCCCCTTCAGGAGTCGACTTGTTCAGCACGGGCGTTTCTATCTCGAAAAACCGGTTATCGCTCAAGTAATGGCGCATGATCTGCATTACCCTGTGGCGCTTGATTATGGCATCATGCATCTCTTCCCGCCTGAGGTCGAGATACCGGTATTTCAGCCGAGTGTCTTCGTTTAAAGTGTCTTTTGTATCGATCGGTATGGGAGGAACCAGCGAGGCGTTCAGTATGACCAATGATTCACAGAGAACTTCTATATGCCCGGTGGGAAGTTCCGTTTTGATGTTTTTTTCATCACGTTTCCGCACTGTTCCAGTGAGAAAAACGACAAACTCGCTCCTTGCCTGGTCTGCTGTCTCAACCAACCCCGGCGCGCCTGATGAATCTACAACGACCTGCACGGTACCAGAAACATCCCGCAGCTTGATGAAAATTATACCACCGAGATTCCTGTTGCTCTCGACCCATCCGGCCAGATCAACACGACTGTTTACATCTTTTATCGATAATTCACCGCAATACGATCTGTTTTTGAACATTTTCCCACTTCTTTTTATTTAAAATTAATATAGCTAAATAATTAAAACAAGTAAATTCTTGTCATCATGGGTATTTGTCAAGCTGAAATTATCGATTGCGAGGGGGACTCATGCCTTCTGTTAGGGTGGGGTTTAAACCCCACCCTAACAGAAGGCACATGGGGATTACTTCAGCAGCTTCTCGAAATGCTTATAGATAGCTTCCGCATGGGCATCGTCCTTTCCCTCTGAGATGATCCTGAATATGGGCTCAGTGTTGGAGGGCCGCAAGTGTACCCAGCCGCCGGAAAATTCATGACTGCCTATAAATTCGATCCGGAGACCGTCAATATTTGATGTCTTTTGAGCTGAATACTCCTTTTCGATACGTTTCAGAATCGCAGGATCGACACCTGATCCTGAAAGCTTTATGCTCCCTTTTTTCATTGAGTAATGCGGCAGCTTCTCAACGAGATGCGAGATCGATTGCGAACGCCCGGCCATCATCTCGAGAACATAGCCGATACCGACCAGACTGTCCCTTCCGAGGTGTACTTCAGGGGAAATGACTCCGCCATTCCCCTCGCCGCCGATTCGCGCACCACTGCGCATCATCTCCTCGACGACATTGATCTCGCCGACCTTCGCACGGGTGAGTTCTGAAGCGTGCGCTGCCGCGATATCATCGACAGCCCTGGTCGTCGACAGATTGATTACCACCCTGCCCGGCTTCTTTGCCAGAAGGTGCTCAACCACCAGGGCGATGGTGTTTTCCTCGCCAATCGGTCTGCCCGCATTATCGACAATGGCTAGCCTGTCCGCATCCGGGTCCTGGGCAAACCCGATATCCGCTTTTTCCTCGATAACTTTCTTCGATAAAATCCCAAGGTTTGCCGGCAGCGGCTCAGCGCCGCGCGGGAAGATGCCGGTCATGTTGCAGTGCAACGGCACTACGTCGCAGCCCAGCTTTTTCAGCAGATTGATAGTTATGCGCGAACCGGCGCCGTTTACCGAGTCAAGGACGACTTTGTATTTCTTTTTACTAATAATTTCCCTGTCCACCACGGACAAAACTTTTTCGATGTGAATGTCATCTGCGCCCGTGTCCTGCCTGACAGACCCTATGCCGTCCCAGTGCTTGTAGGAGAATGACGACTCCATCCTTTTGAAAAATAATTCGATCTCCGAGGCAGTAAGAAATGTGCCGGACTTCCCGACGAGTTTGAACGCATTCCACTCTATGGGATTGTGGGAGGCGGATATCACGATCCCCCCATCGGCATGGAGGTGCTCCACCATGACCTGGACGGTCGGCGTCGGTACAATTCCGACGTTCACGACATCGCATCCCGAGAGCAAGAGTGCTGATTCGAGCCCCTTTTCTATCGCTGCTCCGGTTGGCCTTGAGTCCCTTCCGATGACAACAGTACCGTATCCGCAATACCCGGCGAAGGCGGATCCGACCCTGTTGATAAGGTCCGGGGTCATCGATTCACCCACGATACCCCTGATCCCCGATACACTTTTCATCAATGTCGAAGTCATTTCAACTACCTTCTGTTCCTGCGGCTTTTTTTGCGCTTCACGCCGCCCGTGGTTTCTGCGTGTTGTTCTTTTTTCTGCTCGGCCGGCTTCCGCACGGCCGCGGCCTGCGACGAGAGGGGGATTCCACCCGCGCCGAACTGTTCGACTTCTGCGTGAAATTCACTACCGATAATTTCCGACGACGGCTGTGGCGGCTCTTCCTCAACGATGCGCTCCACCTGCACTCTCATGAGATATTCAAGAATATCTTCTTTAAGGGTGGCAAGCATATCACGGAACAGGTTGAAGCCCTGTATCTTGTACTCCACCAGCGGGTTCCGCTCCCCGTAACTCAGTGTCCAGATGCCGTCCCGCATCTCGTCCATGTTATAGAGGTGATCACGCCACTTGGTGTCGATTATCTGCAACGATATCATCCTCTCGAGAGCACGCATGTCCTTCGCGCCAAGCGTATCTTCCTTTATTTTATAGGCTTCCTTGAGCCTGTTAATGATAGCCTCCTCGAATTCCGAGTAGTTCAATTCGATGGGACTTATCTTTTCAAAATCAACCTCGACGCCGAACTTAAACCGCATCCAGTTTTTGAGGCCGTCCAGGTCCCATTCTTCAGGATGTGCTTTTCCTCCGGTAAACACGTCAATTTTCTCTTTGCAAACATCTTCGACATATGACGTGAACTTGTATGATATGTCTTCGCCGAGAAGTATTTCATCCCGTTCCTTGTATATAAACTCACGCTGCGAATTCATGACGTCATCGTATTCGAGTAGGTGTTTCCTGATATCGAAGTTGCGGCCTTCGACCCGTTTCTGTGCGCTGGCGATGGCCTTCGAAACCATGGGGCTTTCGATCTCCTGACCCTCCTCCATGCCGAGACGCTGCATGATGCTGCCGATTCGTTCGGAGCCGAAGAGACGCATGAGCTCGTCTTCGAGGGCAAGGTAAAACCGTGAAGAACCGGGGTCGCCCTGGCGTCCGGAACGTCCCCGGAGCTGGTTGTCTATGCGGCGCGCCTCATGTCGCTCCGTGCCGAGGATGTGGAGCCCCCCGGCATCGACGACCTTGATGTGATTGACGGTCCATTCGCGTCCTTCTCGTATCAGAGTCTTTGACTTGTGCTTGTCCTGCCCCTCCAACTGTTCGGATAGGTGCTCAGCTTTGTCGAAATCCGACGTCAGAATGGCCAGCTTGAAGTCATTCCACAGGTTTGCGTCATGGACCGGGACGTGCGATTCGAGCTCATCGACATAGAGCCTCCGCCCCCCCAGTACGATGTCGGTCCCACGGCCGGCCATGTTCGTGGCGATGGTCACCGCGCCCGGACTTCCCGCCTCGGCGATAATGCGCGCCTCATGCTCGTGGAACTTCGCGTTCAGCACGTTATGCATGATACTCTTGGACTGCAGCAGGCGCGACAGCTTTTCTGATTTGTCGATCGAGATGGTGCCAACAAGGATAGGCTGTCCCTTACTGTTGAGGTCGCGGATCTCCTGAATAATGGCGTCATATTTTTCGCGTTCGGTCCGGTAAACCTTGTCGGGGTAGTCCCTCCGTATCATCGGCATGTTCGTCGGAACAACCACGACATCGAGTTTGTATATCTTCTGGAATTCAACCGCCTCTGTGTCCGCGGTACCGGTCATACCACCCAACTTCTTGTACATCCTGAAAAAGTTCTGGAAGGTAATCGTTGCCAGTGTCTGGCTCTCTCGTGCGATGGTGACATTTTCCTTTGCCTCCAGCGCCTGGTGAAGGCCGTCAGAGTAACGGCGGCCCGGCATGAGGCGGCCGGTGAACTCGTCCACGATGATGACCTGCCCGTCCTTCACGATATAGTCCTCGTCGATATGGAACAGCGCGTGGGCCTTCAGCGCCTGGTTCACATGGTGCACGGTATCGATATGCTTGTTATCGTACAGGTTATCAATCTTGAGGAGCCGCTGCACGTGATTGACGCCTTCTTCGGTCAGAGTTACATGGCGGTCCTTTTCATTGACTTCGAAATCGGCCTTTTCCTTCAGGTTGAGTATAACCTTGTTCAGGAGGTAATATTTCTTGGTGGATTCCTCTGTGGACCCCGATATAATGAGTGGCGTCCGCGCTTCGTCGATGAGTATCGAGTCAACCTCGTCAACGATGGCAAAATTGAGCACCCGCTGCACCCGCAGGCTCTGGTGCTCCACCATGTTGTCCCGGAGGTAATCGAAACCGAACTCGTTGTTGGTCCCGTATGTTACGTCGCACCGGTACGACACCTGCCGCTGATAGGGGGTCATGTCATGCTGTATGACACCAACCTCCAGTCCGAGGAATTTGTAGATGGTGCCCATCCATTCCGAGTCGCGCCGGGCCAGATAGTCATTGACAGTGACGACATGGACGCCCAGTCCGCCGAGGGCATTGAGATAAACCGGGAGCGTCGCAACAAGTGTCTTTCCTTCACCGGTTTTCATCTCGGTAATCCTCCCCTGGTGGAGGACGATGCCGCCCATCATCTGAACGTCAAAGTGCCGCATCCCCAGCGTCCGCACAGAGGCCTCCCTTGTCAGGGCGAACGCCTCGGGGAGGAGACTGTCAAGGGTCTCTCCCTTTTCAATGCGCTGGCGAAACTTCGATGTCATGCCGCGCATTTCATCATTAGTCAGTTTTTTCATCTCCGGCTCGATGGCATTGATTCTGTGCACAAGGGGCCAGAGCTTTTTCACGTCCCGATCATGTTTGGTGCCGAAGAATAGGCTTAATATTTTATCGATCATGGTTCAATCCTTTCCGGTCAAGTCTGGAATAAATTAATGTATACCGTGCCGCCGAAGGCGGCGGAGCATTATCATTGATAATTTATGGGAAAAATAAATTATTAAGGTTACTAATTAACAATTCCGTGGCTATTTAACTGACATAAAACTTTTCCGTCAATAATAAATCTACCATTAAAATATCAACCATAATATGTAAATAAAAGAACACCACTTGTCCCGATGACAAGACCTCACCCCCTCAGTCCCCCTCTCCCACAGGGAGAGGGGGACGCCTAAGAAGATGCATTTCTCACAAAGCCCTCTCCTCATGGGAGAGGGCACGCTGGAGGCGGGGTGAGGTTTCCTCAATTGGATGGTTATATCTTAAAAAAATTTCCTGAATCCTTTCACTTCCCCCGGGTCATAACCCGATTCCTTATAAAACGCATGCGCACCGGTACGGTATGACGATGAACAGAATTGCACGAAAATACAGCTCCTATCCCTGCCTATCGATTCCACCCTGCGGATAAGCATCGAACCGATGCCCTTCCGGTGCCAGCCTGAGTCAACCACAAAGTTTTCCATGATCATGAAGGGCCTGCATTCCTTGGCCATATCGTGGCAGACCACCGCCATGACAGTCCCGACCAGATGATTGTTATCAGTCCTGGCCCCAAGTAGATAATAATCGTCATTGCACGAAATTTTTTCAAAAGTAGCCTTCATGCAATCCGGATCGACCGGTTTGCCGGAGAGCTCCTCGTAAAGTATTGATAATTGCGGCAGGTCTCCGCCGGTTATATCATCAATGATGTACATGTATTATACTCCTTCGGTTTGTGCCGCGGCTGATGCCAGCGGGCCATGCTGTCCCCTGGAATCAGCTTCGTCATATAATGCTATGATCCTGTTCTTCAATTCGTCCATGCCCAGGCCCCGGGCCGCTGATCCGACGATCGCGCCGGGATAATTGTTCCGCGTGCTGTTGGCAAGGGCTTCATCCTCCAGGAGGTCGGCCTTGTTGAAGAACAGGATGACCTCCTTGTCCGCGCTTTCGAGTTCGTATATTTCCTGGTTCACTGTCCGTATATTGGAGCCGATGTCGTGAGACGAGATATCGATGATGTGTATCAGGAAATCGGCGTTCCGTATTTCCTCAAGGGTCGACTTGAACGATTCGATCAGGTTCGCCGGGAGGTTCCGTATAAAACCCACCGTATCTATGAGAAGGCATTTTTTCCCCTCGGCAAGAAAAACGGAGCGCGTATAGGATTCAAGGGTGGCGAAGAGGCGGTCCTCGACAAAAAGATCGTCCTTTGCCAGATAGTTAATAACCGTTGATTTGCCGGCATTGGTATACCCCACCACGGCGCCGATCAGCTCGCTCCGGCGACTCTTGCGCTGGGTGTCGCGGTGCTTTGATATTTTTTCCAGCTTTCGGTTGAGGGTCGATATCCTTCTCAGAATGTGTCGCCGGTCGGTCTCCAGCATCTTTTCGCCTGGTCCGCGCGTGCCGATCCCGCCGCCGAGCCGCGACAGAACCCCGCCAAGGCCCTTGAGGCGCGGCAGGATGTACTTGAGCTGGGCCAGCTCCACCTGTATCTTCGATTCAGCGCTCCGCGCCCTGCGCGCGAAGATATCCATGATAATTTCATTTCTGCCGATGATGCGGCATTTCAGCCTCTCTTCCAGGTTGCGTACCTGGGCCGGCCGTATATTGTTGAGGTCAAATACCACCAGGCGTATCTTTTTTTCCGAGATGGTCTTCTCGATTTCGGACAGGTATCCCTTGCCGATGATGAAGGCCGGGTCAATCCGGTCGCGATTGATGATCTGCTTGCCTACGACCATAGCACCGGCCGTCCTGACCAGGAGATCGAGTTCATCAAGGGAGTTTGCGAGATCTTCGTTATCTGCGCCGTGAAGGCGGATACCCAGGATCAGGGCCCGCTCATCTTTTGAGGACGGGATCCTATTTACTGATGCATCCATCGAGTACTATTCTGCATCCTTTCGTTATGTTATTTTTATCAAACCAGCCCCTGTTCACCTCCAGGGCATACCGTGCGGGCATGGCCGAGGGATAGGTAATTGATATGTCCAGGGGTTTCATGTCACGGATCTCGTTTATAACACCGGTTTTACTTATGTAGGCTATGCTCAGCGGTATATAGGTGTTCTTCATCCAGAAATTCAAGATCTGCTCCCGGTCGAAGGCGAAGAGCATTCCACTGTCCCGCCCCATTGCCCTCCGGTCCATGAGGCCCTTCATCCGCAGCGACTCCGTGTCAGCTATTTCGGCATTGAGCGGCACCTGCACACCCCCGGCATTGATGATCATTAATGTACAGGTATTCTTTCCTGAAAGGGGAAGAAGGAAGGAGCTGGCTATAATCACCGCAGCACATAAATATTTTATATTCGGGCATTTACTCATATTAACCTGTTAATAATTACGTAACCTTATATCATTATAGTAACCTTTCCCTCTATCGGAGGGATTTGTTATATATACTTCTTCTGTATTTCCGTGAGTCTTTGTATCCCCTACCCTGCCAGCTCAATCATTGCATCTATCTGTTTCTTCGTAAATGAATTTTTTCTCCCTTCATCTCTCATTATCTTTCTCTTCTTCTATCCTGTTCTGCTTCTTGAGATCCATTATTTCCTGGAGATCCTCGATTTTCTTATCGATATTCCTGTGGTACGGGTTGTAATCCTTGGTTGTTTTGAATTCCTTCAGGGCACCGTCTATGTCGTCCCCGACATATGACTTGATGCCCCTTTTGTAATGGTATTCCGCCTTTTTACGGTCTTCGATGGTAACAACTTTCGGGATCAGCTTGAAGCCGATATTGAAGGAATAGGTCGGATTAAACTCGCCGGCATCGGCGAAGGAAGCATCGATGGTGAAGGATACGTTTTTTATCACATAGTTAAAGCCGAGGCCAACAGTATAGGTCCCCGTGTCATTGAAGCGCCATCCGCCCCTGATGTAGAGCAGATCAAGGTACGTGAGCTCAAGACCTATGTTCATCCGGAAGCTTTCGTTAAAGCCGTGGGTAAAATCAACCAGGTCGTCCGCCTTGACGCAGTTTTCTATTAAATCGATATTCAGCCCGAGCCAGTGCAGAGGCTTGTACGATAACCCGATCCGGATATACCGCGGAAGTTCGCTGTCCATTACCTTGGTGCCGAGATTCAGCACCGAAATCCCCATATGAAAGTTACGCAACGGAGCTTCGAAGGGGGTCCACATCTTGAACCCCTTCATGATGCCTATATCCATTGCGAAGGCATGGACCATTTTCGTATCAATCTTCTGGTAAATATATTTCGCCGAAGCCCCGAGATATAAATAGTTAAAGTCATATCCATATCCAACCGTGAGGCATCCATTATAGAACTGGACATTGCCGACATCGAGACCGTTTATGTCGATTTTATCGAACTCCGGGACCCAAAAGACAGTATTGGCCACAGCCAGATATCCGTATTTTTTTATCGGATATGCAATTGTAATATTCTCCAGACGCGATTCCATAATCAGCTCATGATGAAAGAGGGTCAGCTGCGGATACTTCAGTGAACCGAGTCCTGCCGGATTAAAGTAGAGAGTATTGATGTCGTCAGTCTCCGCGGTAAAGGCCTCGCCCATTCCGAGGGCGCGGGTCCCTATCGCGTACTCGAGAAAGGTCGCCCCGGAAGTGCCCACGGTCCCGGCGGCATTAAGCCGGGAAGCCGCAGAAAGTGCCGTGAACAGGCATATTGATAGTAACAAGGAATGAAATTTCATATACCCGGCTTTTGAGAATACACCTTCATCAAGTAGTCATCAATTATTAAAAACAATTCTTTGAATAATTTCCAGTGAATCTTTGAATTCCGCAGGAGAAAATTCCACGAGATTGAATTGATCGTTGAAAAGCTTATTATATTCTTCGATCAATGATTTTATAACATCAACAAACCCTTCCCTGGTCAAAATAATGAGGTGCCCTTTGATAATATGGACCAGAACAGAATCAGCATGCAGCTTGTAGCTTAGCTGGGATATTATATATTTCATGAGAAATGTTCTATTGATGCTGTCTTTCGATTTTGATTTTATGCTTATTCCGACCCGGTCATGGTTGAGCAAAAAAATAGTGAATAAATAATCAAGGACATGGTATGAATAATCCATGTCCTCATAGCTTTCCGATGTAAAGACCAGCGACTGGTTGTCATTGAGCAGGAAAAACGGCAAGGCGAGTTTTTTCCTGAGGGTATTGTAAACAGAAGCCCGGTTATGTGGTTCTGTTTGCAGGGGCATTTCGATCATCAATATGGCCGAAGGAAGGAATGGCGTTATGACAGAACGGCCCGGTTTCTGGAGCTCACGGGCAACTTCAGACACCAGTGAGCTGAGCATTACAAAATACAAAGCGTGAGGTTCCTCGCCTTCATGAAGATAAAAAATCTTTTCCAGGAACGGGTCATCGCGAAGCGTATCGGCCTCTATTATCACCCCGTCGCCGCTTTCCAGGATGGTTCTGAAGAGCCTGTCGCGCAAACCGATTACAACATTATCGACATGATACCGCTCGAGATTATGAATGGTGGGTATATATGCCTTCTCGATAATGCTGTATGACAACAGGGCAAAAGGCGACAGGGCCAGCTGATGCATGCGGTCCACGATATAACCGGCGAGTGAATCAGGAATGGAGCCGGGTGATGAAGCATCAATCGATTCAAAAGGATTGAAGGACACGTTCATCTCACGGTTATCATGGAGAACCCGCGCCCGGTAATAGAGACGATATAATTTCAGCCGGAGCTCGTCCTCGGATAGGGCATCGATCTCCTCGGGTTCACCGTCAAAGACGCTTAAAGGCGGTTCATTGTCCCTGACCCTGTCGACAAGCTGCTTCAATTCCGTGTTAAAGGTCCTTTCCCGCAGGAGATTAAGCTGCTTTCTCGTGTCTTCCTCGAAGGATTCCCCTGCCGATTTTGCGGAAGCCCCCTGGTCAGGCACAGGGGGCGGGATGCGTCCGGCGTCATCGTCTATCGTGCTGTCAAAATCGCTATTTTCATACGGCATGGGATCGGTCATGTAAAAATCCTGTCAATATGATAGCTCGAGCATCCGGTCAAGGCCCTTCTTCGCCCTATCGCGTATATCCGGAGCGACTGAAACCACCGTTTGTTCATTCTGGAGCCCCCTGAGCAAAACCGGCAGGTTTATTTTTTTCATGTTAGGGCAGATAAAGGAAGGGGATGCCGGTATGTATTCAAGATGGGGGGCAACGCTTTTAAGCTTGTGTATCATCCCGATTTCGGTCCCGACTATGATTTTTGTTTTATCGGTTTTCTGAACAAACTTGACCATCTGCCCGGTTGACAGGACCTCGTCCGCCATATCAATGATCTCGGGCCTACACTCGGGATGAACAATCACCACGGCGCCGGGATTCTTTTGCCGCACGGCAATAAGGTCTTCGCGTGTAAATTTTTCATGGGTCGGACAAAAGCCCTTCCAGAGGATAATTTTCTTTTTGGTGAAACGCTGTACGTAACTTCCCAGGTTTTTATCGGGCAGGAAGATGATCTGGTCGGCATCAACTCTTTCAACGATTTTAAGAGCATTTGACGAGGTGCAGATCACATCGGAAAGTGCCTTTACCGCCGCGGTGGAATTAATATATGTGATTACCTTGGCGCCGGGATGTTTCTCCTTAAGGGCGATCACGTCCCGAGGCTCCACCATGTCCGCCATGGGGCACCCGGCAGTCGGGTCCGGGATGATGACCTTTTTTTGCGGTGAAAGGATCGATGCCGATTCAGCCATGAAATGAACCCCGCAGAAAACGATCATGTCAGCGTTGTTTTTCGCAGCGAGTTGAGAAAGCTCCAGCGAATCACCGCTGAAATCGGCTATGTCCTGGATCTCATCAATCTGGTAATTATGTGCCAGGATTATTGCGTTTTTGTCTTTCGCAAGCTTCCTGATTTCCCTGGGTATATCCATATTCCACTTTACACTATATGGCTCCTCCTGGCGCAGACAGAAGGAGCCGTATCCTGCTTTGAATGTACTTGTTTATTCGTATTATTATCGGGACATAATATTTTATCAAGATAAAAATGAATGAATTCACAAATTTTTACTAAAAAATAATTGACACTATCATGGTACATAATCTATTAACCATTGAATTACATTCTCCTGTAGCTCAGTCGGTAGAGTCCCGACATAGTCGGGATTAACCACTTCGCCGCAGGCGATTAGATAGTTTGAATATTCCCCTGTAGCTCAGTCGGTAGAGTCCCGACATAGTCGGGATTAACCACTTCGCCGCAG